>NZ_QLST01000009.1 GCF_003293845.1 Flavobacterium tibetense | reverse complement strand
GACTCATGAACATCATAACCCAAAAACAAACGTATCGATAAACTATCACTACAAAAAGCGATTAATTGCCTATCTGAATTGATGTTATTCAAATAACCTACCAACAAAATCTTGAAGAAAACAACAGGATCTATACTCTCTTGACCTTCTTTACCATAATACTTTTGGGTAGCTTTATAAATAAAATGTAAATCAAGTTCGGTTAACAATTTTCTGTAAAAATTATCCACTGGAACCATGTCCAACAAATTAACCGAAACAAATAACTGTGGGGTAAAACTTTTCTTTCCTTGCATGAATAAATTTACAAATTATCTCTTTTTTATGCAAGTTTTTGTATATTTGAGTTGTGCAACATGCACAGCGGTTTGCTTCAATGGCTACTTCCGGATTTTCCTACGGAAAATCCGTTGCTGAATGGAATGTATTGTTATATTTGTAATGGCTTGGTGTTGGTGGCAACGCCACTGAGAGCAAGCCGCAGAACGTTAGGATAATTATAAACTAAAACATTGAAATGAAAACAAATTACTTGAAAACAATTTTATTATTCTTTCTAATAACAAAATGCTTTTCTAGTTTAGCACAATCAGAAGCCGGAGGTCCACCAAAAATGGATGAACTTATTGGTTTTTGGAAAAAGAAAAATGTAGAAAAAATAGATAATCTAAATGGAGTAAATCCTTGGCCGCAAAAATATCAATGGTTTGTCTTTTATGAAAATGGCAAAGTATTTTCAATGATGTCAGATCAAGATTACAATTATACATCCAAAGAATTAAAGGAAATATTTGATGTTCTTCCAAAAGACAAAAGCCCTAATTATAAATTGAATGGACAATTTGTCTTTATTGATAATCCAGAAATCAAAGATTACGAAGAAATGTGGGGTGTAAATTTATTTGCGAAAGATATCAACGATTTTCTTAAAAAGGGAAATTTAATAATGACTTTAGATGATGGTAATGGAAAAGTTATTTACTATAGGCTTTTAGAACGAATAAAATAACTAACGCTAACAGCGAGTAAGCAATATAGCCCTGCCGCAAGCGCAAAACATAAAAACGACGCCAAGCGCCAAAACATTAGGTAACATTATGAAAAGAATCGAGTATTTAATCATATTTTTTGTAATCAGTTTATTATATGGCTGTCAAGATAAAGATATTTCAGAAATTTATAATAAATGTTATTCAGAGGAAGTTACGGTTAATGGAATTTCAATAAAACATTACATAAAAGGATTTGAAAAAGAGCTTATCAGAAGTAAATTATTAAAAGATTCAACTGCAAAAAGTTATAAAGATTTTTTTTACGAAGTATCAAATTATGACTATATCGTTTTGGAATCCAAATATTCATTTTTAGACAGTATAAAAGGATTAGAATATGATGGAGTATTGAATTGTCCAAAAAAAATTGCTTCTCATAAAAATTATACAAAGACAATCTTTGGAAAGCTTGGAAACTACATGAAAAAAAACAATGGAAATCATGAAGGCTTTTTTGAGTCACAACCAATCGACACAATTTTCAATGAAAAAACTTTTGAATTTGACTATATAAAACATAAACTTTTTAATATGATAAAGGTTTATGATATAAACAAATATGAAAGAGGAAGTATTCTTTGCAATCTTGAAAACTGTCCAGAACGGAAAGCAACTTTGTATTACTAACGTTGCCAAACAAACGTTTGTAACAATTGCTAGGCGTGTTTTGTTTTCGAAATTTTCTACTTGTAAATTTTTCTGCTAATTTTATACAACTTTAATATGCGTCAAAGCATTATATATAAACTTTATGAAAATTGGATTAAAAAGATTTATTAAATATTATTTTTTATATTTTCTAACATTTGTAGGATTATTATTCAATAAAATAGAAGAATCTTACATTTTTATTTTAGTCCTTCCATTAGTATTCATATTAATTTCACAATTCGCTGGATTCCTTTTAAACCATTTCCTAGATAAAGAATTTTTGAAAACCAAAATATTAAACAAATCTTATCTTTTTTTATTCTCAGTTATTTTCTTAGTTTGTTTTTATTTTAAATTTTCCATTTGGTATGAAAATGAATTTCGTAAAAATATAAATGCAAATCTAAACTTTAAAGAAAATCATCTCAAGAATAATTATGAATATGCAGCATTTGAATCTCTTAACAACTTAATCAAAGATGAAAATAGTTATAAAATAAATGCTGTATTTTTTCAGGTTTATGACACAATAATTTCTGGCAATGGAATGAAATATAATTTTATTGAATTCCATTACTACAATGAGAATACTGAATCAAACAACAAAGCAAAATTTGTCAATATAAATGATGTACCTCTAAATATTTACTTTAATAAAACCATGAGCTATAAAGACGAGCAGAGAATAGATAGTTTAATTAATGTTACGAGTTCCTACTTAAAAGAAATTAAAAAAATCCTTCCAGATTCAATCAAGGAAGATCTTCCAAACTCAATTTATTATTAAATTAATAACTTTAAAAAAACATGGATAACCTAAAAATATTGATTACTACAATTAGAAAATATGTCACTGATTATCGAGAAACACATCAAGTAAACAAAACTGATATCTTTTTTCTATCCATGTTAGAAATTACAGCCAACTTAACAGAATTAGGAATTGAAAGCAGAAGAGAAATAACCAAAGAGGAAGAGGGAAATTGGTTCAAAGGTTCTTATCATCTTGATTTTTGGGATTCAAAGATGAACACTGAACTATACATTCCTCTAAAACAAAAAGTGGTAGAATTAAATTTTTTCAGAACTAAATAAACTAAAATTAAAACCACTATTTACTAAAAAACGGTTTTTTCATGCATTTATTAGGCTTGACTTCTTTTCCATTATTTATAAAAATTCCACAAGAAACTTAAACTTGTTTTTTTAAAAATCTAACAAAATACCAGTGTTTAATTTATGAAAAAAAATCTCTTAATAATTCTTTATTTTCTGAATTTAAGTTGTAAAGATGACCAATGTCAAAATTATAATAATGATTTTTTACCTAAAAACATTATAGAATCTATTGATTATTTAGAATGTAAATTGAATTCTTCTGAACTTGAAAGTTTTAAAAATACACCCGAAGAAGATATTATTGGAAAATACCATTTTACATTAGGTAAATACATCAGAAACGAATGGGAAATTTGGAATGGAGACACAAAATTGTTTGTTTATTTTAAAGAAAAAGGAGTTTCAAATCCAGATAAAATATCTTCAATAATTTTAACTTCATTACATAGAAAACTTAATAAAAAAAACATAGGATTTCAAGAACAAATCAGCGACTACTTAAATTTGATTGAAAAATCAAAAGTAGAATTTGAAAATTCTAGACTAAATTCAGAAGAATATTATGCTACTTTTAAAGTCGGAGATTCAGTAGAATTTGGATTTGAAGTGGATTACAACAATGATAAGAAAATTGTTATTTTGAAAAAAAACTACAGCGAATATCATCACCCATATTCTTGTAAAGCCAAAGGAATAATTGTAAACAAAGATGGGTTAGACACAATATTTGGATATAAAATTTCTGTTTCTGTTCATGAATTTTGTAATTATCTCAATTTGAAAAATGAAGATAAATTATTTAACAAAGGTGACACTATTAAATTTTATATTGAAAGACAAAATTTAAAGGCAATCACAAATCATGTTGACAACTCCAACAAATAATAAAAATTTTAAAATCAAAACTATTCCTTTCACAAAACAAAACACCCCAAAAGTATTTTTTTGGGGTGTTTTTATAATCAATATTTTCAAATTACTTCGTAAACAACAATTCACGATATTTTGTCAATGTCCACATTTCGTCGTCTACTAACAATTCTAGTTTGTCAGCGTGGTAACGAATTTGGTCAAAATACGGTTTTACTTTATCGCAATAAGCGGCTGCCATTTTTTCGGTATTCGTTAAGGCGTTTGCTGTTCTGCGTTCTTGAGTCATTGCTTCTACTTTAGAATTAATGCCTTCAATATGACCCGAAATTTCTTTGATTAAGTTAATTTGTTCGCCAGCGATTTTTTCAAAGTCTTTACCAAAAATTTCTTTCAATCCTTTTACGTTTTCGATTAACACGTTTTGGTATTTAATTGCTGTTGGTACTACATGGTTTCTAGCAATATCACCCAACACACGACCTTCGATTTGGATTTTCTTCACATATTCTTCCAATTCAATTTCGTATCTTGATTCCACTTCCACGTGGTTCATTACGTCCATTTCACCAAAAACGGCAACCGCTTTTTTAGAAACTTTCGCTTTCAACGCTTCTGGAGTAGTTTTGTGGTTGCTTAATCCGCGTTTTTTCGCTTCTACTTCCCAAGCTTCACTGTAACCATCGCCTTCAAATAAAATAGCTTTGGTTTGTTTGATGTATTCTCTTAACACGTTGAAAATCGCTTCGTCTTTCTTCAAATCTTTCTTTTCAATCAAAGTATCTACTTCCGCTTTAAAATCTTTCAATTGCTTCGCAACAATCGTGTTCAAAGTGGTCATAGAAACGGCACAGTTTGCAGAAGAACCCACAGCTCTAAATTCAAATTTATTTCCTGTGAAAGCAAATGGAGACGTTCGGTTTCTGTCGGTATTGTCCAACATCACATCTGGAAGTTTTCCAACTACGTTCAATTTTAAATCGGTTTTTTCTTCTGGCGATAACTTTCCTTTAGAAACACCTTCTAATTCCGCTAAAACTTTGGTTAATTGTTGACCAATAAATACCGAAATAATCGCAGGTGGCGCTTCATTAGCTCCTAAACGGTGGTCATTACTTGCTGATGCAATAGAAGCACGCAACAATTCTTCATAATCATGAACCGCTTTAATCGTATTGATAAAAAACGTTAAGAATTGTAAGTTGCTCATTGGTGTTTTCCCTGGACTCAACAAGTTTACACCTGTATCCGTTGCCAAAGACCAGTTGTTGTGCTTTCCTGAACCATTTACTCCTTTAAACGGTTTTTCATGGAACAATACTTTGAAATCGTGACGTTCTGCTACTTTCTGCATGACATCCATCAATAAAGAGTTGTGGTCCACCGCTAAATTCGTTTCTTCGAAAATAGGTGCCAATTCAAATTGGTTCGGCGCCACTTCATTATGACGTGTTTTTACTGGAATTCCCAATAACATACATTCGTTTTCCAAATCGCGCATGTATTGTAACACTCGCGTCGGAATAGAACCAAAATAATGGTCTTCTAATTGTTGTCCTTTGGCAGAAGTATGTCCTAACAACGTTCTTCCAGTTGCCAAAATATCAGGTCTTGAAGTAGCTAAAGCGCTATCAATCAAGAAATATTCTTGTTCCCAACCTAATGTTGGTGTTACTTTTTTAACGTTTTTATCGAAGTATCTAGCTACATCGATAGCAGCAGAATCAATAGCATGCAACGCTCTTAATAATGGTGTTTTATTATCCAATGCTTCACCAGTATACGAAACAAAAACCGTTGGAATACATAAAGTAGTTCCAAAAATAAACGCTGGCGATGTAGGATCCCAAGCGGTATAACCTCTAGCTTCGAATGTATTACGAATTCCACCATTTGGAAACGAAGAAGCATCTGGTTCTTGTTGTACCAATTGGCTACCACCAAATTTTTCTACTGGATCACTTCCATCAAAAGAAGTTTCGAAGAAAGCATCGTGTTTTTCAGCAGTTGTTCCTGTTAATGGTTGAAACCAGTGTGTGTAATGCGTAACGCCTTTAGAAAGCGCCCATTCTTTCATTCCTAGCGCGATGTATTCCGCCATTTTTCGGTCGATTTTGGTACCGTTGGCCGCATCTTTAACCGCTTTGTAAGCATCTGGAGTTAAAAATTGACGCATGGCTTTGTCTCCAAAAACATTGGTTCCAAAAATAGCTGATTTACGATCTAGTTCTTCTACTTCTACTGGTTTACGATCGGTAGCGCGTTGTAAAGCTTGAAATCGAAATGTTGACATAAAGTTGTGTGTTTTGTAGTTATACCCTTGAAAAGATGTGCAAATATACAAATAAAATGATATAATTATATTTTAACCCCTATTTTTTAGGGGTAAATTATTTTTTTACTACTTTTGCTTTATGGAAAAACATTTTTTACACATGGTAATGTTGGGCTGTACTCCAAATGGTCGCTTTACAGAGCAACACGATATTTTTTTTGGAATTGGTAGCAGTTTAAAAGAATTGGTTCCTGACATGAATGCATTTTGGCCAGAGGCTAAAGGACGAATTCATATTGATGCTTGGCAAAAAATAACTTTTGCAGACGGCTATACCATTGAAGTGATTTCGAAAAACGAAAAAACTACTCAAGAAGAACAAGTGTTCTTTCTAAACTTAGGCGGTTACAAAAAAGGAGAATTTGAAGAATACCACTATAAAATTGTAACAGTTGCTAAAACAAAAGCCGAAGCTATAAAAAAAGCCAAACAAACCGTTTTTTACAAACATTGCGGTTTCAAAGGCGCCGAATCACATATTGATGATAAATATGGTGTTGATGTAGATGATATTCACAATATCGAAGAAATTCTTTCGGATAAATTTAAATCGGAATTCGCTTTAAAAATAACAAAAACCAATGCCACTTTCGAAGACGAAAAACACATTGGTTATTTGAAGATTGATAAAATAGATGCATAAAAAAAGAGCTGATTTCCAGCTCTTTTCTCTTATAAATTAATTTCTGTTACATTTTTATTATCGATACCGTAGTAGTTAATTACAGCTTCATAATCTTTCGTATCTACCGGATTAGCGGTTTTATTACCAAAGTAAGCTGGAATTACCACCACTCGGATTACTTGATTTAATCTAAAATCACTTGACAATCCAGGTAGATCATAACCAAATAATACTACTTCTGCATCAAATCGTGTAAAATCGTTTTGGTAACCAAAGTCTAACGTTCCATCATCAAAATAATAGGTTTCTGGTAATAACTTCCAAATGGCTCCTGATGAACTGTTACCCGATCTTCGGTAAACCAAAACCATATCAGAACTAAAGATACTATGTGGAAAATTCAACAATACACTATATCCATTTCCTGAAGTAAAGTTTACATTATTATATTGGAAAACTTCACTTATCGTATCGTTATCATAAGGATCTTGAACAATCACCTCTTCACGAACACAACTCTGTAGCGTTATCATCCCGATAAAAGCTAGTAGTAAAGTAATTTTTTTCATAATCTAAGAATTTAATGGTTATACAAAATAATATTCAATAGTTGTGCCAAAAATTTAAAATCCAATTATTTAGTATCTTTGAAACTTTAAATACATTGAAAAATGGGAAGAAATAATCCTAAAAATATCAAGGCTCACAACGATAAATTACACAAAGAGCAAGCTAAAGAAAAGGCTAAAAAAAATGCTCGTGCTGAAAAATTGAAAGAAATCACCAAAAAATTCAATGAATCTAAATCATAATTTATGCCCAATTGCTACTGTGGAAATTCAATTTCGTTTCAAGATTGTTGCGAACCTTATATAAAAGGAACAGCGAACGCTCCAAAAGCTGAAAAATTAATGCGTTCTCGTTATAGTGCTTTTGCTACTGGTGCGGCAGATTATTTAGTAAACACGACGCATAGTTCCAAAAGAAAATTTCACAACAAAAAAGATATTTTAGCATGGAGCCAATCAAATAAATGGTTAAAATTAGAAATTCTAGCCTCCAATGAAACTACCGTAACTTTTAAAGCCTATTATTTAGATGAAAATATGAAAGCACAAATACATTACGAACATTCGACTTTTAAATTGGAAAACGGATTATGGTTTTATGTGGATGGAACATATTAATTATGTAACTTTTCCTAAAAACAATATAACTCAACTCGTTTCGTTTCAATTATATTTGAATATCATAAAAACTCTCAACATGCAAACAAACAAAATATTAGGCATCATTTTAGTAATTGCCTCTCTTACGTTAGGTTATTTTGGTATTAATAAAGTCAGTGATAGTTCCGCTGAAGTAAAAGTTTTAGGTATAGAAATTGATGCTTCCAACAAATCTGAAAAACAAGAAGGGTTCATTTATTTAGGTTTAGCAATTTTATTATTTGCTGGCGGCATTAAAATGCTAACAAAAAAAGGAACAGAATAATTTTGTTCCTTTTCTATTCTTAGAATAAAATAGACTTCATCATCTACGGTTGTACATTAATAAAATGTATCTTCATTCCATTTTACTGGGTTTTGCTCAATATAATTTTGAATATTATCAAATGATCTTGAATTGCGAATGATGTGATCATGGAATCGGGATTGCCAGGCGAAATTGGGGTTAATTTTTCTGCATTCAAATGATCATCGTCCTTTGTACCAAAGGACAATTTTTGAAATTGAATTACCTAACATCGGATTTTTATCACCCGAAAATCCACCGGTTCCACCCTGTAGACGCGATTAATCGCGTCTCATTGATATTGTTTTTTTTATCATCATTATCAGACGCGATTCATCGCGTCTCTACAGTGGAATTGGAAATATTATCAATAATCAAAATCCCATGGACATGATTCGGCATGACCACAAAATTTCCTAATTCAACCATGGGAAAATGATTGGGAATTTCTAACCAAAATTGTTCTGCCAATTTTCCTATTTCGGATAATTGCATTTCTTGATTTTGAATTTTACCAAAAAAATGGTGTCGGTTTTGGGTGCAAATGGTAATGAAATAGGCACCGTCATTGGAATAATCCCAGGTTTGTAAACGCGCAGAGGAAATGCGGTATTTGTTTTTGAATTTATTTTGCATGGCGTTGAATATTATATCGTTATGCGAAATAATGAAAATATTTTGGGAATTGGAAATGGATTTTATTTTTTTTTGAATGAATTCAAAAAAAAAGAGACAAGGCAATGCCTTGTCTCTACAAAATATATTTTTTGAAATATTACATATTTCTTCGGTATTGTCCACCAACCTCAAACAATGCACTTGTAATTTGTCCTAACGAACACACTTTTGTCGCATCCATTAATTTTTCGAAAATGTTTTGATTGTTGATGGCTGCTTCTTGAATTACATTTAATTGTTCGGCTACCTTGTCGGCACTTGTTTTGTGAAGGTTATTCAACATATCAATTTGATATTGTTTTTCTTCTTCCGTTGCACGAATTACCTCAGCTGGAATAACTGTTGGTGAACCTTTTGAACTCAAGAAGGTATTTACTCCAATAATTGGGAATTCACCTGTATGTTTCAAGGTTTCATAATACAAAGATTCTTCTTGAATTTTCGAACGTTGGTACATGGTTTCCATTGCACCTAAAACGCCACCACGTTCAGTGATTCTGTCGAATTCTTGTAAAACAGCTTCTTCTACTAAATCGGTTAATTCTTCAATGATGAACGAACCTTGGATTGGGTTTTCGTTTTTCGCTAAACCTAATTCTTTATTAATAATCAACTGAATGGCCATTGCTCTTCGCACTGATTCTTCTGTTGGTGTTGTAATTGCTTCATCGTAAGCATTGGTATGCAACGAATTACAGTTATCGTAAATTGCATATAACGCTTGTAAAGTCGTACGGATATCATTGAAATCAATCTCTTGCGCGTGTAAAGAACGCCCCGAAGTTTGAATGTGGTATTTCAACATTTGCGCTCTTTCGTTTGCTCCGTACTTATTTTTTAAAGCTTTCGCCCAAATTTTTCGTGCTACACGACCGATTACTGCGTATTCAGGGTCAATTCCGTTTGAGAAAAAGAATGATAAGTTCGGACCGAAATCGTTAATGTTCATTCCTCTACTTAAATAGTATTCCACGTAAGTGAAACCATTGGCTAATGTGAATGCTAATTGTGTAATTGGATTCGCTCCCGCTTCAGCAATATGATAACCTGAAATAGAAACTGAATAGAAATTACGAACATTTTGTTTGATGAAATATTCTTGAACGTCTCCCATTAAACGCAATGCAAATTCTGTTGAGAAAATACAAGTATTTTGCGCTTGATCTTCTTTTAAAATATCTGCTTGAACCGTTCCACGAACTTGTGCTAATGTTTTTACTTTAATATCATTATAAACATCTAAAGGTAAAACTTGGTCACCGGTAACTCCTAAAAGCATCAAACCTAAACCATTATTTCCTTCAGGTAAAGCGCCTTGATATCTTGGACGTTCTACTCCTTTTTTCTTGTAAATTTCGTTGATTTTAGCTTCTACTTCATCTTGTAAGCCATTTTCAACGATATATTTTTCACAATTTTGGTCGATGGCAGCATTCATGAAGAATCCTAACAACATTGGCGCTGGACCATTAATCGTCATCGAAACCGAAGTTAACGGATGACTTAAATCGAAACCTGAATACAATTTCTTAGCATCGTCTAAACAACAAATAGAAACTCCAGCATTTCCGATTTTCCCATAAATATCTGGTCGAACATGTGGATCATTTCCATATAACGTTACCGAGTCAAAAGCTGTTGATAAACGTTTTGCAGGTAATCCTGCTGATACATAATGGAAACGTTTGTTTGTTCTTTCTGGCCCGCCTTCTCCTGCAAACATTCTACTTGGATCTTCTCCTTCGCGTTTGAATGGATATAATCCTGATGCGAATGGGAATTCTCCAGGAACATTTTCTTGTAAATTCCATTTTAAAATATCGCCCCAAGCTTGGTATTTTGGTAAGGCCACTTTTGGAATTTGAGAATGTGATAACGATTCGGTATGTGTTGCGATTTTGATTTCTTTGTCACGAACTTTAAAACTGTAAACCGGATTTTTGTATTTGTTTACTTTTTCGTCCCAAGTTAAAATGATTTCCCAGTTGTATGGATCCAAATTCATTTTTACACGGTCGAATTCAGCTGAAAGAAGCTTTACAAATTGCTCCTCGACTTCGCTCGGAGTGACAACATCTAAACCAGCTTTTGTTAAAGTTGGAATTTTACCCGTAACACTTTCAATCGTTTTAAAAATTCCGTATAATTTTTGAGCTACTTCTACTTGAGAAAGCGCTGTTTCATCATATTTTCTGTTGTTTTCTGCAATTTCAGATAAATAACGTGTTCTATGCGGTGGAATTACGAAAATCTTCTCGCTCATTTCACGCGTAATTTCGAAAGTCGATTTTAAATCCGCTCCTGTTTTCTCTACAATTTTATCCATGATGGATTTGTAAAGCGTGTTCATCCCTGGGTCGTTGAATTGTGAAGCGATAGTTCCAAAAACAGGCATTTTATCTGGATCAACATCCCATAAATTATGATTGCGTTGGTATTGTTTTTTCACATCGCGTATCGCATCTAAAGCACCACGTTTGTCGAATTTATTTAACGCCACTAAATCGGCGAAATCTAACATATCGATTTTTTCCAACTGGGTTGCAGCTCCGAATTCTGGCGTCATTACGTATAACGAAACATCAGAATGATCCATAATTTCTGTATCGGATTGTCCAATTCCTGAAGTTTCTAACACAATTAAATCGTATTTTGCTGCTTTCAAGACTTGAATCGCTTCTGCTACATATTTCGATAATGCTAAATTCGATTGACGAGTTGCTAACGAACGCATGTAAACACGAGAATTGTTAATCGCATTCATACGAATTCTATCTCCCAATAACGCGCCGCCAGTTTTACGTTTGGATGGGTCAACCGAAATTAATCCGATGGTTTTTTCAGGAAAATCAATTAAAAATCTTCTAACCAATTCATCTACCAAAGACGATTTTCCAGCACCACCAGTTCCTGTGATTCCTAAAACTGGGATTTTAGACGTTTCATTCTTTTGGTGAATTTCTTCAAAAACTGATTTTGCAATTTCTGGGAAATTTTCTGCTGCTGAAATCAATCTTGCAATGGCTGTAGGGTTTTTCTCTTCAATTTGTGACAATTCTCCTGTTAGTTTATCACCAATTGGATAATCAGAACGCTGTACTAAATCGTTAATCATACCTTGTAATCCCATAGCACGACCATCATCTGGAGCATAAATTCTTTCGATTCCGTATTCGTGTAATTCTGAAATTTCTGAAGGTAAGATTACACCTCCACCTCCACCAAATATTTTGATGTGACCTGCTCCTTTTTCTTTAAGCAAATCGTACATGTATTTGAAATATTCGTTATGACCGCCTTGGTACGACGTCATTGCTATTGCATTTGCATCTTCTTGAATAGCAGTATTAACTACTTCTTCCACACTTCTATCGTGACCCAGGTGAATTACTTCTACTCCTGTAGCTTGAATAATTCTACGCATGATGTTGATAGCAGCATCGTGTCCGTCGAATAATGACGCAGCCGTTACAATTCTAACTTTATTTTTTGGTTGGTAAGGTTGTACTTGTTCCATTTTACTAGGTTCTTTTTAAAAGTCACGCAATTTACGAATTTAATATTTTTTTCCTTTTATAAATTTTAAAATAATTCGTCCTAAAAAAAGGCATTATATTTGTAATCAATCAGAAAAAAAATAGATAGATGAAAAAAGTAGTTTTAAGCCTAATGGTATTTAGTTTTTTTAGTTGTGCCGAAATGCAACAAGTAATGAATCAATTACCACAAGGAACAGGATTGACACAAGCAGAAATTGGTAACGGATTAAAAGAAGCGTTAAACAATGGTATTTCGAAGCAAGTAACCAAATTAACTACAACTGATGGTTTTTTTAAAAATGAAGCAGTAAAAATTCTTTTGCCTGAAGAATTAAAAATAGTAGATACCAAATTAAGACAAATTGGATTATCGAGTTTAGCGGATGAAGGTTTGAAAGTATTAAACCGAGCGGCTGAAGATGCGGTAAAAGAAGCAACTCCTATTTTTGTTGATGCAGTAAAACAAATGACTTTCAATGATGCTAAAAATATTTTAATGGGAAACAATACGGCGGCAACCACCTATTTACAAAACACCACTTCAAATGCTTTGTATACCAAATTTAATCCTGTGATTAAAAATTCGTTTGCAAAAGTAGGTGCCGATCAAGTGTGGAATAACATTATTACAAAATACAACTCCATACCATTAGTAACCAAAGTAAATCCTGATTTAACAGATTACACGACCAACAAAGCCATGGAAGGTGTTTTTAAAATGATTGCGGTGGAAGAAGGCAACATCAGAACCAATTTGAATGCTAGAAGCTCTGATTTATTGAAAAAAGTGTTTGCGATGCAAGACAAAAAATAGTTTCTAAATTTTTAATAATCAATAACATATAAATAACAAATCCTTAACATTAAGCCATTTAAATAGTTGTACTTTTGCCCTGTTAGTAAATGAATTCTCATTATTGGTTAGGTTAGTTTAAAAAAATCACTCCGGCTTTGGTCGGAGTTTTTTTGTTTTATAGGGTTTGATTTGTAAAGATTTTTTTATATTTGAATAGAAAAGTATGATGGTTATCATACATATCTGCTAAAACAGATGGTTTTGTGTGATTTTGTCATACATAAATAAGTTGTAGGTAAGTTTCAAGGAACTAAACAAATCAAGATATGACATTTACAGAATATTTAAATACCGATTTAGACAATTCAGATTTAATTTTTGAATATTATTTACAATACTTATCAAACTTATCCTCTAAAGAGTTTCCATACGAGGAACAAATTCAGCTAAAAGCGACTTCAACAAAATTTATTAATTGTATAGATAATTTGTCTTACGTTGTAAAAGAAAAAAAAGAGAAGTATTTTGATTTAATTAATGCGATAGTTGAAGATGTAAAAATGAACAGAAGACGAAAAGATAAATCTAAAATTTTACTATTTCTCTTAGGTAAAAATGGAAACATTATACCAAAAATAAAGGATGATTTCGAGGAACTTTATTCCCAAACTTTAGAATTCATTGGTGATGCTTCAAATATGAGACACTATCGCTACGACAATTTGAAACTTAATGGTTTTTTTCAGCCGGAAAATTCGAACAAGCAACAAGTTAAGCAACTTATCCTTGACGCAATTGAACTAATAGAAAAGGATACAACTATTAGTGATAAAGTTAAGAAACAAATAATTGAATATTTACAAAGAGTAATAAAAAAACTTGATAATCAATATATCAATTGGTCTTCTGTTATTGGATGTATAAAAGAAACTATAATCGTGTTAGGGGCATTAGGCGGATTTGTAGGAGGAATAACTCCTTTAGTTCTGGCAAAAGAAAAACTTGAAGAAACATCCACAGTTATCGAAAAGACTTCAATAAACATTAATTACAAAACAATTAACGAAACGTTTAATATTCAAAATGTCGAAAGGTTGGAACAATTAAATAATACAATTTTCCAGCTTGAGCAAAATAATACAAATTTACTTGAAGAATAAACCAAATCTACTTACAACATTGCATTTACGCAATAGTTGGTTTCCAACAAGTTAAACACTTTGTTCTTTCCAAAAAAATTCTATCTTAGCAGAGCGAACTCTGTTCTAATTTCCGTTCCTACGCAAATGCAGAGAACGTTACTAACCTGAAAAACAATTCTATTAACCAATAACACTAAAAATGACAGATACAAAAGAAAATGTAGTTTGGATAACTGGTGCTTCATCTGGCATTGGTAAATCAATGGCTTTTGAATGGGCAAAATTAGGATATAGAGTAGTTCTTTCCTCCAGACGTAAAGAACTTTTGGATAAAGTGACAAACGAAATTAAATACTCAGGCGGGGAAGCATTGGCACTACCGTGTGATATAATGGAAGAAACCGCTATTGAAAATGCAGTCCAACAAATTATTAAAACTTGGGGGCGTTTGGATGTTGTTATAGCTAACGCTGGTTTTGGTGTTTTTGGAAGTATAGAAAAGCTAACAGCTAAAGATTGGAATAGACAATTACAAGGCAATGTCACAGGCTTAGCCTTAACGGTTAAATATGCCCTACCCCATTTAAAGAAAAACAAAGGAAGAATTGGTTTGGTAGGCAGTGTAGGCGCCTATCTTCCTAATCCTAATTTAGGTGCTTACGGTGCTTCAAAAGCTGCCGTACATTCAATTGGTCAAACTTTACAAGTTGAATTAATGGACACAGGCGTAAGTTGTACTACACTGCATCCTGGATTTGTAGTTTCGGAAATTGCAAGAATGGATAATGACGGTGTTTGGCATCCTGAACGACCAGATCCACGTCCGTCAAATTTAATTTGGCCTACTGATAAAGCTGCAAAAGTAATGGTAAAGGCTATTTTAAAACGAAAGAGAAATTATATTTTCACCGGACACGGTAAAATATTTGTATGGATACAACGATGGTTTCCTGGATTAATGCGATTTATAATTTCAAAAAGTCCAAAACCAGATTCCTAAAAACATCAACTTTTTCCCTTCAAATACCCAATTACCGCTTTATTAAAAATAATTGGTTGCTCTACATTCCTTATCGCTTTGGTCGGAGTTTTTTTGTTTTATAGGGTTTGATTTGTAAAAGTTTTAGTATATTTGGAATGGGATAAATTACTTTTAACTTTTCAATTTGACAATATGGAGATTTAAAACATACTGTCATAAAGCTAAAAACAAATTTATATTTAGAAAATAAATGAAAAAAGTTTCTTTACTAATTATTTTGATATTTTGCTTTGCTTGTAACAAAAAATCTAGTGATATTGATACTTCTAATGATAAAGTTCTAGGCGGTTCTACTTTTATAATCGAAAATGACAGCATAAAGCAAAAATTATTTTGTGAACTTTCAACTGAAAATAAATTATACTTTCACCTTATTAAAGAGAATATATTAAACGGAAAAAATGATAAAATTTTCTCAGAGGCAAAATTCATTAAAACATCACTCAAAACATTTAAATCTAATAAAACAGAAACAATATTGATTATTGATGAATTTGAATATGAAAATGATAATTGTAAAATAATTATTGAATTAGCTCGTAATAGAGAATTTTCATGGGTAAAAAATTCAAAATGCAGCAAATTTATTTCTGACAAAATGGAACCAATAAATTAGTTTATTTACTCAAAGACTTTCCCCTTCAAATACCCAATCACCGCTTCATTAAAAATAATTGGTTGCTCTACATTTACTACGTGTCCGCAGTTTTGGATGATGAAAAGTTCGGCAGTTTTAACGTGGTTGGCAACGACTCGCTTTATATTTTAATAAAAAAAATTTAACAAAACTAGTACCACAAATTCTAAATCCAAAAACAAACACCAAATCAGACTCAAACACAAATCTGTTTTTCTACTTTATAAAAACGATTATTAAACCTTTTGATGTTTTAAGTATCAAATCTTAAGATTAACTTAAAATATTAAGATAAGGGTAATAAAAAATTTATAGTTTATACAATACTCCTTGCATTGGTATTTAGTTTAACTTTTGTAGTAAAGAAGACACATACGATTCAATTCCTACTAGTGAATTAAATCTTCCTGAAACTCCTTATGATTATACTAGCCTTAACTTACCTAATCATTTTACAACTAATGTGCCTGGACAACTATTACCGACATCGATAAATGGACCAGACAACACACCGTTAGACAATCCAATCACTAATGCAGGTAGAACTCTCGAAGAGTATTGTTTTATGATAAAAAACTAAGCGCAAATGGAACCATCTCTTGTGCTTTCTGTCACAAACAAGAAAAAGGTTTCTCAGATGATGCAATTTTAAGTATCGGTTTTGATGTTGGTCTAACTGGCCATCATTCTATGACATTAATAAATGTGCGTTTTTATCAACGTGGTCGTTTTTTTTTGGGATGAAAGAGCTAGCAACATTAGAAGAGCAAGTTTTAATGCCTTTTCAAGACCCTGTAGAAATGGGAATGACTCTAAGCGAAGTGGTAACTACTGTTCGGTAACAATCTTATTATTCTGAATTCTTTCAGAATGCATTTGGAACAGAAGAAATCAATTCGGATAGAATTTCAAAAGTATTAGCGCAATTTGTTCGAAGTATCGATAGTTATTCCAGCAAATACGATTTAGGTAGAGCAATGGTTACATCACCTGGAACAAATTTTCCTAATTTTACAACTGAAGAAAATACGGGTAAAAATATTTTTTTTCAAACCATCCCAAACGGTGACGGAGCTTGTTTTGGATGTCATAACAACAGAAGCTTTCATAAGTGTTAATCCCAGGTCTCAAAACAACGGATTAGATGCATTTTCATCAACAGATTTAGGCTCAGGAAATGTATTTGTAAATCCAATTTTTGTTGGAAGATCTAAAACCTCAACTCTAAGAAACATTGAATTAACAGTTCCTTACATGCATGATAGAAGATTTGCAACTCAGGAAGAAGTTGTAGAACATTACAATAGTGGAGTTCAAGCACATCCAACTTTATCACCTGCATTAACAGATGCTAATGGTAATCCAATTCAGTTAAATTTAACTGAAACTCAAAAAAGTGCATTAGTTGCGTTTTTAAAAAAACTAACAGATAATAGTATAAGCTCAGAAGTTAAATGGAATAACCCTTTTCGTTAATAAATAATTTAATAAATAACAATCTATAATAGCTCAAATTCATAATCCATATACAAAAACAAACTAAATCTGACTCAAATACAAGTCGGATTTTTTTACTACATATCTTACAAACAATAATACTATCTCACTAAAAATCACTATATTTGAAAGTAATTAACGTAGCTTCATGAAAAAATATTTTGAAAATCTTATTGAAGCGGTTCAAAACTTTCTCATCGAATTAGGTGAAATTACCTATTTCGCAGGGCGTTTTTTCAAAGAATTTTTAGTGCCACCTTACGAACTTCAAGAACTCTTGCGACAATGTTTTTATATTGGCTATCGCTCCTTGTTTTTAGTAGGGACTACAGGTTTTATTATTGGTTTAGTTTTTACTTTACAATCTAGGCCAACATTGGAAGAGTTTGGTGCTGCTTCTTGGATTCCGTCTATGGTTAGTGTTTCCATCGTGCGTGAAATTGGTCCAATTATTACCGCGTTAATTTGTGCTGGGAAAATTGGTTCAGGAATTGGCGCTGAATTAGGTTCCATGCGCGTTACCGAACAAATTGATGCCATGGAAGTTTCAGGAACCAATCCATTCAAATACTTAGTTATCACACGAATTTTAGCCACTACATTAATGTTGCCGTTACTAGTGATTTTTGGCGATTTTCTAGCAATTTACGGTTCGTATTTGGTAGAAAGTATGAAAGAAAATGTCTCGTTCCAACTGTATTTCAATCAAGTATTTTCTATTTTAAAATTTAGTGATATTGTTCCGGCTACCATTAAAACCTTTTTCTTTGGTTTTGCCATTGGACTCATTGGTTGCTACAAAGGCTATTATTGCAAAAAAGGAACGGTTGGTGTGGGAAAAGCTGCAAATGCAGCAGTAGTTTACACTTCTATGCTCCTATTTGTAATTGATTTCATTGCGGTTTTTGTTACCAATATTTTTTATGATGTATAATATGGAAAAAACAGAAGTAATCATAAAAATTGAAAAGCTACACAAGCAATTTGGTACCAATGTCGTACTAAACGGCTTCGATTTGGAATTACATAAAGGCGAAAACTTAGTCGTAATGGGAAAATCGGGCTCGGGAAAATCGGTGATGATTAAGTGTATTATTGGTTTGGAAGATTATCAAGGCGGTTCCATAAAAGTTGCGGATAAAGAAATTAGTGAATTGGACAGAAAAGAATTAGACGAATTACGCACCGATATAGGTTTTCTCTTCCAAGGTAGCGCACTTTACGATTCCATGTCGGTACGAGAAAATTTGGAATTTCCGTTGCGCCGCCATCCTAAAAAAATTGGAAAATTAGATGACACAACGCCGTTGGTTTTAGAAGCTTTGGAAAGTGTTGGTTTAGCACACGCTATTGATTTAATGCCCAACGAACTTTCAGGCGGAATGAAACGTAGAATTGCATTGGCACGAACATTAATATTGAAACCAACCATTATTTTATACGACGAACCAACAACAGGTTTAGACCCAATTACCTCAAAGGAAATCATTCTTTTGATGCAATCGATACAGCAGAAATACAACACCTCTTCCATTATCATCACACATGATGTGGATTGTGCCAAAGCCATTGCCAATCGGATGATTTTGTTAATTGACGGGAAAAATTACGCAGAAGGAACTTTTGAATCCTTACAAGCAGCAACAGATCCAAAGATTAAAGCTTTTTTTAAATAGAAGAAAATGGAAAAATCAAGAAATCAGAAAATAAGACTCGGCATTTTTATGGTTTTAGGAACAGTTTTGTTTCTAACAGCTATTTACTTTGTAGGCAACAAACAAAATATTTTTGGTAACACGATGACATTAAAAGCCGTTTTTGGCAACGTAAATGGTTTGCAAAAAGGCAATAATGTGCGTTATGCTGGAATCGACATTGGCACTGTAAAACAAATTGAAATGGTGAACGATTCTACCATCGTTGTAGAAATGCTAATTGAAAAAAAGATGATGGAACACATCAAAAAAAATGCAATTGCAACTATAAATTCTGATGGTTTGGTAGGTAATATGGTCATCAATATTATTCCAGGAAAAGGAGCTTCCGAACCCGTAACCGCTGGCGATACGATTCAATCCTACAGCAGAATCAATACCGAAGCGATTTTGGAAACTTTAAATGTAACCAATGAAAATGCGGCTTTACTAACCGCTGATTTATTAAAAATTACCAATGAGATTGTACTAGGCAAAGGAACAGTTGGCATGTTAATTCGTGATTCTATTCTTGCCAAAGAATTAAAAGAAACCATGCATTACTTGAAAATTGCTGCAAAAGGGACAGCCGAATCTGCCAATAATTTAAACCAAATCATGACTGATTTAAACCGAAAAGACAATGTAATTGGAGTTTTAAATGATACTATGGTAGCAAAAAAACTTAAACTGATTGTAACACAATTGGAACAAACCACCTCAAAAATTGACGAAACCGTAACCAATTTAAACACCACGGTAACCAATGCCAAAGAAGGAAAAGGAGCCATTAATTATCTTTCCAATGATCCAAAATTGGTGCAAAAAATTGATTCTACCATGAATAATTTGCAAGATGCGAGTATCAAACTCAATGAAAATCTAGAAGCATTAAAACACAATGTGTTTTTGCGAGGATATTTCAAAAAATTAGAAAAGGAAAAGAAGAAACAATAAATTTACTAAAATGAAACACACTTATAAAATTGAAGGAATGACTTGTTCTGGCTGTGAAGAAAAAGTAAGAACGGCATTACTACAAATCGAAAATATAACAGCTGTTGAGGTTTCAAAAGACACCCATTCAGCTACTATTGATATGATCAACCCTATTTCACTGGAAGATTTACAAATTCCTTTGGCACCCAAATATAAAATAAAGGCAAATCCTGATAGCCAAAGTAAAGAAGAAACTAAAAGTTGGTTTGAAACATACAAACCCATTTTATTAATTTTTTTCTACATTTCAATAGTTACAACAATAATGGCTTTTCAGAACATGACTACCAATCAAATGAATATCAACGAAATTGGTATGAAATGGATGAACCATTTTATGGGCGGTTTCTTTTTGGCTTTCTCATTCTTCAAATTACTTAATTTAAAAGGTTTTGCAGAAAGTTATCAAACGTATGACATTATTGCGAAGCGGTTTCCGATTTGGGCCTATTTTTATGCTTATTTAGAATTAGCATTAGGACTTTCATTTCTTGCTAATATTCATCCACTTATTACTAATAGTGTCACATTTGTAGTAATGTCAATTAGTATTATTGGGGTTTTACAAGCTGTCCGTAATAAAAGGAAAATTCAATGTGCTTGCTTAGGAACCATTTTTAATTTACCAATGAGCACCATAACCATCATTGAAGATGCGCTAATGATACTTATGAGTGGAATTATGATAGTTCTTTTGGTATAAAGTAAAATCTGCTATGACAGAGTTGAGCGTATTCGAGACTTTTGTACTTAATCTCGATTCCGAAAATACGGAACAAGCATTCGCTCGATTTGACAGAAAAGGAAGTTTGATTTTTATAAAAACACAGATTTACACAGATCATATTTTAAAAAAAATCTTATCTATCCCAACCATCAATAACATAATAAGCTTCTTTTAATTTTATTTCATTACCAGAATCTTGAGACTTAAACCATAATTCAAACCTTACAGGATAATACTTTTCAAAAGTTCCTTCATCAATAACCGTCTTAGATCTATAAAGATTAAATTTTGTATCTAATTGATTGATTTGATGACTAGTTCTACTGGTTAGTTTCTCTTCGGATAATTGAATGTTTTGTGTTAATTCAAAAGCTTTAATATATAGTGTTCCAAATTCCGTTGGTTTATGCCAAACATAAAATTCATATCCATTAAAGCCATTTCCAATAATCAGAATTTCAACTTCATTAACAATCTTCTTTTCTAAAGAATCAATTTGTTTATTTGTAAGTGACTCAATAGGCTTTTCGAAATCTAAATTTTTAGGAATTTTAATATTACTGAATGAATCTTGTGGGTAATCATAAAATATTAAAATGAATAACCATGAAAAGAATATTCCTCCAAGAAACAAAATAGCAATTTTTACAATTTTATTCATTCCCAAAATGTATTAATAGTAAAATTTCATACCAATTAAAATACGTAGAATTCGTGTTTACTCCAAATCCTCAAAAGTTTGCGCTTTGGAATACACGCGCCATTTTTCAATACATTCCACCATATCTTGTGGAATTTCTGATTCAAAACGAAGAAATTCTTTGGTAATTGGATGTTCAAAACCTAAAGTTCTGGCATGAAGCGCTTGTCTTGGTAATACTTTGAAGCAATTATCTACAAATTGTTTGTATTTGGTAAACGTCGTTCCTTTTAAAATAAGATTTCCACCGTAACGTTCGTCATTAAACAACGTATGTCCGATGTATTTCATGTGTACACGAATTTGGTGCGTTCTTCCAGTTTCTAATCGACAAGAAACTAAAGTAACGTAACCAAAACATTCTAAAACTTTAAAATGCGTTACCGCATGCTTTCCTTGTTCGCCATCAGGATAAACGGCCATTTGCATTCTATTGGTCACATGTCGGTCGATATTACCTTCTATTGTTCCTTCTTCTGCTTCAATGCTGCCCCAAACCAAAGCAATATACTCTCTTTCCGATGTTTTGGCTGCGAATTGTTGGGTCAAATAATCCATAGCTAATTCCGTTTTGGCAACGACCAACAATCCAGAAGTATCTTTATCAATTCGATGCACCAAACCTGGACGTTCCGAACTGTTCATTGGTAAATTATCAAAATGATACGCCAAAGCATTCACTAAAGTTCCTGAATAATTGCCATGACCAGGATGCACAACCATTCCAGCAGGTTTGTTTACTACAAGGAGTTGGTCATCTTCATACACAATATCCAAAGGAATATTTTCCCCTTTCAATAAATGTTCGTACGGCGGGTGTTCTAACATCAGTTGCACGACATCGTCAGGTTTCACTTTGTAATTAGATTTTACCGATTCGCCATTCACTAAAATGTTTCCAGCATCAGCCGCTTTTTGAATTTTGCTTCGCGTTACATTTTCAATTAAATTCATCAAAAATTTATCCACACGAAGCGCTTGTTGTCCTTTGGCTACTTCAAAACGGTGGTGCTCATATAATTCGTCTTCTATTTCGGGTCCAAATGTGTTGTTATTCTCCATCAATTCCATCTATATTATCATCGTCTTTACCAAATTTTGTTTCATCGTAACCTTCTTTTCCATCACCCAAAATAAAATCTATGGTAGAATTTTTCTTTACCTTATCCCCTGCTTTGATGTTTTTTCCTTCGTGCATTACTTGTAATACAATATCTTTTGCTAAATGTGGTTTATAAGTAATTTTGCCTTCTATTAAACCTAAAGCTTTAATATTGGCTACAATTTGGCGGTACGTTTTATTTCTAAAAACAGGAAAATTCACATCGTTGTATTCTCCTGCATTTACTTTTACATAAATTTTTCGACCATCTTTTACTGTATTACCTGCTTTTGGATCTTGTTCAACTATTGAATAAGGCGGCATATCGGGTTGAAAATCAACTGTATCCAATAAAATCAATTCCAAACCAGATTCACTTAGTTTTTCTTCCGCAACAGTTAATTGCATTTTAGACAAATCAGGAACTGGAATTTCTTCTCCATGATTGGTTCTAAAACTCAAAAATTGCATTAAGAAAAAACCGAAAACAACAATGATTCCTGCTGCAATGGCTAATTGGATAACAAATGTTTTACTAGTAAAAAATTTAATTGTACTCATAAAAGGAATTTTAGCAAAGATATGAAATAGAAAAGATTTCTAGTTTGAATAAATAGTGTAATTTTGTTATTATTACAATAACGATTAAGTATGAAAAATGTTGCCATCGTCATGGGAGGCTATTCCAGTGAATATAAAATCTCTTTAACTAGTGGAAATGTGGTATTTAACCAACTGGATAAAACCAAATACCGTTTATTTCGTATCCATATTTTACCAGAAAAATGGGTTTATGTAGACGAAAATGAAAAGGAATTTCCTATCAACAAACATGATTTTTCAGTAATTATTGACGGAAAAACTATATTTTTTGATGTGGTTTTCAACGCTATTCACGGAACACCTGGCGAAGATGGATTGCTTCAAGCCTACTTCCAATTATTAGGAATTCCTCAAACTTCGTGCGATTATTACCAAGCGGCATTGACATTCAACAAACGTGATTTACTTTCCGTTTTAAAACCATATGGCATCAAAACGGCAACTTCCTTCTATTTGAATTTGGGTGATACCATAAATTCGGAGGAAATTATTTCAAAAGTGGGACTTCCGTGTTTTGTTAAACCCAACAAATCTGGTTCTAGTTTTGGTATTTCCAAAGTAAAATCATTGGAAGAATTACTTCCAGCTATTGAAAATGCATATAAGGAAGACAATGAAATCATCATCGAAAGCTTTTTAGATGGCACCGAAGTTTCTGTTGGTGTAATTAATTACAAAGGCGAAATCAAAGTATTACCAATTACTGAAATTGTTTCAGAAAACGACTTTTTTGATTACGAAGCCAAATATTTAGGGAAATCCAAAGAGATTACACCCGCTCGAATTTCTGAAGAATTGAAAGTGAAAATCGAAAATGTAGCCAAAAGAGCTTACGAAGTGTTGAAAATGAAAGGTTTTTCGAGAAGTGAATTCATTATTGTGAATAACGAACCGCACATGTTAGAAATGAATACGATTCCAGGGTTAACCACCGAAAGTATTTTACCACAACAAGCCCACGAAGCTGGAATTTCATTACCTGAATTGTTTGAAAACGCTATTGAATTGGCATTAAAAAACTAGAAACATGAAAAAAGCAATATTCCCAGGTTCATTTGATCCTATTACAAACGGACATTATGACATCATCAAAAGAAGTGTTTCTTTATTTGATAAAATTATTGTTGCCATTGGTGTGAATGCTGAAAAAAAATACATGTTTTCATTAGAGGAAAGAAAACGTTTTATTGAAGAAGCTTTCAAAGAGGAACCTAAAGTAAAAGTCATCACGTATTCAGGTTTGACAATCGATTTGTGTAAAAAAGAAAATGCCGAATTCATCTTACGTGGATTAAGAAATCCAGCCGACTTTGAATTTGAAAAAGCGATTGCCCATACCAACAGAAGTTTGTCTAAAATTGAAACCGTTTTCCTTTTAACAGCAGCTGGCACTTCATTTATTTCATCAAGTATTGTGCGTGATGTTTTGAGAAACGGTGGAGACATATCCACATTAGTTCCCGAAGCAGTTTACAAGAAAGTGAAATAATTGGGATATTAAATTTAAAAGTGTACTTTTGCACTCTGTTATGGGAAAACACACTTCTTTCTTTTTCAAGACCACTACTCCGCCTTAATTTTTAGTAGGCTTTTTTTAGTATTCGCAAGAAATCATTCTTGTCGAAACCTTTTTATATTCATTTGAATTCCATTTTTATTATATATTATCATTTTATTTAGGTATGAAACAAATTTTCAATTTATTCGATTTAAAACAAAAAGTAGATTACAAAACCGAGGTTTTATCAGGTTTAATTGTTGCTATCGCTCTGGTACCAGAAGCTATTGCCTTTGCCATGATTGCCGGATTTTCTCCTTTAACAGGATTATACGCCGCTTTTGTATTAGGATTAGTAACCGCTATTTTAGGAGGAAGACCAGGAATGATTTCTGGAGCTACTGGAGCTGTTGCCGTAATTTTCTTAGGTTTAATTAATGAACTACGTTTAGCTAACCCAGATATTACATCAGAAAGCATTTTGCAATATGTTTTCGCAATGGTTATTTTTGCTGGTGTCATACAAATTATAGTTGGTGTGCTTCGTTTAGGTAAATTTATTCGTTTGGTTCCACATCCAGTAATGTTTGGATTCGTTAACGGTTTAGCTATTATTATTTTTATGGCACAATTTCCAAACTTTTATGAAAAAGGCACTTCTGAATTTTTAGGAAGCACACAATTCTTAACTATGCTTGGATTTGTACTTTTAACAATGGTTATTATTTGGGGATTACCAAAAATTACCAAAGCCGTTCCGTCTTCATTAGTTGCTATTTTAGTGGTAGCAGGAATTGTAATTGGTTTTAATATTGATACAACTACGGTTGCTGACACACTAAATGCAGGAGAATCCATAAAAGGTGGTTTTCCGCCGATAACTATTCCAAATATTGGTTTTACTTGGGAAAATATTAAATTAATTATGCCTTATGCCTTTATTATGGCTGGAGTGGGATTAATTGAGAGTTTATTATCATTGAATTTAATTGACGAAATTACAGAAACACGCGGAAGAAGTAATAGAGAATGTATTGCGCAAGGAGCAGGAAATATTGCCTCTGGATTTTTATCTGGAATGGGTGGTTGTGCTATGCTAGGCCAAAGTTTAATTAATATTTCTGCTGGAGCTAGAGCACGTTTATCAGGAATTGTTGCTGCCGTTGTTTTACTGATCTTTATTATGTTTGGTTCAAGTTTAATTGAGATGCTTCCTATGGCGGCTTTAGTTGGATTGATGTTTATGGTGGCGATAGGAACTTTTGAATGGGCAAGTTTAAAAACATTCAAAAAAATGCCAAAAATTGATGTCATTGTAATGGTTTTAGTAACATTAATTACTGTCTTTACTCATAATCTTGCTATTGCTGTAATCATTGGTGTTATCTTATCTGCTTTGGCATATTCTTGGGAAAATGCCAAAAGAATTAGAGCTAGAAAACACGTAGATGAAAACGGAGTAAAACACTACGAAATTTACGGACCCTTATTTTTCGGTTCAACAGCAGGTTTTGCAGAAAAATTTGATGTATTGAACGACCCAGCAGAAATTATTATAGACTTCAAAGAAAGTAGAATTGCAGATATGAGTGCTATTGAAGCAGTTAATGTTTTAACACACAGATATGCAAAACAAGGCAAGAAAGTACATTTAAGACATCTTAGTAAAGACTGTATTAATTTACTAAATAATGCAGAAGCAATTATTGATGTGAATATTATGGAAGATCCAAATTACAAAGTGGTAATAGATAGAATTTAATACTTTTATCATAACCCCAATTGATGAGTTATTCAAAAAAAACCTAAAAATTAAAGACTAATTTTTAGGTTTTTTTTTGCTCATTGAAAAAAGGAAAACTCTTAACTATATTTTCTAAATGCTTGTAATGCACACATGGTTCCCTGATCCCACAATAATTCTTTATTATCCAACATTTTTTGAAATTCAGTTTGGTTAACCCACTTGGCATCAGTAATATAGTCTTCGTCTGGATTTTCTGGCGGATTTTCCATAACAATAGGGTTTTCTGCAATAAAGTAATGCATGGGTCTATTACCAAAAATCCTTTCTGATGAATATAAATGATGAAATATAGTAGACGCCATAGCAACTTCTTCCGCCAATTCCTCTACAGCGTGTGTTAGTAAATCTTTACCTACTTTATCAACACCTCCACTAACAAATTTCCAAAACTTTCTATCGTAGCCGTTAATGTATTCCTGAATGATATAGATTTCTTTGGTTGTAGTATTAAAAGGATACACAATAACAACCTCACGCTCTTTTTTACTTGGTTTTTCTTTTAATTTTGTTTGGAGTAATTCTAACATATTCAGATTTAAATCAACTTATTTTTAAAGTTGCAAAACTAAGGAGAAAATGTTAGGTTAAAAAATTTAGATGTTGTTTATATGCAGCAAATCAAACTAAAAAACTGATTTCTCAAAACTCTTATTACATCCCATATATTAAAACATCGATGTAAACATCATGGAAAACCCAAGCTACAAAGTAGTAATAAACAATATTTAATAAAATGTGCCCAAGTGGCACATTTTTTATATAAAAAATATTTTTTTTTGGTAAATTGTAACTTTTTGTAAATGTAATCGTATAATCACAGAACTAACACAAAAACTATGAACTTTCTTGAACATTATGAGCCACTACTCAAGGCTTTTTGGTACATTGCTTTACCAGTGAGTATCTTTTTCTTGTTGCAGACTATCATGACCTTTATTGGTTTGAGTGGCACTAGCGCTGATGTAGATATTGATGCCGACGGAAGCGATGCTGGTGATTTACCTTTTGATTTGTTTACATTAAGAAACTTAATCAATTTCTTATTGGGTTTCAGTTGGACAGGAATTTCCCTTTTTAATAAATTCGAAAACAAAGCGGTTTTAATTGGTATTGCAATTGCTGTTGGAATTACTTTCGTAGGGTTATTTTTTGTGTTAATCAAGCAAATTTTAAAACTTTCGGAAGACAATTCTTTTAAGCTAGAAAACACGCTTCATAAAACTGCTGATGTGTATTTAACCATTCCTGAAAACAAATCTGGAAAAGGAAAAATCCAAATTAGTGTTAAGGGTTCTGTTCATGAACTTGACGCTATGACGCATCAATTGGAAAAAATTCCTTTTGGCTCAGTAGTAAAAGTAATTGCTGTTGATAGCGGCGTGCTTATTGTAGAAAAATTCTAATCTTTATTTATATCAAACTATGTCTGAATTAATTATTATTGTTGTAGCCGCTATTGTGCTATTCGTAACTTTTGTGACTTTAATTTCGCGTTACAAAAGATGTCCGTCTGACAAAATTTTAGTAATCTATGGTCGCACTGGTGGTACTTCTGCCAAATGTGTTCACGGTGGTGGTGCTTTTATTTGGCCTGTTATTCAAGATTACCAATATTTGGATTTAAAACCGCTTTCTATTGAAGCTAATTTAACCAATGCACTTTCGCGTCAAAACATTCGTGTGGATGTTCCTTGTCGTTTTACGATTGCTATTTCTACAGAAAGCGATAGTATGAACACGGCTGCAGAACGTTTATTAGGCTTACATCCAGACCAAATTCAAGAATTAGCCAAAGATATTTTATTTGGACAATTGCGTTTGGTTATTGCAACGATGACTATTGAAGAAATCAACTCGGATCGTGATAAATTTTTGGATAATATTTCCAAAAACGTTGATTCCGAATTAAAGAAAATTGGTTTAAAATTAATCAACGTGAACGTTACCGATATCAAAGACGAATCGGGTTATATTGAAGCTTTAGGAAAAGAAGCAGCAGCAAAAGCGATTAACGAAGCGAAAATTTCGGTAGCTGAGCAAGAAAAAATTGGAGAAACTGGTAAAGCAATGGCGGATCGTGAAAAAGACGTTCAAATTGCAGAAACGCATAGAGATAGAGATGTTAAAATTGCGATTACCAACAAAGACAAAGAAGTTAGTATTGCAGAAGCATTTAAAGACGAAAGTATTGGTAAAGCAGAAGCGCAAAGAGATACGCGTGTAAAAACTTCAGAAGCCAATGCAATTGCTATTCAAGGGGAAAATGAGGCGAAAATTGCCATTGCCCAATCGGAAGCTACAAGAAGAGAAAAAGAAGCGGAAGCCTTGCGTATTGCATTAGCATCAGAAAAAGTACAACAAGCAAAAGCATTAGAAGAATCATACGTTGCCGAACAAAAAGCAGAAGCCGCTCGTGCCGATAGAGAACGTGCGACTCAGAATGCTAATATTGTAATTCCAGCGGAAATTGCGAAGCAAAAAGCCATTATTGATGCACAAGCCGAAGCAGAAAAAACAAGAGAATTAGCAAAAGGAGAAGCCGATGCAATTTTTGCCAAAATGGAAGCCGAAGCAAAAGGTTTATATGAAATTTTAACCAAACAAGCGGAAGGTTATAAAGAAGTAGTTAGCGCTGCTGGTGGTGATCCAACAAAAGCTTTCCAATTGTTATTAATTGAAAAATTACCAGAATTGGTTAAAACTCAGGTTGAAGCGGTTAAAAACATCAAAATTGACAAAATCACCGTTTGGGATTCTGGAAACAATGCCGATGGAAACGGTTCTACAGCTAATTTCGTTTCAGGAATGATGAAAACCGTTCCACCATTGAACGACTTATTCAATATGGCAGGTTTAAACTTACCAACGTATTTGAAAGGTCAAGATGTTGCGAAACAAGATAGCGCTTCTAATGATGAAATCACGCCAACAGAAGAAGTGAAATAAGCTTTTTAAATTACAAAATTTAAATCCCAAATTCCAAATAAAAACTGGATTTGGGATTTTTTATGTGAGATTGTTTTGATTATATTTGTAATGGGTTGGTGGTGGTTAAAAGCCACTGAAATAAAGCCGCGAAATGTTAGTGACTATATTACACGATAATTCTGCAAAAATTATAAATCTATGAATTTGAATATCTTTCGAGATAAAAACTTAAATAAAAAAGTCAAAAAGCAATTAAAAAGATTAAATTGGGAAGTTGAATTTAATATAATAATAAGGCTGCTTAAACCTTCTATTTCAATAAAAACAAAAATACCTAAAGAAAAAATAAAAATTGGAAAGTCTAAATTTGGTGGATTACCAGATATGCCAAAAGGTGCTCAATGGCCAAGTTTAAATGGTTTTCCTTTTGCATTTATTGGACAAATAAATTTAGAAGAGATAAAATTTGATATCGAAAATAAATTACCTAAAAAAGGAATTTTATATTTTTTCTTCTCAACAAATCAAACTGATTATCAATTTGAACCTTTTGATAAAATCCATAAAGTTTTATATTTTGATGAAAGTTTTATGGATTTAAAAACTCAAGACTACCCAATAAATTATAATGAGTTTGCCAAATTTAAAGAATGTGGAATTGAATTTAATGAACATTATTCATTGCCTTCATATCAAAATTATCAAATTATTGAAAATGGTTTTAGCGATGAAGATGAAAATCTACTTTTTGAAGCAAACGAATTAATTTGTGAAATAACTGGTGCTAATCAGGATATAGGGCATCAAATATTGGGTAATGCAAATGCGGTTCAAGGTGACGTAAGTTATTGGTGGGCATATCAAAACTGCAATATTGAAAATCAAGTAAGCGAAGAAAAGAAAACTGAAATTCAAAAAAACGAAAAAGAAATTATTCTATTACTTCAAGTTGATATGTTAGATGAAATCCCCGAATTCCATAAGTTTGGGGCAAATGGCGGAATATATTTCGGAATAAAAAAGCAAGATTTAGAAAACAAAAAATTTGAAAACACAAAGTTTGTAATTCAGAATTCCTAATAAATACAACCACTTACTCAGGTTTTGCAAGATTGTTGTTTTGGCTAAATTTAAAATTAATTTTATACCTTTGAGTTCGGTGTTTAATCGAAAGTTTCTTGCTTAAAAATCCCCAACTTCTTAAAGCCCGTAAACGTTAGCAATAAGCTTAAAATGAAAGACGAAATCGAAAAAAACATACAATTTATTAATGACAAGGTCATTTCAGATGATGATTATTTATGGAAATATTTAGATTTACATAAGTTCTTGTCTTTTATAATATCAAAATCTTTTCATTTAACTCGACTTGACAAATTCGAAGATAAAAGAGAAGGAATATCACCAATTCATCTTCTATATCAAAATCACAAAAAAGAACTTGATAATCATCCAATGTTTGAAAAAATGAGAACATATATGACTATTGATACTTTAGGTGGTGAAATGAATAAAATAGAAGATGAGTTAAAAAAAATACAACGACTTAACTTTGCTAGTTGTTGGGTAATCGGAAAAAAACAAACTGAATCTGTTGCAATGTGGAATTTGTATAGTGATCCAAAAAGTTTAGCAATTAGAATTAAATACTCTGATTTCAAAAAGAATATTTTAGAAAATGGATATAAAACTGATGGAACAACTAAGGAATTAATTTGTTCACCAGTTAATTATCTAAACTTTCAAGATAAGAGTAATATTGTGGAACATGTAAATAACTTGTTGGATAGTGTATTTTTAAAAGATATAAGTTTCAAACATGAAAATGAATTTAGAATAATTGCAAGAGAAAAAGAAAGAGAAATACCACCAGTTAATTATAAACCAAATATATCTAGAAGTCATATTGAAAATTTACATAATTCTATTTACAATAAACTAGGGACTAAAGTTGAATTAGAAAACTTTGAAAAATATAACTTTGAAATAGTTCATCATCCAAAATCAACAAACTGGACAAAAGAAAATATAAATGAAATTATAAGAAAATTTGATATTAAATTTGATATTTTCGATTCAAATCTTGAATTGAAATAAAGCACCGCTCACTCGCGAATCCTTTCGCGTGTTTCAACCAAATTTTAAAACGCTCCGCTGCTCAATGGAATGTTTTGTTATATTTGTAATGTTTTAATACTGACTCAACGTCAATGAAAGCTTGACACATAATGTTTGCAGCAAGCTTGATTCGAAAAATAAATATATTATCAAATTAAATATGAAACATATTATTTTTTCTATTTTTCTATTTTCAATTTTAACAAGTTGCGGTCAAAATTCCAAAAGTGTATAATAAGTATAAATGCTCTAAGCAATTAACTGAAAACGAAATAAAAAACTATCAAATCAATACTTTTGAAGATTATTCAGATAGTGATTTAGATTTACTAGCTGATATCACAATTTTTATAATTGATTCTAATCCCGAAAAAGATTCTTATGAATGTTTCTTTAACAAACGTGAAAAAGATTTGTTGGTTCTTGATGTCTTTGGTTTAGAAAGTGAAGATAAAATAGACAAAACTTTATGTAACCTTGTTGAAAACAAACAAATAAAATTACCTAAAAAAACAATTATACTATTCCATAAATACGAAAATGGATTTGATGATGGTGGAATTATTGTTGGTTTAAGAATGGAGAATTAAAGTCAGCTGCTAATCGAGTAGATGGTTCCCCGCTCACCCATAAATCTATTCGCATATTTCAATCAAATTTCAAAATGCTCCGCTGCTGAATGGAATGTTTTGTTATATTTTAAAGACTTGGTCTTGGTTGACCGCCACTTCTTAAAGCCGAAAAACGCTATAATCCAATCCCAAAAACTAACATCCATTCATTCTAACACTCAATTTTCCATTGGTATAAGAAAGAACAAAAGGCACTTTCTCTAGCGTACAACGAGGTTCAATTGTAAACTGAAGATAACCAGTAACTTCAAAATCTTTTTTAGACAATACAGCAAAAGATTGTTTATAGTTGGTAGTTACTCGAATCGTGTTTATCGGACTATTCACAAAAGGATGATTATCAAATTCTTCTACAGAAAGTGGTGTTTCAATAATTGCTCCACTTCGTTGTAATTTATCATTTTCTGTCAGCACAAGCGTAAAACGACCGGAAAAATTTCCTTTTGCATTGGGCGAAACAAAATACGCTCCCTTTTTTAAATGCATTTGGATATCCATTTGGTACGTTTCGTTTTGCTGTTTATCAACTCTAAGAATAGCTGTGTAGAGTTCATCTTTAAACACAAGGTCGTCATTAAAAAAAGTAACTTCAGTGTTCTTTGTGTTTTCTGTTGTTGTTGCAATACCAACTTCCTGAGGTGGCACGTTTTCTGAATTAAAACTAAATAGAATTTGCAATAAACCTAAAATTAAATAATTGTACATGACTAAAATTTTTAAAATTAAAATAAAATCGTTCTTAATTACTACCAAGGACCAAATCTTGTAATATTTAAAAAAGTATTTTTTTCTAAACGATAAGCTCCTTTAAATCCAACAAACCACAGTCGGTTTTGTTGATCTTCGTAAATTTGAAAAGGTAATGGACTAAACTCCCCTTCTTTGATTTGTTTTTTTTGGAATGTTTCACCCTTATAGCTAAAGATGCTACGCTTATTTGCTGTAAACCAAATTGTACCTGATTTGTCTTCTAAAAGGCAACCTACTCCACTATTTTTTCCTAATAATTTTTCAGTACGGTTGTAAAATGAATTTCCATCGTATTCATAAAGTCCGTCTGAAGTTGAAATTAAATAGTTTCCATTTGATCTCTCAATAATTTGATTCACAAAATTAGACGGGTTATTGTATTTTTCTGAAAGATTTGTTAGCGTATTTCCATCAAATACGTAGGCACCTCCATTGGTTGCAAACCAAATGTTGCCTTTGCTATCTTCCATGATGGAATGAACCATTTTAGTTGTACTCACTCCTCTTGATGTATCAATTTTACCTTCAGGAATAGCAAAAGGTACCAATTCATCGCCTTCTAAAGTAAAAACACCTTGTGTTGTTCCTAACCAAAGGATTCCTTTGCTATCCATCATCATACTCCAAAGTCCAGAAACGGTTAGAATATCCTTTTGGTGGTAATTGGTAAAAAAAGTTCCATCATATTTTGCAATTCCGCCTCCATAACCAATCCAGATATTTCCATTTTTATCTTCAAGAATGGCATAGATGGTTCCACTTTGACCGTTGAAACCTTTTAGATCAAAATAAACCAACCCACTTTGGTTTTTTCTGCAAAGACCATTTTGAGTACCAAACCAAAAATTTCCTTTTTTATCTTGAAATACCGTTCTTACAACACCACTTATTTGATTCCCTTGGTAATCTTTATCATGTGGACTAATTTTAAATTCAGGGAAGGTTTCTGCTTTTGCACTAATGCTATCTTCATGAACTTTATTTTGTTCTATCTTATATTTTAAAGCGATTTTATTTTTATCAACTTGTCCAGAACAAGAAATAAAAATGAATGAGGAAAGTAACGTTATACTCCATGTTTTTAAATTCAATACATATCTTTCAGTGTTTTTCATAGTTAGCCTTTTGGTATTAAAAAATAATTCTTTAAAAAGTTGTACTTGTAAATAAATTTGTTGTAAAACTAGACGAATTAAAGCTCAAAAATGTAAAAAAAGTGTAAAAGAAGTGTCAATGGTTTTAAAAAATGACAAATTTGTATGTTATTTGCAATACTTATGAAACTGAGAAAAATTTTAATTATCGGTAGTTTTTGTGTTGCAGTATTGGCAGCAATTATGCTATTAATTCCCAACAAGGGAAACGAGAACCATACTGATTTGGCAAAGATTTCATTACGTGATGTTGGAAATCAACTTTTGCTTAGTAACCAAGACAGTACTTCGCTTATTTTGCCTATTCAAAAAATAGAGGAATTTAAATACCAACTTTCATTTGAAAGAGCACTTTCTATTCATCCCGATAGTTTAGTTGTAATTGTTGCTGAAAGCTTTAAAAAAACAAATTTACCCACTCAATACCAAATTGAAGTAAAACAATGCGAAGATTATGAAGTCGCTTACAGCTATTTAAAATTTCCGAACGAAGAAAAAAGCATCGTTCCCTGTAGCGGCAGAATATTACCTCAAAAATGTTATACTATTGAAGTGTTATTTTTAGAAAAAATTGCTACTTCAAGCTATCAAGTTGTTTGGATACTTCTTTTGATTTTCAGTTTGGTAGTAATTGTAATTCTATTACCAAAAAAACGAATAGAGAAACAAACTGAAACTAAACTAACTGATAAAAACTGTATTTCTTTAGGCAAATTTCAATTTTATCCTAATGAAAATAAGTTGGTTATTGAAACTAATGAAATTAGTCTCTCAAAAAAAGAAGTAGAATTACTAACGATTTTTGTTGCTAATCCAAATAAAATCATCAAACGAGAAGAGCTCTCCAAACAAGTTTGGGAAGATCAAGGTGTTTTTGTTGGTAGAAGTTTAGATACTTACATTTCTAAATTGCGCAAAAAACTTAGTGATGATGAAACCATCAAACTAACCAATATTCATGGAATTGGTTATACACTTGAGGTGAAAGAAAACTAATAATAAACAATTTCTGAATCCGTTAGCTTACAACTCTTTCAAAACCTCAACCAAATAATCCACATCTTCTTTCGTATTCAAATGGCTAAAAGAAATACGAAGATTAGGTAAAATTTGTTCTTCTTTAGTAAGAAATTCAGCTAAAACGTGAGAAGGTTTAATGCTGCCACTTTGACAAGCACTTCCTCTAGAAACTGCAATTCCTTTCATATCTAAATTAAAAAGCAAAAGCGCGGTTTTAGAAGAATCCAAAGGTAAAATCACATTCATAAGATTGTAAAACGTATTTTTTCCAATGACTTTAACAGTTGGAAAAGCAGTTTGTAATTGCGTAATCGCATATTGTTTTAATTCCGAAATGTAGTTTTGTTCTTCTTCTAATTTGGCATACGAAAGAGATAAAGCTTCCGCCATTCCAACAATCTGATGCACGGCTTCGGTTCCGGCACGCCAACCTTTTTCTTGTTCGCCACCAAACAATAACGGCTGCAACACTATATTTTTACGAACAAATGCAAAACCAACGCCTTTTGGTCCATGGAATTTATGTGCACTTGCTACTAAAAAATCAACAGGAAGTTGGCTCAAATCAAATGGCATTTTCCCGATGGATTGTACTGTATCGCAATGAAAATAAGCATCATACGTTTGACACCATTGCGCTACGTGCTGAATATCTTGAATTTCACCGGTTTCATTATTTACATGAATTAGCGAAACCAAAGTTTTAATCGGTTGTTCTAATAATTCTGGCAAACTAGCAAGAGCAACACTTCCATCAGCATTTATTGGAAGAAAAGTTACATTTATACCAAATTCTCTTTCCAAAACGGTAACTGTATGTAGAGTTGCGTGATGTTCGGTTTTGGTAGTAATGATTCGTTTTACTCCTAAATCTCGCACAGCACTGCGTAAAATCCAATTGGTAGCTTCGGTAGCGGTTGATGTGAATAGGATTTCAGAAGCTTGAGCATGAAGCAATTTAGCAATCGTTTTTCGCGCGGTTTCCAATTGGGTTTTCGCACTTCGACCAAAACTATGCGTAGAAGATGGATTACCAAAATGTTCCAAAAGCACCGCACTCATAACGGCAACCACTTCTTTTCTTACAGGAGTTGTGGCAGCATTGTCTAAATAAACTTTTCTAATTGCATTCATACCGCAAAGATAAGAAAGTGATGTGGAATGTGGAAAATAGGAGTTATTTTTTGAAATTTCTTTTAACTTTTGTCAAGGTTTTACCACATAGAAACATAGAACAAAAAGAAATACAAAGTCCAATAATTGAATACACAAAGCTATGTAAACTATAAAAAATGAAATGCCTGATTATAAAAAAACCTATGTTTCTATGTGGTGAAAACTACTAGAATTAATGCCCAGCAACCACTACTTCATCTACTTGAATACCTTGTTTTTGCAACAAACGCTTCACCATCCAAGCGAAAAACGTCAAATAAGCAAAACACAACACACCCACGATGTACGATTGATGAATTCCAATAATATCCGCTAATTTCCCTTGTAATGGCGGAATAATTCCTCCACCTAAAATCATCATTACCAAAAACGCCGAACCTTGCGAAGTATATTTTCCTAATCCCATAATCGACAAACTGAAAATCGAAGGCCACATAATACTACAAGCCAAACCAGCCGAAAGGAAAGCATAAATAGCAACAATTCCAGTAGTAAATAAGCCAATTAGCAAAGCTAACATACCAAAAACGCCAAAAACAAACAACGTTCGTGCTGGTTTGTCCTTACTGATGAAGAACGCAATAATTTGAACCAAAACACAAACTCCGTAAAAATACAAAGCTTCCATACTTTTCCCTGAAGCTTCGTTTACGCCTATCACAACACCGAAAGCAATTAATGGAACAACAATTAAAGCTAATTTTTTCCATTGGTCACTTAAATTAAAAACAGAAATGGCACCAGCCCAACGACCAATCATCAAACTTCCCCAATACATCGAAATATAGGGTGCCGTTTCTGAAGTCGCTAATTTTCCAAAAGCTTCTTGCCCTAATAAATCGCCTAGATTACTTCCAACTGCAACTTCTACTCCAACATATGTAAATATGGCCAACATCCCTAAAATCAATTGTGGATACTGCATAGCACCCCAACCCGAAGTGTTTTTCTTAGCGGAATTATAAGCAAACAACAAACTCAACACCACAACACCTAAAGCTCCAGTCAACCAATACATACGACTTTGCTCTAATGGTTCTTTTAAAGTAGCAATTTCAGCTTCTTTTACCGCAACAATACGCAACATTTCATCCGTTTGATTTTCTTGCTTTAAAATGGTGATTTCTTGGCTTATTTCTTCAATAATTGTGGCTTCTTCACTTTTGTAACTGCTAAAAACAGGGGTAAAAAAGATACCTAATAAAACGGTCATAATTACCATTGTAGTCAAAGCTTTGTTGGCTTTTTCTATAGGTTCGTCTGAAATGCCTTTGGGAACTTTTTTCGAAAAATAAAATAAGGCTGCTGCTGCCAAAAATAACAAACCAACCGCCATATATAAAATCACCACTTTGTTCAATTCCAAAGCTTTAATTTGTTCGTCCGTAACCGAAGCCGTTGTGCCAAACAAAGCAAAACCAACCAACAACGGACCAATCATCGTTCCAAAAGAATTGATTCCACCGCCCAAGTTTACACGAGAAGCTCCTGTTTTTGGATCACCTAACAAAATTGCAAACGGATTGGCAGCTGACTGTTGTAGCGAAAATCCTAATGCTACGATGAATAATCCCGCTAACATTCCAGTATACCAGTTGGCTTCCACCGCTAAAATCATAGCTCCAGCACCTAAAGCCGAAAACAACAAACCATAAACAATACTTTTTTTGTAGCCCCAAATACCAATAATATCTTTGTTTTTTACACTTGCCAATACAAAAAGCAACAAAGCACCTACATAATACGCCGTGTAAAAAGCAAAATCAACCAATTGCGATTGGAATTGATCCAAACTGAAATAATGCTTACAAAACGGAATAAAAATACTGTTTCCAGCAGCGATAAAGCCCCAAAAAAAGAAAACAGTCACTAAAGTATATAAAGCAGGGTAATTAGTTTTGGTTGTTGGTGTGTTCATAAATCGTTATTTTGAAAGTTTAAATATACTAGGAAATACGAATTAACAAACATTTTGTTGAAAATAAAATTAAACGCTTAAATTTGCTAAAATTATTTTCTATGAAACGATATATAGGCTTGTTTCTTTTAGCGTTGAGCTTTACCGCTTGCGATGATGGTGATATTACACTACAATCATTTGATTTTGAAGCACAAAACATTCAAAACTGTACTACGAATGAATTGCTTTTTAAAATTAAAGGTTCAGAATTACTATTAGTTACACTTCCAAATTCGGCTACGACTAATGAAGTTACACCAGAAGACCAGCCTCGAGAAATTCCAGTGAACACTACAAACCAAGTTTTATATAGAAAATATTCAGGGAATTTGACCAATGCAACGATTTGTAGTGCTATTCCACCTTCGAGTCCGTCAGTTTCTAAAGAATGGCTAGCAACCGGAGGAACTATTGAAGTAATCACTTCGGAAAGAAGAAATGCCAACGACGAATTAATTGGTTACACACACAACATCCGATTTGTAAATATTAACTTTTCGAGCAGTAACGATTCGTTCAGTTTTGTGAGCTACATTTTCGGAAATTACCAAACGAATTTGTAAACAAAAAATACTTTTTTAAAAAGGCGATAAGAAAATTTTTTATCGCCTTTTTCATTTTTTAGCGATTTGGATTTTGCTTAATGTAAACTTCTGTTGCACCAAAACCATACTTCTGGAAGTTTGCTTCTTGAAAAACTACGTTGTCATATCGCGATAAAAAAAACTCGATTTCCGACTTCAAAACGCCTTCACCAACGCCATGAATTAAAACCATTTTTGGAAGGCGATTTTTGATGGCAAATTCCAATTTGTGTTTCACCGTATCCATCTGAATATTGAGAATATCAAAGTTGGACATACCACGAAAATTTTGCACCAATTTTTCAATATGCAAATCGACTTCCATTACAAATTCTTCCTTCTTGGATTTCTTTTCTTTGGTAAAACTACGCTTTACAGGCTCTTTTTTATCCTTTAAAACATCACTTATACTTTTAGATGAAAACAAATTATTTAAATCACTTATTTTCTGTAACTTAACCAATTCGTTGACAAAAAATGTCATCACAAAATCGTCAGTAGTTTTTATGGAAATTTCGTTATTTTTAACCGCTACCACTTCACCTTCAATTGCTTCATCTAAAACGGCGACCTTATCGCCTACTTCAAACTTTTCATTCATTATCTTCTTCGTTTTTGTTGGGTATTTTTTTCATAATTCGGAACAGGCCTATCATAAAAATAGCCATTGCTCCTATCATAATAAATTTGTTAGGTTCTGGTTTTGACTGCTCATAAAGGGCGTAAATTCCAGCTCCAAAAAACAATAAAATGGATACAAACTTTAACATGCTTCAATTGATTTTTTTCAAAGATAACTAAAACAATTTTGATGGATTTTGTTTTGTAAATAAATATGAAATACATCTTGACAACCTTAAAACTTGGAATCAAAAATTTCAAAATACTAGTACAAAAATTTGATGCCTTTATTTTTTTTCGTAAACTTGTCTATCAATTTTTTTATCCATGGAAGAAGAAAAAATGTTGCCTTGTATGAACAAACAACTCTTTGGAGTGGAATGCCCGGGTTGTGGTACACAGCGTTCATTAGCGCATTTATCTCAGGGAGAATTTTACGAAGCCTTTATAATCTATCCCGCAATTTATACATTGATTCCTTTTTTTCTTGTGTTAATCCTACATTTTACTAATAAATCAAGAAACTATAATAAAGCCATTATCGCATTAGCCATTATCAATGGTGTGGTGATTATTGGCTCCTATTTATTTAAAATTTTCAATCAAACTAACTAATTAAAAACTAAAAAAACATGGAAAAACAAAAATTACCTAACGAACAAGCAGTAATGATTTTAGGTTTATTATCATTCATTGGATGTTGTTGCTCAAGCGGAATCTTGGGAGTAATCTTATCTGGGATAGGTTTGTATTTAGCTAACAAATCAGAAAAAATGTATATCCAAAACCCTGAATTATACAATAAAGGCTCTTTAAATACTTGGAAAATTGTCAATATTGTGAGTTTAGCAATTAGTGCTGTATTTGTAATTAGATTAATATATTTGTTATCTACTGTTGGAATTGGTGAAATGCAAGAACAATTTATGCAAATGATGGAAGAAGCTCAAAGAGGTCAATAATTTCAACGAAACATACTCATAAAAAGCCCAGTATTTACTGGGCTTTTTTGTTTAATAACAAATCGTTAACAACTTTGTTTCATGAGAAATTCATTTTTTGGCACGCAACTTGGATATAGCTAATCAACCAACAGAATAAAAATAGATGTTGGATTGTTTAACCTTAAATTGATGTGTTATGAAAAAAATTACTCAAGTATTGGTTGCCTTCACAATCTTCTTTGGAATGGGAATGGCAGAAGCATCAGAGAAAAGGGTTTTTGATGATGTTGGAAGAAGATTTCGTCCAGTAGATTATCGTCACGCTGAGCCGATTGTATTCGTTGAAAGAGGCATTGAATTTTATGTTTTCCCAAATGGAGAATTTGATTTCAATACCGTAAGAACAGCAACTCCAAATAGACCAAGAGGAAATAGTTTCAATACAACTTTTGGCGCACCAAATGTTCACAATTATCATGGAACAAGTAATGCAGGCGTTCGAATTGAGCACGATCATTTTGGAAGAGTGAGAAGAATTGGCAACGTTTTTATCAACTACGATGCTTTTGGAAGGATTAGAAGAGCTGGAAGCGTTTATATGAGATACAACAGTTTTGCATTAACTCAAGTAGGAAATTTGAGAATTGTGTACAACAGAAGAGGTCAAATTATCTCAGTTTACGGAACAGTAAATGGTTTTAATCACGGTTATGTGTACAATCCTGGTGGTTTTGGTGGCAACACCTATTACAACACAAACGGATTCGACAACGATGATTTTGAAGGTGATTTCTACTACTACCGCACCGATGGTACCAAAGCAAAAATGGCTGAGGAAGACGTAAAAGAAATAGAAAGAGAAGCTACTTCTCTAAGAAATAGAAGATAACATAGTAAATAGTTGGTTGGTTAGTTTTGTTAAAGTCCTGTTTTATCCCAGTGGTAAAGCAGGATTTTTAATTTAAAATAGCTACCAATTCTTGAGTGAGCACTCTCCTACTGTACTTTTGCAAACCAATAGCATGTACTTGAAGCGATTGCGATTGAAAAGCTTCAAAATACTGTAATATTTGAGTTTTCAATGCGTCTTTGTCTTCGTACGTAAAAAATGTTCCCGTATTGGTTTCTTTGATTATGGAAGCAAAATCGGCTTTTTCTGGTCCAATGGCTAAAATAGGTCGTTCCGAAACTAAATATTCAAACAATTTCCCAGGAATAATACAATTCGTTTGCTCCGAATCAATTTCAATTAATAGTAAAACTTGAGAACAACGCTGCTCTTGAAGCGCCACTTCATGCGAAACGTAACCCAAATGATTTACAAAACGTTCTAAATTAAATTCATGAATCGATTCCAAAACCGAATCGCTAACGGCACCAATTAATTTTAATTCCAATTTTTCTGAAAAAGCTTTGTTCTCTTTAACCAATTCCGCTAAAGCTTTCCATAAAATTCTCGGATTTCTTTCCGATAAAAACGAACCAATGTGTGCCAATGTAAATTTCTCATCCAATGGTTTTTTGGAGATTTGTTCCACATCATAACCATTAGTAATCACCGAAATTGGTTTAGAAGTCAGTGCTTCAAATTCTGTTTTTGTCGTTGGTGAAGTCACAATGATTTGGTCACAACTGTTTAAAACTTGCTTTTCTAACTGTTTGTGTTTTTTCGCAGCCCAATCTGATAATTCCAATTTATCGTGATAACCAATAGTGGTCCATGGATCTCTGAAATCAGTAATCCAATTGATTTTATGGCGATTTTTCAATTCCATTCCAATTAAATGCAGACTATGCGGTGGTCCAGTAGTGATTACCGTTTCAATTTGATGTTCTTGAATGTATTTACTCAAAAATTGCACCGAAGGACGAATCCAAAACAAGCGCGCATCAGGAATAAACAAGTTCCCACGAACCCAAATCAGCATTTTTTCAACCCAAGATTGCTTCTTTTTGTTCGGAATAATCCCCGAACTGATTTTTTTGGTCTTCTTTTTCGAAAATATTCCTGCCAATCCATAAGGTTCAAAAATGGGCTTTTTGACAATAATGGCTTTATCGGAAACATCAGCAACTAGTTTCTCATCAAGCAATGGATATGTTGGATTTTTTGGTACATAAACATGCGGTTCTATACCAAAATCAGGCAAATATTTGACAAACTTCAACCAACGCTGAACTCCTGGTCCACCCGCTGGCGGCCAATAATAGGAGATAATGAGTATTTTTTTGGTTGGGTTCAAGTTTAATTACAAGTTCAAAAATCAAAAATATCTAATCTTAAATCGTTCTCTTATTATCAAAATACAATCCAGCTCCAACTAGTAAAACCATCAAAATGGTGCTAATTAACGCAATAGTACTTCCTGCTTTTACAACTTCTGGTTCAAATTTGAATTCGATGATGTGTTCTCCTGCTGGAATTTGCAAACCTCTTAAAACGTAATTTACATTGAAAATTGACGCTTCTTGACCGTCAATTGTTGCTTTCCAACCTTTGGAATAATACATTTCTGAGAAAACAGCAAAACCTTCATTACTATTATTTGATACGTATTTTAAATGATTTGGTTGGTATTGGGTTAATTGGATAGAAGCTAAAGAATCTTTTACAAAAGTATTTAGTTTGATATCATTTACTAATGAATTAATGACTACTTCATTCTTCGTATCCAAACTATCCAAAGCTTTTATTTCTTCATCGGCTGTACTTACAAATTTCACTTTTTCTACAAACCAGGCGTTTCCATTGGCGTTTTGGTTTAATAATGGCATTTGTTGGCCTTCTTCATTAGTTTGAATGATGTATTTGGCATTTAACATGTTCAATACACGAACGTTATTTTTAGCAATATGATAATCAAACAATTGCTGCATTCTTCTAGGTTTTGCCGCATGATAACCACCAATCGACTGATGGAAATACGATGCTCTAGCACTATTCATGGCACCATTGACTTCAAAAACTCTAAAAACGGTTGTGTCTTGAAGAATTTGAGCATTGGCTTGCGTTGGCTGGAATGGTTGATCCATTTCTCTTGCAGGTACAAAACTTTCTTTGTTTACATAGTTTTTGGCAATAAAAAATAAATCGCCCACCATTAAAAATCCGACTAAAACTAGCGTTGTTAGTGGTTTTAATGTATTCTTATTGTATAAAAATAATAATCCAAATACTACTGCTACAAATCCCATTCCGCGTAAGACATCGGAACTATATAACGACATTCTATCTTCTTTCAAAGCGTTCATGAATTCTGGTCCGTAAGCTTGTGCGTAATAACTATCACTAGCTCCTGAGAAATTGAACGTTCCTTTTAGCAAGAATAAAAACACTAGAATTCCAAAAGCAATGGCTCCTGATTTCCATAAATAATCAAATTGTTGCTTTTTATCTTCGATTTTGAAAAATTGGTACAAACCTAAAGTCGCCAATGCAGGAACACAAAGTTCTAACAACACTTGAATAGAAGAAACCGCTCTAAATTTGTTGTACATGGGAACATAATCGATAAAGAAATTGGTCACCAATGGAAAGTTTTTTCCCCAAGAAAGCACCAAAGCCACCAAAGCTCCAGTAGCTAAAATGTATTTTATTTTTCGTTTTTCAGTAAAAAAAGCTAGTACAAAAAAGAAGAAAACCACAATTCCAATATAGGCTGGAGCCGCTACAATTGGTTGGTCGCCCCAATACGTTGGCATTTGTTTTACCAAATTGGTCGCTTCATAAGACGGAACACCTTGTTGTACAATGAATTGAAACATTTCAGAATCTGCGCCTAAATCTTCGTTATTTGAACCACCAAATAATCGCGGTGCAATTAAATTCAAACTTTCTGCAATTCCGTAGCTGTATTCGGTGATGTAATCGTACGACATGGCATTGCTATCCGTTTTTGGCGAACCATCAGGATTAAAGGTTAATTCGCTTTTATCTCTTGTTGAAAATTTGGCATATTCTGCTGTTGCCATCAAATTTGTTGCATTGGCACCAATAGCTAAAATTCCAGCGATTGTGAATACTCCTAACGCTTTGGCTAAATCTTTAAAGGCTTTTTCTTTGGCAAATTGAACCACATAAAAAATAGTTACTACCAATAACAATAGCAATAAATAATACGTCATTTGGAAGTGATTCGCTTGAATTTCCAATGCAGCGGCTATCATCGTCAAAATACCACCTAAAAGAAATTTCCTTTGGAATACCAATAAAACGCCAGCCAAAACCATTGGCATATAAGCAATTGCGTGTGCTTTGGCATTGTGACCAACACCTAAAATAATAATCAAATATGTGGAAAAACCGAAAGCTAAAGCTCCGAAAAAAGCTTTTAATGGATCAATTTTCAATACCATTAACAACACATAAAACCCTAAGAAATAAAGGAACAAATAATCGGCTGGTCTTGGAAGAAAACGCAAAACGCTATCTACTTTTTTTACATAATTGTGCGGATAATTAGCGCCCAATTGGTACGTTGGCATTCCACCAAAAGCACTGTTTGTCCAATACGGTTCTTCGCTGAATTCCTTTCGGAAATCGTTTTGTTCTTTCGCCATTCCGGTGTATTGTGCAATATCGGATTGGAAGATTTTTTTTCCTTCTAAAACAGGATAAAAATAAATCAATGCTACTAAAACAAAGCCAAAAACAGCTAAAACGTGAGGCAAAAATGGTTGTATTTTCTTCATTGGTACGAAATATCAAGATATAAAGCGCTAAGGTAAATAAAAAAAGGATATTGCAATAATATCCTTAAAGTTATTCGGTAGTAAAAATCTTATTGTACTTCTTCGTAATCGATGTATTCGCCTACTTTTTTCTTTTCTTTTGGCATAGATGGTTTCACAGGTTCCTGATACGAATTTTGTTGGTATCGCTGCTGTTGCTGATGCATTTGTTGCGCCATTTTTTCTTGCATTTTATCCATTGCTTTTCGCATTAAAAACGGAGCAAGTAAGCGCATTAAAAATTTGAATGCGTAATAAAATAAAATAAGGTAAAATAAGGTTTTTATAAACCCCGTAAAAGAAGCCATTTCCATTGTAATCCTTTTAAAAGTCAAATATACTACTATAAGTAATTATTTCTCGATATTTGTTTCTTAAAATTATGATAAAAATACTATTTTTGGAAATAAATTTATTTGAAATGAGCTATTCAAAATCCCTTTTGGTTTTCTTTTTATTGATTTACCAAGTCCAATTTGCCCAATTTACTGATGAAATTAATTCCAATCGTCCAGGAAAATCGATGATGGCGTTTGCTGTTGGTAAAAAGATCATTCAAGCAGAAACAGGATTAACTAGAGTTTCCGAAAGTCACAATAAGCTGAATTATGATGCTGCTGGTTTCATGGGAGAATTAGTATTGCGTTACGGCGTTTGGAAAGAAGAATTGGAAGTTATAGCCGAAATTCAATATCAAAATGACAAATTTTCTTCACCTTTTTTAGACGAAAACAGAAGTGGTTTCAGACAATTGACATTGGGAGCTAAATATTTAATATATGATCCATTCAAAAATTACGAAGAAAAAGTAAATGTTTACAGCTGGAAAGCCAATAAAAAATTCAAATGGAGACAGTTTTTACCAGCGGTTGCGGGTTATGCTGGAGCGAACTTTGGTGTTGGAAACAATCCATTTAATTACGCACCAGCCAATATTGAAGAACCAACTGTGAGTCCGAAAGTTACTGCAATTGCTCAAAATCATTTTGGAGGACGTTGGGTTTTGGTAACTAATATTACTTATGATAAAATTGGAACTGATTTTGCAAGTTTGAATTACGTTTTAACTCTTACTAGAGGTTTCAATGCACAATGGTCGGGTTTTATTGAAAATCAAGGTTATAGTGGCGATTATTATTCCGATGGGATTTTCCGTGTTGGTGCGGCTTTCTTGTTTGATAAAAACATGCAAATTGATGCTTCATTGGGTAAAAACATGAAAGCTACTCCTGAAATTTTCAACTTTGGTGTAGGTTTTTCTTGGCGTTTTGCTGACCAATATGAAGAAGTGAAAATGGAAAAAGACAATGGCAGCAAGATGGACAAAAAAATGAAGAAGAAAGGCGAAAAAGAAGCTAAAAAACGTAAAGACGAATTCCAAGACTAATGAATATTACCATTAAAGAAGCTGTTTCTCCTAAAGAAATTAGAGATTTCGTTTTATTTTCTTTTGAGCTATTCAAGGGAAATCCCAATTGGATTCCACCTTTGATTAGTGAGGAAATGGAAACTTTTGATAAAACTAAAAATCCAGCCTTACAAAAAGCGGAATGTCACTTGTATTTGGCTTACAAAGACAATAAAATTGTTGGAAAATTAGCTGCTATTATCAATTGGGATGAAGTTAATTTATTAGGCAAACAGAAAGTACGATTTGGCTGGTTTGATGTAATCGATGATATTGAAGTAACCAAAGCTTTATTGGAAAAAGTGGAAACCTTAGGAAAACAACACGGTTTAACGCAAATGGAAGGTCCAATTGGATTTTCTAATTTAGATAAAGTGGGTGCACTAACTGAAGGTTTTGATGAAATGGGTAATATGATTACTTGGTATAGTAAACCCTATTACCAAGAACACTTCAAACAATTGGGTTTAACCGTTGAAAAAGAGTATCAAGAAAGTGTTTTTTCTTTTTTTGATGTAAATCCTGAACCCTATTTTCGTGCTAGTAAAATGATTCGTGACCGATACAAACTGAAAGCCATAAACTTCAGTAAAACGTCTGAAATAATGCCTTATGTAGATCAGATGTTTGATTTATTCAATGAGGCTTATGCCAAATTACAATCTTTTGTAGCTGTATCACAAGAACAAATTGATTATATCAAAAAGAAGCATATTGGTTTTATTAACCCAGAATATATCAAATTTATTTTGGATGAAAATGATCGTATGATTGCTTTTACGATTGTAATGCCAAATTTCGCAGATGCTTTACAAAAAGCCAAGGGAAAATTGTTTCCTTTTGGATGGTGGCATTTATTACAAGCCAAAAAACAATCCAAGGAAGTCGTTTTTTATCTTATTGGAATTTTACCTGAATACCAAAACAAAGGTATAACAGCTGTTATTTTTGATGAATTTTACCATGTATTCAAAGCTAAAAACATCACTACTTGCATTCGAACTCCAGAATTAGAAGAAAATCATGCTATGCATAATCTATGGAAAAACTTCAATTCTAGAATCAATAAAAGACGATGTACTTTTAGCAAACCCATTTAGTTCAATAACAAGTGATAAAACACAAAACAAATAACACAATAAAGTGTTACCAATAGAATCTCTAGTTTATAATTTTCAATAATTTTTCTCATAATTGCATATACGAAAAGGAGAAAAAGTTGGATTTAAAACATAAAAAAATAGGCTATCAAAAAATGATAGCCTATTTTTTATAATGTAATTACTTACTACTCCATGTTTACCACATTAGCTTCAGCAATTTGTTTGTACGTACCATTTTCTAATTTCTCACGAATTGCTTCAAATGCAGCTAACGTTTCGTTGATATCTTCCATAGTATGAGAAGCTGTAGGAATCATGCGCAATAAGATAATTCCTTTTGGAATCACTGGATATACTACAATTGAAAGGAAAATTCCGTAATTTTCACGTAAATCATTCACCATAATCATCGCTTCTGGAATAGAACCTTCTAAATACACAGGAGTTACACAAGTGTTGGTGTCGCCAATATTGAATCCTTTTTCTTTCAATCCATTTTGTAACGCATTCACGTTTTCCCATAATTTATCTTTCAAACCTGGGTTATCGCGAAGCAATTGCAAACGCTTTAATGCTCCTACCGTCTGAATCATTGGTAATGCTTTTGCAAACATTTGCGAACGTAAGTTGTATTTTAAATAATCGATAACATCTTTATCTGCAGCTAAGAAAGCACCAATACTTGCCATAGATTTTGCGAAAGTTGAAAAATAAACATCGATTCCGTCTTGACAACCTTGCTCCTCACCTGCTCCGGCACCTGTTTTTCCTAAAGTACCAAAACCATGTGCATCATCAACTAACAAACGGAAATTGTACTTTTCTTTCATTGCAACAATTTCTTTCAATTTTCCTTGTTGACCACGCATTCCAAATACACCTTCGGTAATGAATAAAATTCCGCCACCTGTTTCTTGTGCCATTTTTGTAGCACGTTGCAGGTTTTTCTCCATACTTTCCAAATCATTGTGTTTGTAAGTAAAACGCTTACCCATGTGTAAACGAACGCCATCAATAATACAAGCGTGTGCATCAACATCATAAACAATGATATCATTTTTTGTAACCAAAGCATCAATACAAGACATGATTCCTTGGTAACCAAAATTTAATAGATAAGCAGCTTCTTTATTTACAAAAGCAGCTAACTCATTTTCTAATTGTTCGTGATAATTGGTATGACCACTCATCATACGAGCACCCATTGGATATGCTGCTCCATATTGTAAAGCTGCATCAGCATCCGCTTTTCTAACTTCAGGATGATTAGCTAAACCTAAATAATCATTGATACTCCAATTTAAAATCTCTTTTCCATGGAACATCATTCTTGGACCTAACTCTCCTTCTAATTTAGGAAATACAAAATACCCTTCTGCTTGTGAAGCCCATTTTCCTAACGGACCTTTATTGTTCTGAATTCTCTCGAATAAATCTTTTACCATGATAATATAATAGGTGTTAAAAACAGGACAAAAATAACAAGAAAAAAGTTTTATTGGACGAATATTTTAAACTTTTTGAAATATCTATAAAAAAAACTTTATTTTTTAAAAAATGTGCTTACATTTGCACCTGAATGACACAGCAATGTGGTTACACATTCATCATAAAAGTCGATCGCTCCAGGTCGGCTTTTGTACTTTATAACTGTTTCGTTTTATTGTATATCAAATTTAAGACATCATGAAACTCGTATTCGCTTCTAACAACAAAAATAAAATTCAAGAAATTCAACAGTTGGTTCCAAATTCCATTCAGATTCTAAGTTTAGAAGAAATTGGATGCACAGAAGATATTCCAGAAACGGCTGATACCATTGAGGGAAATGCTATTTTAAAAGCCAATTACGTTACTGAAAAGTATGGATACAATTGTTTTGCTGACGATACTGGTTTAGAAGTTGAGACTTTAAATGGAGCGCCCGGAGTTTATTCTGCAAGATATGCTGGCGAACAAAAAGATGCAAACGATAATATGGATAAGCTTTTATCAGAATTAAAAGATAAAACCAACCGAAAAGCCAATTTTAAAACGGTGATTGCTTTAAATTTGAATGGAAAACAAAACCTATTTACAGGAATTATAAACGGAAAAATCATCGAAGAAAAAATTGGAACTAATGGTTTTGGCTACGATCCTATCTTTGTTGCTGACGGTTTTAACAAAACGTTTGCTGAACTAACTATGGAAGAAAAATCTACCATTAGCCACAGAGGAATTGCTGTGAAACAACTGCTTACTTTTTTACAAAAACTGTCCCAATAGGCAAACTCCAATTGTACTTGTAAGCAACTAAACGCAAAGTAATAATAAAAACCGCTACACTAGCCGAAATAATTTCCTTTGGAATAGCAAATTCTTGCAAAAGAAAAAACAGAATTCCTCCTGCTATACACAATGTAGCATAAATCTCTTTTCGGAACAGAACTGGAATTTCATTACACAAAATATCACGAACTACACCACCAAAAGTAGCAGTCAAAGTTCCTAAAATCACACAAATAACTGGACTTAATCCAAATTCCAAACCTTTTTCCAAACCAATTAAAGTAAAAACACCAAGTCCTATTGTATCAAATAAAAGCAACGAAATACGCAAACGTTCCAAATACCGATTAAAAATTAAAGACAACAGAAAACCAAGGGTTATAATAAAGACATAATCTATATCTAACATCCAACCTACTGGAGTTCTACCAATCATTACATCTCGAATAGTTCCTCCGCCTAAAGCTGTAACAAAAGCAATACAATAAACTCCAAACAAATCAAGTTTTTTATACATGGCTGTTAACGCGCCAGAAATAGCAAATACCAAAGTTCCTATTGTATCTAAAATTTCAAACATTTCTTACTAATTTGATTCACAAATATAGCAAAATTAACAGCTTAATGAAGTAAAATTTTCGTTTTTGAAAATAGAACAACCGTCTATGTTTTTACAACAAATTGAAAATCAATAACTAACAAATTAGTTTATCTAATTTTTATAGCGTACCTTTGCACCCAATTTAAAATAATATATGAATAAATTTGAACAATTAGGATTGAATGAGTCGCTACTGCTGGCGATTAAAGATCTAGGATTTGAGAATCCGTCAGAAGTGCAAGAAAAAGCGATTCCAGTACTATTGGAACAAAACACAGATTTAGTTGCCCTAGCGCAAACAGGAACAGGAAAAACCGCCGCTTTTGGTTTTCCACTAATCCAAAAAATTGATGCTGAAAATAGAAATACGCAAGCATTAATTTTATCACCAACACGTGAGTTATGCTTACAAATCACCAACGAGATTAAATTATACTCAAAGTACATAAAGGGGTTACATACAGTGGCTGTTTATGGTGGTGCAAGCATTACAGAACAAGCTAGAGAAGTTAAACGTGGTGCACAAATTATTGTGGCTACACCAGGTAGAATGCAAGACATGATTAACAGAGGTCTTGTAAACATTAAAAACATCGATTTTTGTATCTTAGATGAGGCAGATGAGATGTTGAACATGGGATTCTACGAAGATATTTGTTCCATTTTATCGGACACACCAGACGAGAAAAACACTTGGTTATTCTCTGCAACTATGCCAGCTGAAGTTGCGCGTATTGCAAAACAATTTATGTCTTCTCCAGTAGAAATTACTGTTGGAAGCAAAAATTCAGGTTCAGCTACCGTATCACACGAATTTTACTGTGTAAATGCACGTGACCGTTACGAAGCTTTAAAACGTCTAGCAGATGCAAACCCAGATATTTTCTCGGTTGTATTTTGTAGAACTAAAAGAGACACACAAGCGGTTGCTGAAAAACTTATCGAAGATGGTTATAATGCTGCTGCTTTACACGGAGATTTATCGCAAGCACAACGTGATGGCGTAATGAAATCGTTTAGAGGTCGTCAAATTCAAATGCTTGTTGCAACAGACGTTGCTGCTCGTGGAATTGATGTTGACAACATTACTCACGTAGTAAATTACCAATTACCTGACGAAATTGAAACGTACAATCACCGTTCAGGAAGAACTGGTAGAGCTGGAAAATTAGGAACTTCTATCGTAATTATCACAAAAAGTGAATTACGTAAAATTTCTGCTATTGAAAGAATCATCCAACAAAAATTCCAAGAAAAAACGATTCCATCAGGAATTGAAATCTGCGAAATTCAGTTGTTACATTTAGCTACAAAGATTAAAGACACAGAAGTTGATCACGAAATTGACAACTACTTACCTGCAATTAACGAAGTTTTAGATGGTTTATCTAAAGAAGAATTAATCAAGAAAATGGTTTCTGTAGAGTTTAATAGATTTATTAACTACTACAAAAAGAAACGCGACTTATCTGGTGAAAAAGGAGAAAGAAGCGAAAGAAGTTCTGAACCAAGAGAAATTAGAGCTGGAGATCCAGTAAGATACTTTATCAACATTGGAACAAGAGATGATTTTGATTGGATGCAATTAAAAGACTTCTTAAAAGATACTTTAGAATTAGGTCGTGATGATGTATTCAAAGTAGATGTAAAAGAAGGTTTCTCTTTCTTTAATACCGATGGCGAGCATACCGAAAAAGTAATGAGCGTTTTAAACGGTTATGACATGAACGGAAGAAGAATCAACGTTGAAATTTCTAAAAACGATGGTGGCGGAAGACGTGACCATAACGGAAGAAGTTCTGGAGGTTTTGGTGGTGGAAGAAGTTCTGGCGGCTTTAGAGGCGAAAGAAGTGGTTCTGCTCCAAGAAGAGAAGGCGGTTTCAGAAGCGACAGAAACAGTTCGGCTCCAAAAAGAGAAGGTGGTTTTAGAGGTGAAAGAAGCAGTTCTGCTCCAAGAAGAGAAGGAAGTTTCTCTGATAGACCAAGACGTTCTGAAAGCTCTGGAGATACTCCAAGACCAAGAAAACCAAGAAGAAGCTAAATTTTTTCGTTAATTTTCTTATAAAATTAAAATAAACTACAAAATATCTTCATTTGATTCGTATTTTTGAATCAATTATTTAAACATGAGATATTTTGTAGTTTTTCTTTTTGCCTTGTTCACCACAACTGCATTTTCACAAAATGACACTATTGTTTCCCAAATTAGCGGAACCGTCATCAATAGTGAAACTAGATTTCCTATGAACAACGTGCACGTAATTAACGCTACACGTGTTAAGGGGACTGTTTCGGATAACAATGGTTATTTTGAAATCTATGCTGCTTCCAATGATACGTTACTTTTCTCCTACTTAGGTTTTGAAACCATAAAAGTGCGTGTGACGAATGACTGGATTAAAAACAAAACCTCAAAAGTAGTTTTAACTGAAAAAGCTTTGGCTTTGGAAGAAGTTGTTGTAGCACAATACAACCTTACGGGTTACGTTGAAGTAGACACACGACTAATCAAAGTAGACGAAAACCAATACCGTTATAGTATTTCTGGATTAACCGCTGGCTATGAAGCTGGAGACAAATCACCTAAGGCAATTTCAAGAGTTTTAGGAGCTATTTTTAATCCCGCTGATTTTCTGTATAGTGCTTTTGGAAAACGCCCACAGCAAATGAAGAAATTGCGTGAAATGAAAAAAGACGACACCATTCGCGATTTATTAGCTACTAAATTCGATCGTCAAACCTTAGCTGCTTTACTAGAAATTGATAGAGATGATATTCCATTAATTTTACAAAACTGTAACTACTCCGAATATTTCATCAAAACCGCCAACGACCTTCAAATTTTAGATGCTATTAGCTCTTGTTATGAAGAATACAAGATTTTGAAGAAAAACAAATAAACAAGGGCAAAAATCAAGTTCAAAAATCAAGAGCAAGTTCAAAAATAAATTTCAAACTTGAAAATTGAAACAAAACTTGAAACACAGATTAAAGAAATAAATAAATCTAAAAAATCTTTGTGACTTTGTTTCTTCGTGGCAAAAAAAAAGTATTCAGTCACAGTTTTCAGTCGCAGTGAAATCGGCTTCAATCCGAACATCTGAATATCAGAAAATCAAATTCCAATTATATGAAAATCCAATAGTTTAAATCCCAAATTCCAAAACTTGAAACCTTAAACTTGAAACAAAATTTGGAACACAGATTAAAGAAATAAAATAAATCTAAAAAATCTTTGTGACTTTGTGTCTTCGTGGCAAAATCTAAATATGCGAAAATCTATCTTCTAACTTCTTTCTTATTTCATCCTTCAAAAAACTTTCTCTCAATAAAATCAATATCTTTAATCGATTTTCTTGTCCAATCGAGTCTTTTTTCTAGTATTTCTTCATCGGTTAATTGCCAATTTACTTCTGAATGACGCAATCGATTCGTTAAACTTTGGATAATTATAGCTGCTGAAACTGAAATATTCAAACTTTCGGTGAAACCCACCATTGGAATCTTTAAAAATCCGTCGGCTTGTTGCATTACTTCATCTGATAAACCTAATTTTTCTGTGCCAAAAAATAACGCTGAAGGTTTGCTAATATCAAAATCTTCCAATAAACAAGAATCATTATGAGGTGTTGTAGCTATGATTTGATATCCTCTTGCTTTTAATTCGTCAATACAACTTTGGTTGTTGGCATAACGTGTAATATCTACCCATTTTTGAGCACCCATGGCAATTTCAGAATCAATTCTTTTGCCAAATTTTTGTTCTACCACATGTAATTCCTGTACACCAAAGACTTCACAACTTCGCATTACTGCACTTGTATTGTGTAATTGGTATACATCTTCCATCGCCACAGTAAAGTGTTTGGTTCTGTCTTTCAACACACGTAGAAATCCTTCTTTTCTGTTTTCGGTAATAAAACCTTCTAAATAGGCTAATAATTTTTCTGTATTATTCTTCATATGACAAAAATAATACTACTTTTTTTATTAATTTAGCAAATGCTATCAAAAAAACTATGGAACAAGAAAAACTAATCAAAGAACTTTTAAAAAAAGATGATAAGTCGTTTACCTTATTATACGACAATTATTCCAAAAGCCTCTATGGCGTCATCTTTAACTTAATCAAAAACCGTGAAGAAGCAGAAGATGTTTTGCAAGAGGTTTTTGTAAAAATTTGGAACAACATCGAAACCTACAATGAATCTAAAGGCAGGTTATACACTTGGATGCTAAACATTGCAAGAAATTCAACTATTGACAAGCTTCGATCTAAAGGCTATAACAACAGTCAGAAAAACCTGCAAGCAGATAATTTCGTATATATGATGGAAGACAGTTCTAGAACAATCAATAAAATTGATGCCATTGGAATTAAAGAATTTGTTAAGAAATTAAAGCCAAAGTGCATTCAAATTATAGAATTATTATTTTTTCAAGGGTTTACCCAACAAGAAGCCTCTGAAGAATTGCAAATTCCATTAGGAACTGTGAAAACACAAAACAGAAATTGTATGAACGATTTAAGAATGATGATTAATGAATAGTAGAGAATACATAGAATCAGGAATTTTAGAACTTTTTGTTTACGGAAAACTTAGTGAAGGTGAAAACAAAGAAGTTCTTGAAATGGCAGCTAAACATCCTGAAGTTCAGGAAGAAATAATTGCTATTGAAAAAGCGGTTGTCAGTCTATCTGAGAATGTGGCGCCTTATCTTTCGGTAGCTAACTTTGAAAAAATCAGAGCTAAACTACAAGACAAACATAAAGTTATTCCATTACAACCCAAGAAAAACATTTCACAATACATGGGTTGGGTTGCCGCAGCTGTTTTGATTTTAGGTTTTGGCATTCAGTTGTTCAAGTTAAATCAATCCAATCAAGCTTTAGATAATTTAACTGCTGAGAAAATTGGAATGCAACAAGAATTAGCTGCTTTAACTTTGGAAAAACAAGAAACCGAAAAAGTTTTGGCTGTAATTCGTGATGTTAACACGATTGAAGTTGCACTTGCTGGTCAAGAAGTAGCGCCAAATGCATTGGCAACAGCATATTACAATCAATTAACCAAAGAAGTTTACATTGATGTATCAGGTTTACCAGCGCCACCAGAAGGAATGGTATACCAAGTCTGGGCGTTACAATTAGAACCTGTATTAACACCAACAAGCATTGGTTTATTGGATACTTATACTGAAAGTACTACCAAAGTCATTAAAGTGGATAACGCCAATGAAGCTCAAGCTTTTGGAATTACATTGGAACCAGCTGGCGGAAGTCCGTCACCAACGTTAGAGCAACTGTACACTTTAGGAAAAGTTTAATCCTATAAAATTCAACATAAAATGCGTCTTCATGGCGCATTTTGTTTTTAATACCTACCAAAATGAAACGAATTGTAGTTTTAACCGGAGCTGGAATTAGCGCAGAAAGTGGTATCAAAACGTTCAGAGATGCTGACGGATTGTGGGAAGGTCATGACATTATGGAAGTGGCTTCACCTATTGGATGGGAAAACAATCCAAAATTAGTATTGGACTTTTATAATAAAAGGAGAGCTCAATTATTGAAAGTTAAACCCAATGAAGCACACCAAATTTTAGCCGAATTGCAATCGGATTTTGATATACAAATCATCACGCAAAACGTAGACGACTTACACGAACGAGCCGGAAGTAAAAACGTGATGCACTTACACGGCGAATTGCTAAAAGTGAGAAGTATTACAGATTCAGAAGAAATTCATTATTGGACTACTGACTTACATTTGGGCGATTTGGATAAAAATGGTGTCCAATTGCGTCCGCATATAGTCTGGTTTGGTGAAGATGTTCCCATGATTGAATATGCTATTGATGTTATAGAAACTGCTGATTTATTGCTAATTATTGGCACTTCTTTACAAGTCTATCCAGCAGCTGGATTGCTGAATTATGTAAACCAAAATGTTCCCGTTTATTACATCGACCCAAAACCAGCTATGATTTACGATTTACCTAATGAGTTGAAAGTTTTGCCATTATCAGCCGTTGAAGGAATGAAAATTGTAAAAGAGAAACTTTTAAATTTAAAGTAAAAATTGAAACAGAAATCAAATTCAAGGACAAAAATCAATACCAAACTTCAAACCTGAAACTTGAAACTTGAAACAAAAAATTTGAAAACATAGTGAAACAAGCATTTCATTAGCCTTCGACTTCGCTCAGGGTGACAATAGTGTCAATCAATATTTTTAGACTTTTAAAATTTAAATTAATTTCAATAAGAAAACTTGAAACCTGAAACTTGAAACAAAAAAACTTTGCGAAACTCTGCGCAAAACTTTGTGAAACTCTGTGCTACCAACCTGAAACCTGAAACTTGAAACAAATTTCAACCTCAAAAACTTCCAAATTCTAACTTCTAACTTCTAACTTCTTCTTATATTTGCACTTCTTTAAACAACACACAACAAAATGCAATTAACTGAATTAAATGCTATATCTCCAATTGACGGACGTTATAGAAGTAAAACTGTTTCCTTATCGGCTTATTTTTCTGAAGAAGCTTTAATCAAATACCGAGTTTTAGTTGAAGTGGAATATTTCATCGCACTTTGCGAAGCAAATTTACCACAATTGGCAGCTATAGAAAAAAATCTGTATCCTGAATTAAGAAAAATCTATACCGAATTCACAACAGCAGATGCACTTTGGATTAAAGAAACCGAAAAAACGACCAATCACGATGTTAAAGCCGTGGAATATTTCATCAAAACCAAATTTGACGCTTTAGGATTACAACAATACAAAGAATTCATTCACTTTGGATTAACTTCTCAAGATATTAACAATACTGCAATTCCGCTGTCTACCAAAGAAGCTTTTGAGAATGCGTATTTACCAGGATTAATTTCGGTAATTCAAAAACTGAAAGAATTAAGCGTAGAATGGGCAAATGTTCCCATGTTAGCCAGAACGCACGGTCAACCCGCTTCTCCTACTCGATTAGGAAAAGAAATTTTAGTATTTGTAGAGCGTTTAGAAGAGCAAATGCGATTGTTGTTCAATGTGCCGTTTGCAGCTAAATTTGGTGGCGCGACAGGAAATTACAACGCACACAAAGTAGCCTATCCAAACACCGATTGGAAAGCATTTGGAACAAAATTCGTAGAAGATAGTTTGGGTTTACATCATTCCTTCCCAACAACGCAAATTGAGCATTACGACCATTTTGCTGCTTTTTTTGATGCTTTGAAACGAATTAATACGATTTTAATCGACTTAGATAGAGACATTTGGACGTATGTTTCTATGGATTATTTCAAGCAAAAAATCAAAGCAGGTGAAATTGGTTCTTCGGCTATGCCACACAAAGTAAACCCAATTGATTTTGAAAACTCAGAAGGAAATTTAGGAATTGCCAATGCTATTTTCGAACATCTTTCTGCTAAATTACCGCTTTCAAGATTGCAACGCGACTTGACTGATAGTACAGTTTTGAGAAATATTGGTGTTCCAATGGGTCATACATTAATTGCATTTGAAGCTACTTTGAAAGGGTTGAACAAATTATTATTAAACGAAGAAAAATTTGCAGAAGATTTAGAGAAAAACTGGGCGGTTGTAGCAGAAGCCATTCAAACGATTTTACGTAGAGAAGCCTATCCAAATCCGTATGAAGCTTTGAAAGACTTAACTAGAACAAATACGGTAATCAATAAAGAAGCTATTCATACTTTCATTGGAACATTAAAAGTTTCTGAAGAAGTGAGAGCCGAATTAATGGTGATTACACCGAGTAACTATTTGGGGATTTAATTTGAGAAAATTTCTTTATCTTTGAGGCTTAATTCTACTAAACTTGTGAACGATGAAATACAACATATCCTTTCAGGAAAGAGCCAAGTTAAGCATGGAGATTTTATCCAAACAATCCTCAGTTTCCTTAGAAGAAGCGAAGCAACAAGTGATTTGGTTAAAGAAGATAAGCACTTCAAAGAAAAAGAGACAGCGCATTTAGTCAATTATATTTCAGAGGAAAAATTTTGGATTGAAAATATCAATCTTACTAATTACATTTCTCAAGGAGCTGAGCAAAAAGTCTATTTACAAGATGAAAAAAGTGTAATAAAGCTTAATGACTCCATTTATTATACTTCATGGAAAGACTATCTAAACAATTTATTGTTAAATAATTATTTCTTTTCTGATACAGCATACGAACTACTCGGTTTTTATAGAAACGAAAATGTTTTGTATGCTGTTGTGGAACAACCTTTTGTTAAGGCAACAGAAAAAACAAATTTGGAATTAGTAAAACAATTCATGGAAAGTAATGGTTTTGAAAACACCAGAAACAATGATTATATCAACAAAAAAATAGGTGTAATTTTAGAAGATTTACACGATGAAAATGTATTAACACAGAACGGAATTTTGTTTTTCATTGATACCGTATTTTATATTATCTAAAAATGTTTTGAGTGAAAGTTGTTTTTCACTAATTTTAACCAAAACAAAAAAACATGCTATTCTTGTCCGCCACGTCCACATCGGTTCACCTTCCTGATTTAATTAGTGATTTAGGATTAATTTTAGTTACTGCTGCCATTGCCGTATTTCTATTCCGACTAATGAAGCAACCGCTCGTTTTGGGTTATTTGGTTGCGGGTTTTTTAGCGGGAAATCATTTTGATTTTTTACCAACGGTTAAAGATACCAATAGCGTTGCCGTTTGGGCAGAAATTGGCGTCATCTTCCTTTTATTTAGTTTAGGTCTCGAATTTAGTTTTAAAAAACTAATGAAAGTGGGCGGCACCGCTTCCATTACAGCATTGACGCAAATAGTTACCATGATTTCCTTAGGTTATCTTGTTGGTCAATGGATGGATTGGGGCAAAATGAATAGTATTTTCTTAGGCGTAATTTTATCGATTTCCTCAACTACAATCATTTTAAAGACTTTTGAAGATTTAGGCGTTAAAGCACAAAAATTCACTGGAAATGTTATTGGAGCATTGATAGTTCAAGATATTATGGCCATTTTAATGATGGTTTTATTATCAACTGTTGCGGTTACTCAACAATTTTCAGGTGGTGAATTGATTCAATCCGTTTTGAAATTGGTATTTTTCTTAACCATTTGGTTTGTAGCTGGCATTTTCTTTATTCCAACGTTATTAAAACGTGCTAAACATTTATTAACCGATGAAATGATGTTAATTGTTTCGTTAGCACTATGTTTATTAATGGTGATCTTTGCGGCAAATGTGGGCTTCTCGCCTGCTCTTGGTGCATTCATTATGGGTTCCATTATTGCAGAAACCACGCAAGCCGAACATATTGAACATTTGGTTAAACCCGTAAAAGATTTATTTGGCGCTGTTTTCTTCGTATCGGTTGGTATGATGATTAATCCAGATACTTTAATTGAATATGCTTTTCCTGTTGCTTTATTGACTTTCGTAGTGATTATTGGTCAATCGGTTAGTTCAACTATTGGAACACTAATTTCTGGTCAACCATTAAAACAATCAGTGCAAACAGGAATGAGTTTGTCGCAAATTGGTGAGTTTTCATTTATCATAGCCACATTGGGAATGACACTGAAAGTAACTAGCGACTTTTTATACCCAATAATTGTAGCGGTTTCAGCGGTTACTGCCTTTACAACTCCTTTTATGGTGAAGCTTTCAACGCCATTTGCCGAATTTTTAGAAAAACGTTTACCAAGAAAATGGGTAAAAAACATAGAACGTTATAGTGCTAATACAGATGCTATTAAATCGGTAAGCACTTGGAAAATTGTTTTAAAAGCTTATTTAGCACAAATAATAATACATTCCATTATTATTGTGGCGGTTATTATTCTTTCTTCGCGTTATATTTTACCATTGGTAGAAACTTCGCGTTTTGGGAATGCTATTGCTGCTATTATCACTATTATTATCTTATCGCCCTTCTTATGGGCTTTATCTTTACGAAGAGTAGCTGTAAAAGAAGTGCAATCGTTATTAGAAGTTCGTAAATATCGCGGACCGATTGTTGTTTTAGTTTTCTTTAGAATAATTCTGAGTTTATTTTACATAGGATTTATACTAAATACGTTCTTTTCTCCAGTTATTGCTTTTATTGCTTTAGTAATTTCTGTTGTTGTTTATATTTTATTCCCAAAAAAATTACATTCCTTATATAATAAAATTGAAAAGCATTTCTTGAGCAACTTCAATGATAGAGAAACAAATAAACAAAACAAAAGACAAAACACATTATCACCTTGGGATGGTCACATGGCTGGTTTTGAGATTGCCTACGAATCTAATTTAGTTGGAAAGACATTAGAAGAAATCAAAATTAGAGAACAGTTTGGAATTAACATTGCTTCTATAAAAAGAGGAGATATTACCATTAATATTCCAATAAGAACAGAGCGCTTATTTCCCGGCGATGAAATCAATATCATTGGCACCGATGCACAAGTAAAAGAATTCAAAAAATACTTAGATAAAAACGAATTTGACGCCGCTGAGACCTTTGAAGAAGAAGACATCATTCTGCAACAATTAGAACTTAAAAATCGTGTTTGCATTGGAAAAACCATTCGTGAATCGCAAATTAGAGAGAAAACGCACGGTATTATCGTAGGAATTGAACGCAACGGAAAACGTATTCTAAATCCCGAATCACATTGGGTTTTAGAATCAGATGATATTTTATGGATTGCTGGAAATAAGAAGAAAATTAATGAGTTTTTGAAACAATAAAAAAAACCTTAACGCAAAGTCTTTGCGAGGAACGAAGCAATCTCGAAAAATATAAGCCATGAAACCAGGATTTATTTATATCATAACCAACAAAAACAACACAGTTCTTTACATTGGTGTCACTTCAAATTTACCACAAAGAATTGAAGAGCATAAACAAAAGCGATATGAAAATTCATTTTCTGCTCGCTACAACTTAGATAAATTAGTTTATTTTGAGCAATTCCAAATGATTGGAGATGCAATTGGACGGGAAAAACAATTAAAGGCCGGCAATAGAGCTATAAAAGAAAAATTAATTAATAGTATCAATCCAAATTGGAACGATTTATATGATGATATCATTGACATTATGACGATTTAGATTGCTTCGTTCCTCGCAATGACTTTGAGTTTAAAGCGTTCATTAATAAATTTTATTTCTAAAAATTTGGCATGAAAATTGGGTTTCAAGTTCAATAAATATATAGTTATGAATAAATTTTTTCTTTTTTGTTCGCTGGTTTTTTCAGTTGTGATGTTTTCACAGCAAAAGGAAACTACGATTGATATTGAAAAATTAAATGTAAAAGTTTCAACTTTAATAAACAATCACAGAAAAACACTAAAATTAAAAGAACTTCATAAAGAAAATTCTCTCCAAAAAGCCGCCGAAGACCATAGTTTATACTTATTGAAAATTGGAAATTTATCACACTTTCAAAAAGAAACAGAAAAGAAAAATCCTGTTGATAGAGTACGTTATTATAATGGCAAAAAGTTCAGTGAAATAGGTGAAAATGTACTTTTTACTTCGATAGAATCTAAAAAATATAATGATACTGATTTAGACAAACTCGCAATTAAAATTTTCAATCAGTGGAAAAACTCACCACCTCATTACAAAAATATTATTAATTCCAATTTTGATACCGCAGATTTAGGATTTGCAATTGACTTGAAACGAAACAGAATTTATGCTACTCAAGTTTTTGGCACAACAGGAATTAGTATTGAAAACCAACTTTCTGAAAACGCTTTTGGATTAAAAGAAAAAAAAGGCGGTTGTAAAAAAATAAGCCTTTCAACTCAATTAAGTATTGGAAATAATATAACAATTGAAAATGATAAAGTTGTGTTATATTTTCATGACAAACAAGAATTTGAACAACTTTTTTCAAATGAAAATGATGGAATTGCAATAGATTTTATTGAAAAAGAACAAATGAGTTGTACAAGTTCAAACAAATTTGATATTTCACCTATATATGATGGCGTTTTGGCAAAACCAGTTTTTAGAAATGAACTGTTGGAAAATAATATTGCTAAAAATGAATTCAAGCTTATTACAACCGTTGGAAAAGTTCCTTCACATTTAATTGGTAAAGACATTTTAGCAAATGTTGTTCTAATTTTTGATAGTTGTGCATGCGAATATGTTGTTCCCTTAAAAGTAAACTCGGATACTATTGATTTATTCCCAATTGAACCAATTATTGAAAATCCAAAAAATGTGATTTTAAGCAATAAAGGAATTATTTACACTAATGAAATCACGTTTGAATTTGATAAAAACAAAATTAAACCAATAAATAATTATTACTACAATACTAACAACAAAGTTCATTCTATTCAAATTTATAGTTTCAGTTCAGTCGAAGGAAATGAAGCAATCAACACTAAACTTCATAATGAAAGAGCTGTTGCCATTGAAAAATTTGCTATCGATTCTTTAAACATTAAAGTAAAACCATCCCTAAAAATTGCTAAAGAAAACTGGGAAATGTGTTATCTCCAACTTGCAATGGAAAATCTAGATGAATGGATTAGTAAGCCCAAAAAAGAAATTAGAAATTATATCAATACAAATCAGGAATATTGGAATAACTATTTAAACACGCAAAGAACTTCAAAATTAGTAGTGAATTATTATGGTGAATTAACCAATGATATCGAAGAAATTGATTATGAAACTATATTTGCAGAATTAAATTTAAGAACAGCAATTTTTGAAAAAAACAACAATAAAGCAATTGCTGCACTATCAAAACTTTATAAAAGCGAATATACCGATTGTCTTTTTGAAGAATTAATATTTAACGAAATTAAAACGAATGCGACGCTTGTTCAAAATGCTGCAGCTGTTCTCTCTAAAAATCAAAATAATGATTTCAAAACCATTCAATTTCTTAAAATTTGGTTAGAAAAATTCGATACACTTTCTATTGATTCACAACATAATTTACTAGTATTATATTGTAAAATAAACAAAGATTTATTAGAAAATTGGGATATTAGCACCAATAAACTAACAAATGTAACGAAGCCTAATACATTAGAAAATCACTTTTCAAAATTTAAAAGCAATCAAAAGCTACAATCTAATTTTGATTATATTTTACTTTATTACAGCAATCATATAAATGATTATTCAAGCATAAATACTTACTTTAACAGAGTCTATTCTAGCTTTAAATCAAATTGTAAAACAAAAGAAGACCGTTTAAAACTGGCTTTATTTTTGAATCATTGGACTGCATATCAATATAGTGTAGCTTTGTTATTACCCGAAATTAACAAACCATCATTTTCAAAAGAAGAAGCTTTGTTACTTGCTCAAACTGCAACCCTTTTATTTAATGAAAGTAACACAAAACAGAATCAACAAATTCTAAATAAAGTATACCAACTCAACAAAAATGAGTGGTGTGCATGGCAAAAGGAGAACTTTAACCTCATGAGAAATAAACAAATTAAAGATGATTTTTGCAAAAAATGTAATAACATAAAAACCAAAAATTATTAAATTTAGATATGAAAACCCATTTCAACATATTCCTACTTCTCCTAACAACTTTAAGTTTCGGTCAAAAAGAAACCAAAATCAATACCAATCAACTTAAAACAAAAATACTACAGTTGGTTAATGAAGAACGAAAAGCGTTTGCTGTTACAGCTTTGACTTTGGATACTTTTTTGTTAAAAGCCGCTGAAGACCACGCAAAATACATCGCGAAAGTGCAAACGCTAACGCACGAACAAGCGAATTCAAAGAAAGTAAACCCAAAAGATCGGGTGTATTTTTATGGTGGAAATGATTTTAATTTAGTAGGAGAAAATCTTTTGTTTACTGGAATTAAAAATCAAATCTATTCCAATGAAGATTTGGACGCTTTAGCTTTGAAAATAGTTCAACTCTGGAAAAAATCTCCGAACCATCTGAAAAACATGATAAATCCGAAATATACTTTCACGGAAATTGGTTTTAGTATCGATTGGGAGAATAAGAAAATTTATGTTGTGCAGTTGTTTGGTGCAAAATAAAAAACCTGACAGGTTTTTGAAACCTGTCAGGTTTGTATTTCAACGAACACTAGAATCTATCTCGAATAATTCGGAGCTTCTTTGGTAATCGTTACATTGTGTGGATGACTTTCACCAATGCCGCTTGCTGTAATTCTTACAAATCTTCCTGTTTCTTGTAACGTTGCGATATCTTTTGCACCACAATAACCCATTCCAGCTCTTAAACCGCCAATGAATTGTTGCATGCTTTCGTTTAATTCTCCTTTGTATGGTACGCGACCAACAATTCCTTCTGGAACTAATTTTTTCACATCATCTTCTACATCTTGGAAATAACGGTCTTTTGAACCTTCTTTCATAGCTTCAACCGAACCCATTCCACGGTACGATTTGAATTTTCTTCCTTCGAAAATAATCGTTTCTCCTGGTGATTCTTTAGTTCCTGCTAATAACGAACCTAACATGACACAATCGGCTCCAGCTGCAATCGCTTTTGGAATATCGCCTGTGTAACGAATACCACCATCTGCAATAACGGGAACGCCGCTACCTTTTATAGCCGCAGCGACTTCTAAAACCGCAGAAAATTGTGGAAAACCAACTCCAGCCACTACACGAGTAGTACAAATAGAACCTGGTCCAATTCCTACTTTTACGCCATCAGCACCGTTATCTACTAAATATTGTGCAGCTTCTGGTGTAGCAATATTTCCAACTACAACATCTAATTGTGGAAATGCTGTTTTTACTGCTTTTAAAACATCTACAACACCTTTGGTGTGTCCGTGAGCGGTATCGATGATTACAGCGTCAACTCCTGCGTTTACAAGAGCGGTTGCGCGTTCAACAGCATCAGCAGTAACACCTAAAGCGGCTGCTACACGCAAACGACCAAATTGGTCTTTATTAGCATTAGGCTTTAATGTTAATTTGGTAATATCTCTAAAAGTAATTAATCCGATTAGTTTGAAATCGTCGTTTACTACTGGTAATTTTTCAATTTTATGTTCTTGTAGAATTTCTTCGGCTTGTGCTAAAGTGGTGCCTTGTTTTGCAGTTACCAAGTTTTCTGATGTCATTACTTCTGTAATAATTCTATCATTCACTTTTTCGAAACGCAAATCACGATTGGTGATAATTCCTTTTAAAATTTGGTTTTCATCAACTACTGGAATGCCGCCAATGCTATATTCTTTCATGGCTCTTTTAGCATCACCAACAGTTGCCGTTAATGGTAAAGTAACTGGATCGATAATCATACCACTTTCGGCACGTTTTACCTTTTTTACTTTTGCTGCTTGTTGGGCAATGGTCATGTTTTTGTGTAAAACTCCAATTCCGCCTTCTTGCGCCATAGCAATTGCCATAGAGCTTTCGGTAACGGTATCCATTGCTGCGGAAACAATAGGAACGTTTAACGTAATGTTTCTAGAAAATTTAGTTTGAATACTAACTTCACGCGGTAAGATTTCAGAATAATTCGGTATTAAAAGGACATCATCGTAAGTAAGGCCTTCTCCTACGATTTTTGAATTGTGTGCTTTCATTGCAATTTGTTGTAGTTGTTAAATTGCATGCAAAGATAGTTAAAAAAAGTATTCAGTGCTCAGTTTTTAGTATTCAGTTTCAATAAAAAACGAGATTGTTTTTAGCCCAGACAGGAATGAAAAGCATTTTTTTGAAGAAGGCTCTTTTTTGTTGCTGTAAAAAAGCGACCTAAGAAGCTCTTTTTATAACTTACAAAAAAAGACTTGTTGAAAAAATCTTGTAATGGATGGCTGGAATGGCTTCTGGTATTGGGTAATAGGTGATTGGTAATGGGTTTAATGATAGACGTTGAATATTTTTAGAGCTTCATTATAAGCACTTTCAAAACTGATGGCGTGGCAATTGGTATCGGCTTTTTGAGTGGTGAAATAGGATAACAATTTTTCTGTTGGCATGTTGCCGGTCAAATCGTCTTTTGCCATAGGACAGCCGCCGTAACCTTTTATAGCACCATCGAAACGCAAACAACCCGCTTTGTAGGCAGCATCAATTTTTTCATGCCAAGTATCTGGCGTTGTATGCAAATGAGCGCCGAACTCCACATTTGGATATTTAGATATTAAATTAGAAAACAAATAGTTAATCACTTCTGGAGTTGAACTTCCAATAGTATCAGAAAGCGATAGGATTTTTACGCCCATAGCGGCTAATTTTTCGGTCCACTCGCCTACTATTTCTACGTTCCATGGATCGCCATACGGATTTCCGAAGCCCATGGAAATATAAGTTACCACTTCTTTATTGGATTGATTAGCGATTTCTAAAATTTCTTGCAGCGTAATCAAACTTTCGGCAATGGTTTTGTGTGTGTTTCGCATTTGGAAATTCTCCGAAATGGAGAACGGAAAACCCAAATACTGAATTTCCTTATGAACCGAAGCTAATTCGGCGCCTTTTGTATTGGCAATAATAGCCAGTAATTTGCTTTCGGTTTGGGATAAATCGAGTTGGGCTAAAACCTCAGCGGTATCTTGCATTTGCGGAATGGCTTTTGGCGAAACGAAACTACCAAAATCAATAGTATCAAACCCAACACGCAAGAGCGCTTGAATGTATTGTACTTTTTTCTCCGTTGGAATAAAATCTTTGATACCTTGCATGGCATCGCGCGGACATTCTATAATTTTTACTCGATTCATAGTTGCCAAAGATAGTAAAGAATTCTTTTTTATGAAATGGTTTTTTTGGGGTTTTTGAAAATGGGAAATTTTAGGGTTGTAGGAAATTTTGTTTATATTTGGTATATTAGTATTAGTAAAGAAAATTCCTCTTGAATTTTGAAACAAACTAATGAATTATCATTAAATAAATATGAGATTAAGAGACCGAATATTAAATTTTGAGCATTGGATTTCTTCTGATTTTAAGCTTGAAAAACCTAAAATATTTCAAAGAGAATTACTTAAACTTTTTTCTGAAGACAAAAACGCATTTTTCTATTACAGAAATTGGCTATACACCTTATTACTCAACAAAGAAGAACAAAAATCACTTGAGGAATTTAAAAAGATTTTAGACTTAAGAATTGGAACTTCAAAGCACAACAATCTAATAAAACATTACTCAGGAAATGAGCATTCAGAAATATTTTCTCAAAAAAGACTAAATACTTTTGAAATAGCGTTAGAAATGACAAATTCAAATTTAAATCATAATACTTGTTTTTTATATCAACAATATTATGAAATAGAAATTTTGTTATGTGTATTTTTTTCTTTTCTTGAATTAAATATAAATGAGAAAATAGAAATCGAATTAGCTAATTTTAAAGATAGAAATGGAAATTTAAAAAAAGGTGTTTTAATTAATAATATTAAATCTAAATTAGAGAACTATCAACTAATTTATAATCTTTTCGAAACTGCATTCAATTCTAAGATAAGAAATACAATTGGTCATAATAATTATAAAATTATTAACGACAAAATAGTATCACTAGATGGGAAAATTTCTGCAAGTAATCAAGAAGTTTTTAAATCTATCTATTCTTTACAAACTCTTAATAATTTTTTACTTAATTACTTTTCTAGTAAAAGTATATGTAACAAAAATTTAAATAATTCAGGGATTTTAGGAGTTGCATTCGACTATGATGAAGACTTGCCTGTATTGTTAGTATGTCAATTAAGTTGCTTTTATGATTTCGGTAAATTTGATTGGGCTGACAAAATATTTTTCACTATTAATAATAATCAACTTGAAACAAATATTGGTTTTCAATCCTCTATGATAGGAACTTTTTCTAAAGATTTAGAAAACTCTTGGTTTAAGTTATTAAGTAATAATAAAAAATTAAAAATATACATGTTATCAATTGTCCCAAGAAACAATGAACCTGAATTTATTAATTTAGATGTTGGTGAATTTGTAATTGTAGAAGAAAGAGAACCAATTGAACTTGAATTTGAAATTAAAAAAACACATCAATAATTTCCATAACTATTATTGAATACTTAAAAGTACAACTATTACGATTTTTGCAATAATATTAAAAAAATAATACTATCAAAAATCCAAAAAATAAATTTTAAAATCAATAAAACCTCTTTCTCAAGAGGTTTTATTTTTTACAACCTATAAAAATCTCCTTTTATAATCCTTAAATCCTAACCATTAAACAATTTTTCAAAATAATCCGTTAAAAATTCGGGAAAATTACCAATTTTTGGTAACTTTACTTAAAATTAAGTCAATAATGGGAAGAAACACCTCAATATCAATAGGTAATCATTTCGAAAATTTCATCGAAACTACTATTTCAAAAGGCAGATATAGCAATGCAAGCGAAGTTGTACGTGCCGGTTTGCGCCTTTTAGAAGAAGAAGAAAATCGTATTATCAACTTACGCAATGCCATCACAGAAGGAATAGAAAGTGGAAGAGCTACAGACTTTGATTCTAAAAAACATTTAGAATTTCTTAAATCTAAAAAAAAGAATGGCTAAGTTTTACTTAACTAACAAAGCCGTTGAAGATTTAGAAACCATCTGGGATTATACCGTTGCAACTTGGTCTGAAAATCAGGCTGAAATTTACTATTCACTTCTCATCAACTCTTGTCAAGAATTAGCAAATAATCCAAATCTAGGAAAATCTTATGATGTGGTTGTAAATGATGTTTTAGGTTTTAAAACGGGTCAACATCTAATTTTTTATCAAATCATTTCTGAAAATGAAATAGAAATCATCCGATTTTTACATGGAATGATGGATTTGAAAAATCATTTATAATTACAACTTCGCTAAAATCTTTTTGTTAATCGCTTTCACTAAAGCTGGCCCTTCGTAAATAAAACCCGTATACAATTGTACCAAACTAGCACCAGCTTCTAGTTTTTCAATGGCATCATCTGCGGAATGAATCCCACCAACACCAATAATCGGGAACGATTGATTACTTTTTTCGGAAAGAAAACGAATTACTTCTGTGGAACGTTTGGTTAATGGTTTTCCAGATAAGCCGCCCATTTCAGCTTTATTTTCGGATTGTAAGCCTTCTCTTGATAACGTGGTATTAGTAGCAATTACACCAGCAATTTTGGTTTCATTGACAATTTCAATGATGTCTAAAAGTTGTTCGTCAGTTAAATCTGGAGCGATTTTCAGTAATATTGGTTTTGGAATTTGTTTTTTGGAATTTAAATTTTGCAAAACTTGTAAAAGTTTTGTTAGTGGTTCTTTTTCTTGAAGTGCGCGAAGATTTGGCGTATTTGGTGAACTTACATTTACCACAAAATAATCTACATACGGAAACAAGGCTTCAAAACAAATTTCGTAGTCGTTTACCGCGTCTTCGTTTGGTGTAACTTTATTTTTTCCAATGTTTCCACCAATTAAAACACCGTTATTTTTCTTCAAACGTTCCACTGCTTCCAAAACGCCGCCGTTATTGAATCCCATTCGATTAATAATAGCATTGTCTTCTTTCAAACGGAACAAACGTTTTTTTGGATTTCCTTCTTGTCCAACTGGTGTTAATGTCCCAATTTCAATAAATCCGAAACCAAAATTCGAAAGTTCTTGGTACAATTTGGCATCTTTATCAAAACCCGCTGCTAAACCTACTGGATTTTTGAATTTTATTCCAAAAACTTCGCGTTCTAATCGAGCGTCTTTAACTTCATAAATAGCTTTAAATAGTGAACCAAAACCAATTTTATTGAAAAAACGAATTAATGAAAACGTGAAATAATGCACTTTTTCAGGATCAAAAAGAAAAAGTAACGGACGGATTAGCAATTTGTACATGTTGTGTTGTTGTTTGTGCAAAAATAGTAATTCGGAATTACAAAATGATACTAAGTTTTAAGATTTTACGGCTTTCTGTTTTCGGTAGAAATAGTATCTTTGTAAACGAATAAAATCAAAAATCATGCAACATATCATCGATCGCTTCATCAGCTACGTTACTATAGATACGGAATCAGATCCTAATTCACCAACCACGCCAAGTACGGCAAAACAATGGGATTTGGCCAATAAATTAGTGGAAGAATTAAAAGCAATGGGCATGCAAGACGTTACCATTGACGAACACGCTTACATTATGGCAACGCTTCCAAGTAATGTGGAACATGAAGTGCCAACTATTGGTTTTGTTTCTCATTTTGATACAACGCCTGATTTTACGGGAGCCAATGTAAAACCGCAAATTGTAGAAAATTATGATGGTGGTGATATTATTTTGAACAAAGAACAAAATATCGTGTTGTCTCCCAATTATTTTGAAGATTTACTATTATACAAAGGACAAACGCTAATTACAACCGATGGCACAACGCTTCTTGGCGCTGATGATAAAGCTGGAATTACTGAAATTATGTCGGCAATGGAATATTTGATTCAACATCCGGAAATCAAACATGGAAAAATTCGTGTTGGGTTTACGCCTGATGAAGAAATTGGTCGTGGTGCTCATAAATTTGACGTGGAAAAATTTGGTTGCGATTGGGCTTACACTATGGATGGCAGTCAAATTGGTGAATTGGAATACGAAAACTTCAATGCTGCTGGTGTGAAAGTGACTTTCAAAGGAAAAAGCGTACATCCTGGTTATGCCAAAGGAAAAATGATTAACTCGATGTTATTGGCCAACCAATTCATCAGCAAATTACCGAAGAAAGAAGTTCCACAAAAAACAAAAGATTACGAAGGCTTTTTCCATGTAACGGATATTGCTGGAAGTATTGAAGAAACTACGGTTTCCTTGATAATTCGCGATCACAGCATGAAGAAATTCACTAAAAGGAAAGAGTTCATTCATAAATTGACCAAAAAAATGAATAAAAAATGGGCAAAGCAATTTGGTGAAGACATTGTAATTACTGAAATCAAAGACCAATATTTCAACATGAAAGAGAAAGTGAAACCTGTTTTTCACATCGTAGAAATTGCAGAAAAAGCGATGAAAGAATTAGGAATTACACCAATAATCAAACCTATTCGCGGTGGAACAGATGGTTCGCAATTATCGTATATGGGATTACCTTGTCCCAATATTTTTGCTGGAGGACATAATTTCCACGGAAAATATGAATATGTTCCAGTAGAAAGTATGGTAAAAGCAACTGAAGTCATTGTGAAAATTGCGGAGTTAACGGCAAAAAAAGACCAATAATGGAAGTAAAAAACGCTTGGAATAAAACCAATCAATGGGATGAAGAAATTGAAATGCTTCATGCTATAGTAAGAAAAATGCCTTTGGTAGAAACTACTAAATGGGGCGGACCTGTTTACACTTATAAAGATAAAAATGTGGTTGGCATTGGTGGTTTCAAATCGTATTTTGGGATTTGGTTTTACAATGGTGTTTTCTTGAAAGATGAAAAGCAATTGCTAATCAACGCCAATGAAGATAACACGAAATCATTGCGTCAAATGCGTTTTCAATCGAAAGAAGAAATTGATGAAAAAATAATTTTGGAATACCTTTCAGAAGCAATAGCAATAGAAGAAAAAGGTTTATCCATTCCAAAAGCTAAAAAAGAAACGATTATTCCTGAAATCCTTCAGAAAGCACTCGATGTTAATTCGGAATTGGCTACAAAATTTCAAGCTTTTTCTCCTTACAAACAACGCGAATTCATTGAACACATTATTTCTGCCAAACAAGAAAAAACACAAATCACCCGCTTGGAAAAAATCATCCCGATGATTCTAGCCGAAAAAGGATTGAATGATAAATACAGATAAAAGCAAAAAGCCGATTTTCAAATGAAAATCGGCTTTTTAAATTTTAATCTGTTTCTAAATTATCTTATGAATACGATTAACAGGAATAACAACACCTTGTTTCAAAATTACTCTACTATCTGTAACTCCCCAAATGGTGGTTTCTACCATTTTATTGCCCGCGTCATCTTCAAAGTAAATTTTCATTTTTACGTGCTCCAAATTACCTAAAGTTAAGGCGCGATCTAAATCTTGTTTTCTTTGTTTGATATCGTCAATATCTTCTAAGACTTCATTTTTTGGAAAATGTAAGTCTACTATACTTTCCTTGTCAATTAATTGGTACTCGTTCATGTTCTTCAGTTAAGTTGGTTTGCTAAGTTTAAAAGTACAAAAAAAAATGACAAAAAAAATAAACCGCTCAAAAAAATTAAGCGGTTTAATAAGATTTTTATTCTTAAATACTAAAACTTCATTCCAAAGCCTATTCCAATCAACCAAGGATTAATATCCACCTCAGCAGGAATACTTAAATCTGGTACCAAATTAGATGCATCAACCGTAACATCTGTTGATAAGAAAATATGCTTTACATCCATGTTAATGAAGAACTTATCGTCTAACATTAAATCAAATCCTAGTTGAGCAGCATAACCTAAAGCATTATCATACGAAACATCTTTAACAATTCCTGATTTTGCATTATAAAATAAGGTGTAATTAACTCCAGCTCCAACATAAGGTTTAAAAGTAGTCTCTTTATGACCTAAAAAGTGATATTGCACGGTTAAAGTTGGCGGTAATAACCAAACACTTCCTAAATCAACTGTTCCAGCAGCCGTTTCAATAGCTTGAACATCGTGTTTAGCAGTTCCTAAAATTAGCTCTGCAGCAATATTTTTGGTAAAGAAATAAGTGAAATCTAATTCAGGAATTAAAGCATTTGAAATGGATACATCACCACCAATTACTCCAATAGTAGCACTTTCATTTGGTACCACTCCAACACCTCTAAAACGTACTTGCCATCTTTTGAAATCATCTGATTTTGTTTCTTCTTCTTGTGCATTTACAAAATTCACAGCTAATAAAGACACTGCCATTACAGCAAAAATTATTCTTTTCATGTTTCTTGTTTTTAAAATTATAGTACAAATGTATTTTAGAAAAAAACCAGAAATCCTGACATAAATCATAGATTGAAAATTATTTTAACACTAAATATAGAAAGGGTTTCAAACTCAAGCATTTTATGCTAAATTTGCACTCCTATGCAAAAAACGATTAACATATTAAATAAGAGAGCTAAGTTTGACTACGAAATACTAGACAAATACACCGCTGGTATTGTATTAACTGGAACCGAAATCAAATCCATCCGACTTGGAAAAGCTTCTATTGCAGAAAGTTTTTGCGAATTCAGTAACCACGAACTATTCTTAATCAATGCCACAATTGAAGAATATTTATACGGCACACATTACAACCACAAAGCCAAAAGCGAGCGTAAATTGCTATTGAACAAAAAAGAATTAAAAAAGCTTGAAAAAGACAGTGATAACAAAGGTTTAACTATTGTCCCTCTACGTTTATTTACCAATGAAAAAGGATTGGCGAAAATAGAAATTGCATTGTGTAGAGGAAAGAAAAATTACGACAAGCGCGAAACACTAAAAGAAAAAGATACCCAACGCGATTTAGACCGAGTTAAGAAACGCTTCTAAGGTTTTACCAATGAAAGACTTATTAAAACAAGCTCGTTTAGACCAAAAATTATCAACTAGAAAATTGGCTGAACTTTCCAAAATTGATCAAGCTTTGATTAGTAAGTTTGAAAATGGCTTTCGTATTCCTACCAAAAAACAAGTGCAAACTTTAGCGCAAATTCTGAAAATAGACTTAAAAAAGCTATTAGTAGCTTGGTACAAAGTGAAATTAGATAAAAATTTCGACTTAAATTCGTTTGCCATTCAAGCCATTACTGAAATTCTTCAAGAAAAAGGAATTGAAGTTGGTAACGATAAAAAAGAAAATCAAATTACCGAAATTTTAGACGAACTCGAAATTCTAAAACAAAAACTTACGAGCTTGAAGTAGTATCCAGTTTTCAGTCGCAGTCGCAGTTTACAGAAAAAATCTAATTGTCAATTCCTAATTTCTAACTTCTTTCACCTAATTTTTATCTTCCAAAAGTGGAACAAATCGAAAATCACCGTATTCGTGTTTTTCAAATTGGGTTTCGTTTTTTCTGATTAAAAGTGTCATAATTTGTTCGTTTTCACCAACAGGAATGACCAATCGACCACCAATTTTCAATTGAGCCATCAATGCTTGCGGAATAAATGGAGCGCCGGCTGTTACGATAATTCCATCAAATGGTGCATATTGAGGCAATCCTTTATAACCATCACCAAAGGATAAAAATTTAGGCCGAATACCTAATTTAGGTAATAACAATGAAGTCGTTTTAAACAATTCATTCTGACGTTCTACAGAATATACTTTCGCTCCCATTTTACACAAAACAGCCGTTTGATAACCGCTACCCGTTCCAATTTCTAATATTTTTGCTTCTTTTTTCACTTCCAATAACTGACTTTGGAAAGCAACTGTATACGGTTGTGAAATGGTTTGGCCTGCACCAATTGGAAATGCTTTGTCTTGGTAAGCAAAATCTTCAAAACTAGACTCTAAAAACAAATGACGCGGAATTTTACTAATAGAATCTAATACGTTTTTATCAGTAATTCCTTTGTCCTGCAATTGTTTGACCAACTGATTTCTAAGTCCTTGATGTTTATTAGTATCTTTCAATTTGGGTAGTAATTTGATTGGGTAAAATTAGATTGAAAAATATCAAAAAGCAAATCATAAAATATACTAACTTTTAAACATTAAACTTTTGAACTTTAAACTAAAATTGTACTTTTGATAAAATTAATTTTTTATGCTAAAAGTTGGAGTTTTAGGTGCTGGTCATCTTGGAAAAATACATTTGCGATTATTAAATCAATCCAATAAATATGAATTAGTAGGTTTTTATGATCCTTTTGAAGAAAATGCCAATAAAGTTGCGGCAGAGTTTGGATATAAAAAGTTCGACACGATTTCGGAACTAATAGCTGCTGTTGATGTTGTTGATATTGTAACTCCAACGCTATCACACTACGAATGTGCCAAAGAAGCCATTCAAGCTGGAAAACATGTTTTTTTAGAAAAACCGATTTCAAACACTGTTGCAGAAGCCGAAGAAATCATCGTTTTAGCAAAAAAACACAACGTAAAAGGACAAGTCGGACATGTAGAACGCTTCAATCCAGCATTTACAGCGGTGAAAGATAAAATTCAAAGCCCAATGTTTATAGAAACGCATCGTTTGGCTGAATTTAATCCACGTGGTACGGATGTTCCTGTGGTTTTAGATTTAATGATTCACGATATTGATGCGATATTGAGTGTGGTTAAATCCAAGGTAAAAGCCGTTCGTGCTAGTGGTGTTGCTGTAATTTCGGATTCTCCAGATATTTGTAATGCTAGAATTGAATTTGAAAATGGTTGTGTTGCTAATGTAACTTCAAGCCGAATTTCGATGAAAAATATGCGTAAATCGCGTTTCTTCCAAAAAGATGCTTACATTTCTGTAGATTATTTGGACAAAGTGTGTGAAGTTGTAAAAATGAAAGATGCACCAGAAGTTCCCGGTGATTTCGACATGATTTTACAAAATGCAGAAGGCGTAAAAAAACAAATCTATTTTGACAATCCATCTGTGAGTCCAAATAACGCCATTTTAGACGAATTGGAAACTTTCGCAGATGCTATCAATAATGATACTACTCCAATTGTAACTTTAGAAGATGGAACCGAAGCTTTAAGAGTAGCTTATATGATTATTGAATCGATGGAAAGTAGACTAAAAAATTAACTTGAAACTTTAAACCTGAAACAAAATAATATAATGAACACAATCGCAGTTATAGGAGCAGGAACTATGGGTAACGGAATTGCTCATACTTTCGCACAAAGCGGATTTACCGTAAAATTAATCGATATTTCAGAAAAATCAATCGAAAAAGGAATGGCAACTATTGCCGCTAACCTTGACAGAATGGTAGCCAAAGGAAGTATCACCGAAGAAGACAAACACAAAACCATTGGAAATATCATCACGTATACCGACGTTAAAGATGGCGTTGTAGGTTGTGATTTAGTTGTTGAAGCGGCTACTGAAAACGTACAATTGAAATTCAATATTTTCAAACAATTGAGTGAAGTTTGTGATCATAACGTAATTTTAGCAACCAATACTTCTTCCATTTCTATTACGCAAATAGCCGCTCATGTAGTGCATCCAGAACGAGTTATTGGAATGCATTTTATGAATCCAGTGCCGATTATGAAATTGGTAGAAATTATTCGCGGTTACAATACTTCTGATGAAGTGACCAAAATCATCATGGATTTATCAGTGAAATTAGGAAAAACGCCAACAGAAGTGAACGATTACCCAGGTTTCGTGGCAAATAGAATTTTAATGCCAATGATTAACGAAGCTATTGAAACGTTATACAACGGTGTTGGTGGTGTTTACGAAATCGACACGGTAATGAAATTAGGAATGGCTCATCCAATGGGACCATTACAATTAGCTGATTTCATAGGATTAGACGTTTGTTTGTCGATCTTAAACGTAATGTACGACGGATTCAAAAATCCAAAATACGCGCCATGTCCGTTATTAGTAAACATGGTAATGGCTGGAAAATTAGGCGTAAAATCAGGTGAAGGTTTCTACGATTACTCTGAAAGCAAAAAAGCAGAAAAAGTTTCGAAACAATTTACAAAGTAAACAGTCACAGTTTTCAGTCGCAGTATAAACTGTTTACTGTGACTGAGACTGTAAACTAAACAAATGGCCAAAATAAAACCTTTCAAAGCGCTCCGACCCGTTCGAGACAAAGTAAGTTTGGTAACTTGCAGAAATTATGATGATTACAGTCCGGCTGAGCTTGCTGCATGGTTAGATTTTAATCCGTATTCATTTTTGCATGTGATTAATCCTGCTTATTTGCATGCACATAAAGTGAATTCGGAAAAGCGTTTTAAAGGTGTTGCCTTAAAATACCAAGATTTCAAAACCGAAGGTGTTTTTATGCAAGAAGAAACGCCCGTTTTTTATTTATACGAAATCAAACAGAAAACCAACACATTTACTGGAATTATAGCTGGAACTGCTGTGGGAGATTACCAAAACAATGTCATAAAAAAACACGAAGACACCTTGCAATATCGTGTGGAAATGTTCAAAGATTATTTACATCAAACCCAATTCAACACCGAACCTGTTTTGATTACGTATCCTGATAGTGTAGCAATCAATACCTTCATTCATTTACGAAAACAAAGTGAACCAGTTTACGAATTTTCAACTACCAATAAGGAAAAACACACGCTTTGGAAAATTGATACCCAAAGTGAAATTGATTGGTTACAAGAACATTTCGAGAATATTCCCAACTTATATATAGCTGACGGACATCATCGTTCGGCTTCGGCGGAATTATTATTGGAAGAAAACAAACATTTGGGCAACGAAAACCTGAATTATTTCATGAGTTTCTTAATTGCCGAAAGTAACGTCAAAATTTACGAATTCAACCGATTGATTCGCGACTTGAACGGACATTCCAACGCTGATTTTCTTATGGAATTAGCCAAAAACTTCACCATAGAAAACAAAAAACAAGAATTATGGAAGCCTGAAAACAAATTTGAATTTGGTATGTATTTGGATGGAAATTTTTATGCTTTGTTTTACAAACAGTTAGATACAGAATTGTCAAATCAAGCGGAAGCCTGTTCCGAACTAACGAAATCGAGATTAGGAGAATCTATTTTAAATAACTTGGACGCCCAAATTTTATACGAAAAAGTACTAAATCCACTACTAGGAATTGAAGATTTACGAACCGATGAACGCATTTCCTATCTTCCAGGAAAACAACCGATTTCAACCATAAAAAACAAAATAGACGAAGGCGAATTTGAAGTGGGCTTCCTACTCTACCCTTCCGACATCAACGAAATCAAAGTATTAGCCGATAACAATTTAATCATGCCTCCAAAATCAACGTATATCGAACCGAAATTTAGAAGTGGTTTGGTGGTGTATGAGTTGTAGATTTTTTTTAGAAAAAAGAATCAAGAGAAAAGAAAAAAGACACAATTTTGTCATTTCGACGAAAGAGAAATCACATTAATAAATTCAAGCATGTCAAAAATTTCCTTTATTGGTACAATTTTTTTTCAATTTTTATTAGTTTTAAATCTAAAACTATTAGATAATACATATCTAATTCTTTTTTTATTTTCTGCTTGCTTATTAATTGGATTATTTTTAAAAATAGTATTCAAAAAATCAAATATACATCAAATTGGAAATGGAATTTTGTTTGGTTCTTTAGCTTCTTTAGGTTTAATAATTATATTTATGATTTGGTTGTCTTATAATTTCCCTAAATAGTATTTTTGTAGAAGAAAACTCAATTAAAAAATGTCAATCTCAAATAACCTAACTCAAATAAAATCCCAAATTCCACCTCACGTTACCTTAGTAGCGGTTTCAAAAACCAAACCTGTGGCGGATTTAATGGAAGCATATGATGCTGGGCAACGTATTTTTGGAGAAAATTATGTCCAAGAATTAGTGGAAAAACACGAGCAAATGCCAAAAGATATACAATGGCATTTTATTGGGCATTTACAATCTAGAAAAGTGAAACTCATTGCTCCGTTTGTAAGCTTAATTCACGGAGTGGATAGTTTGAAATTATTACAAGAAATCAATAAACAAGCGGCTAAAAATAATCGTGTGATTGTTTGTTTGTTGCAAATTCATATTGCAGAAGAAGAAAGTAAATTTGGATTAGATGAACAAGAATTAGACGAGATTCTGAAACAAGTTCAGAATGACAATGAAAACTATAAAAACATTCGAATTGTAGGGTTAATGGGAATGGCAACGTTCACCGAAAACCAAAACCAAATCGAAAAAGAATTCCAAAATTTAAAATCCATTTTCGACAAAGTAAGTCAACTGAGCACTGAAAACTGCCAACTGAACACTCTTTCAATGGGAATGTCGGGCGATTATCAACTGGCAATTTCATGTGGAAGTACGATGGTTCGAATTGGAAGTAGTATCTTTGGAACGAGAAATTATCAATAAGGCAATTTGTCAATGTGCCAATTAACTGTAAACTGAGACTGAATACTGTAAACTAATTTGTACGCAATACTCGACATAGAAACCACCGGAGGACAATACAATGAAGAAGGTATTACGGAAATCGCCATTTATAAATTTGATGGCCATGAAGTAATTGACCAATTCATAAGCTTAATCAATCCTGAGAAGCCAATCCAACCTTTTGTTGTTAAACTTACAGGGATTAACAATGCTATGTTGCGCTCTGCTCCTAAATTTTATGAAGTAGCCAAACGCATCATCGAAATTACCGAAGGTTGTATTCTAGTGGCGCACAATGCTTCTTTCGATTACCGCATTTTACGTACTGAATTCAATCGTTTGGGTTATGATTTTAAAATGCCAACGCTTTGTACCGTTGAACTTTCCAAAAAATTAATTTTGGAACAACCCTCCTATAGTTTGGGTAAATTAGTACGTTCATTGGGAATTCCAATGGCGGATAGACATCGTGCAAGTGGCGACGCTTTGGCAACTGTACAATTATTCAAATTGTTATTAGCTAAAGATACTGAGAAAGAAATCGTTAAAAGTTTTGTCAAAACTGAGATTAAACCGGGTATGTTGCCCAAGCTTTTGGATATTGTTGAAGCACTGCCATCAAAAACGGGTATTTACTACATTCACAACGAAAATGGCGATTTGATTTACATTGGAAAAAGTAAAAACATCAAGAAAAGAGTCAACCAACACTTCACTGGAACCAATAGCAAATCTAAAAAAATACAACGCGATGTTTATGCCGTTACCTATGAAGAAACGGGTAATGAATTGATTGCATTATTAAAAGAAAGTGAAGAAATTAAAGTGAATAAACCTATTTACAACAGGGCACAACGCAAAAGTATTTTCCAATATGCTTTATATTCATTTAAAAATGAAAAGGGTTATTTAGCACTTCGAGTGGAAAAAGCCGATGGCAGAAAGAAAGAAATTACTTCGTTCACCAGCTTACAAGAAGGCAAAAATGCTTTGTTTCGCATTACAGAAAAATACCATTTGTGTCAAAAAATAAACGGTTTATATGAAACTAAAAATGCTTGTTTTCAATACAAAATAAAAGAATGTAACGGTGCTTGTATTGGTGAAGAAAGTCCTGAAATTTATAACGAAAAAGTAAAGGAATTTTTAGCTGAGAATAGCTTTGAAAATCAAAATATGGTTATTGTTGATCGCGGTCGAACTCACAATGAGCGAAGTGCTGTTTTAATCGAAAACGGAATTTACAAAGGGTATTGCTTTTACCATTTAAATTATCAAATCAATAACATTGAAATTTTAAAAAATATAATTATTTCAATGCAACACAATAGAGATACTAAAACCATCATTCAAACGTATTTGCGAAAAAGAAAAGTGATGAAAATAATTCATTTTTAATGCGTTACTTTGTAGTATGAGAGAAGCATTTAAATCAAAATATGAGCTTTTTAGGCAAAAAACGTATATCATTATTTATGGTACAAATACGTTCGCTGGTCGTTTATTCGACTTAATCTTATTGGGTTTAATCCTTTTGAGCGTGATTTTGGTCATGCTCGAAACCATTCAAGGATTCGATGTAAAGTACCATGATGAATTGGTGTTTTTAGAATGGATAATTACTATTTTCTTTAGTATTGAATATATTTTACGAATCCTAACTATAAAAAAACCTACAAAATACATTTTTAGCTTTTACGGAATTATTGACTTGATTGCTACTTTACCCATGTATTTGTCTTTCTTCATTACAGGAACAAGTGTTTTAACTGTTGTTAGAGCGTTGCGTTTATTGCGTTTGTTCAAAATATTAAATCATCCGCAATTTTCAAGTCAGTCTGTTCATTTACGTGAATCTATTATGGCCAGTCGAGGTCGTATTTTAGTTTTTATGTATTTCGTATTGATTAGTTGTATTCTAATTGGTTCCATTATGTATGTGGTTGAAGGACCAGAATCTGGATTTACAAGCATTCCAACAGCTATTTATTGGTGCATTGTTACATTAACAACAGTTGGTTATGGCGATATTTCACCCATTACACCATTAGGCCAATTTATAGCTTCGTTCGTAATGATTATGGGATACGGAATCATTGCAGTTCCAACAGGTATTGTAACGGCTGAAATTGCTAAAAATAATCTTATTAGAGAACAAAAGAACAAAAGAATTTGCAAAAATTGTGCTTCAGAAGAAAACAGTATTTCGGCTAAATTTTGTTCAGAATGCGGTCATGAATTATAATCAGAAGCTATTTCCAGCTTTTCATTACAAGTTTTTGCGCTTTTGCACCATTTTTCTATAGCTTTGCAAAGAGCTTCTTGGGTCGCTTTTGCAAATCAAGAAAAATTGGCACACAACCACAAAAAGCTTTCCATTTTAATCTGGGCTAAAAAATCGTTATTATCGTTTTTTCATGAACTATCTTATCACCATTATCGGACCAACAGCTATTGGCAAAACTGCATTAAGTATTGCCTTGGCTCAACATTTTGGTTGCGATATTATTTCTTGTGATAGTCGACAATTTTTTAAAGAAATGAAAATTGGCACCGCTGTTCCAAATGAAAAAGAATTGGCTGGAGCACCGCATCATTTTATCCAAAATAAATCCATTTTTGAATCGTATTCGGTTGGTGATTTTGAACAAGAAGCGTTAGCTAAATTGGACGAATTATTTGAGAAAAATAACGTACAAATTATGGTTGGCGGTTCTGGATTGTATGTGGATGCCGTTTTAAAAGGATTTGATGAGTTTCCAGACATAGATGCTTCAGTCAGAGCTGAAATAAATGCAAAATTTGATATTCTAGGAATCGAATATTTACAAGAACAACTTCAAAAGCTAGATTCAGAATATTATCAAAAATTACAAACTGAAAATCCGCAAACCTTGCAAAATCCGCAACGGATGAAACGCTTTGTAGAAGTTTGTTTGGGAACTGGAAAACCGTATTCTAGCTTCATTGGAATTAGAAAAAACAAGCGTAACTTCACTCCTATTATCATTGGTTTAGAAGCTAATAGAGAAAAAATGTACGAAAGAATCAATCAACGTGTGGATATCATGCTAAAAGAAGGACTTTTGGAAGAAGCTAAAAATTTGTATCCAAACAAACAGTTGAATGCGTTACAAACCGTTGGTTACCGCGAATTATTTGATTATTTCGATGAAAAAACTACCTTAGATTTCGCTATCGAACAAATCAAAATGAACACCAGACGTTTTGCCAAACGTCAAATTACGTGGTTCAAACGAACTGAAAATGTAAGTTGGTTTGATTATTTAGCTGATAGAAAAGAGATTATAAATTTTATAAATGATATAATTAAAAAATAAAAAATGCCCATATCAACCCAATTTACTTCAATTTTAGAATTAGACTACGAAATTAATTTTCTACAATGCTACCCAAACGGTTTGTTGAAATATACCGATTTGTGCAATATTTTTCAAATTACAGCTGGTTTACATGCTGATTTAGGCGGCATAAGTTTTAGCGATATGCAATCGCATCATCAAGCTTGGGTAATGAGTAAAATGCGTTTAGAAATCAACCGATTGCCTAAATGGCGCGATAAAGTTCGTGTTAAAACTTGGATTAAATCGTTAGAAAATTCGCGTTCAACAAGATGTTTGGAATTGTATTTAGGCGATGAAAAATTAGCGGGTTGTGAAACCTATTGGGCGGTTTTAAATACCGAAATTAGAAGACCAGAAAACTTGGCTTTGCCGCACGAACATTTCATTAAATATCCTGAAAACAGCGCTACTGAAAAATCGGTGCAACGTATTAATTTAGATGTTCCGTTTGAAAAAATTGTAGATTATACGGTTCAACTATCGGATTTAGATATTGTAAATCATGCTAACAATGTAAAATACTTAGAATGGTGTCTGAATCTAATGGATAGAAAATTCGTTTTAAAACAGCAAATTAAAGGGTTTGAAATGAATTTCTTAAAAGAATTAAACTTAAATGATGAAGTTGCGATTTCGAAGAACGAAAATACATATACTATTTCAAAGGACGATAAAGTTTGTTTTGCTTTGGAATTGATTTTATAATAAAAATCTACTGAAAACTAATTTGCTACGCCTGATAGCAATGAAAAAAAGGAGTTTTTGTTGCTATACAATTGCGACCTAAGAAGCACATTTTATAGTTTACTAAAACCCTTTTTTTGTGAGGAGTTGTAATGTATAGCAGGATTACGTTCCAAAAAAAAAGCCCTGATTATTCAGAGCTTAATTGTTTATTTTTTTATTACTAATCTAAAACCTTCGCCATGAATGTTTAGGATTTCTACGTTTTCGTCTTGCTTCAAATACTTTCTTAATTTGGCAATGTAAACATCCATACTTCTTGATGTGAAGTAGTTATCGTCTCTCCAAATTTTTGTTAATGCAAGTTCTCTAGGCATTAAATCATTTTCGTGTAAAGCTAACATTTTCAATAATTCGCATTCTTTTGGCGACAATTTTACTGGTTCTTGTCCGTTGAAAGATAAGAAACGTAATTTTGAATTCAAATGAAAGCTTCCAATTATGAACTCAAATTTGTTATTATCTGGTTTAACTTCGGTGGCTTTACGTTGAATAATCGCTTTGATTTTCATTAGCAAAACTTCTGAATCGAATGGTTTATTTAGGTAATCATCAGCACCTACTTTATACCCTTTTAAAACATCTTCTTTTAATGTTTTAGCGGTTAAGAATATAATTGGCACCTCTTGATTTTTCTCACGAATTTCTCTTGCTAAAGTATAGCCATCTTTGTAGGGCATCATCACGTCTAAAATACACAAATCGAAAGTATCTTTTTTGAATTTTTCGAAACCTTCCATTCCGTTTTTAGCCAATGTAACATCGAAATCGTTTATAATTAAATAATCTTTCAATATTGCACCAAAGTTGGGATCGTCTTCAACTAATAAAATCTTTTTAGCTTCCATAGTCTTTTTTATATTTTTTTTTTAATTTATTAATGGCATTTTCAATGTAAATGTACTTCCTTTTCCTTTTTCACTTTCTACCGTGATTTGTCCGTTGTGATCTTCCACGATTTGTTTTACGTAAGCCAAACCTAAACCGTGACCTTTCACGTTATGTAAATCACCAGTATGTTCGCGATAGAATTTTTCAAAAACTCTTTTTTGAGCTACTTTACTCATTCCGGCACCTTGATCTTGAATTTTAATCAAAATGTAATCTTTGATATTTTCGGTAAAAATATCAATTACAGGAGCCTCTGTTGAGTATTTTACTGCGTTATCTAATATGTTTACTAAAACATTAGTAAAATGAACTTCATTTAATAAAATTGTTGTTCTAGTAGCTTTAAAATGCGTTGTTATTTTTCCTTGACTGTCTTCCACAATCAAGCTAATATGTTCAATAGCGTTTTCTAATACTTCTACAACATCTGCAGGTTCTTTAGAAATGTCTAATTCATTTTTTTCTAATTTAGAAATTCTAAGTACATTTTCTACTTGCGCATGCATACGTTTGTTTTCGTCTTTAATCATTTGCAAATAACGCTGTACTTTTTCCTTATCGTCAATAATTTTTGGATTTTTAATAGCGTCCAAAGCTAGATTGATTGTCGCAATTGGCGTTTTAAACTCGTGCGTCATGTTATTAATGAAATCTGTTTTAATTTCAGAAATCTGTTTTTGTTTGATTAATTGGTTCAACGCACTTGAATAGGTTAAAATAATTACCAAGGTAAACAATAATGAAATTAAAGAAATCCCAATTAAAGAAGAGAAAAGAAACTTACTTTTCTGAGGAAAAGAAACCAATAGCTGGTATTGGGTTGCGCCTTCATTATCTTTAAAAATAGGAATTCCGTATGTTAATTCTCTGTCATATTTAAATTTAGTTGAGCGAATTTTAGTTGCTAAACCATTGCTATAAATTCCGTATTCGAACGGCGTTTTTACACCATAATTGTCCAATTCTTCTCTTAAATATTGCTCCAACTTTTCATTAGTAATTCTGTCTTGAAGTGAACGAAAAGATACTACATCTTTGAACATAACCTCAAAATTAGCTTTATCAAGAGCTGACAAATTTCCAATCTTTTGTATGGTTTGATCCGGCTTTTTATTCATTTGTAAGCTTGGATTATCTATAAAAGAACCATTGTATACTTCCGTTTTTCGATTAGCAATAATATTTCTAATTTTTATTGAATCAGCATTTTTATCAAAGAACGAGCCTGTAATTCCGTAATTTTCAGCAATTATAGTATTGGTATAAATGATAGTTTCGTTGGTTTTTGCATCTTTTTCGTAGAAAAAAATTTCTCTCAACACACTTGAATCTGGTGTTTTACCCGTACTATCTTTAATTTTATTGAATTCAACAATGAAAGATTTTAATTCTTCACTATTAATTTTTTCAGCAACATTACCAATAACTTGTTGTACATGAAACTTGAATTGTTCCTCACTTTGGTCTAACGAACTCGAAATCCAGTACAATTGCACTACAATTATACCTATTAACGACAAACTCATTAAAAACACTAAGAGTCGAAATCTTTTCTTATTCATTGATACAAATTTAACATTTTAACATTTGAGGCAAAGCAACATTAACCAAACATTAACATTAGCCTATAATCCGTTTTCATTCAATATTTTCAATACTTTGTCTACTTGTTTCATAGTATTATTCATGTCAATATTCTCGATAACAAAATCACTTTTTGCTTTTTTCTCTTTATCTGAAAGTTGGTTTTTAATACGATTTTTAACGTTAATACTATTGGTTTTATCGCGTTGCATCACTCTTTGAATTCTAACTTCTTCTGGAGCTGTAACTAAAATAATTTTATCACATGATGCATCGCCACCTGTTTCAAATAAAATGGCAACTTCTTTTACTACAAACGGAAAATCTTCATATTGCTTGAGCCAATTTATAAAATGCAGTTTTACTTTGGGATGAATAACAGCATTTAACTCTTGGAGTTTTTGAGGATTTTTAAAAACGATTTCCGCAATTTTAGTGCGATTCAATTGATTATTTTCTAACAAAACATCTTCATCAAACAATTGCTGTACTTCCGAAATAACCTCAGGTAGTTCCATGATTTTTTTAGCTTCTTCGTCAGCAATGTAAACAGGAATTCCTTTTGAAGCTATGTAACTAGCTACGGTTGATTTTCCGCTTCCTATTCCGCCTGTTAAACCTATTATTTTTGTCATTTGTTTATTTTAAAAAACAATTCTGGATGTACTATCTCTGGTTTTAATTTTCTAATGAAAATATTCCAATAAGCAATTAAAAATCCAGTTCCATAGCCATAAAATTGTATAGTTACCGCCACTAGACTATATAACGCAATTTTTAACTTTTTGGTATTCCAAAGTGCTGCTAAAAAAAGTACAACAAAATAAGTAACATAAAGTTGTAAAAATATTTTAATACCAAACAAAGCAAATATAATACTCATTAATAAACCGATGCAAAACAAAGTTGGTAACCAAAAGGTGAACTTTGTATATTCTGGATACCAATAATTCAAAATTGGGCGTGCTTTTCCAAATTTATTTACTTGGATAAAAAATTTATTCCAATCAATTCTTCTTTTGTGATAGACGTAAGCTTCAGGTATTAGTTTCGTTTCAAAACCCAATTTCCACAAACGAATAGATAAATCAGGATCTTCCCCAGGATGAATGTTTCCAAAGCCATTTGAAGCTTCAAAAGCTTTTTTAGACAATCCCATGTTGAAACTTCTCGGCTGAAATTTAGCTACTTGTTCACTTCCGCCTCTAATACCACCAGTAGTTAAAAAAGAAGTCATACTGAAATTAATCGCTTTTTGAATAACTGAAAAAGATTCCAATGCTTGATCTGGACCACCAAAGCAATCCACATAAGAGTTTTCTAAACTTTTTGAAACTTGGGTTAAATATTCCTTAGGTAAAATACAATCGGAATCAAGAATTAGGAAATAATTTCCTTTTGCCAATCGCATGCCATAATTTCTAGAATCACCTGGTCCTGAATTTTCTTTGTAGTAGTAAGCAATATCTAATTTCCCTTTATATTTTCCTAAAACAAAGTCACAAGTAACTGTTGAACCATCTTCAACAATAACCACTTCAAAAGGATGTTCATAGTCTAATTGCGACAGACTCTCCAAAAGTTCATCAATTTCATCAGGTCGATTATAAACTGGAATAATAAAAGAAAACATAACAAAACTTTTAACAAAGATACATTATCTACCAATAAAAAAGTCCCGAATAAATCGGGACTTTTCAACTTAACTTTTATTTATTATTGCTTAACAACTTTAATTGTTTTAACAGTATCACCGATAGTTACATTTACAATGTAAGTACCTGCACTTAACTGTGACATATCAACTTGAGCATTAGCTGCATTTAATCTTCTAGAAATTACTTCTTGACCTAACATATTCATTACTCTTACAGTAGAAATCTCAGAAGTGTAAGACAAATTCAATACATCTTTCACAGGGTTTGGATACACCATAAAATTGTTGTTGTCAAAAGAATTTGCATTCAATACACATGACACAGTTAATTCAAAGTTACCAGTTGCCGTTCCAAAACCTTCAACCATAATATAATATGTAGAAGTTCCATTTGCAGCAAAAGTAACACTAGATTGTAACCCACATGAATCGTCATTCACAGCAATCTGAGTACCTCCACATGAATCAAAAACTCTTATAATTGTGTCAAATGATGTGTTTGTACATAAACTAGCAGTAATATTTCCTGCTGCCCCAGAATAAGAATACCAAACATCGGCAGAAGCATTATTACCTGTATCAGTAGCACCATTTGATGTTGAACCTACAACAACATCACTACAATCAACTGGAATTGCCGTTGCACAAGTATCATTTGTTGGAGGACAAATATTCGTAATGTTACCTGAATTTATTGTGCAGGCACCATCTTGTTCATTAGTTATAACGATTGTTACATTAGAAGCATCTGTATAAGGACCAAAAGTTTGAATTCCTGTTGTTGAAATATTTGTTAATGTTGTTGTACCATCAGATATTGAAACAGAAGTTGCCGAACCTAAGTTAGTTAAATTTACATCAATTGAAAATTCACTATTTACACAATCAGGCACACTTGTGAAAGTAGCTGTTGGGTTTACACAAGTTGCACAAGTTACAGTAAAATCAAATTGAGCCGTACAACATGTACTTCCTGAACCACAACTTACCGAACCATCAGCATCAATAACAATGTGAATTGAATCAGTTGTTGAGTCAACAGTCAATCCGGCTAAATTCCCACCATTATTGCCTTGATATAATATGGTTCCAGTCGCATCTGTCCCATCATAAATAATAATCTCATCACAACAAGCTTCCATACCACCAGCGTTGAAAGTGATTCTTAATGGACTTGCATCATCTGAAGTAAAAGTCCACGTAGTAGCATCATTGTTAGTATAACAATGGGTTGTATTAACAGGCGTACCACAAACAACTTCAATATTTGTTGTAAAGTTAAATGGACCTACCCAAGTACTAAAACCATTTGCTCCACAATTAGCTCTTACATAGAAACTATAAGCTGTATTAGAACTTAATCCAGAAATAGCTTGAGGATTTGTTGCGCCAGAAATAGTTGGTGTTCCTGTTGGAGTAAATCCTAATGTTCCCCATTCAATATCCCAAGAAGTAGCAGAACCTGTTTCTGTCCAACCTAAAATGGCCGACGAAGCTGTAATTCCAGAAACATTTAAAGCTGTTGGCTCTACACATAAAGGAGATTCTTCAACGATTACATTATCAACGACATTTGCTCTACCCCAATTATTAATTCCTTCAAATGCTATTTGATAAGTTGCTGATGGATTTGGTAAAGTTAAAATAACTTCAGTCCAAGCAGTAACATTTGTCGTATAATGAGCTATTTCCACCCAAGGGTCTGTAGATGAAACTCTGTAGTATACTTTTAACTCATTTTGGGTTCCAAACCAAACTTCTTGAGCGTAATGAAACTTTAATCTAGGATTTGTTAAAGTTGACATATCAAATACTGGAGAAACTAATTTAGTAATAGGAGTATTAGTACCTGAAACAGAAACAAAACGTGCATTTAAAGTTCCCTCAAAAGCTGTAGTAATAAGACCTCCAGAAGACCCTGTAGCATATGTCCAGTTTGCAGCACCAGCTACTTGTAAGTTTGACCAACATGTTCTTGAAGGAGAAGCCACTTCAAAAGTTTCAGTAAACGGGAAAGTATTAAAAGAATCACAAGGTGTAGTAAAATTAAAAGGCCCTACCCAGTTACTTTGATCAGAGAAACTACAATAAGCTCTAATCCAGAATGCATAAGCTGTTGCTGGAGACAAACCTGATTCAGTAAACGAATCTGCATCTATATCATTACCTGAACCCGTTGGTGCCGGAGAACCTGCTGGTAAAATTAAATATTCCCAGTCAAATTCTGTACCTCCTGCTGTCCAAGAAAAATCTGCTGTTGTTGTAGTTACATTTGATACAACTACATTTGTTGGGGCTGGACATGAAGGTAAAGCCCAAGTATAAGTCAATCCATTTGAAGGAATTGTAGCCGAATTAGCTGAATTAATATAACATGTAGAAGTATTTGCAGCTCCAGCTGTTGAATTAATCCAATCTCCAGTTGCAGCAACTACAGTTCTATTATTGAAATCAGCGTTTGTTGCACCTCTCAAACCTACTTGAGGATATGTAGTATTTGATCCTGCAACAACTACACCATAAACAACTTTAACTTCACTATTTACCGTATTTAATCGGATTTGAAAATTCATTTGTTCACCCGTAACATTATATCTTCTAACATTAAGCCATTGGAAAACAATCTCATCTCCCACTTGCTCCCATCTAATTTCAGAACCTGCTCCTGCAGAATTTAAATCTCTACCATAACCTGCAACAGCTCCACCATAAGCAGTTGTTGAACTTAGTGGGGTATAATTTGTTGTACCTGGATTTGTAGTACCAAAAGTTAAAAATCCATTAGAACTAACCCTAACATCTGTGTAAGGGACACCGTTAAAAGTGAATGCTGTTGGTAAAACAACTGAATATTGGGCATCATCAGAAGCTGGAGTAACTAATACAGTACCACCAGTTATTGGGGTAAAGGTACCCGCTGTTTGAGTAAAGACATAGCCATTAACTTGAGCATTGATAAATGCAAAAGAAAAAATAGCTAAAATCATAAAAGTAATTTTCTTCATATTAAATTAATTAATTGTTAAGCAAGTGTAAAATTACAAAAAAAAAAACACAACTAATAAATGAAAATTACTACAAAACTGTTCAATTACCTAAAAAAACGACAAAAACCGCTAATAAGCGGTTTTTGTAACAAAATAATTATAAAATGTGATTTTTATTCTTCAATAAAAGTCTCCATAACGGCTTGACTTACTCCCATATTAGAGAAACCGCCATCGTTGTATAAATTTTGAAGTGTTACTCTTTTTGTTAAATCAGAGAACATAGCTACTGTATAATTAGCACAATCCATAGCTGTTGCATTTCCTAATGGCGACATTTTATCTGCATAAGCGATAAAGCCGTCAAAACCTTTAACGCCTTGACCAGCCGTTGTTGGTGTTGGTGATTGAGAAATGGTATTTACTCTTACTTTTTTATCTCTACCAAAGAAATAACCAAAACTTCTAGCAATTGACTCTAAATACGCCTTGTTATCCGCCATATCGTTATAATCTGGAAAAACACGTTGCGCAGCCATATACGTTAGTGCTACAATACTTCCCCACTCGCTCATGGCATCTTTTTGGTACAACACTTGCATTACTTTATGAAAAGAAACTGCAGAAACATCCCAACCTTTATGTGTGAAATCGTAATTTTGATTCGTATAATGATTTCCCTTTCTTACGTTTACTGACATTCCAATTGAGTGTAAAACAAAATCAATTTTACCACCTAAAATTTCCATTGCTTTTTCTACCAAATTCTCTAAATCCGCAACTGAAGTAGCATCTGCTGGAATAATTTGTGAACCTGTTTTTTCAGCTAACTGATTGATAGTTCCCATTCGCATAGCGATAGGCGCATTAGTTAAAACGAAAGTTCCTCCTTCTTCATGAACGCGTTCCGCTGTTTTCCAAGCAATTGAATTTTCATCTAAAGCTCCAAATATAATTCCTCTTTTTCCTTTTAATAAGTTATACATAGTATTCTGGTTTATTTGTTGTTCGTATTTTATAAAACAAAAGTAGTAAAAATTTAATTTAACAAGGCTTTTGCGTGAACAATTGCTGAATCTGTAATGGCTTTTCCTGATAACATTTCTGCAATCTCAGTAATTCTTTCGTTTTCTGAAAGTTGTTTCAATTCAGAAATCGTAGTTTCTCCTTGATTAAATTTAAATACTTTATAGTGTTGGTTTCCTTTGGCAGCAATTTGAGGTAAATGTGTAATCGCAAATACTTGTAAGCGCTGACTCATTGTTTTCATAATTTCACCCATTTTGATGGCAATTTCTCCTGAAACTCCGGTGTCAATCTCGTCGAAAATAATAGTTGGTAAATTGGAATAATTAGCTAAAACCGCTTTTAATGCCAACATAATTCGCGACATTTCTCCACCTGATGCTACTTTCTTCAGCGTTCCTAAAGGCATTCCTTTATTGGCAGAAAATTGCAAAATAACCAAATCGTTTCCAGTTGATAAGAAAGAATTGGCCTTTTGGAAATCAAAAACTAATTGCGCATCGGGCATTCCCAATTGAGTCAAAACAACTTCCATTTCAGCAGTTAATTTTGGGGCAACTTTCTTTCGTTGGTCAGAAATCAAATTAGCAATATCCTTTACTTTTTCTAATTGGGATGCAATTTCTTGTTCTAATTTTTGAATTGTAGTATCTAATTCGTCAACCAAAACAACCTTGTCATCCAATTGATTTTGGATTATTAATAAATCATCAACCGAAGTAACTTGATGCTTTTTCTGCAAATTATAAATCGCTTGTAGTTTGTTCTGAACCCATTCCAAACGTTCTGGATCATTAATAATTTTGTCAGATTCGCGGAAAGTTTCATCCAAAACATCTTGAAATTCAATTCCTATGCTATTAATTCGCTCTGACAAATCTTTAAAACTAGTTGAAAATCCTTGAATTCTTCCAAAAGCTTGTTTGGTTTCACTCAATAAAGATAACAATCCGATTTGTTCTTCATTGGCAACAGCTAGAATTTTATCGAGATTTTCCTTGATGAATTCTACATTACTTAACTTTTCCAATTCTTCTTCCAAAAGTTCTTGTTCTCCCGAAGTTAAATTGGCTTGCAGTAATTCTTCCAACAAAAAGCGATTGTATTCCTGTTCTTTTACCAACGAATCTTTGTCAGAAACTAGTTGGTTGTATTGTTTTTGAAGTAATTTGTATTGCTTTAATTCGTTTTGGTATTGCTTCAAAAAAGCTTCATTTTGGGCTACCAAATCCAAAACTTCAATTTGATACGCTTCATTTACCAAAGCTCGCGTTTCATTTTGCGAATGAATATCAATTAAATAGGTTGCCAACTCTTGCAATTGTTGCAAATTCACCGGACTATCATTTACAAAAGCTCTTGATTTTCCTGTTGGTAAAATTTCTCTACGAATAATGGTATTGTCATCATAATCCAAATCATTGGATTCGAAAACAGTTTGTAATTGGTATTTTGAAAGTTGGAATTGCGCTTCAATCACGCATTTTTGTTGGTCGTCTTTTAATGAAGATAAATCCGCTCTGTTTCCTAGAACCAATCCTAAAGCACCTAATAAAATAGATTTTCCGGCTCCAGTTTCACCAGTAATTATAGAAAATTGATTGGAAAAGTCAACTTCCAAATGTTCAATAAGTGCGTAATTCTTAATAGAGAGAGATAACAACATAGAATTGCAATTTAAGAAAAAAATTATCGAATTCTATTCCATTTTACCGAATTCAAAGGCGAAATCCTATTTAAAGTTTCTGAAAGTTTCACCACATCCACTCTTGGTCCGCCAGAAAAGATACTTACCACTTCATCTGTTTTTGCATCAAAAAAGGTTCGCATCACAAATGAATTGGGTCTAACTTTATGAATATCACTTAATATTGTAATGGCTAACATCACATTCTCTTTTCCTTTTTGTAAATCCTCACTCATTACGTCCAATCCTTTGAAATGATATTCATACAATGCTTTTCTGTAAGGAGCAAAGGTATTCGATAAGATATCTGAAATAAGAAAATATCGGTTATTGTTATTTCCTTCGGCTTGTGTCCAACCTTTAAAACCACTTGATTGCGCTACGTTCATGATATTGGATGCAATTTCTAAATACTTTGAACCTCCATTTTCTGCAAAAGAATCCATATCCAAACCGATAATAATATTGGCATAAAAGGCTAAAACGGAAGTTAAATTGGAATTGAAAGAATTTTGATCAAACACCAATTGTTCAAATTCTAAATATCTAAAATTGAAGTCTTTATCGTTTATATTTAAAATGGGCGAAGCATAAGTAGAATTAAAAACAGCTCTAGACGATTGCACTTGAATCGTGGCTGCCATGTTATTATTTTTAAACTCAGAAACATTAATAAAAAAGTTACAAGCAATCTTTTCTTGTTGCTGGTATTCCAAATTTGTCCATTTGGTATTATTCAAAAATTCAGAGACTTGCTTCTCTAAATTCCTGAATATTTGCGGATTAACATCTGTCATTCTATCTGCATTGACCGTGACAGTGCAATTCAATTCTTGCCCAATTGTCCAATGAGAAACGAATAAAACAAACAGAAAAGCTAACCCTTTATATTTCATAATGTTGGATAATTTTGTTGATTATATCTTGCGCCACAGCTTCTTTTGATTTCAAATCCATTGGCTCAATATTGAAATTTTTATCAATAAACGTGATTTTATTGGTTGCATGTCCAAAACCTGCTCCCGTATCATTTAATGAATTTAAAACTATCAAATCTAAGTTTTTTTTCTGAATTTTCTGCTTTGCATGTTCAATTTCATTTTCTGTTTCCAATGCAAAACCAATTAAAAACTGATTTTTTTTAATTTCACCTAAAGAAGCTAAAATATCTTTTGTCTTCTCCATTTCAATTACAAACGCAGCATCTGACTTTTTTATTTTCTGAGCGGCTTTATTTTTTGGTCGGTAATCTGCAACAGCTGCAGCTGCGATAGCTACATCTACTTCATTGAAATACTGATGACAAGCCTCATACATTTCTTCAGCAGAAACTACTGGAATTACTTTTACATTGGGATGCGAAATCTTTTGATGTGTTGGTCCACTTACTAAAATAACTTCCGCTCCACTCTCTGCAGCTTTTTGAGCGATGTCAAACCCCATTTTTCCAGAGGAATGATTTCCAATAAAACGAACTGGATCAATGGCTTCGTAGGTTGGACCTGCAGTAATTAGAATTTTTTTTGTATTTAGTGGTAATTTTGAAGCTAAATCTTGTTCTAAAAAGGCAATAATATTTTCGGGTTCTGCCATTCGACCTTCACCTGAAAGTCCGCTTGCTAATTCTCCAGATTCAGCAGGAATAATGATATCACCAAATTTATTTAACTTAAAAAAACTATCCAAAGTTGATGGATGTTTGTACATGTCCAAATCCATTGCTGGTGCAAAATAAACTGGACATTTTGCTGACAAATACGTTGCGATTAATAAGTTATCACAATTCCCATTTGCCATTTTAGAAAGTGTATTCGCTGTAGCGGGTGCGATTAACATCAAATCAGCCCAAAGTCCTAATTCTACGTGATTATTCCATGAGGCATCTGCTGCTTCTTCATTTAAAAATGTAGAATAAACAGGATTTTTTGAAAGCGTAGCTAATGTTAAAGGGGTAACAAAATCTTTTGAAGCAGGCGTCATTACAACTTGTACTTGAGCACCTGCTTTAATAAGAAGTCTGACTAAATGCGCCGTTTTATAAGCGGCAATTCCACCAGAAACTCCTAGCAAAACTTTTTTACCGCGTAAAACAGACATAGTCATTATTATTTTGCTTCTCTATGATAGATTTTACCTTCTAACCATTCTTGAACTGCTAAAGCATGTGGTTTAGGTAATTTTTCATAGAATTTAGAAACTTCAATTTGTTCTTTATTTTCAAAGATTTCCTCTAAACTATCGTTGTAAGTAGCAAATTCTTCTAACTTCTCGATAAGCTCTTTTTTAATCTCCGTATTGATTTGACCTGCTCTTTTTGCAATAATAGTAATTGCTTCATAAACATTTCCTGTTGGCTCTTCAATTACATTTTTGTTATACGTAATTGTATTTACTGGAGCAGTGGTTTTTTTTAAATCCATGATTTAATTTTATTTAGAAAATTGTTGTAACTCGGTTTCAATAGCAGCAAACATTTTGTCTGCTTTCTCTTTAAATTCAGTATCGCTTTTAAACTTTAGTAAACTTGAATACGCATTTAATGCAAAGTTCAATCTTTCTTGTTTTTTATTTGGGACACTATTAATTGCTAATTTGTAAGCCGCATCAAATCTATAAAACAAGGCTTGTTCTTTGAATGGTGTTCCAGGATAATCAGCTATAAAATTGTCAAAAGCTTTAATTGCTGCCTTATAATCAGATATTAAATTGTATTGTTTAGCAACTTCAAACACCTTTTTTTCTTCTTTTTCTCGCAATTCTTTTACATATTCATTTGCTTTTGGAAGATATTCAGAGTTTGGATACGTATCAATAAACTTTTGTAGTTTGCTTAATGCTTTTTGTGTATCTATTTGATCCAAACTGTAAATAGGTGATAATCTGTAATAACATTCAGCACCTAAAAAAGCAGCTTCTTCTCTTTTCTCGCTTTTTGGATATGTTGCAGCGTAATTTTCTAATTGATAACCTGCTAAATAATATTGTTTAGTAGCATAATAAGACTTTGAAAAGTAATAAAATACTTGTTCTCCTTGCGGTTTTCCTTTGTAAGAAGGCGCTACTTGTTCATATAAACGAATAGCTTTGGTATACTTACCATCATCATACAATTTCTTGGCAACTTCAGCTTTAACAGCAGGATCTTCGCTCTTTAAAGCTTTTTGATACTCACTGCAGGAAGTTAGTGTTGTTAATGCTAGTAAAACAATTAATATTTTGTTCATTCTATTTCTACTTGTTTTTTATTCGCTAAAAAGCAACTGCAAATTTAGGCATTATTTAAATACTACGAAAATCTTTTTTTAGCTATTAATTTTGGTGAAGTTATCCAATCTGTTAGCCAAGTCGTCATTTACAGAAACTAAAGGCAAGCGCACTGTGTTTTCCGATAATCCCAATGATTTAAACACTTCCTTAATTCCAGCTGGATTTCCTTGTTCAAAAATCATATCAATAGCGTCAGCTAATTTGTAATGCAATTGATAAGCTTCATCTACTTTTCTTTGCAATCCTAAACGTACCATTTCAGAAAAATCCTTTGGAAAACCTTCTCCAATCACAGAAATCACTCCTGCTCCACCCGCTAAAACCATTGGTAACGTAATCATATCATCTCCTGAAATCACTAAAAACCCTTTTGGAGTGATTTGAATTAATTTCATAGCTTGAACAATATCACCCGCCGCTTCTTTAATTCCAATAACATTTTTGCAATCATTAGCAATTCTTGCTACGGTTGTTGGTAACATATTACTAGCAGTTCTTCCAGGAACATTATACAAAATCACTGGAATTGGTGATGCATCAGCTACTGCTTTGAAATGTTGGTATATTCCTTCTTGTGTAGGTTTATTATAATACGGCGAAACCGACAAAATAGCATCAAAATTTGAGAAATCTCTTGATTTTAACTCTTCAATTACTTTAGCAGTGTTATTTCCACCAACACCTAATACCAAAGGCAATCTTCCAGCATTGGCGTTTACAATGGTTGCAATAACCAATTCTTTTTCTTCAACTGAAAGTGTTGCAGATTCAGCAGTAGTTCCTAAAACAACTAAATATTCTACTCCACCATCAATAACGTAATTCACAATTCTAGTTAACGCCTCAACATCAACCGAAAAATCATTTTTAAAAGGAGTTACCAATGCCACTCCAGTACCAATAAACTTTTGCATTTAAATTTTATTTAATATTCTCAAATATTTGAATAATTCTGATGTAAACTCTTCTTGCTTTTCCACTTGTGATGCTATCATCAAATGAAACATTCGTTTGTCGACTGATGAAAAACCAACTTTAAACTTAGCTTTGGATTGTTTGGTTACCAACATTAATGGTGCTTTTCGTTCATCGTAAAAACTAACCAACATATCGAAAGGTGTTTTGATGAAATCTTGAACTTCCTTTTTGTTTATTCTTCCAGACAAACCCACATTGGTTAGCGAAAAATAAGGTTCTTTTACCGTTTCTTTGGCTTTGTATTTGTTTTTAAAAGACAACAAAACTATGTTTTCAGGTAAAAATCCTTGAGCTAAAAATTGTTGGTATAAATGTTCTTTGTTCTCAAAATAGGTTTCATCTACTAAAATTCCGATGGTCGTTATTTTGCCATCAGCTTCATTTAGTTCATGTTGCGTTAGCTTTTTGTTAACCAACTTTTTTAGAAAAAACTCCTTTATTATTTTAGAAAACATAGTAAATTTACGAATTGAACAAAATTAAATATTTAAAGCTACAAAGGAATGGTAAATGTAAAAAAGAAAAAATATTATTTGTGCTATTTTGTTATATTATTAACATTTACTTTGATTGCTTCTTGTAAGTCAAAAATAAATCATTTATATGAGATTCAAGGCAAGCAAATCAACATTAATGAGAGCTTTGAAACTGATGCAGAAATTGACGCTTTTGTGTCACCCTATAAAAATCACATCAATAAAGATTTAGATAGTATTTTAGCCTACAACCCAATCACTCAAGATAAAAGTAAAGGCAAATGGGAAACCAATATTGGAAACTTTTTTGCAGAAACGACACTATTGATGAGCAATCCCATTTTTTTTCAAAGAGAAAATAAAACAATCGACATCTGCATTTTAAATCATGGTGGAATTAGGGCTATAATTCCAAAAGGAAATGTAACCACTAGAACAGCATACGAAATCATGCCTTTTGAAAATAGTATAGTAGTTTTAACATTAGATGGAAAAGCAATAGCTGAATTGGCAAATTATATGATTTTGGACAAGAAACCTCATCCATTGGCAGGAATTAAAATTTTCCTTGAAAAGGACGAAAAAACGATTAAGCGAATCGAAATAAACCAACAACCGCTCGACCAAAACAAAATATACTATGTTCTAACTTCCGATTATTTAGCTAATGGCGGTGACAACATGATTTTTTTAAAATCGAGTTCCAAAAATTATGATTTGGATTACAAACTCAGAAATGTATTTATTGACTACTTCAAACGAGTGGATACCATTCCTAATCTAACTGAACCTAAAATCATCATCGAGTAACTTATGAAAAGAAGAAATTTTATACAGCAAACCGTAAGTAGTTCGGCTTTTCTAAGTTTTAGCGGTTTAACTTTGAGTAGTTTTACTACCAAAAAAACTAAAAAAATAACTATTCTTCATACCAATGATACGCATAGTCACATTGATCCTTTTCCAGTTGATCATCCTAAAAATCCTGGAATGGGCGGAGCAGCGAGAAGAGCAAATGCCATTCAAAAAATCAGACAAGAAGAAGAGAATGTTTTGCTTTTAGATGCTGGTGATATTTTTCAAGGAACTCCGTATTTTAATTATTATGGCGGCGAATTGGAATTCAAATTAATGAGCATGATGCAATATGATGTAGCAACCATGGGAAATCATGATTTTGACAATGGAATTGATGGTTTTTATGCGCAATTACCTCATGCGAAATTTGATTTTGTATCCGCTAATTATGATTTCAAAAACACTATTTTAGACGGAATAGTGAAACCCTATAAAATCATCAAAAAAGACGGAATTAAAATCGGGATATTTGGATTAGGCGTTGAGTTGAATGGTTTAGTGGACAAAAAACTTTACAAAGAAACCAAATATCTAAATCCAATTGAAATTGCTGAAGAAATGACACAAACTTTGAAAGAACAAGAGAAATGTGATTTGGTCATTTGTCTTTCGCATTTGGGTTTTAAATACACTAACGCCCCAGAAAAAGTTTGTGATGTGTTATTGGCTCAAAAAACAAAAAACATCGATTTGATTATTGGTGGTCATACACATACCTTTTTAGATAAACCAATTGTAGAAACCAATCGCGATGGTCAACCGGTTTTAATTAATCAAGTAGGTTGTTTTGGAATAAACTTAGGAAGAATTGATTTCTATTTCTCAAGTGACAAACATTACGATACAAAAACAAGAAATATTATTCTTTAATTTTTTCAGCATTTTTGTCTCGCTCAATGAAAAATTGAGCAAAAAAGTAATATACAGGCAACTCTAATAACATACTCAGATAAACAAAGACATCATATTTCAAATAATAGGTTTTTGTTACTGATAACATATCTGACAAAAACATAAAACCAAGAGCTAACAATAAAAATTTAGCGCTTTTACTCTTAAACTTTATAAAATTATAAAAGCTCATTGCTAAAACCCCTACAAAAAATACTATGTAATTTAAAATTAAATAGTAGCTATGAAACTTTGTTTTCACAATGAAAACTGACGTTATTTTGGTAATTAAAGCAAAAGCTATAGCAACTATAAAAAGAAGTCCGAGATATTTGGACAATTTAGAGTTTTGATTAATGATTTTAGCATCTTTAACAATTAAGAAAAACAAAATCACTAAGACAATTAGATAAATCAAAATTGCGAATTGATAAAAAATAGTTTCAAGCAATAAATTGATATTATCTGCAATAAAAATTAAACCCAAAAGCAATAAATGCAATGGATTTTTTTTCTTTTTAGATTCAATAGTATAATACAGAAAAATAAAAGGAATTATCATAGGTTTAAACACTAAAGACATGTCTTTGTTTTCCATAATTCTAAAGAAAAAAAGATAACATGCATTGGCAATGAAAAACAAAACAAGAGCAATATCTTTAACTTTCATAACTAACTTGTTTTTTGCGTTCCAAAAAATATTTTACATAAAAATAATAAGATGCTGTTTGAGCTAAACCATTTATTAACTCAAAAACCAACAAATTTTGCACATTCTTGTTTAGAATGAAAAACAAATCAGACATGATGAAAGTTGCTACCGTTATAGCTAAAAAGAAGTTTCTTTTTATTGAAGAATGAAAATAAATCATAGCAGCCATTACTCCCATTGCAACCAATTCTATACCAAACAAAAGAAAGAAAACCTCTTCTATGAATGAAGAAGATTCTAAATTAATTAATACCGTAACCAATAAATTTACTAAAAGCAACAATATAACGATAAACGTATAATCGATTTTCTTGTTTTTTCTTTTAGCTATGATTTCCTTAATATCTTGGTATAAAAAGTGAATAACAAACAAATAAGGAAGTAAAAAAATAAGCAACCCAATAATATAAAAATCATCAAAATTGATAAGAAACAGCATATCGCCAATAAAAAACAAAATCAGTGATATGACAAAAACACTATTAACTCTCCCTTTAGTTTCTAAATAATAATAAAACAGAATGGAAGGAATAATTATTGGTTTAGTAACCAACATAAATTCTTCATTTCGAAAAAAAATGGCCAACAGAAAAAGCAATCCTGATGTTAGATACAAATATATGGCCGGGTTTTTACTCATTTTGAATCATTTTCGAAAAATCAAATTCAGTGATAATTGGAATCTTCAATTGATTGGCTTTGTCTAGCTTTGCTGGCCCCATATTATCACCAGCAACAACAAAATCTGTTTTTGAAGAAATGGAACTACCTACTTTTCCGCCGTTGTCTTCAATTGCTTTTTTTAGATCATCTCTTGAAAAAGTTTGAAAAACACCCGAAACCACAAAAGTTTTACCTCCTAACTTACTGGATACTAAGGTACTATTTTTTTTGTTAATTTCAAACTGCAATCCAACTGATTTTAAACGACCAATAATTTCTTGGTTTATTGGGTTTTCAAAAAACTGAACTACGCTTTGTGCAATTTTTTCTCCAATTTCATCTACCAAAATCAATTCCATCATGGAAGCTTTAGAAATTGCGTCAACATTCTCATAATGTTTGGCTAATTTTTTGGCAACAGTTTCTCCCACATAACGAATTCCTAATGCGTACAAAACACGTTCAAAAGGAATTTGCTTGGATTTTTCGATTCCATTAATCAAATTTTCAGCTGATTTTTCGGCCATTCGTTCTAATGGAATGATTTGCTCTTTTTTGAGTTCGTATAAATCGGCATAATTTTGAACCAAACCATTATTGAACAATAAAGCTACTGTTTCTCCACCTAATCCATCAATATCCATGGCTTTTCTGGTGATAAAATGCTGAATTCTTCCAATAATTTGCGGCGGACAACCGTAAAAATTCGGACAATAATGTTGGGCTTCACCTTCTGTTCTTACCAATGCTGTTTGACATTCTGGACAAGTATCGATATATTTCGTTGGAACAGAATTATGTGATCTATGATCAAGAGAAACTCCAATAATTTTTGGAATAATTTCTCCTCCTTTTTCAACAAAAACCGTATCACCAACTCTAATGTCTAATTTCGCAATTTGATCTGCGTTGTGTAATGAAGCGCGTTTTACTATTGTTCCTGCTAACTGAACGGGTTGCAAATTAGCAACAGGCGTAATCGCTCCAGTTCTTCCTACTTGGTAAGAAATAGACTCTAGAATCGTACTCACTTGTTCGGCTTTGAACTTATAGGCAATTGCCCAACGCGGTGATTTTGCCGTATAACCCAACTCTTCTTGGTATTGAATTTGGTTGACTTTAACCACTACTCCATCAGTTTCATAAGGTAAATTGTGACGGTTTTTATCCCAATAATCAATAAATTCAAAAACTTCTTGAATATTTTTAGCCAATTTGGATTGCATTGGAACTTTAAAACCAAAGGTTCTCGCTTTTTCTAAACCTTCATAATGCGTTTGAATGGGCAAATTATTCCCCACCAAAGTATACAACAAACAATCTAACGGACGTTTAGCAACCTCAGCGCTATCTTGCAATTTCAAACTTCCTGAAGCTGTATTCCTAGGGTTAGAATAAGGTGTTTCACCAATTTCGATTAACTCTTGATTCATTTTTTCAAAACCAGCAAATGGTAAAATAATTTCACCTCTGATTTCAAATTTGGTTGGAAAATCGCCTTTCAATTGAATAGGAACCGATTTAATGGTTTTTACATTGTTTGTAACATCATCGCCTTGAAAGCCATCACCGCGAGTCACTGCTCTTTTCAATTTTCCGTTTTCGTATAAAATACTAATAGAAGCACCATCATATTTCAATTCGCAAGTAAATTCTAACGGAACATCACCTAATATTTTTTGACAACGATTTTCCCAATCTAATAAATCTTCTTTGGAATAGGAATTATCCAAGGAATACATTCGGAATTCGTGAGGAATGGTTTCAAAATTTTTCGTAATTGCGCCACCCACGCGCTGTGTAGGTGAATTTTCATCAAAAAACTCGGGATATTGTGCTTCTAAATCTTGAAGTTGCTTCAATTTAGTATCGAATTCAAAATCTGAAATTGTTGGGTTATCTAAAACGTAATAATTGTAATTATGCTGATTGAGCTCCTCTCTAAGCGCTTGAATTTGTTGTTGAACCGACATAAAATTATTGGTTTAAAAGCAAGTCTAATTTACTAAATAATTCTCCTTTACTAATGATTCCACCTTGTTTTATTATGGCAAACAAAGCACCATTTCTATCTTCAGAAATATCTTTTTTTCCTCGTTGAATGGCTACTTCATCAGAAAACATATTTTCACTCAACCATTGAATTCCTTCAGCTGAAAGGAAATCCACTGTAGCATTAGAGGTATTAATAACATACGAATACACTATAGTTGCCTCACATTTAAATAAAAAAATGTAATTAGCAGAAAAATGATCGATGTAAGAAACATTGGTCATGGCTTTATCCCAAATTAAATCGGAAAAAACATCAATTTCTTGTTCAGCAACTTCTGGTTTATTGGTTTTAATTTCATCCCATTCCTTTTTATCAATAGACTGTGTAGCTAAAAAAGTAATGAATTCAGGATGTAACTCTTCTAATTGTTCTTTGGTTAATCTAATGTATTTCATGTGGTAAATATAAAAAAAAAGCCCTCCAAAAAAGGAAGGCTAATTCATATTTTTTATAAAATTATGCTTTTTCAGCAACAATTTCATATGGTAATTCAACGATTACATCTCTGTGAAGTCTAATACTTGCAGTATATTTACCAACACGTTTCACTAATCCGCTAGTAACAAATTTTCTATCGATTGAGTGACCATTAGCAGCCAACGCCTCAACGATGTTTGCATTAGATACAGAACCAAATAATTTATCACCACCAGCCTTAGCAGTAATTTTGATTTCCAAAGCTTTCAAAGATTCAGCTAAAGCTTTTGCATCAGCAACAATTTTAGCTTCTTTGTGTGCTTTTTGTTTTAAGTTTTCAGCTAATACTTTTTTAGCTGAAGGCGTTGCTAAAATAGCAAAACCTTGAGGAATTAAAAAGTTACGTCCGTAACCGTTTTTTACAGTAACTACATCGTCTTTAAATCCTAAGTTAGCAACGTCTTGTTTTAAAATAAGTTCCATGTTGTTGTCCTTTATTTTAGAAGTTAGTCCCGATTGTTATCGAGACAACAACTATTCGTTAATTATTATTTTAATAAATCGGCCACGTATGGCATTAAAGCTAAGTGACGAGCTCTTTTAACAGCTACAGAAACTTTTCTTTGGTATTTTAATGAAGTTCCAGTTAAACGTCTTGGTAAAATTTTACCTTGCTCGTTAACGAATTTCAATAAGAAATCAGCATCTTTATAATCGATATACTTGATACCTGATTTTTTGAAACGACAATATTTCTTTTGTTTGTTTGTCTCAATATTTAAAGGAGTTAGATATCTAATATCACCCTCTTTTTTCCCTTTTGCAGATTGCTCTAGTGTAGACATAATTAGTTTGATTTAGATTTTAACTTTGTTCTTCTTCTTTCTGCCCAAGAAACAGCGTGCTTATCTAAAGCTACTGTTAAGAAACGCATAATACGCTCATCTCTACGGAATTCCGTTTCAAAACCGATAATAATTTCTCCTGGTGCTTTGAACTCAAATAAGTGATAAAAACCACTTTTCTTGTGTTGGATTTCATAAGCTAATTTTTTTAAGCCCCAATCCTCTTTTGATACCATCTCAGCCCCTCTAGAAGTAAGAAAATCTTCGAATTTGCTTACTGTTTCCTTTACCTGTTGTTCAGATAAAACGGGATTCAAGATGAAAACAGTTTCATAATGATTCATAATAATAATGATTTAAATTATTTTAAATTGGGTGCAAAAGTAAGCATTTTATTAGAACTTTCAAACTCAACATGAATTATTTCACATTTTTTATAAAAAAACTAAATTTATATTTTTTTTTACAGTATATTTATGACATAAAATACGAGCCTATGAAACTGAATTGTATAGTAGTTGACGATAGCACCATTCAAAGAATGACTATAACTAAACTTGTAAATGACTCTACTAGTTTACATCTTGTTGGCGACTTTGCAAATGCATTGGAAGCAAAAAACAGTTTAAATCACAACAAAGTTGATTTGATTTTTCTTGACATTGAAATGCCTTTAATCAATGGATTTGATTTATTGGATGGATTGAAAGTAAAACCACAAATTGTCTTTATTACTTCCAAAGCGGATTATGCAGTAAAAGCGTTTGACTATGAAGCCACAGATTTCTTACAAAAACCTATTTCCAAAGAACGTTTTCTAAAAGCGGTTAAAAAAGCTTTGGAATTGCATCAATTGCGTAATGAAGCACCCGAAGATCATGGTGAATCTATCATTATTAAAAGCAATCTGAAAAAATTAAAAATTTACACTTCAAAAATTAAATGGATTGAAGCATACGGTGATTACATCAAAATCATAACTGATGATGAAAACCATTTGGTTTTATCGACAATGAAATCTTTTGAGAGTGAATTACCTGAAGGAAAATTTGTTAGAGTGCACAAATCCTATATCGTTAATGTAGAACGCATCGACAAATTCAATAGTAAATTTGCTGAAGTTGGTCCAACAAAAATCCCTATTAGTAGAAACAAAAAAGATGTAATTACTACTGCAATCGCAGCACTTTAACTGTAATCAACATTCAAAGTAACTTTAATAGAACGATAAGCCGCAATGGCTTCAAAACTTGACAAACACTTCGCTACAACTTGCTTCTTTTGCCCCAAATTGGCAGTTGTTGGAATTTTAATCAAAATCGTTCTAATATATTCATTTCTAATTCTGTTTATGGCTGGTTCTTCTGGACCTAAAACTGGAATTTGTAATTGTTGTTGCAATACATTGTACAACCACATAGCACCTTCTTTCAATTTTTCAAAATCTCTATGTTTTACTGTAATTCGGATAATTCTGCAAAACGGCGGATAATTGAAATTTTGTCGCTCGTACAACTGTTCTTTAAACATGGCCAAATAATCATTAGAAACCACTTGCTGAATGGTATTGTGATACGGATTATACGTTTGAATAATCACTTTCCCTTTTTTGGCTTTTCTTCCTGCTCGACCTGCGACTTGAGTTAGCATTTGAAATGCTCTTTCATACGCTCTAAAATGCGGTTGATTCAATAAATTATCGGCATTCATTACTCCAACTAATGTAACATTATCGAAATGCAATCCTTTAGCTAACATTTGCGTTCCTACCAAAATATCATATTCTTGATTTTTGAAAGCATCGATGATTTTTTCGTAGCCAAATTTTCCTCGAGTGGTATCTTGATCCATTCTACCAATTTTCTTCTCTGGAAATAAGGTTTTTAATTCCAATTCAATTTGCTCCGTTCCAAAACCTTTGGTTGTTAAATCTACTGATTGACAACTGTGACAATGCGTTGGATTCGCAATCGAATAACCACAATAATGACAACGCAATTGGTTTTTGAATTTATGATACGTTAAACTCACATCACAACTCGGGCAATGCGGCACATGACCACACGGAATACATTCCACATAAGACGAATAACCTCTGCGGTTTTGGAACAAAATAACTTGTTCACCCAAAGCCAATGTTTCTGTGATTTCTTTCAATAAAGTATCTGAAAAATGTCCTGACATTCGCTTACGGAAATAACAATCTTTTAAATCTACCAATTCAATTTCAGGCAACACTACATTTCCAAAACGCTCTTTTAAAGTTACTAAACCGTATTTCCCATTTTTGGTGTTGTAATACGTTTCCAAACTTGGTGTGGCGCTTCCTAAAAGCACTTTTGCTTGATGCATTTTGGCTAAAACTACTGCAGCATCACGCGCATGATAACGTGGCGCTGGATCTTGCTGTTTGAATGTAGCTTCATGTTCTTCATCAATGACTAATAAACCCAAATTTGAAAACGGTAGAAACAATGCACTTCGAACACCAATGACAATTTTCGCTTTTTCGGAATTGGCTACTAATTGATTCCAAACTTCAATGCGTTCGTTATTGGTATATTTGGAATGAAAAACAGCTACTTGATTTCCAAAATAAGCCGTTAATCGTTGCACTAATTGAAAAGTTAGTGCAATTTCAGGCAATAAAAACAACACTTGTTTGTCTTGATGCAAATACTGCTCCATCAATTTGATGTAAATTTCTGTTTTACCCGAAGCGGTTACACCATGAAGCAAACAAACGTCATTAGAATTAAAATTAGTTTGTATGGCATCAAAAGCGGTTTGTTGGTGTTCACTTAGAGTAAAATCGGCATCATTTTTTTTCTCAAAAACTACGCGGTCTTGATGTAAATAGTATTCTTCAAAAATTTCTTTTTCTACCAAAGCCTTCACAATAGCAGCAGCACTTCCGGAAAAATCTAGTAAATGCTTAACCGAAATTGGTTTTTTATGTTGGGCTTGCAATTGGAAGTATTTCAAAACCAATTCGTGTTGTTTTTTGGCTTTGGTTACCATTGCTAAAACTTGGGTTAAAGCTTCTGGTTGCAACAAATGTTCGGGCATTTTGATGTAGCGCATTAACTTGGGTTTGTATTGCTCGTTGATTTCTTCTTGCAATTCCAAAGCCCCTTTGGCTAACATTCTATTAATAACTGGCAAAACCGTTTTTTTACCCAAAATCTTCACCACATCTTGAATCGAAATCGATGATTGTTGTTGTAAAGCTTCAAAAATCAAAAACTCATCATCTTGAAGTCCATTAGTTTCGGTTTGATTTTTTGATGCAGTTACTATGGTTTCACTTTCCAAAATATAACCCGTTGGCAACGCAGCTCTAAAAACTTCTCCCAACGAACACATATAATATGAAGCTATCCATTGCCAATGTGCAATTTGAGTTTCATTTACAATGGGTTTTTCATCTAAAATTTGATGAATTTCTTTGGCTTGATATAATTGCGGCGGATTGTGATGTTTAGTAATGACTAATGCGGTGTAAATTTTACTTTTACCAAAAGGCACCGCCACTCGCATTCCAATTTGAATATAATGGAACTCGGTTTCAGAAATTTGGTAAGTAAAATTTTTGGGAACTGCTAAAGGCAAAACCACTTCAACAAAGTACAACATGAAACAAAGATAATTTGAAAATCAGAACAACGAAAGATTTTAGTATAAAAAAACACTTCCAAAATGAAAGTGTTCTTTTAATTATTTTTATTTAAGACTATTGTCCTAACATCGCTTTCTTCAAGTTTTTGTCAGCTGGTTTTGCTGACAACCAAATTCCGAATAAGGCTTTTTTGAAATCGTTTCCTTCGATGGTTCCTTTTTTAGTATTGTTTTTGTAAACTACAACACCTTCATCAGTATTTACCATAGTGAACACATCGCCTTTTTTGATTTCATCTTTAAAGAAACTGATGAATTTATCAATTTTTGATTTTAATGGCGCTGTTTTCCCTCCAGTTGAATTTTCAAAACCTTCAGTAACCGCATCAATCATTTTATCTGAACTGATTAATCCAGAAACGATTGTTAAACGAATCGCTGATCCATCTTTACTAGCCATAATTTCATTGGCATTAGTACTTTTTTTCTCTACATATAAAGCACCAACATACATGTCCATGAACATTTTTACTCTTGTTCCTACTCCGTTCAGCACTAAGTTTTGACCTTCAATAGCTAGTTTGTCATCTACTTTAACGCCAGCTACGGTTTTTTGAGCATTCATTGTCATTGCTGTTGCAATCAATACAAAAAAGGTAATCATTTGTTTTTTCATAATAGTAATTTTTAATTGTGTTAAATATATAAATTTTTTCTTTTCAATTTACTGATAGTTGCATTTAATTCAAAACCTAAAAGCAAAACCATGCAGTTAATCCAGATATAAAACATCAAAACAAGAAGTGTGCCAATAGAACCATACAACTCATTATAATTGGCAAATTTCTCTACATAAATTCCGAAAATATAGGAAGATAAAACAATTAATAACGTTGTAAAAACAGCTCCATAGCTTATAAAAGAAATGTTACTAACTTCTTTTGTTCCAAATTTATATAAGATTGAAGTTGTAAATAAAATCATTAAAATCACAAACAAATAGCGTCCGTATTCCAATAAAAACAAATCATTACTAATAAAACCTTGATGTTTTATCTTTTGAATAACAACTTCAAAAACAATAATAGCTGCTACTGTAACCAATAAAATCAATGAAAGTGCGATAGATATTGCTAGTGAAATGAAATATTGCTTGAAAAAACTTCTTGTAATGGTGATATGACTTGACATTTCAAAACCTCCTAAAATAGCATTAACCCCATTTGTCATTAAAAAAATTGACAAAATAAAACCAGAAGACAACAAGCCTTGGTAACTATTATTTAAAATATCTTCAATGATTAGATAAATAGCATCATATGTATTTGGTGGAACGCCTTGCTCAACAAATTGCAAGAAATCTTGCTGAAAATTTTCTATTGGAATGTGCGGAATCAAATTTAAAATAAACAACGCAAACGGAAATAATGCCATAAAGAAACTAAAAGCAATAGCACTTGCTCTATAGGAAAATGCGCCTTTAAAAATTCCTAAAACATATAATTCTAAAATATCATACAAACTCAATCCTTGCAAAGAAGAAACCGAAATTTTCTTAGCAAAACGAACCAATTGTTTCACAACTGGAATTTTTTCGAGTTTATTTTCTATTACTTCCGACATTAGAAAGCTTTTAAACTTAAGTCTAAGTTATAAATGGAATGTGTTAAAGCTCCTGATGAAATATAATTCACACCACATTCAGCATAGTTTCTGATGGTTTTCTCGTTGATATTTCCTGAAGATTCAGTTAAACATTGGTCGCCAATTAGCTTCACGGCATCTTTTGTAGTTTCATAATCAAAATTATCTAACAAAATACGATACACGCCGCCAGCAGTCAAAATTTGAGTAACTTCATCTAAATTTCTTGCTTCAACAATAATCTTTAAATCGCGATTCGTTGCTTTTAGATATTCTTTCGTTTTTTGAATGGCTTGCGGAATGCCTCCTGCAAAATCGATATGATTGTCTTTCAACATAATCATGTCGTACAACGCAAAACGATGATTTTCGCCACCACCAATTTTAACCGCCCATTTTTCAATCGCTCTGATTCCTGGAGTCGTTTTTCTGGTATCTAAAACTTTGGTAGTTGTTCCTTCCAATAAGTCTACGAATGATTTAGTTTTGGTAGCAATGGCACTCATTCGTTGCATGGAATTTAAAACCAAACGTTCTGCTTTTAAAATGGATTGCGAACTTCCCGAAACATGAAAAACAATATCGCCATATTTTACTGGAGTTCCGTCGTTTATAAAAGTTTCAACTTTTAATGATTGATCCACATACTGAAATATCATTTTAGCAAAATCTACTCCTGCAATAATTCCCTGATCTTTTACAAGCAATTTGGCTCTTCCAGTAACCAAACTTGGAATACAAGCTAACGAACTATGATCACCATCTCCAACATCTTCTCTTATGGCGTTTTCAATGATAATTTGTAACTCGGCTTGAAATTGTTCTTGTGTAATCATCAAGTTATAGATTTTAAAAGGCTAAATTAAAAAATAAGTAGCAATGTAAAAAAGAAAAGCTCGGAAAACCGAGCTTTTTATTAGAAAAAGAAAATCTTATTTATAAATAGCTTCTTTTTTGAAGTGTTTTGCTAATAAATAGTAAACTACTGCTCTGTATTTACTCTTATTTGAACGACCATATTGTTCCATAACTGCATCAATAGCTTTATCTAAATCAGCACTATCTTTTAAACCTAACTTCTTGATTAAGAAATTATTTTTAACTGTATCTAACTCTTTTTGATCAGAACCAGCAACAGTTGATGAATCTGCATTATAAATTGATGGCCCACAACCAATCGTAACTTTTGTTAACAAATCCATATCTGGTGTAACACCACATTTGTCTTTTAAATCTGCCGCATATTTTGCGATTAATTCATCTCTTTTACTCATAATTTTTAATTTAATTGTTTTTTTGATTTACCCAAATTTAATTAAAAAAATATTACAAACGATTTTTTTCAAGTTATTTTTTTGAAAAATTCAAGTAAAATCTTATTGTTTTCCTTTTCTGGTGTAAAGATTTCTAAAATTGAAGGTTGATTCTCATTAGTAATAAATGCTTCCCAATTTCTCTCTAAATCTTCCGATGAATTAGCATTGAAATACTGAAAATCAAACATTTTTGCCAAGTGTGAAGCATTCAAATGGTGCGAAGTTTCAAAAAAAGTATTGAATGTTGGTGTTTCTTGATGACCAGGTAAAATTCTGAAAATCCCGCCACCACTGTTATTAACTAATATAATTTTAAAATTCTTCGGGATATAATTGTTCCAAAGCGCGTTACTATCATAAAAGAAACTAATATCGCCTGTAATCAAAATGGTTGATTTTGGCGAAACTAAAGCCGCTCCAATTGCTGTTGATGAACTTCCGTCGATGCCACTAGTACCACGATTACAGAAAACAGTTGTATTTGGGTTCAAGTCGAATAATTGCATGTAACGAATAGCCGAACTGTTACTAATTTGCAACTGACAAACTTCAGGCAAATGTTTTGATAAAAAATCAAATACTTTGAAATCAGAAAACGGAATTTCATAGGTATAAATTTCCCTTTTTTGCTTTCTGAAATTATGAATCGTAAGAAAGTGTTTTTGGTAATCTGATGCTGTATTTTCAGTCAAAAGTTGGTTAAAAAACAAATTCGGATGCGTTTTGAAATGTTGGGTCAAACAACCAAAAGTATCATAAGCTCGCAATTTATCAACATGCCAATGATTTTTGGGTTGAAATTTTCTCAAAAACGCTTTGATTCGTTTGGAAACTACCATTCCGCCGAAAGTTACTAGAATTTCAGGTTGAAAAGCCTCAAAATCTTCGGTTGAAAATGGCGTTATTAAAGAATCGATATTGGTAATAAAATTGGGATGATGCAAATTAGAAGTAGCTTCTGTTACTACTACAATACTTTCATCTTCGCCTAATTTTTGGATAATTTCTTTTTCTAATGTATTTGGAAATAATTCACCAACCAAAATCAATTTCTTTTTGGCTAGATTCCATTGGGAAATAAACGTTTTCTCTAATTCAAAATCATTCGAAGGCTTTAAATTAGGAATTAATTCTGGTTGTACTTCCAATATTTCCACCGTATCATAAAGTGGTTCTTCAAAAGGAATATTAATATGAACTGGTCCACGATTTTCAACAGCCGAATTTATCGCTTGATTGATTAAACTATCGTTTTCTTTGGAAGTTAATTCGGTCAAATTTGCTGAAAATAAGATATGATTTGCAAATACATTTTCCTGACGAATGGTTTGTCCGTCGCCAATATCAATTTTATTTTGTGGTCTATCAGCGCTTAAAATCACCAATGGAATTTGGCTATAAAAAGCTTCGGCTACTGCTGGGTAATAGTTCAAAACCGCCGAACCCGAAGTACAAACTACGGCAACAGGTTTTTGGATTTGTTGGGCAATTCCCATAGCAAAAAAAGCCGCACAACGCTCATCTGCAATACTGTAACAAGTAAAATACGGATTATTGGTAAACCCAATAGTTAGCGGTGCATTTCTTGAACCTGGTGAAATTACGATGTGTTGGATTCCTTTGGCTTTGCAAATTTCGATAACGCTTTGAGCTAAAGGAATTTTGGGATATATCATTTTTCTTGGAAATAAAATACAAATTTACAAAATTGCAAAGGTTTTAGTACTTTTACAGCAAATAATTTAATAATGCAATTAGAACTCCGACCTTATGTAGTAACCGATTGTGCTGCTATTTTGGAAATCATCAATTATAACATCATCCATTCTACTGCTTTGTATGATTATCATCCGCGAACACTTGCCCAACAAGAAGCCATTTTTGATGATAAGTTACAAAAGGATTTTCCGATTTTAGTGGCTGTTTTAGACAATAAAATTGTAGGTTTTGGTTATTATAGCGAATTTCGTTTTCGTGAGGCATATCGGTTTACTGTTGAGCATTCGGTTTATGTGCATCCCAATTTTCAAGGATTAAAAATTGGTCATCAACTTTTAGAAGCTTTAATTGCTCTAGCTAAAAACCAAAAACTTCACACTATGATTGCCGTTATTGATTCGGAAAATCAGGGTAGCGTGAAGTTTCATGAAAAACTTGGCTTTGAAACCGTTGGTATTATTAAAGAATCAGGCTTTAAGTTTAATCGCTGGTTGCATTCTGTTTTTATGCAGAAAATGCTTGATTAACTTTCAATCCAATTCACTATTTCAGCGTCTGTTGGCAACGTTCTTGGTGACACTACTTTATCTAATTCCCCTTTTTCGTTGATTAGATATTTCTGGAAATTCCATTGTACTTCGCTATCTTCTAAACCATTTTTAGCTTTTTGTGTTAAAAATTGGTAAACAGCATGCATGTCATTTCCTTTCACCGATATTTTTGACATCATTGGAAATGAAACACCGAAATTCTTTTGGCAGAAAGTAGCAATTTGTTGGTTGGTTCCTGGTTCTTGCGACCCAAAATTATTAGCAGGAAAACCTATAATTACAAAATTTTTGTCTTTGTGTTTTTCGTAAATCGCTTGTAATTGTTCGTATTGCGGTGTTAATCCACATTCTGATGCGGTATTTACCACTAAAATTTTCTTTCCTTTTAAAGTAGAAAAATCGAAAGTATTTCCTTCTAAATCTTCTACTTGGAATTGGTAAATAGTTTGTTTGCTCATCGTTTGACTGCTTGAAGATTCGTTATTGGTTTTCTTTTGAGCTTGGTTGTAACAACTCCAAATAAACGGAGTTATCATTAACAAAGTTATTAAATGTTTCATATTCTATTTTTAACCAAAGTTAGTATTAATTAAGTAAAAATTAACTTAAACAGTTATTAAAAGTAGTTTAATTTTTGTAAATTAGCTAGGTAAACTTTAAAACTTTTTATCATGAGAAAAAATAGACTTGTTGCATTAGTCGATCTTTCAGAAGAGACTAAACCGTTATATCCTTCTATCCAACATTTTTCTTCATTGATAGATGGTGATATTGTTTTAGCACACGAAGTTACAAGAGTTTTTCCAGCTTTTGTAGATTCTGACCAAAAAAGAGCCTTAATGTCTGACGAAAAAAAAGAAGCTATTAAGAAACTAGAATTACAAACTAAAGCATTTGAAAATAAAGCATTTGATTTAATGGTTACTGAGAGAAATGTGGTTGAGTTCATATCCGAATACACTTCAATAGATTATGACGATTGGGTTGTTACGGGTTTAAAAACACATGATTCCATTATGCATTATTTTACCAAAGGAACCATTCAAAAAATTATTGATGAAACCGATTTCATTAAGGTAATTTTGCCTTGCGACAAAGAAATTACATCTGTAACCAAAATCAAGTTTGCTACGCATTACAAATTTCCAGTGAACTACAGAAAATTAGAAACGGTTATAAATGCTTTATCAAAGAAAATTGATCATATTACCTTTTTTACCATTGTAAATGATAGTGATGACGAAACCAAAGTAAATCAACATTTAGAAGAACTAAAATCGCATTTTCCAAATTTGGATATCAAGACAAAAATTATTTATTCTAACAATTCTTTTTCTGAAATTGAACATGTAACGAGCCCAGAAACGCTGTTAATCATTCAAAAAGGAACGAGAAATTTGGTTGATGTCATTTCAAGAAAATTTACGACTAATTCGGTTTTAAAATCAAAGCTAACACCTTTGTTAATTTTGCCTAGTTAGTTAGTAATTTCATTAAAAAATAGTTTAAAATTATATGTTTTTCCTAAAGACCTTATTATCATTCTTAGAAGATGACGAGTATAGAGATTTATTACTTACAACAATTGGAATAATTGTTTTTGGAACTATTGTATACCATTATTTAGAAGGATGGAATTACATTGATTCACTTTATTTCTGTGTAATTACATTAACAACTGTGGGTTATGGTGATTTTTCTCCTCAAACCGATGAAGGAAAGCTTTTTACTATTTTCTACATCATTTTAGGATTAGGAATTATTTTAGGTTTTATCAATACCGTTCACAATCATTACAGAGATGAAAAACTAAACAAAATTAAAGAACGAAAAAAGAAAACTACATTATCAACAAAAGCAAGAAACCAACTTTAAAAGTTGGTTTCTTGTTTAAAACTATTTCTTATAATACTTTTTAAACTTAAAGTAAGACAACACACTTAATAATGTCACTAATGCTAATGAAACGTATATAAATGTTGGCGTTACCACTTTATCACCGCTAGCATACGAATGCAATCCTGATAAGTAGAAATTCACTCCAAAATACGTCATCAAAATAGAATAAAAAGCAAATACTGCCATTACATTGAAAACCCATCTGCTTCTTAATCCTGGAACTAATCTTGCGTGAATTACAAAGGCATACACCATAATACTAATTAATGCCCAAGTTTCTTTTGGATCCCAACCCCAGTAGCGTCCCCAACTCTCATTTGCCCATTGACCACCTAAGAAGTTTCCAATGGTTAACATCACTAAACCAACCACAAGCGCCATTTCATTGATATAACTTAATTCATCAATAGAAAGCTTCATTTTGGCTTTGTTTTTTTCATTTGTAAACAAAATCAAGAACAAGGTAACAATTCCTAAAATCATTCCCAAAGTAAATGGTCCGTAACTAGCTACAATAACCGCAACGTGAATCATTAACCAATACGAATTTAAAACTGGTTGTAAGTTGGCAATCGTTGGATCCATCCAATTCCAATGTGCAATCATCAAAATCATTGAAGTTACAAATGCTGTTGAAGCAACGGTTAATTTTGAACGATTTCCAAATAATAAACCAAACAACATGGTTGCCCAAGCTACATAAATCATACTTTCATAAGCATCACTCCATGGTGCGTGACCTGAAATATACCATCTAGCGATTAATCCCAAAGTATGCAAAAGGAAGAAAAATCCAACTACACCAAAGAAGAAATTCACACCATAACGCACTACTTTGTTATTTGAAAACATTTGGAACAAAGTGAAAATCATCATGAAAACACCTCCAATTAAATACAAATAAAACAAACGTTTGAAAATATCGTATTTGTTGTACAAAATTTCCGAATTGATTCTATCTTCTGATGGAACTACTTTTGCACCAAATTTCTCTTGGTATTTTTTTAATCCTACCAATAAACTATTCGCTATTTCATAATTGTTTGATTGCGAAGCTTTACTTGCCGCGTCCAAATAAAATGGCATTACGTTTTTGATAGAATCCAGAGCAGTTCCTGTTGGTTCATTTAATTCCAAATAAGAAACCCATTTGTTATTCTTATCGTTTGGAATGGGGAAAACACGCATGATTTCGCCTGTTAATGCCGAATACAATAAGTTTACTTTTTTATCAGTCTCAATAAAATCTTTTTGGAATTGATTTGGAATAGCAGCTCCATAAGCATCATCTAAATACGGAGCTAATTTATAAGCGCCTTGCTCATCAAAAAAGTTTATCAATGAAGCATATTTAGCAGACGATTCAATATTGGCAATTTTCCTGATGCTATCATTTCCTCTTTTCAAGTAAATAATCGGCACATTATACCAATACTGTGGAAATTGCGTCATAGAAATGAAAACCTGATCCGAAGTCATTCCTTCATAGGTATCACTTTTAGAAACTTTACGAAGTAATTCTGAAGAAAATGTATTGATAGGCTTCATACGGCCTCCTCTATCTTGAATGACTACTTTTCCAAAGTTAGCCGCATGTTCTTCCGAAACTTTAAATTTCTGTAAAAACTCTAGAATTTGTTTTTGGTCTGTAGGTTGGTGCGAATGATTTTGCGCAATAGTACTTCCAAAGACAAAAAACGCCAATACAGTCAACATCGAAGCCTTTTTCTGTTTGATTTTCTCGATTTTCGTTTTTAAATCGCCAAAACGGGTATTTTTATCAAATAAAATAACCATCAAACCAAAATACAGAAGAAAGTAACCAATGTAAGTTAATCCAGTTCCAAGTCCATCGTGATTTACAGATAAATGCGTTCCGCCTTCGTCTTGGTCAAAACCAGCTTGGAAGAAACGATAGCCTCTGTAGTCTAAAATATTATTCATAAAAACACTATCGCGGAAGGTTTTGTTTTTTTCTTGGTCAATAATTTCAATTTTCGATTTAAATGCCGAATAACTATTTTCAGTTCCTGGATATTTATCTGCAATAAAATCTTCTAATTTGATTTTAAAAGGCAATTCATATACTTTACTACCAAAAAACAACGTAAAATCTAAAGCCCCTACTTTCACACTTTGCGGAATTCCTTGCATACCACGAGCGCCCATTAAGGTTAAAACTTGTTCTTCACCTTGCGATTTTACTTTTACTAACAAAGCATCATTTGTCATTTTGTCTTTGAAATCATTATTCGATTTCAATTCCATTTTTCCTTTAATAGCAGGTTCTGGAAACACAAATTGGGTTCCAGCTAAACTATACAACGAACGTAAATTTAAAGGTTGTACCGAATCTTTCACTACTGCTCCTTGCGTTTGCGATGCCATAATCATATAATTTCCTTCGAATGGCGTTTGCAACAAGTAAGCACCGTTAACTATAGAAATATTAATTGCTCCTTCTGTAAATTTATTGAAAGCAAACAACACATTATGAATATTTTGCACTTCACCTGCTTTCAAATAATGCTCGTGGCGACTTCCCGTTCCTGATTCTACCATTTTCAAGTACAATTCACCATCTTCTGATGGCACAAGTGTTTCGGTAGCATTCATGATGTAATCTTCGTACACAATTTCAAAAGGAATACTATTAAATTCACCTTTCATCGTGAAATTGTTATTGGTAACAGGTGAAAAGTATTTTTTCTTTTCAAAAAATCTACGTCTTGTTTCGCCTTGAAAATCACCATCAACAAAAGCAGTAATGTGCGGCACGTCTGAATATACTCGATTTTCCGTTTCGCCTTCACGAATTAGCATCATGCCTTCGTAGCTAATATAGCGCGTAACAAAAGCGCCAACCAAAATGAAAATGAAAGACAAGTGCAACAATAAAGTAGCCCATTTTTCTTTTTTATGTAATTGGTAACGTTTGATATTTCCAATGAAGTTAATCGCGAAAATTCCCATGATAGCTTCAAACCACCAAGCGTTGTAGACTAAAATTCGAGCTGTATCTGTATTGTATTCGTTTTCTATAAAAGTTCCAACCGCCATTGCAACAGCAAAAGCAATAAACAAAACGGCCATTAAACGCGTGGAAAACAAGAAAGAAAATATTTTTTTGTCCATGAGGCATAATTTAAACGATTGCAAAGTTACTCAAATTGCAAAACATTTTAAGAAGTTTAACAAAGGTTTATTTTTGTTTAATACAGTAACTTAATTTCTTTGATATCATATTCGTGAACCAAATCATCTTCTTGTAGCAAAAGTAATTTTCCTTCAACCGAAACACCCTGAATAACAGCACTAAACGGTTTTTCATTACCCACTTGAAAACTAGCGACTTTGTCTTTCATGAAAAGATTTTGATGATACGTTTTCCAAAGAAATTCTGCATTAGAATGACTTAATTCTTCCAAAAGCAATTTGATTTCAGTTACAATTTCGGTTAAAAGTTGGTCTTTATCAAATAATGTATTAGCAACAACTGCCAATGAACTTGCTAGTGGTAAGTTTTCGAAATTCGTTTGGTTTACATTTAATCCTATTCCAATGATAGAAGTAATCTCGTTTGCAGATTTAAAGCTATTTTCGATTAAAATTCCAGCCACTTTCTTTTTCCCTGACAAAATGTCGTTTGGCCATTTGATGGATACATTTGGAATTTGAAATTTATTTAACGTGTTTAGTAAAGCATTGGCAACCAAAATGTTTAACACAAAAACAGAATCGTGTTTTGTTGTAAAATTCTTAACCAATACGCTAAAAGTCAAGTTTTTACCTCCTTCTGAAGCCCAATTACTACCTCGTTGTCCTTTGCCTTCTTGCTGGTTTTCAGCTACAACAATAGTGAATTCAGGTAAATTTTCGGTAGCTGACAGCTCTTTTAAAAAAGTATTTGTAGAAGGAATGGCACTGAGTTTGATGATGTTCATGAAGAAAAAATAACTTGAATTAATTTTAATGTTATGTTAAGGTTCAAAATTAAAGACAAAATTTGATAACTTTGCATAAAACTTAATAATATTAGATGACAAAAAATACGAGCAACGACGATTTAGTAGCGAATATCTTAAAAGGAATAGAAGACGTTAAAGGAGAAAACATTGATATCTTAGATTTAAGAGCATTAGACAACACGGTATGTGATTACTTCATTATTTGTAATGGAAATTCCAACACACAAGTGGTAGCAATTACAAATTCCATACAAAAAGCAGTTTCTAAAGAACTTAAAGAAAAGCCATGGCACGTGGAAGGAACAGAAAATGGCGAATGGGTTTTAATGGATTATGTGAATGTAGTAGTTCATGTATTTCAAAAGCACATTCGTGAATATTACAACATTGAAAGTTTGTGGGGCGATGCCAAAATTACATCTATAGCAAGTAAATACTAAAAATATATGTCAGACAATAAAAATCCAAAACTTAAGGTAAACCCTTGGTTATTCTATGGATTAGCCATTGGTATTTTATTACTAATTTCATTATTTGGAAGAGGTTTAGATTTTAGTAATCCGAAACCAACTACTTTATCTAAATTTTATCAATATTTAGATTCTAATCAAATTGAAAAAATAACTTTTTCCAATACAAGAGCTAGTATTTTCTTGAAAGAAGAAGCACTTACTGCTGAAGAACACAAAAAAGTAAAAGATGATGTATTTGGAAAAACCAATACCAAAGGACCTCATTATTTTACTGAAATTGGAAATATAGAACTGTTCCAAAAAACCATAGAAGAAGCGCGTCAAAAAGGGACAATTGCTTCCTACGACAAAGAACCAGAGAGTATGTGGGGTGAATTACTTGGCTTCTTATTGCCTTTCATTCTGATTGCTGCATTGTGGATTTTCATGATGCGTAGAATGTCAGGTGGTGGTGCTGGCGGTGGCGGACAAATTTTCAACATTGGTAAATCGAAAGCGAAATTATTTGATGAAAAAAATGACGTTAAAGTAACTTTTGAAAACGTTGCTGGATTAGAAGGCGCAAAAGAAGAAATTGAAGAAATTGTTGAGTTCTTGAAAAACCCTGAAAAATACACTTCCATTGGTGGGAAAATTCCAAAAGGAGCTTTATTAGTTGGACCTCCAGGAACAGGAAAAACATTATTAGCGAAAGCCGTTGCAGGTGAAGCTAAAGTTCCGTTTTTCTCTTTATCAGGTTCTGATTTCGTGGAAATGTTTGTGGGTGTTGGTGCTTCTCGTGTAAGAGATTTATTCAAACAAGCTAAAGAAAAAGCTCCAGCTATTATTTTTATTGATGAAATTGATGCTGTGGGTCGTGCTCGTGGGAAAAACAACATGACAGGCGGAAACGACGAAAGAGAAAACACCTTAAACCAATTGTTAACTGAAATGGATGGTTTTGGAACCAATACTAATGTAATTGTATTAGCTGCTACCAACCGTGCCGATGTATTAGATAAAGCATTAATGCGTGCGGGACGTTTTGATCGTCAAATTTATGTGGATTTACCAGACATTAGAGAACGTAAAGCAATTTTTGAAGTCCATTTAAAACCAATAAAAAAATCAGAAGAATTAGATACTGAATTTTTAGCCAAACAAACACCAGGGTTTTCTGGAGCTGACATTGCTAATGTTTGTAACGAAGCGGCTTTAATTGCTGCTAGAAAAGGCAAAAAAGCGGTTGACAAACAAGATTTCTTAGATGCCGTTGATAGAATTGTAGGCGGTTTAGAAAAGAAAAATAAAATTGTTACACCAGATGAAAAACGCGCTATTGCTGTTCATGAAGCTGGTCACGCTACAGTGAGCTGGATGTTAGAACATGCCGCTCCATTAGTAAAAGTAACTATTGTTCCTCGTGGTCAAAGCTTAGGTGCTGCTTGGTATTTACCTGAAGAAAGACTAATTGTTAGACCGGAACAAATGCTTGATGAAATGTGTGCTACAATGGGCGGAAGAGCAGCTGAAAAGGTAATGTTTAATAAAATTTCGACTGGAGCTTTGAGTGATTTGGAGAAAGTTACCAAACAAGCTCGTGCCATGGTAACCATTTATGGTTTGAACGAAAAATTAGGCAACATTACTTACTACGATTCTACGGGTCAAAGTGAGTACAGTTTCTCAAAACCCTATTCTGAAGAAACAGCACAAGTAATTGATAAGGAAATTTCAGGTATCATTGAAAAAGAATACCAAAGAGCTATTCGTTTATTAGAAGATAATAAAGATAAACTTACGCAATTAGCCGATATTTTAATTGAGAAAGAAGTTATTTTTAAAGACGATTTAGAGACTATTTTTGGAAAAAGACCTTTTGGAAAAACTGAAGATTTTTCTGAGAATCCAATTGTAGAATAAAAAAATATCACATTTTGTAAAAATCTTAGTTCAAATAACGATTTGAGCTAAGATTTTTTTATCTTTGGCTCATATTAGAAAATTACCTACAAAAAATTAATGAGCCTTTTTAGAAAATTTTTTGGGAACTCAGGAGACAATTCCAAGAGTGATGAGACAAACGAAGATAAAAGTCCATACACTCCAGAAGTTAGTTTACCAATAGACGAAATGTTTACTCACAATTTCATGAAAAATGGTGGGAAATTTATCTATTGTGACTCTCTCGAAGAAGTTAATGAAAACTTTCTTAATATTTTAGAAGAAAACGATTGGTTTGAAGGTGAAGCTTTGTGTTTTGATTCTCGATTATTTTATTTGCTAGACGAAAACAAAATCAATCATACAAACGTTAAAAATCCAAATTTCATTCTATCTTCTTGCGAAAATCTTATTGCTGACGAAGGTTCAATTTTATTTTCATCAAAGCAAATTAGCCACTTGAAACCAAACGAACTACCAACAAATATGGTTGTTTTTGCTACTATGAGTCAGTTAGCAGGTAACAAAAGTGATGGTATGCGCTTCATTAAAAACAAATACGAAAAAGAATATCCAACCAATATTACCACTATAAAGTATTTTGAAAAAGCAAAAGAAGAAGATTTCCTTCATTATGGAAGTACTCATAAAAACTTATATTTGCTTTTGTTAGAAGACCTCTAAAATGAATGAAACGCTAAAAAGAGCATTATCTGGAGCCGTTTACATTATCGTACTATTAGGCTGTATTTTACACTCCAAAGAAAGTTTAGCAATTCTTTTTGGCATGTTTTTAGTCATTGGTGTATTTGAATTTTCAAAACTTATAACAATAAATCGTTATTTAAGTTTACTGCTAGCCGCTGGGACTTATGTTATGCTTTGGAATCAACATAAAAATTTCCCAATCAACGACAGCATCACACTCTTTACCACTATTGTTTCTATAGGTTTGCTGGTATTTCTTTTCAAGCAAAACGAATCCTCTTTTAAAATAGGAACTAAATATTTAATTTTATTTGGTTACCTCATTTTTCCTTTTGTCATTACCAATTATATTGCAATGGGTACAAAAGGCTACAACCCTAAAATTTTGGTTTCCATTTTAATTCTCATTTGGAGTAACGATACTTTTGCTTATTTGGTTGGAAAAAACTTCGGAAAAACAAAATTACTGCCACTTGTTTCACCTAAAAAAACAGTAGAAGGATTTTTTGGTGGTATGTTTTTTACAATTGTGAGTGGAATTTTACTCGCTAAATTTTACATTGGCGCCAATATTTTATACATTTGGATTATAATTGCAATTATAGTAAGTGTATTTAGTACACTTGGCGATTTAATCGAGTCCAAATTTAAACGCGTGGCTGGAATCAAAGACAGCGGCAAAATCATGCCCGGTCATGGAGGTATTTTAGATCGATTAGATAGTATTATATTTGTAATTCCTTTTATTAACTTGTTTTATTTAATTTTACGCTATGTTTCATAAAGAAGGTTCAAAAATCATTTTCATTACACTACTATTGGTAGTTGGAGTAATTTTCGCTACAGATTTTATCGCAATCCCTTGGTTAAAAACAGTTTTAATTTTGATTGCCATTGTTTTCTTAGTATTGGTTCTACAATTTTTCAGAAATCCAAAAAGAGAAATTGACAACAGCGACAATCATGTTTTGGCTCCAGTTGATGGAAAAGTAGTAGTAATTGAAGAAGTTTACGAACCTGAATACTTTAAAGACAAGCGCTTAATGGTTTCCATTTTCATGTCGCCAATTAATGTTCACGTTACGCGTTATGCATTAAATGGTGTTGTAAAATACAGCAAATACCATCCAGGAAAATATTTGGTAGCTTGGCATCCAAAAGCAAGTGAAGAAAACGAACGTACAACCGTTGTAATAGATAATAGAATCTACGGAGAAGTGATGTACCGCCAAATTGCTGGTGCATTAGCGAGAAGAATTGTTAATTATGCTGAAGAAGGTATGCGAGTAATTCAAGGAAAAGACGCTGGTTTTATCAAATTTGGTTCAAGAGTAGATATGTATTTTCCTTTAGGAACTCCAATTGATGTAGTTCTTGGTCAAAAAGCTATTGGCGGAAAAACAGTAATTACAAAAAAATAAACATGGCTGAAAAAGATTTAGATACTTTATTTGATGAAGCTTTTAACAATGCGCAATTGATTCCACAAGATTCGGTTCCGCCAGACCAACAGTTGATTTTGTATGGACTATACAAACAGGCTACTAGCGGTAATGCTCACAACACTATGTATCAAAATCCACAAGATATTATTAATGCTTTTAAACTAAATGCTTGGATGCAAGTAAAGCATTTAAGCATTGACGATGCCAAACAACAATACATCGATATTATTAATCAATTAATGAAAGAACGAAATTTATGAAACCTATTTTCTATTCTTTAAGTTTCTTATTTCTTTTTATTTCTTGCAATAACAATAACGGATTAGTTGAAGTTGAACTTCCAGAACCGGAAGAAATTTCAGCACCAACATACATTGAACCTAAAAACGTAAAAATTGATGTTGGAACATTTGCATTGGTAGAAATCCCGTATCAGTTTGGTGATTTAGAACCGCATTTTGATGGAAAAACTATGGAAATTCACTTTTCTAAACATTATGTGGGTTATACCAATAAAATGAATGCGTCTTTAAAAGAAGCTAAAATTGAAACTAAAAATATTGAAGAAGTTTTGGCTTTGGTTTCAGATGTTAATCCTACTTTAAAAAATAATGCTGGCGGTTATTACAATCACAGCTTGTTTTTTGAGATTTTAACTCCAAAAAGTACCAAAAAACCAAATAACAAAACCCTTGAAGCTATAAATAGTAACTTTGGCTCTTTTGATGAGTTTAAGCGAAAATTTATACAAGCATCTACTAATCATTTTGGTTCAGGTTGGACTTGGTTAGTTGTAACCAATGACGGAAAATTAGCAATCACAACTACAACCAACCAAGACAATCCGTTGATGCCAAATGCAACTGTAAAAGGAACTCCAATTTTAGGATTAGATTTATGGGAACACAGCTATTATCTAAAATACCAAAACAAAAGAGCCGATTATATTGACGCTTTCTTTGAAGTAATCAATTGGGAAGTAGTTGAGAAAAAATTGGAAGCCAATACAAAAACTCAAAATCCTGCATAAATAAATCCCGAATGAATCGGGATTTTTTTTTATCTAAACATATATATAGAAGTATTCGTTTAATTACCAAAACAATTTCATTATTCGCATTAACCGATTGGAGTTATAGGAATTACTTTTACTTTTAATACCGTTTTTGTTTTTAACCGATTAAATCTCAGTTGATGAATTGTAATAATTTTTATATATTTACAATTGAAATAATGTATGATCTTTATCATACATATCTACCCAAAAATAGAGAGATATGTATGACGCAGTCATACATATAAACAAGTTGGCAATAATGATGAAAAAAGACCTCGAAATAAAATTAGAATATTTGAATTCAGCGATTGACTTGACTGATTTTAATACAATAGAACGTGGATTAAAATATCATTTGAGATTTGAACTTGGAGACCCATATGAAAACGGAACAAAAAAGCGAGTAAATCAAGCGACCAAAAGAGCTGCCGAATTATTTGAAAACCATATTAGCGAAAATTCAGAAATCTACTTGATAATTTATGACTTTGTAGATGAAATGTTCGCGCGAACACCAAACCACATTTACGAGTTATTAAAATCGGAAAACATAAAAACTGAACAGTTTGAGGAAAATTTAGCAACAAGATATTTTGACCACGAAGATAATATTGAGCGTGTAAAAGGAAAATTAACGATTTGCAGAGCGGAAAGAAATGAAATTAAATACTCTGAAATATTTAATGGAATAGCGAATACCGAAATGGGGTTTTCACCAACGATACATCAACTTATTTATTTTTTTCAACCGAAAACGAAAAAATGGTTTTGGATGTACGATGACAGAGGTTGCTTAATGTTTAGCGATAGGACATCTGATTTAAAAGAGAACTTGGAAAAATTTGACAGTTGGATAGTGGAAAATCAACGGAATGAAATGGAAAAACAATTTAAATGAATCACTATTGCCAATCGAGTAGACTGCCCTGCCAGAAACTGACAGGGTGAGCCTCTCACACCACCGAGCATACGGGTCACGTACTCGGCGGTTCGCAAAAAGATGGGTTGAGTTGAATGTAGATTTCCGTTAAGGATTCGTATCCTTTTTGTTTCAAGCGTTTCAAGGTAATAGTTGTTCCTAAAATGGGACTTTGGGCAATCGCCCAACCACCTTTTCGAGTTCTGCTCCATGCATAGGCGTGGTCTTGGTCAACCCCCAATCGAATCAGGTTTTTCCTTTTCCTTTCAGGTTTCTTCCAGTCGTGCCAAATACAATAGCGGATGCGATTCCGCAGCCAACCATCCATATCTCGTAGTTTTCCCATGATGTTGGTTCCTCGAAAATAGTTTAGCCATCCTCGTTGGATTTCCTTTATCTTGGTGATACGTTCTTCTAGTTTGGCTGGGGTGGTTTTTCGGGTAATGCTTTTGAATCGCATCTTTAGGTTTTTCCATGCCTTTTCGGCTACTACGAGTTGGTATTGATTCTTGTTTCCTTTATTGTAAACGGGCACAAATCCAAAGCCAAGTAACGTAAAGTTAGAGGGTTTTCTAA
>NZ_QLST01000008.1 GCF_003293845.1 Flavobacterium tibetense | reverse complement strand
ATTAATGTTTATGCCTGAGTTGTTATTGAAAATAAGCACCTCATTATTGGTAATATCATCCTCATTGGATTTGTTTTCTAATTTGTATTTGATGATGAAACGGTTGTTGTTTTCACCAGCATTGTTTGCATGGAAATAGTAGGGAGCTAGTCTTAAATTGTGTGTGAAATTTAATTCTAAATCTTCTACATAAATTTCTTGATTTTCTTCTAGAAGACCATCTGCAGCTGCTATTGCCAAGGTATAACTACCTGGTGCTGGTACGTTAAAACCGATTTTCACTTTGTCTTTGTCATCGAATGGAACAGGGCGTCCTTGAATGGTCATTTTATCTGTGCCGATTAATGAGTAGATTTTTAACACACCTGGTTTTACTCCAATAACTGCATCAAAAGTTCTGTCTTTTTCCAAGGTTGCGTTTGTAGTGTACCCAATAAGCGTTCTGTCTGAAATTGCATTCGTATTGCTTATGTCTAACCAAAGTCGGTGACGTTCGTTACTTAGAGTGTTATTTTCATTACGGTTAGCAGTTCTGTAAAATTGGCTATTGTCATACGATCTGCTTCTTAATGAATTGTTGAAGGTTACCGTTTCTGTCGTTGGTGCACCGTCTAACATGTTGACTAAGAAAGATTGGCCACCAGCTATGAAGCCGTTAAAACCTGCTGGTCCGCTTACGGTTCCTAAGGCGTTGTACGTAATATAATCGTTAGGTGTATAATTAGCGGAGAATGAGCCATAAAAAGAGTTTGGTATTGCTGTAGAAACTGGCGTTGCGTGTGTCCATAGTCTTACTGCTCCTTCAATGTTTGTATTTAAGTTAATAAAATCAACTGCATCAATTGAAGAAGGATATGGATTTCCTACTAGATTCCAATTGTCGCTGAATCTTGTAATTGTAGTGCCATTTGTTCCCAGATAATCAGGACCAGTATAAGTACCTCTGTTTATTGCAGGTTGGATTACACCGTTTCTAGGTACACCGATGAAATTTCTAGAGAAAATATTTCTCATGATGTAACCTACACCTGAAAGCATAGGAACGTTTGCGGCTCCAACCCAATTGCCTTCGCCACCGTTACTATTTGGAATATCTGCATCCCAAGTGTAAATAAAGCCAGTAGGAGTGTTTACTGTATTTACTGGAGAAGACCAATACACGTAATCGTTTGTATTTGCAGTAGTATTCCTTTGGTAGGAAATAGTACCAGTGTTTACCCCTGTATCATTTACTTGAATTAATGACCCATCGTCTAAAACATTAACCGTTCCGTTTATCGTGAGGTCAGATTGAATTTCAATGAAGTTATTTGCTTTGATATCTAATGTTTTATCATTGTTTACAATCAAGTTGTTACAAATAAAACTTCCGTTCACACTTGAATCATAATAACCGTCTATAATTGCTAACATTGTACTATTAGGAACCCCATTAGACCAGGAAGTACCATTCCAGGTAGTTGAATTTGGGTGTATTATAATACCCCAATAATCAGTAGCTGCTGGTCCCGACCAAATTAATGTAGCTAAATAGGGATTGTCTATAAATGGATTTCTATTTCCTTGAATGTTGTGAACGGCATTGTTTCTGTTAATTTCTTCAATTGAAACTGGGTCTTGGATATTCCATTCTAAAAAGATATTTGGCATATCATTAAGCGGACTGTATGACGTACTACCAAAACCAACAGATGTTGCTGGGGTTTCGTTTCCGTATCTTACGTATAAATACATCATCATTCGTGCTACATCGCCTTTCCATTCGTCTCCTGGATACCAAGTACTTGTACTCATTGATTTGGCAACGCCTTCACCGTCTTGAAATATTTTGTTTCCTCTGGTGCTATTGAATTGGCAATCTACCGCTCTAAGGTGGTGAATGTCTGTACTCACACCTGGGATGGTTGTACTCATTGGTGGATTTGATAATGATTGTGGAAAGGTATGTTCCCGATTCCAAAGTCCGATACAATTACTAGTAGCCCTTGCGGTTTTACTTCTCGATCTGTCGTTATTTGTAGCTGTATCAGTATCATCATAGCCGTAAACTAACAATACATTAGCTGAATTTTGAGTGTCTTCATCTGAAATCATTATTGCATCCCATGTGTCAAAAGCTGTTGAGGTATACGGCAGCATGGTTGTGTGGGTAGTAGTAATTAAACTAGATAACTGCACTTTTAAGTTATCACCCGTTTGTGTGAAATCTACACCTGAATAATACGCAGGTATTTGCGCAAATAATAGGGTAGGTAGCAGTAATAAAAATAGTAGTTTTTTAATCATAAATTTGGGGAATTTAGTTAAATCAAAACATCCAAATTTAACATTTGTTTTGTAATAAACCAATATATTTTATTCATTATTTCCATATTTATTAACATTATGTAGGTTTTAACATTAAATATGTATTTTGTTTGTTTTATAACATTTTAGTTTTGTGGTTTTATTACCAATGTACTTAAAGACCCAACTTTGGGTTTTATTTGACTTGTTACGTACGAAAAACGAAATGGTGTTGCGCTATTGGCAACCCTGAAAGTATTAATTTAGAAACTTAGGTTGTTCGTTTCACAAACAATTGTATGGAAGTGGTAAACTAGCAGCCCATTTGGATTATTACACCCTTTGACTACTATTAATTGTACTTTGCTTTAAGTTCTTTGTATTACGAACGCGAAAGGATCTGCGAAGGGCTTGGGTTGTGTTTTGGTCTGCCATTTCCTATGCTATTGATATGGGGATTTGATTGGGTATCAGCCGTAATTTCGACATTATCTATAGCTATGGATCCGTTTTCTTTATTGGTGTAGTAGAATCTTACGTATCGGGTATTGTTTTTAAGGGAAAATTTTTGAGTATCCTCATTTACAGGTAATGATTTATATACTTTTACGTTTGACCAATATACTCCGTCTTTTGATTCTTGTAGGCTAAAAGTCCCTCCGTTAAAGGAATCGCCTTTTATTTGAAATGTAACTTTATTAGGCACATTGTTGAAAACTACCTCGTAATAATCGCCTGCATTTTCTAGTTTACCTAAATTCAAAGACTTGTCAGAATTGGTAGTATTTGCTGCTGTACCCCAATCTGTCCAACCTAGTGGTGTGGTGTTCCAAGTAGTTCTTTCTACTGGCAGATTTGTTTGTGCATAGCTTATTGCTACTGAAAAAAGTATAACTAAGGTGCATTTGTTTTTCAACGTCATTTTATTTGCTATCATGTTCATTTTATTTTAAAATTATATGTGCAAACGTACTACTCTGAGAAGACTTTAAGTTGACGTAATTATTACTAATTTGTTAATTTCTATTTTGGATTTTATTAAGTGGAACGGGATGGTATTAGCTTCGCTGAACTTTTTTTCGCTAACGAGCGAGAGTTTTCATTTATTCTACTCGTTTAACTTCGTTGAATCTTCGATTTCAGCAGCTCTTAAACATCTCATTACTGACTAAACGAACGCGAAAGGATTCGCGCACGAGGGGGGCACTCTTTATAATTAGGAAAGCGGTTTAGTTTGTTTATTAGTTGTATGATGTATTTGTCTGTCAATGTGATTTTTCATTAATCATTATCGTCATTTTCATCCATTATCGTCATTTTCATCTTCTTTTTTTATCAATTCATTAAGCTTGATACTTTCAATGTCAATCTCCTTTGTATAAAGAATATTAATTCTTTTTAAAATCATAAAGAGTATAAGAAATATATCTATTGTATATTTATAAAGCAATATTCCTAATACAAACTGAATTAAATAATTTAAGTTATGATTTGTTAGTAGGTAAAAAAAATCGTTTAAAGATTCATTATCTATAATTAGTATGCTAGATAAAAATAATGCAATTAGCGCTTTCACTGAAAGGAAAACTGAAAAAGAGACATTGTATAAAGTTTCTTTGAGTAATTCTAATCTAATTTTCTTCTGCTTATATGATATTTTTAGATTTTCAGATGATATACTTGAAATTAGTAGAACTAAAATGTTAAGATAAAGTCCAATTAAAATTGAAAGACTGATACCAAAAATATTTTTCACATCGCTATCTGGAATTTTTATTAGTATTAATACAATAGCAATAATTATTGGTAGAAGAACAAATTCTTTTACATAACTTGAATTACCCTTACCTTCAGTCAAAGTTAATTTATGACCTATTATGATGTTTTTAATATTTAGTTTTGAATACATTAGAATATATTTAGTCCAAAACTTCTAATTAGTTTTTTTGCTTCTTTGTTGATTTCTTTAAATTCTGAAAAACCTTTAGTGTTATTCGAAACTTCAATATTGTAATAAGGTCTAATCTTAAACGTATCATCTAAATCAATGGTTCTTGTATTACCATCTTTAGTAGCAATTACTTTAACATTGGTATTGTCATCAAATCCTATTTTTTTAAAATCATTACCTTCAAAAAAACCTTCATTTTTTTCTAAATTTTTAAGAATTTTCTTTTTAGTGCCAATTGGTATTGTAGAATTTTCTAGAGGTACAATTCTCATTTCAACTTTGTATTTTGAACCATCTATATAAGTTCCTAAGTATTGTTCTGCTTTATCACTAGAAACAATTTTTTGACTTAGTATAATACTATTATATTGACCATTTTCAAGATATTCTTTAATAATTTCAGATTCAACAAAGTTGGTTAATTTAGTATTTAATTCTGATAAGTTTTCGTGTATAAATTTTTTGAATAGTCTTTCAAAAACACTTTTTGCAGAATGCTTACCTTCCCTTTCCAAAATAATATAACCATGTTTTAAACCCAAAGGAATTATTACCATAAAATAATAAGGACGCTCGACTGATTGCCCTTTCTTTTTGGTATACAATACAGTTTTGTCTTTGTTGTTTTGAACAACATCTTGTTCTTTACCATCATCATCACCAATCATAATTTTACCAGATATGTATCGTAAAGAATCATTAAACTTGAAAATGCTTTTTATTTGACCATTAACTTCTTTTTTTTCAATTTTTGAAGTTTTACCATCTATTTGTTGTGGCGGAAAAGTGTCTACAAAATTGGCGAATTTATTTTTCAATTTATCATATAAATCATTACCATAGACATCTTCTAGTATTAAATTTTCATTAGGTTTTCTATTGGGATGAGCTATAAAAGTATAAACTTCTAATTTTCTATGTTCCATATCTTTTATTTATTTCAAATACTATATTTTTTTGTTAAGAATACAAATTATATCTTAGTTACCTGAAACACCATTTATAAAAGTCTCAACGAAAACAACTATTTTATTGAGGATTTTATCTCCTAATTTTTTTCGAACTAATACAGATGGTTTTTCGCCTTCAATTAAATCTAACACCTCATCTCTTAAAGGTTCTCTTTCGGCAAATAGGTAACTTTCAATTAATTTATGTGTTTTGTCTGCTGATAGATTTTCTTCTTGAACTAATTGATTGAATGCTTTTTGTTGTTCTTTATTCCAATATTTATCAAATTCTTCTGGGATTGTATCGGTATCTTCAATAATTGGTAAGTTTTCTAAAATGAATTTTTCAATTAATTCTCGTTTACTTCTTAAATTGGCTTCACCTGTTAATAAATCAACAATTTCTTTTTGTTTTTTTTCTTTATCAACTTTTGTGGTGTCTTTTAATGCTGCTAATAACTTTAATATGTATGTAACATTAACTTCATCACGGTGAATTAACTCTAATTCAAAATCAACATCTTCAAGAATTGATACTTTTTCTACTTGGTGTTCATTTTTTACTTTGTCGTATAAATCAAGGTATTTACTTTTATAGTCTTCAAATAATTGTTCGTTCATTGCTAAATCTTCCCAAACAAAATCTGCAAAAGTTGCCATTGTGTTCTTGATACGCATTAATTCACGAAACGCTTTTATAAACTCTAATTCATCTTCTTCACTTTGGAGATTATTTACACTGTTTACCGTTGGAACTACTTTTAGTAACCCTATAAAAGCATCATTGAATTTCTTAACATAATCCTCATAAGGCTTCATTATGATTTCTTCAATAGCTTCTTTATTACTAAACAATGTTATTGCTTCGTCTGTTGCCTTCTTTAGGTTACGGAATACAATTATATTTCCTTGTGACTTTTGTTCGTTTAAAATACGATTAGTTCTAGAATAGGCTTGAATTAATCCGTGGTATTTTAGATTTTTATCAACGTATAAAGTATTTAATGGCTTGCTATCAAATCCAGTAAGAAACATATTTACAACTAATAAAATATCAACTTTACGCTCTTTTACCTTTTTAGAAATATCATTGTAATAATTGTAAAAACTTTCGCTGTCTTTGGTTGAAAACTTGGTTTCAAACATTGTATTATAATGGCCAATAAATTCATCTAACTTTTCACGAGTATGCACATTTAAACCATATAAGGCTCTTGGTTCTTCTACTACTGATAATTCTTCAGGGATAAATCCATTAGCATCTGCATCGTCTTCATTAGCTGAAAAACTAAATATAGTAGCTACTTTCAGGTTATGATGACCTGCCAACTTCTTTTGTTGCAAAATGTCGTAATACTTGATTAATGTATCGACACTACTTACACAAAACATTGCTGTGAATTCTTTATTATAGGTTTTTCGATTATGATGAGCAATAATGTAATCCGCTATTTTTTCTAAACGCACTGGAGCTTCCATTAACTCTTTTGTATCAATGTCTTCTACTTCAATATCTATTGCTGTGGCACTTTCTTTTTGCTTATATCTACCAACGTATTCAATAGAAAACTTTAATACATTTTCATCTTTAATAGCATCTGTAATTACATATTTATGCAAACATTCTCCAAATAATTCTTTTGTTGTTCGTTTTCCTAATTCATTTTTAACAGCATTATCTGCAAAAATTGGAGTTCCTGTAAAACCAAACATTTGATATTTATTGAAAAAATCTTTAATTCTATTGTGTGTTTCTCCAAACTGTGAACGGTGGCACTCATCAAAAATGAAAACAATATGTTCATCTTTTAGTTTTTCCATTTTACTTAAATACTGGCTTTTACTTATTGCTGTATTTAATTTTTGAATGGTTGTTACAATTAACTTGGTATCGTCTGAAAATTGATTTACTAATGCTTTTGTATTGTCTGTTCCGTCAATACTACCTTTATTGAAACTATTAAATTCTTTAGTTGTTTGATAATCTAAATCTTTTCTGTCAACAACAAAAACCACTTTTTTGACTTGTGGCATTTGCATAATGATTTGACTAGCCTTAAAAGAAGTTAGCGTTTTACCCGATCCTGTTGTATGCCAAATATAACCGTTGTGATTACTGTTTTTTACTTTATCAATTAAAGCTTCAACTGCATAATACTGGTATGGACGAAGTACCATTAATATTTTATTGGCTTCATTTAAAACCACATACTTGCATATCATTTTTGAGATATGACAAGGTTCGAGAAAATCACTTGTGAAACCATTTAGGATATTGGTTAAACGTTTGTTTTCTTTATCAGTCCAATAATAGGTTTGTTTGAAGGATTGGTATTTATTATTAGCGTAATACTTGGTATTTACTCCATTGCTGATAATAAATATTTGAATGTATTGGAATAAAGCTGCACCTGCACCAAAGGAATGTCTCTGATAACGGTTGGTTTGATTGAATGCTTCTTTAAGTTCTAAACCTCTACGTTTTAATTCTATTTGCACTAATGGTAAACCATTAATTAATATAGTTACATCGTAGCGATTTTTGTAACTGCCTTCCATTGTAACCTGATTGGTTACTTGAAATTGGTTTTGACACCAGTGTTCAGATTGAATAAACTCAAAATAAAGATTATCGCCGTTATCTCTAACTATGTGTTGTTTTTCTCGTAGTGTTTTGGCTTTTTCAAATACCGAACCTTTGCTTAGAATATTTAACACTCTCTCAAATTCTTTATCCGAAAAAGTAATGTTATTGTGCTTTTCTAATTGCTTTTTAAGGTTTGAGAGTAATGCTACTTCATCTTTAATTTCAACATAACTATAGCTCAACTTTTGCAGTTGTTCTATTAGTTGTTCTTCTAAAATTTGTTCGGGTTGTTTAGCCATATTATACTAAATAATCATCTGTATATTCAGGTGGATGTATTAATTTAAAACCTTTAAGGTTTAGACTTTTAGTTGTGTAAAAACAAATTTGAATGGCAGGTAATGAATCTAAATATTTGGTATTATGTTTTTTGTCAAAAATTGTTCTATTACTGTAGGGAGAACTAAAAGATTTACTGTTTATACCATATACTCTTATTCCATCATATTTAAATATCTTTAAAGTATTTTTAATATGCTCAATAATTCTTGCTACTGTGGTAATATTTTCTTTATATAAACCTTTATCTTTCATTAATTGTTTCGTGTCGTTATACATTTTGAAATGTATCGCATTATCAATTAAATTAAAACATTTTTCTTCATCTAATAGATAGGTAGATTTACAAATCATATATCCATTACTATAAGACGCTCCTTCTGAACCCCACCAATGAGCATTCTCTATAAAAGAGTCCCAAAAATAGTAACCATCCCCAAGCCAAGCATTATTTCGGTCACATTTAAATGGACCATTTTGCTCAACATAATCTGGATTTCCTCTATCTTCTAGCGTTTGATAAACTGTTCTGATAGTCAAAATAAATTATATTTGAGTGGTGTTTTTCTTTAGTTCGGATTCTAAATTAGATAAATTTAGAGTTGGCAAAATGATTCCAGGTACATTTGCTTGTGTAGTAACTAAACTTAAATACGCTCTTACATAAGGGAACAAAATTGCAATACTGTTTCTGTAGAAAAATTCAGGTATATTATCAAAACTATCAATGTTCTCAAATTTAAAAGTTCCTTTACAACTGATTTCGGCAAATGGGTTTTCATCTGTATTTTGAGCAACCTTAACTACAAATCGTAATTCAAAATTTTGATTTTCATTAAAGTATATACCACTAGTATCAAACGAGAGTGATAGGTCTTTGCTGTTGTGATTATTTAAATCAATTGAGACTTTGTCAAATTGATAATTGATAATTGAAAATGCTGCTTTTTGCATAATACTATTTATTTAGATAAAAAAAAACCCGAAGAATACTTCGGGCTATATTGGTTGTTTTCTATTAGACATCCCTTTTGTGGATCTTCTGAATGAATCTGATAATACATTTGGGTATTTTTCAGAAACTCTTCTACAGTTGGCCCAATCTTGTCAAATTCTGCGCTTTTTGCCCAATCTTCCAAGACTTTCTCCTGAGGTGTTACCTCAAAATACTTCTTTAATTCTTCGAAAAAATTGTTCATAACTAATTATTTTATTGTCTATGTTAAAGCAATAGACTTTTCTTTGTATGGTGCAAAAGTATAACTAATAAACTTTATAAAAAAAAATATTACAATAAAAATGTGTTAAAATGTTTCATTTTAATTAAAAATAGTCTGCAACACCTCTCTTTTAAAGTGGTCGAATTTGACCACTTTAACTTTTATCTTTTTTTATTTACACAAACATCTGTTGTAACAATCCTTTTTTGTATTGTTGGGTTTGCTCTATTTGGGCTTGTGTGCGAGTTATTTTATCATCTATTGTTGACAAAAAAGTGGCTATTTTTTCTTGTTCTTTGGAGCAAGGAATCATAACTAAACATTCACCAATTTCACCTAAATTAATTTTTTGAGGGAATGCAACATGAATTGTTCTTTTCCATAATTCGCTTTGAAACTCACTTGTTGAAATATATTGATTTAAATATTTAGAAATGATTTTATCAGATTGTTTTATTAAAGCTAAGCTAACATAAAAAGAAGCATTAACGTCCCAATCTATTAGCCTTGACGTTCCAATATCGCCAATACGAGTCATAAGAATATCTCCTTTTTCTAACTTCACTCTCTTATTCTCTTTGTCAAATACTTCTTTAGATACGAACTTTGTAGTACCAAAATTATTTGCTGTTACATGCTCTACACTATAAAAAGGAATACCACTTTCTAAATAGTTTGGAGTTTGATGAGTACCATCATAGATTTTTGCAACTTGACTTAACTTCTTTTTTTCCCATTTCGGAAACTCTTTTCCATTTTCATCCTTAAACCTAAGTTCTTGAGCGAATATTTTTTGCATAATGCCTTTTTTATATTCTTCTAATAAACTTTTCTTTTGTTTGAGTTGTTCTATTTTTTTATCTAAAGTATTAAGAAATAAAGTTATCTTTTTTTGTTCGGCTACCGATGGCACAAATATTTTATCGTGCAATACATAGGCATTACTAATTTTCATATCGTTTTTAGCTCCTTTTTTTACTAAAGGTCTAAGATAACGATTGGTATTTTCGTCTAAAGAGAAATAATGTTCTATAAATTCGCCGTGTGCATTTTCTTCTTTTACGTTATATACTGCATAGAGCGTTGAAACAATACCTGGTTTCTTTTTGTTTTGTTTTATAATACCATAAGGATTGGCTTTTAATGGACTTTTGGTGTAAACAATATCGCCAACTTCTACGATGTGATATTGATGCACCGAAACACCTGCATAGCTTCTACCTAAGTGTTCAATTTGGTTTACAATACCCATTTCACCAGAAACAGAAAGTACTTCGTCTTTGGTATATTTTAAATCGGTATTTCGTTTTTTGGCTTCTTTTAAAAGTTCGCTAAGTTTTGTGTTATTCCAATGGTCTGAAAACTCTGGGAAACGGATTACTGGTCTAGCAGTTTGTTGTTTTTCCATAATTAAAAAGGAGTTTCAATATTTAATTCTTTGCAGAAAGACAATAATGCTTCATCAGTAGCACTCATTTCCTTTTCCAACTCTTTTAGCTTTTTAGAGACTAACGGTATATCAACACTGTCTTGCTCTTCAAAAGTATTTACATAGCGAGGAATATTAAGATTGTATTCGTTGTCATCTATTTCTTGTAAAGTAGCTAAATAACTGTATCTATCAATAACTTTTCTTTCCCTGTAAGTATCTATTATTCTATCAATATCTGTTTCGCGTAATGTGTTTTGAGTACCACGTTCAAAATGTTCTGAAGCATTAATAAATAATACATCGTTTGGATTTTCTCTACATTTTTTGAAAACCATTATACACGTTGGAATTGGTGTACCATAAAATAAATTAGCTGGTAAGCCTATAACTGCATCTAAATAATTACGGTCTTCAATTAAATATTTTCTGATATGTTGTTCTGCACCACCTCGGAATAAAGCACCGTGAGGCAACACAAGAGCCATTGTACCGTTGTCGGCTAAATGGTGTATCATGTGTTGTACAAAAGCAAAATCTGCTTTACTGCCTGGTGCTAGTTTGCCATATTGTGAAAATCTGTCATCGCTTGTAAATAAGGGATTGGCACTCCAATTGGCAGAAAATGGCGGATTGGCAACAATTGCCTCAAACTGTAACCCATTGTGTTGTGGATGTTCTAAAGTGTCTTCTTGCTTAATATCGAATTTACGGTAATGTACGCCGTGCAAAATCATGTTCATACGTGCTAAGTTGTAAGTAGTTCGGTTCATTTCTTGTCCGTAATAATTACTTACTTCTTTAACTTCTTTAGCCACTCGCAGCAAAAGTGATCCACTACCACACGTTGGGTCATATACTGATTTTAGTTTGTTTTTTCCTATAGTAACTAATTTAGCCAATACCATACTTACTTCTTGTGGTGTATAAAATTCACCTGCTTTTTTGCCTGCACCACTAGCAAACTGACCAATTAAGTATTCATAAGCATCACCTAAAACATCCAATTCGGTATCTTCTAATTTGAAATCAATCTTGTCTAAATGAGAAAGTACTTTAGCTATAATTTCGTTTCTTGCCTCTGGTGTTTTTCCTAATTTGGTACTGTTTAAATCCATATCCTCAAAGAGATTATCAAAATCATCTTCGCTTTCTGTACCCATTGTACTTAATTGGATGTTGATAAGGATTTTTTGTAGGTCTTCAATGATAAAGTTACTTTGTCCTTCTATATCACTATTACCACGTTTAGCAACTTCACTAAATAGTTCATTTGGTTTTAGAAAATATCCTAATGTTTCTAATGCTTCTTCTCGAATTGCTTCTATGTATTCTGCTCCGTTTTTTGTGTTTTCATTAATGGATTTATATTTGATACCATCGGTTTTTAAAATTCCGTTAGCATAAATTTCCATTTTTTCAGCAAGATATTTGTAGAAGATGAATCCAAGTATGTAATCTCGAAATTCATCGGCATTCATTTTTCCTCTAAGGGTGTTGGCAATATTCCAAAGTTGTTGTTCGAGTTGTTTTTTTTGGTCTTCTGACATTTTAGTACGGCTTTTTATTTATTTGACGTAAATATATAATTTTAAAAAGAATTTAGTTATACTTCTGGTTCTCATTTTAACTTTTGAAACTTTAGTTTTTTAAAACAATCTTATCTAAAATATTGTTGTAGTTGTATTTAAAACAAAAGTAAATTTTAAAAAAGTTTTAAGCATACGGAAAACCGTACGGATATATTCAAAACCGTACGGTTTTCCTCATTCGAAGAATATTTTTAGTTTTCTGCTGTAGTTGATTTTAGCGAGATAGTCAATGAATTCTGGGAGTTCGGAAAGTGATAATAAGCCGTTTGTGTTTTGTGGCATTACTTCGCAATTGAAGTCATAGATGTGTTTTTTATACTTGAATTCGCCAAGAGTAAACAACAATAACAAATAGGCATGGCGTTCGATTCTTTTTTCCTTTTGCTTCATGATGTTTTCATTAAAATAGAGTGTGAGAATTATTTTTTTAGAAGCGATGTTGTAATCTTCTAATTTGATTTTAGTGTTTTGGATTAATTCTGCTAAATCGTTTGGTATTGTTGGGGTTTCAAGATTTAATGGTGTTATATATACTTGGATTGCGAAGTATTGTAAACTTGGAATTTTTTCTTCTAGTTCCTTCATTTTTGGGAATAGTTTTTTGTAGCCATGAGCTGTAAAAAATACTTTTAATTTGTTTTCGTTTTGTGGGTGGTTTGTGATGAAATATTCTATTCGTTTGGATACGTAGTTGAGGTTTCTTTGAAGGTGAAAGAGTACTTCGTCTTTGTTGATTTCTAGTTTGCAAGCATGGTAGATGGCTTGTTCGTTGTCTTGGAACCAGGTCCAGAAGTTTTGGATGGTTTTTTGTTGGCGGGGGTTTAATTGTTTGTTCATTTTTTTCGGATTTTACGTTACACTTGTTTGGCACGCGGATTAAGCGGATTTTCAAGCGCGGGTTTGACGGATTTTTTTGTTTTCTGTTTGATTTAAGCTGTGTTTAATTGGTTGGACTGCTACGTAGTTTAGTTTTTACCACATAGGAACATAGGTTTAGTTTTTTAGGCGTTTTACTTTGGTTAGGATTGATAGTTGCTTGAACTTTGTTCAAGGGGTTAGCCTACTGCGTAGGTATCTCGACTGCGCTCGATATGACAGGTTTAACGGGGTTAAACGGAAGCCTTCTGCTTAGGAGATTCCTAGTTTCTCTCGGAATGACACAATCATTGTCATGATTGATGGGGAATTTATCTTTTATCTCTGGATTCATTTTGAAAGGTGATTAGGTTGAACATTTGTCTCATTCTTGATCTTAGGCGGTTGCCGTATAGGGTTTCGATTTCGCTGGCGGATAGGTTAGTGGTGATGTGGGTGATGGATTGATTTTGCACGAAGTCTTCGTAGCGTGAAATGATAATTTCTGCCATGACGTTGAGGTCGTTGCCGTAGTGTTTGATGTTTTGTTCGGCTCCTAAGTCGTCGAAACAGTAGCCAGTTAAACGCGTTTGTATGTGTTCTTTTTGGGTGTAATTTTGTAGTGCATCGAAGCCATTTTTTGCGAACTCGAAAGATATTTCTCTACATGTTTTGATTTTGTAGTCGTGTTTGTGGTAAAAAAATGGTCGAATTAACGCCATAATTGACGTTTTCCCGCATCCAATTGGTCCCGACAATAAAATACCTTTGTTGAGGTCTAAATTGAGCTCCTGAGCCTTTTTTTCGTCTCGAATGGCATAAATTACCAATTTGAGAATGGTTGGGTGGTCGATGGCTTCGATTTTGAAATAACGACCGTAGGTGCGTTTGCCTTGGTACTCGATGTAGTTTAAGCACCAGTTGAAGTTGTAGACTTTGATTCCGTTTTGGATAACGAACGTGTCTTTGATGGTGTTAAAGCGCTTCTCCATAATTTTTTTGATTGGTTACGTGAAGGTGGTTAGGGTTTAAATTGATTGTTTTGGGTATTGTTTGAACTAAAGTATTTGGTTTGTCTCCAAACTTCTTTGCGTTGAGCATCCAATTTCTTGCAGCTGCTTTCCAGTCTTTCATTTTGGTTCTGCCACCGACTAACCAGCCGTTGCTTTCGAAATAGTTGAAAAAGCGTTGGGCTTCGATTTCGGGAAAGTTTTTTTCGATGAAGAAGATTTGGGTTTCTTCCAAAGTGGGTTTTGGAGGTCTCGATTCCGATTTATCGGAACAGGCTACCACACGACTTGACAAAGGAGCCTCATCTTTCTTTTTATTTTTTTCGCGCAACTTTTTTTGTTTTTCTTTTTCTTTTTCAATTTTTACATCCGATTCTTGAACCTCATCAAAAATTGAATTTGTAAAAAACTCACTTTTTTCATTTTTCAATTTTTTTTGCTTATCCAAGTTTATAATGTTTGTATTGTTTGTATTGTTTATATAAGGTACATGTTTAGAGCTTGTTTGATGCTTGTTTAGAGCTTGTTTAGTAACCTGTTCATCAACCTGTTCAATAACTTGGTCATTTTTTGATTTGGTTGCACGCTTTTTTAGTTCTTTTTTTGGAACTGGTTTAGTGTAAAAATCCAAGTTGCAGACTTCCAAAATGGACCCTTTAAATGGGTTGAATGATGGTTTATAAATCACATATTCTCTTTCGGTTAAATCTTTTATGCATTTGTGGTAGGTTGCGGTCGAAGCAATTTTGCTAATGCGCATGAGTTCGTCTCGTGAAATGCTGATTGGATTTTGAAATCGGTTTTGATTCCATAGTTGGAATATGGCCATGTAGAGGCTTATGTGGGTTGGGTTGAGCTCGTAATCGGTGCTTACTTTTTCGAAGAAGCCGGTTAGGTGTTTGATGTAGTTCATGGTTTTAGTTTAAAAGTTTAGAGTTTAGAAGTTTAAAAGTTGTGGTTTTAAGCTGCGCTTAAAAGGTTTGGACTACTGCGTAGTTTAGGTTTTACAACATAGGAACATAGGTTTTGTTTTTAGGCGTTTTACTTTTCATAGGAATTATAGTTGCTTGAACTGTGTTCAAGGGTTTGGCTACTGCGTAGTTTAGGTTTTACCACATAGAAACATAGGTTTTGTTTTTAGGCGTTTTACTTTTCATAGGAATTATAGTTGCTTGAACTGTGTTCAAGGGTTTGGTTACTGTGTAGTTTAGGTTTTACCACATAGGAACATAGGTTTTGTTTTTAGGCGTTTTACTTTTCATAGGTTGTATAGTTGGCTTGAACTTTGTTCAAGGGTTAGCCTACTTTGTAGGTATCTCGACTGCGCTCGATATGACAAGGTTTAACTGGGTTAAACGTTAGGCTACTTCGTAGGACACTTCGACAGGCTCAGTGTGACAATTGCTTGCTGTTTTACCCCCGTATTTGTATGAGATTTGCAGGTGCAAACTTCACATGTGCCGTTGCAGGTGTTTGTGTCTTTCTTCATGTTATTTTTCTAGCATTTTAGTGATGTCTTCGTAGTTGTAGTAATGTATTCCGCCGATGCGTTTGTATTTTAGGGTGCCGTTGATTCGTAGGTTTTGTAAGGTGCCTGGGGAGATTTTTAGGATTTCACGGACTTCGGCTGATTTGAGCCAAGGTTTGGGCAGTGTTTCTTGAGTAGTTGAGCTTTTGATTTCGCGAAGCAGTAGATTACCGAAGTTTAGTAAATCTCTTTTGGTTACTACTTGGTGGTTTAGGAGTTCGATGTTGTCTGTTTCCGGGAACAGGGCTTTGTGATTGAAGTTCATAATGCTGTGTTTTGATGTTATTTGATACAAAACAATTGCATTTGAATAAGAATCGTTCCCAAGTTGGTACCAACTTGGGAACGATTTTGATGTGATTTGGTTGTTTTTGGTTGGTTTTAGTGTAAATCGTTTTCGATTTTGTTTTCCAGTGTAGCTTGCAACTGATTTAAAAAACGGGTTTGATCCGTTTTTCGGTTTTTGATATCGATGAAGCTTCTGGTGATGTTGTCACCTAAATCGATTTGAAATGCTTTTTCAAAAACGTGGGTAATTTCTTTGATATCGGCTTGACCATTATCGAAAACTTTGGCTTCGTGTAAGGCGTAAATGAGTTCGATTAAATCGATTTTTTTGGCTGTCCAGTGTAGGTTGGAATGGATTTGATTTGGTGTAATTGCACACGATTGGTTTAAATTATCGATTCGGTTTTCGATGTGTAATACGAGTAATTCATAAGCAATTACTTCTGCTAATAAATAATCATGTGACGTGCATAATTTAGCGTCTTGATTGATGACCATACAGTCGTTTAAAAACAAATCTTTGTACTTTTTCCTAGTAAAATACAATTCATCAAAATGAGAGGAATGGCTTTTTATGTATTTGATGAATTCTCTGTTTTTTCTATGAAACTGGTTGATTGCATCAATCTTTTTTTCAAAGTGCTTTACTTTCTTGGTTTTATCAATGGGAAGTGTGGCAACTAATGAAAGTATTTCTTTATAGAAAATAAGTTTGGCTACAATATTGGGTTTTATTTCTTTGAAGAATTTGATTTCTTCTTGAATGGTTTCGAAGACGTGATTTTTAAGCCATTTGGTTAATTTTTTTAAAGTGTCTTCGATAAAAATAATGATTTTTTTCGCTTTTTCTATTTCATTGGAATAGGTGTTTAGGATTAGACTTAATTCGGTTTCAAAATCTAGTAGGCAGTTGTTTTTTATACCAGTTATCATAAAAAAAAATAGATTTTAGTTTGTCAATTAAAACTAAAATCTATTAAAAATATTGTAACTAAAATCTTAAAATGTATAAATTTTATTCAATTTTTTTAGTAATTCATTGATTTACTTCGAGTTTGTAAATTAGTATTGAATTTTGCTTTTAACACTTGCATATCCTCGCTTATTTTCTTGTCTAAAATCTTAGCATAATGCTGTGTTGTTTTTAGATTGGTATGTCCCAGCATTTTACTTACTGTTTCAATTGGAACTCCATTACTTAATGTAACTGTTGTTGCAAAAGTGTGTCGGGCAATATGGAATGTTAGTTCTTTATTGATTCCGCAAACAGTTGCTATTTCTTTTAAATAGGCGTTCATTTTTTGATTGGATAGGATAGGGAGGAGTTTATTTTTATTTAAGCATTCCGGATGATCTTTGTATTTTTTCAAAATACTTTCAGAAACTGGAAGTATCGGAATTTTTGATAATGAATCTGTTTTTTGACGATGTGTTGCTATCCACATTTCTCCATCAATACCTTTGATTACGTTTTCCTTTGTTAAGTTAAACACGTCGATATAAGCTAAGCCTGTAAAGCAGCTGAAAACAAAAATATCTCTTACAAGATCTAACCTTTGTATTTGAATATCTTTGCTTATTACATCTTGCAACTCGCTTTCAGTTAGGTAATTTCTATCCGTTTGCTTAACTTTCCCTTTATAGTTTAGAAATGGGTCTTTTTCAACCCATCCATTTACATAAGCTTGTTTGATTATCTTGCCAAAATTTCGGATGTACTTGATAGTAGAATTGTTGTTGCATTTTTTTGTATTTCTTAAAAAGAAATCAAAGTCATTAATAAACGCAATGTCAACTTGCTTTATTGAAATGTCTTTTATCTTATGTTGAGAAAGTAAAAATTCTTTAGTATGACTCAAAGCAGTTTCATATTTTTTTAATGTGTTGATTGAAAATTCTCTTCCTACTAATTCTTTCATTCTTTTATTATGGTCTTCAAAAATTAGAATTAGTTTTCTTTGTTTTTCTTCGACACCAAGTAATCTGTTTTTAAAAGATTGTGTGTTAATTTCCTGATTGTTGTTGATCATCCAGTTCTCAGTTTCATACACTTTGGTTCTTAGGGTGTCAAGATGTGTATTTATTAATCGAGCTTCTTCTGAACTACCTTTCATTTTTCCAGCTTCGGCATTCCATTTTGTTTTTTCAACAAATCGTGAAGTACTTAATTCGATTCGCGCACCATTAATAGTTATTCGCAAATAAATAGGGAGTAAGCCATTTTTGGCAACTTTAGCACTTTTCGCGTAGAAAAGTATTGACATTTTGTGTTTCATAGTCTGGTAACCTTTTATTATTCAATTTACATTTTTTGAGTTCATTTCACAAGATGTTCATCTTTTGAACGGCTTGCTATTGTTGGTTTAGCGAGAAATTCGGTTACCCTGATTTTAAAAATTTTAGGGTACCCGATTTTTCACAATACCATACGATGATTAATGAATAATTTGAATAGGTTAAAAAACAAAAAAGCCTGTAAATCATACGATTTGCAGGCTTTTGTACTCTTTTGAATTTGTTTTTGTGGAGTCGGAGAGAATCGAACTCTCGTCCAAACAAGCAATCGAAGAGCTTTCTACACGCTTAGTTTCAACTTGGATTTTCGACTAAAAGCAAGGCCTGAAACAACCACTTTTAGCTTAGCTTTATTAATGTCAAGAAGGATTCAAAGCATTACCTTCTCTAGGTTTACATTTACGGTTCTCCTGAATCAAACGCCATAAACCAAGGCTTTTGAGGAGAATCTAGCTTTCCGACCTGGTCGGAACTAGGCAAATCTTACTATAATTCAGATTAAGCAGCTAAAGCGTAATTATTTTCGCCGTTTATAGGTTTGTACCTTTGGATTTACGAGCAAAAAGTACAATGCTCGACGTGCTTACTAATCAATTCCACTCGCTGTCAAAACCAGTCGACCCCAATTTTTGAGTTTTCAGTTGCAATTTTCAATGTGCAGACCTAAACTTATAATCAAAAAGTGAGCCAAAAGTACACCCTTTTTTTCAATTACGAAAATGTTTGCTTAGTAGGTTGGTAAAAGTTATATTTGTAACATTAAAACACAACAAAGTTACACACCTTTACCTATGAAGTTTGGAATAATTAAAGAAAGAAAAAATCCACCCGATCGAAGAGTTGTTTTTTCACCAGAAGAAATTGTTGAGTTACAAAAGCAATTTCCTAAAGCAGAAATTATAATAGAAAAATCAGATGTACGCGTTTTTCCAGATGAGGCATACCGAGAAAAAGGTTTAAAAGTTTCTGAAGATATGTCGAGTTGCGATGTATTAATTGGAGTTAAAGAAGTGCCAATAGAGGCTTTATTACCTAATAAAAAATATTTTTTCTTTTCACATACCATAAAGAAACAAACGTACAACAGAAAGTTATTACAAGCGATATTGGAAAAGAATATTGAATTATACGATCACGAAACAATTGTAGATGAAAATAACTCCCGATTAATTGGATTTGGACGTTATGCAGGAATTGTGGGTGCTTATAATGGAATTAGAGCTTTTGGAATGAAGTACGAGTTATTTACTATTCCAAAGGCAGAAACACTTCCTGATCAAAAAGCTTTAATAGAGCGATTAAGAAAAAATCGTTTGCCTAATATTAAAATCGTTTTAACTGGTAGAGGAAAAGTAGCCTATGGTGCCAAAGAGATTTTGGATGGCATGAAACTAAAAGAAGTTTCGGTTGCTGATTATTTTACAAAATCATATGATGAAGCAGTTTACACTTTTATTGATGTAGCTGATTACAACAAACGAAAAGACGGTGGCGCATTCAATAAAAATGAATTTTATATACAACCCGAACTTTACGAATCTAATTTTGAGCGTTTTGCTGAGGTTTCAGATATTTTAATAACAGGTCATTTCTATGGAAACAACGCACCAAATATCTTAACTCAAGAAATGTTACGTTCACCTAAATGTAAATTGAAAGTTGTAGCCGATGTTTCTTGCGATATCGACGGACCAATTGCTTGTACCATTCGACCAAGTACTATTGCAGAACCTATTTATGGTTATTTACCTAGCGAACACAAAGAAGTTCATATCAGTCATCCTGCAGCTATAACTGTAATGGCAGTGGATAATTTACCTTGTGAGTTACCTAAAGATGCTAGTGAAGGCTTTGGTGAAATGTTCTTAAAGAATGTAATCCCAGCTTTCTTTAATGGAGATAAAGATGGTATACTGCAAAGAGCTAAAATTACTGAAAATGGAAAACTAACGCCAAGATTTGCCTATTTGCAAGACTATGTAGACGGAAAGTAAATTGTTGGTAAGCAAGTAAAATTGTAAAAAAATCAAAAATCCTGATTACGATTATGTAATCAGGATTTTATATTTCAATTTTTTCTAGATTTTAAATATTCCTCCCACAACCAGAATTCGTTGTAAGAACCAAAAGTTTTGCTCTGCAGAATCAGATTTATTTTTCGTAGTTCTAATGTCGTTCATTTCAATGTAGCCGCCTTTTAATTCGGTTTGAATGAAGAAGTATTTAAAGAAAGTTACATTTAAACCAACTTTTGCAGACAGACCATATCCAGAAACGTGAAATTCATCATAACGTTCTTTACCTAATAAAGTGGTGTTTGTTTTTGGGTATAAAAATCCGCCACCAATTCCTTCTGTAACGTTGATTTGAAATTTGTCTGTATTTATAGTTTTGCTAATATATTTGGTAATATCATCTACACGTGAAATTTCGGTGTTTACATAATTCAATCCATCAGTATGTTCAAATAACAAAAAATCTTCATCTAATGTCAAATGACCATCAGCGGGATTTTCATTGTAACTTCCAGTATTTAGATAGTAGCCAGAGTAAGCTACACGTCTATCATTATACATCACATATTTCATGTGGTCAAAGCCAATAGAAATATTGTATTGGTCTGTTATAAAATATCCAATTCTAAAATTCGTTTGAGGAATGGTCATTCGAGCTGGATTAAAGTAATCGATATGAAATCCTTTGGGTTTATCATGAGCTGCAACGTCATAAAGAGTAAAATCGTAATCTTTTCCTTTGAAACGGATGTCTGATTTTGAAAAGTTTTCTCGGTTTCCGCCCCAGAAAATATAGAATTTACCTTTGTTTTTGGCCGTGTATTTTTCAGGATTAGCTACAATTTCTTGCGAAAAGGTGTACTGTGAAAAAGCACAAAAAGTTAGTACAACCATTAATAATGGATGTTGCATTAATTGGGATTTGGGAAATAATTAAACTAAAAAATTAAAATTGATTGATTGTTTTTCTAATGGCAACTAGTTTTTTCATTAAACTTTCGAAATAATCTAAGTGTAACATATTAGCACCATCACTTTTGGCATTCGCTGGATCGAAATGGGTTTCGATGAAAATCCCATCTACACCAACTGCTATTCCTGCCTTAGCAATGGTTTCAATCATATCTGGTCGACCGCCAGTTACTCCAATGGTTTGGTTGGGTTGTTGCAAAGAATGCGTAACATCTAAAACGGTTGTTGCATATTGTTGCATAGTTGGAATTCCTCTAAAATCAACAATCATGTCTTGGTAGCCAAACATGGTTCCTCTATCGGTCACCATTACTTTTTGGTTGTTACTATCTAGAACCTTTTGAACGGCATGTTTCATGCTTTCTGGACTCATAAATTGTCCTTTTTTTAAGTTAACGACTTTACCCGTATTGGCAGCAGCCACAACTAAATCGGTTTGACGTACTAGAAAAGCAGGAATTTGCAGTACATCGACATATTCAGCAGCCATAGCTGCATCTTCATTGGTATGAATATCTGTTACTGTTGGAACTCCAAATTCTTTTGAGACTTTTTGTAAAATCTTTAAAGCTTTTTCATCTCCAATTCCAGTGAAGCTATCCACTCTTGAACGATTGGCTTTTTTGAATGAACCTTTAAAAACAAAAGGAATTTCTAATGTATTGGTAACGGAAACTAACTTTTCAGCAATTCGCATTGCCATTTCTTCGCCTTCGATGGCGCATGGTCCAGCTAATAAAAAGAAGTTGCCACTTTGTGTATGTTTGATTTGTGGAATTTGATTTAAATCCATTTTTTGAAATTTTATGGTGCAAAGATAAAAAGAAAAACCTTCTAAACAGCTGTTCAGAAGGTTACTTATGTTACAGATAATTAAATTTATTTTTCTCTGGTTGGAATATTCTTGATGGAGAAACCTTTCGGACATAAAACTTTCCCTTTTTCATAGCTATTAAAATAAAGCAATATTTTTTTGTTTGTTCCTTCAAAAGTCACTTCATAAATACCCAGCGTTCCTGCGCCCATACTGTTGTTTTTGGTAGGAAAAGGACAACAACTATCTACTTTTTTATAATTAATTTTCTCTCCGTTTGGGCCTTCCAATCCTTTGAAAAAATAGCCTACAAAGATTTCTTCTTGCGTATCCAATATTAATCCAATATTGATAGGATAATCGGCATCATAACCATATTTACCATCAGTAGCATATTCAGAAATAATAAAAGCTTTGTCCTTAATTGGCGGTTTTACAGCTGAATTATCAATATTTTTAATTGTGGATTGGGTACTCACACAAGCCGTAGTAATTAATAGAATAATAAGAATAGAAAAATAACGCATTAGTTTTCAGTTTTAAAGGTTTCTTCTGTTGTTTCCGTGTTTTTGGTTCTCAATAGATAAGCTGCTAAAGCTCCAATTACCAATCCTGTTGATAAGCCTCCAGAAATACTTTGCCAAATGGCACTACTTAAGTTGAAATTTGTTTGAGCTGCTTCCAAGGATAATTTATTGTTTGAAACCGTATAATTAATCATGTTTTCAAAATAATTGGGTGAAATAAATTCATAAATCACAAATTGCGACATCGGGCTTAAAATTACTCCTACTACGGCAATTATCATAGCAGAAATAAATCCTTGTGTCCAAGACATTTGGTCATTATAATAACGTTTTTTCTTTTCCCAAAGTCCAAAAAAATACAACGCAAATAGAGGTAAAACTACTAACATGGTAAATAGCATTTGCCATTTAATTTTAATATCGTGATAGCCCAATTGCTTTTCCAAAAGCATCCATAATAACTGAGCTACTATAATTATAAATCCCCATTTTATTTCGATTGCAAATTTTTTCATTGGTGTGTACTATAAATTTATATCTCAAATTTACTACAAATATTGGTATTTCTTAGTATTCCCAATTCAATTTTCTATTTTTGTGGAAAAATTGTTGACTATGGAATATCTTTTAGGTACTTGGCATTGGTCTATTTCCGGATTTTTAATTGGAATGACCATGCTACTTCTTACTTACTTTGGTAAATCTTTTGGAATGTCTTCCAATTTACGAACCATGTGTTCAATGGCTGGTGCTGGTAAATTCAGTGATTTCTTTAAAATGGATTGGCGCGAACAGAAATGGAGTTTAGCCGTAGTATTAGGTTGTATTTTAGGTGGATTTATTGCTTATCATTTCTTGTCCAATGGAACAAGAGTAAATTTAAATCCTGATACTGTTGCACAATTACAAACGTTATCGATTGATGCTCCAAATGGAAAATTACTTCCAGATGCTTTGTTTAGTATGGAAACCTTACAAACACCAAAAGGATTTGCTATTTTATTAGTTGGAGGTTTATTAATTGGTTTTGGAACACGTTATGCAGGCGGTTGTACTTCTGGACACGCGATTTCAGGATTGAGTAATCTACAATTACCATCATTAGTAGCTGTAATTGGATTTTTTATTGGCGGATTAGTAATGGCGCATTTTTTATTACCCATAATTTTAAAGTAAAGAGAACATGAAACTAGCAAGATTTTTTCTAACAGGAATATTTTTCGGAATAGTATTGACTAAAGCTGAAGCCGTTTCTTGGTATCGCATTTATGAAATGTTTCATTTTCAATCTTTTCATATGTTTGGAATTATTGGTACAGCATTAGTAACAGGAGTAATTGGTTTGCAAATCATCAAGAAAAAGAAAATAAAAGATTTTAAAGGATTACCCATTAACATTATTGAAAAGGAAAAGGGATTTTGGCGCTATATTCTTGGCGGAAGTATGTTTGGCTTGGGTTGGGCACTAGTTGGCGCTTGTCCAGGACCGATTTTCATTTTATTAGGAACAGGAACTTATGCTATTGTGGTTGTGTTAATTGGAGCCTTATTGGGAACTTATATTTACGGCTTACTGAAAGATAGATTGCCTCATTAAAAATAAGTTAAAGTAAAGGAAATCACGTACTATCGGTTTTTGTTTTTGTAAATTTGTGTATAATTAAAATTTATTATTATGGAAACGACTATTTATATACAAAATTTAAAATGTGGCGGTTGTGCCAATACGATTACCAAAAACTTAACAACTTTAGAAGGTATTCAAAATATTACTGTGAATGTTGAAGAAAGTGCTGTTGGATTTTCGTATGCTAATGAAGACCAACTTAATGCAGTAAAAGATAAATTGAAAGTTTTAGGTTATCCAGAAGATGGTGCAGCTAATTCTTTAGGTTCCAAAGCCAAATCGTATGTGAGTTGCGCTATTGGAAAAATGAGTTAAAAACAAAAAAAATCCTGATTTAATCAGGATTTTTTTATTGTATCTCAGCACTTAAACCAGCGTCTAAAAGTGCGGAACATTTAGGTTTTAATTCGTCTAATGATCCTGTTTTTACGGTGCATTTTCCTTTATAATGAACTAAAATAGCACATTGTTCGGCTTGTAATTCATCGTGATTACACACACGAATTAGCGTGTCAATTACATGATCAAAAGTATTTACATCATCATTATGAAGCACAATTTCATGATTAATACCAATAGCTTCTTCAACTAAAACGTCTTCTTGTATTTTTTCTATAGTACTCATTTTCATTTCGTTTTAAAGTGTTACAAATGTAAAAAATCAAATTCAATTTTCAAAAGTCAATTTCAAAAATCAATTTCAAATATTAAAACATAAAAGTCATAAAAGTTTTTAAAAGTCTATTTTGTTTGCGTTTAAAAGTTCATAAAAGATTTTAACTATTTCTAAAATTATTCCAATCTGTGTTCCAAAAAATCAATCCCGAAGCTTCGGGACAAAATTCAACAACAAACCACAAACTTGAAACCTGAAACTTGAAACTTGAAACCTGAAACTTGAAACCTGAAACTTGAAACAAATATCTGAAAATCCAACATCTGAAAATCCGAAAATCCAAAATCTATTTTCTCACAAACTTCAAAGCCACCCAATTATTTCGTTCGAATTGCTTTTCGTATGTTAATCCTTTGCTGGTGCAACTTTCAGAGATTGCTGGAATATCTTCAGTATAAAAACCGCTAAGGAATAAAATGCCATTTTCGTTTAAGCAATCTACGTATTGTTGCATGTCGTTTAGCAAAATATTACGATTGATATTGGCAATAATTACATCGTATTTCTTTCCAGCTAACAAAGCGGCGTCGCCTTCGTAAACCGAAATATGTTCGCAGTTATTACGTTCCGCATTTTCAATAGAATTCAAATAACACCAATTATCAATATCAATGGCGTCGATTGGTTTTGCACCTTTCATTTCGGCTAAAATGGCTAAAATAGCAGTACCACAACCCATGTCTAGAGTTTTTTTACCAGTCAAATCCGTTTCCAATAAGTGTTGAATCATCATGTGAGTCGTTTCATGATGTCCCGTTCCAAAACTCATTTTAGGCTCAATTACAATATCGAATTCCGCATTGGTTTTTTCGTGAAATGGCGCTCTAACATGACATTTTCCATCAACATCAATAGCTTCAAAGTTTTTTTCCCATTCTTCATTCCAATTCACTTGCTCTATTTCTTCAAAAGTATACGAAATTTGAAATTCAGCATTCGATAAAATTTGGATGTCTTCCAAAATGTTTTCGTTCCAAAAATCTTTCTGTATGTAAGCCGAAATTCCTGTTTCAGTTTCAATAAAGCTTTCGAAAGCAGTTTCGCCTAATTCTGCAATTAAAATTTCAGAGCCTAGTTCTAATGGTGAAATCGTAAAATGGTAACCTATATAAATATTTGACATCTTATATTTTTTGGCAAAGGTATAAATAAAAAAAGTTCGAACTAGTATAACCAGCCGAACTCTTTTATGAAAACAGTATTTTTTAGAAATTAATTTGTGCTTGCAAACGCAATAAATTTCCTTCTTGATGATTGTCTCTTAATATGAAATCTTCATATCTTCTGTTTGAGATAGTATACATGGCTACTAATTCAAAGTTTTTGCTAAACTGCCATTCTACGCCTAACTCCAATTCATTTACTTTATAACTTCTTGCATCCCTTTCATGTTTTTTTCCACCCATATAATATTGGTAACGTGTGAAAGGAAAAATAAATTGGTCTTTATGTTCAATTCTGTAGGTTAATGTGGCATAACCACCTTCTAATTTTTTGGTTTCAATAGTATTGGTTTCTTTGTTGAATTCTGGACCTTTTCCAATGTTATACTCTGCTTGAATACCAAATGGTTTTGGATACATAATGAAAGAAACCGCAGCTCTTTGGTCTGTGTAATTTAAATCGTGAGTAGTGGTTACACCAGAACTAACAGATGAAGTAGGCATTACCCAACGACCAGAATACCCTTGAATTCCTGGTTCAATTATTTGATTTTTTATTGTAAACGGATAAGCAATTCTGGCAACAACGTGTAAATTGTTGTTCAATTCTGGTCGGTTAGCCGTTTGCCCGTTGTAAGCTCCAATTCCAAAAACACCGTAATCTCCCGAACCTTTGAAATTGTTTTTTACAACAGATGAATATAATTTTCTGATTCTTTGTGGCGCCCAATAGAAAAATGCACCCATATCACGCTCGTTTGAAACCGCACTATTCAAAGCATCATTACGGTCAAGCGGTAAACGATTTTGACTCGATTGCATGTTTTCAAATCCAAACGGAACTTTACTTTGTCCAATTCTTATTCGGTATTCATTTTTCTCATCAAAACCAATATCAAAATAGGCATCACGCAATTGACCAAAATTTAGTCCAGTACTACTTGCTGAACTTGCAAAATCCGGTTGAATATAGAAATACACATTTTTATATACTTGTCCGTAAAAAATAATTCGAACTCGTCTTAAGAAAAAGCCACCTTCATCACCCCAAGAACGATCACATTGTTCACAACCTAAATCGGGATTGGTTTCTAATAATCGATTGTAACGAGCCTGAACATAACCCCTAATTTGAAAAGTGTCATACCATTTTGTTTCGGGAGTTGAAATGGCTTTAACTGTTGAATCCATAAGGATTTCTTGTGCTTGAGCTACATTAGTTAGTAGAAAACCTAAAATTAGTAATTTAAAAAATTTCATGTTGTTGTGTTGTTGTTTTTTAAAAATTTTGGCAAATGTATTAACATTGGACTAGTTTAATGTTAAGCTAATGTTATTAAGAAGTATACTTTACATTAAATAAACAATTCATAAATCATTTTTTAGTTATTTGATAATATTGTTTGTTTTTAACGTATTTAGTTTGGTAAAAGGATACGAAAACTTAGTTTTTTTTAAATTTTGACTGCTTTTAGGTAGTTTATATTGAAAGTATTAATTTATTGTTATTTGTAAGGTTGTTAAGAATTGCGCATTGGTTTTTTATCAAAGAATAGAAATAGGGTTTAAGCAATTGGATTTTAAGATTTTTTTTCTACTTTTGTTCTTCAAGGAAATGGTGTTCTTCCTACTTAACCGCTTATTGAGAAGCTGATGACGCCTGATAGTGAAATGATGTAATCATGTAATCAGGTATTTTTATGAAGTTTAATTGGCCGTTTTTTATTTCCCAAATTCAATTGTTTTTTCAATCTAAAAAGATGGTTTTTAGTTATGTAATCCAATGGCTTTTTATTGCCGTTGTGATTGGAGCTTGCATTGGAACTGCTTCCGCAGGATTTCTAATTTCATTAGATTGGGTAACGAATTACCGTGAAAATCATTTGTGGATTATTGCTTTGTTGCCCATTGGAGGTTTACTCATTGGATTGCTTTATCATTATTACGGCAAAAATGTAGTAGCTGGAAATCATTTACTTTTTGATACAATTCAGGAACCCAAAGCAATTATTCCATTTCGAATGGCGCCTTTTGTTTATTTAGGAACCATTGTTACGCATTTATTAGGAGGTTCGGCAGGTAGAGAAGGAACAGCATTACAAATGGCTGGTGCTATTGCGGACCAATTTTCAAAACCTTTTCGATTGTCTACTGAAGAAAGACGGATTTTAATTATTGCGGCAATCGCGGCTGGTTTTGGTTCTGTTTTTGGAACGCCATTAGCTGGAGCTGTTTTTGGATTAGAAGTCATTTTGGTTAGAAAATTTCGCTATAATGCTATATTTCCTGCATTTGCAGCGGCATTTTTTGCAGATTGGGTTACCAGAGCTTGGAACGCACCGCATACGCATTATGTGGTGAGTTTTGTTCCTGAAATTTCAACAATTACTTTGTTTTACAGCATTATAGCTGGAATTGCATTCGGGCTTTGTGCTAGACTTTTCACGCAGTCGATGCATCGTTTGACTGTTATTGTTGCAAAAAAAATCAGTTTTCCACCATTACGACCTTTTTTGGGTGGAATTTTAATTGCTGCTGTTGTATTAGCCATTGGAACTACAAAATATATTGGTTTAGGAATTCCAATAATTGAAAGTGCTTTTCATCAAGAACTTCCACCGTATGATTTTATACTGAAATTACTGTTCACCGTGGTGACTTTATCCGTTGGTTTCAAAGGAGGTGAAGTTACGCCGTTGTTCTTCATTGGCGCTACCTTAGGAAATGCACTAGCTTTTGCACTTCCGTTGCCCATTGGTTTACTTTCAGGAATGGGATTTGTAGCTGTTTTTGCAGGAGCAACTAAAACTCCTATTGCTTGTTTTCTTATGGCTATTGAACTTTTTGGTGTAGAAAGTGCTGTTTATACTGCAATTGCTTGTATTGTTGCGTATTTGGTCTCGGGAAATAGTAGTATTTATAGCAATCAGAAGTTGGGCGCACCAAATTAAATTTAAAACAGTTTTTTGTAATTCCAATTATTGTTCGTAATTTTACGAAATGAAAACAACAAAGGAAGCCTATTTTACCACTACTCAAATTGACACCGCACGTTTTGCTAAAGCATTTAGTCATCCAGTGCGAATTGCTATTTTAGAATTGCTAAATTCACAAACGTGTTGTTATCATGGCGATATGGCGGAAGAGTTGCCTATTGCGAAATCAACACTTTCTCAGCATTTGAACGAATTGAAAGATGCAGGGTTAATTCAAGGAACGATTACTCCGCCAACAGTTAAATACTGTATAAATCGCGAGAATTGGGCTTTAGCCAAGTATTTATTGGGAAGTTTATTAAAGTAAAAAAATAACTATAATATTCGTTAAACTACGAATTACGAATAATAACATTAAAATATAAGAATCATGAGTAAAGTAATTAAAGTGTTAGGTCCAGGATGTCCGAAATGTAAAACTACTTACACTAATGCATTGGAAGCAGTGAAACAAAGTGGAGTTGCGGCAGAAGTAATAAAAGTAGAAGATATTATGGAAATGATGTCTTATAATATTTTGACAACTCCAGTATTAATGGTTGATGAAGTCGCAAAAATTAAAGGGAGAATCGCTCAAATTGATGAAATTGTGCAATTATTAAAAGAGTAACAATGGAAGCACAAAATTTAGTAAAAGAAATTTGTCCAACAACCACTCAAGCGTATATTGCCAATGGCGCTTTATTGGTTGATGTGAGAGAATTAGATGAAGTTGCAGAAGTAGCTTTTGATGTGCCAAATATCATTAGTATTCCACTTTCTGAATTTGAAAATCGTTTTAACGAAATTCCAAAAGACAAAGAAGTGGTGATCGTTTGTAAGAGTGGTGTAAGAAGTTTGAGAGCGGCAGGTTTTTTAATTAATCATGGTTATGAAAATGTTGTAAACATGAAATTTGGAATACAAAGATGGCTTGAAAAAGGATTTCCTGTAAAAGGTGAAATCAAAAAAACAGAAAATAATTTGGGTTGTTGTTCTTCTTCAAGTTGTTGCTAATTTTAAATTCGAAACATGTTTGATTGGATACAAAATTTTGCCGATTGGTTAATTTATTCCATTTTTTCTATTGATGCATCAAGTCATTTGGGAAAAGCGTTGAATTTCTTTGTCTATGATACATTAAAAATTGTATTGCTACTCTTTTTGATTGTTTTCATTATGGGAATTGTTAATGCTTATTTGCCTATAGAAAAATTAAAAAACTATTTGACTCAGAATAAGTTATTTGGTTTAGAATACTTTTTTGCATCACTTTTTGGTGCCATTACGCCGTTTTGTTCTTGCTCATCGGTTCCATTGTTTATTGGTTTTGTTCGCGGCGGAATTCCGTTGGGAGTAACTTTTTCCTTTTTAATAACTTCTCCTTTGGTTAATGAGGTTGCAGTAGCTATGTTTTTAGGAATGTTTGGCATAAAAGCAACAGTAATTTATGTTACTAGCGGTATTTTGTTAGGAACTTTTGGAGGTTGGTTATTAGGTAAAATGAAATTGGAACATCTATTAACAGATTGGGTTAAACAACTTTTGAATCAATCCAGTTCACAAAATGATTCGTTTGAAGAAGAGCAACTCACGTTTCGTCAGCGATTACCAGAAATAACCAGAAGTGCTTGGGGAATTGTTAGAGGCGTATTACTTTATGTAGTAATTGGAATTGGAATTGGAGCAGCCATGCACGGTTATGTTCCCGAGCAGTTTTTCGCAACTTATTTAGGTAGTGGTGCTTGGTGGACGGTTCCATTGGCAGTTATTTTAGCTGTACCAATGTATGCCAATGCAGCTGGAATTGTCCCTGTGATTCAAGTTTTTGTAGCTAAAGGCGTTCCAATAGGTACCGCAATTGCATTCATGATGGCAACTGTAGGTTTGTCTATTCCAGAGGCTACACTTTTAAAAAAGGTCATGACATTTAAGCTAATTGCTATCTTTTTTGCAGTGGTGACACTATTTATTATTTTATCAGGATTTTTATTTAACGCATTATTATAAACTTATGAATTTTAAAGACATCCATACCAATGAAAAAGATTTGGAAACCAAAATCTTATTTACACCTAATGATGGAAAAGCAATTGCAATTCGATTAGCAAATCAGGCCATTTTGAAAGAGCATATTACAACTGTTCCTGCTTTTCTAATTTGCATTTCAGGAGAAACGCTTTATGAAGACGAACAAGGAAAATCTATTCTTCTAAAAAATGGTGATTTCACATCCATTGAACCTAATGTAAAACATTGGCTAAAAGCAATTTCAGAAAGTCATTTATTACTTTTAAAATAATTTTTAATCGCAACTATTTCAATATGAAAAAATTCCTATTATTATCCGTTTTGTTGTTTGTTTTGCAATCGTGTAAAAAAGAAACAACCAAATCTAACGAACTTTCAACGACCAATGAAGCCACATTTTTTGAATCTCCTGTCGTAATCCAATTCCATTCGGAAAACAGATGCATGACTTGCAATAAAATTGAAGCATTGACATTGGAAACATTAAAAAGTCATCCAGAATTGGAATTCAAATTAGTGAATGTTGATGATGCAAAAAACGAGAAAATAGCAACAGCATTTGAAGCTACAGGAACGGCTTTGTATTTATATAATCCAAAAACAAATGCTAAATTAGATTTAACCGATTTTGCTTTCATGAATGCTGGTGACGAAGAAAAATTCAAATTGGAACTGAACCAAAAAGTCAACGAATTTATTCAATAAATGGATTTTTTAAACCAATTAGCACAAAATCAAGATTTTCCTATTTTGGCTGCTTTTGCATTAGGATTACTGACAGCGGTTAGTCCTTGTCCGTTAGCAACAAATATTACAGCAACGGCATTTATTTCGAAGAATATTACAAGCAAACGAAAAGTAGTTTTAAGTGGATTGCTCTATACTTTTGGAAGGGTTTTTTCGTATACGTTAATTGGGGCATTAATTTATTTTGGATTAAGTAAATTTCAAGTAGCGAAACTTTTTCAGGGAAATGGAGAGAAGTTTATTGGCCCAATTATGATTGTTATTGGATTAATAATGCTCGATGTGATAAAGTTGAATTTTGGAAAAACAAGTAATTTAACCAACCAACTTTCAGAACAATTTAAAACCAAAGGTTTACTAGGTTCTTTTTTAATGGGAGCTTTGTTTGCCATGGCTTTTTGCCCATATAGTGGCGCCTTGTTTTTTGCTATGTTAATTCCAATGACTTTGGCTTCTGATTTAGGTTTAGTTTTACCTGTTGTATTTTCCATTGGAACAGGATTACCCGTAATACTTTTTGCTTTAGTTATTGCTTATAGTATGGAAAAATTAAGCTATTATTTTAAAATGGTAACTCAAATTGAAAAAATAATGCGAAAAGTTGCAGGAATTACCTTTTTCCTAACGGGACTATACTATATCAATATCTATTTAAAAATAATCAACTTTTAAATTGTACTTTTGCACTTTAAAAGCACACCGAATATGCAAATTGGCGAATACAATACATTAGAAATTTTAAGAGATACAAAAGTTGGATTATTTTTAGGTGATGGCACTAACGATGTGTTATTACCCAATAAATATGTACCCAAAGAATTTCAAATAGGAGATAGCTTAACCGTTTTTGTATATTTAGATCATGAGGAAAGACCCGTTGCTACGACTTTAAAACCTTACGTAAAACTGAATGAATTTGCTCATTTAAAAGTGAATTATATCAATGAATTTGGTGCGTTTTTAAATTGGGGAATGGAAAAGGATTTGTTTGTTCCGTTTAGAGAGCAAGCCCGACCAATGGAAGAAGGCAAACGTTATTTGGTCTATTGTTTCATGGATGAGAAAACCAATCGTTTAGTTGCTTCAAGTAAAACCCAACAATTTTTAGACAAAGAAGAAGCCAATTATGCCAATGGTGAAGAAGTAAACTTAATTATTTCGCACATTTCTGATGCTGGAATTAATGTAATTATCAACGAAAAACACCGCGGTTTAGCTTATGCTAATGAAGTCTATGATGACATTAAACCAGGTTTGCGCATGAAAGGGTATATCAAACAAGTGCGACCAGATGGCAAATTAGATGTTTCCTTAAGAAAATTAGGAGTGGAAGCCATTGAACCTTCGGCACAAGTTATTTTAGACGAGTTAAAAGCCAACAAAGGTTTTTTACGTTTAAATGACAATTCGCACCCAGAAGATATCAAAACGGTTCTAAAGATGAGTAAAAAAACCTTCAAAAAAGCCATCGGAACACTCTACAAACAAAAACAAATCGAAATCAAAGACGACGGAATTTACTTGGTATGTTAAACCTTAAAAGATAACAATGCCGACAATAGAAATAGCATCATTTAACTCAATAGGACTTGGACTAAACCAAGCAGATTTTGATGTTGCAATAATTGAAGATAATAAACTTGAAAGTCACCGTGGACTTTTTAACGAGTTGCTTCGACAACAAAATGGGGTAATTGTTCACATTGGTAATCCTGATTTTAAAGACGACAAAGAAGGTGGTTTTTTTGCTGGACAAATTATTGATTGGGACTTTGAACCAAAAGAAATTTTCTTCCCAGAGTTTGACGAAAACGACCCGACAGAAAATCGTGGAGCAAACCAACAATTTAAGTTCAAGTTTTTGAACAATTACAAAACAGACATTGACAATTTATTAAAAATTGCACTTGACAATTCGCCAATTAAAAAGGTCTGTTTTTTAACTGACTATCAATTTGGACCTGAAGAGGGAAAGACTGAAATAATTTACACAATTACAGACTTTTGGAAAGAACACGACAACGAAGGACTTGAATTAAATACTTTGTATGAAATGTATGGAAAATAGAAATTCAGTAAATCACATGAGTTTGACAAAAGAAAATATGGATTCAGTGTTTAAATATTGATTTTTGTTTCGTATCAAGTTCATCGTTGGTAGATAGTTTAGAAGTTTAAATTCGCTTGTTTGCAAAGCGCCAAAATGATATAATTCATGAACAAAAAGAATATTTATTTAGCACTAAGTCTGCTTTCTTTTTTGTTATTGGTAATCGCCATGTTTACCAATGGTGTTAAAATTACTTTATTCGAAATGGAATTTACTGTAATTTGGATTCCCGTTTGGATTTTGTCTTTATTTCTTCCTTTATTCATTTTAGCTGAATTGGCTTTACATCGTGATGAAATTAGTAAACGATTGATTATTGCTTTAGTATTTACAATCGTAAATATGTTTTACATCATTCGTTTTTTTGGATTTCAATTTTTCCCAGAATAAAATTAATCCAATTCAAACGGATAATTACCAAAAAGTGAAGCTAAACGCTTGGCTTGGTAAACTTTTTTGGTGTATTTATTGGACAATGCAATAATCGTAACTTTTTCATTTTTCAATGACACATAGGAAGTGGTATTACCGTGCCACCAACCGTTATGATAATGTACAGTGGTTCCGTTGTCAAATTCATTCAAACGAATGCCTAAACCATAATTTTTTACTCCTTTTTTCTCGTAACTGTAGCCTTTAAATGCTTCTTCTTTTGAAGTTTTAGAAATAAACGCATCGGAATATAAAGCCAAATCTAATTTCAATAAATCTCTTGGTGTTGAATAGATGTTTTTGTCACCATAAATAGCATCTAAATGGTCTAAAGGAACTTTTTGCCACGTACTTTTGTAAGTCAAACTAGCTAATTCTTGTTGATTCTCGAAGTCTAAAACAAAAGAGCTATTCATTTCCAAAGGTTCAAAAACACGCTTTTTTACTGCTGTTTTGAAATCGAGCTGGGTTATTTTTTCTACTACCAATGCCAAAAGTGCGTAATTGGTATTACAGTAAGCGAATCGAGTATTGGGTTTATATTCTAAAGGAATTCCTTTGGTACTTAGTAAATCCAGGATTATTTGATTGGTTAATGTTTTGTTACTGTTCCAAATGTTTTTATTTTCAGAAAAATAGGAATAGTGCGGCAATCCACTACGATGATTCAATAGCATTCGAATCGTAATGGCTTCATGCGGAAATTCAGGAAATAGCGATGTTACTTTTTGGTCTAAATCCAAAAGTTTTTCATCTACCAATTGTAAAATTACAGCCGCTGTAATCACTTTACTAATAGAGGCCAAATGAATGGGAGTTTCATTTGTCATTTCTTCTTTGGTTTTGTAATTAATGTAACCGTTATAATTTTCGTAGATAATTTCTCCGTTTTGGGCAACTAAAAAACCACCACTAAATCCATCATCAGCAATCACATCTTGGTAAAATTGGGCAACTATTTGTTTTTTTTCTGCTACATATTTTTTTGGCAATTTTTCAAATTCAACTTCATACGGATTTACAGGAATAGGTTTAATATATTGCGCAATTTCTTTAGGTTCTTCTTTGGTTTGACAAGAAAAAACAACAATTAGGATTAGGAATAGAGTGGGGACAAATTTTATCATTTTTTGGCTTGAATAATTTCGATAGTGGGGTTAATAGCTAATAAATCTTTTATGAAAAGGTCAACATTTTCGGGCGAAATGTAAATATCATCGTATTTGTTGTAAGTTATAATAATTCCAATGTGACTCAATCCCAATTTCCATGTTACTGGAACAATAATTCCTTTGTGATGTTCGATTTTTCTGATATTTTTAATTTTAATTTTCGATCGAAAAACAGAAGATTTGCAAAATAACTCTTCGTTTTGAATCCTATAATTGGTGTTAAACAAAATGGTGATAAAGAAAATAATGAAAACCAAATGAAAAATACTTATCAAAATAATAGGCAAAGTAAAGCCTTCTTCCAAAATTGGAAAAACAAGTATAACTAGCATAAAAACCATCAAAAACCAATACAACCAGATAGTTAGCTTGTGTTTTGCAGAAGGATAAAATTTCACTTACCAAGTTTTAAGATTCGTCTTGCAATATAATGCAAAAAATGAATTATTTTTACGGAAATTTACATTTAACATAATTTACAATCATCTATTAAATACTTAAGAAATGAGCAAAATCGAATGGGAAACCGTTAGAGAATTTGAAGATATTACATATAAAAAATGCAATGGAGTAGCAAGAATCGCTTTTAATCGACCTGATGTAAGAAATGCATTTAGACCCAATACTACTAAAGAATTAATCCAAGCTTTTTACGACGCACAAGAAGATACTTCAATTGGCGTTGTTTTATTGTCAGCTGAAGGACCAAGTTCAAAAGACGGTATTTGGAGTTTTTGTAGTGGTGGTGACCAAAAAGCCCGCGGACATCAAGGTTACGTAGGTGAAGATGGTTACCACAGATTAAACATTTTAGAAGTACAACGCATGATTCGTTTTATGCCAAAAGCGGTGATTTGCGTGGTTCCAGGGTGGGCTGTTGGTGGTGGACATTCGCTTCATGTGGTTTGCGATTTAACTTTGGCGAGTAAAGAACACGCCATTTTCAAACAAACGGATGCTGATGTAACGAGTTTCGATGGCGGTTACGGTTCAGCGTATTTAGCTAAAATGGTGGGACAAAAGAAAGCCAGAGAAATTTTCTTTTTAGGAAGAAATTATTCCGCTCAAGAAGCTTTTGAAATGGGAATGGTAAATGCCGTAATTCCACATGCGGAACTAGAAGACACAGCTTACGAATGGGCTCAAGAAATTCTAGCGAAATCACCAACGTCAATTAAAATGCTAAAATTTGCCATGAATTTAACCGATGACGGAATGGTAGGCCAACAAGTTTTCGCAGGTGAAGCCACGCGTTTAGCCTATATGACAGACGAAGCCAAAGAAGGAAGAGACGCATTTTTGGAGAAACGTAAACCGAATTTTGAGAAGAAGTATTTGCCTTAAGAAAGGTGTTAGGTGTTGGGTGATGGGTGATGGGTGATGGGTGAAAGAAGATAGATTTTAAGATTTCAAGTTTGTAGTTTATTGTTCTTGGTTTGTTGTTGAATTTTGAATTTGAACTTGATTTTTGATTTTTGAACTTGATTTTTGTCTTTGTTCTTGAACTTGATTTTTGAACTTGAAATTACTCTTGATTTTGTCATTCCGAGCTTGCTAGGAATCTCCTACGAAGTAGGCTAATCCTTGAGCGAAGCGAAAGCAATTGCCCTTGATTTTTGAACTTGTAATTGATTTTTGAATTTGAATTAAATATTGCCTTTGGGTGTCAAAACACTATGAAAAACAAATTTTTAGCCCTATTTTTAGGTTGTACAAGCCTTTTATTTGCCCAAGAAGAAGTTAATGAACCAACAAAATTTCAAGTTGGACTGCATTATGTTGGCAACATTAGAAACAACAATATTATCAGCGATGGATTCAATGGAATCATAGGGATTTCAGGAAGTTATGCTGTTTATCAAAATGAAAAAGTAGCAATTTCTGGTGGATTAACAGTAGATTATTTGCAATCAAGAGATTTATTTTTACCCAATGATATTCTGATTTGGAACCCAAATGCAGCAATAGAAGTGAATATTTTTAATGGAAAAGTGCGACCTTTTTTAGGAATTGGTTACGCTTTCTTTTCTAATGATTTAAAATTTGCAACAGGTGTTTTTGATCCTATGGATCCTGCGATTACCGTACGAGAGAAAAAGCTTAATTTTAACGGATTGACAATTAATCCAGGATTAAAATACCATGTTTCTGATTTGCTTTTTCTTGAAGGAAGTTACAAATATTTCCCAGTAAATTCAAGTGATTTTGAAGGTTCAGCTAATACACATTTTATTACTTTTGGATTAGGAATTAAATTTTAATTATGCAACAACAGCCATTCTCAAACGAACCCCTTTCCATTTCAGATTTACCAAAATTTGAAACGGTGCCCTTGCAACCTTTACAAAAGAAGTATTTCAAAGTAATTGCTTTCAATATATTGGTATTTACCATTTTTCTGTTTTCAGGAATTTCAATTGCTTATACTATGTTTATTGAAGAGTTTACGGTCATGACTGGTGTAGTTGTGGTTGGTTTTCCTTTGGTTGTAATAGTGATAATTTTATTTTTTGCCCGATTGGGATTTCGTAAAAAAGGGTATGCTTTTCGTACACACGATGCCATTTACAAATCAGGAATTATTGTAGAATCCACTACGATTATTCCTTTTAATAGAGTGCAACATGTGGCTTTGCATCAAGGGTTTATCTCTAGAAAATTAGGTTTGGCTACTATCGAATTGTTTACCGCTGGTGGTAGTACTTCCGATTTGCAAATTCCAGGCTTATTGTTGGCTGATGCGCAAAAAATCAAAGAATTAATTGCCAAAAAAATAAATCCAGCTGCTACTGAAAATGTAGTATCAATTGAAGAAGAAAATAAACCTCAAAGTGAAGCAAACGATGCCTAATTCTTCCAATTTCTCTGAACCGCAACGACAATCACTCATTGGAGTCGTGGTTTTATTTGCCAATACCATTCAAAAGACAATTCGTGCTTTTTGGCCATTGGTTTTGATTTGGATGGTGCGTATTGAGTCCATGAACAAGTTGGTTTTGTTCGGAGGAACTTTCGTGGTTTTGGTATTGTTGGCGCTTTTTTCTTATTTGCAATACTATTATTTTACCTTTCATATTGACGAAGAAACCGAAGAATTTGTCATTCAAAAAGGCGTTTTCAACAAAACCAGAATTACGATTCAATTACATAAAATCCAGCAAGTGAACATCAATCAGAGTTTGATTCAGAAATTGGTAAATGTGCATAAATTGGAAATTGATACTGCGGGAAGCGACAAAAAAGAAGCTTCCATTAGTGCTATTTCACACGAATTGGCATTGGCACTAAAAGAACGATTGATTGCGCTTTCAAAAACTTCCAATGAAACAGCAGTAGATGAAATTTCCGAAATAGAAGAGAAGCAAACCTTCATTGCAATCAATTTAATTAGTTTGCTAAAAATTGGAATAACATCTAATTATGTGAGAAGTTTTGCCTTGATTTTATTGTTTTTCTCCACCATTTTAGAGAATATACAAAAGGTGGTTGGCGATGAAGTTTTGGATGAAAACCAAGTCACTAATTATTTGGATTCGTTGCCTATTATAACTTCAATTGTTTTGGTTTTTGGTATCTTTTTTACACTGATTTTGACAGTAAATTTGGTTCGAACGGTAATTAAATATTTCAATTTTACGATCCAAAAAAGTCGAAATTCCATTTCATTGCACTATGGATTATTGGCAACAAAAAATATATTATTGAATCCAAATAAAGTCCAAAAAGTTACCGTTAGTCAGAATTTTTTCCAAAAGAAATTGGACGTAACTTCAGTAAAAGTATATCAAGCATCGAGCGGTGAGCAAGAATTAAAAGCGAAAGATCAAATTGAAATTCCAGGTTGTTCTGTTGCTGAACGCGATAAAATTTTGGCTCTTTTATACCAAAATCTTCCAGTAAAAGGTAAAAAGTTCAAACCCAATTGGCGAAAATTGGCAGTAAACTTGTTTTTCTTCTTACTTTTTCCCATTGCCATTACGTTTTTCTTGAATTGGAGTTTTCAGTGGATTGAATGGGATTTATGGATGATTTACAGTTTGATTTTCATCGTTTTCGCTGGAATATTGGTTTGGTTTTCTTTTAAAAATTACCGATTATTTGTTTCCAATACATTCATTATAAAACAAAATGGCGCTTGGGATATTGATACTTCCATTATAGAACCGTATAAAATTCAAGCGATTGAAACCCATCAGTTTTTTTGGCAAAAAGTAACCAATATTGGCTCCGTAAGTTTGTCAACCGCTGGCGGAACCATTAGTTTTACAACAGCCAATTTTGATGAAATTAAACAATTGGTCAATTATTGGTTGTATCAAGTGGAGATTTCTGAGAAGAATTGGATGTGATGATGATGGGTGATGGGTGATAGGTGGTAGGTGATGGGTGATGGGTGTTTTTGCTAAACTTTGTTTAGCGTTAGCCTAAGGTTAGGAGTTTCCTCGCAAGCTCGGAAAGACAAAAATGTAAACCTGAAACCTGAAACTTGAAACCTGAAACTTGAAACTTGAAACTTGAAACTTGAAACAACAAACAACAAACAACAAACAAACAAAAATAATGAAACACTGGATACAAGCCGCACGATTACGAACTTTACCGCTTTCCGTTTCGGGAATTATAGTCGGAAGTGCTTATGCTTATCATCAAGGATTTTCGGATTGGCGTATTTTGGTATTGGCGTTGTTAACTACATTAGGTTTACAAGTTTTGTCCAATTATGCCAATGATTACGGAGACGGAGTAAAAGGAACCGATGCCAATAGAATTGGTGAAAAACGAATGGTTGCCGCTGGAATCATCACATCGGCTCAAATGAAAAAAGCGGTTTTGATTACCGCTGCAATTACTTTTGTTTTGGCATTATTGCTAATTTACATCGCATTTGGAAAAGAAAACTTTGCCTTGAGTTTGATCTTTATTTTATTAGGAATTGGTTCTATTGGAGCAGCAATCAAATATACGGTTGGGAAAAATGCTTATGGTTACAGTGGCTTTGGTGATTTGTTTGTGTTTCTTTTCTTTGGTTGGGTTTCTGTAATTGGTTCCAATTTTTTGTTTACGCACTTCATTGATTGGAAGTTATTTCTACCCGCAACAGCTATTGGATTATTAAGTGTTGCTGTTCTAAATTTGAACAACATGCGCGATATTGAAAACGATAAAATTGCAGGTAAGAATACATTGGTAGTAAAAATGGGATTGGTTTGGGCAAAAAAGTATCATCAAATTATTTTATTAATCGGGATGATTTGTTTCATGGTTTTTATTTTATTAATCAAATCTTCTTTGTTGCCTGTTTTACTAATTAATATTCCTATAATTATGCATATGAATAAAGTTAATAAATCAGAAAGTTATGAAGACTTTGACCCAGAATTAAAAAAAGTGGCACTAAGCACATTTGCATTAAGTGTATTATTTTGGTTATCTTTATATTTATAAATTCAGTCTTACTACTTTAGTCTAAAATCTTAATACTATCATTATGAAAATCACTTTTTACGGACACGCTTGTATCGGAATTGAAGTAAATGATACACATATTCTAGTTGATCCTTTTATTTCTGGTAATCCAAAGGCTTCTCATATTGATATTCATTCATTGAAAGCCGATTTCATTTTGTTAACACACGCGCACCAAGATCATATTTTGGATGTAGAAGCGATTGCAAAACGAACAGAAGCAGTAATTGTTTCCAACTACGAAATTGCTTCTCATTACGGAAATAAAGGGTTTAATTTCCATCCAATGAACCATGGTGGCAGTTGGGATTTTGAATTTGGCACCGTAAAATATGTAATTGCACATCATACCTCTTCATTTCCTGATGGAAGTTATGGCGGTCAACCGGGCGGATTTGTTATAGAAGGCGAACATAAAAACATCTACATCGCTGGTGATACGGCTTTGACTATGGATATGAAATTAATTCCAATGCGAACGAAATTAGATTTAGCGATTTTACCAATTGGAAGCAACTTCACTATGGATGTCGAAGATGCCATCATCGCCTCTGATTTCATCCAATGTGATAAGATTTTAGGCTATCATTTTGATACATTTGGTTACATCGAAATCAATCACGACGAAGCCAAACGCAAATTTTTCGACAAAGGAAAAGATTTGATGCTATTAGAAATTGGAGCTTTTGTGGAACTTTAATAGAATAATTTAACCGTAAGGTTCGCAATTTTATAAGATCTTCGTGAAACTCTGTGTAAAGCTTCGTGCAACTTTGTGTACCAAAAAAATGATAGCAACCTACAAAAAATACATCCTAAATTTCAAACGCCCAAGCGGCACTTCTCGTGGTGTAATGACCGAGAAAGAAACTTGGTTTTTGATATTGGAAGAAAACGGAAAAATCGGAATAGGTGAATGTGGTATTTTACGAACCCTTTCCATTGACGACCGACCAGATTATGAAGAAAAATTGCAATGGGTTTGCCAGAATATTCATTTGGGAAAAGATAAATTGTGGGATGAATTAATGGAATTTCCTTCCATTCAATTTGGCGTTGAAATGGCTTTTCTTTCGTTACAATCGAAAACACCCTTTGACTTATTTCCTTCGGAATTTACAGAAGGCAAAAAAAACATGTTAATCAACGGTTTGGTTTGGATGGGCGAGGAGCACTTCATGAAAACCCAAATCGAAGAGAAATTAGCACAAGGATTTTCGTGCATCAAATTGAAAATTGGTGCTATTGATTTCGAAAAAGAATTAGGATTATTACGATTCATTCGTCAAAATTTTGATGCTAAAACCATCGAAATTCGAGTAGATGCTAATGGTGCTTTTAATTCAAATGAAGCTTTAGATAAATTAAATCAATTAGCTGAATTTGAATTACATAGTATTGAACAACCAATTAAAGCGAATCAAATTCAAGAGATGAAAATACTATGCCAAAAAACGCCTTTCCCAATTGCTTTGGATGAAGAGTTAATTGGTGTTTTTGGAATAGAAAAGAAACGAAAATTATTGGAAGAAATTCAGCCGCAATACATCATTTTAAAACCTAGTTTGGTGGGTGGTTTCAAAGGAACATTAGAATGGATTTCCATTGCTGAAAGTTTAAATATTGGTTGGTGGATCACTTCTGCTTTGGAAAGTAATATTGGGTTAAATGCCATTACGCAATTTACTTATACTTTAGAAAATCCAATGCCACAAGGTTTGGGAACAGGAGGTTTGTATACCAATAATTTTGATTGCCCGTTAGAAATTGAAAACGGAAACATTGGTTACCATCCAAATAAAGATTGGGAAATATCGAGTTTACTATAAAAAAAACTGTCTAAAAAGTTTTAGTTTGATTCCAAATTTACTTTTTAGACAGTTGTGGATTTAGTCTTTTTTTACTTCACCACCATCTTTAGAAACTTCAATTTCTGTGTTTCCATCAGAATATTCAACACCATCAGCGTTTACTTTTATTTTTGTTCCTTCATTTTCAGTTGCTTCTGGTGCAACTTCAACTGGAGCAGCTTCAATTGGCTCTTCTTCTTTTTCCTTACATGAAACCAAAACTACCATTGTTAAAGCGCCTAATAATAAACTTAATTTTTTCATCGTACAAAATTTTATTTGTTTGACTTACAAGGTAATGCTAATAAATGAGTTTTTCTTCTTTTTTGTGGTTTATTATTGTTTTAATCAATACAAAAACCTTGATTATAAAGAATAAAGTTGTGTAGTTTTACCGATTAACTTACTAAATTTGCACTTTGTATTAGATATTTTATAATCCGCTATTTTATATGTTTCGTTTAAAACTACCAACCGACCCAAGATGGGCAAATATTGCCGAAGGAAACTTAGAAGAAATTCTAACTGATCATGCTTGGTGTGAGTTGAAAGCTGCTTCCAATGCGATTATGTTAATTAATATGTTACCTGAATTTACTGAAATTACAACAGAGTTAACCAAGATCGCCAAAGAAGAGCTAGATCATTTTGAGCAAGTGCATGAAATTATCAAGGCTCGTGGTTGGGTATTGGGTCGCGAACGAAAAGACAGTTATGTAAACGATTTATTCAAGTTCATGAAACCAGGAAACCGCAAGCATTTGATTGTGGAACGCATGTTATTTGCTGCTATGATTGAAGCCAGAAGTTGTGAGCGTTTTAAAGTGCTTTCAGACAATATTCAAGACGAAGCATTAGCTAAATTTTATCGTGAATTAATGATTTCTGAAGCCAATCATTATACATCATTCTTACAATTTGCTCATGAATTAGCAGAAGAAGGGTATGATGTTAAAAAACGTTGGGAAGAATGGTTAGAATTTGAAGCAAAAGTAATTGCAAGTTACGGGAAATCAGAGACGATTCATGGATAAAAAGTTTACAGTCTCAGTCTCAGTTATCAGCTAAAAACTGTGACTGAAAACTGCGACTGCGACTATCAACTATTCTTCGCTTCAATCCACTTACTCATATATTTCGTGCTTTGTAAACTTTGATGTTGTAGTATTTGACCTAAGAAGTTTTGGTTTCTATGAGATTTCAAATTCATTTGAAGTGTTTCTACTTTATTCATAAAATCACTCGCAAATAACTCTTTTTTGAATCGTTTTTCAATGATTTTGTAACCGTTTTTCTGAGCGGTTTCCCAAAGTGTTTTATCGCTATACAATTTTACCGATTTGGTAATAAAATCATTTTCATCTGAAGTGATAAATCCATTCCAATCTAAATTTCCGTTCATTCCTTCGGCGCCCATTTCTGTTGTAATTGAAGGTAATCCCAATTGCATCGCTTCAAACAATTTGCCTTTCAAACCTGCTCCGTAAGGAATTGGTGCTAACAAAACTTTTGCTTTAGAATACGCTTCAGCAACACTTTCGGCTCTACCTTTGATTAGAAAACCTTCTTTTTCGTTGTGTAATTGCTTGGCTTTTTCGGTTACATAAGCGCCATAAACATGTAATTCGGCTTCTGGAAGTTGCTTTTTTATTGCTTTCCAATATTTTTTCAATTCCAAAACCGTTTGCCAATTGGGTTCGTGCAAAAAGTTGCCAATACTAATAAAATGCTTTCTTTCATCGAATTTGGGAACATTGGTAGTAATTTCTTCCGACAAAAAGGGCAAATAATGTAAAAGTGAGGCATTAATTTGAAACGTTTCGGTTGCCAATTGCATTTCGTATTCCGAGATAATTAAAGTCAAATCGCATCTATAAATCGAAGCCATTTCGCGCTTAAAAACATCCGAAATATAATCTTCAAAAACCAATTCCCGATTTTGTTTAAAAGTAACTTCGCGAGCTTTTCTGAGAAAATGTAAGTCTTCCGTATCTAAAACTCGTAAAGCATTTGGACAGTTTTCCATTACACGCCAACCGTATTGTTCTTCTATCATGAATCGGTCAAAGAGTACCACATTTGGGTTTAGCTCTTTTATAATACTGTCAAAACTACTGTCATTCAGTTGAATAGGTTTGGTTTGAACTGAAATTGTATTCAAATCAAAAGAAAAATCCGATTTTGAAGCCGAACACAAAAATGTAATTTCATATCCTTGATTTTGGAACAATGAAATGATTTGCAGCATTCTACTTCCAGCAGCTGTTGAATTAGGTTCAGGCCAAACGGCTCCTATGATGATTAAATGCTTCATGAAACAAATATAGTTATTATGGGAAAAGTAAAAAGGGAAAAGTAAAAAGTAAAAAGTATTCAGTAAATTTGCCTAATCCCTAATCCCTAATCCCTAATCCCTAATCCCTAATCCCTAATCCCTAATCCCTAATCCCTAATCCCTAATCCCTAATCCCTAATCAATGACTTTTTTCAAATTTTGTCCGAGTTGTGCTTCCACGCATTTTGAATTTCCAGAGAATAGAAGATTCTTATGTCACGATTGTGGATTCACTTATTATCATAATATTGCTGCAGCGGTAGCTATTGTTTTTACGTTTGAAGATAAAGTTTTGTTTACGGTTAGAAATGTTGATCCCGACAAAGGAAAATGGGATTTACCAGGCGGATTTATCGATCCAAATGAAACCGCAGAAGAAGCAGCTTCTAGAGAAATCAAAGAAGAATTAGGTATTGAGATTTCAAATCGTGATTTAAAATACATCACGACTTCGCCCAATAATTATTTGTATAAGAATGTGCCATACAGAACTATGGATATTTTTTACGAATGTCAATTGACTTCCGATGTTATTAAAATAGAAGCAGAAGACGAAATACAGGAATTGATTTGGGTAAAACGTTCTGAAATTGATTTGAATCAAATTGGTTTTGTTTCGATTCGAAAAGTGATTGGGGAAAAATATTTAACTTAAGCACAATTAAAATGTCCGCTTGGCATTGGGCGGTAAGCATAATATTGCAACACTTCTTCAATAGCTAGTTTTAATGCTTTATTTATTGGAACTATTACATTTCCCAATTGAAAATCGATTTGGGATAAATTCATGTAATAATCGGTGAAAATGGGAATAGGTAATCCTTTATTGATTAATTCGGTTGACTTATTGTAATTTTCGGCTTGACCTTCTTTGATGATTTTACAAGTCGCCAATCGCAATTGACCGTATTTATCAGTATTAGCTCCAAATCCGAAAAGACGGCAAATTAAGCCTCGATATTGATAATTACTGCAATTTCCTTTGTTTTTATCCAACAACGAAAGCGGATTGTAAATAAAACATCGGTTTACTGTTGATTGGTTTAGTGTGGTTAATACTTTTTCGGCTTCACCATTTAGAAATAGATGAAAAGCCCAAGGTAAAAATTCTAAAGGTGACGCATCAATTTCAGGATGATTGCAACATTTGCCGCAACCAGCAACGCAACTCAATTGGGTATGCGATTTGAATTCGGTTATTTCTATATCTAGATTATGGAATAATTCTTCTACCAAAACAACCCGTTGCTCAATGGTCATAATTTTTTACCGAAGGTAGACTATATTTTGATAGTATTTTCGAATTTCAGTTTTATTTTAACTACTTGAAAATAAAAGAATTAAATCGGTTTTTTGTAGTTTTCTGGAAAATCTCTGTAGGCATAATATTGTAACACTTCTTCTAAAGCAGTTTTCATAGCTTTATTTACAGGTTGAAAAGTATTACCTAGTTTAAAATCGATTTGTGAAAGTTGCATATAGTATTCCGTAAAAATGGGAACCGATACATTTGCATTTATAGCCATTGTAGCTGCGTCATAATTTTCTTTTTGACCTTCTTTTATGATGTTGCAAGTTGCAATTCGTAGTTTTCCATATTTATCGGTTGTAGCACCAAAACCGAAAAGTCTACAAATTAAACCGCGATATTTGTAATTGCTACAATTGCCTAGTGTAAATTCTGCCAATGATTTTGGACGATATAAAAAACAAGTTGATTTTGTATTTTGTTCCAATTCTAAAAGCGTTTCTTCGGCCAGACCCTTTAAGAAAACATGGAAAGCCCAAGGTAGAAATTCTAAAGGAGAAGCATCAATTTCTGGAGTTGAACAACATTTTCCACAACCAGCCATGCAACCCAACTTTGTTTCCTTTTGAAATTCTATAATTTCCACGTCCAAATTTTGGAACAGCGTTTCTACTGATCTAACGCGATTTTCTATAGAATTATCCATCTTTTTTTTGTTGGTTTACAAGGAGTTAAGATACAAAAAAAGCGCTCAAAAAAATTGAACGCTTTACTTTTTTAGTGACCTCGACTGGATTCAAACCAGTAACCTTCTGAGCCGTAATCAGATGCGCTATTCAGTTGCGCCACGAGGCCGATTTTGTGAGTGCAAATATAGATATTATTGTGTAAATTGCAAACCTAAACATGAAAAAAAACATAAAAAATGAATATTGAAAACTACATCCGTGATATTCAGGATTTTCCAAAGAAAGGAATTGCCTTTAAAGATATAACTCCGTTGTTAAATTCACCAGAAGCCACCAATGCTTGCTTGGATTTATTAGTAAGTCAGCTAGAAAATCAAAAAATTGATAAGGTTGTTGGGGTAGAAAGTAGAGGTTTTTTCTTTGGGATTTTATTAGCCCAACGATTAAATGTAGGTTTTATTCCTGTACGTAAGCCCAATAAATTGCCATTCGAAACCATTTCAGCAAGTTATGAGTTGGAATACGGTACCGATACTTTAGAAATTCATATTGATGCGATACAACCAGGAGATAAAGTACTCATCCATGATGATGTTTTAGCCACTGGTGGAACTGCAAAAGCCGTTTGTGAATTGGTAGAACAATTAGGTGGCGAAATCGTGCAAGTCAACTTCTTGATGGAATTAACTTTTTTAAATGGTAAAGAAAAATTATCTGGTAAATCTGTTTTTTCTGCTTTGGTTTATTAAATTTGTAAAAAAAAATAAATATGAAAATTCAAGTTTATAAATTATTAGTGCTATGCATTTTCTTTGTTTCTTGTTCAGAAGGTGAAAATGAATGCAGTTACGAAGCTAATTCTCCAACTTTATTGGTTGAGGGTTCAAATACAACAACTATTAATCAACCTATTGATCTTACATTGACATACGAAGTTATTTCGGAATGTGGAAATTTTAAAAGTTTTACGGAACAAGTTACGGGTAATACAACAGAAATTATCGTTAAAGCTCGTTATGTTGGGTGTGATTGTCCACAGTTATTAACCAATAAAACAACAACTTACACTTTTAATAAAAGTCAAGTAGGAACTTATGTTTTAAAATTTAGAACATTTAACAATTTTATTGAACACACCATAGAAGTAACTAATTAATCCAAAGCTCTAACTGTAACAAAATAGCGCCAAGCAATAATAGCTTTTTGCCATTTTTTTGCTTTTATAGGATCTAAACCTTGCTTGGTAAAACTTGGTAATATAGCTTTATTTATTTTAGCTAGAATTTTATACATCGTTTAATTTTTTGCAAATATAAACAAATAAAAAAATCCCGAACCTTCGGGATTTTTTGGCTTATTTGATGAAGTTTTTTTTAAGAATTATTCTATGATGTAAAGTTTTTTAATCACCTTACTTTCTTTTGAATCTGATTCCAATTCAATTTTTATATCTTTTATTTTCTTTAAGTCATAGTTTTTGAAAAATTCGATATTGTCTTCCAAAATTTTACCTTTTGACTCAATTTTTAATCGGTTCAAAAAATGTGTTGGATAGCCAGGAAACTTAATTTTATCACCATCAAAAACAACGACTACAACACCATTTTTTAATTCAATTGTCTTGGGTTCTGGTTTCTCTTGAGGCGTAACTTTTAGTTTTATTTTTTTATTGTTTTCTAAAATTTCAACATCTATAATCCTATCTGAATTTATATTTTTCAAATAGCTAATACTGTTTTTAATTAAGACATCATTGGAATAAAATTCCACATTATTTAAATCTAAAGCCGGATATTTTGGAGCTTTGAACATATTTCCCGATACTATTATGGTTTTACCATTACTAAGTTCAAAGACTCTTGTTTCAACAGTACTTTTAGTTGTTTCTAATGAAATTATTTCTTTCGAATTCCAACTTCCAGCATCTTCTAAAACATCACCAGAAATTGTTACAACTCCATTTTTTTCTTCAATTTTGTTTGGAGTTTCTGCGTATAGCCATAAGTTTTTATCTTTTAAATCGTCATAACTATATTTTCTTCCTCCAATAATATACGTTTTTCCTTTTTCAAAATTTAACTTTATATTTTTTGGTTTGGTATTTTTAAATTCTTTAGCCTCATAGCTAATTTCTTTATTCGTACCTTCTGAAATTGTTGATTTTCCTTCAAAAACTAAAACCCCATTTTTTCCTTTTTTTCCATACTTTTTAATTGCTTCTTCAGCAGAATAATGAATAATACTTCCATCAAGAACAATTTTTTTACCTTTTAAATCTTCACTTTTATATTCTTTTCCATTAATAATATAAAGTTGGTTTTTATTTGGTTGTGTTGGTAAGTTTTCATTTTCTACTTTCTCATACATTTCTTTCAACAAAGGGTTGTTTTCCATATCATACTCTTTCGTATTAATGAAAATAACACCATTTTTTGCTTTATTACCATATTTTTTTACTGCATGTTTAGCTCCTGAATTTCCAGACGAACTAATGGTTTTTTCATCAATTTTATCCAAATCTTTATAGCTAATTTCTTTTCCATTGAATAAAATCAAAGCTTTTTTGGCATCGACCATTTTATTGTTTTTGATTCTTTCGATGTGAGTTAAGGCTTCATTTTCTGAATAATCAACAGCTAATTCAATAGCATAAGCAGCTTCCGAATCAGTTTTTTTTGCTTCTTTTTTAGTTGTAATTTCATAATAATTGCCATCTTCTTTAACGTCTAGGTTGTATTTTTCTTTAACTTCTTTGGCAGTTATTTGCTTCATTACATCAATTTCATGGTCATTAGGAATGGCAATTTTCTTGTTCTCGGTTTGTAGTTTTCCGTTGATAATCAATTGGGCTTTTTTGTTTCCAATTACTATCTCATCTAATGTCCATGAGTTGGTATCTAATTCTGATTTTTTCTTACCAATATTTAAAGTTCCTTCATAATCAGAATTGCTATATTCATAATATTTAGTTTCAGTAAGTTTTCTAAAACCAAAATAATCATCTGAATTTTGGTCTTCGTTTTTATACAATTCAATAGTTTCAATAGGAATAGATTTATCAACTTTATATTCTTTAATTTCTCCTTGTTTGGAACGAAATTCAATTTTTATTCGGGTAATTTCTCCTGCTTTGTTTCTTTTTACATTCGAAAATTTTAATTTAAGATTACTATCGGTAAAAAGTTCTTCAAGCTCTTTAAAGTTAGCATCCGTTGTTTTGGCGTCAATTATAACAGAAAAGCCATCTGAAACTATATTATCATTTTTGTTTTCATCTTTAACTTGTGCAACTGTTTCAATTTGGAACATTAAAAAGAAAGCAGTCAATAACGGAAGTACAACGGCATACTTCCAAAGGCTTTTTTTATTAGACGGTGTTGTATTTATCATAAGAATACGTTTTTTAATTAATGATTGATAAAAGGGATTGGTTAAGGCCAATTGTGAACCACTACAAGTTGCTTTAACAATCAAGTTTTGATAGATGAAACTATCGGTTTGGGCTACCGTTTGCGCATCGGCGATGTACTCCAAATTTTGTTGCATGGCTTTTTTGTACCACCAGCACACCGGATTCACCCAAAAAACACAACAAAACAACTGACTAAACAAAACATCAATTGAATGTTTTTGCCTTACATGAACTGTTTCATGCTGTAAAATAGCTGCAATTTCCGTTTCTGTATAGTTTTTTTTCTGGAAAACTACATAGTTAAAAAACGAAAAGGGCTGACCAGACGTTTGCTCGATTAAAAAATAAGAACCCACTTTTGTTTTTTTATTTTTGACCAGGAAGACAAGTAATTTGGTTAGTTCGACCAACATTTTTCCCACCAAAATCAAAATTATCAAACCATAAAACAGTAAAAAAATAGTATTCCAATCAATGGATTCTTCAATGATTACAGGTGTTTCTGTTTGTTGAAAAGGTATAAATTCAGGAAGTTCAGGCATTGGAGTAGGAGCTACCCAAATAATTTTGGTATAGGTAAGCAACGGTACAACCAATGACAAAATAATTCCCAATAAAAAATACCAGCGACTCCAGTTGAAAAAGGTTTCTTTCTTCAAAAAAAGAAAATACATTAGATAAAAACCGATTAACAATCCGTTTACTTTTAGAAAATAGGTGATTAGCGTTTCCATACGCAAGCAGTTTATAAGTAATTACTCTTTTTTTGATTTTTCAATGATGGCAAGAATTTCTCGTAGCTCGTCAGCCGAAATTTTTTCTTCCTGGGCAAAATAGGAAACCATACTTTTGTACGAATTATTGAAGTAATTTTCAATAGCCGTATGCATAAACGTTTTTCGGTAATCTTCTAATGAAACTATTGGAAAATATTGATGCGAATTTCCAAAGGCACGATGCGAAACATATCCTTTTTCTTCTAAAATCCGGATGATTGTTGATAACGTATTATAATGTGGTTTGTCATCGGGAAAAGCTTCCAAAACTTCTTTTACAAAAGCTTTTTCAAGCTTCCATAATACTTGTATTACTTCTTCTTCTTTGTTGGTCAATTTTTGCATAACTAGTTAATTTTGTGGTTCTATCAGTTAACTAGAACAAACTTAAAACTATTTTTTTAGTTACACAACTATTTTTTTAGTTTTTAAACTAAATTTTTAGTTTGTTTTCTCTTCTAACCAAAATCATTACCCAATAACACAGCAAAGCACCAACTAATCCAAGTGTCCCCATGAATAACCAATTGGCTTGGTAACCGTAATTATCAATGATGGTCATTCCTGTTTTGGCACTTAAAATATGCGCTAAACTATAACTCATAGTAAAAATTGCCATATAACGCCCTTCATGACCTTTAGGCGCACGACTCAAAGCAAACGAATTAGAAAACGGAAACGCAAACATTTCACCAATGGTCATAAATAAAATCATGATGATTAAAATACCAGCCCAAAAATTAAATAACAACAAGAGCATGCTCATTGCCATTGCGAAAGTTCCAATGGTAATTATCTTGATTTTATTGACTTTGTTTTTTTCAATATAATTGACAATTGGCATTTCTAGAAGAAAAATAACAACACCATTTAATGTTAAAAGTAAACCGCTTTGAAACTCGGTTAAATCAAATTGTTCTTTGTGATAGAGTGGAAGCGTAGTGAATAATTGGAAGAATAAAATTCCTGTAATCAAACAAGCCGTCAAGAAAATCCAAAACGGACCATCTCTAAAAACGGATTCGGTTAAAATTTCTCCTGGATTTTTTTTGTCTAAATAGGAAGATTTCTCTTTTTCTTTGACCAAATACCAAAAAATTAAAATAGCAATAATGCACGAAGCACCATCTATCCAAAATAATCCTTCATATCCAATATTCATTATGATTAATCCACCCAAAGCGGGTCCAGCAGCAAATCCTAAATTAATAGCTAAACGAACTAATGTTAAGGCTCTAGTTCTATTTTCAGGTTTGGCATAAGCGGCTAACGAAACAAACATGGCGGGACGAAACATATCCGCAACAACCATGATTAAGAAAATAGCCACCATCAAACCTTCGAAAGAAGTAATTTTTTGTAAACCAAAGAACATTAATCCACTAGTAAACAAACTGAAAACCATTACTTTATAAAACCCAATTTTATCCGAAAGTTTGCCGCCTAACCACGAACCCAACATAGAACCAAAACCAAAACTTACCATAATCCAACCGACTTGACTATAAGTAAATCCTAAGTCTTCTTTCAAATATTTGGATAAAAATGGCAAAACCATGGTTCCCGCTCGGTTGATAAAGGTAATGATAGCCAAAATCCAGATTTCTCTTGAAAATCCGGTGAAGTTATTGATGTATTTTTGTAAGGCTTTTTTAATCATGGGGAATTGAAAGCACAAAAGTACAAAAGGCACTTTCAATAAATGTTAGAGAAATTATATATTTTTGTAAAAAATCAAACCATGTACAAAATCCTGATCGCTCTTTTTTGTTGGACAACTTTTTATGCCCAAACCAATGAAATTCAAAAGGCAGAAGATTTCCAAAAGAACATGAATGCTTCCTTTGCTGATGGTACTTCAAGTCCGTTGATGGAAGACGATTTGAAGTCATTTGAAGGTTTAGATTTCTTTCCAATTTCAGAGGAATTTATTGTAAAAGCTAAATTCATTCGTTCGAAGAAAGAGAAACCGTTCCAAATGAAAACCACAACAGAAAGAACACCGATGTACAAGAAATTTGGTGAATTGCATTTCGAAATAAACGGACAAAAAATGCAACTGAATGTGTATCAAAATCTAGAATTAATTCAAAAACCAGGTTTCAAAGATTACCTGTTTTTACCGTTTTCGGATGCTTCTTGTGGAAAAGAAAGTTACATTGGCGGCAGATATATTGATATGCGAATTCCAACATCGAAAGAAGTTGTCATCAATTTTAATTTGGCATACAATCCGTATTGTGCTTACAATTACAAATATTCATGCCCGATTGTTCCTTTAGAAAATGATTTGCCAATCGCTATTTTGGCTGGCGTAAAAAAGTTTCATGACTAAGTTTATCAATTTACATACGCACCAATTTTCCAATGATTCCAATGTTTTGGAAGTGGTAAACCAATATCCTTGGGAATTTGACCCGAATATTCCAACATATTCCATTGGGATTCATCCTTGGTATATTGACGAAAATCGCTTGCTTTCGGATTTAGATTGTATTGAAGAGAAATTAAAAGAAACTTCTTGTTTGGCATTGGGCGAATGTGGATTGGATAAACGAATAGAAATTCCATTGGAAACCCAAATTCAAGTTTTTCATCAACAATTGGATTTAGTACAAAACACCGAAAAACCAATTATTCTGCATTGTGTAGCGGCCTATCAGGAAATTATTTCCATTAAAAAAGATAGAAACATTCAAAATCCCATGATTATTCACGGCTTTTCGAAAAACGAACAAGTAGCGCAATCGTTATTGAGTAACGGATTCTATTTGTCTTTTGGAAAGTACTTGATGCGTAATCTAGATTTGGAAAAAGTGTTTACCTTTGCACCCGAAAATAAAATTTTGTTAGAGACCGACACCATTGAAGAATCTATTTTTGATGTCTACGAAAAAGCAGCCAGAATGAAAGGACTTCCAATGGACGAAATGAAAAATATGATTTTCCAAAATTTCAAATCAATATTCAAACCATAAACCATTAACAACAAACCATTAACAACAAACCATTAACAATAAACTTATTATGGCAAAGTGGAAAGAAAGAGCCGTTTTATTATTTAAAGAAGAAGGCATACAAAAATTAGAAAATGCCAATGTATTAGTCGTTGGTTTAGGCGGAGTGGGCAGTTTTGCAGCCGAATTTTTAGCACGAGCTGGCGTAGGAAAAATGACCATAGTTGATGGCGATACCGTTGATATTACTAATATTAATCGTCAGTTACCAGCTTTACATTCGACAGTGGGTGAACCAAAAGTCACTATTGTTGGCGATAGATTATTAGATATAAATCCTGAATTGCAGTTGACAAGAATTCAAGAATTTTTGTCACCAGAAAGGGCTTTTGAATTAGTTTCTCCAGAATTTGATTATGTACTGGATTGCATTGATAGTGTTACTCCCAAATTGAATTTGATTATAGCTTGCAAACGTAAAAAAGTAAAAATCATCAGTAATATGGGCGCTGGAGGAAAATTCAATGCCGAAAACGTAAAAGTGCGCGACATCAGTAAAACCGAATATTGTCCGTTAGCAAAAAATATTAGAAAACGTTTGAAGCAAGAAGGAATTTCAAAAGGCGTGAAAGTAGTGTATTCTGACGAGCGCCCAGACTATTCGAGTATTAAGACTACGGATGGCAGTAATTTTAAGAAATCGTTTTATGGGACTAATAGTTGGATGCCGGCTTTATTTGGTTTGCATGCCGCTGAAACCGTTGTAAAAGGAATTATAAAAAGTTAAAAAAAACGCTGATTTATTCAGCGTTTTCTATTTTATTTCCTGATGTTGTCAAAGAATCTTGAACGGTTTGAATTACAATTTTTTTCCTCACTGGAATGATGATTTCCACCGTTGGATTATGTTGTTTTTTATCTTTTTCTGTTGGATAAATTTCAAGATAATAACCGCCGTAATCTTCTTCGTATTTGTTTTTGGCAATATATTTTATAGCGGCATCGTATGCTTTTTTTCTGTGAAGTGCTGTATTACCAATTAATTTTGTTTTTAGAGCTAAATAATTTGGGATGTTACCACCTGTAATGTTAGGATTGGTTGTGGAAACAATTTCTTCTTCAATGGGTATACAAAAAGCATATACCACAAAGTTTTTTCTTTCTTCCCAACGATCAAATAAAACAAACGGATTTCCAGTTGGTTGAATGCCGTTTTGTTCAACGAATTGGTTTACTTTTTTCAGAATTTCTTTGGAACGAATATCAAAATCTTTGATAGAACAACTGTCTTTCTGTTTGATGAAATTGGTTCCTTTTTGGTAAGAAAATCCTTGAATAGTAATAGAATGTTCAACAAATGAAGCATTTAATCTGTTCTCAATATTGGTTAATGCTACTTCTAATTTTGGACCAAAAACATTTTCAGCTCCACCATGAAATAACGCATTTAGTTTTTGTTTGAAACTAAGATTTCCAGTGACTTTTAATACAATTTTAGTTTTTTCTTTTTGTTCTTCAAGTTTCCAAATTAGCTTTTGAATGTTGTCGTTTTCTTGAAAATTTTGGTAGAGAGAATCAGCATTAAAAAGAGTTTCGTTTGTTAATTGGTATTGTGAAGTTGTAGATTTCCAATTAGCGGAAGAAATACTATTGTTCTCGTTTTTTGTAAAATCTAGATTGTCATCTGACAATATATAAGGAAACCATTGCGTTGCGTTTTCTAGATTGGAAATAAAATCAAAAACAAGAGTCTTTGAAGTATCAATATTTTTTTCTTTTACAATTTCAAATGAACCAGGTTGAGTGGCGACGAATACTGAAAATGCAATAGAAAAAAGTGCTAGTAACAGCAGTATGTATTTAGCTATCTTCATTTCTAGTAGGTTGGGGTTTCCCAAATATAAAAAATTATTCTCTTAAAAAGAATTTAATGATAAATAAAAATAAAATAAATAATAAAAATCCAATTAAAATCCAATACGTTCCTTTGTATTGGTTTTTCATTTCTTTTAAGTCTTTTTTATAAACTAAAATCATAGTGATTATAAATATAATGACAAAAAATATAGCAAAGTAGGCTTGACCCGTTGAAAACATGATGATAAATATTTACACAAAAGTAAGAAATGATTTCAGCAAATTAATATATTTAGCCAATTAAAAATTAGCATATGCAAAAACAATTAAAAGCAGTACAATTATTTCATGAAACCTACGGTTTAGGAGTAAGCAACGAATTAAAAGCAGATTTAGGAAATTTAAAAAATGAATTGCGTTTTAATTTGATGAAAGAAGAAAACGAAGAATATTTAGAAGCGGTTCAAAACAATGATATTGTTGAAATTGCCGATGCTTTAGGTGATATGTTATACATTTTATGCGGAACTATCTTAGAACACGGTTTACAACATAAAATTGAAGAAGTTTTTGACGAAATTCAACGTTCCAATATGAGTAAATTAGGCGAAGACGGCAAACCTATTTACAGAGAAGATGGTAAAGTAATGAAAGGTCCCAATTACTTTAAACCAAGTTTTGAAGCGATTTTGAAATAGTCACAGTTATCAGTGTGATAATTTTACTGATAACTGCGACTGAATACTATATTTTAACTGTCCAGCCAAAAGTGTCTTCAGCTAATTTATTTTGAATATTAGTCAATTTGGTTTTTATTTCCACTGCTATTGAATCAGCTAATTTTGGTAATTCAAAATAATCGCCTTTGTATGAAAATCCAGCAATTGGATTGATTACAGCTGCAGTTCCCGCTCCAAAAATTTCTTTTAAAGAATCATTTTTAGCAGCTTCGACTAATTCTGTTACCAAAACCGAACGCTCTTCAACAGCAATATTTTCTCTTTTTGCTAGTTCAATTACACTTTTTCTTGTTACACCATCCAAAATTCTCTCGCTTGTTGGAGCTGTATAAAGGGTATCATTAATTCTAATAAACACGTTCATAGTTCCCGCTTCTTCTAATTTGGTATGCGTTGCATCATCAGTCCAAATTACTTGTTGGAATCCTTGTTCGTTTGCTAATTGTGTTGGGTAAAATTGCGCAGCATAATTTCCAGCGGCTTTTGCAGCACCAATTCCTCCATTTGCAGCTCTACTGTAATGTTCAGCAATTAACACTTTTACTTCACCAGAATAATACGCTTTTGCTGGTGATAAAATAATCATGAATCTATAAAATTTGGCAGGAGCAGCAATTACACCAGGACCAGTAGCAATCATAAACGGACGTATATATAAGGAATTGCCTAATCCTTTTTTTACCCAATCTTTTTCAATTTCCAATAAACGTTTCAATCCGCCTAAGAAAACTTCTTCTGGAACTTCAGGCATTGCCATACGAACAGCACTTTTGTTAAAACGCTCGTAATTTTGATCTGGACGAAATAACCAAACAGCATCGTTGGCATCTTTGTAGGCTTTCATTCCTTCAAAAATAGCTTGTCCGTAATGAAAAACTTTAGCAGAAGGATCAATAGTCATTGGCGCATAAGGCTGAATAACTGGTTTTTTCCATTCTCCATCAGCAAAATCACATACCAACATATGATCTGTAAAAGTGGTTCCGAAAGTTAGATTATCAAAATCAACTTCATTAATCTTTGATGTTGGAGCTAATTGGATGTCAATTTCTTCTAAAGTTTTTAATTCCATTAGGATAAGTATTATAAAATAAATAATAAAGAAGCTCAAATGCTTCTAATGTTTGCAAAAATAGCAAAAAAAGAATTCATTTTTTTGAGATGATTAAAAATTATTAAGATGTGATGTTAATAAATAAAAATTTACTAATTCTTTTAAAATTAGTACTTTTGCTTAAACAAAATTTAATTATCATATGAAAAATATCTTTTTGATGCTTTCTTTAGCATTAGTAGTAGCAAGTTGCAAGAAAAATGAAACAGAAGTAGCAGTTGTTGAAGAACCGACTGTAGAATATGCTGTTTTTGGAGATTCAATTGTTGCAGCAGAAGCTTTATCCAATGAAGAAATGGCAGCTATGTATGCTAGTTTAAAAGAAGGTGATACAATTAATGTAAAATTCAAATCTGCTATTAATGAAGTTTGTCAGAAAAAAGGTTGTTGGATGACATTGGATTTAGCTGAAGAAAAACAAGCTTTCGTTAAATTCAAAGATTACGGCTTCTTTGTTCCAATGAATGCACAAGAAAAAGAAGTTATTGTTAGTGGAAAAGCTTATGTAGGTATTGAAAGTGTTGACGAGTTGAAACATTATGCTAAAGATGCTGGAAAATCACAAGCTGCAATTGATAGTATTGTTGCTCCAAAAGTTACTTATTCGTTTATGGCTGATGGTGTTTTAATTGCTAAATAATGAAAAATATTTTTTTACTTTTTGGGTTTTTAGTGGTATTTGGTTCTTGTCAAAAAGCAAATCAAGAAGAATTGAGTACATCAGAATCGTCTGTTGAAAAGAAAACGGATGAAGGTTTCGAAATGTATGAAATGTCGGAAATGGCAGCTTTAATGGAGCAAATGTATGTGGATAATGAACGTTTGAAAGCGAGAATTATCAAAGGAGATACCATTGGGCAATTTCCTCAACATTTTAAAAGAATTCACGAAGCTGTTTTGACTGATGAAACTGATAAAGATGCTTTTTTTGAAGAGCAATCAGCAAAATTTATTCAAGCACAGGAATTAATCTATAAAGATCCCAAGAATGCGAAAGAACATTTTAATAATGGAATCAATGCTTGTATCAGTTGCCATCAAGTAAAATGTGGCGGACCTATTCCAAGAATTAAGAAATTGTATATTGAGTAATTCAAAAAAAATATTTTAAAAAGGTTTAAGGGTTTGTAAATCAAATTTTTAAACCTTTTTTTTCGAAGTTATGAAAAGAGAAATCATTATCACTCAGGATGGTTCTACATCTATTTATTTGCCTGAATTAAACGAAAGTTACCATTCTAAATTCGGAGCTATTCAAGAAGCCCAACATGTTTTTATAAAAAACGGAATGGATTTATTTCAGTTAAATGATACGATTCATATTTTGGAAATTGGATTTGGAACAGGTTTAAATGCATTTATTACTTTTTTAGAAGCCAGCAAAAGAAAGCAAAACATTCATTATGATGGAGTAGAGGCTTATCCTGTTTCTATAGCTGATGCTAAACAAATGAATTATGTGAATGAATTAAAAGCTTCCGATTTTGAAGCTATTTTTGATAAAATTCATTCTACGCAATGGGAACAAGAAATTGAATTAACATCATTTTTTTCTTTAACCAAAAGAAAGCAATTTTTTCAAGAGCTTACAGATAAAGAAAAATTTCATTTGATTTATTTTGATGCTTTCGGATTTGAAGTTCAACCCGAATTATGGGATGAAACTATTTTTAAAATCATGTTTGATGCATTATTGCCCAATGGCATTTTGGTAACTTACGCCTGTAGAACAAGTATAAAAAAAGCGATGCTAAGTGTCGGATTTTCAGTGGAAAAATTGCCTGGTGCTCCAGGAAAACGTGAAATGTTACGAGCAATAAAAAAATAAGTAAAACTGTTAAAATTTGCGTATTTAATAAAATTTTAGCATTTTTTTTATGTAGTGCATTATTTTATGTTCTTTTTTTTGTTTATCTTTACATCAAGTTCTTATCCCTAGTCTAACTTTAATTAATTAATACCTATGTCTAGAACAATGTTTTCGTACACGAAATCCATACTAGAAAGAGTGAGTTTTGACCCCAAATTATTTTGTAAAGAGCTTGAAAAAGCAATCAAAGTATTACTGCCTTACGAAATTGACCAACTAAGAGACTGGCTTTTGAATTATACAAAAGAAAAACCGGAATTACGCCAATGTTTAATTTACATTAACTAAAATATAAAGGAGCTAAAAAGCTCCTTTTTTTATTTCTTCGGTTTTGGACTAATGATTTGCACATCTTGAAAAGCAATTGCTCCACGAACTACTCCTGCTATTGTATCTCTTAATGCATTAATAATATGAATTTTTAATTCACTTTTAGGGTAAATTAAACTGACTTCTCGAGCTGGTTTTGGATCTTGAAAGTGACGAAGTTTGGTTTTGTTCTTTTCGTTTAAATCTAAAGTATGTAAAAAAGGTAACAATGTAGTGCCTAAACCTTCGTCAGCTAATTTGATTAGTGTTTCAAAACTTCCACTTTCTAATTGAAAGTTACTGTCATTGATGTATTTATTATTTTTACAAAGGTTTAGAATACCATCTCTAAAACAATGGCCGTCTTGTAAAAGTAGGATTCGGTCTAAATCTAAATCTGAAATTTCAATTTCTTCTTTATTGAAACTATCATGATGATCAGGTATATAAGCCACAAAAGGTTCGTAGTACAAAACAATTTCCTTAAGTGTTTCTTCTTCCAATGGAGTTGCGGCAATAGCACAATCTAAATGGCCGTTTTTGAGTTTTTTGATAATTTCTTCAGTAGTTTGCTCTTCCAAAATCAAATTTACTTTTGGATATTTTTTAATGAAATTATTTAAGAACATTGGAAGTAATGTTGGCATTATCGTTGGAATAATACCAACTTTAAATTCACCGCCAATATATCCTTTTTGTTGCTCTACAATGTCTTTAATTCGTCCTGCTTCATTCACAATACTTTTAGCTTGCACTACTATTTTTTCACCAATTTCAGTTAATGAAATGGGTTTTTTACTTCTATCAAAAATTAAAATATCCAATTCATCCTCTAATTTTTGAATTTGCATACTAAGAGTTGGTTGAGTCACAAAGCATTTTTCGGCTGCTTGGGTGAAATTTTTGTGTTCAGCTACTGCTAAAACATAATAGAGTTGTGTGATAGTCATTCAGTATAGTTTTTTGTGATGCAAATATAGTAACTATCAATTTAACTTATATTGCTTTTTTCTTGTAATCTTTGAAATCACAAAAAAATATTAAATTTTTTTTAATGATTTGTATTAATTTTTTTTATCATAAATTAGCCGAATGAAACTGATAATAAACATAGTCTTATTTTTATTCATTACATTTCTTTCCACACCCACAGTTGTTGGAATGATTGATGATGATGTAGATATTTCTTGTTTTTATAATTTGGCGGAAGAGGAAGAAACAAATCCAACAATTCAAGAAGTCAAAGTTTTACCAACTTCCCATTATACTTTTTTAATTTTTTTCACTTTTGAGACATTAAAATTTAATGTGAATTTGAATCAATTATTAAGTTACGATAATTTAGCTCACAAAATTTTCTCACCACCTCCTAACTGGTTATAATAAACTTTCCGATTTCTTAAACCCATTATTGGGTTGTATTCACGTTTATTACAGTTAATTATTTTTATGAGCAAAAATCATATGTTTTCAAGCGTTAAGGGTGACTTAGCAGCTGGTTTGGTAGTGTTTTTAGTAGCATTACCGTTGTGTTTAGGTATTGCGTTAGCTTCTGGCGCGCCATTATTTTCAGGAATTGTTTCTGGTGTTATTGGAGGTATTATTGTTGGGTTTTTAAGTAACTCTGCATTAAGTGTTAGTGGCCCAGCAGCTGGTCTAACTGCAATTGTTTTAACAGCTATTACAGATTTGGGCGGTTTTGATATTTTTCTTACAGCAGTAATATTGGCTGGTTTAATTCAAATCGTACTTGGATTTCTTAAAGCAGGAAGTTTTTCCAATTATTTCCCAACGAGTGTTATTGAAGGAATGTTAGCCGCAATTGGTATTATTATTATCCTAAAACAAATTCCTCATGCTTTTGGTCATGATGTAGATAATGAAGGTGATTTCTTCTTTATTGAAAAATCTGGAAATTCTACCTTTGATACACTTTTTGAATCAATTAATTACATTCATTTAGGTGCTTTATTTATTTCCTTGTTGTCTTTAGCAATATTAATTACTTGGGACAAAGTACCATTTCTTAAGAAAATAAAAATGCTTCCTGGTGCACTAGTTGTGGTTGCTTTAAGTATTTTACTTAATGAATTTTTTATTCAATCAGGTTCTTCATTAGCCATTACAACAACAAATCATTTGGTAAATTTACCATCAATTACTGAAATAAAAGATGGTTTTGCGTTACCAAGTCTATCTGCTTTTACCAATGAAAAAGTATGGATTGTTGCTATAACAATTGCTGTAGTTGCCTCTATTGAAACCCTATTATGTATTGAAGCAACGGATAAATTAGATCCATTAAAACGAGTTACGGATACCAATCGTGAATTGAAAGCACAAGGAGTTGGTAATTTAATTAGCGGCTTATTAGGTGGTTTACCTATGACGTCTGTTGTGGTTCGTTCATCTGCTAATATTACTTCTGGAGGAAGAACTAAATTAGCATCTATATTTCATGGATTTTTATTAATAACATTTGCACTTACAATTCCATTTGTTCTAAATAAAATTCCATTAGCGGCTTTGGCTGCAGTATTACTAATGGTTGGTTATAAACTAGCAAAACCAAGTGTTTTTGTTCATTTATGGAAAAACGGTTTGTCTCAATTTATTCCATTCATTATCACAATTTTAGCAGTAGTGTTGACAGATTTATTGAAAGGAGTTGCTATAGGATTACTAGTGAGTATAGGGTTTATTTTATACAAAAACTTGAAAATTGCTTATTCATTTAAGAAAGAGTCGTTACAGGATGGAGATATTATTACTATTAAATTAGCACAAGAAGTTTCATTCTTAAATAAAGCAGCAATTAAAAATACTTTACATAATATTCCCGAAAATGGGAAATTAGTTATTGATGCTTCAAATACCAATTATATTGATTTTGATGTATTAGAAATGATTAAAGATTTTACTTCGGTAAGAGCATTAGATAAAAATATTGATTTAACCTTGAAAGGATTTAAGGAAATTTATGATTTTGAAGAAGCGGAATTTAAACACGTGAAAATCAAGCATTCAAAATAATTTATGAATAAAAACATACAGCATGAAAACATTAAATAAAGAATTACAAGATTCAATTACACCAAGAAGAGCTTTAGAGATTTTAAAAGAAGGAAATGGTCGTTTTATTAACAATTTAAAAGCACACAGAAATTTATTAGAACAAGCTAACGATACAAGAGATGGGCAATGGCCTTTTGCTACTATTTTAAGTTGTATTGATAGTAGAACTTCTGCAGAATTAATTTTTGACCAAGGATTAGGTGATATTTTTTCGGTTAGAATTGCAGGAAACATTGTAAATACCGATATACTTGGAAGTATGGAATTTGCTTGTAAAGTAGCCGGTTCAAAGTTAATTGTGGTTCTTGGACATAGCAAATGTGGAGCCGTTAAAGGAGCTTGTGATCATGTAGAAATGGGAAATTTAACGGAATTATTGTCTAAAATTCAACCAGCGGTTTATTCTGAAAATAAAACCAAAGAAAATAGAACTTCAAAAAATGCAGATTTCGTTGAAAATGTTGCTGAAATCAATGTAAAAAGAAGTGTAAAAAGCATTATTGAAAGAAGTTTTGTTTTGGAACAAATGTTAGAAGAAGGTCAAATTGGTATAATTGGAGCTATGCATGACATTGAAACTGGAACAGTGACATTCTATGACGACGTTTTGTATATCAAAGATGAATTAAATCCTGAATTTTCTGTTGCAGAATTAAGACACTAATACTTGTTATTTAAAAGCATATTTGTACATTTATTCTACCAAATGATTGCTTTTCAATTAAAATCACATGATGACAGAATTTTATAAAAAGATACTAAAAAATAACCAAAAATGGGTTGAGGAAAAGTTAAGCCTCAACCCTAATTTTTTCAGTAAGTTAGCACAAGGACAACAGCCACCATTATTGTGGATTGGTTGTTCAGATAGTAGAGTTCCTGCAAATGAAATAATAGGAGCAGAGGCTGGAGAAGTATTTGTACACAGAAACATTGCTAATATGGTAATCCATACCGATATGAGCATGTTAAGCGTATTAGATTATGCCGTAAATGCTTTGCAGGTAAAACACGTAATCGTTTGCGGACATTACGGTTGTGGAGGAGTTAAAGCCGCTATGGGTAATACATCTATTGGCGTTATTGATAATTGGATTCGACATATTAAAGATGTGTATCGCTTTCACCAAGAAGAATTAGATACTATTACCGATGAAAACAAGCGTTTTAATCGTTTTGTGGAATTAAATACTATGGAGCAAGTGTTTGATTTAGCCAAAACTTCGATTGTTCAAAATGCTTGGAAAAACGGACAAGAATTACATTTACACGGTTGGGTTTACGGTCTCAATTCAGGTTTAGTGAATGATTTAGGTGTAAATTTTAGTTGCGATAAAGATTTGGACGCTGTTTACCAATTGAAATTTTAAAGCTATTCGTCTTCTAAATTTTCATTAAAAGCGGAAGGCAATAACTGCGGAATATATTTAATTAAAATAGGCAACAAAATGCCTCCACCAGGAAGTAAAAAAATAGTTAAAGACGGAATCGTTTTACAAATGTCTAATAATTGTTTTTTTACTTTCTTTTTTTCATTTTCATTCAATTCTCTTGTGGTTGATTGGGTTAATAACACCATCAACTCTTTGCTTTGAGAAATTTCCTTTACCAATCTATTTTTGTTTCTTCCAACTAGTTTACTAACTGTTTTATTAGTTTGGTCATAAAAATGCTTAACCGGATTGGAATAATTAAAATAAGGAATTTCCTCTTTATATGTGGAAATAAAATGCGCAATGGCAACACTACTTTCCAATAAATCATCAGTCGAAATTTCTAGTTTTTCAGCAATTCTATATAAAAAGGCTTGTTCTGAAGGCTCTAGTTTTTCATCACTCCACAATGCCATTTCGGTTAAATCTAGCAAGTAGAACTTTTCAATGGCGAAGTGCATTGGTGCTAAAGTAACTTTCTCGATATCAAATGCTTCTATCTTATGTAGTTTGGTGTAACGTAGCGAATTTTCAAATAATTTCACCAAAAGTTCATCGTATTTGGTTTTCTTTTCTTTGACTTGAAAAGCTAATGAAACTATTTTAATACAATTAAGTTCAAAGTCTTTTAAGTACTTATTAGAAAGTTCCCCATGAACTAAATAAGAATGAAATGCCAATACATCAATAAATAGTAAAGCATTGGTAATGATATGAGAAAAGTTTTTACTGAAAAAATTAGAATTAGTTTGAATGCGATTATCTAGTATCGTTTCCAATTTAGACAAATCAGATTCCGATGGGAAAATGGTTTTTAAGAAATTATAATTTTCACGTTGTATGGATTTATAAAACCCTTTTGCTTCTGAAATAAATACTTTGGAATCGTTTGTTCTTTTTACAATTCTAAAAACAGCGTATAATGCGTTTAAAAGTGCAATTTTGGTAACTTCATCTTGCGATAATCCTTTGGTACTAATTGGTTCTTCAAGTGGAATACTAACTGTATAGCCATAAATAAACCCAGAGTTTCTTATATCGTTATAAAAACGAGCATAATTGTCTGAATAATCAATAAAATGATGCTCATTTTTATTGAAAAATTTTTCAATCCAACCGTATGTAGAAGGGTTTATCATACTGTTTTATCTACAGGAATAAAAAATGAAATTGGATTTTTTTTGAATTTATCCCAAATTGCCAAACTCATGTAGCGAATTTCATAATAAGGAATCTCTCTGGACTTAATTGCAATAAACAAGGAAAGTCCAAAACTAACTAAAAAGTTAACTAAACCTATTAGAAAAACACCAATTATTGACCAAATTACCACACTTAGTTCAACTTGATAACCAGCTCCAAAAAGTCCAATAGCAAAATTTCCACTTGCAAAGGTAATGTGTCTAATGTCTAAATCCAAACCTAAAAACACTCCAATTGAACCGGTAGTTCCTAAACAAAAACCAAAAAATAAATTGGATATTACACCTGGCCATTTTTTCTCCAGCCAATTTGATATTTTCTTTGTTTTATTTTCACCTAGAAGTAATTTCAATTTAGGATGTTCGGCAATACGATAGTAAAAATTATTAAATTTATTATTGTTGGCTACATTTCCAGCAATAATTCCAGATAAAAATAGAAATATACCAGCAATTCCGGCATGAAAAATTGCCGCTGATTTAATTGGACTTAAATCATTTAGTAGTTTTGGTGCTTTTGCTACGGCCATATCATAATCAAAAAAGTGATAAATACTCCAAATTAAAAATAAGGCTACAGGAAACGCTATTATAACATTTCCTACGAATGCAATGAATTGAGAACGAAATAACTTAGAAAATAAAAGTGCAAAACTTTGGTATTGAGTTACTTTGTTTTTTTTATTTCTAATGTTTAGATTTTCTTCTAGGGTTCGAGCAATAGTTGTTGCTGTCATTGCGGGTTGTTTAGTGGCTAGTGTTGCACCAACTAAATAGATTAGAATAAAACCACTAGCATAGTTCATACTATACGCAAATGCATAACCAAAATCACTCATTTCCATTTTAGAAAAAGCCAATTTGAAAATACAAAGAAACGCAACAATGAATCCTCCAAAAGAAGCGGAATACAACATTTTAAAATATTCCGATTTGTTATTGGTTATGTAATGTTCGCCAGTTTTTGCTGTATGACTTGTAATTTCGTATGTAATATTGTAAAGCCCGTCATTGAATAATTCTCTTATGTTGTTTTTTCTACTATTGTACAGAACTAATTTTTGGTAGAAAAGAATTGTTTTTTCTTGTTTATCAGTTTCATCCTTAATAAAAAGATATTCTGTTAATTCTTTAATTCTAGTTAGCTGTTGCTTAATAGTTAATAAATTTTGATTTACTTTAAATGAAATACCAAATTTAGAACTGTTTTCGTACGCAGTTTCAATATAATCAAAACATTGACTTGCAATAATATCAAGTTGTTTTTTGTCAATGGTGTTAAATGGTAAATGAGTTGTTTTTTGAGTTTCTAATTGTTTAACGAGTTCACTCAGTTCTTTATCATATGCTATAAAAGGACTTTCTAAGTTGTTGTATTCAGGAACTAATTTTAAAATATCGGGTTGTAATGCTAATCCGCCCATTCGTTGCGAAAGTATGTGCATAGCCAAAAGAATTTCCGAGTTCAGTTTTTTAGAATCGTAAATAGATGGAAGTTGAAGGTGATTAATTAATGTTAGCCATTCTTCATTTGGAATTTTTGAAATCCAATCATAATCTCTAGAACTATACAATACCTGATTCAATACATATTGAAAACTATTTTTATCGGGTTGTTCAGGAATTAGCTTAGCAAAAATTCTTTTTTTTAACTCACCAAAGAAATTGGTATTATCTAAAATTCCTGTATCACTTAGTGTTTTTCTGAATTCTAAATTTTTAAAATTGGCAAGAATACATTTTCTAAAAACATTTGAATAGTAATTATCTTTTTGAAGCAACTCAATTAACTCTGTAATTGAAATAGTATTTTGTTTAGACTTGTTTCTGAAGTAGTCGGCTAAATCTATCAAAAAGCTAGTTTCATTTACAATTTCATTGTTTTCAATGTGTTTGATAAATAGGGAACCTATTGATTTTTTTTGCAGATTAACCATTTTATTTTTTTTGTAAAATTAGTAATAAATTTGAATGTTTTGGAACAAAAAAAGACTGCTAAAACTAACAGTCTTTTTTAACAAACTAAACCAGAATTACTGTTGATTAAAAGCAATATTTATTTTCGCTAATAATTTTTGCAGCAATTTTTTCACGAAGTCCAATTACATTTGGCATGTTCGTATATTTTGTAAAGCGCTTTAATCCCATTAACATCATACGTTGTTCGTCGCCTTCAGCAAAAGAAACAATTCCTTCTTTTCCTTTTTGGTTCACGATATCTACTGCATGATATAAGTATAATTTTGCCATAGCAATTTGCTCCTGAACTTTGTCTTCACCTTCTTTTTTAGCTAATTTTTCAGTTCTAAGAATCGTACTTTCAGCCATATAGATTTCGATTAAGATATCAGAAGCAGCCATTAGCAATTGTTGGTGTGATTCTAATTCTGGACCATATTTCTGAACTGCAGCTCCAGATACCATTAAGAAAACTTTTTTCAATTTGGCAATCATTTCCTTTTCTTCAGCAAATAATTCGGTGTAATCTGGAACATCAAAAGATGGAATTCCCATTAATTCTTCGGCAACAGCCATTGCTGGACCTAATAAATCAACGTGACCTTTCATTGCTTTTTTCACTAACATACCAACCGATAACATTCTGTTGATTTCGTTAGTTCCTTCGTAAATTCTAGCAATACGAGCATCTCTCCAAGCGCTTTCCATTGGTGCATCTTCTGAGAATCCCATTCCACCAAAAATTTGGATTCCTTCATCTGTACAAGCTTGAACATCTTCAGAAACGGCTACTTTTAAGATAGAACATTCTATTGCAAATTCTTCAACACCTTTTAATTCTGCTTCTTGGTGCGAATTTCCTTCACTAACTCTAATATTAATTCTGTTTTCAATATCAGCTGCAGCTCTGTAAGTAGCGCTTTCTCCAGCATATGAATTTGTTGCCATTTCAGCAATTTTAGCTTGGATAGCTCCAAAACTTGAAATAGGTGTTTTAAACTGAACTCTTTCGTTAGCATAATTAACTGCTCCAGTAATTGTTCTTCTTTGCGCTTCTAAACACGCAGCAGCTAATTTAATACGTCCAACATTTAAAGCATTCATCGCAATTTTAAAACCTTCGCCACGACCAGCCAACATATTTTCTACTGGTACTTTTGTTTCATTAAAGAAAACCTGACGCGTAGAAGAGGAGCGAATTCCTAATTTGTGCTCTTCATCACCCATTGAAATACCGTTTGAAGGATCATTTTCAACGATGAAACCAGTAATATTTTTATCATCTTCAATACGAGCGAAAACAATCATTACGTTACAAAAACCAGCATTTGAAATCCACATTTTTCCACCTGTGATTTTATAATGTGTTCCATCTTCTGAAAGAACAGCTTTTGTTTTTCCTGAATTCGCATCCGAACCTGCTCCTGGTTCTGTTAAACAGTAAGCCCCAAACCATTCGCCAGAAGCTAATTTTGGTACATATTTTTGTTTTTGTTCTTCTGTTCCGTATAACGTAATTGGCATAGTTCCAATTCCAGTATGCGCTCCAAAAGCAGTTGAAAACGAACCAGTTGCTCCTGAAATATAATCACAAACCAAAACGGTATTTACAAATCCCATTTCCATTCCGCCATAAGCCGCAGGAACAGCCACACTTAAGTAACCTAATTCACCAGCTTTACGCATGATGTCTTCTGTTAGAGCGTAATCTTTCTTTTCGAAGCGCTCTTTGTTTGGCCAAATTTCTTTGTCTACGAATTCGATAACCGAATCACGCATCATAACTTGTTCTTCATTGAAGTCTTCTGGTGTGAAGATGTCTTCGCATTTTGTTTCTTTTACTAGGAATTGTCCTCCTCTGATGATATCTGACATAACTTTTATTTTTTAGAGAAAAGAAATTTTAATTTCTATTTATTAATGGTTAATTATTTTTTTGGAACACAGATAGAAGAAATGGATGAAATTTTAGAAATTTCTTTAATTTTTCCAATCAGTGTTCCTTTATTTTATTTCAAAAATTCAAAAACTCCAGCAGCACCTTGACCTGTTCCAACACACATCGAAACAATTCCATATTTGCTGTTTCTCAGGCGCATTTCGTCAAACAATTGAACGGATAGTTTAGCACCAGTACAACCTAGTGGGTGACCTAAAGCAATGGCTCCACCGTTCACGTTAACGATTTCAGGATTTAAACCTAATTCTCTAACAACGGCCAATGATTGCGCTGCGAAAGCTTCGTTTAGTTCAATTAAGTCGATTTGGTCTTGTTTTAATCCCGCTTGTTTTAATGCTTTTGGAATTGCGGTAACTGGTCCAATTCCCATAATTCTTGGTTCAACACCAGAAGCAGCGTAGCTTACCATTCTTGCAATTGGTTCTAAGTTTAGCTCTTTAACCATTTCTTCGCTCATGATTAAAACGAAAGCCGCTCCATCACTCATTTGTGAAGAGTTTCCAGCTGTAACCGAACCATCAGCTGCAAATACCGGTCTTAATCCTGCTAAAGCTTCAATTGAAGTTCCAGCTCTTGGTCCTTCGTCTTTATTCACTACATATGATTTGGTTTCTTTTTTACCGTTTTCATTTACGAAAGTTTGCTCCACTGTAATTGGAACAATTTGTTTATCAAATTTACCTTCCGCTTGCGCTTTCAAAGCTTTCATGTGAGAATGATACGCAAACTCATCTTGGTCAGCACGAGAAACGTTGAATTGTTTTGCAACAGCTTCAGCCGTTAATCCCATTCCCCAGTAATAATCTTCGTTACCTGCAGCGGCAACTTTATAATCTGGTGTTGGTTTGTAACCTCCCATTGGAATATAACTCATACTTTCTGCACCACCAGCAATGATACAATCTGCCATTCCTGATTGAATTTTAGCTGTTGCCATAGCTATAGTTTCTACTCCAGAAGCACAATATCTGTTTACTGTAACTCCAGGAACATCGGTAATTTTTAATCCCATTAACGAAATTAAACGTGCGACATTTAAACCTTGTTCAGCTTCTGGCATGGCATTTCCTACCATTACATCATCAATTCGCGTTTTATCGAAATCAGGCAACTCTTTCATCATGTGTTCGATGGTTTCTGCTGCTAATTCATCAGGTCTTTTGAATCGAAATAAGCCTTTTGGAGCTTTTCCAACTGCTGTTCTATATCCTTTAACTATATATGCTGTTTTCATTTCTTAGTTTCTTAATGGTTTCCCTTTGGTTAACATGTACTGAATTCTTTCTAAAGATTTTCTTTCTCCAGTTAATGATAAAAATGCTTCTCTTTCTAAATCCAATAAATATTGTTCAGAAACTAAAGTTGCTTCTGATAAATCACCACCAGCCATTACATAAGCTAGTTTGTTTGCAATTTTCTTATCGTGTTCAGAAATGTATTTACCAGCTTCCATTTGGTCAGTTCCTACTAAGAACATACCTAAAGCTTGTTTACCTAATACTTTAATATCTTTTCTTCTTACAGGTTGTGTGTAACCTTGCTCTGCCATTTGTAAAGCTACTTGTTTAGCAGTTGCAATTTGACGGTCTTTGTTTACCACTACGATATCTCTTCCTTTTTGTAAAACGCCAGTATCAAAACCTTCATAAGCTGAAGTAGCTACTTTTGCCATTCCTACAGTTAAGAAATATTCTTGTAAAACATTTAATTCCACATCGTTTTTACGAAATAAATCAGAAGCTCTTAAAGCCATTTCTTTAGAACCACCACCACCAGGAATTACTCCAACACCAAATTCTACTAATCCGATATAAGTTTCTGCAGCAGCAACGGCTCTGTCAGCGTGCATAGTTAATTCGCAACCACCACCTAATGTCATTCCGTGAGGAGCAGCAATAACTGGAATTGCAGAATAACGACAACGCATCATCGTGTCTTGGAACATTTTGATAGCGATGTTTAATTCGTCATATTCTTGTTCGACAGCCATCATGAAAATCATTCCTAAATTGGCTCCAACTGAGAAATTAGCGCCTTGATTTCCAATTACTAAACCATTGTAATCTTTTTCAGCAATGTCAATAGCTTTATTGATTCCTTGTAAAACACCAGCGCCAATAGAATTCATTTTTGAAGTAAATTCTAAATTGATGATTCCATCACCTAAATCGGTAATGATTGAATCGCTGTTGTTCCATATTTTTTTGCTTTCGCGAATGTTATTTAAGATAATGAAGGCATCTTGACCAGGAATTTTCTCTACTTTTTTGTTTGTGATAGAGTAGAAGTGTGTTGCTCCATCTTTAATCGAATAAAAAGAAGTATTTCCAGAAGCTAACATATCGGTTACCCAAGAAGCAGGTTGATAACCTTCCGCTTTCATTAATTCGATTCCTTTTTCCACTCCAATGGCATCCCAAATTTCGAATGGACCGTTTTCCCAACCGAAACCAGCTTTCATGGCATCGTCGATTTTGTAGAAAGCGTCTGTGATTTCAGGAATTCTGTTTGAACAATATTGGAACATAGAAGCGAAGTTTTTTCTGTAAAAATCTCCAGCTTTGTCTTTTCCTGTGACTAAAACTTTGAATCTATCGATTGGTTTTTCAATCGTTTTAGTTAATTCTAAAGTAGCGAATGATGCTTTTTTATTGGCTCTATATTCTAATGTATCTAAATCTAAAGTTAGAATGTCTTTTCCTTCTTTTTTGTAGAAACCTTGTCCTGTTTTGCTTCCTAACCATTTGTTTTCCATCATTTTGTTAACAAATTCTGGAAGCTTGAATAATTCATGCGCTTCGTCGTTTGGACAATTCTCATAAATTCCGTTAGCTACGTGAACTAAAGTATCTAAACCAACCACATCAACTGTTCTGAAAGTTGCGGATTTTGGACGACCAATAACTGGTCCAGTTAATTTATCCACTTCTTCAACCGTTAATCCCATTTCTTTTACTTGGTGGAATAAACTTTGAATTCCGAAGATTCCAATTCTATTTCCGATAAAAGCTGGAGTATCTTTTGCTACAACTGAAGTTTTTCCTAAGAATTTTTCACCATATCCATTTAAGAAATCTAATACTTCGTTGGATGTTTTTGGTCCAGGAATGATTTCAAATAATTTTAAGTAACGTGCTGGATTGAAAAAGTGTGTTCCACAGAAATGTTGTTGAAAATCGTCGCTTCTTCCTTCGCTCATGAATTGGATTGGAATACCAGACGTATTTGAGGTTACTAAAGTTCCTGGTTTTCTATATTTGTCAACTTGTTCAAAAACAATTTTCTTGATGTCTAATCGTTCCACAACCACTTCGATAATCCAATCTGCAGTTGCAATTTTTGACATATCATCTGTTGTGTTACCTGTTGTAATTCTATTGGCAAAACTTGGATGATAAATAGGAGAAGGTTTTGATTTTAAAGCATTGGCTAAATGATCGTTTACTAATCGATTTCTAACCATTTTGTTTTCTAAAGTCAATCCTTTTTTCTGCTCTGCTTCGGTTAGTTCGTTTGGTGCAATGTCTAATAATAAGACTTCGACACCAATATTGGCGAAATGGCAGGCAATGCCACTTCCCATAATTCCGGAACCGATAACAGCCACTTTTTTAATATTACGTTTCATATTATATAGGTTGGTTATTTGTCGTTATAGATTTTTTTATCTGCAATTAATTCGTTTATAATTTCGGCAACTTCCATAAAGTGTTGTAATTTTTCTTCTGAAACATGTTGTTTTATGGTTTCGTTGAATTTCAGTACCGTTGTTTTAGAAAGTTCCCTTTTATCTTGACCTTCTTTGGTAAGATGAATCAAAACGCCTCGACCGTCAATTGGATTTTTCTTTTTACTAATTAAACCTCTGTCTTCCATTGATTTTAAGGTTCTTGTTAAGCTAGTTGCTTCCATTCCCATTTTCGGACCTAGTGCGGTTGATGGTGTTCCTTTTTCTCTGTCAATACTCAACAGAGCAAAACCTGTAGCCATAGTAGCCCCGTATTTGGCAGCTTCTTCGTTGTACATTCTTGCAACAGCTTGCCAAGTTGCTCTTAATATATAATCTATTGTTTTATCTTTCATTGGATTGAATTCTAAACTTTTTCAAATATAAAAAAAAATACTATGCATGCATAGTATTTTTTCATTTTTTTACAAAAATTAACATTTTATAAACATGAAACCCACAAAAAGTGGGCTTCATTAGGTTTAACTATAAATTTTTTGATATAAATCGTTGTATTTTTCTTTAATTATTTTACGTTTTAATTTCATGGTTGGAGTTAAATGTCCAGCGTCAATTGACCAAACATCAGGGGTAAGTTCAAAACGTTTTACTTTTTCCCAGTTACCAAAACGTTCGTTGATTTCATCAACTTCTCTTTGGATACGTTTGATAACGCGTTCGTTTTGCACAATTTCTTCATTAGTAGCCCCTAAGTTAATTCCTTTTCTTTGTGACCATTCTGCTAAGAATTCAAAACTTGGTTGGATAAATGCTCCTGGCATTTTTTCTCCATCACCAATAACCATAATTTGTTCAATGAAACGAGACTGCTTGAAATGGTTTTCTAACATCTGTGGCGCAATATATTTTCCACCAGAAGTTTTGAACATTTCTTTCTTACGATCGGTAATTTTTAAGAACCCATCAGCATCAATTTCTCCGATATCACCCGTATGAAAATAGCCACCTTTGATTACATCGTTTGTTTGTGCTTCGTCTTTATAGTAACCAATCATAACATTTGGTCCTTTGCAAAGAATTTCGCCATCTTCAGCTATTTTTACTTTAACACCTTCTAATACTTTACCAACAGTACCAACTCTAAAACCTTTATTTCTCATGTCATTAACAGAGATAACAGGTGATGTTTCCGTTAAGCCATAACCTTCCATAACTGGAATTCCTGCTGCGCAAAATACTTTTGATAAACGCGTTTGTAAAGCTGCACTTCCACAAACTAATAATTCTAGTTCGCCTCCAAGAGCTTCTTGCCATTTGGAGAAGATTAGTTTTCTAGCAATTTTTAATTTGAATTCGTACCAACCTCCATTTTCATTGTAAGGTTTGTAGTTCATTCCTAAATCTAAAGCCCAAAAGAATAATTTTTTCTTGATTCCTGTTAAATCTGCTCCTTTGGCATAAATTTTATCGTAAACTTTTTCTAATAATCTTGGTACAACCGACATTACGTGTGGATGTACTTCTTTTAAGTTGTCTGAAATTTTTTCAATGCTTTCAGCGAAGTAAATCGAAATACCATAATATTGGTATAAATAGGTCAACATTCTTTCGAAGATGTGACAAATAGGTAAGAAGCTCAATGCTCTTGTATCACCAGCACGTAATGGAACTCTTGGAGCACTCATTAATACGTCGGAAACGATATTTTGATGCGTTAACATTACGCCTTTTGGTCGACCTGTTGTTCCAGAAGTATAGATGATTGTTGCTAGATCAGTTGTTGCAATTTCGTCTTTTCTTTTTTCAACATCTTCTTGGTTGGAAGTATCAGCTCCTAGTTCTAAAATTTCTTTCCAATTTTTACAACCTGGAATTTCGTTGTAGGAGAAAATTTCTTTTAACGAAGGAACATTGGCTTTAATTGAAATTAATTTGTCGTACACTTCACTATCTGAAACGAAAACATATTTTGACTCTGAATGGTTTAAAATGTACTCATAATCTTCCGCAGAAATGGTTGGATACATTGGAACCGTTTGTGCTCCTGTTTGTAATGCACCAATATCTGTTATGTGCCATTCGGTTCTATTGTTTGAGGAAATAATCGCTATTTTGTCGTTTCTATTAACACCCAATCGAAGTAAACCTCTTGAAAGCGCATTAGCTTTATCAAGATATTCTTGAGTAGAAGTTTTAATCCATTCTCCATTGTATTTGGTTACCAATGCATCTGAAAGTTTGTACTTTTCTAATTGGTAATATGGAAATTCAAATAATCGTGTAATTTGGTTCATAATTTACAGTTTTATAATGTTGCAAATTAAGAAAATATAATTAATTAACCAATTTTTTATTGTTTTCCTATTTTCTGGTTTTACTAATTTGATTATTAATTTATTATGCAAGCATAATAGATGTTTTTTCTCGAAGAAAATATAGGTGTGAATTAGAATATAAGCTAAAAAACAACTTTATCTTCATTAAAAGTTCACAATATGTGAATTATGCAAACATTAAATCGTAGAATGTAATTTTATTAGATATTATTAGTCGATATTTGTATACAGCAGCTAATAGGTTTATCTATTTAAAATTAATTGCTTGACAAAAAATGAAAAAAGTAAACGAGTTTATTGAAGTTGAAAAAGGAAAAATCCACATTGTTGTGGAACTAATTGAATACATACCCAATGCAGTGGTGAGTAAAACAATTATAAAAAAAGTAACTGGAAATGTTACAGCATCTTCCTTTGATGCTGGAGAAGAGCTGGATGAAAAAAAATCTCCTTTCGACACCTACATTCAAATAATTGACGGTGTAGCAGAACTTTCCATTGACAAAAAGAAATTCAAGTTAAAATTAGGTGATGGTATGGTTATTCCAGCGCATTCCAATCATCAATTTAGTGCTAATCAACAATTCAAAATGATTTCAACAGTAATTAAAAGTGGTTATGAAGATTAAATAATACAGAGCAAAAATTAATTTGCTTTTAAATACCAAAAAAAACAGTATGATACTCTACATTAAATACATGGTTAGTCTTCGCTGTAAAATGATGGTCAAAGAAGAATTAAAAAAAATTGGGTTGCACCATGTTAATGTTGATTTAGGTGTGGTTGAGATTATGGAAGACATAACACCTGTCAAATTTGAATTATTAAAAAATAATTTAGCCAAGTCAGGTCTGGAATTACTAGATGATAAAAAATCAATCTTAATTGAAAAAATAAAAGATGTAATTATTGAAATGGTTCACTATACCGATGAACTACCCAAAGTAAATTACTCCGATTACATTAGTGAAAAGCTGAACCAAGATTATACTTACCTTTCCAATATCTTTTCCGAAGTAAAAGGAATTACCATTCAAAAATTTATCATCAATCACAAAATTGAACGTGTCAAAGAGTTGTTATTGTATGATGAGTTGAACTTAACCGAAATAGCCTATTTGTTAAACTATAGTAGTGTAGCTCACTTATCAGGACAGTTTAAAAAAGTCACAGGTTTATCTCCGTCTTACTTCAAACAGCTAAAAAAGAAAAGAAAATCAAAACTTAGAGAAAATTTAGAGAGTATTTAGAGTTAAATATTTGTAAATGTGTGATTTATATAATATTGTTTTTTAATGCTATAACTTTTTTAGTTTTATATAAACCACCTTTGTTTAATAAGATTATAACATTTAAAAACAATTAAAAATGGAATCAAAAGAAAACAAAGGGACAGACGTTTTTAAAATTTCTGGTGATTGGAAACCACAAGCAGTTAGACTGAAAGAAGAATTTCCACAACTAACAGATTCAGATTTGAAATTTGAAAGTGGAAGAGAAGATGATTTAATTAAGAGAGTGGAAACTCGTTTGCATAAAAAACGAGAAGAGGTAATTAATATTATCAAAAAAGGGCAACCTACAAAATAAAATTGACTTTTTTTGTGGGCAACTTAGTAACTGAAAAATGCTAAGAATACACAAAATTGCCAATAAAGGGCGTAGGTGAGTTTTCATCTACGCTTTTTTTGTTCATCTAACTACTATCCAAAAATGATACCAATCAAAAAAGAAGGAATCCTTCTTACAAAAACCGAACTTTCTTTTGAAAATGACAGTGTTTTAAATCCTGCAATTATGCAAGAAGGAACTACGGTTCATATGTTGTATCGTGCTGTAAGAAGCGGTAACTATTCAACCATAGGATATTGTAAGTTTGAAGGACCTTTAAAAATAGTTCAGCGTAATGATACGCCCTTACTAATTCCATTTTCAGATGAAGATTCAAAAGGAATTGAAGATCCAAGAATTGTCAAAATAGAGGGTGTTTACTATATTACTTACACTGCTTACAATGGAATTAATGCCTTAGGAGCTCTAGTCACGTCAACTGATTTACAGACTTTTGAACAACAAGGAATTATTGTTCCCAAATTCACTTTTGACGAGTTCAAACTACTAGCCGAATGTAACAATTTGGTAAATGCAAAATATTTTCGTCACGTTCGCCATTTTGAACCTAATGAAGAAATATTCCTTTGGGATAAAGATGTAATTTTCTTTCCAAGAAAGATAAATGGAAAATTAGCTTTTTTACATCGAATTCGCCCTGGTATTCAATTGGTTTTAATCAATAGTTTAGATGAATTAACTAAAGAGTTTTGGAATGACTATTTCTTACACTTTAATGAGCATATTATTTTAGATCCCGTAGGAACTAATCATGAATCTGGTTTTATTGGCGGTGGTTGTCCTCCTATAGAAACGGAACTGGGCTGGTTACTCATTTATCACGGCGTTTTTGATACTTCTGAAGGCTATATTTATACAGCTGCGGCTGCTTTATTAGACATCGATAATCCTACAAAAGTAATTGCAAGATTGAAAGATCCTTTATTTGAACCCGAACTTGATTATGAAAAAAATGGAGTCGTTTCTAATGTAGTATTTCCAACAGGAACTGCTTTATTTGATGATACACTTTATATCTATTATGGTGCGGCAGACAAATGTATTGCTTGTGCTTCGTTAAGTTTAAAAGCATTATTGCAAGAATTATTACTAAATCCAACTCCATATGAAAGCTAATTTATTTCCAACGTATAATAATTCCTTTTTAGTTTATAATGAAGCCAAAAGGAACTTGAATGAAAGTGATTTAATGATACTCATAATGAATTCTAAATCCGAAACAATTTCTACTGATAAAGAAAACAAACTGCCAGAAATTGTCTTTATTTCATCGTATCCACCAAGAGAATGCGGTATCGCAACTTATACTCAAGATTTGAAAAATGCTATTCAAGAGAAATTTGGAAATTCTTTTTCTTTAAAAATTTGTGCTTTAGAAACTACAGAAGCAGATTATGAATATCCCAAAGAAGTTAAATACAGAATAAACACTCAACTTGAAGCACATTTTACAGCATTATCAACAAAAATCAATGCAGATAAAAATATAGCTATGGTTTTTTTGCAACATGAATTTGGCCTTTTTGGCGGTATTTACGGAAATTATTTGTTGAAGTTCATGAAGCATCTAAAGCGACCAATAGCGACTACTTTTCATTCTGTTTTACCCAATCCAGATCAAAAATTAAAAAAAGTAGTTCGAAAAATTGCTGATTATTCAAATTTTTTAGTGGTAATGACTAGTATTTCAAAGTCTATTTTGATAAGAGATTATGGTATTGCCGAACGAAAAATTATCGTAATCTCTCATGGAACTCATTTAGTAGCTTCATTTGATGATTTACAATACAAAATTAAAAACCTATTTAGTGATAGAATAGTACTAACAACCTTTGGTTTGTTGAATCAAGGAAAAAGTATAGAAACGGCTTTAGAAGCGCTACCTCAAATCATTAAAAAATTTCCCAATGTCATTTATTTAATCATTGGAAAAACGCATCCAGAAGTACTAAAATGGGAAGGTGAAAAATACCGAAATTTTCTATACGAAAAAGTACAAGAATTGCATTTGGAAAATAATGTTCGATTCATTAATAAGTATTTATCATTAGAAGAATTAATGGATTATTTACAACGAACAAAGATCTATTTGTTTACCTCTAAAGATCCAAACCAAGCGGTAAGTGGCACATTAGCTTATGCAATGGCTTGCGGTTGTCCTGTAATTGCAACCCCAATTCCACATGCCAAAGAATTTTTAAATGGAGCTGGAGTAAATTATGATTTTCAAAACGCCAATCAACTTGCCCAAAAAACAATTGAATTACTTAACAATCCAAAGCTGTTAAAAGAAATGCGTTTGAATGCTTTGCATAAAATTAGTCCAACGTCTTGGCAAAATTCGGCTATTGCTCATATCGATTTAGTTAAAAATAATAGCAATAAGTTAAAAATTGAGCTACAATATGAAATACCAGAAATTTCATTAAATCATATTAAAAGAATGACAACTGAAGATGGATTAATTCAGTTTTCAGCAATTGCTACACCAAATATTCAATCGGGTTATACTTTAGATGATAATGCAAGAGCATTAATTGCTGTTACCAAACACTATCAGCTAACGAATGAAGAAACTGATTTAGAATTGATAGATATTTATTTAAAGTTCATTCTTTTGTGTCAACAGGAAAATGGAAGTTTTCTAAATTATGTAGATAAAGATGGAAATTTCACACCTAATAATTCTAATGAAAATTTAGAAGATGCTAATGGTAGAGCTATTTGGGCTTTAGGAGAATTTATTTCATTACAAGAAATTATTCCCAATAACTTAATTAGAAAAGCAAAATTTTCAATTGAAAAAGCTTTAATAAACATTCATAAATTTCGTTCTCCAAGAGCAGTTTCATTTGCTATCAAAGGATTGTATTTTTACAATTTAGATACTCAAAGTCCAAGAATAAATTACATAATTACTTCATTAGCAGATAATTTAGTTTCAAAATACCGCGGAATTTCAGATAAAAAATGGAAATGGTTTGAAGATTATTTAACCTATGCAAACAGTATACTACCAGAAGCAATGCTTTTTGCAGGATTAAGCACAGGAAGTGAATTGTATAAAAACATTGCTAAAACTTCATTTGATTTTTTGCTTGATCTTACTTTTAAAGAAGACCAAATTAAAGTTATCTCAAATCAAGGTTGGTATCAAAAAGGGAAAAAGGTTAACCAATATGGAGAACAACCAATAGATGTAGCGTATACCATTTTAGCTTTACACACATTTTATCAAGTATATGAAGAAGAAGCTTATAAAGAAAAAATGAAAATAGCTTTTGATTGGTTCTTAGGTAAAAATCATTTGCGCCAAATAGTTTATAACCCAAAAACAGGAGGATGTTATGATGGTTTAGAAGAAAATCATATCAATCTCAACCAAGGAGCAGAATCCACAATTAGTTATTTATTATCCCGTTTAGCTCTGGAAAAGGTAATGAACACGGCAAAAGTAATGGGATACCATGAAGAAGTTTTTCAAAATAAGTGAATCATGTAACTTAAATTACGTATTGTGTAACACATTTTAAGTCATACAACCGCACCTTTGTAATATAAATTAGTAACAAAATATTATAATGCATTATGATAAAGAGTTAAAGTAATTTGTTAATCAATAATACGCATTTAACTTAAATAAAAAAAACATGAAAAAAGCAATCCTAACGATCGCATTAATTACATTATCAGTTTCAAATTCTGTTGCACAAGAATCAACTTCAACAGATAATAGAGAAAAATTATTTTTTGGATTAAAAGTAGGAGCTAATTATTCCAATGTGTATGATTCTGAAAGCGAAGATTTTGTTGCAGATAGTAAATTTGGTTTAGTAGCTGGAGCTTTTGTTTCTATTCCATTAGGAAAGTTTATTGGAGTTCAACCCGAAGTTTTATTTTCTCAAAAAGGATTCAAGTCTTCTGGTACATTTCTAGGAACAGAATACAAAGCTACTAGAACTACTAATTATATTGATGTTCCTTTGTTATTAGCGGTTAAGCCAGTTGAGTTTATAACCATTTTATTTGGACCTCAATATTCTTATTTAATGAAACAGAAAGATGAATTTACAAGTGGTAGTTTTTCTTCTTCTGAAGAAGAGGAGTTTACTAACGACAATATTCGTAAAAACACTTTTTCACTAATTGGTGGTGCCGATTTGAATTTTAATAATTTCGTTATTGGACTAAGAAGTGGATGGGATTTGAAGAACAATCAAGGAGATGGATCATCAAACACACCACGTTATAAAAATATGTGGTATCAAGCAACAGTTGGTTACAGATTTTAATTTTAAAAAAAACAAACAATGGAAAATCAAAATAACGGAAAAATAATTGTTGGCAGCTTGTTAGTAGGAGCTTTAGTAGGCGCTACTGTTGGAGTATTGTTCGCACCTCACAAAGGAAAAAAAACAAGAAAAAACATTGCTAACAGTGTAAAGAAAACAGCCAAAAAAATTAAGAGTGAAATTAATGAAGATGGTCAATATTTAAAAGACAAAGCATCAGATTTTGGCAATCTTATAGAGAGCAAAATTAGTACTGCGGCAACTTCTTTCAAAGATAAAGCCAATGAATTACTTCATAATGGTTCAGACCATCAAATGAATAAAAAATAATAAAGAAAGACCATGATTTCTTTTTTTATAGAAATCATGGTTTTATTAACATTAAACAAGAAAAAGATGAAAACATTTATTTTAAAGACAGTTTTAACTGCTAGTATAATTGGTTTTTTTATGACAAGTTGCAACAATTCACCTACTGCAAAAGAAAGTAATTTAGAGCAAGCGAAACAAGACGTAATAGATGCTCAGGCAGAATTAGATCAGGCTGAAAATGATTCTATTAGTAATTTCAACACCTATAAAAAAAGTATTCAATTGAAATTAGTTGAAAACCAAGAACTAATAAGAGACTTAAAAATGAAGATTAGTTCCAAAGTAAAAGTTGAAAGAGACATCGATCAAGTTGAAATTAATAAGTTGGAAAGCAGAAATGCAGAATTAAAACTTAAAATTGAAAACTATGAGTTGGGCCCAGAACAACGATGGGCATTATTTAAAGTAGATTTGAATAATGAATTGGATGATTTAGGAAAATCTATATCAAGTATGGCAGAACGTAACCAGAAAAAATAATTAATATGAAATCAATTTTACTATTGCCAAGACATTTTTATTTGCTAGCATTTTTATTTGTTAGTTTAGTAACATTTATCTCTTGTTCTAAGAAAATTCAATTTGAAAATTCAAATATTGTACCAGCAGCTCGAGGTGAAGTAACGGTAAAGAAAGACAATAATAACAACTATAGTATTAGGTTAGATATTTCTTATTTAGCTGAGCCTGAGCGTTTACAACCGCCAAAAAAATATTATGTAGTTTGGTTGTCTTCTGAACAAAATCAAATACCATTAAATATTGGTCAAATTGTTGGAACTTCTAAACTTCACGTTAAGTTTGAAAGTGTTTCATCATCAAAGCCAAAAAGAATTTTCGTCACCGCAGAAGACGATGTAACAACACAATATCCAAGTCGTTATGTTGTTTTGGAAACAGATAAGTTTTAGTTTGGGGGGTTAATTTGGGGAAACTGCCTTCGGGCAGTTTTTTTTATTAAAAAAAGCTCTCATTTTATTGAGAGCTTTTCTTGTATTATTTTTTATTTTCAATCCATTTTCTAGCATTCACAAAAGCTTCTAGCCATGGCGAAACTTCGTCTTTTTGTCCTCTTTCTGGATAATGTGCCCAGTTCCAAGGAAAAGTAGAACGCTCAATGTGTGGCATCATTACCAAATGTCTTCCAGTTGTATCACACATCATAGCGGTGTTAAAATCAGAACCATTTGGATTGGCTGGATAACTTTCGTAAGCATATTTGGCTACAATATTATATTTCTCTTCTGAATAAGGTAACTTGAATTTTCCTTCTCCATGCGAAATCCAAACGCCTAAAGTTGTTCCTTCCAATGTAGATAACATCACCGAATTATTCTTCTGAACCGTTACCGAAGTAAAGCCGCTTTCGTGTTTGTTCGAAGTATTGTGATGCATTTTTCCATGAACATCATGTTCTGGATTGATTAATTCCAATTCCATTAACAATTGACAACCATTACAAATCCCAACAGAAAGTGTGTCTTCGCGTTTGAAGAAGTTTTTTAAAGCGGTATTCGCTTTTTCGTTGTATAAAAACGCTCCAGCCCAACCTTTAGCCGAACCTAGAACATCTGAATTCGAAAATCCTCCAACAGCTCCAATGAATTGAATGTCTTCCAATGTTTCTCTTCCCGAAATTAAATCGGTCATGTGTACATCTTTTACGTCAAATCCTGCCAAAAACATAGCATTTGCCATTTCACGTTCCGAATTACTTCCTTTTTCACGAATGATAGCTGCTTTTGGTTTTGGTTTTGAAGCATCAATCACAGGTAATTTACCAGTAAAATGCGATGGGAAAGTGAATTGTAAAGGTTGATTTTTGTAATTATCAAAACGTTCTTGAGCCATTCCGTTTTTAGATTGTTTGGAATCCAATAAGAACGAAGTTTCAAACCAAGTATCTCTTAACGTAGCTGGATTAAAAGTGAAACTATCTTCATGATTAATTACAGTGAAAATATCTCCTTCAACTACGGAACCAATTTTGAAAATTTCGACGTTTTGTGCAGCAAATTCTTTCTCTACAGCTTCATCCGCTTGGAAAACTACTGCAATATTTTCGTTGAATAAGGCTTTAACGGTGTCTTTCTCTCCGAAAGAAGTTAAGTCAATAAAAGCGCCTAATTTGGTATCAGCAAAACACATTTCCAATAAAGTTGTGATTAAACCACCACTTCCAATATCGTGTCCCGCTTTAATTTTTCTGTCTTTAATTAAATCTTGTAAAACATTGAATGCTTTTTTGAAGAATTCTGAATTTTGAATCGTTGGAACATCATTCCCAATTTTATTCAAAACCTGACCCAATGAACTTCCGCCTAATTTGAAACTATCTTGCGATAAATTCAAATAGTAAATATTGCCGCCATTTCGCTGTAAAACAGGCTCAACCACTTTGGTAATATTGGAACAATTTCCAGCAGCTGAAATAATAACCGTTCCAGGTGCAATTACTTCATCATTTGGATATTTTTGTTTCATCGAAAGCGAATCTTTTCCTGTTGGAATATTGATTCCCAATTCAATAGCAAAATCTGAACATCCTTTAACTGCTTCATATAAACGAGCGTCTTCGCCTTCATTTTTACAAGCCCACATCCAGTTGGCAGATAATGAAACCGAAGCTAAACCATCTTTCAATGGTGCCCACACTAAATTGGATAACGCTTCACCAATAGCTGTGCGTGAACCAGAAACTGGATTTACCAAAGCCGCAATAGGTGAGTGCCCAATAGAAGTTGCAATTCCTTCTTTTCCTTTGAAATCCAATGCCATTACACCAACATTATTTAAAGGCAACTGTAATGGACCTACGCATTGTTGTTTGGCAACTCGTCCGCCAACACAACGATCCACTTTATTGGTTAACCAATCTTTACAAGCAACAGCTTCTAATTGTAAAACATGATGTAAATACGTTGGAATTTCTTCTGTTGAATATGCTAAATCGCTATAATTAGTAGCAATTGTTTTATCTGTCATTACTGTTTTTGGTGAACTTCCGAAGAAATCTTCCAAAGCATAATCCATTGGTTTTTCACCTGTCGATTTGGATTCGAATGTAAATCTATGATCATTGGTAACATCACCTACTTGATACATTGGTGAACGTTCTCTGTCAGCAATTCTTTGTAAGGTTTCGATGTCTTTTTCACCAATAACCAATCCCATTCGTTCTTGTGATTCGTTTCCGATAATTTCTTTTGCCGAAAGTGTTGGATCGCCAACAGGTAATTTATCTAAATCGATTAATCCTCCAGTTTCTTCTACTAATTCAGAAAGACAATTCAAATGTCCCCCAGCGCCATGATCGTGAATCGATACGATTGGATTGTTATCACTTTCTACCAAACCACGAATAGCATTTGCAGCACGTTTTTGCATTTCTGGATTCGAACGTTGGATGGCATTTAATTCAATTCCTGAACCAAAAGCTCCAGTATCTGCTGAAGAAACCGCAGCTCCGCCCATTCCAATTCTATAATTTTCGCCACCTAAAATAACGATTTTATCTCCTTCTTGTGGTTTCTTTTTAATCGCTTGATCTAATTTTCCGTAACCAATTCCACCCGCTTGCATGATTACCTTATCGTAACCTAATTTTCTAGCCTGTGCTGAGCCTGTCGAAGTATTTTCTTCATGCTCGAACGTTAAAATAGAACCTGTGATTAAAGGCTGTCCAAATTTATTTCCAAAATCAGAAGCTCCGTTCGAAGCCTTAATTAAAATATCCATAGGAGTTTGGTACAACCAAGGTCTTTCTGCCATTCCGTTTTCCCATGGACGTTTGTCATCTTGAGCGGAGTCGAAAGGTGCTAAACGAGAATAAGAAGTCATGTAAACTGCAGTTCCTGCTAGCGGCAACGAACCTTGTCCTCCTGCTAAACGGTCTCGAATTTCTCCACCTGAACCTGTTGCAGCTCCGTTGAATGGTTCAACCGTTGTAGGGAAGTTATGTGTTTCTGCTTTTAAAGAAAGTACTGATTCGAATTCCTTTTCTTGGTAAAAATCAGGTTTGTCAGCGCTTTTTGGAGCAAATTGGGTTACTTTAGGACCTTTTACAAAAGCTACGTTATCTTTATATGCCGAAACAATATCGTTTGGATTGGTTTCTGATGTTTTCTTGATTAATTTGAATAGAGAAGTTGGTTTTTCTTCGCCATCAATCACAAAGGTTCCATTGAAAATTTTGTGACGGCAGTGTTCAGAATTCGCTTGTGAGAAAGCAAAAATTTCAGAATCGGTTAACTTTCTTCCTAATTTCGTTGAAAGGTTATTCAAATAATCCACTTCTTCTGGACTTAATGCTAAACCTTCTGATTTGTTATATACATCAATATCCTCGATATCTATTATTGGTTCTGGTTGGATATTTATCGTATAAATTTCTTGATTTAATTCCGAATACTTTTGTGAAAGCATTGGATCGAAATCAGTATAATCAGCAGTTACTTTTTGGAATTCTTCAATTCTGATAATGCCTGAAATTCCCATATTCTGAGTAATTTCAACGGCATTTGTACTCCAAGGCGTAACCATTGCGGCACGAGGTCCAACAAAAAAATCCGACAATACGGATTTTTCTATTTTATGTGCGTTGCCAAAAAGCCAATTTAATTTGTTGCTGTCTTCTGATGAAATCTCGTTTTGCGTTTGTACCGCAAAAACCGTGTTGGATTGGTTTCCGAAGAAATGAATCATTGTAGTTGTTGTTTGTGTGTTGTTTTAAAATGCAAATTTATTCTAAAAAAAAGAACAATCAAAATTATATTTAATTAATCAAAAGTTGTCCAATTGTAAGCTCCTATATCAGATGGATTAGTTCTTGATAAGTTTAATATATCAAATGTTCCGTTTGAAAAGGTGAAATTTGCTGTTCCTCTTGCCGCTGAATTTTCTCCAATTTGCAATTGGTTTTGATTTGGATTTTTAAATTCTGGTCGGTTTACAGTTGAGTTAGTTGCAATTAAACAATTGGTATAATTAGCACTCGAAGTAAATTGGTATAAAGGATTGTTTTGGAATTGGTTACTAAAATCAGCGAATTTAATCAAACAATTTTCAAAAGAATAATTGAATGTTGTTCCTTCTTTTTTTAATGAAATTCCTAAATTACTGGAACCGTAAATAATACAATTTTTAAAATTAGCACTTTCTAAAGGTGTTGGAACATTGTTTATTGGGTCGTCACTTAAAACTACACAAGTTTGATTCGGTCTTGGCCAATAATTGGCAAACGTACAATGCGTAAAATCATAAGCACCGCCAAAAGTTCCTGCAAAAGCGGTTTCACCACAATTGTTAATCACTACATTTTGTCCTGTTATTTTTCCTGTTCTTGCCAAAATTCCCACATTGGAACAGTTGTAAACTTGAACATTATTCAAGGTTAATGAAGGGTTTGCTGTTCCGTCATTTCCTGTTACGAGCATACCAACGGTGGCATTTTTCACGGTTAAGTTGGAAAGTATATTATTCGTACTTCCTTGTGTAAACCAAATCGTTCCCCATTGTCCAGGCGTTTCTGAAAATCCGGGTTCTAGTCGATCACCTTCAAAAATTACTTGATTTTCAATAGTACCATTTACCTGTAATGAAGCATTATTAGCCACAATTAATCCTGATTCGGCATGAAAATGAATTCTTGCACCTGCATCAACGGTTAAAGTTTCGTTAGGCGGAACAGCAGCATAGCCATAAACAACATAGGGTTTGGAATTGTTCCAATGGAGTTCGTTGCCGTTTATGGGGTCATTATCATCTAAAAAGAATCCATAAATTTCATCATCACCAATGGGCAATGTTTCTGTTGTTCCATCACCAAAACGTTCTGGATAAAGGAAGTAAGCATCTTGGATTAATGTTACTAATTCCACTTTTTGAAAATTGGTACCAACACCAAATAATAATTGATCCGTATATAAAAAATCAGTAGGATTTGAACTTGCAACATCGGCATTCACTGAAACAAAAATAAACATACTGTCTTTGGCTAACATTTCAACATTCAAAAATTCTTTTCCTGGCATTCCATCTACCATCAATTGGTATTTGGAACCAGCGCCTTTTCCTAAACGAATAGATGGAATGGATATGTTTTTATTACTTCTGTTGTAAACTTTTAAGGTATAAGTACTAGAACCAATATCTGTAAAAACGGTATCTAAATAAATAGTATCTCTTGAGAAACCAAGATTACCATTACTAGGTTCAAAGGTAAAATCTTCTCTGCAAGAAGTTAGAACTAAAAAGAAACCCAAGACTATATATAGATATGTTTTCATGTATGCTATTTTGTGTAAAAGTAAGTATTTTTTCTAATTAATAAACGCAATTATTAGCGTTTTCTTATGATAAATTACCCATTTGAAATTTGTATTTTTGTAAAAAAATATAGTTTATGTTCGATAAAGCTCGTGTTTTGGAAATGTGCAAGCAGTTCAGTAAAAACACTTTAATGGAAACTTTAGAAATAGAATTTACAGATGCAGCAGAAGGCATGCTACAAGCTAAAATGCCTGTGAATCCGAGAGTTCACCAACCAATGGGATTGCTTCACGGTGGTGCTTCGGTGGCTTTGGCAGAAAGTGTGGGAAGTGCTGCTTCAGCCATGTTTGTCAATACGGATGAAGAAGAAGTTAGAGGAATTGAAATTAGCGCCAATCACTTAAAAAGCAAACGCGAAGGAATGGTTTATGGAACCGCCAGAATCATTCATAAAGGCAGAAGCATTCATTTGTGGGAAATTAAAATCACGGATGAAGAAGGTGCTTTGATTTCGTTGTGTAAGTTAACAAATATGGTTTTACCAAGAAAAAAATAATGCCAATTTTCAAAGAAATACAAGCGCTTTTAGCCAAAGAAAACCCGTTCGTTTGTTATATAAAACCAAATGAAACCAAATGGAATTTACTCATACAAAACAACGATGAAATTATTCCGTTTTCGGGGCAATCGGGTTTTGTTTTTGCGCCGTTTGATGCTGGTTTAAAGGTTGTAATTCCAATCACTGAAGCTGATTTATCAACAGGAATTTTGGAAGAAATCAAAGCAAATAAATCAATCAATTTAGATGTTTTGGTGACCAATCAAAAAGAAGCTTTTGAACAATTAGTAACCAATGGCATTCAAGCGATTACCAATGGAAATTTCGAAAAAGTAGTGCTTTCAAGAAAAATAGAAATTACCAAAGAAATTACTATTATAGAAACATTTCAGAATTTAATTTCTTCTTATCCAACGGCGTTTCGTTATTTGTTTTTTCATCCGAAAGTGGGTATTTGGTTAGGAGCAACGCCAGAGCAATTGGTAAAAATTAAAGACAATCGTTTTGAAACTATGGCTTTGGCTGGAACCCAATTGTATTCAGAAAATGTAATTTGGGAAACCAAAGAAATCGAAGAACAACAATTTGTAACCAATTATATTTTAGCTAAAGTGAAAAATAAAGCTAATATGGTAAAGGTTTCTGAATTTCAAACAGTTAAAGCTGGAAATTTAGCTCATTTACAATCATTAATTTCGGGCGAACTAACGAGTGATTTTCAAGCATTGGAATTGATTGAAAGTTTACATCCAACACCAGCAGTTTGTGGTTTACCTAAAGAAAATGCGATTGATTTCATTTCCAAAAATGAAGGGTATGACAGAAAATATTATACTGGGTTTTTAGGTGAATTCCAAATGAACAATCAAACCGATTTATTTGTAAATTTACGCTGTTTGGAAGTAGAAAAGAATACTACAAATATTTACGTAGGTTGTGGTATTACTAAAGATAGCATTCCAGAAAAAGAATTTATTGAAACTGAAAATAAATCAATGACGATGCGTAATATTTTAGTTTTCAGTGCTCAGTAAATAGTGTTCAGACAAAATAACTTAGTGACTTAGCGCCTTCGTGGCAAAATATAAAAATATGAAATTAGACATACTAGCTTTTGGAGCGCATCCCGATGATGTGGAATTAGGTTGCAGCGGAACGATTGCCAAAGAAGTGAATTTAGGAAAGAAGATCGGAATTATCGATTTAACTCGAGGTGAATTAGGTACTCGTGGCTCAGTGGAAACTCGTAATTCGGAATCGGCTAAAGCTTCTGAGATTTTAGGCGTTTCTGTTCGGGAGAACTTAGACATGCGTGATGGTTTTTTTGTGAATGACGAAGCACACCAATTGAAAGTCATTCAAATGATTCGAAAATACCAACCTGAAATTGTGTTGTGCAATGCTATTGATGACCGCCATATTGACCACGGAAAAGGGAGTAAATTAGTAAGCGATGCTTGTTTTTTATCGGGTTTACGTCAAATCAAAACGGAACTTAATGGAGAAGTTCAAGAAGCTTGGCGACCAAAAGTAGTGTATCATTACATCCAATGGAAAAACATAGAACCTGATTTTGTTGTGGATATTTCAGCATTTATGGAAACCAAAATGCAATCGGTTTTGGCATATAGTTCGCAATTTTATGATCCAAAATCCAATGAACCTGTAACGCCAATTGCCTCAAAGAACTTTTTAGATAGCATCAAATACCGTGCGCAAGACTTTGGAAGATTAGTAGGAGTGGAGTATGCTGAAGGTTTTACGGTTGAAAGATATTTGGCTGTCAATAGTTTAAGTGATTTGAAATAAAATTGCTGTAAATTTTTTATAAAAAATGTTTGTAAAAGTTTAGAATTGCACTATATTTGCACTCGCAAAACAAATGGTGATTGTAGCTCAGTTGGTTAGAGCGTCGGATTGTGGTTCCGAAGGTCGCGGGTTCGAGACCCGTCTTTCACCCTTAACATTGGAAAGCCCTGAAGAAATTCAGGGCTTTTTTTATTTACTAATTTATGATTTAAGGGTTTTCGTACTTTTTGGATTTTTTATATATTTGGAGAAACAAATACATCATTAATAATGAAACAAATACTTATTCTATTTATTAGTATTACCACTTTTGCTCAATCGAAACTAGATAAAGAAATAGCAATAATTTTAGAAGAAGGAAAATTACTTTATAATTCTGAAATAGCGTCGTGGTATGGAACAGATATTTTTTTAGAAGTTTATAAAGAAAGAGAAAAAATAGGAGGGTATTTCTCATATACAGATTCAAATAATCTTTCGAAGTGTATATTTTTTTCAAAAGAAGATAAGCCAAAAGTTATTGGTGCAATTAATTTTGAATCAACTATTAAATTAGAAACAGCTAAAGCTGATTTGAAAGTTAGAGAATTTACTAAAAATGAACTTGAACTTTATAAATTAAGAAAAGAGGCTCTAACTATTATTTATTCGGACACGATTTTTAAAACGTATTCAAATACAAATTTTAATGTAATTCCAATAATTAACAAAAATCAGAAAAAAGTTTTTGTTTTAACAGGACCAAAAATTAATAATATAGTTATTCTAGGAAATGATTACTTATTGAATTTTGATAAAAATAATAAGTTATTAAATCGTAGAGCTTTACATAAAAATATAATACCAATTCAAATTGATGAAGATAAAGAGCTTGAAGCTACGATGCATAATCATCTTCATGAAACGGGTGATTTGATAACATCAACTGATATTTGTACATTAATGTTATATGGAAAAATATACAATATGAAACAGCATTTTGTTATTTCAGAAAAATATGTCTCTATTTGGAATTGTGAAACAGATACTTTGAATGTTATGACAACAGAAGCATTCGAGAAAATGGCAAAGTAGAATATAAAAATAAAAAGCTCCGAATTATTTCGGAGCTTTTTATTTATGCAAAGTAGCATTTATAATTCTCAATAAAATTCCGTAACTTTATAGTTGCCCTAAGTTAATGTCTAATTAAATCGTAGGGGTATGAAAAAAGGAATTGTAATTTTTGTTTTGTTCTGTTTTTCATTTGTTTTCGGACAAGAAAAAGAAGCAGAAAATAACATTCAAATAGGTTCTTTGGGTTCCAGTTTGTATGTTGGAAAAATAGGAAGTGTTGGTGTTTTCTACGAACATTATTGGGAATCGTGTTCCAATTATGTGAAAGCTCTTGGATTGGAAATAAACAGTTTAGTGGCTGAAGTTCCTCAAAATGGATTTTCTTATGGAAACGGTTTAGAAGCTAGAATTGGCTATAAAATGTATCTTGTCAAACAGCGATTTACTGGATTTTATTTGAAATCAAGTTTGGTTTACGGTACTATAAACTTCGATGAAAACAATAATTCCATTTTCGTTAATTCCAATTATAACGGGAAATACAGCTATTTTTCTGTTTTTTCTCCAGAATTAGGTTACGATTTTCTGATGGTTAAAAAACTTCGCGTTGGTTTCAATTTGGGAACCCAATGGCAATTGGAAACAAAAGGAACTAGAGATGTTGATAACCAAGATTTTGACAACTGGATTTTTAGAGCCGGATTGCGATTGTCGTATGATTTTCACTTCAATTGATTTTATTTCAGCCCAACTTGAACTAACATAACAACTCCAATAAAAAGTATTAATACCAATGACAATTGTTTGAAACGATCTTGTGGAACAAATTTTAAAATTCTTTTTCCAATGTAAGTTCCAATTAACCCAATTACAAACAAAAACGGAACATAAAGCAATTCGTCTTTACCAATGTAACCACTTTGGAAATAAACAATAGTTCGGGTAAAGTCGATAAAAAAATCAATTGCTGCTGATGTAGCGATAAAAACACTTTTTTCCAAATTAAAAGCCGCCATCGTAATTCCTCTAATTGCTCCGCCAGTTCCTAGAAGTCCAGCAGTAAATCCAGAAAGTGAACCACCAATTAAAGATTGTTTTAGTTCAGGTTTGACTACCAAATTCTTTTTAATCAAGAACAACAAACTGAAAAAAATCAGAAAAATTCCCAAAGCTATTTCTAAGAAAAAAGAATCCAAATAATTGGAAAGTATGCCACCAATAATTACAAAAATCACTGATGGAACACCAATTTGAAGCAATAGTTTTTTATCCAAACCTTTTCTGAATAAAGCAATTTTACTCAAATTACTCGACAAATGGAAAATCGCCGTTAATCCGAGAACCGATTGAAAAGTAAAGAAAAAACTAGCAATGGGAACAAAAAATACGGAAGAACCAAAACCACCAATGGTTCCAATAACTTCAGCTACTAAAGACAAGAGTAAAAAAAGCCAACTAATTCTCTCGAACATATCATTGTTTTACCAAATATAAACAAAAAACTCCTACAAGTTATGCAGGAGTTTGTTATTTCAGTTGTTTTACTGAATTATAATTTATCCATATTTTGAGCCAATGTCTCAATAAATTTGGTAATTGGTCCTTTGATCATCATCGCCATCATTGGATTGAATTCGCCTTGAAAATCCAATTGCACATCAGTTGTGTCGTTAACTGCAGTTAAATTAGCAGTTAAAGTAAAAGGTAATTTACTTGAAGCCGCACCCAAAACTACTTGTGAATGTGGTGTAGCTCCTTTTTTTACCAATTTAATTTCTGGCATTCCTTTTAAACCAAATTCAAAACAATTTTCATCAATTACTTCAAATTTTGCAATGTTTTCAGGCATTAATTTTTCAAAATTCTTTACGTCAGTCAACGCGTTGAATAAATATTCCGCTGATTTGGCTACGTTTACCTTTGGACTTTCTAAGTTCATATGTTTTTTTGTTTGTAGTTTATTATTTATTGTTTCAAGTTTCAATTTTGTAACACAAAGTTTCACGAAGTTTTACACAGAGATGCACGGAGTTTTTTTAACTGGATTGTTTTGAGAGAGTTTACTTCGTCAGTTCGCTATTGCTCGGGTCACAGAGACGTTTCACTTGATTTTTGAGCTTGTACTTGAACTTGTTTTTTGTTTCAAACTATGTTGTCTAACTTCTAACTTCTAATCTCTAACTTCTATCTTCTTTTCCAAACTAAACTTCCACATTCCACTCCGCTGGATTGGCGTTCCAAGCAGCTAAAGTTTCCATTTCGTTTTCTGAAACGTATTGTTTGTCAACGGCTTTTTTAATTAAGTTTTCGTAATTACTTAATGTGTAAACATCTAAATTCGCAGCTTGAAATTTCTCTTTCGAAATTGGAAATCCGTACGTGAAAATGGCTGCCATTCCTTTTACATTGGCACCTTCATTGCGTAAAGCTTCAACCGCTAATAGACTACTTCCGCCAGTTGAAATTAAATCTTCTACTACGATTACATTTTGTCCTTTTTGTAAATAACCTTCCACTTGGTTTTGGCGACCGTGTTTTTTTGGTTCCGGACGAACGTATACAAATGGTAATCCCATCGCTTCTGCAACCAAAATTCCTATTCCAATAGCACCAGTGGCTACACCAGCAATTACATCGGGTTTGCCAAATTTGTCTTCAATTTGTTTGGCAAATTCATCACGAATGTAATTTCTAACCGCTGGAAATGACAGAATTATACGGTTATCACAATAAATCGGAGACTTCCAGCCTGAAGCCCACGTAAAAGGATTTTTAGAATTTAATTTAATTGCGTTTATTTGTAAAAGCAATTCGGCTGTTTGTTGTGCTGTGTTGGTATTAAAAATCATATTGCAAATGTATAAAGTTTTTGTGAACGATAGACCACTTTTTTTGACAAATCAAGTACAAAAAGAGACTGATTTCAAACTTTTCTTATTGGAAAGCATTGATATCAAGAAGTTGATAGTGAAAATGTTTCAGAATAAAATTCAGCAAGCATTTTTATATCATCCCGATGAGAAATTAATCATGAAAACTTTGAAAGCCAAACTTCCAGTAGTGAAAGCCGGCGGTGGATTGGTTTATAATACCAAAGGCGAAGTCTTATTCATTTTTAGAAACGGCAAATGGGATTTACCCAAAGGCGGCACCGAAAAAAACGAAACCATGGAAGAAACCGCCATTCGGGAAGTGGAAGAAGAAACTGGCGTTACAGGTTTAAAAATCACCAATAAACTCCAAAAAACCTATCATATTTTCAAACGCAACGGTCGCTACAAGCTAAAAGTTACGTATTGGTACGAAATGCAAACCGATTTTAATGGAACGCCACAAGCACAAGAAGAAGAAGGCATTGAAAAAGTAGCCTGGATTAAACCAGAAGAAATTCCAACGGTTTTAGCCAATTCGTACGAAAATATCAAGTTGTTGTTTGAAGGAGAGAAAGTGGTTTGATTTGAGAAGTTAGAGGTTAGAGGTTAGAAAATAGATTATGAGTTTAGAGGAAAAAATATCGAATAATAATAAAAAATTAGTAGATTGTCAAGTAAGGTAGCTTTCAGAATATCAATTTTCAATCTAATAATAATTTTATTTTTAATATTAGATAATCTTATACCAAATTATAAATCTGAAGTTTCTTATTTGAATTCAATTTATGGTTTTTCTGAGAAAAGTAGCTATGTTAGAGTTTCAAATAAAAGACCAGCTATTGATTTTAAGATTATACTTGAGCTAACGGATGATAAAAAATATAGATTGGGTTTTAATCCAGAAAATGAAAAATTCGAAAAGGGAATAAAAATTAAAGTTTATAAATCATTTATATCCAATAATGTAAACTTTATTGAAATCTATGATGATAGTTGGGAAAAATATTACTGTGGACTCTTAAGAAACTATGCTGTTTTATTTCCTTTTATACTTTCAATAATATTATCAATTTTTAGTTTTCAATTTTTAGAAAATAAAATTATTCATATTGGATTGATTTTGTCAATGATGTATCTGACAATTTTATTTTTTACTTATAATTTTTATTTTTAGTCTAATTCACCCTAAAAACCGGATACAACAAATGCGCTTTTTCGTAATGCGGTGATTTTTTGTACACCCAGTCTAATTGAGCGGCGCCGTTTTCTGCGAACTTTTTATCTTCTTGTTTTTTCTGTTCCAATTCGGCTTTGATTTTTGGGTTTTTATCCAGAAATTCTTTAGCTAAATCTTCAAAAACATAACTCGAAAAATATTCTTTTTGTTGTAAAATCGCATCAAAGAAATTCCAATTGAAATAACTGTCAACGGCTTCGGGTTCTAGTGTTTCCAATAAATATTTAATACCTTTTTGTTCGGTTGAAAACACATAATCACCAGCGAAAAACTGTATTTTTTCCGTTTGACGCTCTACTTTGGTATTGTAATGTCCGTAATGTCCTTCGTAAGGCGATTTTGCCGTTTCGTATTGCGCAATTTTATAGGTTTCTACTTCAATAATCGTATCTTTTTTCAATTGGGAATATTCCATTTTGTTCAATAGCAATACATCTAAAACTGGCCATTGCGATTGTGGAATCATATATGCTTTTGGAACGGTCACAAATTGAGTCGCTTTGTACTTGCCATAAAACGGAATTTTCTTCGTAAAAGGGCGACTTCTATCATAATACAAACGGTTTTTTCCTGAAACGTCGCTTGGTTTATAACCCGCTTCAAATCCTTTGAAATCGATATACGAAACTTTGGAAGAATCAATCGCCCAATCAATTGGATACGAATCACCCGCTTTATAAGTAGTCGCAGCAGCAGCTCGAACCGATTTAATTTTAGCATGATTTTTTTCAGCATAAGAAATCGCACTTACCATGAATTCGTAAGTTACTTTCACGCGTTTGTTGTAGGCTTTCAACATGTGTGTTTCGGGAACGAATCCTAAAGTGTTGAATAAAGTGGTGTAACCTGTTGCATATCTTGGCGTATCTGGAAATTGATTGAAACCGTTTTTTTCTGGCGTAGTGCCGTAAACATTCACATACGGTACCACATCAATTTTCTTTTTTTGCATGTCTTTCACCATTTCGGGATACATTTCATTAATGAAAAATTCTCCCAATGCGCCGCCCAAACGTTCATGTTGGGTTGCAATGCAAGTAAAGGTATATTGGTAATCCGCTCCGTTGGAAACGTGATTGTCTAGGAAAATATCAGGTTGTAATTCTGAAAAAATGGCTTGAAAACTTCTTGAATTTTTAGAATCCGATTTGATGAAATCGCGGTTTAAGTCAAAATTTCTTGCATTTCCTCTGAAACCGTAAGCTTCTGGACCGTTTTGATTGGCTCTTGAATAGGAATTTCGGTTCAACATACCGCCAATGTTATATACTGGAATCGCTGCAAACAATACGTTTTTTGGCGCTTTTACTTTTCCAGTGGCTAAATTGCGAAGTAGTATCATAGTAGCATCAATTCCGTCAGGTTCTCCAGGATGAATACCATTGTTGATTAGAATTACGGTTTTATTGGCATTTGATTCAAAATTGGCATCGGCTGAAAACAAGACCAAATGCAAGGGTTTTCCGCTGTCGGTTTTGCCTTTTTCTATCATTTGGATGGTTGGAAAAGCAGCGTCTAATTTTTGGTAGAAAGCAATACATTGTTCGTATGTAGTGGTTTGATTGCCGTTGCCTGTTTCATAAGGGGTTACCAATTTATTTTGTGCCAATGTTACTATTGAAAAGAAAAACAAACTGAATTTTAGTAATCGCATATTGAAAGGAAATTTGAGTTTCAAAAATAAAGTTTTTTACTTGAACCACATAGAAACATAGGTTAATTGTTAGTTGAAAAAAGTCGTTTTTACTCTCTTTTAGTTCACATAGGCTATCTGTAACCCAACTTTGGGCTATTTTATTCTTTTTCCCTTATGTTTCTATGTGGTTAAATCTTTACTCATTTAAAATCATTAAATAGGTTAATTTAAGAATGAAATAGCTTAAATCAACAATCATCACTATCTTTGCCGTATGAGTCGAAATCCGTTTTCCAACAATGTTCTTTTGAATCTTGGTATTCCAAGTTTAAACAAAATGCAAGAAGTAGCGCAACATGCTATTTTAAATGAAGATAATGTTTTATTGCTTTCTCCAACAGGTTCGGGGAAAACTTTGGCGTTTTTATTGCCTATTTTCCAATTATTGGAAGAAGACATAAAAGGCGTGCAATGTATAATTTTAGTTCCTTCGCGTGAATTAGGGTTGCAAATTGAACAAGTTTGGAAAAAAATGGGCACGCATTACAAAGTCAATACGTGTTATGGCGGCCATTCGATTGATATTGAAATCAATAATTTAAGTAATCCACCAGCCATTTTAATTGGAACACCTGGAAGAATTGCCGATCATTTAGACCGTGGCAGTTTTGCTACCGAAAATATCAAAACCTATGTTTTAGACGAATTTGATAAGTCGTTGCAATTGGGTTTTCATGAAGAAATGTCGTATATCATTGGGAAAATTACTAGAGCTAACAAACGCGTTTTAGTTTCTGCGACTTCAGGTGTTGAGATTCCGAAATATACCAAAGTGATTAACCCAAAAGTTGTCGATTTTATTCCCAAAGAAAAACAGAATGAGAATTTAGATATTCGTATTGTATTCTCGAAATCGAAAGATAAAATTGACTCGCTTTTTCAGTTGATTTGTTCGTTGAATTCGGAAGCAGCGCTAATTTTTTGCAACCATAGAGAAGCAGTGGAACGCATTCATGAAATGTTAACTGCCAAAGGAATTATTTCCACGTACTACCACGGCGGATTAGACCAAGACGAGCGCGAACGAGCGTTGATTCAGTTTAGAAATGGTAGTGTTTCGTATTTGATTACAACCGATTTAGGCGCAAGAGGATTGGATATTCCTGAAATGAAACACGTAATTCATTACCATTTACCAGCCAAAGAAGACGAATTCACGCACCGTAACGGAAGAACCGCTCGTATGTTAGCCACAGGAACCGCCTACGTTATCATCCACGAAACCGAAAAGAAAGCCGATTATTTTGATTATGGCAAACGAAGATTAGATGTTTCCAATGCGAAATCGTTACCCAAAGCACCTTTGTATCAAACGCTATACATTAGCGGCGGCAAGAAAAATAAGCTGAATAAAATTGACATTGTAGGTTTCTTTTCTCAAAAAGGCCAACTAGAAAAAGACGACATCGGTTTGATTGAAGTGAAAGATTTCATTTCGTTTGTAGCGGTAAAATATGCTAAAGTAAAAACCTTGCTGCAAAACATCAAAGACGAAAAAATGAAAGGCAAGAAATACAAAATTGAAGTAGCAAGGAAAGTGATTAAGAAGGAAGAGGAGTAGGGTTTGATGAAAAGTTTTAAGCTAATTTATTTCTTTACCTTAGCTTGTAAAACCTCTATCAAATCTTTTTTTGAATTTTCACTTTCTGTTGAAAATCCAAATTTCAATATTCCAAATCCCATTAATAACATAAACAATGGGAATATAACAACGTGAATTGGTGTCTCTCCGAAAATTGCACCGAACAAAGTCGAAATGAATGCGAATGAAACTCCTGCAAACCAAAGTGTCATTAATCCTTTCACAAATGATGCTGGTTTCAATTCAATTTCAATTTCAGTACCACTAAATTTATCAATAATTTTTCCATTAATTACAGGAAGAAATGAATTTCTATAATTTATAATTCTTGTTACATTAAAACAATCACCAATGATACTTCCTTCAAATTTTTTATCGGTTAAAATAATTTTATTCCTATGACTGAAACTTTGTTTTGGTATACTACTAGATTTTAATTTTTCTATTACTTCTGTTTTTGAAAATTCGGTAATAAGGGTTAACTTTTCACTTGGTAATATTTTCATTTTCTTAATTTTGATGAATTAATGACATGTCTTAACAATTCCAAATATACCAATTTCCTTCAAAGTTAAACAAATAATTATCTTATTCTACTACCAATTATTTTAGCTCCATAAAGGTTGTTCTTTCCAATTTTTTGGAAATCCCATTTCATCAAGTGCGATTGAAGGATTTTCATTTAATAATTCTATAATTTTTTCTTTTACGGTGTGACCTTCTGAAACCTTATTTAAAACAAATACTATACAAGAAATGCAATGAAAAACAGAATTTAAATTTGATGGAATTTCGATGAAGTTAAATTCCGTCTTGTGTAAACTTTTTGGAGGGAAATCTATGTTTCTATTCCATAATCTGCTATGATGAGCAATAATATTTCGTATGGTATTAAAAGATTGAAGCCAACTTTTTAAGAAACTAGCATTTGGTAAGTTGAATTCTTTTGCAATTCGGTCTTTTGCTGTAATATCGTTTTTAAGATTACTGTATATTTTTGACAAACAACCGAATGAAACCACTTCTAAAGTTTTGTAGGCTGGTGGTCTGTTTTCATTGCTGTATTTGTTGTAATGGCTTTCAATGAAAATTTCTTTAGTTCTTGCTAATTCTTTATCAATATCATCTAATGAATCAATAAAAAAGCTTTCATTAAAGAATATATTTTTGTCTTCAAACCACCATTGTTCTTTTTCAATAGACAAATAATAAATCATCTTTGTTCGAAGTGCAATTTCGATTCGTTCCAGAGCATCAAATAGAAGAAGTCTTAATTTGCGGTCAAAAGTGTATAAGTCAATGACACTTTCAAAAGTAGTATTTGGTTTAAATGTATGATTGTTTTTATCAATCTGAAATTCCCACCAAAATCCTTGTAATCTGAAATAGCTGATGTTTTTGAGAAAACTCTTTGCGGTTTCAACATCATTAATAATCATTCCTCTTTCTTGAAGTAACTCAATTTGTTTATCAAAAGAGAGTATCTTTTTTGGGTAATCTTTTCTGTTTGGCATATACTATAAAAAAAAGACCCGCCTGGGTACGCGTTACAATAAAGTAATGAAGCGTGGCGAGTTCGATTAGTACAAAAATACAACTTTTTTTAAATGTACCAAATTTTTTATGTTTTTTTATAGCGTCTTTAGGTTATTAAAAATTGAAATAGCTAGGTAAGTTATTTTATTTTTTAAATACCTCAATAGGTTTTGGATTCTCAGGAAATCCGATAAGTTCATTATTATAAAAATACATATTATAAATTAAACCTTTTTTGACCCCTTGAAGTAAAATACTATCTCCAATTCTTTCATTCATACCCATTTCCATTTTTTGAATGCTATCCTTTGATTTTAGTTCATAAATTGAATAATAATTTGGGTTTTCAGAGATTTCTAATTTAAAATTCCTGTTTTCAATTTTAAATTCATAGTTGGTTTTTGTGTAAGGATGATTTTCTATCCAAGAATTCAAAAAAAATGAAAATATCCAATAACTGATAAAAGAATTAATTAAGAACACAACAGAATACTTTTTATTAAAAAAGAAAACAAGGCAAGCAATAAGAATATTTGCCCCAATTATTTCCAATCTATAAGACTCCACACCTAATGACATGAAAGGATAAGGTTTAATTATACTGATCCAATATTTCATTAGAAAAATATCGACTAGTATTATTAGAAAAGCAATAATGATTATGTTTTTCTCTGATTTGGTCATTTTTATTTAAATAATATAAAACCTATTAAAATTCCATTTTTGTTTAAATGGTCATGATAGATAATTGCAATAGGTTCATTCAAGTATTTTGAAACTAATTTATCAATTTTCTTTTTGGGTAATTTGAAAGCTAATCTACTATCATTTTCATCTTGAAATTCGGCTATAATTTTATTTTCAGTTATAAATTTTACTTCCCGTTTTATAATTCTAGAATTATAGTCGTAAAAAACAAATAAATTCAAATTCTCATATTCATCTGTAATATTCAATTCGATTGTGTAAATTTTTGAATTAAAATAATTACTTTGAATTAATAACTCTGAATCTTTCGTTAATTTCCAAGTCGTTAATGTGTCAGTTTCTACTTTAGCAAAAGTAGTATTTGAAATTCCGAAAAATAAAATCAGAATTGCTACTTTAATATAATTTCTCATTTAATTAATTAACATAAGTTTAAAATAATTACAAAAAATCAAATATAATCAAAACAACCAAATTCCCCTACAAAAAAATCCCAAGTCCAGTATTTTTTGGAATTTGGGATTTGAGTCTTTTTAAGGTTTATTTTTTTTACCTGATGTTTTCAATGAATTTTGGAATTTCACTAATCGGGTTTTCTTTTAAGAAATTGATAAACGCACTTCCAATAATGGCGCCTTTTTGGTGTTTTGTGGCTTGTTGAAAAGTTTCTTGGTCTTTGATACCAAAACCTACAATTTGAGGATTTTTTAAGTTCAAATCAACAATTCTTTGGAAATACTCCATTTGCTCCAAACCAAAACCCGATTGACTTCCCGTTACCGCAGCCGAACTCACCATGTAAATAAAACTATCCGAAACCGCATCAATCTGCTGAATGCGTTCTACTGAAGTTTGTGGCGAAATCAAAAAGATGTTTTTCAAGTTGTATTTTTCGAAAATCGCTTGGTATTCGGTTTCGTAAACGTACAAAGGCAAATCAGGAATAATCAAGCCATCAATGCCAACTTCCGCACATTGTTGACAAAATTTCTCTATACCAAATTGCATCATCGGATTAAAATAGCCCATGATAATCAAAGGAATTTTTACACTTTTACGAATGTCTTTCAGCTGCTCAAATAGGAGCGAAGTCGTCATGCCGTTTTCAATAGCTTGTGTCGAACTTTCTTGAATGGTTGGACCATCCGCTAATGGATCGGAAAATGGTAAGCCAATTTCAATCATTTCCACACCGTTTTTTTCCAATTCCTGAATAATGGAAACGGTATCGTTCAATTTCGGAAATCCTGCTGTGAAATAAATCGAAAGCAATTTTTTGTTTTCTTGTAATTTTTGGTTTATTCTGTTCATTTTTTAAGATGCTAAGTTTATGCCACGAAGGCACAAAGACACAAAGTTTTTTTTATGTTTTACTAAATTAAACCGCAAAGCTTTTAACATGAAGATTTATAATATTTTGTGAGCTTTGTGCCTTCTTTGTGTCTTTGTGGTTTAAAAAAATTGTGTCTTAATAAATTAAAATTTAAAATAATCAATATACGTATTCAAATCTTTGTCGCCTCTTCCTGATAAGTTGATGACTACAATTTCGTTGGGTTCAAATTGTTTTTTATCCAAAACTGAGAAAGCGTGAGCCGTTTCTATGGCAGGAATAATGCCTTCTGTTTTTGAAATTTCCAATCCAGATTGCATGGCTTCTGAATCGGTTATAGCAATAAATTCTGCACGTTTGGTATCGTGTAAATGCGCGTGAAGTGGCCCAACACCAGGATAATCTAATCCAGCGGAAATGGAGTACGGTTCGGTGATTTGTCCGTCTTCGGTTTGCATTAATAAGGTTTTGCTTCCGTGAATAATGCCAATTTTCCCCAAAACAGATGTCGCAGCGCTTTCACCAGAATCTACGCCATGTCCAGCCGCTTCTACAGCAATTAACTTTACGGATTCTTCATCTAAAAACTCGTAAAAAGCACCAGCAGCATTACTTCCGCCACCAACACAAGCAATTACATAATCTGGATTTTCTCTGCCTTCTTGCGTTAGGAGTTGGGACTTAATTTCTTTGGAAATCACACTTTGAAAACGCGCTACCATATCGGGATAAGGATGCGGTCCAACCACCGAACCAATGATATAAAACGTATCAATCGGATTGTTTATCCAATCGCGAATCGCTTCATTTGTGGCATCTTTCAAGGTTTTCGAACCCGAAGTGGCTGGACGAACTTCTGCGCCCAACATTTTCATGCGAGCCACATTTGGCGCTTGTCTTTTGATGTCGACTTCACCCATATAAACAATGCATTCCAATCCCATTAAAGCGCAAACCGTTGCTGTTGCTACGCCGTGTTGACCAGCGCCAGTTTCTGCGATTATTCGGGTTTTTCCTAAGCGTTTGGCAACTAAAATTTGACCAATCGTGTTGTTGATTTTGTGCGCGCCAGTATGACACAAATCTTCTCGTTTTAAGTAGATTTTTGTATTGTATTTTTCCGATAATCTTTTGGCAAAATACAAAGGCGTTGGTCGTCCTACAAACTGTTGCAACAACTCATTAAATTCTTCTTGAAAAGAAGGTTCTGCCATGATTTTTAGGTAATTCTCTTTTAAATCTTCTACATTCGGATACAACATTTCAGGAATGAAAGCGCCTCCAAATTGGCCGTAAAAGCCGTTTTCGTCTACGTTATATTTCGTGTTCATAAAGCAATTTTTTAAATTTTTCTAATTCAATTGTATTTTTCAAGCCGGGTTTTGTTTCAAATTGACTATTTACGTCGATAGCGATACATTTTTCAGCCACTTTGGTTTTTTGGAACTCTATAATCGCTTCTATTTCATTTATTCCAATGCCACCACTCAAGAAAAACGGTTTTTCAAATGGATAATTTTCCAATACATTCCAATCGAAAGTAACGCCGTTTCCGCCAGGCAGTTTTCCTTTGGTATCAAAAAGAAAATAATCAACCATTGGAAGAAATTGTTCTAAAACGCTGAAATCAAAATTAGTACCAATGGAAAATACTTTGATAATTTCGACATTCAGTTGTTTGATTTCGGTACAAAAATTTGCGGATTCGTTGCCGTGTAATTGTACGATATCCAATTGATATTGATTAATTTTCGATCGAATTTCTGTCGCCGTAGCATCTACAAAAACCCCAACTTTTTTGGTAGTTTCAGGAAGTTCAGGAAGCAATCCAACATCCATCATCCGACTCGATTTTTCCCAGAAAATAAAACCCAAGTAATCTGGTTGTAACGCGGCAATTTCTGTAATGTTTTCTGGATATTTCATGCCGCAGATTTTTAATTTTTTCATTTTCTTTTATTTATTACCACATAGAAACATAGTTTTTGGTTTACTTAATTGAGGCGTTTCCCTTTTTTAAGTTTTCATAGTCTATGTTTATCTTTAAAAACATCATTATATTTTACCTTTTTCACCACATGGAAACATAGTTTTATGGTTTACATAATTGAGGCGTTTCCCTTTTTTAAGTTTTCATAGTCTATGTTTATCTTTAATAACATCATTATATTTTACCTTTTTTACCACATAGAAACATAGTTTTTGGTTTACTTAGTTGAGGCGTTTCACTTTTTTAAGTTTTCATAGTCTATGTTTACTGAGAATTCCTCTTACATTTTTAATCTATGTTTCTATGTGGTTAATTTCAAAAATTAAGTGGATCATTTTTAAAAAATTAAGTTGGTTATAAATCTTTTAGCTTCCAAACCTGGATTTTCGGTTTTCATGAAATGTTCACCCATTAAAAAACCTTGGTAACCAAAAGGTTGTAATTCTTTTACCGCTTCAACCGAACTAATACCACTTTCGGAAACTTTTACAAATTCGTCTGGAATTTTAGCTGCTAATTGTTTGCTGTAATCCAAACTCACTTCAAATGTTTTCAAATTGCGATTGTTTACGCCAATCATGTCTAAACTTGGCATAATCGACTTTTCTAATTCTTCCAAATTGTGGACTTCCAATAATACTTCCAATGCTAAACTTTGAGCAAATTCAGATAACTGTTTGATTTCTTCTCGGGTTAAAACCGCGGCAATAAGTAAAATTACATCGGCTCCGTGTGCTTTGGCTTCCAAAATTTGATACTCGTCAACAATGAATTCTTTTCGTAACAACGGAACATTTACCGAAGCTTTTGCCAATAACAAATCGTCTAAACTGCCACCAAAATATTTGCCATCCGTTAATACCGAAATCCCGCAAACGCCAGCATTTTGGTAACCCAAAACCACATCTTCCAACGAATGATTGTTGTTAATCACCAATTTTGATGGCGAACGACGTTTGTGTTCCGCAATAATTCCTGAAACGCTGTTTCTTAATAATTTACTCATGGAATACGTTCGAGAGTTGAACAAAACTGAAGCTTCCAATTGTGAAACTGGAATGATGCTTTTCTTTAATTCGACTTCTCGTTTTTTGTCGATGATGATTTTATCTAAAATATTCATAGCTATTATTTTTTTGTCACATCGAGCGGAGTTGAGATGTTCATAAGTTCTCAATTCCGATAATTCGGAACAGGCATTCGCTCGAATTGACAACTATTAATTACTTATTTCAATTAATTTTTTCAATTTTTCCAATGCTTTTCCGTTAGTTAAACTTTCTTGTGCTTTGGCTAGAGCTTCGTCATAACTTGATTTTTCAATGGTTTGAATAGCAATCGCTGCATTGACACAAACCACATTATTTTGAGCGATTGTTCCTTTTCTAGAAATGACATCGTAGAAAATTTTTGCAGCTTTATCAATGGTTGTTCCGCCTTTGATGGCTTCCAATTTACATTCGGGTAATTTGAAATCTATTGGTTTTAAAATTTGTTCGGTTGCATTGGAAATGATTTTTACTTCATCTGTCAAAGACACTTCATCAAAACCGCTTAATCCGTGTAAAATAGAGTAGTTGGTAGTAGTGTTTTGGTACAAATACGCATACATTCTGGCCAATTCCAAACTAAAAACACCCACCATTTGATTTTGTGGAAAGGAAGGATTTACCATTGGTCCCAACATATTAAAAAACGTTTTCACGCCTAATTCTTTTCGAATCGGACCCACATTTTTCATAGCAGGGTGAAAAAGTGGTGCGTGCAAAATGGCAATATTGGTTTCCTCGATGGATTTGGTTAGAAAATCTTGATTATTAGTGAATTTTACACCCATTTTTTCCATTACATTACTTGATCCTGAAATCGAAGAAACGCCGTAATTTCCGTGTTTGGCGACTTTAATTCCAGCACCCGCTACGATGAAAGAAGCTAAAGTGGAAATGTTGAACGTATCTTTTCCATCGCCACCTGTTCCACACAAATCGATGGTATTGTAAGCAGAAAAATCAACTGGAATACACAATTCCAACAAAGCTTCACGGAAACCTGATAACTCTTCAATGGTAATGCTTCGCATCATGTAAACCGTCATAAAAGCCGCAATTTGACTTGGATTGTAACTTCCTGAGGAAATGTTTACCAAAACGTCTTTGGCTTCTTCTTTGGTTAAAATTTCGTGATTGATTAATCGATTTAATATATTTTTCATTTGATTTTTTATTGACTGAACACTTCTAACTGACTTCTGAACACTAATTCTGAAGCCAATTTTCTAAGATTTTTTTTCCAAAAGGCGTTAAGACACTTTCAGGATGGTATTGCACACCTCGAATATCAAAATGAGCATGTTTCATCGACATAATTTGACCGTTTTCATCAGTTGAAGTTACGATTAAATCGGCTGGAAGGTTTTCATTGGAAACCACCCAAGAATGGTAACGACCCACTTCAAATTCGTTTGGTAAATTGTTGAAAATGAAGTCGTCTTCGGTTTTTGTGACTTTGGTAGCGACTCCGTGATAAACTTTTTCTAAGTTGGTTAATTGTCCGCCAAAAACTTCTCCAATAGCTTGTAAACCCAAACAAACGCCAAAAATACTTTTGCTTGAAGCATATTTTTTGATAACGTCTTTCAACAATCCCGCTTCATCTGGAATTCCTGATCCTGGCGAAAGTAGAATTTTATCAAATTTTTCTAGTTCATTCAATTCAAATTCGTCGTTTCTAAAAACGGTTACATTGGCATTCAAATCCTCTAAATAGTGGACTAAATTGTAGGTAAAACTGTCGTAATTGTCTATAACTGCTATTTTCATAATTTTTGTTTCAAGTTTCAAGTTTCAGGTTAGTTGAAACGTTTAAATATTTTCTGCTAAATCTAGTGCTTTTTGTAAAGCGCCTAATTTGTTGTATACTTCTTGCATTTCGTTTTCTTCGGAGGAACTTTCTACAATTCCGGCTCCGGCTTGAAAATGTAGGGTATGATTTTTGCTCAAAAAGGAACGAATCATAATCGCGTGATTGAAATTGCCTTCAAAATCTAATACTCCGATGGCGCCACCGTAGAAACTTCTGTTGGTTTTTTCAATGTTTTCAATCAATTGCATAGCTTTTACTTTTGGTGCTCCGGTTAATGTTCCTGCTGGGAAGGTTTTGGCTACTAATTCCATAAAAGTATGCTTTTCTTTTAATTTCCCAGTGACTTTTGAGACCAAATGAATCACGTGCGAGAAAAACTGCACTTCTTTGTATTTTTCTACTTTTACTTCGTGGCAACTTCTGCTTAAATCGTTTCTTGCTAAATCGACTAGCATGACGTGTTCGCTATTTTCTTTGGCGTCTTCTCCTAGTTTTTTGGCTAATTCAGCATCTTGTTCGTCGTTTCCTGTGCGTTTGAATGTTCCTGCTATTGGGTGAATTTCTGCCAAATTATTTTTGATTACCAATTGCGCTTCAGGTGATGAGCCGAATATTTTGAAATTTCCATAATCGAAATAGAATAAATATGGAGATGGATTGATGCTTCGTAAAGCGCGATATACATTGAATTCATCGCCTTTGAAACCTTGTGAAAATCTTCTAGACAATACCAATTGGAATACATCGCCACGTAAACAATGTCTTTTGGCTAACGAAACGTAGTTTTTGAATTCGTCATCAGTTAAGTTGGATGTTCCATTTCCTGATTTTTGGAAGGAAAAAGAAGCAAAGTTTTTTGCTTGTAATAATTGCTCGATTTCAGCGATATTGTTGTTACCATTAAAGCTATGACAGAACAAATACGCTTCATTTTTGAAATGATTAATTGCGATAATGTTTTGATAAACAGCGTAAAAGATTTCAGGAATTTTGTTTTCTAATGACTTTTCAGCAATCGTAACTTTCTCAAAATATTGAATGGCATCATAAGCTAAATAACCAAATAATCCTTGCGTAATGAATTTAAAATCAGATTTTTCGGTTTGGAATTGATTAGCGAAATTCTCGATTTCTTTGGCAACATTAACATCGGAATCAATTGGAATGATTTCTGAAAAACCATCTGGAAAATTCGTTTCAATTTTTTGATTTTCCACTTTTATGGAAGCAATCGGATTGAAACAGATGTACGAAAAACTGTTGTCATTCGCATGATAATCAGAACTTTCCAATAAAATACTATTTGGAAATTTATCGCGAATTTTTAAATAAACACTCACTGGCGTAATGGTGTCGGCTAGAATTTGTTTGAAGTTGGTATTTAATTTATATTTTTTCATAATTTTTTAATTTTTAGCAATAAAAAAAGGCTTGTCGTGATTGACAAGCCTTTTCTATGTATTTGGTTTTAAATGATACTATAGCAGGTTTCGCTCACGACGTTTGACGTAAGTTAGACCACCACCAAGTATTGTTTAAAATTGAAATCATTTTTTACTATTGTATGATGCAAATATTGCTAATTAATTTTTGAATAACCAAATTATTTTAAAAAATTAATATTTGTTCAGGATTTGGGCAATTGTTTAAATAGTATTCTAAATCGTCTTCGTGGCAAACGCCGGGATAATCTCCGTGATGCGATTGCATGTCTTTAATTAGTTGAAAATGAAGATGTGGTGCATAGTTTCCATTCACGGATTCGTCGCCTAGCGTTGCGATGATTTCTCCTTTTTTTACTTTTTGACCAATGGTTTTATTCTCCAAACTTTTTACTGATAAATGTCCGTATAAGGTATGAAAAATTTCTCCGTTGTGTTCGTGTTTTATGATGATGGTTGGGCCGTAATTGCCATAACCTTCGTTGTTTTGGAAGCTGTGAATTTCGCCATCGTAAGCGGCTAAAATGGGTGTTTCGGCTTCAATCCACAAATCTAAACCAATGTGAATGTCACGTTCTTTGGCTTCATTTTGTTTGAAAACATTGCTTTTTCGATATAAATTTCGTTTTTCGTTGTAACCGCCGTACGCAATGTTAGCATTGTTTTTTTGGTATAAAGCGTTCAAATAGTCTTGAAAAGCACTAACGTTACTAACGTCAATTTTAGCGAGTTCTTCATTGGTTACAGACAAATCCAAAAAAACATAATTGTCTTTTTCAAAAGTTGATTGAATGACTTGCGTTTTGGGTAATTGGTTTAGAAAGTTCATATTTTTTTCTACGAATATAAAAAAATAAGCCTGAATTTCTTCAGACTTATTATAGCAATTTTTCCCTTTTTTGTGATTTACATTACTAAACTTACTTCTAATTCGAAGTCGTCGTAGATGAAGTTGTCACCTAAACTATCGAAGAAGCTTTTTGACTTGTATTTAATGTCATATTTTGTTCTGTCGATGATTACTTTAGTAGTTGCAGTTGAACCGTTTACTACTAAGTCAAAAGTTACAGGATTAGTAATTCCTTTGATAGTTAAATCAGCAGTTACTGAGTATGTTCCGTTTCCTTTATCACCAATTTTTTTGAATTCTAAAGTAGCTGTTGGGAATTTTTCAACACCAAAGAAATCATCTGCTTTTAAGTGACCGTCTAATTTTCCTTTCATGTCACCAGTTAAATCTGTAGTGTTGATAGTAGTCATATCCACTGTGAATTTTCCACCAGTTACTTTGTCTCCTTTCATTACCAAAGCACCATCTTTGATTTTGATAGTTCCATCGTGTTGACCACTTACTTTTTTTCCAATCCAGTGAATGTTACTTTTTTCTACGTTTATTTTTTTAGTTTGGGCGTTTACAGTAAACGATACTAAAGCTACTACAGCTAATGCAATTGATTTTAAATTTTTCATTTTAATTATTTATTTGTTATTAGTTATTTTACAATTTCGAATAAATCAGCTTCTGATTTTCTTACCTTTTTGGCAAATTGATTAACATCTTCTTCATGACGGTAACCAACAGTTGCCACTAAAGTTGCGTTTAAACCAAGTGCATTTAAACCAAGAATTTCGTTGTATTTTTCTGGTTCAAAGCCTTCCATTGGCGTTACATCAATTTTCAATTCGGCAGCGGCATTCATTAGGTTGGCCAAAGCTAAATAGGTTTGTTTTGATGTCCAAATCGCTTTTTTGTCTTTTGGCATTGGGACAATTTTTGATTTCATGAAATCGCTGTAACCTTGTAAATCAGTAACATTTAAGCCTCTCGTTGCAGCGATATTTTCCATGTAAGTGTCAATGTGCGCATCATCGATATCGGTATAATTAGCAAAAACGAATAGGTGAGAAGCATCTACAATTTGCGATTGTCCCCAAGAAACAGGTTGTAATTGTTTTCTGATTTCTTCGTTTTCAATGATTAATACTTTATAAGGTTGTAATCCGTATGAAGATGTACTTAAACGAATAGCTTCTTTCAAGACAGCTAAATCAGCATCTGATACTTTTTTTGTAGCATCAAATTTTTTAGTGGCGTAGCGCCAATTTTGATTTTCAATAAAATTATTCATGTGTTTATATAGTTCTAAATTTTTCTAATAAAGTGTTGAAGATTTCTAATTCTTCTGAAGTCAGGTTTTTGGCAAAACTCATTTCATGTTCAATTACAATTGGATCTAAAACTTCCAAAAGTTTTTGTCCTTTTTCTGTAATAGTGATTTCCATCTTTCTGCGATTTTCCGAACAAACTTCTCTTGTAACGAGTTCTTTTAATAGTAATTTATCAACCAATCTCGTGGTATTACTAGTTTTAGCAATCATGCGCTCTTGAATCATACACATATTAGCCGGTTTTCCTTTCTGACCTCTTAAAATACGTAAAACGTTAAATTGTTCAGAAGACAAATCATGAGGTTTCAAAATTTCATTAAATTTGTCTGCTACTACATTTTGAGTAAAGAGCACGTTTAATAATGCCTTTTTTGCTAAAGACATTTCGCTGGTTGTTTTTATAATTTCTTCAATCTTCATTTTCCGTTACAAAATTTGTATGTACAAATGTAGTAAATGTTTTTATTTGTATATACAACTATGTGTTAAATTTTTATTAAATAATTGAAGTTGGTTTTTGGAATGCTTAATTTTAACAAAAAAGTAATGATGTTGAGAAAGTTAGTACTATTATTTTTTGTTGGTATTTCCATGTTTGCACAGGAAGTTCCTAAGGAAAAACAAGTCTATAAAGAGGGATCAATTGAAGTAAAGTCGTATGATTACCAAAATTTAGCACTTTTACTTCAACCGAAGGACGAAACGGTTTATGTTGTGAATTTTTGGGCGACTTGGTGTGCGCCTTGTATTAAAGAGTTGCCCTATTTTGAGCAATTACATGAAAATTACAAAGATAAAAACGTAAAAGTCATTTTGGTAAGCTTAGATTTTCCAAAGAAAGCCCAATCGAATTTACTTTCATTCATCAAGAGAAAGAAATTAAAAGCTACTGTAGTTCATTTGGATGATCCTGATGCCAATTCGTGGATTGAAAAAGTGGCGAGTGAGTGGAGTGGAGCTATTCCGGCAACTCTAATATATGATAAGAACCAAAAAAAATTTTATGAGCAAGCGTTTACTTATGAAGAATTGGAAAATGCATTGCAACTTCTATTAAAAACCAATTAATTAAAAAGGAATACTATGAGAAATTTTAAAATGGCAGCTACGGTTGTTTTGTTTGGGTTATTAACTGCTTTTGGGGTTAAAAATGCGGTTTCAGGTTATCAAATTGGCGATATGGCTACTGATTTCAAACTGAAAAATGTGGACAGCAAGATGGTTTCTATGGCAGATTACAAGGATGCTAAAGGATTTATTGTAATTTTCACTTGTAACCATTGTCCGTATGCGGTGGCTTATGAAGATAGAATTATAGCATTGGACAAGAAATACAAGAAACTAGGTTATCCTGTTATCGCTATAAATCCTAACAATCCAGAAGTGCAGCCGCAAGACAGTTTTGAATTGATGCAAGTGCGTGCCAAAGAGAAAAAGTTTACCTTTCCGTATTTGTTTGATGAAGGTCAGCATATTTATCCGCAATATGGTGCTACCAAAACGCCTCATGTTTACGTGTTACAAAAAACGAAAGCTGGAAATGAAGTAAAATATATTGGAGCTATAGACGACAACCACAGCGATGAAAAAGCGGTAAAGACCAAATATGTGGAAGCAGCCGTTGATGCGTTATTGAAAAACCAAGAAGTGGCAACAAAAACTACCAAAGCAATTGGTTGTTCCATTAAAGCTTAGTATTTTTGGCAAAAAATAAATGATGAATTTGAGTCAAAACGAATGGTGGTCGCAATATCTTGGTGATGCTAATGCAGTTATTTTAGATGTTAGAACCGAAGATGAAGTTGCCAATGGAAAAATACCAGGAGCAATTAACATTGATATTTACAAAGGTCAAGGGTTTGTTTATCAAGTAGACGAACTTGACAAAACCAAAAACTATTATGTGTATTGTGCCGCTGGAGTACGAAGTGCTAATGCTTGTGGCGTAATGCAGCAAATGGGTTTTGAAAAGACGTATAACTTAGTTGGTGGTTTTTCGAATTGGGAAGGCCCAACGGAATAGAAAAGAAACCTCTTGAAAAAGAGGTTTTTTTGTGGGTTGAATTTTGTGTTTTTAACACTACAAATACTTTATTTAATTAATATATTTATTGGTGATATCTATTTGCATATAATTTTTAGATTTAAAAATAATTAATGACAATGGGAAAATAATTATTGAAAGTGCACTACCCAAGCCAACAGCAAAGTCTAAGATTGGAAAAATTAATAAAATTATTCCATGTAAAAAGAAAAAGAAACAAATTACTAAGTTAAATAATATAAATATTTTTTTGTTGATTGTTCTTTTTGATACTTGAAATCCAACAGTAAAAATTACAAGTGAGATATAGAAAATTACCAATTCCAGTTCTTTAAAAATGAAGTTTGGAACCCAAAATAATTTTTCTGTTTCGCTTGTGTTGTTTAAGGAATAGGTAAAAGGGACGAATAAAATAATTACTATTAATAGATTTAACAGATTTATAGTTTTATGAACTCGAATATAATTCCAAATTTCTTTTATCATTTCTTGATAATTTCTATTATTGTTTATTTTAAGTTAATGGTTGGTAACAGTTACCGCTTTTGTGTGTAATATTTATTTAATATATTTAAAGGTACTGTAGTCAAATTCGTGAGATTTATTTCCAATAGAATCGTAACCAATTTCGATTCCGATATTTTTATTGTTTAAATATTCACCACTTTTCCTGATTTTCCCATTTCTATGGAAGCAATTGTATTTTCCATTTTTAATTCCTTTCTTATCAATCTTAAATAGACATTGAACTTGTCCATTATCGAAATATTCAGCTGTATTTATTTCAGTGTTATTTTTATAAAATGAAATTGCATATACTGTTCCTTTTGGTCTTTCATAAACTTTAAAAAAAGTTTTTCCAGCTAAATTCGAATAAATAAGAGGTTTTGGATTAAAATCTGTTTTTGCAGTATCCTCGAAAATTTCTGTTGAATTTTTTTCAATTAATTTAAGAACTTTTTTAGAATCGATTTTTTTAATCGCAAAAATTTTATCACTTAACTCAACCATTTGATTCTGTTTTTTCAAATCAAATTGCACATCTTCTTTGCAGCTATAAATTGCAAAAAGTAAGACACATATAGTAATTATTTTCTTCATTATTGATTTTTAGTTTGTAGGAATGGTTTTTTTTGTTTTCTGGCTGAGCAGTCTACTTGATTGTAAGTAGTGTTTAATCATCAACTTTAATCATGATACTTCCACTAATAATATCATGAAGTGCTCTTCCTTTCTGGTTCATTAAAATAAAAATAAGTGAAATCCAGCCTAAAGAAATTTTCAAAAAGTATCTCAATAAGGATTGAAAAAAATTAAGCTTTTTAGTTGTGTCTTTATTTTGTCTAACTCTAATTGAATTTTTATGATTTCCGAATGTACCATTTAATGAAATAAAAATAGGCTCATACATTAATATGCAAATGAAAAGTAAAATTCTTAATGATTCAGAAACATTATTCATCGAGTTAAGGATATCACTTAATAAATAAAAACAAGCAATTAATAACAAAGTATCAATTGTTGTTGACTTCACCCTATCGATTACAGATGCGTAATTAGTATTCATTTTTTATAACATTATTTATGATGGCATACATGAAATATTGGAGATTATGGATATCATATCTGACTGCCGTTACAAAAACTAGTACGGGTAGAAAGATTTGCATAAGCGTAATTTTTTAAATGTACATTAGTAAACGTTTATTGTTCTTCAATTTCAATTTTATTTGTCTTTAAATTGTACTTGTAGTATTTTCCCGTTGCAGTACATAACACACCAAAAACTTCCATTTTACATAGTTCTCCATAGAGTCTAAATGTGCAAATATCAGTTGCTGTTATGTGTGGAGTTGTCTTTAAATGTGAGTGAAATGATGTAACCACTTTTTCGCCATTTGATCCTTTTGAGTATGCAGGAATCATTCTTGAGTGAAATTTTTTCCATCTAATGATAATTCCTTCAGAATCTGCCCAGAAAAGATAATCATTCCCAAACGGAATAACTCCAGATTCTGTTGTACCCATTACTATATAGAGTTTAAATCCTGTATTTTCTTTAAACAGAATCAAATTTGGGCTATATCCTTCTTGAATAGTTACATTATATTTGCTATCGGAAAGTTGATTAATCATTTTAATCTTAATATCAAGTAGTTCTTTTTCTGAAATCTTTAAAGGAGAAGATTCCATACTTACAAGTAAAGGTTTATTTAAGTTTGTAGCAATGTATGTATACCTTGCGATACTCTCTTTCTGATTTTTTCCATAGTAGGTTACAAAAATTGAATCACCAGAATGTCTAACTACATAACCGTCATATTTCTTTTTTAGTCTTATGTTACCCATTAATAAATCTGTAGAATTCCAAACTGCTTTCTCATATTTGTACATTAAATCAGCTTCTGAAATTATTGAATCTAGTTTTAACTGCAGACTTTCATCTTGTGAATATGCATTATGAAAAAATGTAGTTAAGAAAAATAGAATTATAATCTGTCTCATAGTTTTTTGTGTATGTATATTTTAACTAACGTCCTCAGAACATATGACTGTTGTCTAATTTCAAGATTAACATTATCAAATATATTTAAATTTTTGAAAGAAAAAACGTAAAGAAAAAAGATTAATTAAACTTTACAAATAAAATACTTGCCTAAAATAGTAAAAAATACTTGTTAGCGAAAGTGATTATTTTATCATTTCCATGATTGTTTTTACATAAATCCAATCCTTCCCTTTTCGTTTATAAAGTTTTAAGTATGCACTGGCTTTTCTTCCCGGACCAGATGTTATCTTTCTTAAAAGTAAATATTTTTTATCTTTTGATATTATTGGTAATCCGAACTCTTGAATAGTTCCTATTTCTTTGTCAAATTCTTCATAGAAATCATATTTTATACCTTTCTCATAATCTTCTTCACTCTTTATTACAAAATCATCAATCTTTTTTTTGTCAATAAATTTATAGTCTTTTTTATTTTGAGTTAAAATTAATTTTACATTTTTATATTTGTTAATTTGATCAAAATAATAAGTTGAATCGGCAAGATTAAAAAAAGGCTCGATTTTTGAAAAAATATCTTTATGGATATAAAATTCAGGCGGTGCTTGAATTTGAGAGTTGAAACCATCTACTATTTGTATATCTTTTATGATAAGTGTAGAATCACGATCAACAAAGTAATTAATTATTTTATTTACAAATTTTGTCTCTTTATTAATATTCTGAGCCGATAAATTCAATGTAATTATAAAAAAAGGAAGGAAATACTTTTTCATTGGTTTTTTATTTTTAAGGGTGTATAATTGTCGCTAACTTGGTTATCTATATCAAAACTAGTTTTTCCGTAAATATAAAAACATTTACACTTTCATCCAACAAAAAATCCGCTTGTCGCGGATTTTCTTATTGCAATCGTTTTAATTTGTTTTTGTCTAGAAGTGTAATTTTTTTCCCAGTTAAAGCAATATAACCTAATTTGTTTAACTCCGAAAGCAAACGAATGCAACTTTCTGTAGCGGTTCCAATCATGCCTGCTAATTCTTCTCTAGAAAGTTGGATGTGCAACGATTTATCTTCATTTACACCAAAAGTCTCTTCCAAATAAATTAAAGTATCGGCTAAGCGTTGTTTCACTGTTTTTTGTGCCATGTTTACCATGTGACTATCGGAATCTTTCAAATCATCACAAATCGTTTTCATGACATTCATAGAAAACTGGTTGTTGTTATTAAAGAAACCCATAACTTCTGATCGAGGTATAAAACAAACCTCCATATCTTCTAAAGCAACGGCACTTAAATTGGCAGGCTCGTCACTAATCATGGAGCGTTGACCTAAAAGTTCGCCACTTTTTACCAATTTTACGATTTGGTCTTTGCCATTATCGCTCAATTTGGTCATTTTACAAACGCCTTCTTTAATACAATAAACCCCATTAACGGTTTCGCCTTCCTCAAAAATAGGTTCGCCTTTTTTGATGGTGTAAGAGGTTTTACAATCAGCCATTCTCAATAATTCCTCTTTATTCAAGGCTTTAAGAGAACTGAATTGCCTTACAATGCATTGTTCACATTTGCTCATTATGCTTTGTTTTTGTTTTTACAAATATAATTAAAGTATGACAAATATCATATTTTAAATTGAAAGCTTTTGTGACCTTTGTTACAGGTAAATGAGCAAATTATGGTTACAACAAATTGTTTCCATTGTGGTAATGAAATTAATAAAAAAGACGAGGTTGTTTTTGACGAAAAAAAGTTTTGTTGTACGGGTTGTAAAACCGTGTATGAAATTTTTAGTCAAAATGACCTAACGTGTTATTATGATTTTCAAGCTTCTCCAGGAGCTACACCACAAGATATTAATGGAAAATATGAATTTTTAGACGATGAAAAGATTATTGACAAACTTCTCGAATTCCAAGAAGACACAACACATATTGTTTCACTCTACATTCCTCATATACACTGTAGTTCGTGTATTTGGATTTTGGAAAATTTACAAAAATTAAAAGAAGGAATTGGTACTTCTCAAGTTAATTTTCCAGAAAAAAAAGTCCGAATTACGTTTAATTCGGAACAAACTTCTTTAAAGGAAATTGTCTATTTATTGAGTTCCATTGGCTACGAACCTTACATTAGTTTAGAGAATTTTGATGAAGGAAAGAAAAAAGTAGATCGAAGTTTAATTTACAAGATAGGAATTGCTTTTTTCTGTTTTGGAAACATTATGCTATTGTCATTCCCAGAATATTTTGAAGTAGAAGAATTTTGGATCAATCAATACCGCGGATTTTTTCGTTGGTTGATTTTCGCTTTGGCTTTGCCTTCTTTTATTTATTCGGCTTCTGGTTACTATGTTTCCGCTTGGAAAAGTATCAAATCGGGTTTATTGAATATTGATATTCCAATTGCGTTGGGAATTGTAGTCATGTTCCTAAGAAGTACGGTCGATATTATTTTTGATTTTGGTCAAGGATTTTTCGATAGTATGACAGGATTGATTTTCTTTATGCTTTTAGGTAAGTTATTCCAACAAAAAACCTATGATTTCTTATCCTTTGAACGCGATTATAAATCCTATTTTCCAATAGCCATTACTAAATTATTGCCCAATGGAGAAGAAATTGCCGTTCAAGTCTACGATATTGAAAAAGGCGATAGATTATTGATTCGAAACCAAGAATTGATTCCAGTTGATGGGATTTTAATTTCCGAAAAGGCGTCTATTGATTACAGTTTTGTTACCGGTGAAGCGGTTCCGATTGAAAAAAAATCAGGCGATAAATTGTACGCTGGCGGAAAGCAACAAGGAAAAGTGATTGAAATGGAAGTGCTTTTTTCGGTTTCCCAAAGTTACTTGACGCAATTGTGGAGCAATGATGTGTTTCAGAAAAAAGTGAACCAACATCACAAAACCATCACGGATAAAATTAGTCGCTATTTTACTCCGGCTTTATTGGCATTGGCATTTCTTTCCTTTTTCTATTGGATTTTTATTGATACCGCAACGGCTTTCAATGTATTTACTGCAATTTTGATTGTGGCTTGTCCGTGTGCTTTGGCACTAACGGCTCCGTTTACACTTGGAAATGTGCTTCGTATTATGGGAAACAGAAAGTTTTACTTAAAAAATGCTTTGGTAGTAGAGCAATTGGCACAAGTAGATACTTTGGTATTTGATAAAACAGGAACGATTACTACCAATAAAAAAACAGCGATTGTTTACGAAGGAGAAACTTTAACTTCCAATGAACTCCAGTTGCTAAAGAATACGCTTCGAGGTTCTAATCATCCGTTGAGTCGCCGATTGTATGATTTTCTTCCTGAATTCGAAAGAATGAATGTGGATGAATTTGAAGAAGTGATTGGTAAAGGAATTTTTGCTAAATTTGATACAAATGATGTGAAGTTAGGTTCTTCAAGTTTTGTAAAAAATCTCAACGAAAGCACGCATAAAAAGACAAAAGTTCATGTGGAAATTAATGGCATTTACAAAGGAAGTTATGTGTTCAATAACCAATATAGAAAAGGATTAGAACAACTTTTTGAATCACTAGCCAAAGAATATGATTTGGTAGTGCTTTCCGGTGATAATGATGGAGAAAGAGCCATTTTAACCAAAATGTTGCCTTCCAAAACTACATTAGTTTTCAATCAAAAACCGGAACAAAAATTAGCTTATATCGAACAATTACAGCAAAAAGGAAAAAACGTAATGATGATTGGCGATGGCTTAAACGACGCTGGCGCATTGGCACAAAGTAATGTAGGATTATCGATTTCTGAAAACGTAAATGTATTTTCTCCAGCTTGTGATGGCATTATGGATGCGAGTCAGTTTGATAAAATTGGTTTCTTCATGAAGTATTCCAAAAATGCCATGAAAACGATTTATATGAGTTTTGGATTGTCTATTTTGTACAACATTGTGGGATTAAGCTATGCCGTTACTGGGAATTTATCGCCATTGGTAGCTGCTATCATCATGCCGTTGAGTACGATTACGATTGTAAGTTTTGTGACAATAATGTCCAATTATTACGCGAGAAATAAAAAGTAAACTTTTTTAGTGATATGACAAATGTCATGTTTTATGAAAGTAGCCAATAGTAACTTTGTTAACACAAATTTAAGGTATGAGTGTCATTTATATATTAATAGTAATAAGTATTGTTGTGGCGATTGTTTTTTTAGTTGCTTTTATTAAAGCGGTAAAGGGCGGTCAATACGATGATGATTATACGCCGTCTGTCAGAATGCTTTTTGACGACGAACTCGTGAAAAACAAATCAAATAAATTAATACAAACAGAAAAACAAAAATCAATCTAAATTATGGAAATGCAGCAATTTTATTACGACAACAAAATTGTAAAGAAATTCCTTTATGCTAGTATACTCTTTGGAGTTGTTGGTATGTTAGTAGGGTTAATAGTAGCATTTATGTTCCTATTTCCAAATCTTACAGACGGAATTTCATGGTTAAGCTTTGGACGCTTACGACCTTTACACACTAATGCAGTAATTTTCGCCTTTGTAGGAAACGCCATTTTTGCTGGTGTTTATTACTCATTACAACGTTTACTTAAAGCGCGTATGTATAGCGATGTATTAAGTAATATTAACTTTTGGGGATGGCAATTAATTATTGTTGCCGCAGCAATTACGCTTCCATTAGGAATAACTACATCAAAAGAATATGCGGAACTAGAATGGCCTATTGATATTGCTATTGCTCTTGTTTGGGTAGTTTTTGGTATCAATATGATTATGACCATTTTACGTCGTAGAGAGCGTCACTTATATGTAGCCATTTGGTTTTACTTAGCTACGTTTGTAACGGTTGCTGTTTTGCATATTTTCAATAGTTTGGCATTGCCAGTTTCGGCTTTAAAAAGTTATTCGGTTTATGCTGGTGTTCAAGATGCCTTAGTGCAATGGTGGTACGGACATAATGCGGTTGCTTTCTTCCTTACAACGCCTTTCCTTGGATTGATGTACTATTTTGTACCAAAAATTGCTAATAGACCCGTTTACTCGTATAGATTATCGATTATTCACTTTTGGTCATTGATTTTTATTTACATTTGGGCTGGACCTCACCATTTATTATACACAGCTTTGCCAGATTGGGCTCAAAACTTAGGAGTTGTATTCTCTATCATGTTGATTGCTCCATCTTGGGGTGGTATGATTAACGGATTGTTAACTTTAAGAGGTGTTTGGGATAAAGTTCGTGTGGATCCTGTTTTGAAATTCTTTGTTGTAGCTATTACAGGTTATGGTATGGCAACTTTCGAAGGACCAATGTTATCACTTAAAAATGTAAATGCTATTGCGCACTATACAGATTGGATTGTGGCTCACGTGCACGTGGGAGCATTGGCTTGGAATGGTTTCATGACTTTTGGTATGATTTATTGGTTAATACCAAGAATGACTAAAACCAAATTATATTCTACGGCATTAGCTAACTTCCATTTTTGGATTGGAACATTAGGAATTATCTTATATGCACTTCCAATGTATGTGGCTGGGTTTACTCAAGCTTCTATGTGGAAACAATTCAAACCAGACGGAACTTTAGAATATGGAAACTTCCTTGAAACAGTAACTGAAATCATGCCAATGTATGCGATGCGTGCTATTGGTGGTACATTGTTCTTCATTGGTTTATTGATATTGGTTTACAATATTATTAGAACGGTAATGGCAGGCCAAACAGTAGAAGATGAATTAGCAGAAGCACCAGCTTTAACAACTATTTCAGCTAACAGATTGAAAGGGGAAAAATGGCATACTTGGTTAGAGAGAAGACCAATTCAGTTGACCATTTTAGCAACAGTTGCTATTTTAATTGGTGGTATTATTCAGATTATCCCAACGATTATGGTAAAATCTAATATTCCAACGATTGCAAGCGTAAAACCTTATACACCATTAGAATTAGAAGGTAGAGATTTATACATCAGAGAAGGATGTAATAACTGTCACTCTCAAATGATTCGTCCGTTCCGTTCAGAAGTGGTGCGTTATGGTGAGTATTCTAAAGGAGGCGAGTTTGTATACGATCATCCCTTCTTATGGGGTTCTAAACGTACCGGACCAGATTTAGCTAGAGAAGGAGTTACAGGAAAACCGTTTAATGGTGGTAGAGCAGATGATTGGCATTTCAATCACATGTGGGATCCACAAAGTACTTCTTCGGGTTCTATTATGCCAGGTTATAAATGGATGATTAAGGATGAAGTGGATAAAACGATGATTCAGTCTAAAATGCAAGTAATGCAAAAATTAGGAGTTCCTTATACGGATGAAGAAGTAGCAAATGCTTTGGTACATTGGGATAAACAAGCAACTAAGATTGAGGAAAACTTAATGAAGAATAAAGACATCAGAAAATCTTTTGAAGAGCAAAAAGCGGCGCAAGGAGCTGATTTTATTCCAGTTAAAGATAGAGAAGTAGTGGCGTTAATTGCTTACTTACAACGATTAGGTACTGATATTACTAAAGATAACACTAAATAATTGCGTCATGTTAAAGTTCATTAAACACAATTTAGAAACTATTTCAGGGATTGAGATATTTCCAATTATTTCGCTACTTATCTTCTTTGCATTCTTTGTTGGACTATTCTTTTGGGTATTTACTTATAAGAAGGATAAAATTAAAGAATTAAGTGAATTACCAATTAAAGATTAATTACAAACTTATTTTATATGAAAAAACTTATTCCATCATATGTAAGAGTTCCAGTGATTTTCGCAGCGGTGTTTGCGGCTATGGAATACTTTATCGATTCAGGTGAAAAACCAGCCTTTATTGAGTACCCAATGGTGTCACTTTTTCTTGGTGTATTTTTATTCTTATTAATTGCCATTGAAATTGTAGTTAGTGCAGTAGATAAAATCACTTTCCATTTACTAACTGACGAACAAAAGAAACAATTAGAAGAAGCACAATCTTTTTCATTCGCGGATAGCAAATTGATGAAAATGCTAACGCGTTCAAAAGACATAGAAGAAGAAGCTGATGTAATGTTAGACCACGACTACGATGGCATCAAAGAATTAGACAATGTATTGCCACCATGGTGGGTGTATTTGTTCTACGGTTGTATCATCTTTGCTGTAGTTTATTTAGTAAGATTCCATGTTATTGGAGATTACACACAAGCGGAAGAATATGAAAAAGAAGTGGCGTTAGCTGAAGAAGCACATGCAAAATACTTATTAACAGCTCCAGATTTGGTAAATGTAGATAATGTAGAATTGTTAACGGATGCAGCAAGTATTGCTGAAGGTAAGAAAGTATATGAAGCTAATAATTGTATTTCTTGCCACGGACAAAATCTTGAAGGAGGAATTGGTCCAAATTTAGTTGATGCCAATTGGATTAATGGAGGTGGAGTTAAAAATATCTTTAGATTAGTTTCTGAAGGAAGTACAAATAATCCAGTTATGGCGCCATGGAAAGATGTTATTAAACCGTCTGATATTCAAAAACTATCTAGTTATATAGTTTCTTTAGGCGGAACAAATCCAGCTAATGCAAAAGATCCAGAAGGCGAAATTTGGGTAGATGAAGTTGTAACAGAAACAGAAACTGCAACAACAATTTCAGATTCTACCAAAGTAGAATAAAAGTAAAAAAAAGAGGTTTGAATCCGTTCGAACCTCTTTTAAAAATAATATAAACAATGGAAACTCCAGAAAAAGAAAGCTTTAGAGATACCATCGCCACCATCGATGAATCGGGTAAGAGAAATTTTATTTATCCCAAAAAACCTGTAGGGAAGTTTTATGACAGGCGAAAGGTATTAAGCTATATTTTATTGGTATTTTTAATTGCAGCTCCATTTATAAAAATTAATGGAAGTCAGTTTTTATTATTTAATGTTTTAGAAAGGAAGTTCTCCATTTTTGGATTTCCTTTTTGGCCACAAGATTTCTACTTGTTTGTCATTTCCATGATAATTGGAGTAGTAGGACTAACCTTGTTTACAGTAGCTTTTGGTAGAATTTTTTGTGGTTGGTTTTGTCCGCAAACGATTTTTATGGAAATGGTTTTTCGTAGAATAGAATATTGGATTGATGGCGATAGAGGTTCCCAAATACGTTTAGCCAAACAAAAATGGGATGCTGAAAAAATCAGAAAACGAGCCTTAAAACTTACGATTTTCTTTTTTCTATCGTTTTTAATTGCTAATGTTTTTCTAGCGTATTTAATTGGAAGTGATGAACTACTAAAATTAGTAACCGAAGGACCAGCAGCTAATTTAGGAACGTTAATTCCGCTGTTAATTTTTACTGGAGTTTTCTATTTTGTATTTGCTTGGTTCAGAGAACAGGTTTGTATCATTGCTTGTCCGTATGGTAGAATGCAAGGCGTTTTATTGGACAATAAATCTATAAATGTTGCTTACGACCACGTTAGAGGGGAAGGAACTGCCGGAAGAGCCAAATTTGATAAAAGAGAAGACAGAAGTACAACAGGAAAAGGCGATTGTATCGATTGTAAGCAATGTATTCATGTTTGTCCAACAGGAATTGATATCAGAAACGGAACACAATTAGAGTGTATCAATTGCACCGCTTGTATTGATGAATGTGATACGATAATGGATAAAGTTGGTTTTCCACGAGGATTGATTCGTTATGCTAGTGAAGATGAAATTGTGAAAAAAGAAAAATTCACTTTAACACTTAGAATGAAAGGGTATATCGCTGTACTTACCATTTTAATCGTGGCTTTAGTTGGACTTTTATTTTTAAGAAATGATGTAGAAGCTACAATTTTAAGACTTCCAGGTCAATTGTATGAGAAAAAAGGGGAGAACATCAGTAATGTTTTCACTTATAAAATCATTAACAAAACAGTAGCTGATTTTGAAAATGTAACCCTTGTTTTAGAAAACCCAAAAGGAACAATAAAACTAGTTGGAAATACCAAATTAAGAATTCCAAAAGAAGGAACTTTGAAAGGAACCATGTTCATCGAAATTAATCCAAGTTTGATTGAAGGCGATAAAATGAAGATAAAAATTGGAGTTTATAACGATGGTAAATTAATAGAAACAACGAAGACCACATTTTTAGGTCCAAGAAGTTTCAACTAAAAAAAAACACTATGAAAATTAATTGGGGAACAGGAATTGTTATAGCTTTTGGCTTATTCATGACGTTTATTTTATACTTCGTGTTTAAAGTGCAAACCGACTCTAAATATGATAACGAATTGGTAGTAGAAGACTATTACCAACAAGAAATGAAAGTGCAAGGCAATATTGAAAAGAAGCAAAATGCCAATGCCTTAGAACAAAAAGTAAAAATTTCTAAATCAGCAGAAGGAATTGTAGTTCAATTTCCTGCCGATTTTGATTTTCAAACGATAAAAGGAAAAGTGTCCCTTTACCGACCGTCTAACCAGAAACTTGATTTTGAAATTCCGATTTCATTGTCAACTTCACATTTGCTCATACCTAAAAGTAACTTGGTGGGCGGTCTTTGGGACATTACTATTGAATGGGAATACAACGAAGTGAATTATTTAAATAAGGAATCGGTTTATTATTAGTGTTTTAGAAGTTAGAGATTAGAAGTTAGAGAATGGACTTGATTTTTGATTTTTAACCACAAAGCGCACTAAGAAGGCACTAAGTTCACAAAGGTTTTATAATTGATTTTCGGATTTTCAGAATTTAAACTTGTAATTGTTTTTGAACTTGAACTTGAACTTGACTTTGGAATTTGGAATTTTTGCTATTGGAATTTTTGCTTGAACTTGAACTTGACTTTTAAACTTAATTATGTTATACACGGCAATCATATTTGGATTAATTAGTAGTTTTCACTGCATTGGCATGTGTGGACCTATTGCCATGATGTTGCCTGTGGATAGAAGTAACGAAACGAAAAGAATTTTGCAATTGTTCTTGTATCATTTGGGAAGATTAACTGCTTATGGTTCAATGGGATTGCTTCTTGGATTATTAGGGAAAGGATTTTATTTGGCGGGTTGGCAACAACAACTTTCCATATTTGTGGGAATTGTAATGATTGTAATTGCTGTTGTTCCTGAGAAAGAATTGGCAAAATATAATTTTTCAAAACCCGTTTACCGATTAATTTCCAAAGTAAAATCAAGTTTAGGCCAACAATTCAAAAGTAGAAGTTTGAAATCTTTTTTTACCATTGGATTATTAAATGGGTATTTACCATGCGGAATGGTTTATGTAGCGCTTTTTGGAGCTTTAGCCATGCCAAATATTTCCGTTAGTGTGTTGTATATGTTGCTTTTTGGAATTGGAACTATTCCAATGATGAGTGCAGTTGTGCTAATTTCTAATGTGTTATCAATTCCAATAAGAAATAAAATTCAGAAGGTGATTCCTGTTTTGGCAGTTGTAATTGGGGTTTTGTTTATTATGCGTGGCATGGGATTAGATATTCCGTATTTGTCGCCAAGTAATATTAGTTTGTTTGTTCAAAGTGACGCGCATTGTCACTAAAAGATAGTTTTTCAATTAGTTTTATTGGTTTTTTAAAGAAAAAGCATCAAATCGAAAGAAATGATGCTTTTTTGATTTATGTATTTGAGAACGATTAATTCACAATAACTTTTTTGGTCACAGAAGTATTTTCTGTTTGTAATTGCAGCATGTAAAAACCAGTTGCCAAATTATTTACTTTGTACGTTGAAGTTTCAATTGCATTCGGATTTTTAATTTCTTGAACCAATTGTCCGTTTATATTATAAATCGCAATATTTTTTAATTCAGCAGTTGTTGTAATTGAAAATTCTCCATTTTTAGAAGGATTTGGAAAAACTGCTACATTGTTTAATATAAATTCTTGTGACGATAGAGTAGCGCATTGAGTTGGCCAAATATCACAAACAAAATCAGGATTATCTATAAAAGGATTTCTATTATTTTGGTAGGTATAAATTGCATTATTTCTATCAATTTCTCTTTGCGATACAGGATCATTTAAATGCCAAGTTAATAAAATATTTAAAAAAGTATTTGTTAATACTTGATTTGAAGTTCCATTAAACATATCATAACTCCATCCTGCTACTTGGTCTTGGTATCTTGTAATAAAGTAAAAATACATTCTAGCAATATCGCCTTTAAATTCGTCAATAGGTTCAAAAACGTTTGCTGTATAACCGGCTGAATATCCTGAATTTAAATTTGAACCTCTTTTAGACCCATTTGATGAAGTCCAATTAACAGAGTTTACAACTCCAAATGGTAAATTTCCTCTTTGTGCGTTTACATATTTGTCAGATGGTACAACGAAATGCGCATCGGAGTGCATTGGTGTTGCTGAACTAAAAACAGATTGTGGAATAATATGTTCTCTGTTGTATTTCTGACATTCAGAAGTTCCTCCTGTACCATCATCTTGATTGATACCATAAGTGTATTCACATAAATCTGGACCAGTTGGATTTTCAGTATACATGTCTAATACTGTTCCGTTATTTTCGTAATATAAATCAATATCAGAAGTTAAATAGGTAGTATATAATGCTCCGTATCCTGGATCAATAGTTCCTGTAGAAATAATATTGAATAGTTGTGTTTTCAATGTATAACCAGTTCCAGTTGCACTATCATAATAACCAGCTGGAATTTGTCCAAAACTCAATAAAGAGACTAATCCAATAATTAATGTAAAGTTCTTTTTCATTCTTATATGTTTTAATTTTTTCTTTCTAATAACGCCATGTAAAATCCGTCAAAACCACTTTCGTGAGCTAAAACTTTCTTCTCTTTTACGAAGGTGAATTCTTTTCCAGCTTCAGTATTTAAGAATTTTTTAATTTGTTCTTCATTTTCTGATGGTAAAACCGAACAAGTAGCATAAACTAATTTTCCACCTGGTTTTACGATTTTAGAATAGTTTTGTAAAACTTCTTCTTGAACTTTTTTAATATTATCGATAAATTCGGGTTGTAATTTCCACTTACTATCCGGATTTCTTTTCATTACACCTAAGCCTGAACAAGGTGCGTCAATTAGCACTCTATCTGCTTTTTCGTGTAATTTTTTAATCGTTTTTGAACTTTCAATTACTCTTGGTTCGATGTTGAAAGCACCATTTCTTTTCGCTCTTAGTTTCAATTGCTTTAGCTTACTTTCGTATAAATCCATGGCAATTAATTGGCCTTTATTTTGCATTAATGAAGCTAAGTGTAATGTTTTTCCACCAGCACCAGCACAAGTATCTACCACACGCATGCCAGGTTGTACATCAAGAAAATAAGCTACTAATTGAGAAGAAGCATCTTGTACTTCAAATAAACCGTCTTTAAAAGCTTGTGTCATGAAAACATTGGCACGTTCTTTTAAAACCAAAGCGTCTTCATAATCTTTAACTGGATTGGTTTCAATATCTAAATCCATTAAAAGTGCTCTTAGTTTTTCTTTGGTAGTTTTTAATGTATTTACTCTAAGAATTACTTGCGCTTGTTGATTTTGAGCAGCCAATTCTTTAGACCATTTTTCTTCTCCAAGTTCTTTTACTCCCAATTCATCCATCCAATCAGGAATAGATTCTTTGAATTTTCGTACTCTAGATAATTCGTCGAATTTTCCTTTTATTTTTCGTGATGGTGTATCTTCAAAATATTTCCAATCTGGTAAATTAATACCTCTTAAAACTGCCCAAACTGCAAAAATTCGCCATACATTATCTCTGTCATATGGTTCTCTAACTTCTGCAATTTCTGCATATAATCGCTTCCAACGTACAATTTCGTATATGGTTTCTGCAACAAATTTTCTATCGGCACTTCCCCAACGTTTATCTTTTTTTAAAGCTCTAGCAACGGCTTTATCTGCGTATTCACCTTCGTTAAAAATTGCCATTAGCGAATCTATAACCGTGAATACTAAATTTCTGTGTAATCTCATTTTTATTTTTAAATCAGCCTACAAAGATAGTAATTAAAATAAAAAAGCTGTCGGTTAAGACAGCTTTATTTTGTGTTACGAACGACCATTTCTATTGGAACTATTTCCTCGACTTCCTCCTGAATTTCCACTTTGTCTTGGAGTTGATGCTCTACTTGGCGCACTCATTGTTGAGTTTCGAGAATTTCCTCCTGAATTAACAGTGCTTCTAGGAGAATTAGTAGCCGAATTTCTTGGTGTTACATTATTTCTAGTCGGTGAATTGCTTGTTACGGCTGTTGTTCTCGGATTAGAATTAGTTCTTGGATTCACATTTGTGCCAGAATTGTTATTTCTTGGCGTTGGTGAATTTTGAGAATACGTTCTCGGATTTCCAGTTGTATTTGAATTATTTCTCGGATTCACTGTTGTTCCCGAACTAGTAGCTCTAGGTGTTGGTGAATTTTGCGAATAACTTCTTGGATTTCCTGTTGCACTTGAATTACTTCTTGGATTTACACCGCTATTTCCATTTACTGAGTTTCTTGGATTAGAAGTTGTCACTCCATTCTTTCTAGGATTATTTCCGTTATTTCTTGGCGAATTACCATTATTTGAAGCCAATTCTCTGCTACCTGGAACTCTTGTGCGAATATCTCTATTGTTATCTAATTCTCTTCTATTAGAATAACCACTATTTCTATTAGTGAACGAACGATTTGGATGCATTCTTTCATAAGCATTTCCTCTTCGTCCATAATAGCTGTTGTAGGCATAATGACATCTTCTGTGGTTTACGTAATGAAAAGAGTGACCAAAATTGATATGTAATGCAATGTGATTTCTATATCTAAAAATTGGAAATGGTTGCCAAAAAGAATAATAACTTGGATAATAACCCCAATACCAACTAGAGTAGTACGGACGATACATTGGTGCCCAAAAAGTAGTATAGATTATTGGTCTATGCACATAAACGGGTTCGTAGATATAATTGGTTCCATACATATAAACATCACCAACCACTTGAACGGTTACATTGTTATTTCTATCTTTTTCAACTTCAACAGAAGCTACGTCTTGGAACAAATCTTTTCCTAAAACCGCCTGAATTACAATGATGTGTGCATTTCCTTCTACGACTTCAATTACTCGTAAATAATCCACATAATTGTCGTTGTTCAAATCTAAATTTGAAATTTGACTTTTTGGATCGTTCAAACGTCTTTCGAAGTCTTCTAAATCTCTAGAATCTCCAAAAATAGTTGCAACGGCCCTCAAATCTAAATTATCACTAATATCAGAACTATTGGCTCTAATAGTAGTTTTATCTTGTGCTATTACTGGAATCGAAAGCAATAGAGCAAAGAAAATCGAAGTTAAATATCTTGCATTCATCATTTCTATGGTTTTAAGTTAATACTCACTTATATTTGTAAAACCAATTATTGTGCCAAAATAATAAACCGTTGTTTTTCAATAGGATATTTTAAAAAGTTTGTGTTATGAAAAAGTATATTTCTCTTTATTTAGTATTGATTTTGTTTTGTTCCTGCAAGAATGAAATCCAAACGGAACCCATTATTTCATCTGTTGAAATTGAAACTATATTAGAAGATTCTATTAGTATTAGAGCTATTTGGGTAGGAGAGAAGGAACTTTGGTACGCAGGAAATGATGGAAAATATGGTGCTATTCAATTGGAAAACTTCCAAAAGTTTAAAGGTAAAATTATAAAAGATTCATTAGCACTAGAGTTTAGAAGTTTGGCAAAAACCGATAGCGCAACTTTTGTGTTAAATGTTGGAAATCCAGCTTATTTATATAAAATTTCAAATGATAAATCGCATACTCAGTTGGTTTATACCGAATCACATGAAAAAGTATTTTATGATAGTATGCAATTTTTAGATGCTACTTTTGGAATAGCAATGGGTGATCCAATAGAAAATTGTTTGAATGTAATTGTAACTAAAGATGGCGGTAATTCTTGGAGCAAAATTCCTTGTGAGAATTTACCAAAAATTATTGAAGGAGAAGCTGCTTTTGCGGCAAGTAATACCAATTTAATAGTAAGAGGAAATTCTATTTTTATGGTTTCTGGTGGAAAGAAATCGAGATGTTTTGTTAGTATAGATAAAGGCAATTCTTGGCAAGTTTATGAAACGCCAATCATTCAAGGGGAATCAATGACGGGAATTTTCACCGCTGATTTTTATGATGCTAAAATCGGATTTATAGCTGGAGGAAATTATGAAAATCCATCGAGTAATAAACAAAACAAAGCGATTACTTTTGATGGAGGAAAAACTTGGAAATTAGTTGCTGATGGTAGTGGTTTTGGATATGCTTCTTGCGTGCAATTTGTTCCTAATAGCAAAGGGAAATCGCTGATTTGCGTTGGTAAAACCGGAATTCATTATTCCAATGATTTTGGTGAAAATTGGAAACTTTTAGATGCAATGGATGATTTGTATACCATTCGTTTTTTAAACGATTCGGTAGCTTATGCTGCTGGAAAAAATAAGATTGTAAAATTAATTCTTAAAAGCAAAGAAGCCATTAAGTAATACAACTAATGGCTTCTTATTAATGAATTAGAAGGTAGAGGAAAAACTAATTCATTTTAACAATAATAAATTCACTTCTTCGGTTTTTTTGGTGCTCTTCTTCAGAACATGGAACACCATCAGAACAACCGTTTACTAATTGTGTTTCACCATAACCTTTTGCGGTTAATCGTTTTCTATCGATTCCGTTTTTAACCATAAATTCTAACGTAGATTTTGCTCTTCTATCAGAAAGTAATTCGTTGTATTTATGTGTTTGACGACTATCGGTATGCGAACGAATATCTACAGTCATATTTGGATATTGTTGCATAACTTCTATGATTTTTTGTAAATCTTTAGCAGCATCCGGACGAATATTCCATTTGTCCAAATCAAAGTAAATCATACTTATATCAAATATTTTAGCTAAATCTGTTCCTTCATCAATTGGGAACACCGTTCTTTCAAGAGCAATATCCACTTTAGTTTCTCCAGTTTCTTTTGCTGTTGTAACCATTTTTTCGTTAGACTCGTATTCTTCTTTTGATGCGCGAACAGTGTATTTATGATTACAATCTGCTGTAAAACTATAATAGCCTTTATCATCTGCGAAAACTTCAGATAGCTTTTTCATTTGTTCATCATAAAGTTCTACTTTGGCATTTGGTAAGACTTCTTTTGTTTTCAAATCTGTAATTACACCATGAATTTTTTGGGAACAAACGGTAAAAGTATAAATGTCATCAAAACCATTTCCGCCCTCGCGATTGGATGAAAGATAACCTGCATTTTTATCATTTACAATAAAACCAAAATCATCCATTGAGCTGTTAATTGGTTTTCCTAAATTCAACGGTTTCGAGTAAGAACCATTGTTAAATTTGGTTTCAAAAACATCCAAACCACCTAATCCTAAATGACCATCTGATGCAAAATACAGCGTATTATCATGACCAACAAACGGAAAACTTTCTCTAGCTGGCGTATTTATGATATTTCCAAGGTTTTCAGGATTACCAAAAGTTCCATCTTCTTTAATACTTACTTTGTACAAATCTGAACCACCCAATCCGCCTGGCATATCTGAAGCAAAATACAAGGTTTTTTCATCTGGACTTAGAGCAGGATGTGCCACTTGGTAATTGTCACTGTTGAAAGGTAACTCGGTAATGTTTGCCCATTTTCCATAAACTAATGAAGCTTTATAGATTTTAAGCAACATAGTTTTTTCATCATCTTTTCCTTTTTTACCATCATTGAAATTATTTCGAGTGAAATACATGGTTTTTCCATCTTTGGTAAATACAGGTGAAGATTCGTTGAATTTGGTATTTATTTCTTTCGAGAAATTTTCAACTGGAGAAAAACTACCATCAGCATTCTTGGTTGCTACATATAAATCGGTAAAATTTTGTTTGGTCCAACTATGAATTTTACTGTAAATAGCTCCTTCTTTTCTTGCAGAAGTAAAGACTATTTGGTTATTAAAAAATGATGGACTAAAATCGGAGTATTCAGAATTTATATTTATAGTTCCCAAAGTGTATTTACCTGAATTTTCTTCAATTTTTTCGAGATAATTTGGATTATTTAGAAATGCGTCACCTCTAGGGTCATTCGAGTTTTTTGCAAATAATTCGAGATATTTGTTTGCATTCTCATAATCTTTTATTGCTTTTAGACATTGTGCATATCTGAAATAATATTCAGGTTCAACTTCCTCATTTAAATTGAATAAATCTTTATACCAATGAGCAGCTTTATCTAGTTCTGCATTGAAATAATAAGAGTTTCCAAGTTTTTTAAATAGTTCTGCTGATTTGTGTCCTTTTTCAGCCACTTTTTCGTAAATTTCAATAGCGTCGATATAAGAATATTTTTCATATTTCTTATCAGCAGTTTTTAATTGCGATGTTTGTCCAAAACTCACAAAATAAAAACCTATTAGTAAAAATGTATATAGCGTTTTCATAATCATGTCAGTTTAAAAGAATCTTGGAGAAGTGACTCTATTGTTATTAAATAGTTCAAAACGAAAGAAAATTTCATGAGAACCTGAATTGTAATTAGATAATTTAGTAGTTTCCATATCATAACCATATCCTATGAACATGCTATTGGAAATTTGAAAACCAACTAAACCACTAACAGCAGAATCCCATCTGTAGGCGCCACCAATTGTGAATTTTTCGTTTATTAAAAAGTTGGCAGTAACATCCAGTTGGAATGGAGCTCCTTCTACAATTTTACTTAAAAATGCAGGTTTGAATTTAATACTCGGACTTAATTCAAAAACGTGTCCAGCAATTAAATAAAAGTGCATTTTTTCTCTTGTAATAGCTACATCATTATCATTGTAATGTTTGGTTTCAAAAAAGTTTGGAATAGATAATCCTACATAAGTGGCATCGGAGAATAAATACAATCCGGCACCAATATTTGGAGTGAAATCTGCATTCAAATTTTGAAACTGTGGGTCATTTTGATCAAAAATATTCAATCGATTGACATCTATATTGAAAATATTAGCCGTACCTTTTAGTCCAACAGAAAGTTTATAATTGGCAGAAATTTGAATGAAATAAGCTAAATCCGCTGAAATCATATTTTCTGTTGCAGGACCAATTCGATCATTAACAAACGATAAACCAACACCAAAGTTTGAGTCGCCAATTGGCATGTGTAGTGAAGCATTGTTTGTTACTGGTGCACCGTCTAAACCAACCCATTGTGTTCTATGTAAAAGAAATATACTTAGAGCATCTCTAGAGCCAGCATAAGCTGGATTTATGTTTACAGTATTATACATGTATTGTGTATACTGAGAGTCTTGTTGAGCGAAGCTATATAACGATGATAAAACTAACGCTATGCATATATATATTGTTTTCATGATTCAAGTTTTAAATTAAATAATTTATTGGATATTTAGTTTAACGGTTTACATACAAGTAACCTGATCTATCGTGCCATTTGTTATCTTCATCTTTGTATCGTAAGATATAAAAATAAGTTCCATCTGGTACCAGTTCATTTCGGTTAAATGTTGAACGTCCGTCTGAATATCCTTTAAAAGCTTTTGTACTATTATCATAGCCTCTAGTTTCATAAATTAGTATGCCCCATCTGTTATAAATTTCAACTGAATTGTCTGGATAACATTCAATTCCATCAATTAAGAAAAGGTCATTTAAACCATCATTGTTAGGCGAGACAGCATTAAATACTTCTACTGTACAAGCTGGTAAAACAATACAATCATCATTAACATTTAAGTATATTTCAAACACCATCGGACATGCATCATCTTCAACAGTTACTACATATTGTAGTGTATAATAACCTGTTGGAATGTTTATTGGATTAAACATATTTCCATTTAAACCACCAGTATTACTTAAATCTACCCATTCTCCATTTGTAGGGATTTCTGCCCCTAATATAGTAAATAAATCAATAGGGTCTTCAATACTACATACAGAAAATGGAATCGCATCAAATGGCTCATCAACACTTACATTTATTGTTTGGGTAAATGTTTCGAAATTACCACATGTATCACTCACAATCCAAGTACGAATGATTATATATTCATAGATTGAAATAATTGTGGTTTCCTCTGAAAATTCCACTTCTGCAATTTCAGAACAATTATCACTAAATTCTAAATTTGGTATTTCAGGAATCTCTGAACATCTAACATTTACTTCAGTATCTAAATTTGAAATTAATGCTGGAGGTGTTGTGTCATAAACGGTAATTGTTTGTGAATGAGAAATACTGTTGCCACAATCGTCAGTTAATGTCCATGTTCTAATCAAGATGTAGTTCCCTGCACAACTTTCTTCATCTGAAATAATTTCTTCACTAAAAGTATGAGTTGTTGTAGAACAATTGTCTAATCCTTCCAAAATTCCTGGTCTCGGGATATTATCACAAGAAGCTGAAATATCTTCAGGAAGTACAGAGGTAAAATATGGGTTTTCTGTATCTTGAATAGTAAAAGTAGCAGAAGTTGATTCTGAATTTCCACACTCATCAGTAGCGGTGAAGGTTACGGTTACTGAACCAGTAGCGCCA
>NZ_QLST01000007.1 GCF_003293845.1 Flavobacterium tibetense | reverse complement strand
GACAAGGAATTTCGCTACCTTAGGACCGTTATAGTTACGGCCGCCGTTTACTGGGGCTTCAATTCAATGCTTCTCCGAAGATAACATCTCCTCTTAACCTTCCAGCACCGGGCAGGTGTCAGGCCCTATACTTCATCTTACGATTTTGCAGAGCCCTGTGTTTTTGATAAACAGTCGCCTGGACCTTTTCACTGCGGCCAGCATTGCTGCTGGCGACCTTTCTCCCGAAGTTACAGGTCTATTTTGCCTAATTCCTTAGCCATGAATCTCTCGAGCACCTTAGGATTCTCTCCTCAACTACCTGTGTCGGTTTACGGTACGGGTACTTATAATCTAAGTTTAGAAACTTTTCTTGGAAGCCCTTAGGCACACTATCCCCTTGGCCGAAGCCTCAGAGTACTATCGTATTTCACCAAAATCTACGGATTTGCCTATAGATCTTATAGCTAAGTACTTCAACGAACTATTCCGTCAGTTCGCGGTGCTTTCATCACTCCGTCATTCCATCACAATTATAAGTAGTACGGGAATATTAACCCGTTGGCCATCGACTGTCCCTTTCGGGTTCGCCTTAGGACCCGACTAACCCACAGCTGATTAGCATAGCTGTGGAAACCTTAGTTTTTCGGTGTGCGGGTTTCTCGCCCGCATTATCGTTACTTATGCCTACATTTTCTTTTCTAAACAGTCCAGCATGACTCGCATCACACCTTCGACCCAGTTTAGAATGCTCCCCTACCACTTTACTTAACGTAAAATCCATAGCTTCGGTAGTATGCTTATGCCCGATTATTATCCATGCTCGTCCGCTCGACTAGTGAGCTGTTACGCACTCTTTAAATGAATGGCTGCTTCCAAGCCAACATCCTAGCTGTCAATGCAGACAAACCGCGTTTTTTCAACTTAGCATACATTTGGGGACCTTAGCTGATGGTCTGGGTTCTTTCCCTCTCGGACATGGACCTTAGCACCCATGCCCTCACTGCTGGTAAACATTATATAGCATTCGGAGTTTGTCAGGAATTGGTAGGCGGTGAAGCCCCCGCATCCAATCAGTAGCTCTACCTCTATATAACTTATACCCAGCGCTGCACCTAAATGCATTTCGGGGAGTACGAGCTATTTCCGAGTTTGATTGGCCTTTCACCCCTACCCACAGGTCATCCGAAGACTTTTCAACGTCAACCGGTTCGGACCTCCACTATGTGTTACCACAGCTTCATCCTGCCCATGGGTAGATCACACGGTTTCGCGTCTACCATTACTGACTATGGCGCCCTATTCAGACTCGCTTTCGCTACGGATCCATGACTTAATCACTTATCCTTGCCAGCAACGGTAACTCGTAGGCTCATTATGCAAAAGGCACGCCGTCACCCCACGAAAGGGCTCCGACCGCTTGTAAGCGTATGGTTTCAGGATCTATTTCACTCCGTTATTCACGGTTCTTTTCACCTTTCCCTCACGGTACTGGTTCACTATCGGTCTCTCAGGAGTATTTAGCCTTAGCGGATGGTCCCGCCAGATTCAGACAGGGTTTCACGTGCCCCGCCCTACTCAGGATACCACTATCGATATCTTCTCTTACCCATACAGGACTATCACCCTCTTTGGTTTACCTTTCCAGGTAATTCCGGTTCAATCCGCATCGAATATCGTGGTCCTACAACCCCAAAATTGCCGTAACAACTCTGGTTTGGGCTAATCCGCGTTCGCTCGCCACTACTTACGGAATCACTTTTGTTTTCTTCTCCTCCGCCTACTTAGATGTTTCAGTTCAGCGGGTTTGCTCTCCTATCGGAGTGACATGTCTTCAACATGCCGGGTTGCCCCATTCAGGTATCTACGGATCAATTCGTGTGTGCCAATCCCCGTAGCTTTTCGCAGCTTATCACGCCTTTCATCGCCTCTGAGAGCCAAGGCATCCCCCATACGCCCTTATTTTGCTTATGTGCCGCCTATTCATATAAATATAAATAGGACTTTCTATATAAATACGCAATAAATTACGCATTTAATGTATTTTCTACTTTTTAAATATTTGCTTTTCTCAATATGTCAATGAACTTTTTTCGCTTTAGCGAATAGTGGAGAATATCGGAGTCGAACCGATGACCTCCTGCGTGCAAGGCAGGCGCTCTAGCCAGCTGAGCTAATCCCCCGTTTTTCAGTCGGCAGTTAACAGTTTGCAGTTAACAGTAACTTAAACGGTTAGCTAACCCCTAGAATTTCCTTAGTTATAATCAGTAGTCCCGCCCAGACTCGAACTGGGGACCCCTACATTATCAGTGTAGTACTCTAACCAGCTGAGCTACGAGACTCTGTATTGTAACTTGTATTATTTGAATTAACAGCGAGAGTAAAACCTAGAAGATAAAGAACCTATCTCTATCATTTCTCTAGAAAGGAGGTGTTCCAGCCGCACCTTCCGGTACGGCTACCTTGTTACGACTTAGCCCTAGTTACCAGTTTTACCCTAGGCAGCTCCTTGCGGTCACCGACTTCAGGCACCCCCAGCTTCCATGGCTTGACGGGCGGTGTGTACAAGGCCCGGGAACGTATTCACCGGATCATGGCTGATATCCGATTACTAGCGATTCCAGCTTCACGGAGTCGAGTTGCAGACTCCGATCCGAACTGAGACCGGTTTTGAAGATTCGCATCTAGTCACCTAGTAGCTGCTCTCTGTACCGGCCATTGTAGCACGTGTGTGGCCCAGGACGTAAGGGCCGTGATGATTTGACGTCATCCCCACCTTCCTCACGGTTTGCACCGGCAGTCTCGTTAGAGTTCCCGACATGACTCGCTGGCAACTAACGACAGGGGTTGCGCTCGTTATAGGACTTAACCTGACACCTCACGGCACGAGCTGACGACAACCATGCAGCACCTTGAAAGACGTCCGAAGAAGGCCTAGTTTCCTAAGCTGTCGTCTCCCATTTAAGCCCTGGTAAGGTTCCTCGCGTATCATCGAATTAAACCACATGCTCCACCGCTTGTGCGGGCCCCCGTCAATTCCTTTGAGTTTCACACTTGCGTGCGTACTCCCCAGGTGGGATACTTATCACTTTCGCTTAGCCACTCAGTCCGAAAACCAAACAGCTAGTATCCATCGTTTACGGCGTGGACTACCAGGGTATCTAATCCTGTTCGCTCCCCACGCTTTCGTCCATCAGCGTCAATCGTTGGTTAGTAACCTGCCTTCGCAATTGGTATTCCATGTAATATCTAAGCATTTCACCGCTACACTACATATTCTAGTTACTTCACCAAAATTCAAGCCCTACAGTATCAATGGCAGTTTCCTAGTTGAGCTAGGAGATTTCACCACTGACTTATAAGGCCGCCTACGGACCCTTTAAACCCAATGATTCCGGATAACGCTTGGATCCTCCGTATTACCGCGGCTGCTGGCACGGAGTTAGCCGATCCTTATTCCTACAGTACCGTCAAGTCCCTACACGTAGGGAGGTTTCTTCCTGTATAAAAGCAGTTTACAATCCATAGGACCGTCTTCCTGCACGCGGCATGGCTGGGTCAGAGTTGCCTCCATTGCCCAATATTCCTCACTGCTGCCTCCCGTAGGAGTCTGGTCCGTGTCTCAGTACCAGTGTGGGGGATCTCCCTCTCAGGACCCCTACCCATCATTGTCTTGGTAAGCCGTTACCTTACCAACTAACTAATGGGACGCATGCTCATCTTATACCGTTGGAACTTTAATTACCAAGTGATGCCACTCAGTAATACTATGAGGTATTAATCCAAATTTCTCTGGGCTATCCCTCTGTATAAGGTAGATTGCATACGCGTTACGCACCCGTGCGCCGGTCTCAAGGAAGCAAGCTTCCTCTACCCCTCGACTTGCATGTGTTAGGCCTGCCGCTAGCGTTCATCCTGAGCCAGGATCAAACTCTTCATCGTAGTTTTTAAATATTGTACGATAAAGGCTAGGTTCATTCTTTAATTCTTAAAAGCCTTACTCTCTCTTAATTTTTCGATTTACATTGCTGCAAATCGTGCTGTCAATCCAATATGTCTATGAACGTGTCATTCTGTTTTTGTTCGCTACTGTTTCAGTTAGCGGGTGCAAAAGTACAACTCTTTTTTAATCTAGCAAGCTTTTTTGAAAAAATTTTTTGATTATTTTTCCTAAACCACTTACCCAACATTTTTAAGAACCTGCACTCCCCAATTCCTTAGTTTCGGGTCGGCAAAGATACTACCTTTACTTTTTATTATCCAAATCTTTTTTCAACTTTTTTTAAAGTTTTTTAGACTTGTTTAACTCTCCAGTTTGTGTGTGAACTTCTGCTTTAATGCGGGTGCAAAAGTAATACTCTTTTCTTTACTCGCAAGGCTTTTGCAATCTTTTTTTTTCTTTTTTTTGATACTTTTCTTAACTTGTTGATAACAAGGATTTAATATAGGAAAGTTTTTTTAGTGTTTGCCACAAAGGCACGAAGACGCGAAGGTTTTTTTTGCGGGTTGTGGGTTGATATACTTGTAACATCCCCCCTAGCCCTTCCGATTAGGAGGAACACATCTTATTGTATATTTGTTTGTTAAACATATAAGTCATAAAAGTTTTTGTTACTTATATATAATAATAATAGGTAAAGTTCATAAAAGTGGTTAGTAAGTAGACACACTTAACGAAACATCCCCCTAACCCCCTTCGAAGAGGGAATTAATTCCACATAATATATAAGTGTGGTTTTTCGCTGCGCTCAAAACATGCGCCTGCTACGCAGGAGATTCCTAATCTGCGGAATGACAAGAACAAAAACAATCCCGAAGCTTAGGGACAAGAACAAATTCAAATGCAAGGGCAATTATTTTCGCTTCGCTCAAATGTTAGCCCACTTCGTAGGAGATTCCTCGTAAACTCGGAATGATACGATAATTAGAAATGGGATAGTTTTATGGAATGCTGGGCGTCTTGACTAGCCCCTATGGGAACAGCATCCTTTTATAAACCTGTCAGGTTTGTAAAAGATAGAGTGGACAGCGGGACCAAAAGTTTTTATGGAATGCGAAACGGCTGCTTCTAATTAAACTTAATGGCTTTTACTGGAGAAATCTTGGTAATAATATAAGATGGCACTAGTAAAACTAATAAACAAATTAATATAGTACCCAGGTTTAAAGCGATTATTGTAATAGGATTGATGTCGACTGGGGCTACTGTTACGTAATAGCTTTCGGGTGGAAGTTTGATGATTTCGAAATATTTTTGGATGAATAGTAATCCGATTCCGATGGCGTTGCCCCAGAAAAGTCCTCTTAGTATTAAATAAGAAGCATTGTACAAGAAAATTTTTCTGATGTTCCAATTGTTGGCGCCGAGTGCTTTTAGAATTCCAATCATTTGTGTACGCTCGAGAATTAACACCAACAAAGCTACTATCATATTAATAGTGGCGACAATTATCATCACTACTAATATAATAATGATGTTGAAATCAAAAAGTTTGAGCCATTCGAAAATGCTGAAATATTTTTCTTGAATGGTTATACTATTATATGTAGGTGGAATTTCTTTGTAAATGGCTTGTCCGGCTGTTTCGATTAGGTTGAAATCTTTGATGAATACTTCGAAAGCACCAACTTCTGTTGGCTTCCATTTGTTGATTTGTTGGATGTGACGTAAATCGCCGATTACATAATTCGCATCGAATTCTTGAAAACCTGAATTGAAAATTCCAACGATTACAAAACTTCTCAAATTATAGCCCGAACCACTATCTTTGATAAAATACGTTCGGCAGGTGTCTTGAATGGTTAATTGTAAGCGATTGGCAAGAAATTCGGAAATTAAAACTTCGTCTGTTCTTTTATTGGCAATATTTGGGATTCTTCCTTTAACAAGGTATTCTTTTAAGTTATTCCAGCGATATTCAACACCAACACCTTTGAATAAAACACCTTCTACTGTTTCTTCTGTGCGAATCATTCCTGTTTTGTTGGCAACTGCTTGAATATGCTCTACTGCTGGAACCGAAGTAAATTTGGGATAAAAATCTTGTTCGGTTGAAATTGGCACGGTATTTACTTGTGATTGGTTGTCGTCGTAGTTTGAAATAATAACATGACCATTAAAAGCAGCTACTTTTTCGCGAATTTTATTTTGGAGTCCAACGCCAGTAGCCACGGAAACCAACATCATAATAATGCCTAATGCAATAGCAACAATGGCAATTTTTATAATTGGCGAAGAAATACTACTTTTATAGCTTTTAGCAGCAATTAGTCGTTTGGCTATGAAATATTCTAAATTCAAGATATTCTAATATGAAAATTGAGTTCAAAAATACGTTTTTATTTATTTCTTTACTATTAATTTTAGTTGGATGTTCAACAACTAAAAACAATGTAGTTTCAAATACGGATAAAAAACCGCTTCCTTCGAGTACCAATACAAAAGATAGAAAATTCAAAACAGGTGCCGAAAACTTTGAAAGTTATTTGCCGTTATTGAAAGATAAACGCGTTGGGATTGTTACCAATCAAACGGGAATTCTTTCGAAAGAGAAGCATTTGGTTGACTTTCTATTAGAACAAAACATTAATCTTCAGAAAATTTATGCTCCAGAACATGGTTTTAGAGGAACGGCTGATGCTGGCGAATTAATCGTGGACGGAAAAGACACCAAAACAAATTTGCCGATTATTTCCCTTTACGGAAACAACAAAAAGCCAAAACCTGAGCAATTAGAAGGAATTGACATCTTGGTTTTCGATTTGCAAGATGTGGGTGCGCGATTTTACACTTATATATCTTCATTGCATTATGTGATGGAATCTTGTGCGGAAAACAATATTCCGCTTTTAGTTTTAGACCGACCCAATCCGAATGGAACTATTATTGATGGTCCGATTTTAGAGAAGGAACATACCAGTTTTGTTGGGATGCATGAAATTCCGGTTTTGCATGGCATGACGATTGGTGAATATGCCAAAATGATTAATGGCGAAAAGTGGTTAAACCCTTCGACAAGCTCAGGACTTGAGTTAAAATGTGATTTGACGGTAATTCCCTGTTTGAACTATTCGCATGACATGAAATATAGTTTACCTGTGAAGCCTTCGCCAAACTTACCAAACGATCAATCGATTAATTTATATGCAAGTTTGTGCTTTTTTGAAGGTACGAATGTAAGTTTAGGTCGTGGTACCGAAAAGCAATTCCAAATTTACGGTTCGCCTTTTTTACCTGAAAGTGAATTTGATTTTAGCTTTACTCCGAAACCGAATTTTGGCGCAAAAGACCCAGTTCATAATGGAAAAGTTTGTTTTGGTGAAGATTTAACCGAAATTAGAAAAGTACACCGATTGGAATTAAAATGGCTATTGAAAGCCTATGAAAACACAGCCGATAAAACCGTTTTCTTTACTGATTTCTTTACCAAATTAGCCGGAACCAAAAAACTCCGCGAACAAATTGAAGCTGGAATGACCGAAAAAGAAATTAGAAAAACTTGGCAAGAAGGTTTGGAACAGTTTAAGGAAGTGAGAGCGAAGTATTTGATTTATGAATAGAAGAAAATTATGAGAACGATTAAAACATTACAACTATACATATTTATAGCTTTAACTCTATTTTTATACAATTGTGAAAATAAAATCAATAGCGAAATCAAACTAAACGGTTGTTATGGATTGACAGAATATTTTCAGTCCGAAAACACAAATTCAGATTACATAGAAACATTTTTACTAAAAATTAACAAAGACAAAGTAAAAATATTTGGAACTGTGGAAACTTGGGGAAAAGAATATAAATATAAATTAAACAAAACAAAAGACACTATTGAACTTGAAAACAATTTTAAGGTTTATCAAAAACAAAATAACAGTTCTATTATTTGTTTAAAAACTCAAATGGGCAATAAGACAGAAATTTTTGAATATCAAAAACTTCCAAACCTTGAAAAAATAATTGACAATAAAGGAATTAATAGTATTATTCTGTCTGAATATTTAAACAAATCAATAATTACAGGAAAATACAAATACAAAAACACAATTATTCATTTTAATGAAAATAGCGGAGTTGAAAATTTTGAAAAATTTAGTAGTTACAATGTTATTCCAAGATTAGGAACCAATTCATATTATGATAACCATATAATTCAAACTAATAATGGAATTTGGAAGTATCAAAAACAAAATGGAAATTTAATACTCACTAAATATTCAAATAATAGAGATGAATTTGAAAGTTTTATTTTAGGAGAAGAAAAAATTGAACTTAAAAAAGTAGTCAAGTAATTAGTATTTCAAAATTGCGAAAAGACTGAACACTTTCAACTGAACACTGAACACTCTTTAGAGAGGCAACTTCTCCTTCATTTTCTCCACAATATTATAAGCTGCTGGACAAATCGCTACATTTAGTAACGTTAAATCGGTGATTTGATTGAATTTCTTTCTATCGGTGTGAGGGAATTCTCGGCAGGCTTTTGGACGCACATCGTAGATGAAACATTTGTTGTCGCTATCTAAAAACGCACATGGCACACTTTTCAATACATAATCGTTATCTTCATCAATACGAAGATATTGGTCGATAAATTGTTGTGGTTTTTGACGGAAACTTTTCGAAATTCGTTCAATATCAGCCGAAGTAAACAAAGGTCCAGTTGTTTTGCAACAATTGGCACACTCCAAACAATCCGTTTTTTTGAATTCGGCATCGTGCAACTCTTGCATTACATAATCCAAATTCTTGGGTGTTTTCTTTTTTAGCTTGTCAAAATACTTTTTGGTTTCGATATGCGTATCTTTGGCAAGTTTTCCGAGTTCGTCGATTTTTGGTTTCAAGTTTCAAGTTTCAAGTTGGACCACAAAGTTAAGAACTTGAAACTAAAAAAACCTGAAACTTTAAACAAAAAGAAATGAAAGACCTTTTCGGAAAAGCCATTTTAGATTACCAAACCAATAATTCTCCTGAAGATTTAATTACAGAAACTTCTATTTCGGAAGCCGATGAAATGAGTGTTGCATATTTGTTTCGTGATTTTAAAAACATGCCAAAATTGGAGCAAAAAGCGTTACAATTAGCGAAAGGAAAAGTCTTAGACGTAGGCTGCGGCGCGGGAAGTCACGCTTTGTATTTGCAAGAAAAAGGATTAGATGTAACCGCAATTGATATTTCGGAAAACGCGATAAAAGCTTGTGAGTTAAGAGGTTTGAAAAACTGTAAAGTTTCGGATGTTTTGGATTTAGATGCTTCAGAAAAATTTGATACCATTTTACTTTTAATGAATGGAACTGGAATTTTCGGAAAAATGATTCATGTTTCCAAATTTTTACAAAAATTAAAATCACTTTTAAACGAAGGCGGACAAATTTTGATTGATAGTTCGGACTTAATTTATATGTACGACCAAGACGAAGATGGTGCTTATGAAGTTCCAGCGAATGGTTATTATGGCGAATTAACGTTCACTATTCAATATAAAGGAGAAACTGAAGACACTTTTGATTGGTTATATTTGGATTATAACACGCTACAAAATGCAGCAATTGCGAATGGCTTAACATGTGAATTGATTTTAGAAGGAAAACATTTTGATTACTTGGCAAAACTTACTTATTAAATTCCAATAAAAAAATCCCAAATTCCAATTGATTTTTCATGTGGAATTTGGGATTTATTTTTTTCTAAACTCAGTTTTATTGCATGTATTTCATCATGATGCCTTGTAGTTGCATTCCAATGGTTTGTTGCATTGCCATGTTTTTTTCGGCTAAAATTCCAGCTTTTTCTTTGATTTTTTTACCTGTTAGCGTGCTATAAAATTTAATCATTTCTTTTATATCATCGTGCGTATAAACTTCCATGAAATTCTTCACTTGCTCTTCATTAATTGAATTGATTACTACATCAAATTCTTTTAAAAATTCTGCATGTTTGCTTTCTGGGATCATTCCGAGTACTTGTTTTTTTACAGCGTCCATTGATGTGTTTGCCCCAGACATTTCAATAACTTTTTCTACATCAGCTTTAAATGCATCTTGAGCCATGACAAAGTTAGTGGCAACAAAAAGTGTAAGTGTGAAAATAATTTTTTTCATAATTTAATTTTAAGAAGTTACTGGCAAAAGTAAAAAAATTAATTAAAAAAATAAAAAAGACAAATTACTTAAAAGTCAATGGCATTTTTAAATTGACACTAACTGGTTTTCCTCCTCTCGATGCAGGTTGCCATTTTGGAGATTCACGAAGTACGCGAATTAATTCCATTGCAGAGTTTGTCCCTAAATCTCTAAGTATTTTAATGTTTTTTACTTCACCATTTTGATTTATTGTGAACTCAAAAATAATTTGTCCGCTTTTTTCAACAGTTTTGGTGTCAAAATTCTTTATGATATAATCGTAAAACTTTTCTAATCCGCCATTTTGAAATTTAGCATCAATAAAATCGCCTCCTAAATACACTTCATCTTCTCCTCCAATTTGAGAAAAACCTATATTAGAAAACAAAACAAATCCAATTATCAGTAAAAACTTCTTCATGTATTTAAGGAATATTCAAATATTTATGCGTTTGTAAAGAAACGCGCCACTTTGGGTTGTTCATTACATAATCCACAATTAACGGTGTCATTTCTTCTTTTTTACTCCATTCGGGTTGTAGGAATAAAATGGCGTTTGGATTTACTTTAGCCGCCTGTTCTTCGGCAAAAATAAAATCGTGCTTGTTGTAGATGATTACTTTTAATTCATCGGCAATATTATACGCACTTTGAACCGGTAATTTGTTTTTCTTTGGCGATAAACAAAACCAATCCCAAGTTCCTGTAACTTCATAAGCTCCTGAAGTTTCAATATGTACTTTTAGATTTTGCTCTTTTAGTTTAGAAGTCAATAACGACATATCCCAAGTTAAAGGCTCGCCACCAGTAACTACAACGGTATCAGCGTATTTTTTGGCATTGGCAACAATAATATCGGTTTTTGTTGGTGGATGCAATTCCGCATTCCAACTTTCTTTCACATCACACCAGTGGCAACCTACGTCGCAACCACCAATTCTGATGAAATAAGCAGCGGTTCCAGTATGAAAACCTTCGCCCTGAATGGTGTAAAATTCTTCCATTAGAGGTAACATTTCCCCTTTTTCTACTGCCAATTGTATTTCTTTCTGTAACATTTTCTAATAAAATAGTGAGCAAAGATACGATTTCATTTAAGAAGTTAGAAGTTAGAGGTTAGAAAATAGATGTTGGGTGTTGGCTGATGGATGATGAAGTTGGGAGATAAAATAGTTGTACGAATTTCTTTTCTATGCTTTACATTTATTATTTTTGAAAATATTTATAAAGAAAAAATGAAAATGAAAAAATATTTTATCCAAAAAGAACCGTTTGTGGTTCCAACGACTGATGGTAAATTAATTGAAGAACATCACGGATTAGCAACTACGAATAATTCCGCGATTTCAATTGCTCATATGATTGCACCACCAGGTTGGAGCGAACCTTTTCAAACACCTAAATTTGATGAATATACGTATATCATCAAAGGAAAAAAGCAGTTCATTATTGAGGGCGAAACTGTAGTTTTAGAAACAGGTCAATCGATTAAAATTGAGAGAAATACGCGTGTTCAATATTCCAATCCGTTTGATGAAATTTGTGAGTATTTGGCGATTTGTACGCCAGCTTTTAGTATGGAAATGGTGAATAGAGAAGATTAAACCTCTTTTTTATTTTAATAATTCTAAAATCTTATTTTCTACTAATTCAGAATTCCAATTTTCCTGAATATTATCCATTTTCAAAACTTCTTGCATGATTTCATTTTGAAAATCACCAATTGCCATAGCTTCTGAATACGGTTGTAAACTAAACGTTACTCTGCTATAAAGTGGCATCCATTTATCAGGATGTTTATCAGAAAACCATTTTTCGATTTTCTTTTGCAACAAGAATTTTTCATCCGCGGTTTTGTTGCTCATTTCTTCAAAATTTCTTCTGGAAAGTTCAGCAATAGCATCCGCATTTGGTTTTCTTGATATTTCGTAGGCTTTGAAAATTTGGTTCCAATCGTCGCCGTATTGTTGCATCATTTCATTTAAAATGGTAATATCTTCAAAACCGGCATTCATTCCGTGACCGTAAAAAGGCACAATCGCATGAGCTGAATCGCCAATTAAAGCGACTTTATCTTCAAATGTCCAAGGAAAACATTTCATTATTGCCAAATAACTTGTTGGATTTTTAAAGAAATCGCGCACTAAATCTGGAATCACTTCTTTGGTATCAGGGAAATATTTCGCAAAAAAGTCAACTAAAGTAGTTTCGTCTTTTAAAGATTCAAAAGAATTATCACCTTCAATTGGCATAAATAAAGTACAAGTGAACGAATTATCAAGGTTAGCCAATCCCATCAACATGAAATTTCCTCTGGGCCAAATGTGTAAGGAATGAATATCAATTTTTGGAGAACTATCAGCATTCGCAGGAATATGCAATTCTTTGTAACCAATTTCCATGAATTCTTGTGAATAATCAAACATAGATTGACGTTGCATTCTGTGTCTTATTCTCGAAAAAGCACCATCCGCTCCAAAAACTTTGTCGTATTTTAATTCCGTCCAATCGCCTTGCTCGGTTTCGCCTTCCCACAAAGATGCGGTGGCTAAGGTTACATCCCAAATTTTACGTTCGAAGAAAAACGCTACACCTTTAGCTTCTGCTAAATCCACCATCTTTCTATTCAAAATGCCTCTTGATAAAGAAAAAATTGCTTCGCCTTCTTTTCCATAATTTTGATAATTCAGTTTTCCATCTTGCAAATGAATGGCTCTTTTATCAACTGGAATTCCTATTTTTCGAATTTCATCATCCAAACCAATATCTTCCAATGCTTTCCAACCGCGATTTGACATCACCAAATTAATGGAACGACCCGAAAATTCAACCGTTCTTATATCAGGACTTCTGTCGTAAACATGAACGGTGTGTCCGGCTCTTTTTAAATAGATTGCCAATAAAGTTCCTACTAATCCAGAACCTACAACAGCAATTTTTTGTGGCGTTTGCATGAAGATTTTATAAAAAATTTGGACTACAAAAATACGTAATAATAAATTTCTAAGCCTCAATTTTATTAGATTTTTCTCTTTAGAAATTAAATTTTGTTTAATTGTTTTTAATTTTTATTAAACAAAAATGTATCTTTGAATAAAAATTGCTATGAGAAAGATTACTAAAGAGGATTTATCACAAATATCGAAAGTTCCTAGATTGAACTTGGTTAATTGTGTTACAGGTTATAAATCGGCTAACTTAATAGGAACTTGTTCTGAAAATGGCACTTTAAATGTTGCCATTTTTAGCAGCGTTACGCATTTAGGGAGCGAACCACCTTTATTGGGATTCATTTTGAGACCTACAACGGTTCCAAGAGACACTTATAAAAACATAAAAGAATCCGGATTCTTTACTGTAAACCACATTACCGAAGACATGATTGCTGATGCGCATCATACATCTTCAAGTTATGACGAACACATTTCAGAATTTGACAAAACCAATTTAGAACCTGAGTTTAATGATAATCACAAAGCACCTTTCGTAAAAGGAAGTCCGGTGCAATTACTTTGTAAATATGTGAACGAATACAAAATTGAAGAAAACGACTGTATTCACATCATCGCTTCGGTTGAGACTATTTATGCTGATAAAAAACTATTTCATGATGATAATTGGATGCAGTTAGACAGAGGGAATGTAGTAGCAATTAATGGTTTAGATGGTTATGCCGTTCCAAAATTAGCAGACCGATTTCATTATGCGCGACCAGATAAACCAACCACTTCGATGCTATAATGGCACATAAAAAAGTAAATCTTCCCGAAAAAACCTGTAAAACCTGTCAACGTCCGTTTTCATGGCGCAAAAAATGGGAGAAAAACTGGGAAGAAGTTGTGTATTGTAGTGATAAATGCAGAAAAAATAAGAATTGATTATCGGATTTTCGGATATTCGGAACACAGATTTGAAAAATAAGAGAAATATTTAAAATCTTTTATGAACTTTTTTCACAAAGTTATTCCACTAAAAAAACTTATGTGACTTATATGTTTAAAAATAAACCTTCGCGACTTAGCGTCTTTGCGAGCAAAAGAAAAGAATATGAATGGATTAGTATGGTTTAGAAACGATTTGCGCACGATTGACAATCATTCGTTGTACAATGCCTGTAGGGAAAATGAAAAAGTAATTGGAATTTATTGCCTAGATCCAAGACATTTCGAAACTACACAATATGGATTCAAGAAAACAGAAAAATTTAGAACTCAATTTCTTCTGGAAACCTTAACCGAATTACAAGAAAATTTAGCTGAGAAAAAAATCACATTATTAATTTATTACGGTTATCCAGAACAATTGATTCCTGAAATAGCGGCTAAATATCAAATTAATTCGATTTACATCCAAAACGAATTGACACAAGAAGAAGTTGATGTTGAAACCGAAGTGCGAAATTTGATTCCAGCGGTGAATTGGAAAACGTATTACGACCAATTTCTATTTCATCCTGATGATGTGCCGTATGAAGATTGGGAGAAAATTCCAGAAGTTTTTACAGAATTCAGAAAGCAATTGGAAAAGAAAATTCGAGTGCGACCAACCGTTTCCATCTCAGCAAAACCGATTGCTAATGTAATTGAAGAAAAAACTAATACTCCAACTTTAGAAGATTTAGGATTTGATGTGTTTAAGCAACCAAACAAAACCGCATTCCCATTTAAAGGTGGCGAAAATCAAGCGAAAAAACGAATCAAAGACTATTTTTGGGATACTAAAAAACTTTCTGTTTACAAAAAAACACGAAATGGTTTGGTGGGAAAAGACTACAGTTCAAAACTTTCGGCTTGGTTGGCAAACGGAAGTATTTCGGCGCGCATGATTTATTGGGAAGTGCAACAATTTGAGAAAAAAGTAGTCAAAAACGAAGATACGTATTGGTTAATTTTCGAGTTGATTTGGCGCGACTATTTCAAATACATTTCGCTAAAACACGGAAATAAAATTTTCCAGTTGAACGGTATTTTACAAAAAGAATACGATTGGAACCAAAATACAAAAGCTTTCAACCAATGGACAAACGGCACCACGCCAGAACATTTTGTAAATGCCAACATGATTGAGCTGCAAAAAACAGGTTGGATGAGCAATCGCGGCCGTCAAAATGTAGCGAGTTATTGGGCAAAAGAATGGGAACAAGATTGGCGTATTGGCGCTGCTTATTTTGAAAGCATGTTGATTGATTACGATGTTCACAGCAATTACGGCAATTGGATGTACAACGCTGGTGTTGGCAACGATCCAAGAGACAGAAAATTCAACATCAAACGTCAAGCAGAAATGTATGATGGCGACGGAAAATTTCAAAAAATGTGGTTAATTCCTGAATTATTTTAAATGAAAATATTACGATTACTTTTGGGCGACCAACTCAATTCGGAACATTCTTGGTTTGATGAAGTCAATCCGAATGTGATATATGTGATGGCAGAAATGCGTCAGGAAACGGATTATGTGAAACATCATATTCAAAAAGTTGTGGCGTTTTTTCTTTCCATGCGAAATTTTTCAGAGGAATTGACAAAACGAGGTCATCAAGTGGTTTATTATACAATTTCGGATGCCAATAATCCTCAGAATTTGGAACAATTAATTTTGGATTTGGTTGAAGAACATAAAATCGAGCAATTTGAATACCAATTACCTGATGAATATCGTTTGGATGAACAATTGAAATCCATTTGTGAAAAACTTGCTATTCCAACAAAAATAGTGGATTCTGAACATTTTTATACTTCTAGAAATGAACTAGCGGATTTTTTCAAAGGCAAAAAGCAACTTTTGATGGAAAGTTTCTATCGTATGATGCGAAAAAAACACGATGTTTTGATGGTCGGCGATCAACCGTTAGACGGAAAATGGAACTTTGATCACAACAACCGTAATCAATATAAAAACGAAGTTCCGATTCCGTTTCCTTTGGAATTTCATAAAAAAGTGAGTGAAATTATTACCGAAATTGAAGCGCAAAACATTGAAACTTTTGGAAGTATTGATGTCGAAAATTTCAATTGGCCAACTTCAAGAAACGAAAGTTTGCAATTGATTGACTATTTCTGTGCGCATTTGTTGGCGCATTTTGGAACGTATCAAGATTCGTTGTTTTCTGGACATAAATTTCTGTTTCATTCGCGTTTGTCTTTTGCTATGAATTCCAAAATGATTAGTCCGAAAGAAGTGGTTGATGCAGTGATTTCGTACTATTACCAAAATCAAGAAACGATTGAATTGGCACAAGTAGAAGGTTTTGTGCGACAAATTATTGGTTGGCGCGAATATGTTAGAGGAATTTATTGGAAAGAAATGCCCAATTATGCCCAAATGAACGCCTTAGAAAACTACAATCCACTACCCGATTTCTTTTGGACCGGAAAAACTAAGATGAAATGCCTACAACATTCGATTTCCCAAAGTTTATCGGAAGCGTATGCGCATCATATTCAACGTTTGATGGTTATTGGCAATTTTTCTTTGTTAGCGCAATTACATCCTGATGAAGTTGACGCTTGGTATTTAGGCGTTTACATTGATGCGATTGAATGGGTAGAAATGCCAAATACTCGAGGCATGAGTCAATATGCTGATGGCGGCATTGTGGCTACGAAACCTTATGTTTCTTCGGGAAGTTACATTAATAAAATGAGTAATTATTGTGGTAGTTGCCATTACAACGCAAAAGAGAAATTGGGCGAAAAAGCTTGTCCGTTTAACAGTTTGTATTGGCATTTTTTGGACGAGAAAAAGCAGCATTTTGCCAATAATCAAAGAATGAGCATGATGTTAGCCTTACTAAGAAAAATGAAACCTGAAGAATTAGCTACAACGAAAGAAAAAGCAATTTCTATTTTGGAGGATTTGGGGAGTTTGTGAAATAGTTTGTGATTGATTTAATTAGATTTGTTTATCTTCTATTATTTCTATTTTATTTGTTTCACTATCGTAAATCATAGATAAATGTCTCTCCCAATTTAAAAATTCTTCACAGATAAATTCGAGTTTTGTATTATTCCATTTTTGAAATTCAATCATATCCATTTCTATAGGACTTTCAATTGGTTCTTTAACTTTTATAAATGTTGTAATTTTTTCAAAATTAGAGTTATCTGCAAGAATAAAATCACCATTTGGTGCAACAGTCAAATTTTTATATAGTGGTTGATTTTCTAAATCTGTCAAATTTCCAGTTTGTAAGTCAATTTGAAACAAATAGTCAGAAGTTAAAACCAAAATGGTGTTATTAGGTTTAGAAATAGCAACTTTTTTTGGTGAACCACGAAACTGTCCACACCATTCAAAACAGTCTTCATCTGTGAATTTAACATAAGTCCAACTTTGTGAATTCCATACGCTTTCATTGTCGTAAACTCTTTCGGAGTATTCTCCTGAATATGGTTGACTTATTAATTCTGCTTCAATTATCATTTGTGACTTCTATCTTCAAAATACTAGGCATTCAACCACAATAAGAAACCAAAACAAGTCCAATTTCTTATTGTGATAAATTAAATTTTACTTATTAAACTGAATCTTATCCCCTACATTCATTTTTTGAGATTTAGCAAAAGCGCCACACATGTGAAACAACATTCTTGCGCCTACGTTTCCGTCCCAATCGTCATCGCCTGGTGCTACTTCTACTAAATCAAATCCGATGATTTCTTTATTGGTTTCTGCTAAGCGACTGAACAAATACGCGGCTTGCTCAAATGAAAATCCGCCCGGAACTGGAGTTCCTGTATTGGGGCAATACCAAGGATACATGCCGTCAATATCAAAAGAAATACAAACCTTTTCTGGTAACGAAGCGATGATTTGGTCGCATTGTTGTTGCCACGTTTTGCCTTCGAAAACTTCTTGTTTTAGATCGCTATCGGTGTGCACTAAAACTCTATCTCTCAAAGCTACTTCTACTTCCTGCTCACAAAAATCACGAATTCCAACTTGTACAATCTTAGAAATTTGCGGAATTTGTAACGCATTATACATAATAGAAGCGTGTGAATACGTGAATCCTTCATAAGCAATTCGTAAATCCATGTGCGCATCTAAATGCAAGATTCCGAAGTTGTCGTATTTGGTTGCTAAGGCTTGGTAATATCCTAATGGTGTTGAGTGATCTCCTCCTAAAAGAACTACTTTTTTTCCTTTGTTCATCCAATTTAGCGTTTGCTCACGAACAGCTTCCACCATATCAGAACACGCATAATTGATTTTTTCCAAATCTTGAAGCATCGAAGGATGATGATCTAAGATTTTACCTTTCTCCAATGCCTCAATAATAGGTGCCGCTTGTTTTTTATATTTCTTAGAATTTTTCTTTAGTTTCTTTGGTGCTTCATCCATGAAAATGCCTAATTTCCATAACTCAGGAAACTCTTGATGGTGTAAATCCACTTGGAATGAAGCTTCCATAACGGCATCAGGACCTTTAGATGCTCCTGAACCATAACTTACTGTTACTTCCCAAGGCACTGGAATTACAATAATTTCGCTTTGTTCTGCCGAAAATGGCAAACCAAAAATAGTTGCTTCTGCCAATCCTGGTTGCGAAGGGTCGAAAGTATTGATGATATCTTGTTTTGTCATGACTTAAAGGTTTATTCTTACAAAGATACGAATAAAATAAAAAAGTTGAACGTATTAGGTTCAACTCTCTTTTCTATAAAACTCAATATTTCTATTTTCCTAAAATTCCTTTTTTCAATATTTGTCCGAATTCATACATGTCTTCGAAAGAACAATAAAAAGGAGCTGGTGCTAAACGAATTACGTTTGGTTCTCTCCAATCGGTAATTACACCATTTTTCATTAAATACTCAAACAATGCTCTACCTTGACCATGAAGAAATACGGATAATTGACAAGCTCTTTCTTCTTGATTACTAGGTGTGATAATTTCGAATTCTGTTCCATCAATTTCTTTGTCGATTTCATGTAGTATGAATTCTAGATAAGCCGTGATTAGGTTTCTTTTGGCAATTAACTTATCCATACCAACTTCCGCAAACATTTCAACAGATGCCAGATAAGGTGCTAATGACAAAATGGGAAGATTACTAATTTGCCAACCATCTGCGCCACGAACAGGATCAAATTGCGGTTCCATTTTAAAACGTCGCTCTTTGTTATGTCCCCACCAACCAGCGAATCTTGGCAACTCAGTATCATTGTGATGCATTTCGTGTACAAAACAACCAGACGCATTTCCAGGTCCAGAATTCATGTATTTATAACTACACCAAGCGGCGAAATCTACTTTCCAATCATTTAAGTGCAATTTTACATTTCCAGCGGCATGCGCTAAATCCCAACCTACATAAGCGCCTTGTTTGTGCCCTGCCTCTGTAATGGTTTTCATATCAAAAACTTGTCCGGTATAGTAATTTACACCTCCAATTAACACCAAAGCCAATTCTTCACCAACTTCTTCAATTTTAGACAAAATATCTTCTAGCCGAATATTGTGTTCGCCTTCTCTTCTTTTGATTTCTACAATTGCTTCTTTAGGATTAAAGCCAACTGTTTTAGAATGAAAATCAACTTGACTTTGGAACATGTATTGGTCACTTGGGAAGGCTTTTTCTTCGCAAATGATTTTAAATTTTTTGGTTGTTGGTCTGTAAAAAGAAACCATTAACAAGTGTAAATTCACTGTAAGGGTATTCATTACAGTGATTTCTGAAGGTTTTGCACCAACGATTTCGCTTAAAGGTAGCGCAAATCTTTCGTGATAATCCCACCAAGGTTTATCGGCATAAAAATGACCTTCTACTGCTAAATTAGCCCAGTCACTCATGACTTCATCTACGTAAGTTTTTGTTCTTTTGGGTTGTAATCCAAGAGAATTTCCTGTAAAATAAATGACTTGTTTTCCATTTACTTTAGGAAAAATAAATTCCTCTCTATATTTTCTTAATTCGTCTTTAGCATCTAAACTTTGGGCGAATTCTTTTGAATTTTCAAAAATCATGGCGTTTGGATTATTTCGTTTGTAAAAATAGTTAAAAGATACAAGCTTACAAAAACAAAAAAGGAAGTATTTTGGATTTCAGAAACAAAAAATCCCAGCAAAAACTGGGATTTAAAACTTATATAATGTTATTACAAAATCAACATGGCATCACCATAAGAATAGAATTTATATTTTTGTTCTATTGCTTCCGCATACGCTTTTTTCATTAAGTCATGACCGCAAAATGCAGAAATCATCATTAACAAAGTAGATTTTGGCGTGTGGAAATTGGTAATCATAGCATCTGCAATACTAAAATCGTATGGAGGATAAATGAACTTGTTTGTCCAACCTGTGTATGGATTCAATGTTCTTTGTGAAGAAACCGAACTTTCCATGGCACGCATAGAAGTTGTTCCAACGCAACAAACTTTATTCTTTTTAACTTTTGCTTTATTAACAATATCACAAGCTTCTTGGGTGATAATCATTTCCTCAGAATCCATTTTGTGTTTAGACAAATCTTCCACCTCAACTGGGTTAAAAGTTCCTAAACCAACGTGTAACGTTACTTCTGCAAAATCAACTCCTTTGATTTCTAAACGCTTCAATAAATGCTTTGAAAAGTGTAATCCAGCAGTTGGTGCTGCTACTGCTCCTTCTTCTTTTGCATAAATCGTTTGGTAACGCTCAGCATCTTCTGGTGTAACTTCTCTGTTAATGTATTTTGGAATTGGCGTTTCGCCTAGTTCTGTTAATTTAATTCTGAATTCTTCGTAAGAACCATCATATAAAAAACGTAACGTTCTTCCACGAGAAGTGGTATTATCAATTACTTCAGCTACTAATGAATCATCGTCTCCAAAGTATAATTTGTTTCCAATACGAATTTTACGAGCTGGATCTACTAAAACATCCCACAAACGTTGTTCTGCATTCAATTCTCTTAATAAAAAAACCTCGATGCGAGCACCTGTTTTTTCTTTATTTCCATACAAACGCGCTGGAAAAACTTTCGTATTATTCAACACCATTACATCACCTTCATTGAAATATTCCAATACGTCTTTAAATAATTTGTGCTCAATTAATCCCGTTTTTCTGTGAATCACCATTAAACGTGATTCGTCACGGTTTTCAGCAGGAAATTCTGCTAATAATTCTTCAGGAAGATTAAATTGAAAATGAGATAATTTCATAGTTTAGTATTAAGTATTAAGATTTTAGTATTAAGACGTTTGTCTTACCAAAAACGATTGCAAATATACAATGTGAAAATAGGGGTTGTCAAGTAAAATGTGATTTATTTTGATTTAATTTTAATAAACCTAGTAAATCCAATGAACTATGCTATTTTAATTATGAATCCGAACTGTTCTAAATCTTTCCAAAAGTCAGGATACGATTTTGAAACTACTTCAGCATTATTAATAACCAAAGGAACTTTCAATGCTAATGGTGCAAAAGCCATTGCCATACGATGATCTTGATAGGTAGCCACCCCGTCCTTCGGACACCCCTCCAAAGGATGGGAATTTCCACTTTTAAATAAATCGTGAGGTTTCAAATGTAAAGAATCATTAGTTACTGAAATTTCAGCGCCTAATTTTGTTAGTTCGGTTTTTAGAGCTTCAAGTCTATCAGTTTCTTTGATTTTTAAAGTGTGTAAACCGGATAAATCGCAACCAATTCCTAATCCAAAACAGGTTACCGCGATGGTTTGAGCGATGTCGGGGGCATTGTTTAGTTTAAAGTTTAAAGTTTTAGGTTTAAAGTTCTCAACTTTATGTATAGTTATTTCGTTACTATTGAAAACTGTTTCAACTCCAAAGTTTTTATAAATTGCTACCAAAGCACTATCCCCTTGCAAACTGTTTTTTTTATAACTTGAAAGTGTGATTTGGGTTCCAACTTCTGACAAAGCGATGATGGAATACCAATAGGAAGCAGATGACCAATCGGATTCAATTGTTATTGGGTGTTGGGTGATGGGTGATGGGTGATGGGTGACCTTGATTGTGTTATTTTTAAAAGAAGTTTTTATACCAATTTCTTCTAATAAAGCCAAGGTCATTTTGATGTATGGCACAGAAGTGATTTCTCCTTCCAATGTTAATTCTAGTCCATTATTTAATTTTGGTGCGATTAAAAGTAACGCTGAAATATATTGGCTACTTACATTTGCAGGAAGAGATACTTTATTTTCTGTTAACTTTTCTCCTTTTATTCGGATTGGTGGAAAGCCTTCGTTTTCTTCGTAAGTGATTTCAGCTCCTAACTGATTCAATGCATTGACCAAAATTTTAATCGGTCGTTCTTTCATTCTTGATGAACCTGTTAAAACAACTTCTTTACCTTCTTGAATAGCGAAAAAAGCGGTAAGAAATCGCATGGCGGTTCCGGCGTGGTGAACGTCTATTTTTTGGGTGATGGGTGATGGGTGATGGGTGATAGTTAATGCTTTTTGCATTACTTCGGAGTCATCGGAATTGGATGTGTTTTCCAAGACTAAATTAGGAAATAAAGCTTGTAGTAATAACAATCTATTGGTCTCCGATTTGCTACCGGTAACTTCAACTTTTGACTTTTGACTTTTGACTTTTGACTTTTCTAAATGTAAATCCATTATTTGGTTACTATTTTTAGTCCAATGATAGATAAAATTAAAGTAGTAATGAAAAATACTCTCCAAAATGTTGCCGGTTCTTTGAAAACAAAGATTCCTACTAAAACACTTCCTACTGCACCAATTCCTGTCCAAACTGCATAAGCGGTTCCGATAGGTAATTCTTTGGTCACTTTTACTAATAATAGCATACTAATGGAAAGGCAAATCAAAAAACCCGTATACCAAAACCATACCATAGTTCCAGAGGCTTCTTTTGCTTTCCCCAAACAAGTGGCAAATGCTACTTCAAATAATCCTGCTATAATTAGTAAAATCCAGTTCATAATTTTGGGTAATGGGTTATTGGTAATGGGTAAAAGTAAAGTTCAACCCAAAATCTCATTCTGAGCTTTTACTTTATTTCAATTTATCATTGGTGTGATGACGGTCGTGATCGCGTTTGGTTTTTACATCCATTTTTTTGTCAAATGCGGCTTGTAAATCCACTCCTGTTTGATTGGCAAGACATAAAACCACAAAAACAACATCGGCTAGTTCTTCGCCTAAGTCTTTATTCTTATCACTTTCTTTCTCAGACTGTTCGCCATACCGACGCGCAATAATTCGGGCAACTTCACCAACTTCCTCTGTTAGTTGGGCCATATTGGTCAATTCATTAAAATAACGAACTCCGTGTTCTTTAATCCAAGTATCTACTTCTTGTTGGGCGTTTTTTATATTCATATTATGATTTCTTTTTTAATATGATTTTTTCCAAATGTTTATTTACCATCATTTCATAAAACTCTCTTAATGCTCCATAATGATTAGCTGGAATCATAAAAGTATTAATATCAAAATTTGATACAACTTGGATTTGGTTTCCGTTATTAGAAATATTAAACTTAAAAGTTCCAAAATTTTCAATCATAGTCATTGATATAGGCTCAGGAAGAAACTCAACTTCATAACCTTCTGGAATTTTAATATTAATGTTATAATTATCTTTAATAGGAAAATTAAAGTCTACTGGGAATTTTCTATATTCTGCTTTAAATGGATTTTCTTTTTCTGTCAAAAACAAAAAAGGAGTTACATAAATCTTATTCCCAATTACTTCAATTGAGTTATTATCATAAAACTCAAAAGTTTCTACAATATTTTTTGAATAATCATTAACATTTTCAACTTTATAGTCTTCAATTTCAAATCCTATTTTCTCTTTTTCAACTTTTTCGATATAACTTTCTTTAGATAATTTTGCATTTCCATTCCTAAACAAATAAGCATAATAATCAGAAAATTGCTTTCTATACTTGCCTTTTATTTTCCCTTCCTCTGTAATTTCCGCCATTAAAATATTATTTTCTTTAGAATGAGTTACGTTTAAAAGATTTACTGATGCAGAACTACCATAATTTCTAATGATTCTTCCAACCCAGTTTAATGCACGTAAAGGCAGCATACCTGGTAGCAAATTTTTCTCTGTTGCGTCAAGAAAAATAATATTGTCTTTTGTTTCCACAGCTGCTACAACATAATTATATGCAGTTCTATTTGGAAAAACTGCTATTCCGTTTGATCTTGTACTTATTAATAGTGGACTTGCATCAATACCTGCGTATTTTAACATCGATATAAGCATTAAATTTATTTCAGCTACATTTCCTTCATTTTGCTTAAATGCTTTACGAACACCATCAGAGGTATATATCCCTAATTTATTATTCCAAGTCATCTTGTTTTTAACAAATTCATAAATGGCAATTATTTTTTCTTCTTTACTTGTGGTACTTTTTAAAAGCTCATCAATTTCTGATTTAAAATAATCATTTTTAGCAATCTCACTTCCAAAATTTTCATTTTCAAAAATATTCTTAACTATATCATCCCATGTTACAGATAAATTTACTTGAGATTGTCCTGGGTATTGAACAGAGGATAATTCTAATTTTAAAATTGTTGTATAATTATCCGTATTTATTACATAATCTTCACCTTTAAGCGCTGGAACATTTGATGCACTATAAACTTGCCTTTCTACTTGATTACTATGAGAAATTCTTTCGTACCCTGTAAAAATTGTATTGAACTTAAAATAACTAGGAATACTTACAATATACTCAACATAATTTATTGGAATATCACTTTGGAAATAAAAATCGTCAATTACACTAATATAAGGAGAAGTTTTTTGGACTTTAAATTCTATAATTGAACCTTCTTTAACTTGTGGAAAAGTAATTTTCTTTACATTCCAATTTTTATTAATTTTTTCAACAAACTCTCCTTCGCTTTTTAATTTCGTCTTAACAATTTTACCATCTACTAAATTAAACGTGTAAGCATCTGTTATCAAAATTTTTTCATTTGTTGTTCCTCCTACATACATAGAAAAACTTTGATCTGCATATTTCAATCCTTCTTTTTTATAAATTTTTATGCGATAAGATACATCTGTATCTAAAGTCCAATCAGATGTCATACCCGATCTAAATGATGTCATACCTTTTTTAAATATGACAGCAGCAGCAGCGCTTGTATCAGTTGGATGAAACGTTTGCTCTAACTCTTCTACAGTAACTTTACCCAGTTCATACTTTTGAGAAAAACTTACACATGTGATACAAAAAAATAGTAATAATAATTTTAGACGTGAAATTTCCATTAATTCAGTTTATTTAGTTAGTACAATTTTAGCATTGTCATATCTAGCAATTTGATCTCTAAATGTTCTATATTTTTCAAACTCGCTAGCATTTAACTCCGCTTTTTTAATTTCCAAGACTCTTGAAAAAGTTAATTTATTATCATTTATCTTTTTTATTTCTACTTTATAAAGTCCAAATTCATTTTGAATCAATACATCTTCAGGTAAAAAATCTATTTTATAACTTATTGGAATATTGATTTCAAAAGTATCATTTTCCTGAAAACCTCTACTTATTTCGAAAGGATGTTTTCTATTTCTTGCTTTTTTGGGAACATTAATATTCCTGTTAAAAGCATTTACTACAAAAAAGACAGATTGATTAGCAGTTGTAACATAGTTTTCGACTTGTGCTTCAATTTGCTCTATAAACTTAATTTGCTCTCTATTATCCTCTAAATTAGATTTGGTAATTTTTAAATTAGTTAAACCTGAAAAATCTGATTTATAATAATCCATTAAATCTGCATGTGACATACTCTTCAGTTGATATTTTTCATAGAATAAACCCGAAGATTCAATTGTAAATGATGCAACTAATTTTCCGTTTTCATCAATTGTGTAAGTCCCATTTGTTGATTGAATAGTTTGTTTTTCATTCCATTCGTTTGTCTTTACAATTTCCCCGCCTTCAGGTTTAATTAATAATGCATATCTATCATCCGTAAAATCACCTCCGTATGCAAAAGGACTTGTTTGGCTAGTACATTCTAAAAATTTCAATTCATTTTTGTAAGGAATGCTTAATATTACATGATTTCCTTGCTGAGAAACGAAATCCTTATCAAAATCACGTTTATCACTATCACCATAAATAACGGTATAATAAGATGGGACACCTACATTTTCAAGTAAAATTCTAGTATAATTAGAAAGTGCTTTACAATCTCCATATCCTAAACGGTCTACATCTTTGGCTAGCATAGGTTTCCACCCTCCAATACCTAATTGTATACTAACATACCTTGTCTTACTTTGAACAAATTGATAAACAATTTTAGCTTTTTCTATAGGGTCTTCTATTCCTTTTGTTAGCTCTTTAATTTTATTAATAGTCTCTTTGCTTATTTCTGATTTATCTTCAACTAAATCGCGATACCACACTTTTCCAAATTCTTCCCAACTCGAAGCAGTTCCTTCAACTCCTTCCAAATTAAACTTTTCTAAACTGAATTTAGCCATTGGAAAAATCTTACTCATATCTGGAGTGTTTTCTTCTCTTTTTTCAGCTGTTATATTTTTTGCAATAAATTTTAATGAATGATTTAATTCTTCTATAACAATATCTGAACCATCAAAATTATTTAACTTATACTTGAAGCCTAAATTTTCAGGATAAAAAATCGTAAATTCCGTATGCTCAATACCTTGCAAATAACGTTCAATTGGAGTCCAACTCGGAAGAAAAGCCGTGTTGATGGTTTCTACTTCACTTGTGTATTCAATTGTATAAGGATATTGTGTTGGCGTAAAATCTAAATACAAAATTCTTCCATCTGTCAATACCGAGAAGCCATCTGCTATACTTTGATCTTTGAAATCTTTTTTCCTAATTTTCTTAATTTCTTTACCAAAAGCATCATAGATTGTCGCTTCAATATTTTTAATTCTTTCTGATTTTGAATAATATTCAGATGCATCTACACCTCTATTCCCGTATTCATTTAGTACAGTTACAATTCTTTTTGTTTTTGTAGTATATAATTGTCTCGAATTGATATTAATTACAACTTCTTGTAAACGAATCACACTATTTGCATTCTCTTTTAATTCTTTTGGAATTGTTAAAGCAATACGCTTATCAACTTGGGCACTTATACTGTTTATTACTAATAAAAAAACAGCTAAAAACTTTATTTTTATCATTACTCTTTATTTTTCGTGTCAATTATTATAGTCACTGGGCCATCGTTTACAAAACTTACTTTCATATCGGCACCAAATTGTCCCGTTTGTACTTTTTTTCCTAATTCTGTTTCCATTTGTTTTACAAAGCTTTCATACATTGGAATCGCTATTTCTGGTTTTGCCGCTTTTATATAACTAGGTCGATTTCCTTTTTTTGTTGCTGCGTGTAAGGTAAACTGAGAAACAACAATGATTTCTCCATCAATATCTTTTAACGACAAATTCATCACATTATTTTCATCACCAAAAATTCGCAAATTGGCAATTTTTGCGGTTAACCATTCAATATCCTCATATTTATCGGCATCTTCAATCCCAATTAAAACCAATAAACCTTTTTGAATTTGGGCTACAATTTCTTTGTTAATTGTTACTGATGCTTGTGAAACTCTTTGTATTACTGCTTTCATTTTTTATAAATAAGATGTGTAAATCTCATCTTTGCTTTCTAGACGCGATAAATCAAATCTTTAACTATTTATTTACTAGACGCGATAAATCGCGTCTCTACGATTTACGGGTTTCGTCGCTTGCTCTTCGCTCGGCATCGTACATGTCGGCTCTGTAATTATCTTCGTCTCCTTCTAAAATTTGGGTGTAACTTTTATATCTTGACCAGGCAATTTCATCTTTCTCCAATGCGGTTTTTACAGCACAATGCGGTTCGTCTTTATGCAAACAATTATTAAATTTACATTGGTCTTTCAACGCAAAAAATTCTGGAAAATAATCGCCAATTTCTTGTTTTTCCATATCTACAATTCCAAAACCACGGATTCCTGGTGTGTCGATAATTTTGGCACCAAAAGACAAATCAAACATTTCAGCAAAAGTTGTGGTATGTTGGCCTTGTGCGTGTGATGCAGAAATTTGTTTGGTTTTTAAATTCAATGAAGGCTCTAAAGTGTTTACCAAAGTAGATTTTCCTACTCCAGAATGCCCTGAAAACATGGAAACCTTGTCTTTCATTAACGCTTTTAGTTCATCGATTCCTTTTCCTGTTTGGGCAGAAATCCGCAAACATTTATACCCAATTTCAGAATAAATATGCTGTAAATAAAGTTGTTCGTCTAAAGTAGTATCGTCTAAAGTATCAATTTTATTAAAAACTAGCACCGCTTCAATTCCGTAAGCTTCTGCTGTAACCAAAAATCTATCGATAAAACTAGTTGTTGTTGGTGGATTATTAATGGTTACCAATAAAAAAACCACATCAATATTGGATGCAATAATATGCATTTGATGGGATAAATTCACGGATTTTCTAACAATGTAATTTTTTCGGTCGTGAATGGTTGTGATTACTCCAGTAGTTTCGTCTGTTGTGTTTTCGATATCATAATCTACAACATCGCCTACAGCAATAGGATTGGTACTTTTGATACCTTTCATTCTAAATTTACCTTTTATACGGCACTCTAAAAAATCACCATTCTCAGTTTTAATGGTGTACCAACTTCCGGTAGATTTATAAACGATTCCTGTCATGTAAAGTTTGAAGTTAGAAGTCAGAAGTTAGAAGCACCTAATTTCTCTTCATTTAATTAGCAAAGATAAACTTTCTGCTAAAATATTATAAAAAAAGGACAACCTTTTGGGATTGTCCTTCATTTTTATTTTTGAAAAATATTAGTACTTGTAACCAATACCCTTTTTGATAACTTGAGAACCTCCTAATGAGTTTGATGAAGCTCCAACAGTTGCTTTATCAGCCGTTTGTAAAATAAATGGACATCCCATTTTAGCTGCTTCGATTTTTAATTTCTTTTCAGCTTTTTTATCTCCAGTATTTCCAGTGTGGTAATTGATTAAACCTGTTTTACCTCTTACTTCGTCAACTTTCTTTAAACCAGCGATATAAGATTTATCTTCAAGGATAACTACTTTAGCCCAATCAGCCTCACCATTGATAACAATTTTTTCAGTAACCTCTTCAACTCTACCTGACTTTCCATATACAATTTTCTCAATTGCATATTTACCAATAGTGTTTTCAGCGTCTTCACCGTCATATTTAAAAACAACAGTGTATTCTTCTAAACGGATAACTTTACCGTCAACAACTTCACCATTGTGTTTGTAAATCTTGTCAACTTGAGCGTTTGCAGCAAAACCAATCATGGCTACTACTAAAAGTAAAAATTTTTTCATCTTTTTAAAATTTTGTTTAATATTTTTTTGAACTTGTGCAATATTACAAAAAAATACTTTTCAAAATGCGTGCCACAAATTACTTATTCACAATTTTCTCCTGATGACTTATACTCTCTTGATGAATCGCTTTGAAAATTTTTAAAATAAATTCTTCACTTAGTCCTTTTTCGCTGCCTTCTAAAATCATTTTACCTAAAATTTCATTCCAACGTTTGTTTTGTAAAATGGCAACGTTTTTTTCTTTTTTAAGTTGCCCAATTTTTTCAGCGACTACCATTCTTTTCCCCAAAAAATCAATGAGTTTACTATCTAATTCGTCAATATAAGCGCGTTGCATGGCTAAAGCTTTGTTCCATTCTGCATTTTCATCCGTTGGTTTACGCATTTTTAAATCAATAAACATTTGTTTCAATGTTGCTGGCGTTACTTGTTGAGCTGCATCACTCCAAGCATTATCTGGATCAATATGTGTTTCAATAATTAATCCGTCGTAATTCAAATCTAAGGCTTGTTGCGAAACTTCTTGAATCATATCTCTCCTTCCAGTAATATGCGAAGGATCACAAATCAAAGGTAAGTCAGGAAAACGGTTTTGCAAATCAATTGCAATTTGCCATTCGGGATTGTTACGATATTTTGTTTTTTCGTAAGTGGAAAACCCTCTATGAATAACGCCTAACTTTTTGATATTGGCATTATACAATCGTTCCAATCCGCCCAGCCACAATGATAAATCAGGATTTACTGGGTTTTTAATTAGAACAATTTTATCCGTTCCGTTTAAAGCATCTGCAATTTCTTGAACTGCGAATGGGTTTACAGTAGTTCGAGCACCAATCCACAATACATCAATATCATGTTCAATGGCTAATTTTACGTGAGCAGCTGTAGCTACTTCCGTTGCCATAAGCAATCCTGTTTCTGCTTTTGCTTTTTGCAACCATTTTAATCCAATTTCTCCAACACCTTCAAAACCACCTGGACGCGTGCGAGGTTTCCAAATTCCTGCACGAAAAATGGACACATCTGAATTTTTTAATTCATGTGCAATTTTCAAAACTTGTTCTTCGGTTTCAGCACTACAAGGTCCAGCTAATACTAATGGATGATCTAATTTAAAATCATCTAACCAAGTACCGAGCGATTTACTATTTTCCATACAATTTGGGTTACAAAATTTATTTTTAAAGCAAAAAAAAATCCCGAATAGGATTCGGGACTTGACTTTATTTCATTAGAAAAACTAACGGCAAATTCCGAACACATCCATTACTTTGGGTGCCAATATTGATTTGCGCTATTTTTTACTACTTTTTTCATTATTTGAATACAAAATTAAGGAAATTTATCGTTACTAAAAAAACAAAAGTGAGTTGAAGTATATTTTTTCTACTTTTGTTAACTTAAAACTAGAATCATGTCAATTGAAGTTCAAAATATTTCCAAAAATTACGGTGCTCAAAAAGCGCTTGACAACATCTCTTTTTCAATTAAAAAAGGAGAAATTGTAGGTTTTTTAGGTCCAAATGGTGCTGGAAAATCTACACTAATGAAAATCTTAACTACTTACATCACTGCTGATGAAGGTGAAGCTAAAGTAAATGGTCATGATGTTTCGAACGACACTAAAAACGTGCAAAAATCGGTAGGTTATTTACCTGAACATAATCCTTTGTATTTGGATTTGTACATTCGTGAATATTTGGCTTTTAATGCCGATATTTATAAAGTATCCAAAAGTAGAATTGAAGAAGTGATTCAATTGACAGGTTTAACACCAGAAAGTTCTAAAAAAATTGGTCAACTATCGAAAGGATATCGTCAACGTGTTGGACTTGCTTGTGCCTTGCTTCATGATCCTGAAGTTTTAATTTTAGACGAACCAACGACTGGTTTAGACCCTAATCAATTGGTTGAAATTCGTGAACTAATCAAAAATATTGGTAAAAATAAAACGGTTTTTCTTTCTACACACATTATGCAAGAAGTAGAAGCTATTTGTGAGCGTGTTATAATTATTAACAATGGTAAATTAGTAACCGATAAAAACTTGAATACTTTAGTAAAAGAGCAAGCCGAACAAACTATAGAAGTAGAGTTTGACCAATTACTTTCAAGTACAGATTTTGCAACGTTAGAAAATCTTACCAATACCAATAAAATTAACGATTTCACTTGGGAACTTACTTTTGAATCGGATGAAGATAAACGAGGAAAAGTATTCGATTTTGCCCAAGAAAAAGGATTCAAAATTTTACAATTAAGTTTAAAGAATAAAAACTTAGAACAAATTTTTAGAGAAAAAACAGCAAAAAAATAACCTACTTTTCAGTAGGTTATTTTTTTATCTTGAAACATATTGTTTTTGTAGTTTTTCTAAATCATTATAAATTATTGACAATGCATATCTTGATAGCTCTGAGTCCAATTTATCATTGTAAATAAAATCCTCTTCATTAAAACCTTGTTTGGTTATAGCTTCCTTAATGTACTTTAACGCTGATTTTTTATCATTGGATTTAAAGTAACAATTTGCCAATTCCACGTAAACATCCTTCAATTCTTTTACATTGGTTTTTTCGATGTACGTTTTATACATTTTTATGGCTTCCGTGTAATTTTTATCATGAACAAGATTTCTTGCTTTAGATAAAATAGAATCTGTTTCGTTTGCCAAAGTAAATTGACAGAAGAAAACTGCTAGCAGAATAAGAGTAATTTTTTTCATGGCGCACTTCATTTAAAATTCAACACCATAAACTTAGTTCATTTTTTACAATAAAAAAAACTTTTATTCAATTATTTTGAAGTTAATTGTGATTTTTATTAAAAATTTTAACTTATTAATTACAAATTGCATAACATAAAATTATTTTTAATAGAAAATTATCAGTAAAATCAAAAAACTTCCCTAGCAATTGCTTTTACATTCTCTGCTTTTCCCATAGAATAATAATGCAAAACAGGGATTCCTGCGGCTACCAATTCTTTACTTTGTTGTGCACACCATTCTATACCAATTTGTTTTACAGCATCATTATCTTTTGCCTTCACCACTTCCATAATTAAATCATCTGGCAATTCTAAACTAAAGCGATGCGGAATTAAATTTAATTGCTTTTTGGTAGCGATAGGTTTTAATCCCGGAATAATAGGAACAGTAATTCCTGCTGCTCTGCATTTAGCCACAAAATCGAAGAATTTTTTATTATCAAAAAACATCTGGGTGATGATATAATCAGCTCCATTTTTAATTTTTTGCTTTACGAAATGAATATCACTATCTAAACTTGGTGCTTCCATGTGTTTTTCGGGATAACCTGCAACTCCTATGCAAAAATCAGTTTTAGTGGAATTCTGCAAATCCTCATCCAAATAAATTCCATTATTCAAATTGCTGATTTGCGTTACTAATTCCGAAGCATAGGCATGTCCTTCTTTTTCAGGTTTGAAGTAAATTTCACTTTTAACCGCATCACCACGAAGTGCTACGACATTATCAATTCCTAAGAAATCCAAATCAATTAATAAATTCTCTGTATCTTCTTTGGTAAAACCACCACATAAAATATGCGGAATGGCATCCACTTCGTATTTGTTCTGAATTCCGGCACAAATCCCAACCGTTCCTGGTCGTTTTTTAACGATTTTCTTTTGCAACAAACCGTTTGGCATTTCTTTGAATTCATACTCTTCACGATGATAGGTTACATCAATAAATGGCGGATTAAATTCCATTAACGGATCTATACTATCAAAAATAGATTGAATATTTTGTCCTTTTAACGGTGGTAAAATTTCGAAGGAGAACAAAGGTTTTCCGTTGGCGTTTTGTATATGTTCAGTTACTTTCATATTTTATGTTTTGGGTTAATTGTTTATTGTTTGTGGTTTCCAAGTTTGAACCATAAATAACAAACTATAAACTTCTTTAATCTGCTAAGTTGGGTGACAGCCATTTTTCGGCTTGTTCTACACTACTATTTCTTCTTTTGGCGTAATCTTCTAATTGGTCTTTTTTAATTTTTCCTAAACCAAAATATTTACTTTCTGGATTCGCAAAATAATATCCTGAAACTGATGACGCTGGCCACATCGCCATACTTTCGGTTAATTTTACTCCTATTTCTTGTTCCACATTTAATAATTTCCAAATCGTTGGTTTTTCTAAATGGTCTGGACAAGCAGGATAACCTGGAGCAGGTCGAATTCCTTTATATTTTTCTTTAATCAATTCATCATTTGACAACACCTCATCAATAGCGTAACCCCAAATTTCTTTACGAACTTTTAAATGCAAATATTCTGCGAAAGCTTCTGCTAATCTATCTCCCAAAGCTTTTACCAAAATCGAATTGTAATCGTCTAATTGCTTTTCAAATTCCGAAGCTTTTTCATCTACTCCAAAACCGGTTGACACACAGAAACATCCAATGTAATCTTGTTTTCCAATTTCCTTTGGAGCAATAAAATCCGCTAAAGCAATGTTTGGAGCTCCAACCGTTTTTTGTGATTGTTGTCTTAAAGTCAGAAACTTCTCGACTGCGCTCGAAGTGACAAGTTCTATATCATCATGATTAATTGTATTCGCTGGAAAAATCCCTAAAATTCCTTTTGCAGTGAACCATTTTTCCGAAACAATTTGAGCAAGCATTTTTTGTGCGTCTTTGTATAAATCAGATGCTTGTTCGCCTACAATTTCATCCTTTAAAATCGCTGGATATTTTCCGTATAATTCCCATGATTGAAAAAACGGTGTCCAATCGATAAAATTTACCAATTCAGATAGTTCAACTTCAACGGTTTTAGTTCCGATGAAATTTGGTTTTATAGGTTCGTAATTATCCCAATCGATTTTGAATTTATTTTTACGCGCTTCTTCAATCGATAAGAAATTTTTCTCACGACTTCTGTTTAAATATCCTTCTCGAAGCGCATCATATTCTTCACGAAGTGATTCTGCATAAGTAATTTTAGTATCAGGTTGTAATAAATTGGTTGCAACCGTTACCGCGCGAGACGCATCATTAACATGAACCACGGTTTCTTTATATTCTGGAGCAATTTTCACAGCCGTATGCGCACGAGAAGTTGTCGCACCGCCAATCATTACTGGAATTTTGATATTCAACTTATCCATTTCTTTGGCCAAATACACCATTTCATCCAACGAAGGGGTAATTAAACCACTCAAACCGATAATATCTACATTTTCTTTAACCGCAACTTCAATGATTTTTTCAGGAGGAACCATCACTCCTAAATCAATGATTTCGAAATTATTACAAGCTAAAACTACTGAAACAATATTTTTACCAATATCATGTACATCTCCTTTTACAGTTGCCATCAAAACTTTTCCTGCACTTGACGAAGTGGAACCATCTTTTGAAGCTTCAATATAAGGAAGCAAATAAGCGACTGCTTTTTTCATCACACGAGCTGATTTTACTACTTGTGGCAAGAACATTTTTCCTGAACCAAACAAATCACCCACCACGTTCATTCCAGCCATCAAATTGATTTCGATAACTTCGATTGGTTTTTTGGCCAACTGACGTGCTTCTTCAATATCAATTTCGATAAATTCGTCGATTCCTTTTACTAAAGAATGTGTTAATCGTTCCTGAACCGAACCATTTCTCCATTCCGCAATAGCTTTTTCATTCGATTTTACATCGCCTTTGAAACTTTCGGCTAAATCTAATAAACGTTCGGTAGCATCTTCTCTTCTATTTAATAAAACGTCTTCAACGTGTTCTAATAAAATGGGGTCAATTTCATCGTAAATTTCCAACATTTCGGGATTCACAATTCCCATCGTCATTCCGTTTTGGATGGCATGATACAAGAACGCGGAATGCATCGCTTCACGTACTTTATCGTTTCCACGGAAAGAAAAAGACACGTTACTAACGCCTCCAGAAATATTTGCATACGGAAGATTTTCACGAATCCATTTTGTTGCTCGGAAGAAATCTAAGGCATTTAATTTATGCTCTTCCATTCCAGTTGCGACTGGAAAAATATTGGGATCAAAAATGATATCTTCAGCAGGAAAACCAACTTGGTTAACCAAAATGTCATAACTTCTTTTGCAGATTTCGATGCGTCTTTCATAAGTATCAGCCTGACCGTTTTCGTCAAAAGCCATAACGATTACTGCAGCTCCGTATCGCTTGATTAATTTAGCATGATGAATAAAAGTAGCTTCTCCTTCTTTTAGGGAAATCGAATTTACCACACCTTTTCCTTGAATCACTTTTAAACCCGCTTCAATGATTTCCCATTTTGAAGAATCAATCATAACAGGAACTCTTGCAATATCGGGTTCGGCTGCGATTAGATTTAAGAATTTTGTCATAGCATAAATGCCATCTAACATTCCTTCATCCATATTGACGTCGATGATTTGAGCGCCACCTTCTACTTGAGCACGCGCGATATCTAAGGCTTCATCATATTTTTCTTCTTTGATTAAACGAAGAAATTTTCTAGAACCGGTTACATTTGTTCGTTCTCCAACGTTTACAAAATTCGTTTCTGGAGTTACAATCAAAGGTTCTAAACCTGATAATTTAAGCCCCCTAACCCCCGAAGGGGGAATCGAAACTGAGAGGTTTTTATTTATATTTGATTCAGACATTTTACAAAATTTTTAACCAATTAAACGGATTTCAATTGTTGCGTTCTAGGTTTGAATTCTTTTGCTACCTCAGCAATTAATTTGATGTGTTCTGGCGTTGTTCCGCAACATCCACCTATTATATTCACTAAATTTTCTTGTAAATATTCGCGAATTAATTGTTGCATTTCCTCTGGTGTTTGGTCATACTGCCCGAAGGCATTGGGTAAACCCGCATTTGGATGGGCTGAAATATTTAATGAGGTATTATTCCCCAATGCTTTTAAATACGGTTTCAATTGGTCAGCCCCTAAAGCGCAATTAAATCCAACACTCAACAACGGAATATGCGAAATCGAAATTAAAAAAGCTTCCACGGTTTGTCCCGATAATGTTCTTCCAGAAGCATCGGTAATTGTACCTGAAACCATTACTGGAATATCGATATTGCGTTCCTCTTTCACTTCCTCAATTGCAAATAAAGCGGCTTTTGCATTTAAAGTGTCGAAAATCGTTTCTACTAAAAGCAAATCACAACCGCCATAAATTAACGCTTCGACTTGTTGTTTGTAAGCAATTTTCAAGTCATCAAAACTCACCGCACGAAATCCAGGGTCATTTACATCTGGTGACATTGATGCTGTTCGGTTTGTTGGACCAATAGAACCAGCTACAAATCTTGGTTTATCTGTAAATTCATCCGCAACTTCACGGGCGATTTTAGCCGATTGAAAATTCAGTTCGTAAACTAAATCTTCTAAATAATAATCCGCCATTCCAATAGTTGTTCCCGAAAAAGTATTGGTTTCTACAATATCAGCTCCTGCTTCAAAATAAGCGCGATGGACAGATTTTACAGCTTCTGGTTGGGTAATGGAAAGCAAATCGTTGTTTCCTTTTAAAGGATGTGGAAAATCTTTGAAGCGCTCGCCTCTAAAATCTTCTTCTTCGAATTTATAACGTTGCAACATCGTTCCCATAGCTCCGTCGAGCACGAGAATTCGTTTTTTGATTTCTTCTTGAATTTTTGACATATTTTTTTGTTACACAGAGTTACGCTAAGTTTTCACAGAGTTTCACAAAGTTTATATTATTAATATGTTATCAAGAAATTGGAGAGGATTTCCTTAGGTTATCTGCTTCCGATAAATAATCGGAATAGAATGTAGCACCTTTCCACAAGCGCGGGAGGTTGCTAAGCTTTCGTAGGGTCTATTCCCTCCAGCTTTCGTGATAACAAACAGTATGTTTATGAACACTGCAAATGTAGTGACAAAATTGAAATTATGAAATATTTTCTAAAATTTCATTAAAAAAATATTGTTTATAGATTTATATTCCTTCTTTAATCTTAAATTAAGAATATAAATCTATAAAATAATTTAAAAAGTTTTATTCTAACGCTTGTTTCAAATCATTAATTACATCTTGAACCGTTTCCAAACCCACAGAAACGCGCACTAAACCATCCGTAATACTTACTGCTAATCGTTCTTCTTCCGTCAATTTACTATGCGTTGTTGAAGCTGGATGTGTTACAATCGAACGCGTGTCTCCTAAATTCGCAGACAACGAACATAATTTGATTTTATCTAAAAATTTTCTACCTGATTCAATTCCGCCTTTGATTTCGAAAGCTACGATGTTTCCACCTAATTTCATTTGCCTTTTTGCGACTTCATATTGCAGATGCGATTTCAAAAATGGATATTTCACTGAAGCCACATTGGGATGGTTTTCTAAAAATTCGGCCACTTTTAAAGCGTTTTCGCAATGTTTTTCGATACGAACTGGCAAAGTTTCTAAACTTTTTGACAACACCCAAGCATTGAAAGGCGACAAAGCGGGTCCGGTATTACGAGAAAATAAATAAATCTCTCGAATTAAATCAGAACGACCAACGGTTACTCCACCTAAAACTCGACCTTGACCATCGATTAATTTGGTGGCAGAATGAATCACTAAATCCGCTCCAAATTGAATTGGATTTTGAATGTATGGCGTTGCAAAACAGTTATCGATAATTAAAATTAAGTTGTGCTTTTTGGCTATTTTTCCCAATAATTCCAAATCTAAAATATCAACCGCAGGATTCGTTGGCGATTCTGCGTAAAGGATTTTCGTATTTGGTTGAATAAAATTTTCAATCGTTTCTGGTTTGTTAACATCAAAATAACTCGTTGTAATATTCCATTTCGGAAAATATTTAGTAAACAGCGTATGTGTCGAACCAAAAACACTACTTGCTGAAACGATATGATCGCCCGAATTCAATAAAGCAGCAAAAGTTGAATACACCGCTGCCATTCCTGTTGCGAAAGCGTAACCGTCTTCTGCTCCTTCCATTAGGCAAATTTTCTCAACAAATTCAAATGTATTGGGATTTGAAAATCGGCTGTAAATATTTCTTTCCTTTTCTTCCGCAAACGAAGCGCGCATGTCTTCGGCATCTTCAAAAATAAAACTAGACGTTAAATATAAAGGAACGGAATGTTCTAAATATTGGGTTCGTTCTAATTGCGTTCTGATGGCTTGGGTTTCTAATCCTAAATTTTGATTGCTCATGGTTTTGTTTTTTTAAACATATAAGTCATATAAGCTTAATTTGACCTATAAAGAATAATTAAAGTTTATTTAAGTTTAAAAACCTACAAGGTTATGAAAACCTTGCAGGTTGAGTTTATAATTTTTTTTCAGATAAGCGTAAAATGTCGCCAAAAACGCCTCTTGCAGTTACGGATGCTCCTGCTCCAGCGCCTTGAATCACGATAGGTTGCTCGCCGTAAGATTCTGTATAAATTTCGAAAATAGAATCCGAACCTTTTAACGAACCTAAAGCAGACTTGGCTGGAACGGATATTAATTTCACTTCCAATTTACCTTTGTCTTGTTGTAAATCGCCTGATAATTCGCCGATGTAACGTAACACTTCATTTGGACCTTGAGCATCTTTGATGTTTTGGTAAATTCCGTCTAATTCTGATAAACGCTTTAGAAAATCAGTTGCACTTCCTTCTCGTAAAGGTTCTGGAATTAAATTTTGGATTTGGATTTCTTCGAATTCGTTTTGTAGATCTAATTCGCGGGCTAATATTAATAATTTTCTTCCTACGTCGTTTCCGTTTAAATCTTCTCTTGAATCAGGTTCTGTGAAACCTTTATCGATGGCTTCTTGTAATACTTCACTAAATTTCTTATTTTCAACTGAAAAATTATTGAATAAATAACTCAAAGTTCCAGAGAAAACACCTTTTATTTTGGTGATATTTTCACCTGATAAATGCAATAATTTTATTGTATCAATTAAAGGTAATCCAGCACCAACATTAGTTTCGTACAAATATTCTTTTTGATTGTCTTTTAAGACTTTTCGTAGTTTCCTGTAAAAATCAAAACTTACGGTATTCGCGACTTTATTGGAAGAAATCAAATCGAAACTATTTTCGGCTAATGAAATGTAATTTTCAATGAAAGTCGAGCTTGCGGTATTATCAATCGCGATTAAATTTTCTAGATGATGTTCTTTCGAATAAGCGATAATATCTTCCACTTTATAATCTTGACCTTTGTCTTCTAAAGTAGCTTTCCAATTTTCGTTAATTCCGAATTTATTCAACAACACTTTTTTCGAATTCGCAATGGCAAATACATTCAGTTTTACACCTTTTCGAGTTTCAATATTTTTAGCTGATTCTAAAATTTGGGAAATCAAAGTGCCGCCAACCGTTCCGTGACCGAAAATGGCGATGTTGATTTTTTTCGCTACACCAAAAATTTCACCATGAATTACATTCAAAGCGCGTTTGAATTCATCTTGACTAATCACCAAACTGATATTTCTTCCCGTAACCGTATTATTCAATAAAATTGGTGTGATTTTATTTCGGATTAAAGCGGTGTATGGTTTGTGGAAATTCGTTAAATCTTGCCCAATAATCGAAATCACAGCAATGTTATCGTTTACCGAAATTTTATTGACATCTTTCGTGTAAAAATCGGTTTCAAATTCTTTTTCTAAACCAACCAAAGCTTTGGAAGCCTTGTCAGAATTGACTACCAAACCAATTCCTCTTTCTGAAGAACCTTGTGAAATAATACTCACACTAATATCATTTTCAGCCATCACACGGAAAATTCTTGCATCAACACCTGTTTTTCCTAACAAACCTCTTCCTTCTAAATTAATCAACGACACATTCGTTAAAACCGAAAGCGATTTGATACCTTCATTGGTTTGTTCCGCAGTGATTAACGTTCCTTCATTTTCAGGATTGAAGGTGTTTAAAATACGCAATGGGATGTTTTTTTCTACCAAAGGAATAATGGTTTTGGCATGTAAAATTTGCGCTCCAAAGTTTGCCAACTCATTCGCTTCATTGAAAGACAATCGCTCGATTTTTTTTGCATCAGTCACTAAATCTGGATTAGCTGTGAAAATTCCGTCAACGTGTGTATAATTTTGGAATTCTTCGGCATTTAGATAGTTTGCTAATAAGGAAGCGGTGTAATTACTGCCGTTTCTACCCAAAGTCGTGGTTTCGTTGTGTAAAGTTGAACCAATAAAACCCGTAACAATATTCACTTTATCCGAATTTTTTTCGAAATAATCTAAGACATTTTTCTTTGAAACAGCCTCGATTGGTTGCGCGTTTCCGAAGTTGATATCGGTTTTTATTAATTGACGAGCATCCGTAAATTGTGCTTTGATATTGTTTTCGTTCAAGACATTAGCCAAGTATTTTGCTGAAAGAATTTCGCCATATGCAATGACTTGGTCTTTGATTTTTTCGCTGTAATCTCCTAAAAGAGAAACGCCTTCTAATAATTTTTGTAAAACCGAGAATTCTTCTTCGAAGATGTTTTCCTTCAAACCTTCCAATTGGTATTTTTTGAATTGCTCGAAATCTGCTTGAAAATTGATGTTGGCTTGTGCTTTTTTTAATAGAATTACCAATTCATCTGTAGCATTTCCTCTTGCTGAAACGATCACCGCAATAGGTTCGTTATTGAAATATTTTTGAGCAATTGTTTGCACTACTTTTTGCAATCCTTCTCCGTTTGCTAATGATTTTCCTCCAAATTTTAATATTTTCATTTGTTTTCTAATTAAATATAGGTTTAAGTATGTTGTTTAATTGTTCAAATTCAATCAAGAAAGCATCGTGTCCGTGAATGGATTTGATTTCGTGATAAAATGCATTGTTTTTGTAATTTTTGATTTCCTGGAAAGCCGTTTTAATTTCGTTTGCCGTAAAAAAATAATCGGTATCCACACTGATTAAATGAATGTTTGATATGATGCTTTTTATGACTTCTGCTTGATTTTTGTTTTTAAAAATATCGGTCGTTTTCAATAAATGATTCATGAGTTTGTAAGCCGAAAGTTGGAATCGATTTTGCAATTTTTCGCCATGATGCAACAACCAACTTTCCACTTGAAACAATCCTTCCGAATTTTGCAATTGGGTATGGAATTTTTCTTGCAATGATTCAGGTGTTCGGTATAATAACATGGCGTGAATTCTGGCATCGTGAATTGGATTTTTGGAATTATTCAGAATCAAATCTTGAATTAGCACATTTCCAATCAACCAATCAGAAGCTTTCCAACTTGTTGCAACCGGAATTAAATTTGCAATTGCTTTTGGTCGAATTGCTGCCATTTCCCACGCAATTGCTCCGCCTAAACTTCCACCAATCACTGCAAAAACTTGATTCACTTTAAACGAATCGACTCCTTTCCAGAATAAATTCGCAATATCGTAAGTAGTGAAATCTTGATAATTTTCAATCAAATTTTCCGCATCTTGGTAACCATTTCCAGAAATATTGAAGGCTAAAACTGCGTATTTTTTGGTATCGATAATTTTATCCTCGCCAATTAAGGATTGCCACCAACCGTTTTCACCAAGAACTTGCGAATTTCCTGTTAAAGCATGATTCACCACCACCAAAGGAGCTGAACCAACTGGTTGCCCGAACAATTGATAGGACAAAATCACTTTTGATTGCACTACTCCATTCTGCAATGGAACATTTTGGAACACTATTTTTTGAATTGTACCCATCTTTCTTTTTAAAAAAGACTGCTTCAAGAAAACCTTTCAGCAGTCTTCACTTTCAAACAAACAAAAACTAAACTAAATTTTGAACTGGCAATTTTTCGAAAACACTTTGTAAATCGGTTTTCAAGTCTTCGATATCTTCTAATCCAACGGATAAACGAATTAAATCTTTCGTTACTCCGGTTGTGATTTGTTGTTCTTCTGACAATTGTTGGTGCGTAGTACTTGCTGGGTGAATGATTAATGATTTCGTATCACCAATATTCGCCAACAAAGAGAAAAATTGAGTCTCATCAGCTACTTTTTTAGCTGCTTCATAACCACCTTTTAATCCAAAAGTTACGATACCACTTTGTCCTTCTGGTAAGTATTGTTGCGCTAAATCATAATATTTTGAAGAAATCAATCCAGGATAATTTACCCAAGCCACTTCGGGACGTTTTTGTAACCATTTGGCTAATTCCAAAGCATTTTCACTGTGCTTTTTGATTCGGATAGCCAATGTTTCTAAACCTTGAATAATTTGAAATGCATTAAACGGACTTAAAGCAGCTCCTAAATCGCGTAAGCCTTCGATTCTAATTTTTGCAATGTACGAAGCTACTCCTAAAACTTCATAATATTTTAATCCGTGATAACCTGCTGAAGGTTCTGTGAATTCTGGGAATTTTCCGTTGCTCCAATCAAAATCTCCTGCGTCGATGATGACACCTCCAAGAGAAGTTCCGTTTCCACCGATGTATTTGGTTAATGAATGAATTACGATGTTGGCTCCGTGTTCGATTGGGTTTAGCAAAAAGGGTGTTGCCACTGTGTTATCCACAATAAAAGGCACTTTGTAGGTTTGTGCTGCTTTTGAAATGGCTTTTAAATCGAGTACATCTAATTTTGGATTTCCTAAACTTTCGGCAAAGAACACTCGGGTATTTTCTTGAGCTGCGTTTAAGAAGTTTTCAGGATTTGATGGATCTACGAAAGTTGTTGTGATCCCTAATCTTGGCAAAGTCACGTTTAATAAATTATATGTTCCGCCGTATAAACTGTTGGAAGCTACAATATGGTCACCAGCTTTTAATAAAGTTAACAAAGCAGTTGAAATTGCTGCGGTTCCTGAAGCAGTTACGACAGCTCCAATTCCACCTTCTAATTTGGCTAAGCGTTGTTCTAAGATATCGTTTGTTGGATTATTTAATCTTGTGTAAATGAATCCAGCTTCGGCTAAACCAAAAAGATTAGCTGCGTGATCTGAGTTATTGAAAACGTAAGATGTGGTTTGGTAAATCGGAACCGCTCTAGTTCCAGCGTTTTTAGTTGTATCGTGTCCTGCGTGTAAAGCGTTTGTTGCAAATTTATTTGTGCTCATGATATTTTAAGTATTAAGATATTTGTATTAAGTATTAAGATTATTTTCGAAGTTTGCTTTTCAGCTACACATTCGACAACATCGTCTTGGATTGTAAATTGCTATTTTCATAATTGTTGTGTTTTTAGAAATAAAAAACCTCTGTTTTCGACAGAGGTTGTATTGTATTAATTTACTTTTAAAATTATGCAATAGGTTTCCTCTGCGGATTGTTCCACATCATTATACACATATTGCACATTGTAAAGTTCATTTTCTTTTCTTTTAATTTGACAGGGCAAAACTAGATTTATTTTCTGCAATAAAAAAATAAATAGATTATTTTTCTAAATTTTGTTACTTAAAAACAATTATTTAGATTATTATTAATTAAAACACAATTCAATCAGAAAATCATTCATAAAAATTATCTTTTTGTAATTTTTAAATTAAAAAAGTTAACAACCATTTTAAATTCAATTTCATTTCATACATTTGCAAACGAAAACAAGAGGAAAAATTTGAACTGATTGCAACCTCATTAAAAAAATGCTAAAGCAGTATTACTACTCCTTTACGCAATCCCTGCAATTATTTTTTCCTCGCTTAATATTTAAAAATATTTTATTATGGCTTATTTATTTACGTCAGAATCAGTGAGTGAAGGACATCCTGACAAAGTTGCGGATCAAATTTCAGACGCATTAATTGATAACTTTTTAGCATTTGACCCTGAGTCAAAAGTAGCTTGTGAAACGTTAGTTACAACAGGCCAAGTAATTTTAGCTGGAGAAGTAAAATCAAACACTTATTTAGATGTACAAACTATTGCAAGAGATGTAATCAAGAAAATTGGTTACACAAAAAGCGAATATATGTTTGAAGCAAATTCTTGTGGAGTTTTATCTGCAATTCATGAGCAATCTGCTGATATTAACCAAGGTGTTGACAGAGCAAGCAAAGAAGAACAAGGAGCTGGTGACCAAGGAATGATGTTTGGGTACGCAACAAATGAAACTGCTGAATTCATGCCGTTAGCATTAAAACTATCTCATCAATTATTACAAGATTTAGCTGATTTAAGAAGAGAGAACAACGAAATCACTTACTTACGTCCAGACGCTAAATCTCAAGTTACTTTAGAATATTCTGATGATAACAAACCTGTTCGTATTGATGCTATCGTAGTTTCAACACAACATGATGATTTTGCTGATGAAACCACGATGTTAGCAAAAATCAAAAAAGACATTATTGAAATTTTGATTCCTAGAGTGATTGCTAAAAATCCTCAATATGCTCATTTATTCAATGATGCAATTAAATACCACATTAACCCAACAGGAAAATTCGTAATTGGAGGACCTCACGGAGATACTGGTTTAACGGGGAGAAAAATCATCGTAGATACTTATGGTGGAAAAGGAGCTCACGGTGGTGGTGCTTTCTCAGGAAAAGATCCATCTAAAGTAGACCGTTCTGCTGCTTATGCGACTCGTCATATTGCTAAAAACTTAGTAGCTGCTGGTGTGGCTGAAGAGATTTTAGTACAAGTTTCTTATGCAATTGGAGTTGCCGAACCAACATCAATCAACGTAAATACTTACGGAACTGCAAAAGTGAATTTAACAGATGGCGAAATCAGCAAAGTAGTAGAGAGCATTTTTGACATGCGTCCGTACTTTATCGAACAACGTTTGAAATTAAGAAATCCAATTTATAGCGAAACAGCTGCTTATGGTCACATGGGAAGAACTCCTGAAACCGTAACCAAAACATTTACTGCTCCAGGCGGATTAACAAAAACAGTTACTGTAGAGCTATTTACTTGGGAAAAATTAGATTTCGTAGACAAAGTAAAAGCGGCTTTTAAATTATAGAACATATTTTCAAACAAAAAAGGCTTCAAGAAATTCTTGAAGCCTTTTTTTATATAACTAACCTATTTATAAATTGTATTTCAAAGAGAAAATCAAATATCTTGGTTGTACAAAGAATTGAGAAGAATTAAAACTTACTACATTAAAACTGTCAGAATTAATTGATTTTGTGTTTAATAAGTTGGTTCCGCTAATTCTATATTCCAATTTGGAATCTTTTTTTCTGTAATTGATACTTGCGGTTAACAAGTCAAACGTATTATTTACATTACCATCTCTAGATCTAAAATCATTGTACGTATAAGTTGATGTTAGCGCCAAACCTTCAATAATTCTATAATCTAATGTAATTGATGGACTATGCGTTGTAAATATTGCATTTGGGTTTTCGTTAATAATTATATTATAAGCCGCTTCTAAATTTGGAAGCTTTTGGAATTGTGTTCCAAAACTTAAGCGGTATAATTGACTCCAGTTTTCAATTTCTCTTGAAAAATCGGATGATGGGTTTGCAGGATCAGAAGGATTTACAAATAGCTGATTGTTTTTTGACCAAGCAATATTAGTACTAGCACTTGCTTTGTAGTATTTTTTAAAAGAACGTTGGTAAGAAAACGTACCAGAAACTGTTTCATTTGAAAAATCACCATTAACTCTTTCACTAATTTGACTTATTCCATTAAAAAACGAACGATTTACTACAGGATCTGTTGTTCTTGTATAATTAAGTAAAGCAAAAATTGTAGTGTAATTAAACAAATTGTACTTAGAATAATTCAAACGATGATTCTGTTGTAATGCATTGTCGATAAAACGATTTCCCGCACTTAACGAGTTAAAATTATTTAAAGTAAAACCTTCTACCAATGTATTTACATCGTTAAAAAAGTTACTCATTCGGTAATTATACGTTAACGATTCGGTCTTCTTAATTTGCCATTGTGCAAAAACATCAGGTAAAATTCGGAAGAAATCATCGCGAACTCTAGAATTCAATTGGTCGTTATAAATATTGAATTGGTGAAAATTCAAACCAGGATTAAAAGTTAATTTTTTACCAACTGTAAATTTGTAATGCACTCCTAAATAAGCGTCATTGAAGCCGTATTGTACATCGTTATCAAAAATTAAATCACCATTATCTGGTAATTGGTATAAAGTTCCGTTGTCTAATAATTGAAAAATTGATGAATTATAGGTTTGATATGAATTGGTATTTCCTAAAGTTACGTTTAAGATACTTTTATTATTAATCGTATAATAATAATCTGCTTTTGCATCTACTTTATTGGTTTTTACGAAACGTTCTTGACGAATATCGTAGCGACTTTGTCCTGATTGAAATCCGATTCCTGGAAAGGGATCTTCTAACAAACTAGGATTATAAAATGGATCTTCATCTTGGTATAAATGTTGGACTTCCAAAACAAATGTATTTTTTGTGTCTTTCGTCCAAAACATATTCAAACTTTGTTGAAAAGCAACTGGATCTTGTTCTTTAAAAGAAATAATGTTATTTGTTCTATCAATGTCTCCAGATTGTGTAAAAATAGTAGATTGTGTATTTACGATATTATCTTCCGTTTGATTAGAACGACGAACCGTTGCATCATAATCCAATTGGAAATCAGCGTTTTTCTTGTATTTAGAACCGAATTTAAATACAGCTAAATTATCTCTTAAATTAGAAACATCTGTTCGTTCTTCAATAACTTGTAATTCTGAAGAGTTCGGTTGAAAAATACCAAAATTGGAATTAGTATTTGTGATTGTTTTATTGGAAGAAATTACACCAAACCCACTAACATTCCATTTTTTTGTAATTTCATTTGTTAAATTTACCGCACCAAATTTACTATCAATTTCCAAGGCTCGGTTATTTTGTGTAGTTGAAATCCCTAAGCTATTAGAAGAAATTCCAATATTTGTTCCGCTTCTTGCAATGGTATTTCTAGCGCCACCAGTTAATCGGAAAAAATCACGAATAGAAAATGGCACTTCGCCAATGTTGTTAAAATTAGCAATTACATTAACCGTAGTTTTTGGACTGTAATAGAATATTTTGGGATTGATTACGAAGCGTTCGTCTGGGCCGCCACCTACCAAAACATCACCAAACCAAAATTTATCTTTTCCTTTTTTTAGTTTGATATTAATTGCAATATTTTCTTCGTTATTCTCTAATCCTTTTAACTGAGAAACTTCGTTGAAATTTCTTAAAACTTGCACTTTATCAACTGCATCTGAAGGAATATTTTTAGAACCAATTTTAGTATCGCCTTCAAAAAACTTCTTTCCTTCTACTAATAATTGAGTTACTCTTTTTCCTTCAACTTCAATTTCACCATCTTCATTCACTTGAACTCCGGGTAATTTTTTAAGAATATCTTCTAATTTTTGTTCGGTTCCTGTCTTAAAAGAATCTGCGTTGTAAATAATGGTATCGCCACTAATCGTAACAGGCATTTCTTGTACTACCTCAACGCCATCAAGCATCATACCGCCTTCTTTTAGTGCTAACACTTTTCTGATGTTTTCAGTTCCAGTGATCAATTCAATATTTAATGGCTGATAACCCAAGAAACTCACTTTGATTTGGTAAGTGGAATTGGCTTTTAAGCTGATTTGGAATTTTCCTTGTTCGTTTGAAATGGCATAACCATCCATGGCTTTGGTTTCTTGGTTGATAACCATAACATTTGCCATTTCTAGTGGATTACCAATGGTATCCTGAACAATTCCTTCTAATCTAATATTTTGTGCTGTTGCAAAGTATGATGATGCCAATAATAAGACAACAAATAGTTTTTTTATCATGATATGTTAAAGTGAAATTAAAATTTTAGCAAACAAACAATTAACGACCCATTCTGAAGCCGCCACCGCCTTGTCTACCCATTTCTCTCCACTCTTCCATCTTTTCAGCTACAATTTTATCGTATTCTTGTTGCGAAACTATTTTACCTTTTTTCGGCGCTTTAATTTCTTTCTTTTCCTTCGGATTCATTACGATTTTAGAACATAAAATAACCGTTTTTCCGTCACTAACTTCCAAAATTAAACCTGGTAAACCCCAGTAATTTTCTGGACCTTGACTAATTGGAATGTCTGGCGTGTACCAAGCCACAACTTCAATTTCTTTTGGCATTTCCCATTGGTCCATGAAGTTCGTGTTACCTGCAGCTTTTTCTTCTTTCTTTTGGTCACCTTCTTCTTTCTTGTCTTCCTCTTGTTTTTTAGCGCGGTAATTTCTAAAATCCGATTGACTTACTGGTCGAACAGCAGTAGCTTTAAAACAAGTATAATTTCCAATTTGCTTAGATTCTCCAGACAATTTCCAATCTAACTTTGGTAAAGAATCTTGAATCAAAAATTCCTTTCCTGCAAATTCTTTATCTACCAAAAATAATTTGTCTTTTACGTTTTTATAATGCGTTCCACCGCCGCCCATCATCGATGACATGAAACGAAATCCACCTTGTTGTCCTGGCGACTCAATTTTCTCTTCTTCCGTGTAAGTTGAAGCATTTCTATCAAACGTTAAGATGAACGTTTTTTCAAACATAGCCTTCATACGCTCTTCAATGGTCTTTTGCATTTCAGGAGTAATTTCTCTATTGCCTCTGAAATTTGAAGCCATGTCGGAAGTACTAGTTTTAGACTCATAAACAGCCATTCCTTGGAAATTTTGAGCACTTAAAACAGACGCTACAAACAAAGAAAAAGTAATGATAATCTTTTGCATTTTTATAGTTTTTAGGTTTAATTTTTTGATGTTCGTAATAGAAATTTATATATAGACTGACAAAACTGATAATTGTTACAGAAACTTTAATTAAAATTAAGTTAAAATATTATCTTTAGACTTTATTTCATTCAAATGGTTTAATCTAATGAAGCATTTTTTGTGTTTGTTTTTCTTTATCAGTTATTTTGGTTCTAGCCAAACGACTATAAATGCAATCTTCATGGATAGTTTAACTGTAAACGCTACAGAATTTATTGGTTTTGATGCCTATAAAGACCATTACTATATTACAAATAATGTATTTCACAAGCAAACTACCCAACAAAACTTGGTTTATAAGAATGTGGCATTAGGTAAAATAACAAAAATTGATGTTTTAAATCCGCTTCAACTGGTTTTACTTTATAAAGATTTTAATGCTGTTGTTCTTTTGGATAATCAATTGAATGAAACCAACCGCATCTTAGGCAACACAATTGAAACGCCTATTTCTTTCGAGTTTACTGGATTAGCGAGTGGTAATCAATTTTGGTTTTTTGATGTTTTTAGTCTGAAAATTGGTTTGTATCAATTTAAAAATAATAGTTTAAAATTTATTTCGACACCATTGGTAGCAATTCCAAAAGTCCATCAAAACAATTACAATCATTACCTATGGATTGACACTAATAATGATTTTTTCACCATTAATCTTTTTGGAAAAATTAGTAAGCTAGGAAAAATTCCAGTAGCTGATACTATTAAGATAATTGATGCTGGAAGACTTTTATTAAAAATAGACCAATCGCTTTACTATTATAACCTTACCGATAATAGCAGTAAAAAAATTGAACTTAGTGAAAATTCGTTTACTAATTTTTTCTTTAAAGATGGAATTTTGTCTATTTTTACCCAAAACAAAATTACTAACTATAAAATTATTCTACCGTAATGCACATAGCAGTAGCAGGAAATATTGGAGCAGGAAAAACCACGTTAACCCGATTATTAGCCAAACATTTTAAATGGGAACCGCACTTTGAAGATGTAGTGGACAATCCGTATTTGGATGATTTTTACCATCAAATGGAACGCTGGAGTTTTAACCTTCAGATTTATTTCTTAAACAGTCGTTTTCGTCAAGTATTGCAAATTCGTGAAAGCGGGAAGAAAATTATTCAAGATAGAACCATTTATGAAGATGCTCATATTTTTGCACCCAATCTTCATGCTATGGGATTAATGGCAAATAGAGATTACAACAATTATACTTCATTATTCGAATTAATGGAAGGCTTAGTTGGTGCACCTGATTTATTAATCTATTTAAGAAGTTCCATTCCTAATTTAGTAAGTCAAATTCACAAAAGAGGAAGAGATTACGAAAACTCCATTTCTATTGATTATTTAAGCAGATTAAACGAACGCTATGAAGCTTGGATTCAAACCTACGACAAAGGGAAATTAGTAATTATTGATGTAGACAACATTGATTTTGTAAACAGTCCAGAAGATTTAGGAATGATTATTAATCGAATTGATGCCGAAATTAACGGATTATTTTAGTTCTAATTAAATATCTAAACAATGAAAATACAAACTAAATTAATAACATGTATCTTGATATTTTTTTTATCAACAAACCTTACAAAAGCTCAATCTACAATTAATGAGATTACAAATGAGTTTTTTAAAGTCTACGAAAAAAATCCTAAAAAAGCGGTTGACTATATTTTTAGCACAAATAACTGGATGTCAAGAGAAAAGAATTATGATGTTGAAAATGTTAAATCACAATTATCAAATTTTATTGGATTGGTTGGAGATTATTATGGTTACGAAAAAATTACAGAAAAAAATTTAGGTGAAAGTTTAAAACTTGTTAGCTATATAATTAAATATGACAGACAACCCATTCGATTTACTTTTCTTTTTTACAAGCCTAAAGACGTGTGGAAAATACAAAACTTCAAATTTGATGATAACTTAGATGCTGAAATTGAAGAATCAGCTAAAATCAATAATTTATAGAACGCCTCGACTGAGTCGTTTTTTTGCGATGATTTGTCATTCTGAACTTGTTTCAGAATGACAAAGACATCTTTAGAAGCTGAAACAAGTTCAGCTTGACAGAACTACTTCTTTATTTCATAGTATCAAACAACGATTTTACTTTTATCTCTTTTACAGCTTTCGACAATTTGATAATTCGCTTTTCATTGGGCAATAAATCAAAATAATTATCCTCAAAAAAAGTATCATTTTCCGAAGAAAGAAAAACATTTTTGGCTAAAACATCAGTAGAAATTTCAATAGTAACTTCATCAATGTTTCGAATTTGAATATTCGGCTTTTGAAGTTTTAAATCTTTAGGTTTTACAAAGAAAAAATTAGATTTTATATCATTAAACGCTACTTTTAAAACGGTTTGTTGCAAATCGAATTGCTCTAAATCTACTTTCGGAATTTCATGAACATTGGCACTTGAATTTCCTTTAACACTAATTTCTTTGAAAGTTTCCCAAAGTGATTTTCCATCAAAAGAAAGCAATTCCAATTCTAATTTTCCAGAAAAACTTTCGAGATTATCATTAACCAAATAAATCTTATGCTTTTCATTTTCATCAGCAACCGAAAGCAACAAATTCTCAAAACTTTGCTTCGCTTGATAATGAAACGCTTTCCAATTGCCATAATAATCCAGCGAACTCCATGAAGTAACGGGCCAACAGTCGTTTAATTGCCAATACAATGTTCCCATGCAATACGGCTTGGCTCTTCTGTGCGCTTCGATAGCGATTTTCATGCCACGAGCTTGTAATAATTGGGAAACATATAAATAATCTTCAAAATCTTTTGGAACCACAAAATCGCGTTCCATGTGTTCATTGATGGTTTCATAACCTGTTGGATGTTTTTGGTGATTCTTAAAAGCTTCGGAAGTAAAATTTAAATCTTCTTTATTCATTACTTTTTGTAACGTTTCTAAATTTGGCATGCCCTGAAAACCGTATTCGCTTACAAACCTTCCAACTTTCTCTTCATAAATTTCAAAAGGTTCTTTTCCCCACCAAACGCCCCAATAGTGTACATCGCCTTGGGTTAAACTTTCTTTTCTTCCCCAACCTTTTGACGGAGACGATGACCAATAAATATTCTTTTCTTTCGGAAGCAAACTGTCTAATGTTTGCGGAATCATCTCGTGAAAAACTTTTTTGTAATCGTTCCAAATTTGGGTCGAATCGGCTTTGGAATAATTAAATTGTTTCTGCCAACCCCAATTATGCCAACCTTCGTCATTTTCATTATTGCCGCACCAAATGGCAATACTCGGGTGATTTTGTAACCGATTTACGTTATCAATTACTTCCTGTTTTACATTTTTCACAAATTTTTCATCACCTGGATACATGGAACAAGCAAACATAAAATCTTGCCACACTAAAATTCCGTTAGCATCGCAAGCTTCATAAAACGCATCATCAAAATAGACTCCGCCACCCCAAACACGAAGCATGTTCATATTCGCTTTTTTAGCATTTTCAACCAATGAAAAATAAGTGGAATCAGAAACTCGTGGTAAAAAATTATCTGGCGGAACCACATTTGCGCCTTTCATGAAAACCGGTTTTCCATTTAATTTGAAGTAAAAACTAGTTCCAACTTGATCTTTTTCTTGAATTAATTCGATGGTTCGTAGACCAATTTTAAGTTCTTTCTCTTCAATTTTTTGTTGGTTTTGTTCCAATGAAAAACGAAAAACATATTGATGTGGCACGCCCAAACCATTACTCCACCATAAAATGGGATTTTGAATGGTTATTGGAACTTTAACCACATTTTGTCCTTTTTTCAACTCATAAGGAAACGGTTTTTGACCTAATTTGATTTGGTACTTTCCTGATTTTTGGGCGAAAATAGTAAAAATGAAATCCAAATCAGCCACCGATTCATTCAACACTTTTTGCTCGTACTTTACACTTTCAATTTTAGCCGAATTCCAAAATTTCAATTGTACTGGTTTCCAAATTCCAGCTGTGACGAATCGTGGTCCCCAATCCCAACCAAATTGATATTGGGCTTTTCTGACAAAAACACGTTCTTTTTCGGGTAACGTATAAGATAATTTTTTCGCTTCATCTTTTCCTTTTTGAACTGCGGAATGAAAAACAACTTTTAAATGGTTGGTTCCAATTTTCAAATGTGTTTTAACAGCTATTGTCCATTTTCGGAACATATTATCCGTTTCTAAAACTGCTTTTCCGTTTAAATAAACCGTCGCAAACGTATCCAATCCTTCAAATTCTAAATCGATATTTTGATTTTTTAGTTCGAATTTGGTTAGTGAAAAATACGTTTCATATTCCCAATTTTCATTTTCAATCCATTGCAATTGCTTTTCATTGGTACCAAAAAAAGGATCGGGAATTAATTGGTTTTGGAATAAATCCGTGTGAATAGTCCCGGGAATGGTTGCCTTGTGTTTTTTTGTTTCGTTTTGTTTGCTGAATGTCCAGTTTTCTGTTGACAAATTGCGATAGGAAGTTTGTGCTGAAACGGAATAGCAAATAAAAATTAGAAACAATGTTATCTTTTTAAACATATAAGTCATATAAGTTTTTAGAGTGAAAGCTTAATTAAAATTAACGAAGTTCATTTAAGATTGTAACTTTTTCTTTAGTTGAATAATTTCTTCTGGATTAGCAATTTCACTTCCATCTGTAATTGCGGATGAATGATACCAATTGGCATTTACCAATTTATCTAATTCCGAAATGTTTGTGGAACGCAATCCACCACCAGACATTATTTCGATGCGATTGTTAGCCTGAATGACTAATTGTTGCAACACTTCTTTTCCTTCCATGACATTTGGGAAAGTTCCAGAAGTTAGAATGTTTGAAAATCCGCACGAGATAACATCTTCCAATGCTTTTTCGTAATCTAAAACTGCATCAAAAGCACGATGAAATGTACAAGGCAATGGTTTCGCTAATTCCACTAAAGCTATATTTTGTTCGATATGAATTGTTTTCTCCTCATTCAAAACTCCAAAAACAAATCCGTTGACTCCTAACTTTTTGATGGTTTCGATTTCCAATTTCATTTGTTCCAATTCTGCTTCTGAGTAAACGAAATTCCCTCCTCTTGAGCGAATCATTACATACAAATCGATAGTCAAATTTTCGCGAGCTTGTTTTATCATTTCGATAGTTGGAGTTGTGCCGCCAACCGACATATCAGCGCACAATTCTACTCTATCGGCTCCTGCTTTTTGTGCGATGAGAGCAGATTCAAGATTAAAACAAGCGATTTCTATTTTTTTCAAATTCATAAATATATTTTAAACCACATAGAAACATAGTTTTTTTTTGAAAATAATAAGTCGTTCCACTAACATAGGAAACATATACTTTGTGAATCCATAATTGGACTCTATCAACCTTTTTTATCTATGTTTCTATGTGGTTAATAAAACTAAGTTTTTAAGTAATAATTCGCATCGATTAATTTATTTCCGGCTGCATCATGAACAGCATAATTGAAACCTCCTTGCACACAGTACGAACCATATTCCCCTTTTTTATTCAAAGCGATGAACCCAACTTGGATATCTTTTAGGTTTTTTCCTCGATTTTGAGTCAGTTTTACGATTCGCATCACCGCTTCTTCACATGCTTTTTGGGGTGATTTCCCTTGACGCATGAGTTCAACAACCAAATGACAACCTGTAATTCGAATAACTTCTTCGCCGTGACCTGTTGCTGTTGCTGCTCCAATTTCATTATCCACATACAAACCAGCACCAATAATTGGGGAATCACCCACTCTTCCATGCATTTTAAAAGCCATGCCACTTGTAGTACACGCACCCGATAAATTCCCTTGCACATCAAGCGCAATCATTCCAATAGTATCGTGGTTTTCAATATTGGCTTTCGGCACATATTCACTAGTTTTTAGCCATTCTTTCCATTCTTTTTCGGAAGCTTCTAGTAATAAATTTTCTCTTTTAAATCCTTGAGATAAAGCAAATTGTAAAGCACCTTCACCAACTAACATCACATGAGGCGTTTTTTCCATCACCATTCTAGCCACGGAAATAGGATGTTTAATATGTTCCAAACAAGCTACTGAACCAATATTCGAAAATTCGTCCATGATACAAGCGTCTAGTGTCACTTTTCCCTCTCTGTCTGGGCGACCGCCATAACCAACGCTTCTTTCATTGGGATCACCTTCTGGAATTTTTACGCCAGCTTCTACAGCATCAAGAGCACGACCTTTATTTTTCAGCACTTCCCAAGCGGCTTCATTGGCTTGTAAACCAAAATTCCATGTTGAAAGTACAATTGGTTTGTTCGTTTTTCCTGAATTAATATCGATTTCAGTTTCCTCAGATTTCCCATTGAAAGCCTGAAACGCTACGCCAGCAGTTGCTAACGCTGTTGTTTTTAAAAAATTTCTTCTGTTTGTCATATTTTTTTATTCAATACCAATTTCATCAACAAATAGCCAAGCTTCTGAACCTGAACCAGGATTTCCATCTGTTATTTTACCAAAGTTTGTTGCAATTACTTTTACAAATTGGGCTTTTCGAGAATTAACTTCTAAAACTACTTCACCTATAACGTCTTGAATTTCGGATAAACTTAATTCAGAAACACTTTCGAAATTTTTACCATCATTTGAAAGGAATACTTCAATTTTTTTTGGATAATATATCCAACTTCCTTTACTTTCAAGCACGCAAAGAATTACTTTGTTTATTATTTCCGTTTTGCCCAAATTGATAGTTGCATTTAAATCTTTTCCAGAAAAACCTAACCAATCACGACCAAATTTACTTCTATTTCCAATTAATCCATCAACTAAGGTTAAAGCACCACCAATGTTGTAATTTTCATGAAGTTGGTTTATTAAACTAATGCTTTTCCCTACAGCTTTACTCCAATAAAATTTCTGTTCAACAATTGCACTTTTTTGTTTTTCATTTTCAAATAAGGCGGCTTTTATTGTTTGACCTTTTTTTATTTCTATGGGCTTTAAATATTGGATTGAATTTGAATTTGGATCAGAACCATCAGTTGTGTAACGAATTCCATTGGAGTTAGTAGCTGAATTTAATTCGAATAGCACACCTTCTCCATTTTCAGCACGATTTACTTTGGAAGTTACTTCAAATATAGCTCTACTATAGTTGATTCCTTTTTTATCATAAATTTCGAAATGTGAAATCAATCTTTTTTCAAATTCTTTGTAATTATTTGGGTTTGAAGTTCCCCATAATACTTCAGAAAGTGCTGCTATTCTTGGAAAAACCATATATTCAACATGTTCTGGTGTGTTGATGTATTCCGTCCAAACGTTAGCTTGAGCGCCTAAAATATATTTGGATTCTTCTGCGGAAAGTTCCTTTGGAATAGGATTGAAAGAATATACTTTTTCCACATTGGTATAACCGCCAAAAGCAATCGGTTCGTTTTTAGGTTCGCCTTGATAATGGTCGAAATAACAATGTGAACCTGGCGACATGACAACGAAATGTTTTTGTTTGGCTGCTGCGATTCCGCCTTCGGTGCCACGCCAACTCATTACGGCTGCATTTGGTGCTAATCCGCCTTCTAAAATTTCGTCCCAACCAATGATTTTTCGCCCTTTACTATTGACAAATTTTTCGATTCTTTGGATGAAATAACTTTGTAGTTCGTGTTCGTCTTTCAATTTTTCATCTTTGATTGTCTTTTGACAATGCGGACAACTTTTCCAACGCACTTTTGGACATTCATCACCACCAATATGAATGTATTCGGAAGGAAATAAAGTGATAACTTCTGCCAAAATATTTTCTAAAAAAGTAAAAGTTTCATCTTTTGGGCAAAAGACATCATCAAAAACACCCCAAGATTTTCCCACTTCAAAAGGTCCGCCTGTACAAGAAAATTCGGGATACGAAGCTAAAGCTGCTAAAGCGTGACCTGGCATTTCAATTTCGGGAACAACGGTGATATGTCGTTCTTTGGCGTAGGCTACAATTTCTTTGATTTCTTCTTGGGTGTAAAATCCGCCATAGCGAATATCGTCAAAAGTTTGGTCGGTATAATGTCCAGTCATGGAGCCGTTTCGCCATGCGCCGACTTCCGTTAATTTGGGATATTTTTTGATTTCGATGCGCCAACCTTGGTCATCAGTTAAATGCCAATGAAAGGTATTCATTTTGTACATCGCTAAATAATCAATATATTTTTTAATAAAATCCTTTGGAAAGAAATGACGAGAGACGTCTAAATGCATACCGCGCCATTGGAATTTTGGAATATCATCCATCATCAGATTATCCAATTTAATTTCTGTGGCATTGGTAGTAAATGGGATTAATTGGAGTAAGGTTTGGATGCCATAAAACAATCCTTGATTGGTTGAAGCATAAATAGCTATTCTGTCGCCAAGAATATTTAATTGATAAGCTTCTTTATTCGGAAATTGAGACTCTGGTTCCAAAATCAAATGAATTCGTGAACCAATTCTGTGCGCGTTTTTAATTGTGAGTTCCAATCCTGTTTGTTGTTTAATACTTTCTTTTAAAAATTTTACTTCAAAAGAATTAGTATTATTCGCAACAATAACTGTTTTTGGATTTAGTGAAAACTTATTGTTAATAGCGCTTGTTTTAACTGGTTTTGGGATAACATTAATTGGATTTTGTCCGAATGTTAAACAAACTGAAAAAGCAAGAAGAAAAAATAGGTTACATTTCATTGCAATAGATTTGACAGTGTTAAATATACAAAAAAACCTCACGAATTGTGAGGTTTTTTAGATATGCTAATTTAAAGATTATTTTCCAAGCGCTGCTATTTTAGCATCAACTTCTAAATCATCTCCTTCAAAAACTCTTTCTTCAGTAACTTCTTTACCATCTACCATTTTAGTTAAAGTAACCGTTGCTTTTACTTTTCCGTTCGCATCTTTTACTTTTTGTACATCCATGTTGATGATTTCTTCATGATGATTGTGTTTGCAATCTGGTCCGTGAACGTGCTCTTCTTTTCCAATGAATTTTCCATTTTCATCATACATTGCCATGCATTTTGCTTTACATTCTTCAGAACAACCATTGTCTTCACACATTTTGGCACATTCTTCTTTAGTCATATCGGCACATTTAGACAAATCGCATTTTGCTGAATCACAACAAACCATTTCAGTTTTTGAACAGCAAGCACTATGTCCGGTTGTTGCACCATGTCCTCCTAAGATTGGAGCAATTACTAAACCAATCAAACACGTTAATTTGATTAATATATTCATTGAAGGTCCAGAAGTGTCTTTAAATGGATCTCCAACAGTATCACCAGTTACTGCTGCTTTGTGTGCATCAGAACCTTTGTATGTCATTTCACCATTAATCATAACTCCAGCTTCGAAAGATTTTTTAGCGTTATCCCAAGCACCACCAGCGTTGTTTTGGAACACTGCCCAAAGTACACCTGAAACGGTAACTCCAGCCATATAACCACCTAACATTTCAGCAATCAATTGGTTGTTATCAGCGTAAACTAATTTACCTAATAATACAATTGCAATTGGGAAACCAATGGTTAAAATTCCTGGTAACATCATTTCGCGTAAAGCGGCTTTTGTAGAAATTTCAACGCATTTTCCGTATTCTGGTTTGCCTGTTCCTTCCATAATTCCTGGAATTTCTTTGAACTGACGACGTACTTCATATACCATATCCATTGCAGCTTTACCTACTGAATTCATTGCTAAAGCAGAGAAAACTACCGGAATCATACCTCCAACGAATAACATTGCTAATACTGGTGCTTTGAAAATATTAATTCCATCAATTCCTGTAAAAGTAACATAAGCAGCAAATAATGCTAATGAAGTTAATGCTGCAGAAGCGATTGCGAAACCTTTTCCAGTTGCCGCTGTTGTGTTTCCTACAGAATCTAAAATATCTGTACGAGTACGAACTTCTTTTGGTAATTCACTCATTTCAGCGATTCCACCAGCGTTATCAGAAATTGGTCCGAATGCGTCGATTGCTAATTGCATTGCAGTTGTAGCCATCATTGCAGAAGCAGCAAGAGCAACACCATAGAAACCTGCAAAAGCATAAGAAGCCCAAATTGCAGCAGCAAACAATAAAACCGTTGGGAAAGTAGAAATCATTCCTGTTGCTAAACCAGCGATTACGTTAGTTCCAGCCCCAGTTGATGATTTTTGTACTATTGCCATCACTGGTTTTGTACCTAATCCTGTATAATATTCTGTTACAGATGAAATAGCTCCACCAACAAATAAACCAACAATAGTTGCATAGAAAACACGCATTGAAGAAATCTCTTTAGCTCCTTCGCCATAGAAATTCATTGTCATTACTTCAGGCAACATATATTGCACTAAGAAATAACATGAAATAAGTGTTAAAATAATAGAAACCCAGTTTCCTTTGTTTAATGCACTTTGAACTTGTGCTTCTTTAGCATCGTCACTTGAAATTTTCACTAACATAGTTCCAATAATAGAAAATAAAATTCCAAAACCAGCGATTGCCATTGGTAATAAAATTGGTCCAATTCCACCAAAAGCGTCATTGATTTGACCGCCCATATCTTTAATTACGTAATTTCCTAAAACCATCGCTGCTAAAACAGTTGCCACATACGAACCGAATAAATCGGCACCCATACCTGCAACGTCTCCAACGTTATCTCCTACATTATCTGCAATTGTAGCTGGATTTCTCGGATCATCTTCTGGAATACCAGCTTCAACTTTTCCAACTAAATCTGCACCTACGTCAGCTGCTTTGGTATAAATACCTCCACCTACACGAGCAAATAATGCAATAGATTCAGCTCCAAGAGAGAATCCTGCTAAAGTTTCAAGAACAATAGTCATGTCTTCTGTAGAAGTCCATTGACCGTGCATGAAAAATCTAAAAAATATGATGAAAAAACCTGTCAATCCTAAAACGGCTAAACCAGCAACTCCTAATCCCATAACGGTTCCACCGCCAAAAGAAACTTTTAATGCTTGAGGTAAACTCGTACGAGCCGCTTGTGTTGTACGAACATTAGTTTTCGTTGCGATTTTCATACCAATATTTCCCGCATAAGCTGAAAATATAGCTCCAAAAATAAACGCAATTACAATTAACCAGTGAGTGGTTGGTACAAAAAACGAAATAGCTGCTAACACTACACTCGCTCCAAGAACAAAGAATGTCAACAATTTGTATTCTGCTTTTAAGAAAGCTAAAGCGCCTTCATAGATGTAATCTGAAATCTCTTTCATTTTTCCATCTCCAGCATCTTGTTTAAGTACCCATGTTCGTTTGACTGCCATAAATACCAGTCCTAACAGTGCCATTGCGATTGGCACGTAGATCATCATTGATTCCATAAATTATTAGTTAGTTTTTATTTGTTAATTCAATTCTGTTACGAACAAAAATAAACAAAAAAGGCAATATTCATAGAAAATATTGCCTTTTTTATATAAAAACTTACAAATTATTTAATACTAAACAATCCTGCAGGTTTATTTTCAATTTCCTCAAAACGTCTGGTGCATTTTGCTAAGATTTCTTTTGCTTCGTTTACATCGCCCCAACCTTCTACGTCAACTTTTTTGTTTTCTAAATCTTTGTACACTTGGAAGAAATGCTCGATTTCTTTGATTAAGTGTGGATTTACATCACTCAAATCATTTAATTTATTCCAAATTGGATCAGAAACAGGAACACAAATTACTTTTTCATCCGGACCTTTATCGTCTGCCATATGGAAAACACCGATTGGTTTTACTTCCATTACACAACCTGGGAATGTTGGTTCATTAATTAAAACTAAAACATCTAATGGATCTCCATCTAATGCTAAAGTTTCAGGAATAAATCCGTAATCTGCTGGATACATCATTGACGAAAATAACATTCTGTCAAAACGCATTCTTTTTAATTCAAAATCGTATTCGTATTTATTTCTACTTCCTCTTGGAATCTCAATCAATACATCAAATGTAGTAATCTTATCTGCTGTCATTTCTTATTTGTTTTTAAAAGCGGGTGCAAAGTTACCACTATAAAACATGAGAAGCAAAAGAGTTTTGCAAAAAAAATATAGGTTTAGAAGTAAAATCCGAAGGAAGCTCTTACAGCAAATTTTCTTGCATCAGGCATATCCAAGTAACTTCCTCTCCAAGCGCAATCGATTCGTAATACTTTAAAAATATTCCCAATTCCAGCATGATATTCCCAATATACATCTTCCGGTGCGATGTAGTTTAATCCAGATGCATTTAGTAATTTGTTTCGGTCTGAAACTCTTCCGTAAACACCTTTTATCCCAACAATTTCACGTAAATTCAATTTTCTTAAATACGGAACTCTTGAGAATAATCTTCCGTTGAAATGATGTTCGAAATGTAACGAAGCATATTCATCGGCAACAAAATCATAATAATTTAATAAGTTGTACGTATTTTCAATTACGAACCAAGATTGGTTTCCTGGAATTACACCCATTAATCCCAATGGCACTTCACCAAATATTTTTCCTGTTTCAAAAGTGGTAAACAACCTTCCAAAACCTCCAACTAATGCAGGTTGACGATAATAAAATTGTAGCTTTTGGTAATTAAAATCACTATCTAATACCCCTTTAAATCCATTACTGTAACTTAAAAATACTCTAGCGTAATTGAAGTCTACATCCATTCGATCTACACCGTAGCCTAAAGTTTTTCGCTTTGGCGTGTATTCAGCTACTAGATTAATTTCGGATTGTTTGACTTCACTTTTTATTTCCGATTGTGTTATATCGGTATAATAATCCAAACTAAATTCACTAGATGCAGACTTTAGTGTTCTGTAAGTGAAATTGGTTTGAAAAGTAAAGTTTTTTAGTGGTTCAATTTCAAAACCCAAAGTAGTTAAGTTAACTGAAGTCAATTGGTTATTTACACCACTTGCAAAAAGTGCTGACGAAGCAAAACTTCTTCCCAAAACATCATTGGAAGTAGTTAAACTTACTCCCATTTGTTCTACATCGCGACGATTTCCTACAGACAAAATTAAACGATTGTTTGGGTTCACCATCCATCGTCCTGAAATACCATATTTGAATTGCTGGTCTCTAAAACCATAAGCTGTGTAACCTTGAATACGCCATTTATCATGTGGTCCAAAGTACGTCCTTCCGCCAATTCTGATGCGTTGCCCTTCTACATCATTATAACCAAAAGTGGAGAAAATGGGTCCAAAATCGACATTGCCTACTTGAATATATCCACTTCCTAATATGGTTGCTAAGTCGTAAATTCGCTTGAACTTGGGTACTGTTTGAAGTGTATCCAACATTTTGTAAATTCCAGCTTCATTTTCATTGAGTTTTTCAAAACGATTTTCTTGCCAAAATTCTTCCGGTTTATTGAAAACGCTGTTGTCGTAAAAATTAACTTCTTGGCGATAAAACTTATCTTCTTTGGGTTCGTTAAACACGTGATTTTTTACAACTGTAGTTCTTTTTCCATAAACGCCTTTAGATTCTTCTTTTTTGGAAAAACTAAAATCCGACATCATGTAATCTCTTTTCAAAAGAAAAACGGAATCGTTCAGGACTTCAAATTCTTGTTCGATATAAATTTCTTTTACCCAGTTGATATTGGCACTTTTACTGGCTTCTAAATTGATTTTTTTAATTGCAAACGTGGTGTCATTTACCCAAAAATCACCTTTGAAAGTCAATTCATTTTTTCGTCTTGGATAGTAAACAATGTTGTAGCACCATTTGTTATCGATAAACATACTATCATTCAACACATAGTTGTAAACATGAATTCCTGTACGTGAAAGCGGACTCACAAAATCTTTATCAAAAAACTTCAGGTAATTGTCGTAAATATTATAATCGGCATATAAATCTTTGATAAATGTATTAACGCCATCTCCATTTCCAAATCCAGAATTTTTATTGGCTTTTAGAATTTCTTTATGTTTCTTTTTAACATTATCACCATAGACTTCACTTACACTTTCATTGATAAAAATAGGTAAAAATGTTTTCCCTGTAATTCTTGAAGTGTCGATGTTGTCAAAAATAAACTCCATTCCTTTGAATACTTTGCTGCTCATAAAAGAACTGTCAATCGTATTCATGTCGAATTCTACTTTTTCATATTTGTCATATTTATATTGATCAAACATGTAAAGTCCGTTTTTTCGCTTTCTTTCCCAAATTTTTCTTAGAATATCTAGAGCCGGATTGTTCTTTTTAGAAGTTTTCCCAGTATAAACTACAACCTCTTTAAGTGTTGTTCCTTGAATTAAAACGATTTTTAAATTGGAATTTAAACCTTTTTTTAATGGAATTTCTTGTGTTTCAAATCCTACGAATGAAATCACAAGTGTACTGTAATCTTGATCGGATTCAAAATAAAAAATACCGTTCTCATTGGTAATTACACCTTCTTTTGAGTTTTTAAAAACTACGTTTGCAAAAGCTATGGGATCTCCAAACTCATCTAACACTTTACCACCAACTTTCGTTTGAGCTGAAGTTAAAAGAGTAATTAAAAAAAATAATATCGCGAATAAAACTTGTTTCATGTATAAAATGGAATCAATAAAAAGCCTCATCAATTCAGTTTTGATGAGGCTTCAAATATAGTGAGTTATATTTTATTTATACATAACTTTTTTTACTGCTTTTATCACATCTTGTGCATTTGGCAACCATTCTTTCAATAACGCTGGAGAATATGGTGCTGGTGTATCCGCAGTTGTGATTCTTTGTACTGGAGCATCTAAGTAATCGAATGCTTTTTCTTGAACCATATACGTAATTTCAGATGCCACACTACCAAAAGGCCAAGCTTCTTCTAAAACCACTAATCGATTCGTTTTCTTCACTGAATTTAATATCGTATCGTAATCTAATGGACGAACCGTTCTTAAATCGATGATTTCACAAGAAATTCCTTCTTTAGCTAATTCATCAGCTGCTAAAAAAGCTTCTTTTAATATTTTTCCGAAAGAAACGATAGTTACATCTGTTCCTTCTCTTTTTACATCGGCAACACCTAAAGGTAAAATGTATTCTCCTTCTGGAACTTCACTTTTATCGCCATACATTTGCTCTGATTCCATGAAAATAACAGGATCATTATCACGAATAGCCGCTTTTAGTAAACCTTTTGCGTCGTAAGCATTTGCAGGAACTACTACTTTAAGACCTGGACAGTTGGCATACCAACTTTCAAAAGCTTGTGAATGCGTCGCTGCTAATTGACCCGCAGAAGCTGTTGGCCCTCTGAAAACAATTGGAATATTGAATTGTCCGCCAGACATTTGACGCATTTTTGCTGCATTGTTGATAATTTGGTCAATTCCTACCAATGAAAAGTTGAAAGTCATGAATTCTACGATTGGACGATTGCCGTTCATAGCAGAACCAACAGCAATTCCAGCGAAACCTAACTCAGCAATTGGTGCATCAATTACACGTTTTGGACCAAATTCGTCTAACATTCCTTTAGAAGCTTTGTAGGCTCCATTATATTCAGCAACTTCTTCACCAATTAAATATATCGTATCATCATGGCGCATTTCTTCGCTCATCGCTTCGCAAATGGCTTCTCTAAACTGTATCGTTCTCATGAATTTTTATTTGAAATCATTAATTTGAAACGCAAAAATATAAAAAATAGCGGGAATAAAATATTTGGTTCTAAATTATTTGTATGATGATGATGTAATTATTCTAATCTACATGATTTGAAAAAAATTTTGAAGTTTAATAATAACTTCAACTTCATTAACAATTTACTATTAAACAGTAATTATTGAAAACAACCTAATTTAGATTATATTTTCTCTTTTCTGTTATGATTGGTTCAACAAAGTATTGTATGTTGTTAATGTAAATTGTAATATTTCTAAAAACAATTATGTCTTCATCTTCCAAGTTTTCAAAGTAATATTTTGCTTTTTCATTAAACCTTTTTCCTTTAAAATATTCGTTAATTAAAATTTTATCCTTTCTAATTATAATTAATTCATATTCCACTTTAGAATTGTCAAAATTTAAATCAACTATTTCAGATTCAACTGAAATCCCTGTTGCCCTTGATAACAACAAACTACCATCTTTATCAATGGGAGCCATTATTTTAGCATTTAAATCAACATCTTTAACATTTAGGTAAATTTTAGACACTCCCTTTTTTTTAGAAGTGAATATTTTGATTTCTAGTAAACCTTTGCTTTTTGGTATAATTGTAAAATTACAATTTTTATTTTCAATAACTTCTCCTTCAACTTCAATAAAGAAATCTTTACATTTTGTATTTTCTAAACTAATATCAACTGCATTTGCAATTCCCGCATACAATTGATTATTTAGTGGTGTAGAAACAACAATTTCTTGTGAAGTAGCCAAAAAAGGAAATATTAGAAAAATGTAAAATTTCATAAATTTATTGATAATACTAGTTAATCATTATGTATACTCCAAATTTACAATTTTAAATATACATTTTGTTTTTTGTTGTTTTAATTTTGACTCTTAATTTATTATTTGCAATTTATTAAACATGTTTAATGATTGTAATATTCACAATTTAAAGCAGCTTTAAAATCTTCAAATTACACATTCTATAAAAAAATCATAAAATTGGCTACTTTTTGATATTTATTATGCGTGCATAGTTTTTTATTTGATAATTTTTAGTAAATTCGTAGCGTTATTATTCACTTATTTAAACAGAAAAAATGAAAATATTAGTTTGCATTAGTCACGTACCTGATACTACATCAAAAATTAATTTCATCAATGGTGATACGGAATTTGATACCAATGGTGTTCAGTTTGTAATCAATCCAAATGATGAATTTGGTTTAACTAGAGCTATTTGGTTTAAAGAACAACAAGGCGCATCAGTTACTGTTGTGAATGTTGGTGGAACTGACGCAGAAGCAACTTTGAGAAAAGCTTTAGCCATTGGTGCTGATGAAGCTATTAGAATCAATGCCAACCCAAGTGACGGAATGTTCGTTGCTACTGAATTAGCAGCAGTTGTAAAAGCTGGAAATTATGACTTAGTAATTGCAGGTAAAGAATCTTTAGATTATAACGGCGGTATGGTTCCTGGAATGTTAGCAGGATTATTAGGTTTCAACTTTGTAAACTCATGCATTGGTTTAGATGTAAATGGAACTGAGGCAAAAGCAATAAGAGAAATCGACGGTGGAAAAGAAACAGTTTCAACTTCTTTGCCATTAGTAATTGGTGGACAAAAAGGTTTGGTAGAAGAAAAAGATTTACGTATTCCAAATATGCGTGGTATTATGATGGCTAGAACGAAAGCTTTGGATGTTAAAGAACCAACAACTACTGAAACAGCATCGAAAGCGGTTAAATTTGAAAAACCAGCTGCAAAATCTGCTGTAAAATTAATCAGTGCGGATAACATTGACGAGTTAATCGATTTATTACACAACGAAGCAAAAGTTATTTAGTTTTCAGTTTTCAGTCACAGTTTTCAGTAAAGAACTAGACTCAAACTATTAACTTTTAAACTTAATTAAACTTTTAAACTTAAAAAATCATGTCTATATTAATATATGCTGAATCAGCAGAAGGAAAATTTAAAAAAGTAGCATTCGAATTAGCTTCTTATGCAAAAAAGGTTGCAGATGCTATGGGAACATCAGTAACTGCAGTTACAATTAATGCAAGCAATGCATCAGAATTAGGAAAATATGGTGTTAGCAAAGTATTGCAAGTTACTAATGAGCAATTGGCTACTTTTAATGCCAAAGGGTATGCATCAGTAATTCAACAAGCAGCTGAAAAAGAAGGAACAAGTTTAGTGGTTCTTTCAAGCACAACTGATAGTTTGTATTTAGCACCACTAGTTGCTGTTAGTTTAAAAGCAGGTTATGCTTCAAATGTAGTTGCTTTACCAGTAAGCACATCACCATTTCAAGTAAAAAGAACGGCTTTCTCAAACAAAGCTTTCAATGTAACCGAACTAACAACAACAGTAAAAGTTATTGGATTAGCTAAAAACTCATATGGATTAAATGAAGACGCAGTTGCAACTTCAGAAGAAGCTTTTGCTCCAGCACTTGACAGCAGTGCTTTTGGTGTAAAAGTAGAAAATGTAGAGAAAGTTACAGGAAAAGTAACTATTGCTGATGCCGAAATCGTAGTTTCTGCAGGTCGTGGAATGAAAGGTCCAGAGAACTGGGGAATGATTGAAGAATTAGCAGCTGTTTTAGGAGCAGCAACTGCTTGTTCTAAACCAGTTTCTGACATTGGATGGAGACCTCACAGCGAGCACGTGGGACAAACAGGAAAACCTGTAGCATCAAACTTATATATTGCAGTAGGAATTTCTGGGGCAATCCAACATATTGCAGGAATTAACTCTTCAAAAGTAAAAGTGGTTATCAATACTGATCCTGAAGCACCTTTCTTTAAAGTGGCTGACTACGGAATTGTAGGCGACGCATTTGATGTGGTTCCAAAATTAATCGAAAAATTAAAAGCTTTTAAAGCTGCAAATGCTTAAAAATTTTAATTACAATAATCAACAAAGCACCTTTTACGAGGTGCTTTTTTTGTGTTTAAACGCAAAATTATTTTAGTGTTCCTTATTTTTAATCAAACTTATAATCAGTTTGTTTATATTTGTAAATTAGTTGAATAATGAACCTCATTTTTACGGAATAATACTATTTTTGTGCCGCTAAAATGACAGTAAAAAACCTATGAGCTTAGTAAAATTAACTATAAAAGGAATTTCCTATAGCCAAACACAAAATGGCGCTTACGCACTAATTTTGAATGAGGTGGATGGCGAACGCAATTTGCCTATCGTAATTGGTGCTTTTGAAGCCCAATCCATTGCTATTGCGTTAGAAAAGGAAATTAAACCACCAAGACCATTAACGCACGATTTGTTCAAAAGTTTTGCTGACCGATTTGATATTGTAGTTAAACAAGTTATTATTCATAAATTGGTAGATGGCGTATTTTTTTCCAGTATCATTTGTGAAAGAGATAAAATTGAGGAAATTGTTGACGCAAGAACTTCCGATGCTATTGCCTTAGCATTACGTTTCAATGCGCCTATTTTTACCTACAAAAACATCTTAGACAAAGCAGGTATTTACTTGAACATGTCAAACACAGAGGAAAACCCAACTGGCAATGACGACGGTGTACTTTCTGAACCAGAAACTTTTGGTAGCGAAAGTGATTCTCCTGTTTCAGGAACTGATTATTCTGGCTTCACATTACAACAGCTTTACGATAAATTAGACGAAGCGGTTCAAAATGAAGACTACGAAAAAGCCGCAAAAATAAGAGACGAAATATCTAAAAAAGAATCGTAACCACAGCTTTTACTTAATTCAAAATCAATATGTTAAAAAAAATTATATATTTTTCAATTGCTTTTCTTTTTGCAATGAACCTAGTGGGTCAAGAAGTGGAATTAGAGAAAAAATGGCAATTGCAATCGTCTCAAACTGACTTTTTAGAACTAAAAGAAGGCACTTACCAATTGAAATTATCATCGGATAGTTTATTCCAAAAAGGGGATTATTTGATTCAAGACAAATATTTATTTTTATTTGAAAACGGTTCAGATTCACCTACCAAACGCTTTTCTATTGAAACCCAAACCGACTCTACATTAACTATAAAAAAAGGAGAAAAGGCCTATTCATTTTTTGCTTCCAATAAAGTTAAAAACAAAGGGAATTCAATTGAGTTAAAACCTAATGAAGGCATAACCCCAATGGGAATTGGAAGAGGCGTTTTAGGAATGGTGTCTTTATTATTAGTTGCTTTTTTATTTAGTGCGAATCGCAAAGGAATCAACTGGAAAACAGTCGCAATTGGATTAGGAGCACAATTAATATTAGCCATTGGAGTTTTGAAAGTTGGTTTTATTAAATCAGCATTTGAACTAATTGGAAAATTGTTTGTTTTAGTTCTAGATTTTACTCGAGCTGGAAGTGAATTTCTATTAGGTGGCATGATGAACGTAGAAAGCTTTGGATTTATTTTCTTGTTCCAAGTTTTACCAACTATTATTTTCTTTTCAGCTTTAACTTCGTTATTATTTTACTTAGGGGTAATTCAAATTATCGTTAAAGGACTAGCCACTTTATTAACAAAAATTCTTCAAATTTCAGGCGCTGAAAGTTTATCAGTAGCTGGAAACATTTTCTTAGGTCAAACAGAAGCGCCATTGATGATTAAAGCGTATTTAGAGAAAATGAATAAAAGTGAAATTCTATTAGTTATGGTTGGTGGAATGGCAACTGTTGCTGGTGGCGTTTTAGCGGCTTACATTGGTTTTTTGGGAGGAAATGATCCTGTTTTACGTTTAGAATTTGCGAAACATTTATTAGCAGCTTCTGTAATGGCAGCACCGGGTGCAATTGTAATTTCAAAAATACTATATCCGCAAACAGAAAAAATTGACACTGCTGTTGAAGTTTCAAAAGAAAAAATTGGTTCAAATATTCTAGATGCCATTGCAACTGGAACCACAGAAGGTTTAAAATTAGCTGCTAACGTAGCTGCCATGTTGTTAGTTTTCATCGCTTTTATTGCTATGATAAACTGGGGACTTGGTATAATTGGTTATTACACTGGATTAAATGAATTAATATCATCTTATACTCCATATACAAAATTCTCCTTAGAAACGATTTTAGGAATTATTTTCTCACCTTTAATGTGGCTCATTGGTGTTGCCAAAGAAGACATGATGTTAATGGGACAATTGTTAGGAATTAAGCTAGCGGCTTCTGAATTTGTTGGTTATATTCAATTGGCAGAGTTGAAAAATATGGCAAATGATATTCATTTTACGTATCAAAAATCTGTAATTATGGCGACTTATATGTTGTGTGGTTTTGCCAATTTCGCTTCCATTGGAATTCAAATTGGAGGCATTGGCTCATTAGCACCCAACCAAAGAAAAACATTATCAGAATTTGGACTAAAAGCGGTAATTGGCGGTAGTTTAGCATCCCTTTTATCAGCGACAATAGCTGGGATGATAATTGGATAATCTAACTTCTAATCTCTAACTTCTAACCTCTCTCTAAAAAATGAAACAATACCACGACTTAGTAAAACACGTATTAGCAAACGGCAACCAAAAAGGCGACCGCACGGGAACTGGAACATTAAGTGTATTTGGGTATCAAATGCGATTTGATTTGAGTAAAGGTTTTCCAATGGTAACTACCAAAAAACTCCATTTAAAATCCATTATTTATGAATTGTTGTGGTTTTTGAATGGCGATACCAATATCAAGTATTTACAAGAAAACGGTGTTAAAATTTGGGACGAATGGGCGGATGAAAATGGCGATTTAGGTCCGGTTTACGGTCACCAATGGCGCAACTGGAATAGCGAAGAAATTGACCAAATTACCGAATTAATCGAAACACTGAAAACCAATCCAAACAGCAGAAGAATGTTAGTTTCCGCTTGGAATCCTAGCGTTTTGCCTGATACTTCAGTTTCATTTGCTGAAAATGTAGCCAATGGAAAAGCCGCTTTACCTCCGTGTCATGCCTTTTTTCAGTTTTATGTTGCCGATGGCAAATTAAGTTGCCAATTGTACCAAAGAAGCGCTGATATTTTCTTAGGCGTTCCTTTTAATATTGCTTCTTATGCTTTGTTTACCATGATGATTGCACAAGTTTGTGATTTACAAGTAGGCGAATTCATCCATACTTTTGGTGATGCTCACATCTATAACAACCACATCGAACAACTAGAATTACAATTAACCCGCGACTGTCGTCCGTTACCAAAAATGAAATTGAACCCAGAAATCAAGAATATTTTTGATTTCACATTTGACGATTTCACTTTGGAAGGTTACGATCCACATCCACATATTAAAGGAATTGTTGCAGTTTAAAAATTAGTTATGAAAAAAATTATCTTCTTTTTAGTTTTATTAATTCAATCAAACGCTTTTTGTCAGAATGAAAAAAGTGAAACTGAAGAACAAAAGAACACTTCGGAATTATCATTTACAGAAATCGAAACCATTCCAGCATTTAATGGTTGCGATAACAAAAATAAAAATGAAGCAATCAAAAGCTGTTTCAATCAAAAAATTGCTGAACATATAGCAAAACACTTTAAATATCCAAATAAAGCAATTAGAAAAGAAATTCAAGGCAAAGTTTTGGTTTCATTTGTTATATCAAAAACTGGAGAAATTACCAATGTAAAAGCAGCAAACAAAACGCATCCTATTTTAGAAGCTGAGGCCATTCGTATTATTAAATTATTACCAAGAATGACACCTGGAAAACAAAAAGGTGAACCTGTAAATGTTGCTTATACGATTCCGATAAACTTCAAACTTCAATAATTCTATTCCAAAAATTACTTCAAAACTTAAGTTTGTAATTTATCCAAAAGCCATTCTAATGAAAAAATTATTAAGTTACCTATTACCTATTACAGTTTCAGAAATTGAAACTGAGAAAAATGGAAAAGTTACAGTAACTTATGATTTTGGCAAGAAACTTTTACACAGCCAAAATGCCAATTACTCTTATGGTTCGTTACAAAAAATTCTAGAATTTGGCTTGAACCAAGTTCCTGTTTCATCTTGCAATTCTGTTTTAATTTTAGGATTTGGTGGCGGCAGTGTTGTTCCTTCTTTACGTGAACGTTTTGGATATAAAAAATCGATTGATGCCGTTGATTTTGATGCGAACATAATTGCATTAGCATTGGAAGAATTTGGTTTAAAAAACGACAACCAATTAACCACCATTCACCAAGAAGCATTTGCTTATTTACAAACGTGTACGAAAACATACGATTTAATTGTAGTAGATATTTTTGTAGACCAATTGGTACCAGCTACTTTTTATACAACCGAATTTTGGAACGCGCTTCAATCCCATTTAACTCCAAACGGGCATTTTATTTTCAACGCAAGCATTTTTGGACAAAACGAAGAAGAACTTACTGCATTACATCGTCATTTGAATACCAATTTTGAAGTGAAACGTTTTGATTTAGTAGAAGGAAGTAATACGCTTCTTTCAGGAAAAATAAAGGTATAAGAACAAATTATACTCATTCAAAAAGATCCTTTTATTTATTAACTTTTTCAATTCTTTAATCATAATCAAAACAAAAGACCTTTATTTTAATAAAATAAAGGTCTTTTTTGAGTATTTCAAAAACAGTTCTAGTAAACCACCTTCTTATTTACTTTGGTTCCATTAGTTAATGTGATTTGTACTACTAATGGTGCCTTGTTTTTTTGTACTTCATGAAGCGGCACTTCTAAACTATTTACGTTTTGCTTATTTACCAACAATCTTCCAAGCACATCGAATACAAGAACGGATTGAATTGTATTTTTAGTTGAAACTACGCTTAAATTGGTATTTGACACAACCAATACGGAATTGTCATTTAAGAAATCATTGTTTCCTAAAGTTTCGTTGGTATAACGTAAAACAAAACGATTTTCATTAGTTCCTGCTTCAATTGTAAAGTGATATGGCGCTGCTTTTAAGTCGTGAATTACATTAAGCAACTTATCTTCTAAATAAATATTTTGATCTGTATTCAAAAATCTACCATCAACTAAACTTAGAGCGATTGTGTACATTCCGTCATTTGGAGCTGTAACACCTAATGGAATTTGATCATTGTTATCAAACGGCAAAGTTCTTCCTTGAATTAAAAGCTCTTTGTTCTCAGCAATGGAATACAATTCAAAACTTGCTTTCACTCCTAAAGCAGGTGCATCAAAAGCATTGTCTAAATTGTTACTTGCTCCTGTTGCATAACCAATTAAAGTTTTGGTATTAGTCCCTGTTGGACTTACTAAATCTAACCAAATTCTATGTTTTTCAATTACAGAGTTGTTCTCTGTGTTTTCAGCTGTTCTGTAAAATTGGCTATTATCAAAAGTGTGACTTCTCATCGTATTGTTGAAAATTACACTTTCATTAGTAGCACCCAAATCATTCATTAGTACAAAGAAACCTTGTCCAGCTCCAATCATTCCGTTATAACCTGGAGGAGTACTTCCTAAAGAATTATATGTAATGTAATCAGCTACTGTATAATTCATTTGATAATCTTCGTAAAAAGGGTCAACAATCATGTTGCTTGGTAAAGTACCATGTGTCCATATTTTTACAAAACCTGAAATGTTTGCTGCATTAGCACTCAAGAAAGCGTCTGCATTTAATGCTGAAGGATATGGATTTCCTAATAGATTCCAGTTGTCATCGTTTAAAGTTACCATTGTAGTTGTAGGCCCTACATAAGGAGCTCCAGTATAAGTGCTTCGTTGAATAGGTGTATTGATAACTCCGTTATTTGGAGTTCCTACAAAAGTAGCCGTGTAATTTTGATGAGTGGCTGTATAAGCATCAGGTCCTCTAACGATATATCCTTTTCCTAAAGCCATAATTTCATTTCCACCAACCCATTTTCCAAAGTCACTTGCATAAGTTCCATTGGCTACAGTTGGCGCCCATTTGTAAATGTATCCAGCATTAGTTCCAGGTGAAATTGCGCTTGAAGAGAAACTTGCTACAGGAGAAGACCAATATACATAATCTAACTTACGAATACTAGCTGTTCTATCCATGTGCATGATTCCTTGATTGGCGTTGTTGTTAATTTGAATCAAACTAGCGCTATTATTTAGTTGTAAGTCACCACCAGCATTGATATTAATCCAATCGGTTATAGTTACAGCGTTATTAGATTCAACTGTTAACAAAGCATTGTTTTGTATAGTTAAATTCAATCCTAAACCGTTATAGTTACCACCACTAACAATAGGGTCATTAGTAACATCTGGGATTACAACACAATCAGAAGCTAGAGGAACACCTGTTGGAGTCCAGTTGTTAGCCACATCCCAATCCGTGTTTACAGAACCATTCCATACTTTTGCTCCGTTTACGGTAACTATAGTTTGGTCAATTTCAGTAATCGTTCTTCCATCACATAAAGTATATGTTATCTCAGCAGTATATGTTGTTGTAGCTGTTGGGCAAACGTTTAGTACTGGTGTATTTCCTACTACAGGTCCAGTTGTACCAGCACCTTCATACCATGTTAAAGTTGCAATGGATGGTCCAGCAGGAACAAAACGCCAAGCTTCATTAAAGGTTGTCCAGTCTGCATCAAGTGCATTTCGACCAGGGGCTACTACAGCAGCAGTTGCAGTTGCATTTTGAATTCCTACAATAGCATTACCACCATTCCATGTACCATCAACTCTTTTTTCTTGTATATAAACTTCAATTACATTTGAGTTTTCATAAAGAACCATCATGCCTGTATAAAGTAAAGAGTTGTTAGAATACATTGGCACTTCATTCCAAGATGCTACTAATGCTCTACATCCGGAAGGTAATGTAATTAATTCCCATCCTACTTGTCCGCCATATCTTGGGTCAATATCATGATAAACACCATAAATAGTATTAGCAAATAAAGCGCCCGTTGTACTTGGTAAATTATTACTAAATGAATAACCAGTTCCTCCACCAGGTGAGTTTGATGTTAAATCAAAAGTTAACATCCCGTTTGAACCAATTAAACATTGGTTATATGTATTACCAAAGAAGCAAAAATCAAAAGGCAAATTCACAACTGGAGACCAAATGTCATCAAGATTAACACTTACAGGGTTTGCTAACCCATTAAATGGTATAGGTGGATTATATTGTATTGCCTCTACAGTATAATTTGTAGTATCTCCTAAATCTAAAAATGTCGCTTCTAAATCAACACAAGTTGTTGTATCTGTACAATTGAATGGAGCTGGGTCAGCACCATTTAGATTTAATCCGCCTGAAATCACATTTGGACATCCTGTAACAACATCACTTACAGCCATTGTAACAAAAACACCAACATTTGATGTTGCTGATTGTCCGCTATTTGTACAAGTAACAACCAATTGCCAGTTCACATTCCCAGAAGCTGGAGCTACTGCATTATAATTTGCATATGTGCTTGTAGCTGCTCCTGCATTTGTCCATGTTGCACCACCATCGGTACTAAACTGCCATTGGTATAATAAATCTAAAGCCTGAGTATATCCAGTAGCTGAAACGACATAAGGATTTCCTGGCCAATCTGTGTTAGGTGATGTTGAAACTGTTCCGCCAACTGGTGTTCCTGAACATACAGGAAAACATACGCCACTGTAAGTAATAGAAAGCGCAAATCCAGAATATACAATAGAACTATCAGAATCAAAACGAATTGTTAATGTTTGACCTGGAGCACCGGTATAATTAATTGTTCCAGTTCCAGAATAGGTTCCTAATACAGTTCCTCCAGTTCCACTTCCTGAATATATTATGATGTCATCAACGCCTTCAGTTACATAACTTCCTGAAATAGTAATTGTAGCACCTAATCCTGCTTCTAACACTGTAAACCCATCAGCATTATTTGAATAATCTCCTGAAGGACCACCGTTATCATAAAGTGTAATGTTAGTTCCACAAGTTACAGAATTACTACCTGTAGTTGGAATATTTAAGGTGCTTACAACTGTAAACGTACTTGATGTTGAAGTTGCTGTTTGACTACTATTCGTACATGTAACTACAAGTTGCCAAGCAACAGTTGTACCTACAGTTCCTGGTGCAGTAGCATTGAAATTGGAATAAGTACTTGTTGAAGCACCCGCATTAACCCATCCAGCTCCGTTAGTATTGGATTGCCATTGGTAAGTCATTCCAGTGGCTAAGGTCATTCCAGTGGCAGATACGGTATAACTTGAACCTGGTCCGCCATTTACAGGAGAAACAGCTACTGTTCCGCCAGTAGGCGTACCTGAGCAAGCAGGAAAACAAGTTCCGCTATAGGTAACTGATAATGCAAAACCTGTATTAACTACTGAACCATCTGAGTAAAATTGAATTGTCAAAGTTTGCCCGGCTGTTCCTGTATAATTAATTGTTCCAGTTCCTGAGTAAGTGGCTAATATTGTACCTCCAGTTCCAGTTCCGTTATAAATTCTAATGTAGTCTATATTACTACCTTCTGTTGCATAAGACCCCGTAATTGATATTATTCCACCTAATCCTGCTTGTAATACGGTATGTCCGTTTGAATTATTTACATAATTACCTGATGGCCCACCATTATCATATAAAGTAATATTAGTTCCGCAAGTAACCGTGTTACTGCCTGTTTGCGGAACATTCAACGTGCTTGTGGAAGTAAAAGAACTTGTAGCTGAGTTAGCACTTTGTCCACTAGCGGTACAAGTTACTACAAGTCGCCAAGTAACAGTTGAGCCTAATGCTGGTGCTGTTGCGTTATAATTAGCATAAGTGCTAGTTGATGCGCCTTCATTAACCCATCCAGCGCTATTTGTATTAGATTGCCATTGAAAAGTTAAACCTGTTGCTACAGTAAAACCTGTTGCTGAGACTGTATAATTTGAACCCGGATTACCTGTTGTAGGGGAAGTTGTTGTTGTTCCTGCAGTTGGTGCGCCACTACAAGCAGCTGGCACTACAACTTGAATCGTGTAATCTTCAGCTTCTGTATAAGTTGTACTTCCACAAGAAGCAGGGTCTGTATTCGACCAATTAGCAACAACTCGCATTCTATAATTGCCTGGTGCAGCGCCTCCGGGAATAGTAATAGTTCCTGTTGCAGATGCCACATAACCGCCGGAAGCATATGCTTTTTCACCAGCATCTGCAAAATCACCGTCGTTGTTCCAGTCTATCCAGATATTAATTCCATGAGTCCCTGAACTAGTTGTTGCATTAAAGTTAAAACTGCTTCCCGCTACTTGACTTACCGATTGTGCAGTAAAATTACCATAACCACCAGTAGAGTAAGTTGTTGTGTTTGAGATATTTGTTAATCCACCAGTTGTTGAAAAATTATTGATCCAATAGCTGTTTGACGTTGTGCCAATTGTGCAATAGCTAATTGGTGTTGTAGTAACACAAATGCTATTCAGAGTCATGTTGTGATTTGTTGTATTTCCAACAGCTATGTAATAAGTCCCATTTGCAAGATTTGTTGCCGTAATGGTTTCTGTTTGAGCCCCATTTGTAGTGTTTACATCTACACATTGAAGATTAGAAAGAGTAGCGCATGTACCAGAAAACAAACCTAAAACTAAATTTCTAGCTCCTGAATTTGCAGTTATTGTAATGTTTTGTGGACCAGAACTAACAGTAAAGGAGTAGTATACTGCTCTTTGCCAACCTGAACATGTTGGGGGAAATTCCGTTGTTCCATTAACACTTCCCGAACCACAAGAACCATCAATCGTTAGAGGAGTTGCCGTTGCACAAGTTGCGCCTTGCCCAAAAGTTAGTGTTGAAAATAATAAAAAAAGGAAACTTAAAAATAAATGTGTTTTTGTAAAGGGATAAATTTTCATTACACTTAAAATTATGTATAGTTTGTAGTTAGATTGTATTTATCTAACAAATATATTTTTTTTTGTTTAAAAAACAGCATTTTAACTAACAAATGTTAACCTTAACTTAAAATGTTGATAACCTAAATATAAAAAGCCCAGTAAGTACTGGGCTTTTTAATTATTATGTTAATAAGTTTTAGAAAATCACTTTCTGAGTCGTTTGAACTCCGTTTTCTAATTCTACGATAACTACAAGAGCACTTTGTGTTTTAGCAATTCCGTTTAACGATACATCTGTATTGTTTACGTTGCTTACTGTTCCTAAAGTTCTTCCTAGTACATCATAAACCGTTACCGATTTGATGTTGCTAGATGCAGTTACATTTATCGTATTGTTTGTATATACTTTAACTCCATTGGTAGAGATAAAATCTTCGTTACCTAATGTTTCGTTGTTAAATTTAAGTACAAATCGGTTGTCAAATTTCCCAGTTGTAGTTGTAAAGCTATAAGGAGCTGCTCTTAAATCGTGAACTACACCTATTAATTTATCTTCTAAGTAAATCGTTTGATTTTGATCAGCGAATAAACCGTCTAAGTTTGAAATTGCAATTCTGTGAATTCCTTCTGTCGCAATTGTCATACCTAATGGCACTTCGTCATTTTGATCAAACGGTAATGCTCTACCTTGAATACATAATTTATCTGTATTACTTAAACTGTATAATTCGTAGTTTGCTTTCACATCCATTGCTGGTGCATCAAACAATCTGTCTAACTCATTAGTAGCTTCAGGAGCGTAACCAATTAAAGTCATACTACTTAAACTTGTTGGACTAATTAAGTTCAACCAAATTCTACTCTTATCTAATGTATTCGTAACATTTGAATTTCTATAGAACAAGTCATTTCTATACGCATTACTTCTCATTGTGTTGTTAAAAGTAACATTTTCACTAGTTGAAGCTGAAGTATGATTCATCAATGCAAAGAAACCTTGACCTGCTGCAATACTTCCGTCGAAACCAAATTGAGTTCCACCTAAAGCATTGTATGTAATATAATCGTTAACAGTATAGTTAATCATGAAATCTTCATAGAATGGATCAGCAATTGCTGCACTTGGCAATGTTCCGTGCGTCCATAACTTAATGAATCCAGCCAAATTCGCATTAGCACCTAGGAATGCATCTGCACTAATTGCTGATGGGTAAGGATTTCCTAATAAATTCCAGTTATCATCATTTGCTGTTGCTAATGTTGTTGATAATCCAGTGTTATAATTTGCGCCGTTATAAGTTCCTCTTAAAACTGGCATTGCAATAGTACCATTGTTTGGTGTTCCTACAAAGTTAGCGGTGTAGTTTTGTAATGTAGCTGTATAAGCATCAGGACCTCTAACGATGTATCCTTTACCTCTTACCATAGTTTCATTAGCTGCTACCCAGTTACCGTGATTGTTAATTGTACTAGCTAAAGTTGGTTCCCATTTCCATTTGTAACCAGTTGTAGCAGGAGATACACTATTTAAAGCAAATGCGCTCATTGGTGAAGACCAATATACATAATCTAATCTTCTAATGTTAACATTTCTTCTCATAGTAACAGTTCCTGTATTGGCTACATCTAAATTTTGAATTAAGCTTCCGCTACTTTCAATTGTAAAAGTACCGCCAGCATCAACCGTAACTGCCTCGTCAATAGTTAAATTATTATCAGGTTGTATTTGTAAGAAACCACTAGGTCTAACTGTTAATGTTTTTCCAAAAGCATCATTACCTGTATTGTTAATATTAGCATCAAATGTACCATCGTAGATAAAGATACACGTATTAATATCTGGCACCCCTACTGGCTCCCAGTTATTTGGATTAAACCAATCATCACTAATATTACCAATCCATAATTTGGTGCTATTTGTAATTGTAATAAATTCTGAAATTGGACAGCCGTTACCTAAAGTAGCAGTTGCTGTGAATGACCATGATGGTGAAGCTAACTGCAATGCTGTTGGTCTTACGTAAACCGTAGTAACTGCTTGAGCTACATAAGGTATAGTACAACCTGCATCAATAAACGCGTCAACAGTACCACCAGACCAAGTAAATGTTGTATTTAAAGGTCTTGTTCCGTAAACCTGAACATCATCTAATGCCCAGCCATCAGCCCAAGCAGAACCACCTGCCAAATGGAATCTGAAACGAACCATTACTTGAGGTTGCCCCGCATAAGCACTTAAATCGATTGTTACATTAGCAAATTCTCCTGCAAAACCTTGATTAGATGTGTACCTTGCAATATTCGTCCAAGCACCTCCGCCATTGGTAGAAACGTCTACATCGGCATATTGCTCAGGTTCACCTGGATAATAAGAGAAATAATGTCTGAAACTTAAAAACAAATCTGAAAATGCAGAAGCATCTAAATTAGCTGTTCTTAACTGAGTGTCTTTTGGGTTTGGAGCTGCAAAATCTGAATTGGCAACAGCAAACATATTACCAATTGCTTTTGATGTAATTGCAGGTTTCCAAACAAATCCAGCAGGAACGTATGGTCCTGTTCTGTTAGTCCATTGTGTATCTACACTTGCAGCAACATTTACTCTGTTCAACACTCCAAATCCTCCACCTTCAAAATCTTCGTCTACTAAGTAGTCGATGATAAAGTCACCACCAGCAGAGATTTGTACAATATTATTTTCTCCACAAACATCTGGCACAGAAGGCGTAACCACTACATTAGCTACAGGGTTGATTACTGCAATTATTTCTTGGCGGTACCAAGATTCACAAACGCCATTAAAGGCAGTTACATAATACGTTGTTGTTGCGGCTAAAGCTGGAGTTGTCCAGTTAGTTGTACCTACTGCTGCAGGAGCAGTTCCTATTAATGTTCCACCAAATAGTGAGTCATAAAATCTAAATTCAGTAACACCTACTGTTCCCTCAACACCTAACACTACAGTTCCGTTTCCACAACGTTCGCCATCGTACAAAGCATTTGGTTTAGCAGGACAATCCGCTACTACTGTTAAAGTATAATCTTCTGTTTCTCCTGTAGCTAATGCACCACAAGGGCCAAAAGTTTGAGAAGCCTCAAATGAACGTATTCTAATTCTGTAATTTCCTGGTAAAGTAGCCGGCGGTACTACAAATCCTCCAGCACCTGCAATAGTTTGAATACCACCAGTGGTATATACTAATTCTGGTGCAGCATCTGTAAAAGTACCATCGTTATTCCAGTCTACCCATATTTTAACGAATTGTCTTGAAATAGCTAAGCGGTAATCAATAGCAACACCACCACCTGGGATTTGTGTAACCGGTGTAGTAGCTGTATAATCAGCATAACCCGTACCAGCTCTTCCAGTAGCCAAGTTATTAATATTGGTAATATTACCAACAGTTAACACATCGTCAATGTAACGCGTACTCACACTAGATGAAACCGCACAATAACTAGCTACTAAAGTTGTAGCATTACCTGTTAATGGACTTGTTCCTACATATAAAGGACCTCCTGTACATAAACCGTTAAATGAATATATATAGAAATAATAAGTTGTTAATGTTAATAAGCCAGTCGCATTAAAATTAGTATTTGAATCGTTATCAACAACGGTATAACCTACTTGATACGTACTTCCAATAGCATATGTTGTACCATTTACTGGTGCAGCAGGCGGTACAGGGTTTGTACTCACAATTACTAAATAGCTATCTGCTGCAGGCGATGCCGCAGTAAAAGCTCCAGATATATTGTTCCCTGATGGCACTAAATTTAAAGCCGTTGGTTGCGCTGTTGGTGTTGCACAAACAGGGAAACAAACGCCAGTAAATGTTACATTAATTACGAAACCTGTATTAACGACTGAACCATCAGAGGTGAAACCTACCGTAAGTGTTTGCCCAGGGTTACCTACATAATTAATTGTTCCACCAACACCTGAAAATGTTGCTAAAACCGCACCACCAGTTCCAGCGCCATCATAAATTCTAATTACGTCGAAAGTTGCTTCTGTGCTATATGTTCCTGATAAGGTTATAGTTGCTCCTAAACCAGCATTAATAACCGAGTAATCATTTCTGTTGTTACCGTAGTTTGCATCGCCTGCGTGATCTTTTAATATTGCGTTCTCTCCACAAGGAACATTATTTATTCCTGCTCCTGACACTAAAACTTCGTTAGAGACTAAAACTTCTGCTACTGTTGAAGTAGCGCTTGAGCCGCTATTAGTACATGTAACTATACATTGATAATATGTATTTGCAGTAAGAGTTGCTGTTGTGTAGTTTGCGGTTGTTGCGCCTGTACCACCTGTTACATTTACAAAAGGCCCACTAGCAGATGCCGATTGTTGCCATTGGAAAGTGATACCAGCTTGATTACTAAAACCAGTTAAAGATATGTTAGCGGTATTGTTAAGAATAATAGTTTGAGTTGCAGGTGTAGCTGTACCTGCAGTAGGTGCTCCAGAACAATTTACGAAATAACTAATTCTTACCTGACCATTTGCTCCAACTCCTCCCCCTCTATTTGTACCCCCATCTCTTTCGCCGCCGCCGCCGCCGCCGCCAGGAATAATCCCTGGATTACCCAAAGAATTTACGACAGCCGCTCCTCCAGCGCCAAAAATAGTCAAAACTGTTCCAGAATTTCCTCCAGCTTGTCCTGAAGTATTTCCAACTGTCCCGTTAAGACCGTTTACATTTGTTGTTCCTCCAGAAGAAGTACCTCCTGTCCCTGCCGCTCCCATGTTTCCTGCTCCACCAGTACCTCCATTAGCAATCATATTGATACCAAGAGCTGCTCTAACAAAAGTTGTATTGGTTCCATTACCTCCAGCTCCCGCCGCAGCTGCACCTGCCGTTCCACCTGTTCCAACTGTGTAAGTGAAGATGTCTCCTGGGGTAACTGTAATAACTCTAGTTGTTGCGCCACCGCCACCGCCACCAGAACCACCAGTATTATTTGCACTTGAACCACCACCACCACCACCAGCTCCCCAAACGCCAACAGTAATTTCTGTTACGCCAGCTGGTACGGTAAAAGTTTCTGCACCGCCAGGGGTGTTGTCTGTGAAAATGACCTGCCCAAAAGCATTTGTCATTCCAAACAATCCAAAAAATGCCAATAAGCAAAGGGTTAGGTTGTTTGTCCAGAAATGGTTTGCATTTTTGCTAAAACCTGAGTTTGTTGTTGTAGCATTTGTAAGTTTTTTTAAGTAATTTTTTTGCATAACATTAAAATTTTAATATAAATATTTGGCTTTGTGGGGGAGGTAACATCTTTAATAAAGTGTTACTAACAAATATAATTTTTTAGTTTTTTTATTTTATTTTAACTTTTTATTTTTTTTTTAAACAATTGAAAGTCAATTATTTAACATTTTAATCATCGATGAAAAGTATAAAAAAATCGATGAAATACATATTTTGATTACCTTAAATTAAAGTAAATTCTTACTTAAATTTTCAAAAAACGTCATTTTTAAGGATAACTGTTAAAATTTTGGAACAACTGGGTCGATTTTGGAATAACTGATTTTTGAAAGATACAAATTATTTTTTTATTTATATAACTGCTTCAAATTTAAAATGTTGGGGTTCACTTTTTGGTAAGGAATTTTTGAGTCGTTTTGGTTTTGGTTTATAAACAAAAAACGCCAGTGCTTTACTGACGTTTTTTAAATTAAATTTAAAATGGGAATTATTTTTTAATAAACTGTTTTTTTAGAAATTACTACATTGTTTTCTAATTCTACGATAACTACAAGAGCACTTAGTGTTTTAGCAATTCCGTTTAACGATACATTTGTATTGTTTACGTTTCTTGCCGTTTCTAAAGTTCTTCCTAATACATCATAAACCGTTACCGACTTGATGTTGCTAGAAGCTGTTACATTTATCGTATTATTTGTGTATACTGTAACGCCATTGGTAGTAATAAAATCTTCGTTACCTAATGTTTCATTGTTAAATATAAGCGCAAAACGGTTGTGAAAACGACCCGATACAGAAGTAAACGTATAAGGGGCTTCTTTTAAATTGTGTACAATGCCAAGTTCTAAATCTTTCAAATAGATGGTTTGATTTCCTTCGAATAGACCATCAACAGCTGCTAATCCAAAAGTGTGAATTCCTTCTTGATTGGTAGTGTAGCCCAATGAAATTTCATCGTTATCTGTAAAAGGAAGTGCTTTTCCTTGAATATTATATGATTGAGAACCAATTAAGCTATACATTTCGAAATTGGCTTTATGCTTGCTTTCTGCGTCAAAAATTCTATCAACTCCGTCTGTGGCATCTGTTACATATCCAATAAGTGTGCTGCTAGCTAATTGGTTTGGAGCAACTAAATTTAACCAGATTCGGTGTTTTTCGTCTTCCGTTGTGCTAGTTACTTCATTAGTAGTTCTAAAAAATTGATTATTAGCTACTTGTTCTCCACGCATATCATTAGTAAAGGTAGCTGTGCTTGTTGCTGTTGGTGTAGTGTTAAGCATTTTAACAAAGAAACCTTGTGCTGCGCCAACAACTGATTTAAACGTGTTAATCGAAGAACCGGTTGCGTTAATTTTAATATAATCAGTTGAAGAGTAGTTATAGGTGAAGTTACCATAAAAAGGAGAACTGTTACTTGTACTAATAGGTGTACTGTGTGTCCAAACATGAACATAACCGTCTAACGCTGGGTTTGCTTTTAGAAATTTAACCACATCAATAGCCGAAGGGTATGGATTTCCAATTAAGTTCCAGTTATCATCGTCTTCCGTTACTTTTACATTTCCTGAAAAGTAATTTGGCCCTGTATAGTTTCCTCTTGTTATAGGAGTTGTGATAGTACCATTATTTGGTGTACCAATAAAAGTAGCTGTAAAAAGTTGTGAAGTTGCATTACTAAAATGATTTGGTCCTCTCACGATATATCCTTTTCCTTTGGTCATTATTTCATTAGAAGCATTTGCCCAATTTCCAAATCCATTCAAATTGGTGGCAACAGTTGGTAGCCATTTGTAAATCAATGAAGAGTTAGGAGATACTTGTGATACATTGAAGTTTTCTACTGGCGATGACCAATACACATAGTCCATTTTTGTGATATTAGTATTGCGTTTCATGGTAATGTTGCCAATGTTGGTACTATTATCAATTTGGATTAAACTTGCAGCATTTTCTAAAAGAAAAGAAGCAGAGGCACCAACAGTGACATTTTCTTTAACTTTAATACTATTGTCTTTTGTTACTGTTACTGAAGCGGTATTCGTTACTGAAATCGATTTCGCTACTGCATTAGTTACATCAATAACACAAGGAATGGTATTACTGATAAAAACATCGCAATTAATAGTTGGAACTCCAGTTGGTGTCCAGTTAGCACCATTATTCCAATTTGAGCCTTGAGATCCATTCCAAGTTTTTGTACATGGAGGAACTTGGCAATTGGTGTTTTGTGTCACGTTAAGTGTTGGGTTATTTTGAATAACTCCTCTTATACATAAGGTAGAGTTGTTTGTGCAACTACTAATAGTTCCGCTACCATTTAAATTACCCAAAACAATTAAGTTTACATTTCTTAATTCTAATGTTCTGCCGTTTAAGTTTAAATCACCGTTAATTGTAATAGTGGTAGTATTACCATTACCACAGTTTCCATTTCCAAAACCAACAGCACTTGGAAAAGAAGTATTGTTGTTTAATGAATAACTACCGGTAACGGTGTTTTGTGAAAAAATGTAAAGGGGGAAGAATAAAAGGACTAAAAATGTAATTTTTCTCATAGTATTTAATTCAATTGTTTTAACAAAGCAACAGTTATTCCAAAACAAGATACACTTATTACTTCGATACAAAAGTACTGCTACTCAGTAAAATAACTATGCATGCATAATAAATTTAACTTATGATTAAATAAGCAAATCCATGTATAAAAACATAAAAACTTGATTGTAAGTGACTTATGTTTTTTAACTAATTTACTGTTTATGTATTAACTGTATATGATTTAAGAATTTTTATGAAGTTAAAATTCTAATATACTGATGATAATTCAATAAAATCAACTCATATTATATGTTATTTGTAAAAACAGCATTCTTACAGGTGTTTTATTGGTTTATGTGCAATAAAAAAGGCTTTGTGGTAATTTACATCTTAAAATGCAATAAACTAAGGATAGTTAATTGCTGTTTGCTTTTATTTGTAATTTTTTAACAAAATTTATTTATTGTTAAGTATTTTTTAATATATTTGTTAAATAACCAATAAATCACTAGCACTATGAGTAAAAAATTACACTTTTCATTTCTGGCTATTGGTTGCTTCGTGTTCACACAGGCACAAATGTATGTAAGTCCAAATAGCTTTGTATTGGTAAACGATGAATTTGTTTATGTGTCGGAAGAAGTTAATTTAGATAACGAAAGTAATTTCTTTTTGCGTAACCAATCACAATTGTTACAAGCTACTCCTAGTACAAGTGCCAATGTTGGTTTAGGAAACCTTTCGGTTTACCAAGAAGGAACAGTTAATAATTTCCAATATAATTATTGGTGTTCTCCAGTAGGATTGCCAAATGCAGCAACAGGAAACACCACTTTTGGAATTTCTAGATTAAATAGACCTTCGGGTTTAACTTCAAGTGTTCCCGCAACTATTTTACCTTATGGAAATTTGGATGGAGCAGCTAATCCTTTAGCTATTGCACAACGTTGGATTCATACTTTTACTACTTCAACTGTTTATGCCCAATGGAACTTTGTTGGAGCAGCAAATACCATTGCACCAGGTTTGGGTTTTACCATGAAAGGAACTTCAGGAAGTGATGGCTTAATTGCTGATGCTGCAGACGGAGTTACCAATAACGCAGGAAGCCGTCAACGCTATGACTTTAGAGGAAAACCAAACGATGGAATTATTACCAATTTAGTTTCAACAGATAATTACACGTTAATCGGCAATCCGTATGCAAGTGCTATTGATTTGAATGCGTTTTTATTGGATCCTGAAAATGCAGCTGTGATCAATGGGCAAGCGTATTTTTGGGAGCAAGTGGTGGTGAATTCACATTATATTGATGCGTACAGTGGTGGTTACGGGGTTTACACACCTGGAGGCGGTTATACACCAGCTGCTTTTTGGAACTACGATAACAATGGAGGAAGTGAAACCGATTTAGGTATTTCAGGAACTGTTTTTGAAAGAAGATTCACACCAGTAGGTCAAGGTTTTATGGTGAGAGGAACAGCTAGTGGCAGTGTAGCGATGCGCAATTCTTTTAGAGTTTTCAGAAGAGAAGGTGCTGTAAATCAATCCGAATTTGCTAGAAATGCGAATGCGGAAGAATCATCGGAATATTTCGAAGCAATACCAAATGTAGCTGGAACGGATTACACGCAAGTTAAAAAAGGATTTGCGCCACAATTACGCATTCATGCGATGTACAACAATGGTGGCATTCGCCCAACAACATTAGGATTTGATTCAACAACAACTGATGGTTTTGATTATGGTTTTGACGGTCGTTTACCTTCAAATGAAGCTGCTGAGTTTTATTATATAGTAGAAGGTTCGCCTCATGAATATGTAATAAATATTACGAATTTTGATATAGAGAAAAGAATTCCTGTTGGATTCCGTAACCAAACACAAACCAATTTTAAAATTAAAGTAGTAGATGTATTGTACGGTTTTGATGCCAACCAAAAAGTGTACATTCACGACAAAGAAAATGACATTTATTATGATATTAAAGAGGGTATGTTTGACATGACTTTACCAGCTGGAGACAATAAAACACGTTTCGAAATCACATTCAAAAATTTCAATGATACACTAACTACTCCAGACGATGTTTTAGCTTCGTTACAAGTGTTTCAAAATAACACCAATAGTATGTTAACTATTGTAAATACTTTAAACAAAGACATTATCGCATTAGAAATGTATGATGTAACAGGTAAACGAGTGATTAACAAAACCAAATTAGGAACTGCATCACAAATTGAAGTCGCTACGGCTAGTTTAAGTGATGGCATTTACATCGTAACTTTAAAAACCAATGACGGGCTTTCGTTAGATAAAAAAGTTTCGGTATATAGAAAATAAAAGTTAGATTGGGTAGAGGTCTAATGTATAAAGCCATTCGTTTTTTGAGAGCGGATGGTTTTTTGTTTTGGGTTTGTAGCACAAAGTCTAACAAAGTTTTACACAGCGTTTTTTTGAAGTTACTTTTTAAATTTAAAACACATTGAACTACAAAAATAAAAATTTTACGGTAAAACCGTAAAATTTTTATTTTTTCTTTTTTTTAATTTGTAAAATCAAGGATTAAAACTTTATTAGCTGATTGCTTACTGAACTTTGATTTAAAGTGAGAATTAAACAAAAGTTACAAATTTAACCATTTGCTATCCGAGATGGGGAAAAGAAGCTGAACAGATACCCTATAATAATAGTAGGCGCAAATTTAATTTTTTAAAAATGAAACTAAATTTTTTAACTTTATTACTAATTAGCTTTTCAATTTTTAGTAATGCACAATGCAATACAAGTTGTATTTCAGGCAGTCTGAATATTCCGTTAGGTGCAACAGCAACATTTACATCTAATCAAATTGCGCAATGTTCAAATTGTTATGATTGGGATATAAACAACGACCCATTATCATCTGATAATCAAACAGTAGGAACAATAAAGATAGTAGGCTCTGACATGGGGCAAAGTGTTCAAATTCAAGGTGTTATTGTAGGTCCATTTACTTTAAATTTGACTTATTTTGATGAAAATGGTTGTCATACTTGCTGTTTTAATGGTTATGTTGTAAATGGACCTGTACCTTTACCAAAGGAAAATTGCTTTGGTTTTGACCCAGTATACCCAAGCGACATTAACAGTGAAGGAACCTTAAATTATGGTTACATAGGAGGACCTTACGGAACACCAATTTCCTCAGCAGGGTTAGATTTCACATGGTACTTTAAATTTAAAAATGGGGATTTATTAACGTTCTTTACTCAAAATCCAACTTTTAGAGAATTATGTCCCGATAACCCTGTTAAAAGTTTTGCTTTAAAAGTTTCAAATGGATCACAGACAAAATATTACAGATCAATTCAATCAGGTTATCCGATACCAGGTATTTCTGGATCAAATACTCCTACATGCTTTTTACATCCTGATTGCGAAATGGGTATGGGAGATATTTTCAAGAATATGAAAAACGAGATAAAACTATATCCAAACCCAACTTCAAAATCAATAAATTTTAATGGAGATAATTTGAATAACCCAAAAATTTCTATTTATGACAGTACTGGTAAAGAACTTATTAGTGAAAACAAAAAAAATAACAACATTAACCTTGAAAAGTTATCCCCTGGAATTTACTTTTATGAAATTACAGATGAAGATGGTTTTAAGCAAAACGGAAAAATAATTAAAGAATAAAAAGACAAAAACTCTTGATTACAATTTTAATCAAGAGTTTTTTTTAAAAAAATAATATAAAGTTTTCTAACAAAAACAATAAAGAACAACTAGGCAATTAAAAATTAGATTAACAGAATAAATTGTTATTACATACTCAGAATATTCTTCCAAAATCATTACCTTAGCGCTTCAATTTTATATTGCTATGTTAACGATTATCGCAGCCGCATCAGAAAATAACGCATTAGGAAAAAACAACGATTTAGTTTGGCATTTGCCTAATGATTTCAAGCGTTTTAAAGCTTTAACAACCGGACATCACATTATTATGGGAAGAAAAACTTTTGAAAGTTTCCCAAAACCTTTACCTAATCGCACACACATTATTATCACGCGTCAAAAAGATTATAGTGTCCCTGAAGGTTGTATTGTGGTTTCAAGCTTAGAAAAAGCCATTGCTGCTTGTCCTGAAAACGCAACTAACTTTATCATTGGCGGCGGCGAAATTTACAAACAAGCCTTACCCTTTGCCGATTCCATCGAACTCACTCGCGTACATGCTGTAGTGGATGCCGATACTTTTTTTCCTGCAATTGACGAAAACGAATGGCAACTCACGCACGATGAATTTCATCCAGCAGACGAAAAGCACGAATTCGCTTTTACCTTTTTAACTTATGTTAGAAAAAGACAATAGACTTTAGAGGAAAGATTTTCGGATGTTCGGATTTTTAGAATTACAGCTATTGGAATTTGAATTCAACCACTAAGCACACAAAGAAGGCACAAAGTTCACAAAGATTTTTTCAAATTCATTTTGGTTTTTTTGATTTTTGAAGTTGATTTTTGAACTTGTCCTTGAATTTGAATTTTTATCAGTACTTTTGTGTTCCAAAACTGTTGCCATGTCAAAAAACATCACACCATATAAAGATTCCGAATTGGGTAAAAAAGAACAAGTTGCCCAAATGTTTGATACCATTTCCGAAAATTACGACGGCTTAAACAGAGTAATTTCTTTTGGAACAGATGCCAAATGGAAAAAGAAGATCTTGAAAATGGCAGCAACTAAACAACCCAAATCCATCTTAGACATTGCAACTGGAACAGGAGATTTGGCTATTTTGTTTGCTCAAACTTCGGCTACAGAAATCATTGGTTTAGACATTTCTCAAGGCATGCTAGACATTGGGAAGAAAAAAATAGAAGCTCAAAAACTAGATTCAAAAATTCAAATGGTGTTAGGCGATGGCGAAAACATTCCTTATCCTGACAATTATTTTGATGTTATCACCGTAGCATATGGTGTAAGAAATTTCGAAGATCTTGAAAAAGGTTTACATGAAATCTTAAGAACTTTAAAACCAGGTGGCCAATTTATCATTTTGGAAACTTCTGTACCAACTAAATTTCCTTTCAAACAAGGCTATTATTTGTACACCAATTTTATCATGCCAACCATTGGTAAGTTGTTTTCAAAAGACAAAAAAGCCTATCAATATTTATCTACTTCGGCACAAAATTTTCCATTTGGAGAAGTGTTAAACAATATTTTGAGAAAAATTGGGTTTATAGAAGTACGAGATTTACCGCAAACTTTTGGCGCGGCAACCATTTATATCGCTTCTAAACACTAATATGAAAAAGTTATTTCTTTTATTATTAATTTCGAATTGGGCAACGGCTCAATTTGGTATTTTTGGTAAAGACCCATTAATCAATAAAGAGAATTTTGATAAACAGCGTGTGCATTGGGGTTATTATTTAGGCATGAACAGTGCCGATTTTAAGTTCGATTATTTAGAACCCACGCAAGATATTGAAGTAAGTTCTGGTTTAGGATTTAATGTTGGTCTAATTGGAAATTTACGTTTGACTGATCATATTGATTTTCGTTTTGAACCTGGTTTATTTATTACCCAAAGAAATCTGACCTATCCTTTAATTGAAGACTCAGTAGATCGTTTACGTGAAGTAAAATCAACTTATATTCATTTGCCTTTTTTATTGAAATTTTCTGCACAACGAACAGGAAATATCAAACCATATTTAATTGGTGGTTTATCTACATCGCTAAATTTAGGAAGTAATTCCGATATTCAAGAAGACAATGAAAACGGCCGTTTCAGAATGACAAAATGGACCAGTTTTTATGAAATTGGTTTTGGAATTGACATTTACTTTGAATATTTCAAGTTTTCCCCATCCATTCGTGGTGTTTTCAGTACCAAAGATGAGTTAATTCGCGATAATGACCCTAATAGTCCATGGACTGGAAACATTGGAAGCATGCAAACCCGAGGATTTTTCATCAATTTTGCTTTCCATTAAAAATTTCTTTTAAATTCACTTAGAATGATTGCAGTGGCAGTGGCTACATTTAAACTTTCAGTTTGTTGTAGTTGACCAAATCTTGGAATCGCTAATTTTGAAGTGATACATTGAGCTACCTCATTACTAATACCATTAGCTTCATTTCCCATTATAAGAATAGCGTTAGTCGGTAAATCTTGTTTGTAAATATTTTCCCCATCCATAAAAGTTCCAAAAACCGGTAATGATGTGGTTTTCAAAAACGGAACTAAATCGGTATACAAAACAGCAACTCTTCCAATAGAACCCATCGTAGCTTGTACTACTTTTGGATTATAAATATCCACTGTTTCTGGTGAGCAAACCAACTGCTCCACACCAAACCAATCACACAATCGAATAATTGTTCCTAAGTTTCCAGGGTCACGCACATCGTCAAGTCCTACTATTAAACCTTCTTTCAAAGAAAAATGTTCAGTTGGAATTTTAAAAACCGCTAAACAATTATTTGGCGTTGTTAATGCCGATATTTTTTTTAATTCTGCTGGAGAAATGGTATGAATTTTGTCAGTAGAAACTTTGAAATCAAGTGGTTCTGTAACAAAAAGAGATTGTAATTCGTATTTGGAACGCAACAATTCTTCAATTACTTTTATACCTTCGGCAAGAAATAATTGGTATTGCTTTCTATATTTTTTTTGTTGTAAACTCGTTATAAGCTTAATTTGGTTTTTACTAAGCATAAAAATTGTATTTTTGACTAACTATTAAAGAACCCTTGAAGAAACTTTTATCAAAAATAGCATTAATATTTGTAACTGGAAGTATTATTTACTCTTGTTCGTCAGTAAAAAAAGTTCCTGAAGGCACTCAATTACTTACGAAAAACACACTTTTAGTCAACGAAAAAACCATAAAAGACGAGCGAATTGAGAGTTTGCTTTCTCAAAAACCCAATAGCAAACTTCCGTTGATTGGGTTTCCTTTACGCTTGAGCATGTACAACATGGCAAAAGACAAGCCAGATTCCTTATATTACGCTTGGCTAGAGAGAAAGCCCAATCGCAGAGAAAATTTAGCGAAATTTCTTTCCAATAAACAAGTAGATCGTTTGAGTGAGTCGTTTGTGGTTTCTGGTTTTAGCAATTTTTTAAAACGAACAGGTGAAGCTCCTGTTATTATTGATGATAAAAGAATTCAAAGCTCAAGAAACCGTTTGAAAGCCTATTACACTTTTAATTTGGGGTATTTTGATGTACAAGTAAATACCAAAAGAGATACTGTTGGAAAGAAAAAAGGAAGTGTAACTTATGAAATCATTACTGGAACGCCATCTGTTTATGACACTATTTCGCATAGTATTGAATCAAGCGCTTTAGAACCTTTGTATAAAGCCATTGAACCGCAATCACTAATTAAAAAAGGCAACCGCTTTAACGCTGAGGAATTAAGTAACGAACGCGCTCGAATTACCAATCATTTTAGAAATAATGGAGTCTATCATTTTCAGGTAAATCATGTTAAATACGATATTGATACACTTAACAATGACCATCGTGTAAACGTAAATGTAAACATTGAAAACCGTTATATAAAAGATGGGGACACTTTGAGTAAAACGCCATTCCGAATTTACACCATTAACGAAGTCAACATTTTTACAGTAAACGCTTCCAAAAAAGACATCAACCGAATCCAAGACAGTGTTTCTTATCGGGATTATCAAATTTATAGTGATGGGAAGTTAAATTATAAACCAAAAGCGTTAACCAATGCCGTTTTTATTCAAAAAGGCGATTTATTCAGTGATAAAAACCGAACGTTGACTACGCGCTCTTTGGGAAACTTGACTGTTTTTAACGCTCCAAACATAGAATACACTGAAGACCCTGATGATGAAAATGGATTAATCACTAATATTTATTTAGTCCCAAGAAAAAAATTCAGTTGGACGCCTTCTATAGATTTTACCCATTCCAATATTCAAGATTTTGGTATTACTGGAAGCATGTCTGTAGCCTGGCGAAATGTGTTTAAAGGAGCTGAAATTTTGCAATTTGGAGCTCGAGGAAACATAGGTTCTTCACGAGACATGGCAAATCCAAACAACGTATTTTTTAATATTGCTGAATACGGAGGTGATATAAGATTGACTTTTCCTCGAATTGTATTTCCTCTAGATACTCGAAGAATTATTAAAAAAGAAATGTTACCAACCACACAAATGAGTTTTGGTTTAACCAACCAAAGAAACATTGGATTGGATAAAGAAAATTTTACAGGCGTTATTGCCTACAATTGGCAACCAAGAAGTGATTTAACTACCCGTTTTGACTTGGCCAACGTTCAGTTTGTAAGAAACTTAAACGTTGGTAATTATTTTAATGTATATGGATCTTCCTATTCCACATTGAATGATTTGGCTCAAATTTACAATATTGACCCATTAAATGTTGATTCAAATTCAAATTTAACTTTTGATGGAGCTGTAAACTTCATTGATCAAGTTGTTGCCGGACAACCCGGAGGATTAACTCCAGAAGACAGAGAATACCAAATCATTCGAAGTATTGGAGAAAGAAGAAAACGTTTAATTGAAAATAATTTAATTATTGCCTCTAGTTATTCCTTTACTAAAAACACAAGAGTAGGTTTTACCGATAACAATTTCTATATCTTAAGAGCAAAAATTGAAACTGCTGGAAATGTAGCTTCTTTAATTGCAAAACAAGTTGATGCACCGCTAAGTGAAAACGGAAATGAAACTTTATTAGGTGTAGAATATGCACAATATGTAAAACCAGAAGCCGATTTTATCAAGCACTGGGATTTTGGCAAGAAAAATGTTTTAGCCATTCGTACTTTTGCTGGAATTGCTATTCCATATGGTAATGCCAATTCCATTCCGTTTTCTAGAAGTTATTTTGGTGGTGGGGCCAATGATAATAGAGGTTGGCAAGCCTATAGTTTAGGTCCAGGAAGAAGTGGTGCTATTAATGATTTCAACGAAGCCAATTTAAAACTAGCCTTCAGTGCGGAATACCGTTTTAATTTCTTCGGACAATTAAATGGGGCGCTTTTTGCTGATGCGGGAAACATTTGGAACGTATTCGATAACGTAGACGATCCCGATTACACTTTTAACGGCATGAAATCTTTACAAGATATTGCCTTAGGAACTGGAATTGGCTTTAGATATGACTTTAATTTCTTCGTTTTCCGTATCGATTTGGGTTATAAAACCTATAATCCGGCTAAAGAAATGAGCGAGCGATGGTTCAGAGACATCAACTTGAGCCGAACTGTTTTAAATTTTGGTATTAATTATCCATTCTAATTTTAGAAATTATTATTTTTGCACAAACAATATAACTAAAAACAAAACTAATGAGCCACAATATTAAACCTGGAGTTGCTACAGGCGACCAAGTTCAAGAGATTTTTTCTTATGCCAAAGCCAAAGGATTTGCTTTACCTGCAGTAAATGTTGTAGGTTCCAGCACAATAAATGGTGTTTTGGAAACTGCGGCAAAATTAAATGCGCCTGTAATTATTCAGTTTTCTAACGGTGGTGCTCAATTCAATGCGGGTAAAGGATTATCTAACGAAAATCAAAAATCTGCGATTTTAGGAGCAGTTGCTGGTGCTAAACACATTCACACATTAGCAGAAGCTTATGGAGCAACCGTTATTTTACATACAGACCATTGTGCTAAAAACTTATTACCTTGGATTGATGGTTTATTAGACGCTTCTGAAAAATTTTATGCCGAAACAGGAAAACCTTTATATAGCTCACACATGATTGACTTATCGGAAGAACCGATTGAGGAAAACATAGAAATTTCTAAAAAATATTTAGAAAGAATGAGCAAAATGGGCATGACATTAGAAATTGAACTAGGAATTACTGGTGGTGAAGAAGACGGTGTTGACAATACCGATGTAGATAGTTCTAAATTATATACCCAACCAAGTGAAGTAGCTTACGCCTACGAAGAATTGATGAAAGTAAGTCCAAGATTTACCATTGCAGCATCTTTCGGAAATGTTCATGGTGTTTACAAACCAGGAAACGTAAAATTGACTCCAAAAATTCTGAAAAATTCACAAGAATACGTGCAAAATAAATTCAATACCGAAGCTAATCCAGTTGATTTTGTTTTTCATGGTGGTTCGGGTTCTACTTTGGAAGAAATTAGAGAAGCTATTTCTTACGGAGTAATCAAAATGAATATCGATACCGATTTACAATTTGCTTTCACAGAAGGAATTAGAGATTACATGCAAGATAAAATCGATTACTTAAGAACACAAATTGGTAATCCAGACGGACCTGATAGTCCAAATAAAAAACATTACGATCCAAGAGTTTGGGTACGTAAAGGCGAAGTGACTTTTAATCAACGATTAGAACAAGCTTTTGCCGATTTAAATAATGTGAACACGTTATAAGTTTTCCGTTTATAGTTTGTTGTTTTTTGTTAACTACAAACTATGAACCATTAACTAAACAATAAACAAGAAACTTAATTATGGCTTGGTTTAAAAGAACAGAAAAAGGAATTACAACTCCAACAGAAGACAAAAAAGATGTACCAAAAGGATTGTGGTACAAATCACCAACAGGGAAGATTGTTGACCAAGAAGAGTTGGCAAAAAACCTTTGGGTAAGTCCAGAAGATGATTTTCATGTGCGTATTGGTAGTAAAGAATACTTTGAAATCTTATTTGACAACAACGAATTCAAAGAATTAAACGCAAAAATCACTTCAAAAGATCCATTAAAATTTGAAGATACAAAAAAATATAGCGAGCGTTTAAAAGACGTAATGGCAAAAACCAAATTGAATGATGCGGTTCGTACTGCTGTTGGTAAATCAAAAGGAAAAGATTTAGTTGTGGCTTGTATGGATTTTGCTTTCATTGGTGGTTCAATGGGTGCGGTTGTGGGAGAAAAAATTGCGCGTGCTATTGATTATTCTATACAAAATCAAGTGCCATTTGTGATGATTTCAAAATCGGGTGGTGCTCGTATGATGGAAGCCGCGTATTCGTTAATGCAGTTAGCAAAAACTTCTGCTAAATTAGCGCAATTAGCCGATGCTAAAATTCCTTACATTTCCTTATGTACAGATCCAACAACTGGTGGAACTACAGCTTCATATGCCATGTTAGGTGATATCAATATTGGTGAACCTGGAGCCTTAATTGGTTTTGCTGGTCCACGTGTTGTAAAAGACACTACTGGAAAAGATTTACCAGAAGGTTTTCAAACTTCAGAATTCTTATTAGAGCATGGTTTCCTAGATTTTATCGTGCACAGAAAAGAACTGAAAAACAAAGTAAATTTATACGTTGATTTGATTTTAAATCAAGAGATTAGATAAAAACAATCCCGATAGCTTCAAAAACTATCGGGATTTTCTTTAAAACTTCGCCCGCAACGCCATAACAAAATTCTTTCCTGGCGCTACCATTCCAGAGCTGTAAGGACGATAACGTTGGTCAGTAATATTCTCTAATCCTGCGGTTAAGGTGAAATTATTGGTTAGCTTGTACATCGATTTCAAATTTATAGTATACCAACTTGGCGAATACGGATTTCCATTGGCATCAACGGCATAAATTTCTGGTTTGCCGCGTTCTTCTTCGGCCAGATGGCTGTATCGCACCTCATCACTATATTGCACATTGATTTGAAAATCCAATTTGGTAGTTGCATAACCCAAGCGTGTAATTCCAAAGAAAGGCGCTGCGTGTCGAGACGGACTTTTTTCACCGTTATCCAATTCTTCTTCGCCTTGTTGAAAATTCAAATCGGTTGAAAAATTAAATCCTGATGGTAGCTTTACTTCTACTCCAGCTTGGAATCCGTAAACATTTGCTTTTGCTGCATTTTGAATGGCTTGCACTTGACTTAATTCGTCATCGTACAAAATTTGATCTTCCCCATTTAAGGTAAAATCTCTTCGAACCAAAGCATTGTCCAATAACGTATAATAACCCGAAACATCCACTTTTATATTATTACCAATTAATTTAGCTACATTGATATCTACATTATAAGCATATTCTGCTTTTAAATTCGGATTTGGGACAACAACCGAGCCTGGTTCAGAATCAAAAACTTTTCCCATGTCATCTACATTAGGCGAACGAAAAGCTGTTGCCAAATTGGTACTTATCACCCATCTTTCATTGGGACGATGCACTACTCCAACGCTTCCTGTTAATGCACCATCATTCAATGTTGCTTCGGTAAAAGGAAAGGGATAAAATGTAGTATCAAAATCAGCATTCAGTAGGAATTGGTTGTATCGTAATCCAGATTGCAACAAGGTTTTTTCGGTAAATTTGTATTGATTGTTCAAGTAAATTCCAATAGATTGCCAAGTCGCTTGCGGATAACGCGCTGGACCAATCGCACTTTCATTGGTTACTATATTTTCATTGATTCCTTTCGAATTTACATCGTTCAAAACATATTCGAAACCGTAGAAAATTTTATTTTTTTCGCTTGTGGCTTTAGTGGCATCAATATTAACAGAATAGGCGTTTACTTCTTCTGTTCGAATTTGACGATTCGGATTGTTGATATTGCGACTGATGCGACTTTCCTCAAAAAACTGATGCGCCAATCTAACCGAAAGTTCATCAACCAATATCGATTTTGATTGGTGCAAAATAGACAAATTATTCATCATCCATTTTTGTGGTCCGTAGTCAAATTGTCCGTAACGTGGTAAACCAGCATTAGTATAACGAATATGTCGATCATAACGCGAATATGAAGAAGTTTCAGACCAATGAAATCCGTATTGAAAATCCCATTTTTCATTAGGAGCAAATCGGATTTTTTGCATCAAATTGATTTGAGAATAAGCGGTTGGTTTTTGTACCAAAGGATTTTCATTGGCAACTATAACATCTTCACCATTTTGACGAATCACATAAAACGGACGCAAATATTCACCAGGACCGCGACTTCCCATTCGCAAATCACCAAAATCATTGGAAGAAAAACTCGTTACCGATGCCCATTTTTTCCAACCCAAATTCACATCGAAATGTCCGGTTTTTTCGCTATTAGCTGAAGAATATCTTGTAATTGCATTTCCAGAAATAAAGGTCTTTTCGTTTTTAGAAAATTGTGGTGTCAAGGTTTGAAAACTCATTACACCACCAATGGCATCACTACCATAAATCACCGAACTAGGTCCAAATAAAACCTCGGCTTTTTCAGTAGCAAAGGGATCTAGCGAAATCACATTTTGGATATTTCCTCCTCTGAAAATGGCTGTATTCATTCGCACACCATCAATAGCATATAGCAATCGATTCGTAGCAAATCCTCTAATCATTGGACTTCCACCACCTTGCTGACTTTTTTGCATGAAAACTTTTCCAGAAATGGTTAACAAATCGGCAGCCGTTTGCGGATTTTGTAAGGCAATATCTTTGGTTTGTATAGAAGAAATCTTAGCTGGAATTTCGGCCGATTGTTGCTTCCAGCGGTTGGCCGAAACTACTACTTCATTTACCGACAACAAAGCGGGTTTTAAAAAAACGACAAAAGAAGCTGCTTGTAAATCGGCATAAGAAGTAACTACTCGTTCGTATCCAAATGACTGAATTACAATGTGTTTTAGGTTAACAAAAGCTTTGATATCGGCTTGACCTTTGGCATTCGTGGTGATATACGTTTTTCCGTCTTTGGAAACAATGGCAACTGCTTCTAAAGGCTCTTTAGATTCTTTGTCCTTTATCGTTAACGTTTGAGAAAAACCGACGGTAGTTGTTAATAATACAATCCAAAAATAAATTTTGAGCATGTCACTTTTTGTTTTCCAAATTGCATCAAAAACCGTACCTAAAGTCCTTATTTTACTACATTCCTGTTCGGATAGCTTCCACTGGGTCTAATTTTGAAGCGGTAATTGCAGGAATAATTCCAGAAATTAACCCGATGACTACAGCTAAACTAGTCCCTAAAAGCATGTTGTAAGCACTCAGAACAAATTCAAAATCAAGCGCATGCGTTAAAACTAATGCAATAATCCATACCAAAAACATTCCAATCAAACCACCAATTAGTGATAAGATTACAGCTTCAAATAAAAATTGGAATAAAATAAAACGATTTTTAGCTCCCAATGCTTTTTGGATTCCGATTAAATTCGTTCGCTCTTTTACAGAAACAAACATAATGTTGGCAATTCCAAATCCACCTACTAAAAGGGAAAATCCACTGATTAACCATCCAACCAAATTCATTTGACCCACAATATTATCAATAAAATCAGTAAATCCAGAAAGTACATTGATGAAGAAGTTATCTATTTCACTCGATTTTACGCCTCGAAAATTTCGTAATTTTTGGGTTAATTCTGCTTTAAACTCCTCCATATCAATTCCTTTTACCGGTTTGATTAAAATAGCTGGTGTTAAAGCTTTATTGGTATCGCCATACAATCGACGTAAGAAATTCACAGGAAAAAAAACGGCAATATCATTACTGTCTCCAAAAGTAGATTGTCCTTGTTTTTTTAAAACGCCTATTACAGTAAAACGTTGCCCGTACAACCTGATTTTCTTACCAATTGGCTCCACATTATTGAACAATCCAGCAGCAACTTCGCTTCCAATCACAATTACTGGCACTCCCGAATTGGACTCTGATTCATTAAAAAAACGTCCTTTCTCTACTTTAATGGGTTCAATATCTATGAATTCATTGGTAGAAGGTTTTACTCGAATAGAATTTACGGTTTTGTCTTCGTACTTAATACTTTCATTACGTGTAAAAAGATTAAATGACATTTTATCTACGCCATTCACCGAACGTTTAATAAACTCATATTCTTCGTAACTCACATCTGGAAATTGCTGTCTCTTCCATCTTGGAATATCAGAAGGTCCGAAAGAAAAACGCATCAGATATACGGTATTCACATCCATATCACTCAAATCACTTTTGATTTTTTTATCCATAGAATCTACCGCAGCCAAAACCGCAATAATGGAAAAAATACCAATGGTCACTCCTAACAACGATAATAATGTGCGTAGTTTATTGTTGCGAAGTGCATTTAAGGCAAACGCCAAACTTTCTGTGAGTAAGCGTAAATATAAAAGCATATTTATGAAGTTATGTTTATAAGTAGTTTAAAAAGGAAAAATGTTACAAATAATCTAAAAAAAGAATCCAAAAAAATAGTAAAACAGCTGAAATTAAGTTTGAAAGTTTTAATAAGTATACCTACTTTTGCACAACGAAAACAACAACCTTATCTGAGTCAACTTCAGAATAATACAACTCAACAAATGAACACAACAAAAAACATTCAAGCGGCTTTAATTTCGGTATTCGACAAAACAGGTTTAGAACCTATTGTTAAAGCGCTACACCAAAACCATGTAACCATTTATTCTACTGGCGGAACCGAAGCTTTTATCAAAGATTTAGGCATTCCAGTGGTTGCTGTGGAAGACATTACGGATTTTCCTGAAATTTTAGGCGGAAGAGTAAAAACATTACATCCAAAAATTTTCGGAGGTATTTTAAACCGTCAAGACAATCCTAGTGATGTGAAACAAATGGAAGAATTTAATATCCCACAATTGGATTTGGTGATTGTAGATTTGTATCCATTTGAAAAAACGGTGGCTTCAGGAGCGAGTGAAACTGATATTATTGAAAAAATTGACATTGGTGGTATTTCATTAATCCGTGCTGCTGCTAAAAACTTTAAAGATACTGTTATTGTTCCTTCAGTGGAAGAATACGCTACTTTCCTGAATTTTTATACTGAAGGAAACGGAAATACCACATTGGAACAAAGACGTTTATTAGCCACCAAAGCTTTCCATGTTTCGTCACATTATGATGCGGCAATTTTTGGTTACTTCAATACGGATGAAACCATTTACAAAGAAAGTATCGCAAAAGGACAAGTGTTGCGTTACGGCGAAAATCCACATCAAAAAGGATTTTTCTTTGGCGAATTTGACAAAATGTTTACCAAATTAAACGGTAAAGAATTATCATACAACAACTTACTTGATGTTGATGCGGCCGTAAACTTGATGAATGAGTTCAAAAATGACGAACCTACATTCGCTATTTTGAAACATAATAATGCTTGCGGAATTGCCACTCGTAAAACCATGAAAGCTGCTTATGTTAATGCTTTGGCTGGTGATCCAACTTCAGCTTTTGGCGGTGTATTAATTGCCAATGGCACCATCGATTTAGCAACAGCCGAAGAAATCCACAGTTTGTTTTGCGAAGTAATTATTGCTCCAGCATTTGAAAAAGAAGCACAAGATTTATTGGAAGAAAAGAAAAACAGAATTCTTTTGGTACAACATGACGTAGAACTTCCTACTAAAAATGTGAGAACTTGTTTAAATGGCATTTTAGTTCAAGATAAAGATAGCATTACAGACAATAAGTCGCATTTAAAAAACGTTACCAATACAACACCTTCTGAAGAAGAAATTGCAGATTTACTTTTTGCATCAAAAATTTGTAAGCATACCAAATCAAACACCATTGTATTGGCAAAAAACAAACAACTGTGTGCTTCAGGAACTGGGCAAACTTCACGTGTTGATGCATTACGCCAAGCAATTGAAAAAGCAACTTCTTTCGAATTTGATTTAACTGGTGCTGTAATGGCGAGTGATGCGTTTTTCCCATTTCCAGACTGTGTGGAAATTGCAAACAAAGCTGGAGTAACTGCAGTGATCCAACCTGGAGGTTCAATTAAAGACGAATTAAGCATCAATTATTGCAATGAAAATAATATGGCGATGGTATTTACAGGAACACGTCATTTCAAACATTAATTTTTATACATTTGTAATTAAAACCAATATTAATACAATAACCCAATAAAAGCGTATGGGATTTCTTGATTTCATGACTGAGGACATCGCAATTGACCTTGGTACAGCAAATACCTTAATCATTCACAATGACAAAGTTGTAATTGACAGTCCGTCTATTGTAGCAAGAGATAGGATTTCTGGAAAAATTATTGCCGTTGGTAAAGAAGCCAACATGATGCAAGGTAAAACTCATGAAAACATCAAGACCATTCGTCCGTTAAAAGATGGTGTTATTGCTGATTTTGATGCTTCGGAACAAATGATAAAAATGTTTATCAAAAGTATTCCTGCATTAAAAAAGAAATGGTTTACACCAGCTCTTCGTATGGTTATTTGTATTCCTTCGGGCATTACAGAAGTAGAAATGCGCGCGGTTAAAGAATCCGCAGAGCGTGTAAATGGAAAAGAAGTGTATTTGATTCACGAACCTATGGCTGCTGCAATTGGTATTGGTGTTGACATTATGCAACCAAAAGGAAATATGATTGTTGACATTGGTGGTGGAACAACTGAAATTGCTGTAATTGCTTTGGGCGGAATTGTTTGTGACAAATCGGTAAAAATTGCTGGTGATGTATTTACCAATGATATCATTTACTACATGAGAACACAACACAATTTATTCGTAGGAGAAACCACAGCTGAAAAAATAAAAATTCAAATTGGTGCCGCTACCGAAGATTTAGATAGCGCTCCTGAAGATATGTCGGTTCAAGGAAGGGATTTACTTTCTGGGAAACCAAAACAAGTAGACGTTTCTTTCCGTGAAATAGCAAAGGCATTGGATAAATCCATTCAACGTATCGAAGATGCTGTTATGGAAACCTTATCACAAACGCCTCCAGAATTAGCAGCCGATATTTATAACACAGGAATTTATTTAGCCGGTGGAGGTTCTATGCTAAGAGGTTTAGACAAACGTATTTCATTAAAAACCGATTTACCTGTTTACATTGCCGAAGATCCATTACGAGCAGTAGTTCGTGGAACTGGAATTGCGTTAAAAAACATCAACAAATACAAAAGTATTCTTATCAAATAAAGAAAAGTAAATGCAGCAAATAATTTATTTTATTATTAAAAACAGCTATAAATTGCTGTTTTTGCTGCTTTTGGGCATTGGGCTAACGCTTACTATAAAATCACACTCCTACCACCGCAGTGAGTATATCAATTCAGCTAATGCAGTTACTGGAGGATTTTATCAAAAAATTAATGACGCTAACGAATACTTAAGCTTGAAAGAGAGAAACAGTGAGCTAGCCGAAGAAAATGCCCGATTAAAACAATTACTTTTCAACCAAGCTGATACTCTTTTGAATTGGAATGATTTTGATGATTTTAATGCGGATTATATTGCCCGAAAAGCGAAAGTTATCAAAAATTCCTTCAATGTTAGAGAGAACTATTTAACAATAAATAGAGGGAAAAAAGATAGTATTTTTACTGATATGGGAGTTATCAATGACAAAGGAATTGTTGGTATAATTGAAAAAACTTCAAAAAATTACGCTACGATTTTAAGTGTTTTGAATACCAAATCGCGCATCAATGCTAAAATAAAAAATTCGGAACATTTTGGTTCTCTTATTTGGGATGGGAAAAATGCAGGTTATGTTCAATTGATTGACGTGCCACGATTAGCTTCTCTTAAAAAAGGAGATTCTATTGTAACTGGAGCCGAATCTGAAATTTTTCCAGAAAATATTCCTATTGGAAAAATTGACAAAGTGTTTATTGATCCAAAAACCAACTATTACACTATAAACGTGCGATTATTTAACGATATGACTGCTTTAGGTTATGTTTATATAATCGAAAACAAGAAAAAGGACGAAAAGAAAAATTTAGAAACCGAAACAACTAAAAAATAAATTGAACGATTCATTAGCTAACATATCACGTTTTATTCTTTTTTTAATGTTGCAATTGCTATTGTTCAACAATATTGACTTTATGGGTTATTTAAACCCTTTTCCATACGTTTTATACATTATTTTATTTCCCGTAAATGGAAACAAACCAACACTTTTAGTTACTAGTTTCTTATTGGGTTTATTTCTTGATATGTTTACAAATTCGGGTGGTGTTCATGCTACAGCATCTTTGTTTTTAGCCTATGTGAGACCTAGTTTATTTAAATTCTCGTTTGGTTTAAGTTACGAATACCAAACCGTTAAAATTGCTGACAAGATTACTCCAGAGCGAATATCTTTTCTAATTTTAGCAATATTTATTCATCATTTGGTTTTATTCTTATTAGAATTTTTCCGTTTGAGTTTAATTGTATCGGTAATTGGTCGCACTTTCTTAGCCACCATCTTTACCTTCTTCATGTGCTTACTAATTATTTACTTGATAAAGCCAAATAAGCGATGAGAAAAGGATTATTACCCGCAATAATTATCATAAGTGCTGTAATTATACTCGCACGAATTTTTTACTTGCAAGTAGTAGATGAAAATCTAAAACTGCAAGCAGAAAACAACGCCATTAAAAAGGTTTTTGATTTTCCTGAAAGAGGCTACATTTATGATAGAAACGGAAAGTTATTGGTAGCCAATCAACCTTCTTATGACATCATGGTAGTTCCTAGAGAAATCAAAAATATTGATACTTTAGGATTTTGTAATCTATTAGGTATAACAAAAGAATATTTCATCAAACAGATTGAGAAAGCTAAAGTATATAGTCCAAGATTACCTTCTGTATTTCTATCCCAATTAAACAAAAGAGAATATGCCGGTTTTCAGGAGAAAGAACGAAAATTTGAAGGTTTTTACGTCCAAAAAAGAGCTCTTCGTGATTACCAAGTAAATTATGGAGCCAATATTTTTGGATTTATCACTCAGGTAAACCAAGGTATTATTGAGAAAAATCCGTATTACAACAGTGGCGATTTAATTGGAAAACAAGGTGTAGAACAAGAATACGAAGAAACATTGAGAGGTATTAAAGGAGTAAAATATTTATTGCGAGACAAACACAACAAAATAATTGGACCTTATCAAGAAGGTAAGTTTGATACTATTGCCCAACAAGGAAATGACCTAACACTAACCATTGATGCGGAGCTTCAAAAATACGGCACCGAATTAATGATTAATAAACGTGGAGGGATTATCGCAATAGAACCTAAATCTGGCGAAATTTTAGCATTGATTTCTGCACCAACTTACGACCCAGCTTTACTGGTAGGTAGACAACGTTCTAAAAATTACACGGCTCTATATAAAGATTCCATTGCAAAACCTTTATACGACAGAGCTTTACAAGCAGAATATCCGCCAGGATCTCCATTTAAAATCGTAACAGGCCTAATTGCCCTGCATGAAGAAGTAATTGATGAAAACACCGGATTTGTTTGTAATCACGGTTTCTTTTATGCTAGAGGAGCTTTTATGAAATGTCACGATTCTGGTGTTTCTCGTTTAAATAACGGGTTTTACAATTCGTGTAACACTTATTTCGCTAGCATTTACAGAAAAACCATTGAAAAATATAAAAGTCCGGGTTATGCCGTTGATAATTGGTCCAAACATGTAAAAAGTTTTGGATTGGGCGACTTTTTAGGAACAGATATGCCCATTGGAAGAAAAGGTTTAGTTCCTGATACCAAATTTTATAAAAAACATAGAAATTACAATCCAGACCAGATACGAAGTTCTTATATCATTTCCAATGCTATTGGTCAAGGTGAAGTTTTAACCACTCCAATACAATTAGCTAATATGATGGCTGTTGTAGCAAACAAAGGATATTACTACACGCCTCATATTGTAAAAAAAATAAAGGACAAAGAAATCGACATTAAATACAGAACCAAACATGTTAGTACAATTGATCCAAAACACTTTGAACCAGTAATTCAAGGATTGGCAGATGTGTACAACGTTGGTACTGCTTCATCTTTAAAGGTAAAAGATTTAGAAATTTGCGGAAAAACAGGAACAGCTGAAAATAAAATTAGAGTGGCTGGTAAAACGTATCAATTAAAAGATCATTCTATTTTCGTCGCTTTTGCACCAAAGGAAAATCCAACTATTGCAATTGCTGTTTTCATTGAAAATGGTTATTGGGGCGCTAGATGGGCCGGACCTATAGCAACCTTGATGGTAGAAAAATACATTAAAGGCGAAATTACTAGAAAAGACTTAGAAGACCGAATGCTAAATGGAAGTATTCAAGACGAATATAAAAAAATTGAAGATATTATTTACCAAAGAACTCCATCACAAACAAAACCCGATTTAGTAGCCATTAAAGAAGATGAAAAACCCGAAAATTAATGAGAAATCAAAGTATAGGAAATAGCATCGATTGGTTGAGCCTCTTTTTATACTTCCTATTAGTAATAATGGGTTGGTTGACCATTTATTCTGCTTCATTGCCCATCGAAGAAACTTCCATATTTGATTTGGAACAAATTTATGGCCGTCAAATGCTGTTTATATTTTTTAGTATTCCATTAATTAGCATTCTACTTTTTCTAGATGCCAAAATGTTTGAACGTTTTTCCTTGATTTTTTATATTCTTGGAATCATACTCTTACTTGGTTTATTTGTTTTCGGAGTTACCAAAAAAGGACAAACCAACTGGTATCAATTTGGCGGTTTTGGATTTCAACCTTCTGAGTTTGTAAAAACAGGAACCGCTTTATTACTTGCCAAATATTTAACTTTCTCCCAAATTAATTTAAAAAACTTTAAACACCAATTAGTTGCATTTGCCATTATTGGACTTCCAGTTGCTTTAATTTTAATGCAACCCGATGCGGGAAGTGCCATGATTTTTCTTTCATTGGTATTTGTACTATACCGAGAAGGTTTGCCTGGCTGGTATTTAGGAGCAGGAGTTAGTGCAATTCTTTTATTCTTTTTAGCCTTATTATTTAACCCTATTTACATCGTTCTAGGAATATTTTTGATAATGGCAATTCATTACGTTAATAATAGAAAGATTACAAGAAACATCTTTGTTTATTTATTTGTTTTTCTTTTGTCAATTGGGTTTACTTATTCTGTAAATCATGTCTTTAACAATGTCTTAGAGCCACATCAAAAAGACCGAATTGATGTTTTGATAGGCGAAGAAGTAGACATGAAACGAGAAGGTTATAATCTAAACCAATCGATGATTGCTATTGGATCTGGAGGATTAACAGGAAAAGGCTATTTAGAAGGCACGCAAACCAAAGGTGGATTTGTTCCAGAACAACACACTGATTACATTTTCACAACGGTTGGTGAAGAATGGGGATTTGTAGGAAGCTTTATTGTAATCGTCATTTTTGTTTGTTTGTTTCTACGAATTCTTTATTTAGCCGAAAACCAAAAAACAAAGTTTAGTCGTGTTTATGGGTATTGCGTAGCAACTTATCTTTTTACGCACTTTTTTGTGAACATTGCGATGTTAATCAAATTATTTCCAACAATTGGAGTACCACTTCCCTTTTTCTCTTATGGTGGATCTAGTTTATGGGCGTTTACCATTATGCTTTTTATTTTCATCAAATTAGATGCAAACAAAGTCAATGAATGGTAGTTAGAAACTCCATTTCTTATAACTCACTTCAGCTTCCAATCTATTTTCTATAGTATCTTCTAATTCAGGAAAGAAATCAATTCCGGTCAGTTTTTCTATTTCATCTACTGTTACCACAAAAGAATACAAAGGTACTTTAGATGGCTCGTGAGGCACTAAAAAACCAATCATTTTGGAATGATCTTTGGTCATTAAGATTTTATAAAAATAATTGGGGACTGCAACTTTTTCTTTACCAATGGTTTTTAATTCTCCTTTTAAAACACCACCAGTAATTACATAAAGTCCATTGTATTTTGTAGCCCAATATCTAGTTTTTTGTTCCAATCTATTCCAAACACCATTATTAAAAGAAGGAATTTGTGGTGTAATATTAGAAGTAAAAAAAGTCTCATCATACAACTCTTTTGAAGATTTTCTATCTCCAGCCGGACACAAATGCCCTCTATCATAACCCGAGTTTTTGAAATTTCTCCAGTCAGCTGATGCGGTAGTAACTATTGGATCTTGATTGAAATATGGTCGGTTGTAATTTGTAGCTATCATGTCCTTATCGGTCAATTCGTAAGCAACCCACTCTGATTGTTCGTGAGTTTCAGAATAAGAAAAACTAAATCCTTTTCGGTGATAAATAACATTGGTCGTAGATGTTGGGTAAAAATTAAAATCTCCAGGAATTACAGCTTCTGTAGTGGTATTTTCGCCCAATTCATCGGGATTTGGAATAAAAATTTCAATTCCATACTCTTTACAAGAAAAAGTGAAACAAACTAACACAAAAAGTAATATCGCTCGAAAAAGGGTCATAATAGTCAGAATTATCGTAACTTTGTAAAAGTACTTAAAAATTGAAATTATGAGAACAAAAATTTTATTATTATTAGCCTTCGTTAGTATTCAAGTAGGATATTCTCAAGTAATTGAGAGTAAAATGGAAACAGTTATTATTGATTCTGTAAGAAATGTTAAGGCGCAAGAAAAAGCACAAAATGAATTAGCCAAACAAAATGCTGAAAAAATAAAAGAACAAAAAGCGCAAGAAAAAGCACTAAAAGAAGCTGAACAAGCGCAGAAAAAAGCACAGCAGGCTCAGAAAAAAGCTGAAAAAGCTCAAAAAAAGGCTGAAAAAGAATTACGCCAAAAAGAGAAAAAAGCTAATCAAAGAGCAAAAGCGCTTCGCAACGTAGAAAAAAATCAGAGTAGAATTGCCAAACAACAAAAAGCAATTGAGAAACACCAGAAAGCTCTTGAAAAAATGGAACGAAAAGGAAAAATTTCTCCTGAAGCTGAAATCAAATGGAAAAAGAAAGATCTTTCTTTACGCGAACGCTTACTGAAATTAGAAAAAGACCAAGAAAAAAATCAGAAAGATTTAATGAAATTACAATAAAAAGAAAACGCCAAATGAAATTCATTTGGCGTTTTTTTAAACTTATTTTTTCTTCTTTTTAACTTCAGCAACTTTATTTTCTTTGCCAGAAGTTTTTAAATCCGCTAAAACATTAAAAGCTTCATCAACATAAATATCTTTTTGCATTTCTTCATGCCAACGTTCTCGCTTTTCTTTGGACAAAGCGTCTTTCTCAAATAATTCATTTTCGTATGGCAACCAAGAAAATTGCAATTGGTTATTAAATTCGGAAATAGCTTTGAATTTCTTAGCTTTCTCATCAGAGTCTTTCATTTTAGCTTTGAAAGCTTCTAGATTCAAATCAAAATCGTTATCATCTTTTCTTTCAAAAATCCATTTGGCGTTTTCGTCAATCAGTTTGAAGTTATCATTTGTAGCAATTCGGGAATTACTTTTTGCAATTATAGTTTCAAAACCATTCGATACTGGTACATATTTCGCAGGATCAATTTTATCCCAAGGCATCGCATTTGTTGCATCTCTCTCGCCCATATCCAAATAACGGAATCTGTCTGGCAAAACAATATCGCTCAAAACTCCTTTTAATTGGGTTGAACCACCATCAATTCTGTAAAATTTCTGAGTAGTTGTTTTCAATGCTCCCAAATCACCTAAGGAATTCCCACGAACAAATTGGTTCAAATCAATTACATTTTGTACCGTTCCTTTTCCGTAAGTGTGTTTACTTCCAATAACAATTCCTCTTTTGTAATCTTGAATCGCAGCGGCAAAGATTTCAGATGCCGAAGCCGAGAAATTATCTACCATTACCACCAATGGTCCATCCCATTGTACACCTTTATCGGTATCGTAAAGCACTTCTTTTCTTCTTCCAGATGATTTGATTTGTACAACTGGACCTTCATCGATAAACAATCCTGTCATTTTAACAACCGTTTCTAGAGAACCGCCGCCGTTTCCACGTAAATCCACCACAATACCTTCTACATTTTGCTCTTTCAAATACGCAACTTCTTTAGCTACATCTTTATAAGCATCACGATTGTCTTTGTTTTCGAATTTGATATAGAATTTTGGTAAATAAATAATTCCAAATTTCTTTCCGTCTTTTTCAATTACTGCCGAACGCGCAAAAGTTTCTTCCGTTTCTACTTCATCACGAATAATGGAAACTACTTTGATTGTACCATCCACTTTTTTAACAGTCAAACGCACTTCTGTTCCTTTTGGACCTTTGATTTTTTTCACTACATCATCCAAACGCATTCCAGCAATATCCAAAGGTTCATCTGCGCCTTGTGCTACTTTCAAAATCATATCACCCGCTTCCAATTCTTTTCCTCTCCAAGCCGGTCCACCAGAAATTAATTCAGAAACCTCAACACCTTCTGTTTTCTTTTGTAATCTAGCGCCAATCCCTTCGAAAGTTCCGCTCATACTAATATCAAATTTCTCTTTATTATCAGGAGAAAAATAAAACGTATGCGGATCAAATCGTTCTACTAATGCATTAATATAAATTGAAAACCAATCACTTCTATCCAATTCATCTTCAATAAAGTCAAAATAATCATTTAACGATTTTAGAGTGTTTTCTCTTGACTCTTTTTCGATACTTTCAAAAGACTTCACTTGGTAAGAAGCATCATTTTTCTTTTTATCTTCTTCCAATTTTTGTTTATCCGTTATAGAAGATAAAACCGATAATTTTAATTGTTTTCTCCAACGATCTTTTAATTCACGTTCATTTTTTGCAAATGGTTGCTTTTCATAATCTACATTAAACTTTTCATTGGTAGCAAAGTTGAACGGCTTATCAAGAATGTCCTTGTAAATCTTTCTAGATTCTTTCATACGTTGCATCAAACGTGTATGCGTGATTTCGAAAAAAGTTAAATCTTTATTCAAAACCATATCATCAATTTGCTTTTCGTATTTGCTAAATTCATCCAAATCGGACTGAATAAAGAAACGTTTTGAAGGGTCTAAACTATTCAAATATTCTTTATAGGCAGCTACAGAAAAGGCATCATCAAACGCAATTGGGTCATAATGTCCTTTGTCTAAGACAAAAGTCAATAACTCCAGTAACAATTTATCTTTTTCAGGATCTTCCGCTTTTTTACTTGGAACAAAGCTCCAAAGTACTGCTGATAAAATAGTTACCAGTAAAATAATCTTATAATTTCTTTTCATAAAATCAACTATTCGTTTCATTCAAAATTTTTCATCTAAGGTACATAAAAAACCGTGCCACAAAAGTGCAATATACAATAAAATTTTGTTAAAATCAGTTAGAATAATTGGGTTTTAAACCCTTTTTTAGTCCGAAAATAATTAATTTAGCCAAAAATAATTCAAAATGAGTAAACCACTTATTTTAGTTACCAATGATGACAGCATTGTTGCGCCAGGCATTCGAACGTTAATTAGCGTGATGAAAGAAATTGGCGATGTAATTGTTGTGGCGCCTGATAGTCCGCAAAGTGCTATGGGACATGCTATTACTATTAACAACACCTTGCATATTGACAAAGTGAATCTAGATCCTGATTTAGAACACGAATACAGTTGTTCTGGAACACCAGTAGACTGTGTAAAAATGGCAGTACGAGAGATCTTGAAACGCAAGCCTGATTTGTGTGTTTCTGGAATCAATCACGGTTCTAATTCTTCTATCAATGTGATTTATTCGGGAACGATGAGTGCTGCTGTTGAAGCCGGAATCGAAGGTATTCCTGCAATCGGGTTTTCGCATGTAGATTATGGTTGGCATACCGATTTTGAACCTATCAAAAAATATGTAAAAAAAATTGCATTGGAAGTATTACACAATAAATTACCCGAAGGTGTTGTTTTAAATGTAAATTTTCCAAAAGCAGAAAAAACGATTCAAGGAATAAAAGTGTGCCGGCAAGCCAAAGCCATGTGGATGGAACAATTTGACAAAAGAACGAATCCGCAAGGAAAAGAATATTATTGGTTATCAGGCGAATTCGTGAATCAAGACAAAGGACAAGATACGGATGAATGGGCGTTGGAAAATGGATTTATTTCTGTTGTTCCTGTGCAATTTGACTTAACCGCTCATCATGCCATACAAATAGTAAATAATTGGGATTTATAACATGCAAAAGAAAGATTTTTTTATTGGAATTCTATTAGGATTAGTAGGTGGATTTATTGGTTGTTTTATAGCCTTAAAAATTTACACCGATTTGAATTTTATTGACGGTTTTAAAATGATGCAACAAGGCGGATTGATTGGAAAAGTCATTACGCTAGGTGCAATTTTAAACTTAATTTTATTTTTTATTTTATTGAAAATAAACAGAGATTTAATGGCACGCGGCGTTATTTTAGCCATGTTTGTACTTACTATTTTAACCTTGATTTTGTAACAATGAAATACTACATCATAGCGGGTGAAGCTTCAGGCGATTTGCATGGAGCCAACTTAATGAAAGCTTTGTACAAAGAAGATCCTAATGCTGAAATACGTTTTTGGGGTGGCGATTTGATGCAAGCAGTTGGCGGCACCATGGTAAAACATTATCGTGAATTGGCTTTTATGGGCTTTATTGAAGTAGTATTGAATTTAAAAACCATTTTAAACAACATCAAAATCTGTAAAAAGGATATTGCTGATTTTCAACCTGATGCTATTATTTTTATAGATTATCCGGGTTTTAACATGCGAATTGCGACTTGGGCAAAAGAACGTAAGATTCCAACACATTATTACATTTCACCTCAAATTTGGGCTTGGAAAGAAAACCGCATCAAAGCCATTAAACGCGATGTAGATTTTATGTATGTTATTTTGCCTTTTGAGAAAGATTTTTACGAAAACAAACACCAATTCCCAGTTCATTTTGTAGGTCATCCATTAATTGATGCTATTGAAAACCGAACAACGGTTGACGACGCAACATTCAGAAAAACGCATCAATTATCCGAAAAACCAATTATTGCTTTATTACCTGGTAGCCGTAAACAAGAAATTACCAAAATGCTCTCGTTGATGCTTTCGGTGGTTCAAGATTTTAAAGAATACCAATTTGTTATTGCTGGTGCTCCAAGTCAAGATTTGGAATTATACCAACCTTTTTTGAACGAAAATGTAGCCTTTATTTCCAATAAAACGTATGATTTATTGAGTGTTGCTCATGCAGCATTGGTTACTTCGGGAACCGCAACGTTAGAAACCGCTTTATTCAAAGTTCCAGAAGTGGTTTGTTATAAGGGGAGTTGGATTTCGTACCAAATTGCCAAAAGAGTCATTACGTTGAAATACATTTCATTGGTCAATTTAATCATGGACAAAGAAGTGGTAAAAGAACTGATTCAAGACGAATTAAACACAAAAAACATTCGTTTGGAATTGGCTAAAATTTTATCAGGACCACATCGCGAAAAAATGTTGAAAGACTACGAAACATTAAAAAACAAATTAGGCGGAAAAGGAGCAAGCGCGAAAACAGCGAAGTTAATTGTTTCGTCGTTTGAGAAATAATTTTTATTTTAGCGAAAAAAGTCAAAGCCTTGAAAAAATTCGCATTTCTATTTCTTCTCAGCATTTTCGTAATCAGCTGTAAAACGCAATCCAATATTGTAACATCCAAAGATGAAGCCATAAAAAAAGGGATTTACGACACCAAAAAAACTAAAAAATCCGCTGGTAAATTGAATTATGAAATTGTAGATTTTGCCACAGAAAACTTGGGCGTAAAATACCGATATGGCGGCACTACAAAAGCAGGAATGGATTGTTCGGGTTTGGTGTTTACTACTTTTAAAAACTTCAACATTGCGTTGCCAAGAACTTCTAATGCAATGGCAACACAAGGCGAAAAAATCGCGACAAAAAAAGCACAAGTTGGCGATTTAATTTTCTTCAAAACCAATGGTAGTCGGACGATCAATCACGTAGGAATCATAACAGAAATTTCGAATGATGAAATCAAATTTATTCATTCGTCTACGCAAAAAGGCGTGATTATCTCTTCCACAGCCGAACCGTATTACGATAAAAGTTTTGCGCAAATTAACCGTGTAATTAATTAAAACTTTTTCTTACTTTTAACCCAACTAATTTATTGGTTTGAAAGTATTTCCGTTTCCACTCATTCCATTTACATTAACTCTAGCAGTAGGTATTGTTGCTGGAAAATCGTTTCTACCCAATGGTTTTCAAATTTCAATTGGAATTACTATTAGTTTTTTGATTTTTCTATTGTATTTCTTGAAAGCGAGAAAACAATTGTTCCCTTCGATTAACTTTGGAATTGCCACTGCTTTTTTAGCTTTTTTCATTGGAACAGGACTTCACTTTTTGCATTTCCAACCCAATCGTGCTAATCATTATTCGAATGTATTGCAAACAGAAAACAATTATGTTTCTGGTGTAGTTTCCAAAGTATTGAAATCGAGTGCCAAAAATCACAAATACGAATTCGAAATTCAATCGGTTAACCAAAAACAAGCTATTGGAAAAATCCTGATTTACAATAAAAAAGACAATCCAACACAACTAAAACCAGGTGATGTAGTACTTTTTGAATCGCAATTGCAAAGTGTTCCAAAAAATTTGAATCCGTACCAATTTGATTATGCCAATTATCTAGCGAATCAACATATTTTTCACCAAGTTTTCTTGAAGCCGAATGATTTTAGAATCATTGGAAACCAATCCACATTTGCATCATTTACCCATTTCACCAGAGTAAAACTGACTTCAAGTTTTCATCATTTAAATTGGAAACCCGAAACACAAGCTTTCATCAACGCTTTGCTTTTTGGGCAAAAAAATCATTTGGAACAAGACACATTAACTTCTTTTACTGATGCTGGTGTCATGCACGTTTTAGCCATTTCAGGATTACATGTTGGAATCATTTACATGTTCATTGCTTTTGCTTTAAAACCTTTGAAACGTTACAAAAAAGGTAGATTAATCGAATTGCTTCTGACTTTATTTCTACTTTGGTCATTTGCGGCATTAACTGGATTTTCGGCTTCTGTGAGTCGGGCTGTGACTTTATTTAGTATTATTGCTATTGGAAGATTTTGGAACAAAAGAAGTTCGGTTTACAATTCCATTGCAGCATCGGCTTTGCTTTTGTTACTTGTAAATCCGAATTTTATCTTTGATATTGGCTTTCAATTGAGTTATTCGGCGGTTTTGTCGATTGTTTTATTTCAGCCTTTTTTCGAACGGTTTTACTTCAGTAAAAATAAAATTAGTCGCTATGTTGTGGATTTGATTTTGGTTTCTGTTGCGGCACAAATTGGTGTTTTACCATTGAGTTTGTATTATTTCAATCAGTTTCCAATATTATTTTTGGTAGCTAATATTTTGGTCATTCCATTCGTGACATTACTTTTATTACTTGGTGTTTTGACCTTGATTTTGAATTTTATATTTCCAATGTTAGCCCAATTTCCAGCTTTTGCCATAGAGAAAATAATCGATTTCATGACATTTTACGTCGGTTGGATTTCAAAATTTGACACGTTTATCATTCGGAATATTTCATTTTCGGCGAGTTTGTGTTTGGTAGCTTATTTGATGATTGCTTGCTTTTTGTATTGGTTGTATCAGAAAAAGAACAAAGCGCTGATCTATTTTTTGGTCAGTATCATTTTGGTTCAAATTACGTATGTTTTCTCACAAACTTCTGCGCAATTGCAGCACGAAATGCTAATTTTTAATACCAAAGGAAGTTTATTTGCCATAAAAAAGAATACCGAAACAACATTTTTCAGCACTTCACCCGAAGAGCAAATTGCAACTATTTCGGATTACAATAGAGGCAATTTTACAGAAAATAGCACCATTTTACCCATTGAAAATGTATATCTATTTGGGAATCGAAAAATATTGGTAATTGATGATTCGGGCTATTTTAAAATTGGGATAAATCCTGATGTTGTCGTTTTGATAGACAATCCAAAAATCAATTTAGAGCGTGTAATTAAAGAGCTACAACCTAAAACTATCATTGCCGACAATAGTAACGGTTTTTATAGAATTAACCAATGGAAGGCAACTTGCGAGCAAGAAAAAATCCCTTTTCATGCCACTGCCGAAAAGGGATTTTATAGGATAAAATAATTTCTTATTTCTTTTTTAAGATATCATTGGCAGTTGCCAACCATTTATCAGGTCCGCCAGCTACATAACCTGTATTTCCTAAACCATTTAAGTTGATTGTTCCGTCTTTTTTCTCTGGATTTACGAACCAAATAGTTGGATAACCCTGCACACGAAACATTGCTTGTAATTGCTGATTTTGCGTTTTAATCTCCTCTGGTTGAGGTGTTCTTCTTGGATAATCCAAATCAACCAAAACTACATTGGTTTTTGCCCATTTTTCGAATTCTGGTGTTTTAAAAACTTCCTTTTGCAAACGAATACACCAGCCACACCAATCCGAACCTGTAAAGAACATCAACAAAGGTTTTTTCTCTTTCATGGCAATTTCTGATGCTTTGCTTACATCGGTATGCCAAGTCAATTCTTGCGCGTTGATGGTTGTTGTACTTAAAATCAAAAACGCTATCAATAGTAATTTTTTCATATATAATTTCATTTTAAATTTATAAAGTCAAAAAGAATGCCAAATGTTTTTTAACGCACGCCGTGCATTAGTTTTTTGATGATTGGTGACATCACAATTGATAAAACTCCAATAGCTACAGAAACAAAAGTTAACATCCAGAAGAAATAACTAATTCCGTTTTTGTCAGCAATTGCCTCAACTTCCTCTCCAAACATACCAGCTCCTTTCATACCAATAGCAACTGCCAAATACCAAACACCAAACATAAAAGCAATCATTCTTGCTGGAACTAATTTACTCACGTATGATAAACCAACTGGTGAAATACACAATTCTCCCATGGTATGAAAAAGATATACTAAAATTAACCAAATCATACTCACCGATGCTGTTTGAGCTCCTGGTTCAATACCCATTGCTCCAAATGCAACACATGCCATTCCTAATGCCAACAAGAACATTCCAATTCCATATTTTACATTAGCATTTGGATTGTATTTACTTTCCCAAACTTTTGAAAATAATGGCGCTAAAGTAATAATAAACAAAGAGTTAAGAGTTGAAAACCAAGTTGCTGGGACTTCTGTTAAAGCTTCTGTTGTTTTCTTAATTCTTAAAAACTCTAAGGTAGCATCAGATAATTCCAAGTATCCAGCAGTGTAATAATCTTTAACTAACATCCATAATGCAATAATCCAAATAATTACAAAACTGATACTTAATACAATACTTGCAACTGAATATTTAGCAAATGTTTTTCTAAACAATAAAAACATTACCCAATTAATAATGATCAGAGGAACAATTGTCATTAAAGAATTAATTACCAAAAATATGGCGCTGGAATTCCCTGTTAAGATTCTATTTGTATATTTTTCAGCAAAAACTGTTAAACTATTTGGTGATTGTTCAAAAATTGCCCAGAAGAAAATAGTAATAAATGCAAAAAAAGTAACAGCAATTAATTTTTCTCTTGTAGTTTTTGAATATTGAGTAATTCTATAAACCAATAAAATTATAAATAAAACTAAGGCTGTGAGAATGGCTATTGCATTTCCGTTTTCGCCTAGAAAACCAAAAACATTAAAATTTCCACCTGATATTTTTGAAATTTTAGTTGCTGGCGCATTTATTATCCAAAGTAAGCCTAAAGTCGTTGATATAGCAATCACAACTAATTGCCAAGGAGTGAAAGGAACTCTTTTGTCAGTATCAAGTTTAGCAAGTTCTTCAACATCTTTTTTAACTGGTTTCAATCCAATATCACCAAAAATACTTTGGGACAACCAAAACTGAACCAATCCTAAAAACATAAAAATTCCTGCTAATCCAAAACCATAGCCCCATCCCACTTTTTCACCTAAATAACCACAAAGTAAAATTCCGAAGAAAGCACCAGCATTTACACCCATGTAAAAAATAGTGTAAGCTCCGTCTTTCTTTTCAGGTCTGTCTTTGTACATTTCTGAAATGATTGAAGTCATATTAGGCTTAAAAAATCCATTGCCAAAAACAAGTAAAACAAGTCCAAGATAAATAGTGAATTGCGTTTCAAATGCCATAGAAAAATGACCCAAAGTCATCAACAAAGCGCCAATAACTACAGCCCATCTATAACCAATTTTTTTATCAGCAAAATAACCTCCGAGCATAGTCGAAAGATAAACTAAACCAACATAAGATCCGAAAAGTGAAGATGCTGTTCCTTGATCCCAACCCCAACCTCCATCAACAACAGAAGCCATGAAAAATAGAACTAGCAATGAACGCATTCCATAAAAAGAAAATCGTTCCCACATTTCGGTAAAAAACAATACAAATAGCCCCGATGGATGTCCTAATACGGTATCTTTAAAAAAGTGGTCTGTTGAATTTGTTTGACTCATAGTTTATTTATTTAATTCTTTGTCTACTCCGTGCATTAATTTTTTGATAATTGGTGATATGATTAATAAAAATACCCCAATTCCAACTCCAGTATAAAACAAGTAAGTGAATAATTTTAAATAAGCAGGTTTCGCTACATCTAAAGCTAATGTTTCTCCTACATTCGTATCAATCGCTGCGATATTTGCTAAAACTCCTGCTATAAATTCTGAACTTGCCGTAGCTAAGAACCAAACACCCATCATAAAACCTACAATCTTAGCCGGTGATAATTTAGTAACTGCTGAAAGTCCAACTGGTGATAAACAAAGTTCTCCCATAGTGTGTAAAAGATAGGTCAATACTAACCAAATTGCCGCTACTTTTCCAGCTTCAGAAACTGAAATTCCGAAAACTAAAACACCAAATCCTAATCCAACAAAAATTAAAGCTAAAGCAAACTTAACCGCAGTATTCGGATTGTACTTACCTAATTTAACCCAAATCCAAGCGAAAACTGGTGCTAAGAAAATAATGAATAAAGCATTCAAACTTAAAAACTGGTTAGGCTTCCAATCTACTCCAAGAAATCTTGTATCTAATGCTCTATCAGCAAAAAGATTCATTGAAGTATAAGCTTGTTCAAATAACGCCCAAAACACAATAGTGAAAACAATTAAAATTGTTAATGCCAATAAACGTTCACGAGCAATTTTATCTAATTTGGTAATTGCATAATATAAAATATAAATGAAAGAAATTAACCCTGAAACAATCAAAGCATTCTGAACAATAGAATGACTTTGTACCATTTGCCAGATAATCAATGTAGATAATGTTCCTAAAATGTAAATCCAATACTCTGTTTTTAAGCCAAAAGTTACTTTATTTAATGCCTCTGGATAATTGCTTTCACCTTTTCCTTTAAAATATCTTTTTCCATAAATAAAAGTCAGCAAACCAAAGAACATTCCAACTCCAGCAGCTCCAAATCCGTAGCTCCATCCGTATTCATCTCCTAACCAAGCACAAATGATAGTAGCTAAAAACGACCCTAAATTGATTCCCATATAGAAAATAGTGAAACCAGAATCTCTTCTCACATCACCTTGCTCATACAATTCACCAACTAAGGAAGAAATATTTGCTTTCAAAAAACCAACTCCCATAACAATGAAAGCCAACGACAAATAAAACACTTGTAAAGCAAAATTATCTCTAACAATTTCACCTGTTACTGATTTTGTTGCGGCATTTCCTTCAAAAGCCATTCCAATATGACCTAAAACCAATAAAATTGCACCAAAAACGATGGCTTTTCTAAATCCTAAATATTTATCGGCTAAATAACCACCAATTACTGGAGTTGCATAAACTAAAGCCGCATAACTTCCTACCAATAAATTACCTTCTGTATCTAAAAACAAATGATATTTTACCAAATAATAAATTAATAACGCTTTCATTCCATAGAACGAAAAACGCTCCCACATTTCAGTTAAGAAAAGGATGAATAACCCAGTTGGATGTCCGAATAATTCTTTTTGATCAGTTGTAGTTGTGCTCATATTATAATTTTTCTTTAATGAAATTGGTCATTTTGGTATACAATTGCAAACGAGTTTTTCCGCCGTAAATACCGTGGTTTTTATCAGGATAAATAGCCCAATCGAATTGTTTGTTAGCTTGAACTAAGGCTTCAATCATGACCATTGCGTTTTGCACGTGCACGTTATCGTCAGATGTTCCATGAATTAATAAGTAATTTCCTTTCAATTTACTCACGTGATTGATTGGTGAATTTTCATCGTAACCCGAAGCGTTTTCTTGCGGTGTTTGCATGTAACGCTCGGTGTAAATGGTATCGTAGTATCTCCAACTCGTAACTGGTGCCACTGCAATTGCTGCTTTGAACACATCGTTTCCTTTTAAAATACAGTTGCTACTCATAAATCCGCCGTAGCTCCAACCGAAAATTCCAATTCTTGATTTATCCACATACGGATAATTTCCGATTAATTTGGCAGCATCGATTTGGTCTTCTACTTCAAACTTTCCTAGTTCTTTGTACGTGCATTTTTTGAATTCGGCACCTTTGAAACCGGTTCCTCTTCCGTCTACGCAAGCTACGATATAGCCTTGTTGGGCTAACATCATAAACCAATAATCATTTGTTCCGTTCCATTGATTGGCTACTTGTTGCGAACCTGGACCCGAATATTGGTACATAAAAACAGGATATTTTTTATTTGGGTCAAAATCTTTAGGTTTAATAAACCAAGCGTTTAATGTATGACCTTTTTCTGTAGTAATAGTTGTAAATTCTTTTGGAGCTACATCGTATTTTGCTAATTTTTGTTCCAAAGCTTCGTTAGAAACTATCGTTTTAATCACATTTCCAGATTTGGAATCGTTTAATGTGAACATTGGTGCTTTGGTAGCACTCGAAAAGGAATTGATAAAATATTGGAAATTTGGACTAAATGTTGCTCGATTAGTTCCAACTGCTGTAGTTAATCGTTTTTTGTTTTTTCCGTTGATGTTGATTGCGTAAACATCTCTATTGATTGAACCATTTTCAACCGATTGGTAATACACCGTTCCTGATTTTTCATCGAAACCGTAGTAAGCGGTTACTTCCCAATTTCCAGTTGTGATTTGTTTTTTTAGTTTACCCGTTTTATCGTAGTGATAAATATGATTGAAACCGCTTTTTTCTGAAGTCCAAATGAAACTGTTGTCTTTCAAGAACGTTAAATTATCCGTAACATCAACGTAGGTTTTGTCTTTTTCGTTTAAAACCACTTTGGAAGTTCCCGAATTTCCGTCAATGAACAATATATCTAAATTGTTTTGGTGACGATTTAAAACTTGAGCCGAAAGCACATTGGCATCGTTTGTCCATTGGATTCTAGCAATGTAAAAATCGTTGTAATTCGATAAATTTACGGTTTGCGTTTTATTGGAAGCTACATCAAACAAATGTAAAGAAACTACTGCATTTTTCTCGCCCGCTTTTGGATATTTGAACACTTCTTGTGCTGGATATAATCCTCTGTTGTATAAATCCATTGAGAATTCTGACACTTGTGATTCGTCGAATTTTATGTACGCTAATTTTGTTCCAGTTGCATTCCAATCAAAGGCTCTTACAAAACCAAATTCTTCTTCGTAAACCCAATCCGTAATACCGTTTATGATGCTGTTTTTCTTGCCATCGGTTGTGATTTGTTGGGTTTTCTTGGAAGCAATTTCGTAAACATATAAATTGTTTTGGTAAGCAAAAGCAATTTTGGTTCCGTCAGGCGAAAAAGTTGGTTCTTGAATTTTGTACTCCGCAATTTTTGTAAGCGATTTCGAAGCAATATCATATAAAAAGTAATCAGAAACTGCCGAATGTCTGAAAATTTGCTCTGAATTATTGGCAATTAAGATTTGATTTTCCTTTTTATTGAACGTGTAACTATCGATTCCTTGCAATTGCGAAAAATCTTTGGAAGAAAGCAACGTGCTTACTTTTTCTAAAGTAGCGAAGTCGTATAAATCAATTTGCGAACTTCTGCTGGCCCTATCGAAGTTTAAAACGGTGTATTGGTTGGTGGTTTTCATGGCGTTTAGTTCATCCATTCCTTTGGTTCTAAAGGCTCCACCCCAAATTTCTTCAAGCGTAATTTTTTCTTGGGCTACTATTGAAAACGATGACAATAGTAGTAAAACAACTAATTTTTTTATATTTTTCATTTTTATGGGTGTAAAAAACCACCAATTTTAGTGAAAATATATGAATTAACCATATTTTTATCCTAATTTAACAAAGGAAAAAGATTTTTTAATATCTTTAAATAAGATTTAAAACAAGGCAATGTTTTGTAATTACTTTCTAATCAAATATTTCGACCTAGCACTTGGGCTTTCATTTGAGCAGGTGCCTTTTTCCTTGTTTACTATTTTCGAAAACTCTGTTATTGCTAGCTGTGTATTACTTTACAGTTTAGCAATAGGAGTATTGATTTTGTTCTTATATATCAATAAGAAAAAAACATTACCAAAAAATTATAGCTTTATTGACGAATTAAAAGAAAGTTTTTCCAAAAACGAATATTCGTATTACTTTTTGTATTTAAGTATTATCTTTCCAGTAGCTGAGCTATTTTATCAAATCTTTGATTACCACAATCATGAAGAGTTAATTTATTCATATTTATTGGGCTTGGTTTGTATGATAGGCTATTTGCTTACCTCTTACACGAGTTTAAAAAAGTATGCAATGTCACTTTTTTCTATTTGTTTCTTTGGTTATTTTGCTCACATAACTATATCAACAGCTTCTCAAACTATTAATTTTACCCTTTTCTCAGAGTATTTGTTACTTCTTTTCTTTTCGTTTGTTATTTTTAAAAGTTTTAAAAATCATTTGATTTTTATTTCACTCACATTTGTATATCTATTTGCTTTACTATTACTAAATACGACTGAAAAGGAAACAATAATTGCTTTAATTAATGCTAATTTTATCTTACTAATTATAAATTTTGCTAGACGATTAAATACAATTCAAAACAATCGAAAGTTCTTATTTACCAATGAAATCATAAACAATACCAATTCCATAATCATAGCAACAGATAAATTTGGCAATGTATTATTTTGCAACGAAACCATTCTTAAGATTTTAGGATTTTCCAACACTGAAGTATTACGTGACGGATTTTGGAAATTAACAGAAGACAAGGATTTTGAACCCATAGATTACAATTTAAAGTTTGTTCCAAATCAGCTATACATAAGAAAACTAAAATGTAAAAATGGTGATTACAAATACATTCAATGGACCGACGTAAAGCATAACGACAATTTATTTGTAGCTACCGGACAAGATGTTACTAGCAAAGTAGAATTAGAAAAAAAGTATTACGATTTAATCCAAAGCGCTAAAGATATTATTTATGAAAGCGACCAATGGGGTTACATTACTTATGTAAATAAATTTTCAACCGAATTATTAGGATACGATTTTGATGAAATCATTGGTAAACATTTTAGTTATTTTATTGTAGAAAATTACAAAGAAAAAATCATTGATTTTTATCGTCCTGAAAACTTAGATTATAATGACTTTGACATCTTAGAATTTCCAATACGCAAGAAAAACAACGAAATTATCTGGGTTTCACAAAAAGTAGCCGTAAAAAGAAATGAAATATTTGAAATCATTGGTTATTCTTCTATCATTCGCGACATTACCATAACGAAAAACTTGGAAATTGAAGAAAAAGAGCGCATGGATCGCATTTCGAAATTAAATGAAATATCCAATCGCTTATCAACCCTAAACTTTCTTACTTTCAAAGACCTAAAAACCTTGATTGAACATATCTCTGTCGAAGCTTCTGCAGGACTTGGAGTTGATAGAGTGAGCTTGTGGGATTATTTTGAAGATTATATTGTACTAAGTAATATCTTCGTTAAGAGCGAAAACAAACACTATAATGATCTAACGCTTTATAAAAAGGATTTTCCTAAGTATTTCAAAGCTATAGAAGAGATTCCTGTTTTAGTAGCTTCAAACGCACTTACTAATGTTCATACTGAAGAATTTGTAGAAGTTTATTTCAAAAATTATAACATAAAATCACTTTTAGATGTTCCCATTTATATTTCAGGAAAACTAGTTGCAATCAGCTGTTTTGAAGCTACCAATGAAATCAAAAACTGGACAAATGAAGACATTAATTTTGCTAAAACGGTTTCCGATATTATTGCGCTAGCCATTGAAACTTTAAAACGTAAAGAAGCTGAAAATCAAATTTTATATAAAAATAAGATTCTTATAACTTTAGCAGAAGTAACTTCAAATCTAATTCGAAAACAAAGAATTGAAGACTTGTTTGATGAGTCTTTGGTTGTGATTGCTAGAACAATAGAAACAGATAGGTTCTATTATTTCGAAAACAACTTAGAAACAAACCTAATTAGCCAGCGCTTCGAATGGGTTTCCGAACAAGAATTTACAGAAATTGACAACCCCGAACTACAAAACATGTCTTTAGATGCTTTTCCTGAATTCAAAGAATCCGTAACAAAAAACGATTTTTTTTCAAGAATCGTAAGCCAAATGCCAGATTCAAACATGAAAGTTGCTTTAGAGAGTCAAAATATCCTGTCAATCTTAATTATTCCTCTTTTTTACAAAGATGTTTTCCTAGGCTTCATAGGATTTGATGATTGCAAAAGTGAACGTATTTGGAAAGAGGAAGAAATTAATATCTTAAGAACCCTTGCCAATAATATTGCAACCACAATTATCCGTATTAAAAACGAAAATGCTATTCAAGAAAGTGAAGAGAAATTTAAACTTTTAGCTAATAACATTCCTGCTGCTGTATATTTAGTTAAATATGATGAAGCAAGATCTAAAGTATATTTAAACAATGAAATTGAAAAACTCACAGGCTATTCTAAAGAAGAATTTTTAACAAATCGTATAAAATTATCCGATTTATACCATCCAGAAGACAAACAAAAGGCGCTAACTATTATTGAAAAAGCAGTAAAAAACAAAAAATCGTTTGTAATCACTTGTCGCTTAATCAAAAAAGACGGTTCTGAAGTTTGGATTGAAGAATATGGCGAAGCTATTGTAATGAACAATAAAGTAGAATACCTAGAAGGCGTTTTATTAGATATTACTGAAAGAAAAAGCGCTCAAGAAGCCATATTAGCAAGAGAAATAGCCGAAAACTCCAACAAAGCAAAATCAGAATTCTTGGCCAATATGAGCCATGAAATTAGAACACCTTTAAATGGAATCATTGGATTTAGTAAATTGCTATTGAATACAGGAATCAACGAAACACAAAAGCAATACTTACAAACAGTTAATCAATCTGCAGAAAGCTTATTAGATGTTGTTAATGATATTTTGGATATTTCAAAAATAGAAGCCGGAAAACTAAGTATTGAAAACTCAAAATCCAGCTTAATAGACATTGTTTACGACTCTGTAGACATGATGAAATTTAATGCACATCAAAAAAACTTAGAACTCATTGTAAATATTGATAATGACGTAGATTGCGCCATTTGGACAGATCAAATTCGACTCAAACAAATTCTGCAAAACTTATTAAGTAATGCCATCAAATTTACACCAAAAGGACAAATTGAAATAAAAATAGAAACAGTTGAAAAAAAAACAGATTGGAGCAAAATAAAATTCGCTGTAATAGATACTGGAATTGGAATTAAAGAAGAAAATAAATTAAAAATACTTGAACCTTTCTCTCAAGAAGACACTTCAACTACAAGAAAATTTGGTGGTACTGGACTAGGTTTATCTATTACCAATAGCTTGTTAAAACTAATGAAAAGTGAGCTCAATATTGAAAGCACAATTAACGAAGGTAGTACTTTTAGCTTCATTTTAGAAACCAAAACCGAAAATTGCGAACGCCACAAAATACTAGAAAACAACGCTATAAAAGAAGCTCTTCTTATAGAAGATAATCCATCAACAGCAGCGGTTATCATAAAAATGTTTGAGGATTTTGACATACAAGTAGATCGTAGTACTAAAGAAAAAATTATTGAAGACATCTCAACCAAACCTTCCGTTCAATTAGTTATGCTTGATTTAGAGTACATTTCAAAAGCTAAATGCATTGAAATTTTAAAAGAACTAAATCATTTTCCGAACATTGCTTGTTTAGTTATGCAAAACGTAACGAGCTCATTTATTATCAATGAAAATTTAAAAAACAAAAAATATTTTTCGGTTATTAAACCAATTAAAATAAATGTTATTCAGAATATTTTAAACAAAATAAACAATCCAGCGGCAATTGCTAAACAAAATGAATTAACAAAATCAACTAAAAACAAAAGTCGCGCTTCTTTATTAATAGTTGAAGACAACAAAATTAATATGTTACTAACCAAAACCTTAGTGCAAAAATCATTTCCAAATCTTACCATATCTGAAGCCACAAATGGTTTAGAAGCCGTTGAATTATTCAACACAAACGTATTCGATATTGTACTTATGGACATTCAAATGCCTGTTATGAATGGTTACGAAGCATCATTACGAATTAAAGAACTTCATCCTAAAACAATTATAATCGCCTTAACTGCTGGAATTATAGCTGGCGAAAGAGAAAAATGTATGGATATTGGTATGAACGATTTTATCGTAAAACCAATTGATAAAACCATTTTCGAAAACACACTAATTAAATGGTTAAATAGGAATGAAAATTAATTCAATTAGTATCTTTGTACTTCTAAAGTTGCTAAAAGAATATGACACAAATAAATAAAGGCTTTTCAAAATTATCGAAAGAAGAAAAAATCGATTGGATTGTTTCTCAATATTTTACCAATCCACAAGAAGCAAAACAAACCGTTACTCAATATTGGAATTCCGATGAAAACATTCAAAAATTACATGATGAATTCATCGAAAACACCATTTCCAATTTTTATTTGCCATTAGGCGTTGCACCAAATTTCATTATCAACGGAAAAAATTACACCATCCCAATGGCGGTTGAAGAAAGTTCGGTTGTAGCAGCAGTTGCAAAAGCAGCCAAATTCTGGAGCGAACGCGGCGGTTTTAAAGCAACCGTTTTGAACACGGAAAAAATTGGACAAGTGCATTTTCTGTTTTCAGGAAATTTTGAAAAATTAAACAGTTTCTTCCAAAGCATTAAAACACAATTCTTCGCTGATACCGAAAATTTCACCAAAAACATGCAAAAACGTGGCGGCGGAATTCTCGATATCGCTTTGGTAGATAAAACCAATGAATTGCCAAATTACTACCAATTACACGCTACTTTTAACACAAAAGACAGCATGGGAGCCAATTTCATTAATACGTGTTTGGAACAATTTGCCAAAACTTTAGAAAATCAAGCCCAACAAAACGAAGCTTTTTCGGAAGAAGAGAAAAAAATACAAATCATCATGAGTATTTTGAGTAACTATGTTCCTAATTGCGTAGTTAGAGCCGAAGTTTTTTGTCCAGTCGAGCAATTAAGTGACGATGCCAATATCGATAGCAAAGAATTTGCAGAAAAATTTGTAACCGCCATCAAAATTGCCGAAATTGAACCGTATCGCGCAGTAACACACAACAAAGGCATTATGAACGGAATCGATGCTGTAGTACTAGCAACTGGAAATGATTTCAGAGCCATCGAAGCCGGAGCGCACGCATACGCTAGCCGAAACGGAAAATACAGCAGTTTATCACATGCCAAAATAGAAAACGGTATTTTCACTTTCTGGATTGATATTCCACTAGCACTAGGAACCATTGGCGGATTAACTAATTTGCATCCATTAGTAAAATTTTCATTGGAAATGTTAGGAAAACCAAACGCCGAAGAATTAATGAAAATCGTTGCTGTTACTGGCTTAGCACAAAATTTCGCAGCCGTTCGCTCATTAACTACTACTGGAATTCAAAAAGGCCACATGAAAATGCATTTAATGAATATTTTGAACCAACACCACGCTACCAAACAAGAGAAACAACAAGTATTAGATTATTTTACCAATACTACAATTTCCCACAGTTTAGTCGTGGATTATTTAGAAAAAATTAGAAGTTAATTATTTTTTAGGAGCTATTTCCCGCTATCCGTTACAATCTTTTTTTAAACCTAACAGGTTTTTGAAACCTGTTAGGTTTAAAAAAAGGATTTCCACTGCTATCGGGGCTAGGGCAATTGAATTTCAATAGAACAACATGCAAAATCAAACTTTTTACAGCAACGGAAAACTACTACTAACCGCCGAATATGTGGTTTTAGATGGTGCAAAAGCATTGGCAGTTCCCACAAAATTCGGGCAAAACTTGATAGTAAAACCAGGTAAAAACCAAGAAATTCATTGGACAAGTTTTGATTCCGATAGTACTATTTGGTTTGAAGACACCATCACATTCGAAGAAATCAAAAACAAAACCACTTCCGATAAAAATTTGGCTGTAAAAAACACATTAATTGAAATTTTACACCAAGCCTATTTACAAAATCCAGATTTTCTGCAAGCAAACGGCTATGTTGTAGAAACGCATTTAACATTCCCTAGAAATTGGGGTTTAGGAACTTCTTCCACCTTAATTAATAACATTGGACAATGGCTAAAAATTGATGCTTTTGAATTGTTACGCAAAAGTTTTGGCGGTAGCGGTTACGATATTGCTTGCGCCCAAACAAACGAACCCATTTTATATTGGTTAGAAAATGAAAAAGTGCATTTCGAAGCCATAGCTTTTGATCCTGAATTTAAAGAGAATATCCATTTTGTGTATTTGAACCAAAAACAAAGTAGCAAATCAGCCATTTTAAATTATAGGAACAAACAACACAGAGTCCACAAAATTATTCCAGAAATCAATCAAATTACGGAAGAAATTTTACAATGTAATGATGGTAGAAGTTTTGCTTTATTAATGGAAAAACACCAAGCCATTATGAGTAATCTTTTAGAAACAATTACGATTAAAGAACAACTTTTTTCGGATTTTAAAGGAATTGTAAAAAGCCTAGGTGCTTGGGGCGGCGATTTTGTAATGGTTATTTCCAAAGAAAATCCTACTCAATATTTCAAAAACAAAGGATACGAAACTGTACTTTCATACAAAGAAATGATTTTACAAAAGGTATAAAAACAAAAAATCCCAACAAAGTTGGGATTTTCAGTGGTACCTCCAGGGATCGAACCAGGGACACATGGATTTTCAGTCCATTGCTCTACCATCTGAGCTAAGGTACCTTTCACAATTTCAAACAAACTGCTTGATGATTGCGGGTGCAAATATAGAACCTATTTTATATTTTCCAAAACAATTTTTAAAAAAAATCAATTTGTATATTTGTCAGCAAGAAACAAACACTATGCTTTTAGCAATCGACATTGGGAATACTCGAATTAAATGTGCTGTATTTGAACAGCATACAATTATTGAACACTTTGTTTTTGAAAAAGAACTTGCTGAAAAAAAATTTAAAGAAATTTTAAAATCACATCCTAAAATCACACATGGCATCACATCTTCGGTTGGAAAAATGGAAGAAAGTGTGATTAAAAACTTGGAAAAAGTAATTATTTTAGAGAAAATCAATCATCAAACAAAAGTTCCATTTCAAAATTTATACGCTACACCGACCACTTTAGGAATCGATAGAATTGTATTGGCAGCAGGCGCATCATTAAAATTTCCAAATCAAAATCGGCTAATTATTGATGCTGGAACCTGCATAACTTATGATTTTGTAGATTCAAACAACAACTATTTTGGAGGTGCCATTTCTCCTGGGTTATCTTTAAGATTAAAGGCATTGCACAATTACACAGCTAAATTACCGTTATTAGAAGCAGCTTATCCCGAAAATTTTATTGGCAACACTACAAATGAGGCAATTTTATCTGGCGTAGTAAATGGGATTTTCCATGAAATAAATGGCTTCATTGCGCAATATTCTGACAAATATGAAGATTTAACAATAATTTTAACAGGAGGCGATGCCATTTTTTTGGCTAAAAACATAAAAAACACCATATTTGCCAATTCAAATTTTCTATTGGAAAGTCTGAATGAACTTTTTATATACGCAAAAAATCAAAATGACTAAAAAAATAGTTTTATCATTCACCTTGTTAGTTACAGGGTTATTAGGATTTTCACAAGAAAACACATCTTCACCATACTCCTATTACGGGCTTGGAGATGTAAGATTTAGAGGGACACACGATGCAAGAGCCATGGGCGGTTTAAATATAACTGGTGACAGTATTTCTCTTAACTTACAAAACCCTGCATCTTATTCAAGACTTTATTTAACAACTTTTGCAGTTGGCGGAAGTAGCAACTTTAATAATTTAAAAAATAACACAACAACCGAACAAGCACAACGAACAAGTTTAGACTATTTAGCTGTTGGAATTCCTATGGGAAAATTTGGAGCATCATTTGGATTAATCCCCTATAGTGCGGTTGGTTACAAAATAAACTTAAGAACAACCGATGAAAACAACATTCTTAGAAATAGACAATTATTAGGAAGTGGAAATGTTAATAATTTTTTTGTTGGTGGAGCCTACAATTATAATCAACATTTGAGCTTTGGATTTAATATTGAATATAACTTTGGAGTAATCAATAATACTTCAAAACAAACCATGTTTGACTTAAACACAAATACAATTGTCCAACTAGGCACAAAAGAAGAAAATTCTTATAATATATCTGGTTTTTCTTATAATTTAGGAATATTATTTAATAAAAAAATTCAAAACAATTTAAATCTTTATTCTAGTCTTACCTACAGACCTAAATCTGAATTTAAAACAAATAAAACGAGAAATCTATCTTTAATTGCATTTGATAATTTAGGAAACGAATTCCAAGTTACTGAACCAGTAGAAATAGAAATACCAGACGAGAACATTGTCTTACCTTCAAAATTAAGTTTAGGCTTTGGAATTGGAAAAACTAATACGTGGATGTTGGGTTCAGAAATTAGTTTTTCTAATTCTAGTAAACAAAATAATTTATTTATAGAAAACTCAAATTCAACCTACAAAAATTCTCAAAGATATACTATCGGAGGCTATTATATTCCAAAGTATGATTCCTTCAACAGCTATTTAAGTAGAGTTGTTTATCGTGCTGGTTTCCGATATGATACTAATGGACTAGTGATAAATAATCAGACCATAAATGACTATGGCATGAATTTTGGTTTAGGATTACCACTAGGAGTTTCTAAAATTGATGTTGGTTTTGAATTTGGTAAAAGAGGAACAACTTCAAGTGGCTTAATTCAAGAAAACTATTTCAATCTTAGTATAGGATTATCCTTAAGTGATAAATGGTTTAAAAAGACCCTAATAGATTAATTAACCTGAAAATTAAATAAAAATGAAAAAGACGTTAACTTTATTAGCACTTACAGCAATTAGCTACATAGGTTACACTCAAAATGCTGAAGCTTGTACTGAGAACATCAGTTTACTTGCCACATCAGTAAAAGCAAAGGATGGTGCCGCTTATGATTATTTAACTACGTTAAGAAAAGACTGCCCTTCTTTTCATAAAGGCATTTACAACTATGGTGAATTTGCAATCAAACAACGTATTGATACAGCTAAAGATAATGCTGAAAAAGAAAAATATGTAGCTGATTTATTGAAATTATACGAAGAATTTTTTAAATATTTCCCAAATGATGGAGCTGGGGTAGATATGAAGAAAGGATTAGCTTTATTTAGCTATGCGCCTGAAAAGAAAGTAGAAATCTACAACTATTTTGATAATGCATTTAAAAGTGATAATGCTAATTTTAGCTCAACAAGAGGATTATATGCTTATTTCGAAATTTTCGTAAACGATTACAAAGCAGGAACGAAAGGAATTACATTACAACAAGTTTTCGATAAATATGATGATATTTCTGAAAAACTTGCTGAACTAGAAAAAGTTGATTCTGAAGCTAAAGACATTTTAATTGCAAAAGAAGAAGCAGGCGCTCAATTAGATTCTAAAGAAGCTAAAAGAAAAGCCAAATTGGAAGAAAATTTAGAAAACATAACCATTGTAACTTCTAGTATGGATGCTATTATTATAGAACTTTCAAGCTGTGATAAATTAATTCCTTTCTACCAAAAAGGATTTGAAGAAAACAAAAATAACGAAGTTTGGTTAAAAAGAGCCGCTGACCGTTTAGAGTCTAAAGAATGTGATACTGATCCATTGTTTTCTAAAATTTCTGAAGCACTTTACAAATTAAACCCAAGTGCAGATGCAGCATACAAATTGGGGGTTGTTGAAATGCAAAAGAAAAATACAACTAAAGCAATGAGTTATTTTGAGCAAGCCGCTAACTTGTACACCGATAACACTAAAAAAGCGACAGTTTACATGAAAATTGCTTCAACTTACATGAATTCAAACAAAAGTCAAGCTAGAGCTTATGCTAGAAAAGCTTTACAAGTGAAGCCATCATACGGAAGAGCCTATTTATTAATCGCTCAATTGTATGGAAACAGCATCAATGATTGTGGAAAAACGCCATTTGACAAAAGAGCAATGTATTGGTTAGCAGCTCAATATGCAGACAAAGCAGCAGTAGCAGATTCATCTCTAAAAGAAGCAGCAAATAAAATGGCAGCAAGCTACAGAGCAGCAGCTCCTTCTAGAACCGATATCTTTAATGAAGGTATGTCTGGAAAAAGAATTGCCTTTGATTGTTGGGTAGGCGAAAGTGTTGTAGTACCAACATTATAAGATGAACCAAAAAATTAAAAATATATTTTTAAACATGGTCACGGTATTTATCGTGACTATGTTTTTTTCATGTGAAGGTTCTTTAAAAGATGTGCAACGCTTTAATCAATCGTCATTTGTTCCTTCAGGTGAAGCCGACACTATTAATCTTCGTTATACAGACTCAGGTAAAATAAAGTCTATTTTACAAAGTCCAAAAATGTTGGATTACGCCACTATAGAAAACCCTTTTACCGAATTTCCAAAAGGAATTCTAGTAACCATGTTTGATGATAAAGGAAACACTACTATTATTAAATCCAATTACGCCATTACCTATAAAAAAACAGATATCATTGATTTACAAGGCGATGTTACCATTACTTCTCACGATGGAAAAAAACTAGAAACATCGCAATTGTATTACGATCAAAAAAACGAATGGTTTTTTACGGAGAAGTTTTTTAAATTTACAAAAGAAGACGGTGGTTATCTTCAAGGACCAGGCGTAGATTTTAGCAAAGATTTCAAAATCTTCAACATGCAACAAAGTAGCGGTGAAGTAAATTCTTCTGAGTAATTCGTTTTACCAACTCAAATAATTTACCTACTTTTGGTAAAATTTCACATCATGACATATTTAAAATTTATTCAATATTTCTATTTAGCTTTTGCTATTTTTTCTTTTGGTTTTGCTTATACACAATGGCAAGCAGGTGAAGATTTTATACTTCCAATCGTTGTTGGAGTGGTTTGCATTGGCATGTTCTTTTTTAGAAGACATTTCTACAAAAAATATCAAAACCGTCAATAATTACCTATGGAAATTACGGTAATTGTAATTTGTCTTTTACTCTCAGCCTTTTTCTCTGGAATGGAAATAGCATATGTTTCTTCAAACAAAGTATACCTTTCCATAGAAAAAAAACAAAACAATTTCAATGCAAAAATTCTAAACAAACTCATTGAAAAACCATCGCAGTTCATAACCTCTATGCTCGTTGGTAACAATGTGGTTTTGGTAGTTTATGGTATATTTTCTGGAGAACTGTTAATGAATTGGCTAACGTCATTTTCGTTTTCTTTTACTCCATTTGTAAATTTATTACTCCAAACCATACTTTCAACAATCATTATTTTATTTACAGCAGAATTTCTTCCAAAAGTTTTTTTTCAGATATATGCAAATTCATTTGTAAAACTTTTTGCATTTCCGGCTTATGTTTTCTATCAATTATTCTATTGGGTTACTAAATTTATTATTTGGATTTCTGATTTTATTTTAATTAAATTCTTTAAAACAGAAGGCGATCAAGTTCAGGAATATTTTAGTAAAGTTGAACTAGGAAATTACATTTCCGAACAAATAAACGGCATTTCCAATAGCGAAGAGATTGATTCCGAAATTCAAATTTTTCAAAATGCATTAGAATTCTCAGCGCTCAAAGCCAGAGACATAATGACGCCACGAACAGAAATTGCTGCAGTCGATATTACCGATTCAGTTAACGAGCTAAAAGAACTGTTCATTTCAACTGGATATTCTAAAATTGTCATCTATCAAGAAGGAATAGACGACATCTTAGGTTACGTGCATTCGTTTGAATTGTTCAAAAAGCCAAAATCCATCAAATCAGTAATGATTCCAATAGAATTTGTTCCCGAAACCATCTTTATTAAAGATTTATTAGACATGCTTACCAAAAAAAGAAAAAGCATGGCAGTAATTCTGGATGAATACGGCGGAACTTCAGGGATTGTAACTGTAGAAGACATTATAGAAGAGCTTTTTGGTGAAATTGAAGATGAACATGACGAAGACGAAACCTTAATTGATGAAAAAATCGAAGAAGATATTTATCTTTTCTCTGCGCGTTTGGATGTAGAATTCTTGAATGAAAAATACAATCTCAATATTCCAGAAACAGATTCATACAGTACCTTAGGTGGTTTTATCGTTCATAATACCAATGAAATTCCGCAAAAAGAAGAAAAAATAAGAATAGAAAATTTCGAAATTACCATACATTCCGCTTCAAATAAAAAAATTGAATTGGTTCGACTTTCGATTCTTGATGAAAAACAATAAAAAATTAACTGAAATTATGCATTTTCTATTTTATTATTGAATAGATAATTGTATTTTCGCCCTCTGAAAAAAAGTAAATTGATATAAAAATGGCAGTTTTATCTAAAATTAGACAACGTTCATTCGTTTTAATCGTAATCATTGCGCTAGCATTATTTTCATTTGTATTAGCAGATGTAATCCAAAGTGGTGGTTTCGGTTCAAATTCTAATAATGTAGGTTCTGTAAATGGTACCGATATTTCTTCAATTGAGTTCATGCAAAAAGTAGCTCAAGTTGAAAAACAAGGACAAAACACTTCAAACACGCAAGCAATCAATAGTGTTTGGGAACAACACGTAAGAAGCATCATCATTGGTGATGAAATCGAAAAATTAGGATTAGGAATTGCGGGTGACCAACTTGTAAAAGTAATTAAAGAAAATCCATATTTTGCTCAAAATCCTCAGTTTTTAAATGCGGCAGGAACATTTGACGAAAATAAATTCAGAGAATTTGTAAAGTCTATCAAAAATGATCCAAATCAAGATCGTTGGAGAGAATGGCAAAACTTTGAAGCAGAGGTAGAAAAAACTGCTATAGAGCAATTGTACTACAACTTAATCAAAGGTGGAGTATACACTACTAAAGCTGAAGGAAAGTTCAAACATATGGTTGAAAACAAAAAAGCGAATTTCGAATACGTAACTGTTCCTTATAGCTCAATTAATGATGAAGAAGTAAAAGTTTCTGACGATGAAATTATTGCATACATGAAGAAAAATGCAAAAAAATACAAGTCAGACAACACAAGAAGCATCGAATATGTTTTAATTGAAAACAAACCATCTGACGAAGATGAAAAAGCAATGGTTGGCGCTATTAACTCAGTTTTGTACGGTAAAGTTGTATACAATGAGAAGACACAACAAAACGACACATTACCTGCATTCAAAGATGTAACGGATGTAGCATCATTTGTGAATGCTAATTCAGATATCAAATTTGATTCTACTTACTTAGCAAAATCACAACTTCCAGTTGAATATCAAGAACAATTATTCAATTTATCAAAAGATGAAGTTTTTGGACCTTATACTTACAGCGGATTCCAATGTGTTTCTAAAATGATTGACAAAAAAGCAAATGCAAGTGCAAAAGCTAGTCATATTTTAATTTCTTATGAAGGAGCAGAACGCTCATCAGCTACAAGAACTAAAGACGAAGCGCAAAAATTAGCTAACGAATTATTAGCTAAAGCAAAAGCAAATCCAGTAGGTTTCGGTTTATTAGCTGACGAAAACACTGATGATCCAGGTTCTAAAGGAAAAGGTGGTGAATATGACAATATTATGCCAGGACAAATGGTTCCAAAGTTCAATGATTTCGTATTTGATAGCCCAGTAGGCGCAATTGGATTAGTTGAAACAGAATTTGGTTTCCATGTTATTAAAGTAGCTGATAAATATAGCTCTGTGTTAATTGGAACAGTAGCACAAAAAATTGAGCCTTCAAGTAAAACTATTGATGCTGTTTATACAACAGCTTCAAAATTAGAAGCAGATGCAACTACTAAAAATTTCGAGGAGATTGCTAAAGCAGCTAATTTAACAGTTGTTCCTGCAGGAAACATAAAAGCTTTTGATGAATTCGTTTCTGGTTTAGGAGCACAAAGAGAAGTGGTTCGTTGGACATTCAATGAAGACACAAATGTGGGAAGCGTAAAACGTTTTGAAACACCTCAAGGATATATTGTTGCAAAATTAAAAGAGAAAAACGATACGGGTTTACTTCCATTAGAATATGCTAGAGAAAATGTTGGTGTAATTTTACGCAACGAGAAAAAAGCAGACTTAATTAAAAAGAAAATGACAGGTGCCACATTAGAGGAAGTAGCAAAAGCTACTGGAAGTTCTGTTTTAACTGCTAACGATGTGATTTTAGGAAATGTTTTAATTCCAAATGTTGGTCAAGAACCAAAAGTTGTTGGAACTGCATTTGCTTTAGCAACAGGAAAAACTTCGAAATTAATTGATGGGAATAGTGGTGTATTTATCATCAGAGCCAAATCTGTAATTGAAGCTCCTGCTGTAAACGCTTACACAAGCCAAATTACTCAAGAAATGCAAACACAACAAAACAATGCACAAATGAGAGCATATGAAGCTTTAAAAGATAAAGCTACTATCAAAGACAATCGCTTTCAGTTTTAAATAAAAAAAATAGAGTACAAAAAATCCCGATTTTATCGGGATTTTTTTATGTCAATTTTTTAATCACATAGGTTACAATTCCCCAAACTACAAACTCATTTTCTTTTGAAACCTCAATTGGTTTGTAATTTGAATTTTCGGGCAAGAGTAAAATTTTATCTTCCTGAATTTCAATTCGTTTAACGGTAAACTCGCCGTCTATAAAACAAACCGCGATTCGATTGCTAATCACAGGCAAACTTCTGTCGATTACTAGAATATCACCATCACTTATTCCTGCGTCTATCATTGAATTACCACTTGCTTTAGCATAAAAAGTTGCCTCTTTGTTTTTAATTAGAAACGCATCTAAACTAATTTTTTCTTCTTCAAAGTCGGCAGCTGGAGAAGGAAATCCAGCATTAATTCCCTGATTAATAATTGGTATACTAATTCCAGAATTAAAATCGGGCTGAAAGAATTGTAATTTTGTGGTTTTCCCTAACATTTCACTTTTAGTATTTCATTAATATCAGTAGTATAACATTGCGACAAATGATTTTGACGCATTTTCCATGTTTTTGATAAATCTTGCCCAGCCAATTTAATCTTGCGTTCTCCCGATTTTTTCTGCCAAAAATCCATTACCTCAACAATACGTTGGTATTTCGGATTTTCTTCATCAAACAAAGAAAACTGTTTCTGCCCTTGAGGAATAATTGTTGTAACGATAATTCCAGCTTTTTTATAAGCTGTGCCTTCTTGGTAAATATCGTTTAACATTTTAGTTGCTGCTTGTCCAATAGAAAATGAGGTATTAGTTGCAAAAGGAAGCGATTCCATTCGATAAAAATTGTATTTATCTCCTTGATTTACTTTGAATTTATTCTTTTTTAAGTATAAAATAACAGTCGTACAACATAAGTTTTGCTTTCGCAATTTCTCTGAACAAACCGATGCAAAAGTCAGAATTCGCTCCTTCAAACTGTCAAAATCAGCAATATCATTTTCAAAACTTCTAGTAACAGCAATATTTTTTTTAGACTTAGGCTCTTCCATTTCCAAAACGGAAATACCGAGTAGTTCCATACGTAAACGAATACCAACTACACCAATTTCACGTTGGATAAAAGCTTCATGTTGTGGTAACGTAAAATCATAAGCGGTACGGATGTTTTTTGCTAACATTTTTTTTGCCAATCGAAAACCAATACCCCAAACGTCTTCAATTTTAGTCCATTTAAGAGCTTTTAACCGCTTCTCTTCTGTATCAACTACATAAACGCCTTGCGTACGGTCTGGAAATTTTTTTGCAATTTTATTGGCAACTTTCGCTAATGCTTTCGAAGGAGCAAAACCTACACAAATGGGGATTCCAACACATTTATGAATTAATGTCTTCATTTTAGCACCATAACTTTCATAATTAGGAATTTTCATTCCTTCAAAATTCAGAAAAGCTTCATCAATACTATATACCTCAACATTGGGAGTAAAATGAGTTAGCAACCGCATAACCCTACCGCTTAAATCACCGTATAAAGCATAATTAGATGAGAATACATGAATACCATTGGCCTTTATTTTTTCACGAAGTTGAAACTCGGGTGCACCCATTGAAATTCCTAGTTGTTTTGCTTCGTTACTGCGCGAAATAACACATCCATCATTATTAGACAAAACGACTACTGGCTTGTTATTCAATTGAGGTTGAAAAACACGCTCACAGGAAACATAGAAATTATTACAATCAACTAAAGCATACATATTACAAAATTACTGCTTTTAATTCTTGAATAAATGCTACAAATGTTAATTAACGTATTAAAGAAAAGTGGGCTCTAAATTGTTGCTTTTCGGTTGAATTTTGTGGATAATATTCTACTAGAAACCAATAATCAGTAGAAGGCAAATCCTGACCATTGAATTTACCATCCCAACCATCACTGGAAGCAGACATTTGTTTTAAAAGTTTACCATAACGGTCAAATATCGAAATTATAGCTTCTGGTTGATGACTTAAATCCCAGATATTCCATGTTTCGTTATAACCATCTCCATTGGGAGTAAAGAAATTAGGGTAATTGATAATATAAATTGGACCCACAATTGTAGGTGAACAATTTCCTAAAACATCATAAATATTTACGTAGTATTCGCCAGTGGGCAAGTTAGTAAACACATTACTAGATTGATATTCCGTTACGCTTCCATCAGGATAAACCAATTGATACAAATAATCGCCAAATCCACCAGTAAGATTTACCGTGATAAAAGTATTGTTTTCAAACGGAGTACTTACCGTAAAGTCAGCAACAGCAGGACTAGACTGTATGATAGTTGCTGTGGTTGAATTATAGTTGCAATCTGCGCCAACATCTGGTGTTAACTTAATAAATTCAACCGTATAAACTCCAGCTTGAGAAGCAGTATAACTTGGTCCAGTTCCCATTAAAGTACCGTTTAAAAACCAATTTACTGTAAAAAATGCAGGATTTAAACCCGAATTCATTGTAAAGGTTCTTAGTACATCACCGGTTTGAGAATCTACACAGATAATTCCTCCTTCAATGGTAATATCAAGTAATGGGTGAACTGTGAATGTAAATGAAATTTCGTCATTACAATTTGGATTTCCGATAGCCGAAGCATACACATAATACGTATAGGTTCCTGGAGCTGAAATATTCAAATTCGTAATCAAATCCGAAACATTACCCCCAGATTGCGAATAATAACCAATATTATAAGTTGTTGTTGGCAATGTAGGTAACACGTAAGTTCCGCATTCTTCATTATCGAAAACTAAACCCAAAGTAGCTAAGTTAGGTGTTTCGGAAACTACAATATCAAAGCTATCTTCTTCCGTACAAATAATTCTATCACCATTAACCGCATATACATAAATAGTTGTAGTTGTATTTGACGTATTGAAAACGGTTCCTGGTGGCACAGGATTTACTCCATTGGAATCATAAAAATATCCAATAGTATAATCAAATGGCGTTGGAGCTACATGTGTTAAAGCAGGTAGTTGAAAATTTTCAAACTCACATACATTTACATTTGGATAATCTGGTAAATTAATACCATTATAAGTGATTGTAAAAGGTAAATTTATTTCACAACCAGTTGAAGTATAAATATTGTATAAATAAAAAGTTTGTGTAATATCAAATACTTGAGTTGAAGAAACCACTGTCCCTCCTCCACTTGGTCCATCTGGAGCCGTATAAATGGTCCCGTTTACAGGTGTTGGTATAGAATAAGGCAAACATTCTGTTCTACTAAACACATTATCAGCAGATGGAAACGGATTTAAAGTAATGGTAAAACTTGATTCGTTTTCACAACCATTAGCATCAATTCCATTATAAATATAATAGGTTCCAGGCGATAAGTTTAATCCTGATAAATCAATTCTATCTCCCGCATTTAATTGTTGCTGACCAGATACTGTTGGTCCACCAGATAAGGTATAATAAGTGCCATTGTTAAGAACAGGCAAGACAAATTCACCACAATAAACATCACTTGCAATTGTATCAACTAGCGGTAAAGGATTAATCGTAATATTGTAATTTAAGTTAGACGTGCAATTAGGCAATGTGGTTGTATTGGTAAAATAATAGACTACTTGAGAAGACGTAATATTCAAATCAGTAATTGGAGTTCCGCCACCATTAGGTGCTGTAAAATATCCTCCGAAAGGAACAACTGGCAATGTGTAAACACCACAACCTGAAACAGTCGTAAAAACGGTTGTATCTACCAAATTAATTACCAAATCATTAAAGTCGATACAAGCTCCGGGTTGCCCCTGACTATTAGTATGAGCTAAAGAATTAACAACATAATACGTTCCTGGAAAGTTTGGTCCGCTGATACTAATTATATCACCTGTATTTAAAGTTGTTCCGCTTCCGTCAGGAGTCGTATTATAAAACCCGTTTGCTAATGGAGGCAATACATAAGAATCACAAGTAGTAACATCGTCTGGATCATCGACTAAAGGTAATGGATGTACATAGAAAACAAACTGTTCGTCTCTACACAACACACCATCAATCTCTGCATAATAATACAAAGTTTCTGTAAAAGTAGTATCTGAACTATTTATATATTCAGTGCCTGATGGAACAATAACTCCCGTTCCTGCTGGCCCTCCGGGTTGTGTATAAAAATTTCCAATATTTTCAGGTGGTGTTGGCACAACAAATCGCCCACAATGATCTAATTGAGGAATATATTCGTCAATTAAAGTTAAATTAAAGCTTGACTCATTTGTGCATCCATTTGCATCTGGACCAGCAAAAACATAGTAAGTTCCTCCATCAACTAATATGTCACCTATGTTATATTGCACTTGACCAGGTGTTGTTGGTCCGCCTGACAACAAATAATAGGTTCCATTTACAATAGTTGGCAAGGTGAATTGACTGCACTCTATAGGGTCAGGAATATCATCCACAATAGGTAGTGGATTAATTGTTATAATAACAGAAGTAACATCGAAACAATTAGGATTTGAATTATCTTGGATTCGAATTCCAACAGTAATTGTAGTTGTTCCGTTAGGAATTGAAATAGAAGTTATAGGATTTGTTCCAGAAGAAGCTTCTCCTAAAGAATTATAATAGGTAACGGTATAATTAGCTGGAGATTGACCATTTAAAACTTCATCAGTTGTTGTGCTAGTAAAAGTATATGTTGTACTTCCTTGACCTTCACAAACTGAAACAGGACTAGGTTGTGTTGCTACAACAGCATTGGTTACAATCAAGTCGAAGACATACTCGGCATCACAAAAATTACCAGTTACCGTATTGAAAATCTTTATATAAATAGTTTGACCACCTGCACTTGGGTAAGAAGTTAAATCTCCATTTGGAATTGGATTATTTGCTACTATATCTGCTGGGGATTCGTAATAAAAAACATCGTAAATAGCAGTATCAATACCTAAAGCCGCTTCATTATTTGTAGTAAGATTAAAATTATAAGAGGCTGCACCCGTGTTACAGGTAAGCAAGTCGGCCGGATTTGTAACTGCCAAATCAGTAAAGACAATCGTATCGGTAATCAAACACGTTCCTCTAACCGCTTCAACCGTGTAAGTTCCTGCCTGAGTTACTGTATAAGTTGAATTTGTTTCACCAGGGATAGGATTTCCATTTTCAAACCATGTATAAGTAAAGGTATTATCTAAATTAGTATCCAACTGAAACGTATCGCCAGTGCAAATAATTTGATCTTCTCCTAAATCTAAAGTAGTAGTAAAACTTCCTGCCGCAATAAAAACTGCAGAATCAAAACCTGAATTGGCATAATCCCCAATTACCAATCGAATTCTGTAAGGTGTATTTGGAACAACAGATGAAGAAGCATTCATAACCACCGTTTGACCTCTCATATTTAATGTTGAAGCCGGATTTCCAACATTATAAATTCCAAAAAAACCAGGATTAACAGAAGCGCAACTATTATTTGGGCTAGACGGATCATTGTAAATACTATTTCTGATTGTCGTAACCGAAACGGGTGTGCTTGTCCCTGGAATTACCGCTAAATTAGTTGAAACTCCTGACGACAAATTAGTTAGCACAAAAGCAAAAACATCACTGAATTCACATTGATAAAACCCGTATTCGTTTGAAGCAAATAAGAAATTAAAACTAAAACTGTTAGAAAGTGGAATGAAATCAAACTCTAAATACTCTGCATCTACTATAGGGCTTGTTCCTCCATTAGCATCACTTAAAGTTTGCAAAAAAGGATCACCAGAAGCAGTAACCGAACTACTTAAATTAGCACCTGTATAAGGTCCTTGAGTAAAAGTTGCAACACCATTTCTTATAATTATTCCCTCTGGAATTGGGAAAGTAGAGCCATTTTGATTAAAATAAGCAACAGCTTGAGTTGATGAAACGGAAATATTAGAAACTTCTACACAAGAATTTCCCAACAACAAATCAACTAATTGCGCTGGGGAATTTGTAGTATTATCAACTGTTATCGCTTGAGAAAACAAACAACTAGTATATAAAAAGGCGAATATAAAAAATGTTTTTTTCAAAATTCCTTCAGATTTAATACAACAGATCTAAATTTAACAAAAAAACACAAATAAAGATGAATTAAAACTAAAAAAGTTTGAATATTAAATAATATTCAAACTTTTTGTTAATTATGTGATTTTTTATTAATCGTTCAATTTCAAAACAGCCATAAAAGCTTCTTGTGGAATTTCTACGTTTCCTACCAAACGCATTCTCTTTTTACCTTTTTTCTGTTTTTCTAGTAATTTACGTTTACGTGAGATATCACCACCATAACATTTGGCAGTAACGTCTTTTCGTAATGCTTTAATGGTTTCACGAGCAATGATTTTGGCTCCAATTGCAGCTTGAATTGGAATATCAAATTGTTGTCTTGGAATTAATTCGCGTAGCTTTTCACACATTTTTTTACCAATGTTGAATGCATTACTTTCATGAATTAAAGCCGAAAGCGCATCTACTGATTGTGCATTTAACAACACATCTAATTTTACTAATTTCGATTCTTTCATTCCTATTGGATGATAGTCAAAAGAAGCGTATCCTTTAGAAACTGTTTTTAATCTATCATAAAAATCAAATACAATTTCCGCTAACGGCATATCGAAATTCAATTCAACTCGTTCGGTTGTTAAATACGTTTGATTGGTAATAATACCGCGCTTTTCGATACACAAACTCATTACATTTCCAACGAAATCTGACTTTGTAATAATTGTTGCTTTTATATAAGGCTCTTCTACTCTATCTAATTTGGAAGGCTCTGGTAAATCGGATGGATTGTTTACAATCAAAACCGTATCAGGTTCTTTTTTGGTAAACGCATGATACGAAACGTTAGGTACCGTAGTAATAACCGTCATATCAAACTCACGCTCTAAACGCTCTTGAATAATTTCCATGTGCAACATTCCTAAGAATCCACAACGGAAACCAAATCCTAAAGCCGCCGAACTTTCAGGAGTAAATACCAAAGAAGCATCATTCAATTGTAGTTTTTCCATCGAAGCACGCAAATCTTCGTAATCTTCAGTATCAACAGGATAAATTCCGGCGAAAACCATTGGTTTTACATCCTCAAATCCGGTAATCATATTGGTTGTTGGCGTTTTTGCATCCGTTAAGGTATCACCAACTTTTACTTCTTTTGCTTCTTTAATTCCCGAAATTAAATACCCAACATCACCAGTAGAAATGACGTTTTTTGGAACCTGATTTAACTTCAACGTTCCTACTTCATCTGCAAAATATTCATTGCCAGTTGCCATGAATTTAATTTTCTGCCCTTTCTTAATTTCTCCATTTTTCACACGGAAAATAACTTCAATTCCACGAAACGGATTGTAATGCGAATCGAAAATCAAAGCTTGTAACGGTTCATCAACATTACCTTTTGGTGCAGGAATTTTTTCAATAATGGCTGCCAAAATATTTTCAACACCAAAACCTGTTTTTCCAGAAGCATGAATAATATCTTCCAATTTACAACCTAGTAAATCGATAATATCATCACTAACTTCTTCCGGATTAGCACTTGGCAAATCTACTTTATTTAAAACTGGAATAATCTCCAAATCATTTTCTAAAGCCAAATATAAATTGGAAATTGTTTGAGCCTGAATACTTTGCGCTGCATCTACAATCAACAAAGCGCCTTCACAAGCAGCAATAGAACGAGAAACCTCATACGAGAAATCCACGTGACCTGGAGTGTCGATCAAATTTAGAATATATTGTTCTCCTTTGTAGGTATATTCCATTTGAATAGCGTGACTTTTTATGGTAATTCCACGTTCGCGTTCTAAGTCCATGTTATCTAGTAACTGTGCCTTTTCTTCACGAGCGGTCACCGTTTGTGTAGCGCCCAATAAACGGTCTGCCAACGTACTTTTTCCGTGGTCAATGTGTGCAATAATGCAGAAATTTCTAATGTTTTTCATCTTTCAATGTAAAGTTCAAGTACAAGAGCCATTTTCATCTTCCAAACTCTTGTTCGTTTAATCTGCAAATATAAGCTAAAGTTTTGATTGTATATCAACAAAAAGCAACGCTAAATACCAAAAAAAGAATACAAACCACATAGAAACATAGATTTTTAATAAAGGCTTTAGTAATCCACAGGAATTGCATTCAAACATAGGCAGATATAATCGTGAAAGCCTATACAAACTATCCAAAAGCGAAGCTTCTTATTTTTTAACACAAACCAACTATCTTTCTATGTGGTAAAAACCAAAAAAAACAATAATTAAAAAATCTTGTCGTATTTTTGCAAAAAATTGAATCAAAATGCCTAAAATTGGTAACATCATACTACCGGATTTTCCTTTATTGTTAGCTCCAATGGAAGACGTAAGCGACCCACCATTTCGTCGTTTATGTAAATTACATGGAGCCGATTTGATGTATTCGGAATTCATTTCTTCAGAAGGATTAATTCGTGATGCTATGAAGAGCAAACAAAAATTAGATATTTTTGATTACGAACGTCCAGTTGGAATTCAGATTTTTGGTGGTGATGAAGAAGCAATGGAAATGTCTTCAAGAATTGTGGATGCAGTCCAACCTGATTTGGTAGACATTAATTTTGGTTGTCCCGTAAAAAAAGTAGTTTGTAAAGGTGCTGGAGCAGGCGTTTTGAAAGATGTCGATTTGATGATTCGCTTAACGAAAGCGGTTATTAAAGGAACTAGTTTGCCTGTTACGGTAAAAACACGTTTGGGTTGGGATGAAAATTCGATTAATATTGATGAAGTTGCTGAACGTTTGCAAGATATTGGCGTACAAGCTTTAACCATTCACGCTAGAACTCGTGCGCAAATGTACAAAGGTCATTCAGATTGGTCGCACATTCAGCGAGTGAAAGAAAATCCGAGAATTACAATGCCAATTTTTGGAAATGGCGATATCGATTCTCCTGAAAAAGCATTGGAATACAAAAATAAATACGGTTTAGATGGTATGATGATTGGTCGCGCTGCAATTGGTTATCCTTGGATTTTTAATGAAATCAAACATTATTTCGCCACAGGAGAAAAACTAGCACCACCAAGCATGAACGACCGAATTGAAGCCGCAAGAAATCACTTAATTTGGAGTATCGAATGGAAAGGCGAAAGATTAGGCATCAACGAAATGCGTCGTCATTATACCAATTATTTCAAAGGTATTCACGGTTTTAAAGAATACAAACAAAAATTGGTTACTACAGATGGTATCAATCAATTATTGGATGTGTTTACTGAGATTGAACAGGTTTATGCGGATTATGTTTTTGAGGGGTAATTATTTACCCATGATACACCTTAGAAAACACAATTCTTCCCTCTTTAATTTCTAAGACTTCAGCTACCAACATATCGGATTCGCCTTCGACTTGACGAATGTATTCCATGAAAACACGGTCAGTGTTAGCGGTTAATGAAGTTACTTTGTAGTGTAATGTTGGCAATCTATCAAAAGCATCTTGCCACCAAACACGCATCGCTTCTTTTCCAATGATTAAACCATTAGTTTCGGGTTGACGAATTTTTAACTTCGGACTGAAATGTTGGGCTTCGTCGTCGTATAGTTCTAGTAATTTCTCTAAATTTTTGGTATTAAAAGCATCGAACCATCGAATGGCAATTTGTTGTAATTGATTGGGCATAAAGTATAGATTTTAACGCAAAGAGCGCAAAGGTTGTTAAACAAAAAAAGACACAAAGAAGAATCGTTGTGCCTTTGTGTTTTAGAAAATGATATTACGCATTTTTCAAGTTAATGATTTCTTGTTCGGTTAAGAACCTCCAATCACCTCTTGGTAAATTTTTCTTGGTTAAACCTGCGAATGTTACGCGATCTACTTTTAAAACATCGTATTTTAAATGTTCAAAAATTTTACGTACGATTTTAACATTTGAAGTCTTCATTTTTAAACCAATTTCACTCTTTGGTTGATCTTCAATATAAGTGATTTCTTCTACATAAACTCTAAAATCATCAATTGTTAATCCTTTTTGAATGCGTTCCAAATCTTCAAATCGCAAGTTCTTATCTAAAGTCACTTGGTATACTTTTGACGAACGTTGGTTTGGAGCCGTGAATTTCTGAACAATTTCAGTATCATTGGTAAACAATAATAAACCGGTAGTGGTTTTGTCCATTCTTCCTACTGGCATTAAATTCGCTTTGGTAGCATTTCGAACCAAATCCAAAACGTTAGCCGAACCTGGAGAATCATCACCAGCAGTTGAAAAGTTTTTTGGTTTATTTAATAAAATATATTCTTTTTTCTCTGGTGTAATGTTAACACCGTCAAATTGAACAGAATCGGTTAATTTTACTTTGTAACCCATTTCGGTAACCACAACACCATTTACTTTTACATTTCCACTTTGGATGTAAATATCGGCATCTCTTCGGCTGCACATTCCTGAATTAGAAATGTAGCGATTCAAACGAATTTCATCTGGATTTGATGGTTTTTTTGGTGCTTTTGAAGCTTTTGGCGCTTCTTTTGCTGCTTCTGGTTTGGTTTTAAACTTTGAAGGCGCTTTGCGAATAGGTGAATTTCCTCTTGAATTACTATCTTTCTTGTAACCTCCTTGTCTTCCTGAACCCGGACGACTTTTATCGCTATCTTGATGACGTGACATATTATAAACAAATTTCTGCAAAGATATAACTTATATGTGGAAACGCACACTTTAGTTTTTTAAATACCAAAATGTTATGGGCGTAAACCTGTCCAATTGAGGCTTATGGCGTTAAAATCAATTTTTTTCCATGAAGTAAAACTTCAGGCTCTATCAAAACGATACTAAAAACACCAGCTACAATGATAAATTTCAATAAAAAATGCAACTTCAAAAAACCTGATTTGGATTGAATTTTCCATAATTGCAAGACAAAAAATAAAAGCAACAACAAACTGATATAGAAATACGTATCCATATAACCCACAAAAAACACATTGGTTAAATAATACACTGGAATTAAGGTTCCAATAACCAACAATGTAACCACTATTTTAGCCGTTTGTAAACCAAAAACTACTGGAATAGTTTTGTAATCCGTAATTAAATCACCTTCAACATTTTCTAAATCTTTGATTAATTCTCGAATTAAAATCAGTAGAAATAAAAATGTAGCGTGAGCAAAAATGACTTGGTAGAAGTTTTTGTAGTACATCAAAACACCAAAAAAAGGTAAAACCGCCAAAATAGCGGCCGTTAAATTGCCTAACAAGAATATTTTCTTCAATTTATGGGAATAAAACCAAATGAGAAAAATGTAAGTAGAGAAGAATAAAACCGCGCGCCAAGAAATGAAAAACATCAAGAAAGCAACAATGAAATTAATTCCAAAATAGACTTTCAGTTTTGTTTCCTGACTTACCAAACGGTCAATCATAGCTTTTTTAGGGCGATTGATTAGGTCTTTTTTGGCATCGTAAAAATTATTGATAATATAACCCGAAGCAATGGCTAAAGTGGATGCCAAAACTATCAAAAACAAACGCCAATCGAGGATAATATCCAACGCTCGTTTTTCGGGAGCCAAAATGAAAATAGCAGAAAGATATTGTGCTAATGCTACAACCCAAATATTGTATCCTCTAATTACAGAGAAGAAACTGAGGACTTTTTTTAAAAATAATTTGGATTTGCGAGTGAGCATTTCTCTTTTGGTTTTGGGTTATGGGTGATTGGTAATTGGCATGAAAATATAAAAACCCATTACCTATTACCAATAACCTGTCACCTATCTAAAAATTATAAACTACTTCTAATTTATAGTCTTTTAGCGATTCTTTTGCTTTATCTAAATCTTGGGTGAATCCCAGAATATAACCGCCACCACCAGAACCACATAATTTCAAATAGTAATCGTTGGTGTCGATTCCTTTTTGCCACACTTGGTGAAATTGCTCTGGAATCATTGGTTTAAAGTTATTCAAAACTACTTTTGATAATTGTTTGGTATTTTCTAACAACGATTTCACATCGCCATGCAAGAAATTTTCCACACAAGCATCGGTATATTTTATGAATTGTGATTTTAACATGTTTCGGAAACCGTTGTCTTTTAAGTTTTCCATGAAAATAGAAACCATTGGAGCCGTTTCGCCCACAATTCCTGAATCAATTAAGAAAACTGCTCCTTTTCCTTGCGTGCTTTGTGTTGGAATTCCAGTTGCTTCGATATTTTCTTTTGAGTTGATTAAAATTGGAATACTCAAGTAACTGTTCAACGGATCTAAACCTGAACTTTTTCCGTGGAAAAACGATTCCATTTGAGAGAAAATCGTTTTTAATTGCAATAATTTTTCACGCGTTAAATTTTCTAACACCGTGATTTTTTTATTGGCATATTGATCATAAATCGCAGCAACTAAAGCACCACTACTCCCTACTCCATATCCTTGCGGAATACTTGAATCAAAATACATTCCGTTATTTACATCATTTTTCAATGTCGCTAAATCAAAAGTTACCAACTCAGGTTGCTCCGATTGCAATTGCTCTAAATAAGTGGCAAACTTTTTTAAACTTTCGTTTGATTTCACAGCACTTTCAGACGAATTTCCATCGTTCTTTAAAGCACCATTATAGAAATTATAAGGAATTGAAAGTCCTTTCGAATCTTGGATAATTCCGTATTCTCCGAAAAGCAATATTTTTGAGTAAAAAAGTGGTCCTTTCATTTTTTTTGTATTCAGTTTACAGTTTATAGTAATCAGATTTTTAATTTCTTTGGGTTTTGTCTTGTGTCGAAAACAGCAACCACTACAATATGTTTTTCGTTATAATGATAAAAAAGTGTATTTTGTTTTGTAACCACACACTTTCTGATTTTAATATTTTTACTTGAAGAAGGAAATGATTCTGGGCTTTTTGCTACAATTTTCAAAACTAAATATAGCTTATTTACAAAATCGTCTTTAACCTTCAAATTCCATTTTAACTCCAAATATTCAAAAAGTTGATTCAACTCTTTTTGAGCTCTTGGAGTTACTACAATTTCTCTTATTATTTCAAATGCGGCTTGATAAAATCGTCAAAAGAAGAAAATTCTCCCTTTTCATATTGCTCCATTGATTCGTTTAGAATATTTTGTTGCTCTTCCGTTAAATCATCCCACCAATCTTTCTCTTCTTTTTGGAAAATTTTCCTAATAGCTTGTAATACCGAAGGGTTTTCTGTTTCCATCAGCAATTTCATAAGCTCTAATTTTTCCAATCGAATATCCATTTTTATTGAAATCTATGGTAAATATAAGAATTATTTTAATTGATTTGCACCATTCCCAATTTCATCGCAAATATACTGACCATTTTGACAATAGCCAACTAATTCATCTTGAATAAATTGCAATACGTTTTCTTTTACATTTTCAGGATACAAAACATGCACATTGGCACCAGCATCTAACGTAAAACAAACGGGAATTTGGGTTTCATTTCTGAATTTCCAAATTTTATTGATAATTTCTAATGTATTGGGTTTCATTAAAATAAAATACGGCATAGACGTCATCATCATGGCGTGTAAAGTCAAGGCTTCGCTTTCTACAATTTTGATAAATTCTGCTACATTTCCAGATGATAAAATTGCTTTTATTTGGGATAAATTTTCGTGTGCTTGCGCAAAACGTCTTTCCGCATATGGATGATTGTGCATTAAATCGTGCCCAACCGTACTCGAAACTTGCTTTTCACCTTTATCTACTAATAAAATCGTGTCTTGATAGTTTTTGAAATTTTGATGAATTTCTGAAAATTCAACACCAAATAAATCCGAACTTCCGTTGATTTCAGCATGATTGCCCCAAACTACGACTTCACCTTTGATGCTTCTGCAAGCACTTCCGCTTCCTAATCTGGCTAAAAATGATGCTTTGGAATAGAAATAGTCATCAGAAATCGTTGGATTAATTGCTTTTTCCAAACTCATAATATTCATGGCTAAAGCTGCCATTCCAGAGGCTGAAGAGGCAATTCCTGAACTATGAGGAAACGTATTTTGGGTGTCAATTTTAAAATGATATTCTTTTAAAAACGGACAATATTTTTCGATTCTTTCGAAGAATTTTTGAATTTTTGGTTTGAAATCTTCTTTTGGTTTTCCTTCAAAAAGTAAATCGAATGAAAAATCATTGGTTTCCGATTTTTTAATTACTTCCAACTTCGTAATCGTCTTACAATTGTTTAACGTAAAACTTATCGATGGATTCGCCGGAATTTGGTTTTCTTTCTTGCCCCAATATTTCACTAAGGCAATGTTACTTGGCGCGCTCCATTCGAAACTAGCCGATTCAATGGAATTATATGTGGTTGTGATAAAATCTTTTTCAGTAAGCATAGCTTAAAATTTTGACAAAAATACCGATTTTGATTGATTTGTTCTTCTGATATTTCGTTAATTTGCTGATAAATTTAAAAGTATGAAAACTTATCTTCGAATTTTACTTTGCGTTGTTATTTGTTTGGCAGTAGGTTATTTGTCGAGCATCACTACGCAATCTGGTATAAAAACTTGGTATCCAACTATTGAAAAGCCTGTTTTCAATCCGCCAAATTGGGTTTTTGCTCCAGTTTGGACTATGCTTTTTATCCTAATGGGAATTGCTGCTGGAAGAGTTTGGAACCAATTGGAAACCAACAAAGAATTAGTTAAAAAAGGATTACTATTTTTTGCTATTCAACTCGCATTGAATGCTTTGTGGTCGTATTTGTTTTTTGGATTGAATAATATTTTATTGGCTTTAGTTGAAATTATCCTACTTTGGTTGGTGATTTTCGAAACGTATTTAATTTTCAAACAAATTGACAAAAAAGCATCTTATTTGTTACTTCCGTATTTGGCTTGGGTTGGATTTGCAACGATTTTAACAGCAAGCATTTATTGGTTAAATCGATAAAAAAAGCGACTCCATTTCTGAAGTCGCTTGATATTTAGATGAAAGAAATTATCTATTTTTAAACTCTTCCATTTCTTTGTTGAATGTTTCTTTGAATTTTTCGTAGTTGTAATCTACTTTCAAACGATCATCAGCAGAAATTCTATTGTTTAAAGTGCTTAACAATGCCGCATTGTTTAACTCAATAGCAATATACGTTTTGTATTTTCCTGTTGCCGTTTTAGTTAATTCTTCACAAATTGTTTTTGTTCCAGAAATAGACTGATTGATTACCTCACGACTTAAACCTTCATATTTTGCAATGTATTCTTGTTTTCCAGCAGAATTTACATCGTTAAAATAGTTATCAATAACTGCTTTTAAAGTTACTTCAATTTGTCCAGCTAATTCTAAACGCGCATTACTCAATGCCATTCTTTTAGAGTTTGCTTGATCTGGACTTTCTCCAACGCTATTTGCTCTGAAGAAATCTTTGTCTGTAAAATATTTTGGACCACTACACAAAACTTCTACTTTAACTTCTCCTTTTGGAGCGTCAACTGGAGCGTCAACTTTTTTACTTTTACATGAAGCAACTCCTAGAGTAACTAATGCAACTAAAACCGATTTTCTTAAAATTGTAATTTTTTTCATAAGATGAAATTAATGTTTAACGAATTATTTTTGGTATCATATTTGAAACATTTGTCAATATTAACAAAAAAAACAACTAAAAAAAACGTTTGTTTGTTATTTTTGTTTTAAAATTGCTAAATGAACACAAAAAGTTTTACAAAATGCATGCCAAGAAAATTACAAGATTAAAAACATACTTATTTCTCTTACCTTTTTTTATACTAATTATCAGTTGTAGTGTAAAAAACAGCACGCTAAAAAAAGGATCGGAAATTGAAAAAAATGGAAATTTCAAAGAAGCTTCTGAGCTTTATATGAATGTTTTATTTCGCAAAAATAACATCCCCGAAGTACAAAATGCATTGAGAAGAAGTGCTCAGTTGCACATTTCTGAAACCGCTTTTAGCATTGCAAACAAAAACGAAAGAAACGATCAAAAAGGTGTTGTTGACGACTATTACAGCCTTACGCAATTTGTAAACCGAGTAAATGCTTTTACAAAAAACATCGATATTGACAGCCAAACCAAAGCTATTTACCAAAAAAACTTAGCTTTATACTTAAACAATGAGTACGATTTAGCCAACAAATACCTTTCAGAAGAAAAATTTGCTGATGCTGAAAATACACTTAAAAACATCCAAAAATTTGATTCAAATTACAAAGACACTTCAAAAAAACTAGTTACTGCCGTAAACGAACCTTTATATTTGAGAGGAATTGAAGAATTTTCAAACAAGAAATATATTGCTTCATACCAAACTTGGAATAGAATTGCAACAAAAGAACCAAATTATAAAGACGTAAAAAACAAACTCCAACAAGCTTTAAACGAACGCTACAAAGAAGGAAGTTACTTCTTAATGCAAGAAAATTTTAAAGAAGCCGAACAAGCTTTTTATGATGTTTCGCAAATTAATAACAATTACTTAGATGTTAGAAATCTTTACAAAGAAGCTTACAGCGAACCCATCTACAGAAAAGCCGTGAAAGATTTAAAAATTGACAAATGTAGAACCGCTTATTTGGGATTAGAAAATATTATAAACAAATTTAACAGCTACAAAAATGCTGAAGAATTAAAAAATACGGCTTTAAAATGTGCTGAATATCCAATTATTATTGAATCGTACCGAACTTCATCATCAAACGGATTTGAAAACAGGATTCAGAATGCGGTGATTGAAGATATTCTAAGTAGCAAAAACCCTTTTGTAACAATAATTAAAGGCGGAACATCCAATAATTCTCCTTTATTTAACATTAATTCAACACGCCCAACGAACAGCCAATTGTCTCGTTATGTTAACAATTCGTATGCTAATACAAGAGCGAAAGCAATTTTAACGGTTCACATCAACGAATACAAACTTCAAGAAAGCCAACCTAGAGTTTTCAACAGAAATGGTATTGAAGTGAAGCGCATAAAAGCAAGAAACGGTTCCGACTCTATTGTTGAAAAAGCCGTAACTTATAAAGAGTATGAGCGTCGAAATACTTTGTCATCTAGTATCACTTATAGTTTAATTGAAATCAAAACTGGAAAAATTTTGATGCAAAAAACCATCCAAAAAAACGACGAACAAGAAGTTCGCTACGCTAGATACAACAGCAACAATTTGAGTTTAATCTATCCAACAAGAATAATTGGTTCTACTTTTAGCCGAGACGATTCCAATTATAAAGTTTTGCAAAGTTTATTTCAAACTCCAGAAATTATTGATAACGAACAATTGAGTGAAAACATACTAACCGATTTTAGAAGAAGAATTACAAACGACGTTTTAGTGTTTAATCCCGAAGAATAATGAAAAAAGCATTTCTTGTAATTTATAGTAGTTTTATCCTTTTAAGTTGTGGTGGTTCTAAAAGCAGTTCCACAATTCCTGCCAATGCACCAGATTGGGTTCAAAAAACACCTTTGAGTTCATTCAATTATGTTGGTATTGGAATGGCGCCAAAAACTTCTTCTGATTACAGAGAAAAAGCACAAAAAATGGCTTTGACCGAAATTTCCAATAGTATTTCGGTTACGGTTTCTAGCAATAATTCGCTAAATGTTTTTCAATACGACAATACGTTCAATGAATTTTACCGTATGAACAGCATGGTTTCAAGTGCTTCTTTCATTGAAGGTTTTGATGTTGTAGATAATTTTGAAGATAAAAACTATTATTATGTTTACATCAGTCTTTCAAAACAAAAACACGAAAGTTTAAAAAGAGCGCGTATTAGAAAAGCATTAGAAAGTTCGCTTTTTAAGTTTGATTATGCCAAAAAAATGTTGGAACAAAAAAACTTTTCCGAAGGAATCAAGCAACAAATTTATGCTTTGGAAGACATCAGTGAAGTTTTGAATGAAGATTTGCGTTTTACCGAAAATGGCATTGAAAAACCGTATGTTAGTGTTTTAATGAATTCCATATTTTCAACTTTTAATCAGGTAGAAATCGTTTTTCCTTCCAAAGAACTGAATATCAATCACGCTAAAGACAGAATGGAAATTAGTATTTATCCAATTCTAGCGAATATTCAAGGAGAAGCTTTGGGTAATTTTCCGCTTAAATCGAATTATTCATGGCTTCCAGGGCAATCGCAATTTTGGAAAACAGAAAATAGTGGTGTTTTTGGAATTAACTTAACTAGAAATTTCAACAAAAACACTAGAGAAAGAATTACAACTTATGTTGACGTACCAACTTACGTTAAAAGTATTAGCCAAAATAATGTCGTTCACAAAATTTTTGAAAATTACCAACCTAAGAAATTTGAGCTTCCAATAAATAAAACGTTACCTGTTTTTGAAGTAAATTTTTACGCAGTTGATCAAACGAAAAGAAAAATTACCAATCTAGAAGAACAATTAAATAGTCTTTTAGAACGAGATTTTTTCACCAAAGCAACCACAAGAAACAAACCTGATTTCCAAATAGCTATCGAAAGTAAAAAAGTAGAAAACCTTGCTGTTAATGGGAAAACGTCTATTAAATTGGAATCTAAAATTGTAATTACCAATAAAGCCAAACAAATCATTTATCAGGAAACCATTCATAATTTAATTGGCATTGGAAACACCTTAGAATTAGCGGAACAAGACGCAGTAAATTCACTATTCGATAAAATTAAAATTGTGTATTACAATCCTATTATTCAATCGATGCTATAGCATTTGCCGCTATAAATCCGTCTGTCCAAGCATTTTGGAAGTTAAATCCGCCAGTAATGGCATCAATGTTTAGAATTTCACCTGCGAAATACAAATTGGGTAAAATTTTGCTTTCCATCGTTTTGAAATTCACTTCTCTTAAATCGATTCCACCTGCAGTAACAAATTCCTCTTTGAAAGTGCTTTTTCCGTTGACTTGAAATTCGCCGTTGGTTAATTGTTCGGCTAAAAAATGGAGTTGCTTTTTGTTCACATCAGCCCATTTGGTTTCTTCTGAAATTGTTGCTGCTTTTGTCAAGCTTTCCCATAAACGTTTGGGTAAATTAAATTGAGCATATTTAGTGACCAATTTCTTCGCATTTTCTTCTTTTATTGTTTTTAATTCTTCCACAATTTCATCAAAAGAATATTCTGGAATCCAATTGACTTGAATAGCAAAATGATACTTTTTTTCAGCCAATTCACGAGCGCCCCAAGCGGATAAACGTAAAATTCCAGGTCCGCTCATTCCCCAATGCGTAATCAATAACGGTCCAGTTGCATTTAACTTGGAATTTTTAACTTTCACAGCGGCATTTGTAGCAACTCCCATCAAATCTTTGATACGAACATCTTTGATATTGAAAGTAAAAAGCGATGGAACAGGCGGAACAATAGAATGACCTAAACTTTGCAAAAGTTCCCAAATTTTCGGATTACTTCCGGTTGTCATAATCACTTTTTGGCAACTGAAAACGTCCTGATTGGTTGAAATTTTCCAATAATTTTCGCCTTGATACAATTCCTGAACACTATGACCAGTTAAGACATCTATTTTAAGTTTTTGAGTTGCATTCAAGAAACAATCAATGATGGTTTGCGAAGAATCTGAAATGGGGAACATTCTGCCATCTTCTTCAATTTTAAGTTCCACGCCGTGTTTTTCGAACCATTCAATCGTATCACCAGAACAAAATTGATGAAACGGTCCTTTTAATTCGCGTTCGCCTCTAGGATAAAATTTCACTAAATCATTGGGAACAAAACAAGCATGAGTTACATTGCAACGACCACCACCAGAAATTCGGACTTTCTCTAAAACACTTTTCCCTCGTTCTAGAATAGCAACTTTTAATTTTGGATTTTTCTCTACCAAATTAATTGCAGTAAAAAACCCGGCTGCGCCTCCGCCAATAATGATAATGTCGTATTTTGAATTCATAGTAAATCTGGAAAATCTGAAATTATGCCGTTAATTGGATATTGTTTCAAATGAGAAATAGTTGCACTTTCATTAACTGTCCAAGTATTAATCTGAAACCCTTTTTCTTGTGCCAATAAACAATTTTCAAAGGTAAGCAAAGAAAAGTGAGGATGAATGGCTTTTGCTTTTAATTCTGTAGCCCACTCAATGGCTTGCTCTACACTAGCCTGCGTTAACACAGCCATTGGAATAAAACTATCTAATTTTCTCAAGGTTTCCAATTCTTCTCTTTGAAAACTTGAAATTAAAAAATGCTCCAGCTTCCAATTGAATTTAGTTATGTATTTCTCTACCAATTGCAAAACACTAGAAGCAGTATTTCTTCCTTTCAATTCTATATTCACCCAACAGCGTTTGTCAATCAATTGTAAAACTTCCTCTAAAGTAGGAATTTGATACTGATTATTAATTTGTAAAGCTTTCAGTTCTTGAAGTGTAAGTTTACTGATTTCTCCGGTTCCATTGGTTAATCTATCCACAGTAAAATCATGAAAAACCACCAATTCACCAGAAGCACAAATATGAACGTCTAATTCTATGGCATCGACATGCAATTCCAATGCTTTTTCAAAAGAAGAAATGGTGTTTTCGGCAATATAACCAGCTGCTCCACGATGACCAATGCGTTGTATCATACACAAAATTTACATTACAAATATACAATAGAATAGCTTTTAATTCGTTACTTTACAAGAAGACCTTGATGTTATGAAAAAATTAGCCCTATTAGTTCTCGTTCCATTTTTGATTATGTGTGGCCCAACAAACACACAAGTACGTGATGATTTTAAATCGGTAAGTGAAAAAGAAAAAGAACGCATTTTGAAAGAGATGAACGCATCAAGTCCAACAAAAAGCGTATTAATATTCACCCAAGGATTTAAAGGTGAAAAAATCATAGCCAAGCAAAATGATAAAAATGTATATTCAGGCTATCCTATTAGCAATTTAAAAACCCAATATGCCGCTAGTTTCAGCTTTACAAATACTTCCAATTTGATTATTAACGATACTTTTTCAAAAGAAGAACTTGTTATTGAAACGAAAAAAGCACAACAACATAAATTCATTTATATCAAAAAGGAGTACAAAGAAGGCAAAGCGAAATACTTGATTACTTTTAGTAATACGTTGCGTCCTTTGGAGTAAAGATTTTTAAATAAATTGATTATTCTAACAAATTTTTCTCCACTCGTCCATCTTTTAGTATCACAAGAAATTTATCATTCGGTTGTGCAATCAAATCAATATCTTCTAATGGGTTTCCATCAATTAATATTAGATCTGCTAGTGCGCCTTGTTTTATTACTCCCAACTCACCAGGGTAAGGACTTCTATTACCAGACAAACTCAATAACTGTGCATTATCATGAGTTACCATTTTTAAAATTTCGTATGGTGTAAACCATTCTTTTAATTTTAGGAGATAGGAATTTTGCTCTTCATTTAACCATGGTTCGAATAAAAAATCTGTTCCCCAAGCCAATTTAATTTTCATTTTTTTTGCCAAAGGCCATATCATTTTTTGTCCGTCTACAACGGGTTTGCGTTTTTCTTTTCTGAGTTCGCTCATTTCAGGAGTATTGTCAATTAAATTTTGACAGCTCAACCAAATACCTTTTCGTTTTATTAGTTTTAAAGTAGACTTATCAAGTAATTGACCGTGCTCAATGCACTTTACACCTGCGTCAATTGCTTTTCTTACCGCTCTAGGTGTATATGCATGGACGGTTACATAAGTTCCCCAATCTTCTGCAGCTTCTACAGCCGCTTTCATTTCCTCTAGTGTATACTGAGTTACATCTACAGGATCATAAGCAGAAGAAGTTCCTCCACCGGCCATTAATTTGATTTGACTTGCTCCAAATCTAAGATTTTCTCTTACTGCAGTTAACACCTCTGCAGTTCCATCTGCTATAAATGAAGCTCCGAAATTTTCAGCTTTAGATATAGGTCCAAAAAATCGACGTGAACGTTCTTCAGGCAAACGTAAATCTCCGTGACCAGAAGTTTGGCTAATCATTGCTCCCGAAGGCCAAATACGAGGTCCTTGTATAGTACCATCATCTATAGATTGTTTTAGTTGAAAAGAAGGTCCGCCAACATCCCGCACAGAAGTAAAGCCTCGTAACAGCATTTTTTTGGCTTCTGGCACAACTTTCATTAATAAATTTTCAGGTTTCAAATTTGGATCCATCATATCTTTCATAGACAATGCTCCAAAAATCATATGAACGTGAACATCAATTAAACCAGGGATTAATGTTTTCCCCTTTCCGTCAATAACAATCATGTTGTCATTTTTTGGGAGAGCTGTTTTAGATATTAATGCAATCTTATTTCCTGATATTAAAACATGCTGATTAGTTAATATCAATTCATTTTTACCATCAAAAACAGATACATTTTCAAATAGTATTTCTTTATTATGTTGCTGAGCATTAAGCCAGTTACATAAAAAAACCATACAAAATAAAACTTTTGCTCTTTTAGTAATACGCGTAAAAACTAGTTCTCTTTGCTTCATATTTTAAATTACATATGATTAATTCCTATTTGTTTTATTTTTTTAGTGTCCAAAAATCAAACCCTATTCCAACTCCTAAATATGGCTTTTGGTTATAATTCCAGTCATTCGTGTTTTTAGTCAAGCCAACATCCCATCCTAAAAACCCAAGAACTTTAAACCCTCTAACATTAAGACCAACACCAGGTGTAATAAAAAAAATAAGACCTTCTTCTTCACTAGTATAATTTGCATTTGACAGACTAGTCGAATCGTTATTTAACTCAACGCGTCCTAAACCAAAACCCAGTCCTGCAGAAAAACCATACGTGCTTTTTTTCATTTCCATTCTTCGATTTCTATAAATCAACCAATCATGATTTAAACTGAAGGCAGTTCCAATTTTAAACTCACTGGTAACCTGACTTCTTAATTTACCATTTATTGCTGGACGAATAGAAAAAGGAATTGTAATAGCACTCCATCTCGTATAAGTATGAGTAAATGTTGCTTTCTCATTTACTGGAATTACAATATATCCAATTGAATTTAGTTTATCATCAAAGTCGTTTGTAAAATATACTGGATTTAAATAAATTTTACCTATTTCTGTAGTAGATGGCGTGATGTTCTCTAACCTCCACTTTTGAACAACATTTATAAGACTGTCTTGTTTCGAAGTGATAAGGGTATCATTTACCAATGTTCGTTGATATTCTAACCCAACTTTTTTTTCAGTTAAAACCCAGCCCTTTTTCAGTAACTCTTTTTTAGTACCAATTGGCATATAAACTTTGTTCAAATGTAATACATTTGGATTTAGTGTATAAACACCAACATGCTTTTTTCTTTGCTCTTGATTTTGCTGTCCATAAAGACAACTTGTAAATGAAATTAAAGCAAAAAGTATAAATAGAAAGGGAATTTTACAATTCATCTTAATCGGTTTGACCATAAAATAAAAAACCTAAGATATAAAATATATCTTAGGTTTACAAATTTTGTGCGGGTGAAAGGACTCGAACCTTCACACCTTGCGGCACCAGATCCTAAGTCTGGCGTGTCTACCAATTTCACCACACCCGCAGTGGTTGTAATTATGGGTGCAAATATAGCCAATTGGACTTTATTTGCAAAACATTTGGAATAAATATTACCCAAAAAATTAATAAAAAGCCTCAGTAAATTAGAGGCTTTTTATCTAAGTTTTATCAAACAGTTATGCTTCGAAAGGAACAACAGATACATATGATTTGTTCTCCCCTTTTTTCTGGAATTTTACTACTCCGTCAACTTTTGCATGTAATGTATGATCTTTCCCCATGTAAACATTTTCACCTGGGTTGTGTTTTGATCCTCTTTGTCTAACAATGATGTTACCTGCAATTGCAGCTTGACCACCATAAATCTTAACGCCTAAACGTTTCGATTCTGATTCTCTACCATTCTTAGAACTACCGACACCTTTCTTGTGAGCCATGACGTTATATTTTAAATGTTATTCTTCAGTTTTTTTTGCTTTAGTTGCTTTAGCTTTTGGTTTCACTTCTTCAGTTACTTCCGCTACTTCAACTTCTGCTTTTTTAGTAGCTTTCTTCTTAGCTCCTCCTGCAACGATACCTTCAATTACAATTTGAGTTAAAGATTGTCTGTGACCATTTTTCTTTTTGTAACCTTTTCTTCTTTTCTTTTTGAAAACGATTACTTTATCACCTTTTAAGTGTTGTAACACTTTGGCTTCTACAGAAGCACCTTCTACAGCTGGGGCGCCTAAAGTTACGCTACCATTATCATCTAACAAAAGAACTTTGTCGAAAGAAATTTTCGAACCTTCTTCTGAAGCTAAACGGTGAACATAAACCTTTTGGTCTTTGCTTACTTTAAATTGTTGCCCTGCTATCTCTACGATTGCATACATACGAATATGAATTTAGTTAATTTTTCAAGAGCGCAAATATACAACTATTTATGAAATGAAAAACACTCAATTATAAAAAAGTTTTAAAAAAAGCAATTTTAACAAAAAAAAATAATTTTACAGGCTCAAATTGTAACATTTTTCAGAAATTGCGTCTTATAAAGGAATTACTAAAACTAAATATTAATTTATGAAAAAATCTTTAATGGCTTTGGGTACTGCACTTATACTAGGCGGCACAGCTACAGCTCAAAAAGTAACCTTTGAAGAGTACAAACTTGACAATGGCCTTCACGTGGTGCTACACCAAGACAATTCAGCTCCTGTTGTTATTACATCAGTAATGTATCATGTAGGCGCTAAAGACGAACAACCAGACAGAACTGGAATGGCGCACTTTTTTGAACATTTATTATTTGAAGGAACAAAAAATATTGAACGCGGAGAATGGTTCAAATTAGTTACAGCTAACGGTGGAACTAACAATGCAAATACTACAGACGATAGAACGTACTATTACGAAATCTTCCCGTCAAACAATTTAGAATTAGCATTGTGGATGGAATCTGAAAGATTAATGCATCCAGTAATCAATCAAATCGGTGTAGATACTCAAAATGAAGTTGTAAAAGAAGAAAAAAGACTTCGTGTGGACAACCAACCTTACGGAAACTTAATCAAAGCCGTAAAAGAAAACATGTTCAAAGCACATCCATATCGCTGGACAACCATTGGAGAAATGGAGCATTTAGATGCTGCAACTTTAGAGGAGTTTATGGCTTTTAACAAAAAATTCTATGTGCCAAATAACGCTGTATTAGTAGTTGCAGGACAATTTGACAAAGCACAAGCAAAAGAATGGATTCAAAATTATTTTGGACCAATCAAAAAAGGCGCTCCTGTTGAAAGAAAGAAATATGAAGAGGCTCCTATTACTGAGCAATTCAGAGCAAAATGGGAAGACCCAAACATTCAAATCCCAATGATGGTTACTTGTTATAGAACCCCTTCTATGAAAACACGTGACGCAAGAGTTTTAGACATGATTTCATCTTATTTATCAGACGGAAAAAGCTCTAAATTATACAAAAAAATTGTAGATGATAAAAAAATGGCATTGCAAATTGGCGCTTTTAACTACAGCCAAGAAGATTATGGCATGTATTTAATTTATGGCTTACCAATGGGAGCTACTCCAGCTGATGACATCATCAAAGAAATTGATGAAGAAATTGTAAAATTACAAACAGAATTAATTTCTGAAAACGATTATAAGAAATTACAAAACAAGTTTGAGAATCAATACGTAAATAGTAACGACAACGTAGAAGGTATTGCTGACAATTTAGCTACTTATTATATGTTGTATGGCGACATCAACTTAATCAATACTGAAATTGACATCTATCGTTCTATTACAAGAGAAGAAATTCAAGCCGTAGCTAAAAAATATTTAAATCCAAACCAAAGAATGATTTTGGATTATGTACCAGCTTCTGATAAAACTCAAAACTAAGATTGACTCATGAAAAAAATAGTATATATCGCAGCCTGTTTATTTTTAACAATAACAATGCAAGCACAAGATAGAAAAATGCCTCTTCCAGGGCCAGCACCAGCAATCAACATTAACAAGCCACAGACTTTCACAATGAAAAATGGCTTGAAAGTGATTGTAGTTGAAAACAATAAATTACCAAGAGTATCATACACCTTAACTTTAGACAACGCACCTTACGCTGAAGGCGACAAAAAAGGAGTTTCTAGCTTATTGAGTGCTATGATGGGTAACGGAACACAAAGCATTTCTAAAGATGCATTCAATGAAGAAATTGATTTCCTAGGTGCTAACATGAATTTCTGGTCTTCTGGGGCTTCAGCAAGTGGGCTTTCAAGATACTCGAATCGTTTATTGGAATTAATGGCTGATGGCGCTTTAAATCCACTTTTAGTTCAAGAAGAATTTGACAAAGAAAAAGAAAAAGCAATCGAAGGTTTAAAAGCCAATGAAAAAAGCGTAACAGCTATTGCTGGTAGAGTTGAAAATGTTTTGACCTATGGAAAAAACCACTACAATGGTGAATTCATGACAGAAGAAACATTAAACAACATCTCTTTGGCTGATGTGAAAAAAAATTACATCACTTATTTTGTGCCAGGAAACGCTTATTTAGTTGTTGTTGGTGATGTAAAATTCAAAGACGTAAAGAAAAATGTAGAAAAATTATTTGGTAAATGGAGAAAAGCTATTGCGCCAAACGTAACTTATCCAGAACCAAAAGACGTACAATACAGTCAAATTAACTTCATTGATGCTTCAAACGCAGTTCAATCTGAAATTGCTTTGGTAAACTTGTCTAACTTAAAAATGACAGACAAAGACTATTTCGCAGCTTTATTAGCTAACCAAATTCTTGGTGGTGGTGGTGAAGGAAGATTGTTCTTAAACTTACGTGAAGCACATGGTTGGACATATGGTGCTTATTCATCAATTGGATCAGGAAAATACACTACAAAATTCCGTTCTAGTTCATCTGTAAGAAATACTGTAACGGATAGCGCTGTAGTTGAAATTTTCAACGAACTAAAGAAAATTAAAACAGAACTAGTTTCTGATGAAGATTTGAAAAATGCTAAAGCAAAATACGTAGGTAACTTCGTAATGCAAATCGAAAAACCAACAACAATTGCTCGTTATGCATTAAACAAGTATACACAAAACTTGTCAGATGACTTCTACGAAAACTACATTAAAAACATTAATGCAGTTACAGCTCAAGACATCAAAAATGCAGCGAATAAATATTTCTCAACAGAAAATACAAGAGTAGTGATCACAGGAAAAGCTGCTGATGTATTACCTGCTTTAGAAAAGTTAAGCAAAGATGCTAAATTACCAATTTTCTATTTTGATAAATTTGGAAATCCAGCTGAAAAACCAGTAGTTAAAAAAGAAATTCCAGCTGGTGTTACTGCACAATCAGTAATCCAAAAACACATTGATAATATTGGTGGAGTTGATGCTCTAAAGAAAGTTAAAACTGTTGCTATCATGTCTAGTGGAACAGTACAAGGAACGCCTTTAAACATGACTACTAAGTTAGCAAAAGGCAAAATGTTAAATGAAATTTCTGCAATGGGAATGAGCGTAATGAAGACTGCAGTTAATGACAAAGCAGGCTATGCTGTTATGCAAGGTCAACGTCAAGACATTACTGGAGATGATTTAAAAGAAATGCAGGCAAATGCAAACACTTTTAAAGAACTTGCTTTACTAGCTGACAAAAATGCTACTTTAAAAGGAATTGAAACGATTAAAGATGGTGATGCTTACGCAATCGAAAGTGGAAAAGTAACTTATTATTTTGATGTAAAATCAGGTTACAAAGTTGCAGAAGCTGTTGAAATGGAGCAAATGGGTCAAAAAATGACACAAACTACTTACTTTGAAGATTACAAAGAAGTGAAAGGTTTAAAATTCCCATACAAAACTACACTGAACGTAGGAATGGAAATTGAGTTCATCACTTCAGAAGTTAAAATTAACGAAGGAGTTACTGACGCTGATTTCAACTAATCTTTTTATAAGTTATACCAAAAGCACTCAAGAAATTGGGTGCTTTTTTATTTCCTACTCGAAAAATAAACGCCAACTAAAACAATTAGAGCTCCCAAACCTTGAAGCAAACTCAGTGATTCATCCATTACAAAAAAACCTAACATAAAAGCAACAACAGGAATAATATAGGTTACCGAAGAAGCAAAAACAGGAGACGATAATTGAATCAAGCGAAAGAAAAGAATGTTTGAAAATCCTGTTCCTACAATACCTAAAATAGCTATGAAACCTAATGACGTTACTACTTTTTCATCAGTTGCGATAGCGAAGAAATCACTAAAATACAAAACCAGCAGCGCTGGAAATAACATGATTAAAAAATTTCCCGTACTAATCGTTAGTGGTTTTAAATCGGATAAATATTTCTTGATAAAATTCACATTGATTCCATAAAAAAGAGAAGCTATCACAATTAAAATAGCATAATAGTAATTTTCAGAAGTATTTCCACCATTTTCAGAAAGCACTAACAAAACACAACCAATAAACCCAATAATTACTCCAAAAACTTGTCGGCGTTGCACTGGAATACCAAAAAATATAATTCCAATTAATAAAGTGTTTAAAGGTGTTAGCGAATTCAAAATAGAACTCACAGAACCATCAATTTTAGAAAGTGCAATAGCAAACAAATAAACCGGAACAAAAGTGCCAAAAATAGCCGTCAAAGCAATATATTTCCATTTGTACAATGGAATTTTTGGAATTTCTTTGAAACCAACTAACAACAGAAAAAAACCTGCAAAAACAATTCGCAAACTTCCTAATTGGACTGAATTCACTCCTTTCAAACCCATTTGCATTAAGATAAAAGAGCTTCCCCAAACTGCACCTAAAAAGGCTAAGAGATACCATTTTGTATTGTTGTTTTCCATAACAAGTTTTAAAGCACCAAATTTCAGGTATTATTTTTTAAAAACCCTTTAATTTTTCTTAATTTTGTAAAGCTTAGAAAAAGAGCTATTTAATTATATCATTATGAAAAATTTAAAATTTATTGCCATTGCTACTTTCGCTTTAGGAACATTAGTTTCTTGTAAAAACGACGCTAAAGAAACAACAGAAAAAACAACCATAAGCGCCGATGCAGAATTAGCAACAACCAACTTAACTATCGACGGAATGACATGCGAAATAGGTTGCGCGAAATTAATTGAAGGCAAATTACAAGGCTTAAACGGAGTAAAAGAAGCTAAAGTAGATTTTGAAACCAAAACTGCAAGTATCACTTATGATGTAAGCCAACAAGACATTACTTCATTAACAGCAACTGTAGAAAAAGCTGGTGGTGGCGAATTGTATAAAGTAGTTGAAAATAAATAAAACGTTTTAATTTTCTTTATTCAACAACACGAATTTCACTAATTGGCACTAATTTATTGGTGTTTACTAGTGAAATTCGTGTTTTTATTTCCACTCAAAAGATTCCATAATACGGCGAATATCTTCTTTGATATAACTCGCTGCTGGTAAAATAGAATCAAAATTGGGTTTAGCATAAAAATACATACTACCCGTTAAGAAGTGCTTAGTACTATCGGTTAAATAAAATTGAGAATTTGTTGCTGCATTTCCGCCCACTTCTGAAAACATTCCATATACTCTTTTTTCTGAATTTAAGAAAGGTTGAACCATAATATCATCGGCTTTTATAGCGTGCTCATAAGTTAATTTTTGCGCATCGCGAAGTAAATTTTCAATATCACCATTTACTTTTTTATACGTCAAATAAACCGTTGCTTTCATTTTGGGATAATGCAACTCAATAGCACATTCTTGCTTCGTTTTCGTTTCGGCATTTGTATTTACATCAAAAGTAAAATTACAATCTGATGCTAATTTTTCATACGTTGGACTAGGATATTCCAAACGCAATTGTCCTTTTGGTTTTGGAATAGTTTCATCTCCACAAGAAATCAAAGTCAATGTTAATAATAAGGCAATTATTTTATGCATAAGTAAATCTTTACGCTACAATAACGTAACTTTTATTTGTTTTATTCTCTTTTTGTCTAAACTTTCTACTGTAAATGTAACGTTTGAAAAGGCAATCTTTTGATTTTTCTTTGGAAAATTACCTGAGATTTCCAAAATAAATCCAGCTAAAGTTTCAGCTTCACCTTTGGCATTTTCCCATTCGTCTTCGTTCACATCTACAATTCGGTAGAAATCTTTCAAACTGGTTTTTCCTTCAAACAAGTAATTTTTGTCGTCAATTTGGGTGAAGTTTACACTTTCATCATCAAATTCGTCGCTGATATCCCCAACAATTTCTTCCAAAACATCTTCCAATGATATTAAGCCCGAAGTTCCGCCGTATTCATCAACCACTATGGCCAAATGGTTTTTCATTCCTTGAAATTCCTTTAACAAATTATCTAATTTTTTGTTTTCTGGAACAAAAAACGGTTCACGAATGAGCGATTGCCAATCAAACTCCTTGTATTCAATATACGGAATCAAATCTTTGATAAACAAAACGCCTTCAATTTGATCCACATTTTCACGATAAACTGGAATTCGGGAATAGCCTTTTTCAATAATTTTTCTCATTACAACCGCAAATTCTTCTTCAATATCCAAAGCAAAAATATCAATTCGCGGGCTCATCACTTGGCGTACTTCTGTATTTCCGAAAGTTACAATTCCTTCCAAAATTTTTTGTTCTTCTTGAGTAGTTTCGCCATCTTGCGTTAATTCAAGTGCTTGCGACAATTGATTTACTGAAAAATTGGTTTTTTGGGCACTAAATTTCTTTTCAACAAATAAAATAAAACTTCTCATTGGTAAAGTCACTGGCGAAAACAACTTATCAAGTATCGTAATTGGGATAGCAACCATTTTTGAAAAAACTACGTTGTTTCTATTGGCATAAATTTTTGGTAATACTTCACCAAAAAGTAAAATTAGAAATGTAACCACAATTACATCCAACAAAAACAAAACCCAAGGAGTTTCAACACCACGAAAAAGTTTATCACTCGATGATGCAAAAACAATTACAATTGCTATATTAATGAAATTATTAGCCACTAGAATAGTTGCCAATAGTTTTTTCGGTCGTCGTAACAACTTTTCAATTAACGTTCCTTTATTGTAATCTTCGGTCGTTAAATCGTCAATGTCTTTTTGGGAAAGTGAAAAAAGCGCAACTTCTGTTCCTGAAATAAAAGCAGAGCAAATTAACAGCAACGCTACGATTACTAAATTAATCAGCAATTCAAAATCAATACTTTGAAGTAAACTGGAAGGATCTGGATCCAATTTGAAAAAAATTAGTTAAACAATATAAATTTGCCACTCTATTAAAGCGACAAATTTACTCTTTATTTATTACTCAGACGGATTTGATTTAAAATTTTGGTGACTAGCATCCGTTTCTTTTTTCGTATTTAAGAAAGTGAATTCTGTTACTTGAATTTCGGTAGTATATTTTGTTGTACCATCTTCAGCTTGCCATTGACGTGATTTAATACGTCCTTCAATATAAATCTTATCTCCTTTTGATAAGTATTTTTCACAAATTTCAGCGGCTTTATTTCTAACAACAACATTATGCCATTCCGTTGAAGTGATTTTTTCACCTGTAGTTTTGTTAATATAAACTTCATTGGTAGCCAAAGGAAATCTTCCTATGCAGTTACCACCGTCAAAATAATGCATTTTAACTTCATCTCCTAAATGCCCTATTAAAAGGACTTTATTTACTGTACCGTTCATGGCGTGTATTAATTTGGTTTATTCAAATATACAGTTTTTCATGAAATTACAAGTAATTTGCTTCAAGAAATTTATGAATTACTATTGGAAAAGGCAATTTCATGATAGTTTCTAATGGTTTTGCAGCTTCAATTTCGTTTGAAAATTCCAATTCAAAAAAGCGAATATGCAAATGCTGGTGCGACAATTTATGAACCAATGGTGTTTCATTTTTTAAAATCACTTGTATAGGATTGAAATCATCTTTAATAGTAGTTACCAAACTTTCAAGAGGAACATTTTGTGGAGTTTCTACCAATTGGAATTCGTATAAATTTTTCCAAATTCCATCATGAATTCGTTTTTCTACTACCAAAAAACCCCGAACGTCTTTCATAATCAAGTAATTGAAATAACGATTTGTGACTTTTGTTTTTTTGGATTTAACAGGCAAAGCATTTACTTTATCATTTTGGAAAGCAAAACAAGAAGTCGCCAAAACACAATTGGAACAATCAGGACTTTTTGGAACACATTGCAAGGCACCAAACTCCATTATTGCTTGATTGAAGAGGGCTGCTTTCTTTATTGGTAATAATTCTTGAGCTTTATTTTGGAACGTTTTCTTGGTGCTCAACAAAGCCGTATCTTCATTCATTCCAAAATACCTAGCCAAAACGCGAAACACATTACCATCAACAACAGCAACGGGTTCGTTATATGCAAATGAAGCAATTGCAGCCGCAGTATATTCACCAACACCTTTTAATTGCAATAATTTTTGATAATTATCTGGAAATTCACCCTTATAATCATATGCAATTTGTTTGGCTGTTGCATGTAAATTTCTTGCTCGAGAATAATAACCTAAACCTTGCCAAAGTTTTAAAACTTCTTCTTCTTCCGCTTGAGCTAAATCAAAAACCGTTGGAAATGCATCCATAAACGAATAAAAATAAGGCAATCCTTGTGCTACTCGCGTTTGTTGCAGCATAATTTCTGACAACCAAATAGCGTATGGATTAGTAGTTTTTCGCCAAGGCAAATCGCGTTTGTTTTGTAAATACCAATTAATTAGCGAGTTAGAAAAATTCATTTGAGCAGGATTGAAAAGCAAAAATATGAGTTTATGAGTTAAAATTTAATTAATTAAGGTTGATAAATTGTTTTTTTAATTCATATATTTGCACTCTTAAAAAAATGAACATAAAATATTAATACGAAAGAAAATGACGAAAGCAGATATCGTAGCGAAAATTTCTGAAAAACTAGGTCTTGAAAAAACTGATGTTCAAGCAACAGTAGAGTCTTTTATGGAAGAAGTAAAAAACTCACTAGAAACTGGAGATAACGTTTACTTAAGAGGATTTGGTAGTTTTATTATCAAAACAAGAGCGGAAAAAACAGGTAGAAACATTTCAAAAAACACTACTATTAAAATTCCAGCACACAACATTCCTGCTTTTAAACCAGCAAAAATATTTGTTGAAAGCGTAAAAACAAAAACAGAAGTAACAGTATAATTTATTTATTAATCTAAACCAACAACGTTATGCCAAGTGGTAAAAAGAGAAAAAGACACAAGATAGCGACTCACAAACGTAAAAAGAGAGCGAGAGCTAATCGTCATAAAAAGAAAAAGTAGTTCAAAACTACTTTTTTCTTTTTAACGTTCATTGAAATTAATCAATCTAACAAATTGATTTTCGGGTAAATACCTGTAAAAAACTAATATTAAATCCATCTGTGAAAATGTTAGATGATGGGTGTTAGGTGTTAGGTGTTTTTTACATCAGGCATCAGACATCAAGCATCAGACAAAAGCAGATAAAAATGTACTGCATGAACAAAGAATTAATTATTCGTTCGGGTTCAGAAGCTGTAGATTTTGCCTTATTAAAAGATGGAAAACTAATAGAATTACATAAAGAAGAAGAAAAAGGCACCAATTTTAGTGTTGGCGATATTTTTATCGCTAAAATTAGAAAACCTGTTGCCGGATTAAATGCGGCTTTTGTTAATGTTGGTTATGAGAAAGATGCTTTCTTACACTATCATGACTTAGGACCTAATTTATCTTCAGTTATGAAATTTATTAAACTTGTAAGCGCAGGTAAACTAAACGATTATTCACTCAAAAATTTTCCATTTGAGCCAGAAATTGACAAAAACGGAGTAATTAGCGATATTTTAAGCGCTAACCAATCGGTTTTAGTACAAGTGGTAAAAGAACCTATATCAACTAAAGGTCCTAGAATTAGTTCTGAGATCTCATTAGCAGGAAGATATGTGGTTTTGGTTCCCTTTTCTGATCGCGTTTCCATTTCACAAAAAATAGAATCGAAAGAAGAAAAAGACCGTTTAAAACGACTTGTAATGTCAATAAAGCCAAAAGGTTTTGGGGTTATTGTGCGAACAGTAGCCGAAGGCAAAAAAGTAGCTGAACTAGACAAAGATTTACAAAACTTAATGGACCGCTGGTCTATTATGTGTAAAAGGCTACAAACCGCGCATCATCCGTCAAAAGTATTAGGAGAACTAAACAAAGCTTCTTCTATCTTACGAGACGTGTTTAACGATACTTTTACCAGTATCCAAATTGATGATGAAGAATTGTATATTCAAACGAAGGACTATTTGCAAGAAATAGCTCCGGATAAAGTGTCTATCGTAAAACACTATCAATCAAAAGATTTACCTCTTTTTGAGAAATATCATATTGAACGCCAAATAAAAACCTCTTTCGGAAAAACCGTTTCCATGAGTAAAGGTGCATATTTGATAATTGAACACACCGAAGCTTTACACGTTATTGATGTAAACAGTGGTAACCGTTCTAACAAAGCACTTACACAAGAAGGAACAGCGCTTGAGGTAAATATGATTGCCGCTGCTGAAATAGCAAGACAATTACGTTTACGTGATATGGGTGGTATTATTGTTGTCGATTTTATTGACATGCAAAATGCCGAACATCGAAAAGAATTGTACGATTTCTTAAAACAAGAAATGAGTGACGATAAGGCTAAGCACAAAATCTTGCCTCCTAGTAAATTTGGATTAATTCAAATTACTAGACAAAGAGTTAGACCAGAAGTCAATATTAAAACTAGAGAAGAAGACCCAAACAATGAAAATGGGGAAATTGAAGCTCCAATATTAATTATTGATAAAATTGCGTTTGATCTTGAAAAAATTATTAAAGACCACAAGAAGATTGTACTTAATGCACATCCGTTTGTGGCAGCATACCTTACCAAAGGTTTTCCATCAATACGTTCAAAATGGTTTTTTGAACATAAAAAATGGGTGAAAATAATACCTCGTGACGCTTACACGTATCTTGAATACCATTTCTTTGACAAAGAAGGAAATGAAATTAAAT
>NZ_QLST01000006.1 GCF_003293845.1 Flavobacterium tibetense | reverse complement strand
TATTTTGGACAAATCGCAGTAGACGATGCACACCATGTTATTACTGGAGCGTGTTCTGATTTTGCAGACAAGCGCGATAGTCAATGTTTAGAAAAAATTGTGGAACTTATCGAAGAAAACCTAAACGAAAACGACATTGAATTAGAAGAACTTTTAGCCGATGGCGGTTACAGCAGTGGCGAAGCGTTGGCGTATTTACATAAAAAAAATATTGATGCCTACATTCCTAACTTCGGGCAATACAAACCCGAGCGCGAAGGTTTTACCTTCAACAAAGAGGAAAATTATTACCAATGCACTAAACCCGAAGGCAACCAAGCCAAACTCCTTTTCAAAGGCGAAAAAACGGATAGTAAAGGCTACACCAAACGCACGTACCGAAGCAGCGAGAGTGACTGTAAAAACTGCCCACTCAGAGAACAATGTTGTGGCAAAAGCACTAAGTTTAAAAAGCTAGACGATAGCATCCACAAAGAACATTACGACCGTATGCATCAAAAACTCACACAAAATGCCAAATATGCCAAAAAGATGTCGAGAATACGAAGTAAAACAGTCGAACCTGTGATTGGAACCTTGGTCAACTTCACGAACATGAAACGAGTCAACACCCGAGGCATCAAAAACGCAAACAAACATGTACTCATGGCAAGTTTAACCTACAACTTGAAGAAATACTTGCGTTTTACCATCAAAAAACCAAGTGTTTTAGCCCAAGTTATTTCCTTAAAACAAGGGAAGTGCTTTGCTTTTATAAAAACGGTCTATCAAGACTTTATAATTTCAAATTTAAGCAACCAAAATTTTAGAATTTTGTACAGGAACTAAAAAGACAAACCTCGCTTAAAAGTGTTTAAACGAGGTCGGAATTTTATGTTTTTTGAGATTTTATTTTAAAAAATAGTAGTTGTGCAACAGTTACCGCTGTTACCAGCAGTTTTTAACTTATCCATAACAGTTCTTCTTTATACAATTTCCATTTTCCGTTTTTTTTCAAATAAATAAAGATTGATTCATGTCCCAATAAATAGTCTCCTTGAGATTCGATTTGAATTATTACAACAGTTTTCGATTTATTAAAAATAGGAATTGAATATGAGTTTTTTCCATTTCCAAATAATTTTCTATAATTTTCCCAATAATCATCATTTTCTATTTCCTCGATTTTTTTCAAATCTGATGGCGTTAAAACCCAAAAATTTTTAAGTTGATCTTTGTCCCAAAGTTTTGTTTTTGTATAGATTTGATTTTTTAAATGTATTTTATTATCAATATTTACAATGCTATCAGGTAATTCGTCTATTAAGTTTACAAATGCTTTTGAATGTGGTATAGAAAAACACATTAATTTTCTATACTTCAAAGAATCATTTGCTATAGAATCATTTTTATAGTATATTTCGTTTATAAATTCATAAATTTCATTTTCAGAAATAACTTCTCTCTTTAGTTTTAATTCATCATATGTTGAATAAATGTAATTATGAGTAAATTTATAAATATGATTTGTAAAAATTATAATTATAAAAAAACCAAAACTAATTATGAAAATGTTAGTTAGATAATTTTTTCTTTTATTTTTCTTAAAAATTTTCATTTAGTGATTTCAAATTGCTGGTAACTAGTATATTCTCGCATGTTTTAAACACAAATCTTGTCTATTTGGCAAGATTGGCGCAATACATTTAAGTTCCTCAAATATAATCAATTTTTCCTACAAACCCTTTCCAAGTTTTCAACAAAAAAATCCGACCTGCTTTCACAAATCGGATTTACTCTATTCTCTAAAATCTATTTTCTTTGTTCTAAAGACTATAAGTGAATCACTTCACCGTAAGCATCAGCAACCGCTTCCATAACTGCTTCACTCATAGTAGGGTGCGGGTGAACAGCTTTTAAGATTTCGTGTCCTGTAGTTTCTAATTTACGGGCTACAACTGCTTCTGCAATCATATCGGTAACTCCGGCACCAATCATGTGGCAACCTAACCATTCGCCGTATTTCGCATCAAAAATTACTTTTACAAATCCGTCTGGTGTTCCAGCTGCTTTTGCTTTTCCTGAAGCTGAGAATGGGAATTTACCAATTTTCAATTCGTATCCTTTTTCTTTCGCTTGTTTTTCTGTCATACCCACAGAAGCAATTTCTGGAGTTGCATACGTACAACCCGGAATGTTTCCGTAGTCTAACGCATCCACATGCAAACCTGCAATTTTCTCCACACACAAAATACCTTCAGCAGAAGCCACATGAGCTAAAGCTTGTCCAGGTGTCACGTCACCAATAGCGTAGTAACCAGGAACGTTAGTTTGGTAGTAAGCGTTTACTAAAATTTTATCTTTATCAACAGCAATTCCTGTTTCCTCTAATCCAATGTTCTCGATGTTGGTTTTGATTCCAACAGCTGATAATAAAATATCCGCTTCTAAAACTTCTTCACCTTTAGCGGTTTTAACGAATGCTTTCACACCGTTTCCAGAAGTATCGATTCTTTCCACAGAAGAGTTGGTCATTACAGTAATTCCTGATTTTTTCAACGAACGCTCAAATTGTTTTGAGATGTCTTCGTCTTCTACTGGAACTACGTTTGGCATGAACTCAACAATAGTAACTTCAGTTCCCATTGCGTTATAGAAATGCGCAAATTCTACTCCAATTGCACCAGAACCTACAACAATCATTTTCTTTGGTTGTTCCGCTAATGTCATTGCTTGACGGTAACCGATTACTTTTTTACCATCTTGTGGTAAGTTTGGTAATTCACGAGAACGCGCTCCTGTTGCAATGATGATATGATCTGCAGTATATTCAGTTACTTTTCCGTCAGCAGCTGTTACGTCTACTTTTTTACCTGGTTTTACTTTTCCAAAACCATCAATCACGTCGATTTTGTTTTTCTTCATTAAGAATTGAACGCCTTTACTCATTCCATCTGCCACATCACGAGAACGTTTTACCACAGCTGAAAAATCTTTGTCAAATTCCTTAACGGTTAATCCGTAATCTGAAGCATGTTTTAGGTAATCAAAAACTTGTGCTGATTTTAATAATGCTTTCGTTGGGATACAACCCCAATTCAAACAAATGCCACCCAAATTTTCTTTTTCAATTACGGCTACTTTAAAGCCTAATTGCGATGCTCTAATAGCAGTTACATAACCACCAGGACCACTTCCTAAAACTATGATATCGTATTTCATTTTGTATAAAGTATTTCAGTTTTATTTATAAGTTGCGAATTTAAGGAATTATTTTAAAAGTTTAAACGCAAAGTTTGCAAAGTTTTACGCAAAGAAACGCAAAGATAATTTGTGTTCTAAATTCAAGGGCAAGCTCAATTTCAAGTACAAAAAGTAAAACGTCTCTGTGGAACTCTATCAACACAAAGCTAATCAAAAAAAACTCGGTGAATCTCTGTTTAAATTATAACCACAAAGCACACAAGTAAAGCACAAGGAACACAAAGAAATCTGTAAAATCTGTGTTTTATAAACGTATCGTTTGTTCAAGAGATGCTTAGCAGCTTGACAAACTGCGACTGAAGACCGTGACTGCGACTAAGAAAACTAATCAATTACCAATGAAAACTGCGAATCATACAATTTCTTGTAGTATCCGTTTTCTTTTAGAATTAAGTCGGTGTGTTTGCCTTCTTCTACGATTTGGCCTTTGTCCATTACTATGATTTTGCTGGCGTTCATGATGGTTGCTAATCGGTGGGCGATTACAATTGAGGTTCTACCTTTAGTAATGGTTTCGGTGGCGCGTTGCAACATTTCTTCCGAATAGGTGTCAATAGAAGAAGTAGCTTCATCCATAATTAAAATATGCGGATTACTGATGTACGCTCGCAAGAATGCAATCAATTGGCGTTGACCCGAAGATAACATCACGCCGCGTTCTTTTACGTTGTATTGGTAGCCATTCGGTAAACTCATGATAAATTCGTGAATACCAATTTCTTTGGCAGCATTGATAACCATTTCTTCGGTAATTTCAGGATTGTACAACGTAATATTATTGTAAATGGTGTCCGCAAAAAGGAAAACATCTTGTAAAACAACAGCAATTTGTTTTCGCAGACTTTCCAACGTGTATTCGTTGATATTTCTACCGTCAATGGTAATTTCTCCAGAGTCAATTTCGTAGAAACGGTTCAATAGATTGATAATAGTTGATTTTCCTGCTCCAGTACTACCAACAATAGCAATGGTTTCGCCAGCATTTACTTTTAAGTTGATACCTTTTAGTACTTCTTCGTCTTTCACATAACTAAAACGCACATCTTGGAATAGTAAATCACCTTTGAAATTTTTTGCTTCAATAGTTCCTTTATTCTGAATTTGACTTTCGGTTTCAAGAATATCGAAAACACGTTCGGCAGCTACAATTCCCATTTGCATGACGTTGAATTTATCCGCAATTTGACGCAATGGGTTATATAACATGGAAATATACATGTTGAATGATATTAAATGTCCAATAGTAGTTTCTGTATCACCTTGGATGATAAATAATGCGCCAAAATAAACTACTAGTCCTAATGTAATATTTGAAATGATATCAGCAATTGGGAAGAAAATCGAGTTGTACAAAATGTTTTTCAACCAAGCTTTGTTGTGTTTTTGGTTAATCGTTTTGAATTTTTCCAATTCAATAGCTTCTCGATTGAAAAGTTGGACAATTTTCATTCCAGTCAAACGTTCTTGCACAAAAGTATTGAGGTTAGAAACTTCATTTCTCACTTCATTAAATGCTACTTTCATCTTTTTTTGGAAGATATTCGTAGCAACAATAATAATGGGCATAATAGCAACTACGATTAAGGAAATTTTCCAATTTACAAAGAACATAAAAACTAGAACAATCAACATTTTTAGTAAATCACTGACAATCATGAAAAGTCCTTGACTAAAAATACTGGCAATAGATTCGATATCAGAAACTGATCTAGTGACTAATTTTCCAACAGGTTCGTTGTCAAAATACTTCATTTTGAATGAAGTGATATGTTTGAATAATCTATTGCGAATGTCTCTAATAATGTCTTGTCCTAACCAATTAGACCAGTAAGTGAAATAAAATTGCGCAACAACTTCAGCAATTAAAATGGTTGCCATTATCAATACAAAAAATGTAAAACCATTGATGTTTCCAGCTTTTAACAGATAGTTATCAATAATTTCCTGAAACACATAAGGTCTTACTGCAGCAAAAACAGAAAGAAATATCGCCCAAGCAATTACCCAATTGAACCTTTTTTGGTAAGGTTTGGCGTATTGCAATACTTGTTTTAAAGATTTGGAACGAATTACTTTCATTTATTGTTGTCTGTTATCTGTTATCTGTTATCTGCCATCTATCTTCTAACCTCTATTCTCTATAAAAGGATATTTCACTTTAACTAAATACAATCCGTGAGCGGGAACTGAAAATCCGGCTTGACTTCGGTTTTTGCTTTCTATGATTGAGCGTAAATCATTAACTTCAATTTTCCCTATACCAATGTTAACCATGGTTCCTACAATAGCTCTAACCATATTTCGAAGAAAACGATCAGCGGTTATGGTAAATTTTAATTGATTTCCCTCTTGTTCCCAATAGGCTTCTGTAATTTTACAATTGAACGTGTTGACATCGGTATGTACTTTGGAAAAGCATTCGAAATCCGTGTATTCAAATAAAATTTTACACGCTTCATTCATTGACTTTATGTCTAATGAATTGTAATAATACCAACTTCCGTCTTGAATAAACGCATCTTTATAAGTATGAATAAAATATTCATAAGTACGACTAGTAGCGTCAAATCGCGCATGAGCTTCCTTACTGACTTCAAAAATACGGTAAACTACAATATCAATGGGTAAAAAGGAATTGAGTTTTTTGGTTAAAACGGAATTATCCAAAGGTTGTTCGGTATCAAAATGAGCGAACATTTGTTTGGCATGAACACGAGCATCGGTTCTTCCAGCACCAACAATTGCGATAGCTTCACGTAGTAAAGTAGAAAGTGCCTTTTCCAAAGTTTCCTGTACAGAAGCTGCATCAGGTTGACTTTGAAAACCGTGGTAATTTTTTCCGTTGTAGGCAAATTCTATGAAATATCTCAAAATATAGTGGTCAGTATTCAGTAATTAGGTTTCTGTTTTTTTTCGATAGCTTGCAAATTTACAAAATTCAGTAGTAATGTTCCTTTCAAATTGTGATAATAAAAACTTAATTTTGTCTTATGAAGAAAATTCTTTTGTTATCTGATACGCACAGTCATATTGATGCTATCATTTTAAAATATGTAAACCAAGCGGATGAAGTTTGGCATGCCGGTGATATTGGTGATTTAGTGGTTACGGATACTATAAAAAAACTAAAGCCATTACGTGCTGTTTTTGGTAATATTGACAATCATGAAGCTAGAAAAGAGTTTCCGTTAAACAATCGTTTTTTTTGTGAAGGAGTTGATGTTTGGATTACGCATATTGGTGGCTATCCAGGAAAATATAATATTGCCATTCGGGAAGAAATAAAGGAAAATCCACCAAAGTTATTCATTTGCGGTCATTCCCATATTTTAAAAGTGCAATTTGACAAGCAGTTGAATTTACTTCACATGAATCCCGGAGCAGCAGGAAAACACGGGTTTCATCAAGTACGAACGATGTTGCGTTTCGAAATAGATGGCGATAAGATTCAGCAATTGGAAGTGATTGAATTGGGTATTAGGTAATGGGTGAAAGGTTATGGGTGATTGTCAGTTCGAGCGGAGTCGAGAACTTTTCTTGATTAACGAGTCTCGACTTCGCTCGACTTGACAGAGTTGAGTTCTTTAAAATAATTTAATTCTAACGATGTCACCCTGAGCGAAGTCGAAGGCTATTGAAAACGATTTACACTCAAAATCAAAATTATAAAACAAAAAAATCCGAACCATTACGATTCGGATTTTTAACGCACTAATAAACTAAGATGTTAGGTTTATCGCAATCGATCCACAGATTTTACGAGATCCTCGTCCTTTTTAATTGCTCTGTTAGCCAAAACAAGTAAAACGATAGAAATTGCAGGAAGTGTAATCCCAATACCCTTCTCAGAAACCACAGCTTCTCCGGATAAGTTTAGTGTTCGATACACAAAAAATCCTAGTAAAATAAAGTTTGATATGATGTTCAATCTGTTTAAAACAAATTGATTTTGTCTCTTTTTAAAACTAAAAATACTAATTACAGCTAATAAAGCGCTCAATCCAAACAACACCATTGCTGTTGTTGATTCTGTAAAATAAACAGCTTGTGTTTCTTCTCCATTTTTTTCTGTCCAAATAGAAACAAAAAAAGGCAAAACACCAGAAGCAATAAAACAAATCGCTAAATATAATGTTTGTATACGCTGAATCATCTTAATTCTTATATTATGTCACAAAAATATAGTTTCTTTTTAAAAAAAGCTATTGTTTTATTTAATTTTATTCGTATTATTGCAAGGTATAATCGTAAGTACTTCATTCTACGATTCATAACGCCCGAAAAAAATCTCACCATTTTTTTAAAATTATTCTAAAAATTTATTCCTATACCATTCATGTTTGATATTGAAGTATTAAAAGAGATGAAACTCTCTGACCTACAAGAGATTGCAAAGGTTGCAAACATCAAAAAATACAGAACGCTAAAAAAAGACGAACTAGTTTATCAAATTTTAGATGTTCAAGCGGCTCGTCCTGAAGTAGTTAAAACTACAGAAAATGAACCTGTTGAATCGGCTCAGAAAGAGAAACGCGCGCGAATTGCCAAAGTTAAAACGGTAACGCCAACTGAAAAAAAACCTGTTTTCAAAGAACTTCCAGAATTGGAAGATTTGCCTGAAGAAACAGTAAGTTTACCTGAAAAAGTTGTTTCAACTAAACAAGAGCCAACGAAACCAGAGCCAAAAAAGCACGAGCCAAAAAAGTTTAAAGAGAAAAAAGTTTCTAATACGCCAGTTTCAACTAGTTCTGAAGCTACAGTAACTAAAACAGAAACACCAGTTGCCTCAGAGCAAGCGCCTCCTTCAACACCACCAGTTAAAATGGCTAATCCTAAAGCCAATCAAAACAATCCCAATCATCCTAATTTCAAGAAGAATAATCCCAATCAGAAACCGAATTTCAGAGAAGCGGATTACGAGTTCGATGGAATTATTGAAAGTGAAGGTGTTTTAGAAATGATGCCAGACGGTTATGGATTTTTACGTTCTTCGGATTACAATTATTTGGCATCACCTGATGATATTTATCTTTCGCAATCACAAATTCGTTTGTTTGGGTTAAAAACAGGTGATACAGTTAAAGGAGTAGTTCGTCCACCTAAAGAAGGTGAAAAATATTTCCCACTAGTTCGAGTATTAAAAATTAATGGTCACGATCCGCAAGTCGTTCGTGATAGAATTTCATTCGAACATTTAACGCCAGTTTTCCCAACAGAGAAATTTAATTTGGCAGAAAAACAAAGTACCGTTTCTACAAGAATTATCGATTTATTTTCTCCAATTGGTAAAGGACAACGTGGTATGATTGTAGCCCAACCAAAAACGGGTAAAACAGTTTTGTTAAAAGAAATAGCCAATGCTATTGCAGCAAACCATCCAGAAGTTTATATGATTGTTTTACTTATCGATGAACGTCCAGAAGAGGTTACAGATATGCAACGTAGTGTTAGAGGTGAAGTAGTAGCATCCACATTTGATAGAGAACCACAAGAACACGTAAAAATCGCTAATATTGTGTTAGAAAAGGCAAAACGATTAGTAGAATGTGGTCATGATGTTGTAATACTTCTAGATTCTATCACTCGTTTGGCAAGAGCTTATAACACCGTTCAACCTGCATCAGGAAAAGTATTGAGTGGTGGAGTAGATGCTAATGCCTTACAAAAGCCAAAACGTTTCTTTGGAGCCGCTCGTAATGTTGAAAATGGAGGCTCACTGAGTATTATTGCTACTGCATTAACCGATACAGGTTCTAAAATGGACGAAGTTATCTTCGAAGAATTCAAAGGAACTGGAAACATGGAATTACAGTTGGATAGAAGAATTGCAAACAAACGTATTTTCCCTGCAATTGATTTGGTTTCTTCAAGCACGCGTCGCGATGATTTGTTATTAGATGAAAACACGATCCAAAGAATGTGGATTATGCGTAAATATCTAGCCGATATGAATCCAGTAGAAGCAATGGACTTTATTCATGATCGTTTCAAGAAAACACGAAACAACGAAGAATTCTTAATTTCAATGAATCAATAAAAACAGAAACTCCGATGAAAATCGGAGTTTTTTTTTGAGTACTATTTTCACACTTTGTGTAATTCTTACACACTTATTTTTCTTGAAAAAACTTTAAGTTCTTTGTTTTCAGTGTTTTATTTTTTTGGTACAGAGCTTGTCTATTTCTTGGTGGAATAATTCGGAAAAAGAATTTAAAAACCAGCTTTATGAAAATAGAAAATAAAAATGTAAGCCAAAAGAACACTTCAAATAAACAAGAACAATTATTTAGTTTTGTTTTACCAGTAAACGGACAAGCCACTAACGGAGTGGTTACAAATGTGTTGGATTATTTAAGCCAAATTGTTGGTTCAGTTAGGAAGGAATTTCAATTGTTCAAAGCTAATCCTAAAGCCAAATTAGTTTTAATAAGTACTTTTTTACTTTTGTTTAGCGCAGCAGTTTTAATGTTTTATTTACAGCCTCATTTTGAGGCATTCAATGCCAATCGACTAGCAACAAGTTTTGGAAAAATCTTTTTAGGAATTACTATTTTATTAATTCTTTTCAAACTAAGTTTTTTCTTTTACAGTGTGTATTTGTACTTTAAATATAAATCCATTCCTTCGGTTTCAGATGAGTTACTACCAACTTGTACTGTAATTGTTCCCGCCTATAATGAAGGCGAATTGGTTTGGCATACGTTAAAGAGTCTAGCCAATAGCGATTATCCAGCACATAAATTACAACTTTTAGCTATTGATGATGGCAGTAAAGACGATACATGGCAATGGATGTTAAAAGCAAAAGAATTATTAGGAGATAGATTATCTATTTATCAGCAACCTGAAAATAAAGGAAAACGTCATGCTTTATATAGAGGTTTTAATATGGGAACTGGTGCTGTTTTTGTAACAGTTGATAGTGATTCAATAGTAAAACCAGATACATTACGCAATCTTATAAGTCCATTTGTGGTAAATAAGGATTGTGGTGCTGTTGCTGGAAATGTAAAAGTTTTGAACAATAGTAAAGCTTTAATACCAAAAATGTTAAACGTAAGTTTTGTTTTTAGTTTTGAATTTGTTCGTTCTGCTGAAAGCATGTTTGGTTCAGTATTGTGTACACCAGGAGCTTTGGCTGCTTACAAAAGAGATGCGGTATTCAATTGTTTGCCAGAATGGATAAATCAGCAGTTCATGGGACAAGCATCAGACATTGGGGAAGATAGAGCTATGACCAACATGATATTGAAACAAGGTTATAAAGTTTTATTCCAAAGAAACGCTCATGTATTAACCAATGTTCCAGAAACATATAAGGGTTTGTACAAAATGTTTATACGATGGGGAAGAAGCAATGTTAGAGAAAACATTAATATGCTTCAGTATGTTTTTAAAAATTTTAGAGAAGATTCTAAGTTTGGAACCCGATTGTTGTTTTTAGATCAAGGATTTAAACTGCTGATGACATATCCAGCTATTTTATTTATGATTTATTTTATTGTAACGCATCCTGTTTTATTTTTTAGCGCTACATTATTTAGCATCTTGATTTTATCTACTGTACAAGTTTTCTTTTATGCCAAAAGATATTCGGTTAGTGAATCGTTTTGGGCTTATTCTTATGGACTACTTTTTGCATTTGGGCTGTTTTGGATTACTCCTTATGCTATTGCAACAGCAGGGAAAAGTGGTTGGTTAACAAGAGAATTAACTTAGAAAAGAATAGTTATTTTTATATAAATTTGGTTGGATTGTTTAGAAAACTTCAGTTATAAGCTGAAGTTTTCTTGTTTTCTAACGATTTATTATACAAGTAATTATCTTAAAAGACTTGTTACGATTTGTACTTCAGATTCTTATGTGGTTTAATCATGTAACTTAAATCTTTTTAAGTATAACAATACTAGCTGGTGTTGGGAGTAAATTTACACCTAACAATAAAATATATCAAAATGAAAAATCGAATTAAATTATTTGCCTTATTATTAAGTTTAGGTTTGTTTTCAATCTCTTGTAATAGTGACGATAATGAAGGAGAAACACTTGCACCTTTATCTGGAAAATGGAATGTGAGTCAAGTAGGTACTTTAGTAGATGGACAAGAAATTTTGATTGACGCACCTCAAAATGAAAGTGGTTGTAATAAAGATTACTTAGATCTTAAATCTGACAATACACTTGAGGAAGGTGATTATGATTCAACGCTTGCTCCTTGTGCTATCTATACGAAACAAGGAATTTACTCTAGATCACATAACAATTTAACTACAGCTGTTGAAGGTGTAAGTACCACAAAAGACATCATGAATTTAACGCTTACAGAATTAAAATTAAAAGATGCTGACGATGCTATTATCGTATATGTTAGAAACTAAATTCTTCAAGAACTAAATTTATAACGGAAATGACTTAGAAGTTGTTTCCGTTTTTTTATGGACTAATTCTTTAAATTTTATTTTTGGAACACAGATTAATGAAATTAAAGTAATTTTAAAAATCTGTTTAAATCCGTTAAATCTGTGTCATCTGTGTTCCAGAATACATTAAAATCCATTTACAATAGCCAAAAAGTCATCTGCTTTTAATGCCGCACCACCAATTAATCCACCATCAACATCAGGTTTTGAGAATATTTCTTTGGCGTTATCTGATTTTACGCTTCCTCCATATAAAATAGAAACATTTTCAGCAACTGCATTTCCATAGACTTTGGCAATTAATTCTCTTATGAATTGATGCATTTCTTGTGCTTGTTCTGGAGAAGCTGTTTCTCCAGTTCCAATAGCCCAAACTGGTTCGTATGCCAATACAATATATTGCCAATCTTCTTTTTTCAAATGAAATAAGGCATCGCGTAATTGGAATTCAACAATATTGAAATGGGTGTTATTTTGACGGTTTTTCAATTCTTCACCAAAACAGAAAATTGTACGCATTTCGTGTTTTAAAGCGGTATCTACTTTATTGGCTAATAACGCATCAGTTTCATGAAAATACGCTCGTCTTTCGCTGTGACCTAAGATTACATTTTTTATACCAATATCAGTTAACATTCCAGCTGCAATTTCGCCTGTAAAAGCGCCGCCTTCTGCCTGATGCATGTTTTGTGCGGCTACGGTAATTCCAGTTCCATTGGTAATTTCAACAGCTTTGGCTAAGTTTACAAATGTTGGCGCAACTACAATTTCTGTTGAAGTTTGTGGTTTTTTGGCAATAATTTCTTCCAATAAGGCAATCGTTTCCTTTTGGTTTTTATGCATTTTCCAGTTTCCAGCGACTATGTTTTTTCTCATGATTTTTAAAATATAATTTTATATATAATTAATAGTAATTATAGACTAATTTAGAATACATTTAAAATTAAAATTATTTTTTATAAACTAAATGTTATTCAATAATTCCATTCAATGTTTTCGGTTGACTATATATATTAATCCCAAAAAGATTCCATTTTAAAATACCGTAAACACTGAATTCATTTTTTTTATTCTTATTGTAATTATTTACATTTATTGAATTAAACTCCCACTCAAAACCTCCAGTAAACCCATTTAAATGACTAAAACTTTCAACAGGAATATATTTATCTTCTTCAATCGAATATTTAATCAGCATAATTATTTCAAAACTGAAGTTGTTTTCAAGTGTTACTTTTTTTATAGTTGAATTTTTTTCTTTAATGTTATCTTGATTTAATAGAATTCGATTCAGTTTTTTTTCTGAATTTGAAGCAGAAATTATTTGAATGATTCCTAAAACCATTATAAATATTGAAGCTTTCTTTAACTTAGGATTGAATATTTCTTTTCCTTTAATTATAAAACCAATAATTAGATATAAAAAGTATAATGTCAATACTCCATTTATTATTGACCAAATTAAATGCATCATAAATCAAGTTCAATTTAAGTTTTCTAAGTTTTAGACTTTACTTCAATGATTCCAAAGTCTTAATCAACTTTTCATCATCGGCTTCAATTACTTTGTAAAGGGCAATTTTTCCTTCTTTGTCAACTACCATATATCTTGGAATCCAATCTAGATTGATTGATTTCCCGAAAATTCCTTTCATGCCGTCTGTTGCCATGTAATGTTCGCCTTTAACTTCGTATTTTTCAATTCCAGCTAACCAAGCTTCATGCGTTTTGTCCATTGAAATAAACAAATAAGTAGCTTCTGGATATTTTTCTTGAAGTGCTTTTACTTTTGGCATTCCTTTTATACAATCTGAACACCATGAAGCCCAAACATCTACCACTATCGTTTGACCTTCGTATTTCTTTAGAATTTCTTGAAACGTAATTTTATCATTGGAAGTAGTTAGCATTACATTTTCTAGAGCTTCTTTTTTAAATGCTGTTTCGTTTGGTTGTGCACAAGCGACTAATGATAGTGCCAATGTTAATAAGGATACAATTTTTTTCATTTCTTTTTTTGTTAAAAGTAGGTTTTTTTATTGGTTAACAGTCTTAAAGAAAAGTCAAATTTATTTCAAGTTTACTTTTTCAATATCGTTAAAATGTACTTTTTGAACGATGGTTCCTTTTTCCAAAACTACGATACTTGGATTGGCTCTTTCAATAGTTTTTAAAGTTGTAGCATCACAAAAATAATAGTCGAAAGTTAAGCCAAAGTTCTTTTTGAAAACTGCAATAGTTTCTTGGTCAGAAGCCGTCATTCCAATGACTAAATAGTCTTTTTCAGCTGCTTTTTGGTGAAATTCTTCCAATAGTTTCATGCCTTTATCTTTAGATTTATTCAAGTCGTAGGAAATAAGCAGCATCACTTTTGGCTCGTTCAACACTTCTTCGATATAGTTATTTCCGTCTTTTTCAATTGAGAAATCGTGAATTGGCGGCACATAACCTTCTTTGATTAGTTTGTCTTTTCTGTCAACAAATTCTGCATTTTCAGGAACATTTCCAGCCATAACATCGTCGTAGCTGATTTCGGTATCTACGCCATTAACTTTATAAATAAACACCATTTGGTATTCGCTTTTTGGTGCTCCTTCTGGGATTGCCATTCCTTCTTTGATATTGGTTCCCACTTTGTAAGCTCTAAAATCAATAAATGGTAAATGTTGTAAAACGTAATACGCCATGAAAAAGCACAAAGTATACGTAGCAAAAACCACTAAATTCACCGCTGTTTTATTGAAAAGAGGTAAAATGTATTTTTGATTGAAGAACAAAATTAAAATCAATCCCAATAAAATAATGTCTTTGGTAAACGATTCCCAAGGCGTTAATTTCAACGCATCACCAAAACAACCACAATCGGTAACTTTATTGAAATAAGCCGAATAGAATGTTAAAAAGGTAAAAAATACAATCATTGCCAACAAACTCCAAACCGTGAATTTGGTTTTGAAACCAATTAAAAGCATCACGCCTAAAACCACTTCAAAAATGACTACCAAACAAGCAATCAATAAAGCCGCTGGAATTAGGAATTCCACATTTAATACATTGGCATTAAAATATTCTTCTAATTTGAACGAAAATCCCATAGGGTCATTCAATTTTATCAATCCAGAAATGATGAATAAAACACCAACAAGGATACGAGCAATTTGGGTAATTATGTTTTTCATAGTTTTGTTTTTTTTGTTTCAGGTTTCAAGTTTCAAGTTTCAGGTTTTGGTATTAAATCAAATTAAAAGTTACCAATTGTTGATTGGAATTAGCTTTTTATTCTTTAAAATATAAAATCCAAAATATCCTTTTTGGACTGAAATTTCTATACTTCCAAAGTTATCCATTGTTTCGTAATATTCATTTTTAAATACAAGTTCTTTTTCTTTACCTTCAAAATTTATTGTAAAAGTTGGTTTTCTTTTATTTCTTGATTTTTTTCCTCCAGGAAGTGATGAACGTTTTATAATTTCAAATTCTTTTTTTTCAATTGCTTCAGAAGCATAATAATAATTTGTAAACATAAAAATTGAACATACTGTAAAACCATAACCCACAATAAAATTTATTATCGAATTGAAGTATAACTTTATTCCATTATAATTATATGTTTTTTTATAGTTTTTAAAATCAAATAACAGAAATAACAAACTTGACAGTAAAATTAAACTCATTAAAATATTTAAATCAATAATTGTATTTCTAAATATTTCAATCTCAAAAATGATTAAGATAAGTCCTGAAAAAAATATAAATGGATAATAAAACTTTCTAATTTTTAAACTCATTTTCTTTTGATAAAATCTTAACTGAATAGTCTAATTTCTAACATCTATTCTCTAATTTCTATTTTCTCTCACTCAATCCCATATGAATCAAGGCGAAAACCGAATAATTAATCATATCTTGGTAATTGGCATCGATGCCTTCAGAAACTAGGGTTTTACCTTTGTTATCTTCTATTTGTTTTACGCGTAATAATTTTTGTAAGATTAAATCCGTTAGGCTGCTTACTCGCATATCGCGCCAAGCTTCACCATAATCGTGATTTTTGTCTTCCATTAATTGTTTGGTTAAAGCAATTTTTGCATCGTATAAAGCAACAGCTTCGTCGTAGTTTAAATCAGGTTGGTCGGCGATTCCTTTTTCAATTTGGATTAAAGCCATAATGCAATAATTGATGATGCCAATGAATTCTGAAGTTTCGTCTTCATCTACTTTTCGTACTTCATTTTCTTGTAAACTTCTTATGCGTTGGGCTTTAATATAAATTTGGTCGGTTAGCGATGGCAAACGTAAAATGCGCCAAGCCGTTCCGTAGTCTTTGGTTTTTTTGGTAAATAAATCGCGACAAATACTAATAATCGCATCATATTGTTGTGAAGTATTCTTCATTTATTCGGTATATTTGTATGATTTTTTTCAAAAGTAAAAAAATAAGCACAAAGAAAATAGCAATTAGCACAAAGATTTTTGTTTTGTGAATTGTTATTAGTAACTCAACCATTTTATGACCATCAACTGTAAAGGAAATTTAATTGATTTATCAACGCCCAAAGTCATGGGAATCTTGAATATAACGCCCAATTCGTTTTACGATGGCGGAAAATTTCAAGAGGAAAGCGTTGTTTTGAACCAAGTCGAAAAGATGTTAAATGAAGGTGCGACTTTTATTGATATTGGTGCTTATTCGAGTAAACCTAATGCAGAATTCGTTTCGGAAGTAGAAGAATTGCAACGTATTTTGCCTGTTGTGCAACAAATTATCAAGCAATTTCCTGAGGCAATTATTTCCATTGATACGTTTAGAGCAGAAGTAGCCAAACAATGTGTTTTGAATGGTGCGGCTCTAATTAATGATATTTCGGCTGGATTGTTAGATGAAAAAATGCTTCCAACTATAGCCGAGTTGCAAGTTCCTTACATCATGATGCACATGAAAGGTAATCCGCAAACGATGCAAGCCTTGGCTTATTATGACGATATTGTAAAGGAAATGATTTACTATTTTTCGGAGCGTATTTTTGAAGCTAGAAAATTAGGAATCAATGATTTGATTGTTGACCCTGGTTTTGGTTTCGCAAAAACATTGGAACAAAATTACGAAGTCATGCAAAAATTGGACATTTTCAAACAATTGGAATTGCCATTATTAGTTGGGATTTCTAGAAAATCTATGATTTATAAAGCGTTGGAAACTTCGGCTCAAGAAGCATTAAACGGTACGACTTTCTTAAATGCTATTGCTTTGGAAAAAGGAGCCAATATTCTTCGCGTTCATGATGTTAAAGAAGCTGTGGAAGGTGTGAAATTGTTTGAAAAATTGAAATGTAATTAATCTAAAAAAGATAAAAGAATTTAAGAAAATGAAAATACAGAAAATACTATTTGGTTTTGGAGTTTTGGTTACAACCTTAATTTCTTGTGATAAAAAAGACGTGCAATTACCAAAAGCAGATAAAACCGTTGTTAAAGAATTACTAGATCATTCGCCAGTATACTTGTTTTTTGAAACCAATGGGAATGATACGCTAATTGAAGTTAATCGAAGAAATACGATTAGTTCAACCAATTGGGTTTTCAATATCGACAAGCGTTTGCCGTTGAAATTAGTCATTCCTGAAGTGATGCAATTGCAAGAAAAGAAGAAAAGTTCATCGCACAATCGGGAAGATTCCATGACGTTGTATTCGTATGCAGATAGCATTGGAAGTAATTTGGCTTTTTTGCCTTTTACCGATGTGAAGTATTTTTTTGATAACGAATTTTCGAAATTTTATATCAAAAGAAATGCAGAAATGTACATGCCGTATCATAATTTTACCATCAATTTTAATAAAGACAATCAAATTACGGTTGATGGCAATGAAATGGAACGTTCCGAATTACCTAATTTCATTAAAGAGTTTTCTGATTTTATGAGTGAAGGAAAAACGACGATTCTTCATTTGAATTTTGATAGCAGCTTGACATACGAACAATACATTCAAAATAAAATTTTGGTTTGGGGAATTACAGATGAGCGCATTCAATTGTCTTCTTATGAATTCATTTACGATTTAAAGAAATTACCAGCTTGCGATTGTAAATTGTAAAAAAAAATCCTGATTGCTAGCAATCAGGATTTTGAAATAATATTGACCTTTATAAAAATTTAGTTTACTCTTACACTTGATTTTCCAAATAACTTATTTACTTGATCTAAGTTTAATGATTTAGAAAAACCATTATCGAAAACATCTTTTTTAGTAGTTACAAATTGCATATAAACTTCACCAAAGTTTTTGCTGTAATGAATCCAAACAAAATCATTTGGTAATTCTAATTTAATGTCTAAAAGCGGTTCAGCTGTAAAACCCGACTCAATAATTTTGTGCAAGTTTTCAAAAGCGTTATCGATTTCTTTGAAGGTGAAAGATTTCAATGTTGGCGCTTCTTCTTGCTTTACGTTCTTGTAAAAGAAAGTGTATTCGTCTGCTTTCTTTTGAATGTAAATGTCATTTTGACCAATTACACCAATTCTTATCGTTGGGATTGTTTCAATCACTTTAATTTGTCCAAATGAAACATAACTAATAAAAAATGCTGCAAAAAGGATAAAGTTCTTCATAATGTGTAAAGTTAGTTTTGGTTAAGTCGTATTTTTAATTTGGCTAAATATATTGCAAATAATCAAAATACCAAAAAAAAAGTTAAAAAATACCAAAAATTAACATTCTACTGATGATGATACGGTTCATTACGAAGAATTGTAAATCCGCGGTATACCTGCTCTATAACAAATAAACGTACCATTTGATGTGAAAATGTCATTTGGGAAAGTGAAATTTTTCCAGAAGCTTTTTGATACACGGTTTCACTAAATCCGTACGGACCACCAATGACAAATACCAAGGTTTTAATCCCAGCATTCATCTTTTTTTGAAGAAAATCCGAAAATCCTACGCTAGAAAATTCTTTTCCGTTTTCATCCAAGATAATTAAATGATCGGTTGGCGTGATTTTAGATAAAATGAGTTCGCCTTCTTTTTCTTTTTGTTGGGCTTCACTCATATTTTTCACATTTTTAATATCGGGAATAATTTCCAAATCAAACTTCACATAAAAACTCAAACGCTTGGTGTATTCCTCAATCAGCGCTTGTAAATTTTTATTGTCGGTTTTACCTATAGTTAAGAGTTTGATGTTCATAAATTATTTTAATTGATTAAAGTTACCTTCAAGAACTTTCATTCTTAAAGGCAAAGGATCTTTAAAATTTCTGAAATAAAGGAGATTGTCTTTAAATTCTTTATCTTCTATACAAAAGGATTTTTCTTCACCAAAATTTGATGATTTTTTGAAAATTAAAAAAATAGTATCATTTTTAATCTCATAATTTCCAATGTTATTTTCAACACCAAAAAAAACCGACTTTTCAATGAAAATATTATCTTTTTTAAATTTCAATGAAACTGTTCCGTTTGCAACTCCTTCATATTGAGTAAATAATAAATTGTCATCATAAATCATTTTCTCAAAATTTATAAATCCGAAAGGGAAAATATAAATTAAAACTAAAACAATTGATGAAATACAAATATTGATTATTCTAATTTGATTTTTAAATTTTTCTTTAAATCCTTTTATGATTTGACTGATAGAAATGAAAAGCAAAACAATAAAACCAATAAATGTCAATCCCAATATAATTAAATCAAAAATTCCAGGAAGATTCTCCCAAAAGAAACTTGTATTTACTATTATTAACAATAAAATAGAATAAATTGAAACAATATATTTTTTCATTTAACTTACAACTTCTCCTTCAAATATTTTCCAGTAACTGAATTCTTAGTCACTAGCTTTTTTCTTCCAGCAATTAATTAATATTTCTCTTTTTTTCTTGTTTTTCAAAATATTTTGAAGCCAAGCTTGATGATTTTCTGTCGAACTTTCGGATTGTCTATTTTGAAATTCATTAAATTCGTTGAAGTCATACCAATTTATTTTTAATAATCTTTGAAGACCATAAACAGCAATTTCTCCTTCCATTGCAGTAAAAAAAGGACAAGTATGTATATTTGTTTTTGTAGTGTCATCTGAAATTTTATTAATCAAAAAGTTTGATATAATTTTTATGTCTTTATTGAAAAATATTTCCCAATCTTCTGAATTTGACATTACACACCCTTCACTGCCAAATTTATCATTGTAAACGTATTGTCCACCGGTTAAACAACCACCTTTTTTAAAAATCAAATTATTCCAGAGAGTATCTATGGATATTTCTAAAAAATAATTGTTTTTAATGGATCCAATTCTTGATTTTTCCTTAGACTCAGATGATGATTCCTTTAGAATATTTTCTACATTATTCTCCTTTGATTTTGAAATACAACTAAATATAAGGAACAATGTCAAGATTAATATTGTTTTTTGTATTCTCATTTTCAGCCTAATTTAATTTCTCCTTCAAATATTTTCCAGTAACTGAATTCTTATTCTTCGAAACTTCTTCTGGTGTGCCAAAAGCCATTAGTTTTCCACCATTTTCGCCGCCTTCTGGACCAATATCTAAGATGTAATCCGCACATTTGATTAAGTCCAAATTGTGTTCAATTACAATAATCGAATGCCCTTTTTCAATCAAAGCATCAAACGATTTTAGTAATTTTTTAATATCGTGAAAATGTAAACCCGTTGTAGGTTCGTCAAAAACAAATAACGCATTGTCTTTAATAGTTCCTTTAACTAAAAACGATGCCAATTTAATACGTTGCGCTTCACCACCAGAAAGCGTAGAAGAGGATTGCCCCAATTGAACATAACCTAAACCAACATCCTGCAACGGCTGAATTTTTTGCACAATTTTTGTTTGTTTGTGCGTTGAGAAAAACTCCAAAGCTTCATCAATCGTCATTTTTAGAATGTCGTCAATGTTTTTTCCTTCAAAAGCGACTTCCAAAATCTCTTTTTTGAAGCGTTTGCCATTACAAGTTTCACATTCCAAATGCACATCAGCCATGAATTGCATTTCAATAGTCACTTCGCCATCGCCTTTACAAGTTTCACAGCGACCACCATCTACATTGAATGAAAAATGTTTGGGTTGATAATTTCTTAATTTCGATATATTTTGCTTCGAAAACAAATCTCGAATATCATCATACGCTTTAATATACGTTACCGGATTTGAACGCGAACTTCTTCCAATAGGATTTTGGTCTACATATTCAATATGTTTAATTTTATCGAAACTTCCTGATAATTCAGAAAATTGTCCGGCTTTTTCGCCAACACCTTCCAATTTCTTTTGCATCGCTGGAAACAAGATTTTCTTTACCAATGTACTTTTTCCACTTCCAGAAACACCCGTAATCACGGTCAAACATTCCAAAGGAAACATAAAATCTTCATTCTTCAAGTTGTTTTCTCTTGCTCCTTTGATGTCGATATGATTTTTGAATTTACGGCGTTTTTTTGGCACTTCAATTTGTTCGTCTCCATTCAAATATTTGGCAGTTAATGAATTGGCTTTCAATATTTCGTCATACGTTCCTTGTGCTACCAATTCGCCACCATGTGTTCCCGCTTCTGGACCGATATCGATAATCATATCCGCCGCTTTCATGATGTCTTCGTCGTGTTCCACCACAATCACCGTATTGCCTAAATCACGAAGATTCTTCAACACTTCAATTAGTTTTTCGGTGTCTTTTGGATGTAAACCAATACTAGGTTCGTCCAATATATACATGGAACCTACCAAACTACTGCCTAATGAAGTGGCCAAGTTAATGCGCTGCGATTCACCACCAGAAAGCGTTGCTGAATTTCGGTTCAAAGTCAGATAACTCAAACCAACATTGTCCAAAAACGATAATCGGTTGTTGATTTCAATTAATAAACGTTTAGCGACTTTGGCATCGTATTCGTTCAATTCTAACTTTTTGAAGAACGTAATGAGTTTATTGATTGATAAATCGACTAATTCGGTAATATTTTTTCCACCAACTAAAACGTAAGTAGCTTCTTTTCGTAAACGTTTTCCTTTACAAGTGAAACATTTGGTTTTGCCACGATAACGCGATAACAACACCCGATTTTGGATTTTATAATTTTTCTCTTCCAATTCCGAAAAGAAATCGTTCAGTCCGGTAAAATATTGGTTTCCGTCCCAAATCAACTGTTTTTGCGCATCAGAAAGTTCGAAAAATGGTTTATGAATAGGAAAATCGAATTTGTAAGCGTTATTTACCAATTGATCTCGGTACCAACTCATACTTTCACCACGCCAAGGGAAAATCGCATTTTCGTAAACAGAAAGCGCAGTATTTGGAATGACCAATTCATCGTCAATTCCAATGATATTGCCATAACCTTCACACGTTGGACAAGCACCATACGGATTATTAAAACTAAACAAATGAATATTAGGTTCTAAAAAGGAGATTCCATCCAAAGCAAAGTTGTTACTGAATTCAAAGCGATTATGAGTAGTTACTTCTTGTAAATAACAAACGCCTTTTCCTTCATAAAATGCGGTATCAACAGCATCTGCCAATCGGTTATAGAATTCTTCTTCTTGTTTTACTACAATTCGGTCAATAATTAGGAGAATATCTTTATTGTCAAGCGAATGTTGGTCAATAGTGTCCAATCGCACCATTTCATTATCTACCAAAATTCTTGCGAAACCTTGTTGTAAAAGCACTTTTAATTTATCTTCCAAGGCGCGACCTTCTTCCAAATGAATAGGAGAAAGGAGCAACCATTTGCTATCCATTGGAAGCTCTTTTACTTTTTCGATAACATCAGTAACGGTTTGTTTTTTTACTTCTTTACCAGAAATGGGAGAAAATGTTTTTCCAATTCTAGCAAAAAGTAATTTCATATAATCGTACACTTCGGTTGAAGTTCCCACGGTTGAACGCGCATTGGTGGTATTTACTTTTTGTTCGATTGCAATGGCGGGTGCAATTCCTTTAATGTATTCTACTTTTGGTTTGTCTAATCGTCCTAAAAATTGGCGAGCATACGAAGACAAACTTTCTACATAACGGCGTTGTCCTTCAGCATAAAGCGTATCAAATGCCAAACTCGATTTTCCTGAACCAGATAAGCCCGTAATTACTACGAGTTTATTTCTTGGAATGGCAACATCAATATTTTTCAGGTTATGCAATTGCGCACCTTTAATTAAAATGTTTTTTTTTGGTTCTAATTTAGAAAAATCGGTTGTGTTCATGTTGTTTGGTAAAGATTTGCAAAGATAACAATTGCAGTTTACTTTTTGGTAATGAAACAAAGGTTAATTCATTGAAACTATTTTGAATGATTTACAGCATGAAGAAAATAGAAACGGAGTGTAATTATAATAAATTTTAGATTTGTTTATCAAAAATGTAAAGAAATTACATTATGAAATCTCTTTATTTTTAGGCTATTTTATGTGTTTTTATAAAATTTCCGATAAAAAGATTAAAATAAATTTGCTTTTTAAGTTTTTTTTATGTTAAATTTGAAGTTCAATTCAAACTCAAAATAGCCTATAGCGAAAAAATACTTTTTAGACGATTCAAATAACCCAAGAACTAAAAAGGTATTGTTATGGCTACAAGTGTACTTTCAGATGCAATTCTGGTAAAAAATTATGTAAGTGGAGATGAAGGAGCATTGGCTGCTTTAATTGAAAGACATCAAGCAAAAATCTACAATTTTATTTATTCCAAAATTCAAGACAGGGATTTGTCAGATGACATTTTTCAAGATACGTTTATTAAAGTTATCAAAACGTTGAAAACTAAATCCTATAATGAAGAAGGAAAGTTTTTACCTTGGGTAATGCGAATTGCTCATAATTTGGTAGTAGATTATTTCAGAAAAACCAAGAAAATGCCAATGCAAAGAGATTCTGGTGAATATTCTGTTTTTTCTTTTTTGTTTGAATCTAGTCCAAATATTGAAAGTCAAATGATTACAGAACAAGTTGAATTAGATTTAACACGATTGATTGACGAGCTTCCAGATGATCAAAAAGAAGTTTTGATGATGCGTATTTATCAGGATATGAGTTTTAAAGAAATTTCCGACTTAACAGGTGTAAGTATTAATACCGCTTTAGGAAGAATGCGTTACGCTTTGATGAATTTAAGAAAAGTGATTGAAAAAAATCAAATAATTTTGACTAATTAGATACTAAAGTAATTTTTTTGTCGTTATAAAAGAAAAACCAAACTTTCTCCTATGGCAAAACTTTACTCTAAGAAAAAATTAGCAACTTCAAAAATGTTACCTAAAAAAGAAACGATTTCGTTTATACTCAATTATTCTAAAGCATTGCGTATTACCAAAGTGGGTAGTTTAAGTTTTGAAAGTATCGCTAATTGAGAAAAAGCTCCGAAAGTAAATTCGGAGCTTTTTTAATTCTATACTTTTCCTCAAATTTTTATTACGGCTAAATTCAAAAAATACTTATCTTTACCACCACAACACAATCTTACCTTATGAGTCAAAAATTATTACTCAACGCCAAAGAAATCAATATTATTTTGCATCGTTTGGCTTGTCAGTTGGTAGAAAAACATCTCGATTTTTCGAATACTGTACTTGTAGGAATGCAACCTCGTGGCAAATATTTAGCAGATCGCATCAAGAAAATTTTGGAAGAGGAGTACCAAATTCAAAATCTAGCTTTAGGTTTTTTGGATATTACTTTCTTTAGAGACGATTTTCGTAGAGGAGAAAAACCATTGGAAGCTAGTGAAACTCAAATTGATTTTTTAGTAGAAGATAAAAAAGTGGTGTTCATTGATGATGTTTTGTATACAGGAAGAAGTATCAATGCAGCATTAACTGCCATTCAATCTTTTGGAAGACCATCAGAAGTAGAGCTACTCACTTTAATAGATAGAAGATTTAGCCGTCATTTGCCAATCCAACCCGATTATCGTGGGCGACAAGTAGATGCCATCAATAACGAAAAAGTTTTGGTAAAATGGCAAGATAATGATGGAGAAGATGCCGTTTATTTGGTAACAAAATAACAACAAACCACAAACAATAAACAACAACACAATATAAATGAAAGAATTATCAGTAAATCATTTAATAGGAATAAAACACATTACCAAACAAGATATCGATTTAATCTTTGAAACGGCTGACCATTTTAAAGAAGTCATTAATCGACCCATTAAAAAAGTACCGTCGCTTCGTGATATTACTATTGCTAATATTTTCTTTGAAAACAGTACGAGAACCAAATTGTCTTTCGAATTAGCACAAAAACGACTTTCTGCTGATGTAATTAGTTTTTCTGCAGCACAATCTTCCGTTAAAAAAGGAGAAACCTTGGTTGATACCGTAAACAATATTTTATCTATGAAAGTAGATATGGTGGTGATGCGACATAGTAGTCCGGGTGCAGCTCACTTTTTATCTGAAAATGTAAAAGCGAGTATAGTAAATGCTGGAGATGGCGCACACGAACATCCAACACAAGCTTTATTAGATAGTTTTACGATAAGAGAAAAATTAGGAGATGTTGGCGGAAAGAAAATTGTAATTGTTGGTGATATTTTGCATTCACGAGTAGCATTGTCCAATATTTTTGCACTTCAAATGCAAGGAGCCGAAGTGAAAGTTTGTGGTCCAAAAACCTTAATTCCAAAATACATTGAATCATTGGGAGTTTCAGTTGAACCTAATCTTAGAAAAGCTTTAGAATGGTGTGATGTTGCGAATATGTTACGTGTTCAAAACGAACGATTAGATGTGAATTATTTTCCATCTACTAGAGAATACACGCAGCAATACGGTGTAACCAAAGAATTATTGGATTCCTTGAACAAAGAAATTGTAATTATGCATCCTGGACCAATAAATAGAGGTGTTGAAATTTCTTCAGATGTAGCCGATTCCCAGCAATCCGTAATTTTGGAGCAAGTAGAAAATGGAGTAGCGGTTAGAATGGCAGTGATTTATTTATTGGCAAGTAAAATTAAAAATTAGTATATTAGCTTTTATTTCATAAAAACTAACTATGAAAGTCGATCAAAAAGGACATACTACTATTATCAAAGATACTCAGAATAACGTTGCGTCTTTTGTTCAAAAAGTGACAAATGAATACCATGTGTTTCAATCGCAAAATTTAATTTTGGACATTTCTAACGATAAAGCTTTCTCAATAAAGGATTTGGCTCATTTTAAAGACTTGGCCAAAAATCATAAAAAAGCAAAGAAATCATTAATATTAGTTTCTGATGCGGTTGATTTTGATAAAGTTCCCAATTACTTAAACGTGGTTCCTTCTGTTTTAGAAGCCCACGACATGATTGAAATGGACGAAATTGAACGCGACTTAGGATTTTAAATTAGTTGGCAGTCACAGTTTACAGTATTCAGTAACTGCGACTGAAAACTGCGACTGAAGACTTTTAATATGAAACTACAAATCCTAGGCTGTTACGCCGCTACACCACGAACCATAACCAATCCCACATCACAAGTTTTGGAGATGAAAAATCACTTGTTTCTTATTGATTGTGGTGAAGGAACTCAGGTTCAATTACGTAAGCATAAAATTAAGTTTTCAAAAATCAACCATATTTTTATTTCGCATCTTCATGGTGATCATTTTTATGGCTTGATTGGGTTGATTTCCACTTTTATGTTGTTGAACCGTGAAAATGATTTGCATGTTTACGGTCCAAAAGGAATTAAAGAAATTATTTTATTACAATTGCGCGCTTCGGGTTCGTTTACAGGTTATAATTTGTATTTCCACGAATTGGAATCCAAAGAAAGCGAAGTAATTTTTGAAGATGAAACCGTGATTGTTAAAACTATTCCACTGAATCATAGAGTGTATACCAATGGCTTTCATTTCCAAGAAAAATTAGGCAAACGTCATTTAAATATTGAAGCCATTGCGAAGTATAAAATTGAAAAAGTATATTTCGATAAAATAAAATCGGGCGGAAATGTAACTTTAGATTCAGGTGAAATTATTGTCAATGAATTGCTTTCTTTTCCTCCAGATGCTCCCAAAAGTTATGCTTTTTGCAGTGATACGGTTTATGATGAAAGCATTGTTCCTTTGATTAAAAACGTTTCTGTTTTGTATCATGAAGCTACATTTTTAGAATCAGAAGCACGATATACTGAAAAAACAAAACATTCAACAGCTATAGAAGCTGCTAAAATTGCTAAGTTAGCCAATGCAGAAACTTTAATTTTAGGTCATTATTCTACTAGATATGGTTCTATTCAACCTTTTAAAACAGAGGCAAATACCATTTTTGAAAATGTGCTCTTGGCTGATGATGGTAGAGAATTCCAATTTTAAACTTCCTTTTATCAATTGTTTTAGTTTCTATTACTTTCCAACTTCGTATTTTTGTGTAAAATTAGAACCAAATGAAAGATTTACACAATTACAGAAAATCTTATGAGAAAAGTGAACTTCTAGAAACTAACATTCCAGAAGATCCAATCAACTTGTTCAATCGCTGGTTTCATGAAGTAGAAGACTTTGGTGGTGTTGATGAAGTGAATGCCATGACAGTTGCAACTATTGGTTTGGATGGATTTCCGAAAAGTAGAGTAGTGCTATTGAAAAAGTTCAACGAAGAAGGTTTTATTTTTTATACCAATTATGATTCAGAAAAAGGAAAAGCCATTCTGAATAATCCCAATATCTGTTTGTCCTTCTTTTGGCATTCTATGGAGCGTCAAGTAATTATTAAAGGAATAGCTGAAAAAACGCCAGAAAACATTTCAGATAATTATTTTGCTTCTCGACCTGATGGAAGTAAACTTGGCGCTATGGTTTCCGCTCAGAGTGAAGTTATTCCAAACCGTGAATTTTTAGAAGAAAATTTAAAGCAACTAGAACAAGAATTTGAAGGAAAAGAAATTCCAAGACCAGCTTTTTGGGGCGGATTTTTAGTTAGTCCTGTTGAAGTAGAGTTTTGGCAAGGTCGTCCAAATCGTCTTCATGATCGTATTCGTTATAAGTTGTCAGAAAACTACGATTGGAAAATAGAAAGGTTATCTCCTTGATAGTCAAAATGTTAGTTAAGTGTTAAAATTTTAGGTATTTCATCGATTTAATTTGCATGTTACCGATAGTGTTGTACATTTGTCTTGTAAATCAGTCAGTTAATCGATTTTTTTACAAACAACTATAAAAATAACACTTAATTACATGGATTATGATGAAGAACGTAATTAACCTTTTTGCCCTTTTATTCCCAATCTTATTATTAACCTCATGTTCGTCTGACGCTGAAAGCGCAGAAACCGCAGCTATAGAAACTGCAAAATCGTACACGCACAACGCAACAGAATTAGAATTATTAGATTTAGTGAACGCCTACCGAGTAGAAAATGGATTGAATGCATTGCAAATCATTCAGCACATTTCATACAAATCTGAAGAACACAACAATTACATGATTGTTACGAATACAGTAAGTCATGATAATTTTTCTTCTAGAAAAGCTAATTTAGAGCAAGTTGTAGGAGCTGTTCGAGTTGGAGAAAATGTAGCCTACGGATTTTCAACACCTCAAGCTACTTTAAATGCTTGGATTGCTAGTGAAGGTCATCGAGTAAATTTACTTGGAAACTACACACATTATGGTTTGTCAATTAGAGAAAACGCAGATGGTAGAAAATATTACACCAATATCTTCGTAAGAAAATAAATTTTTTTGTTTAGTTTGATTTTTAAAGAAAAGAGGCTGTTCATATTTTGAACAGCCTCTTTTCATTGGTATTAATTTCTTCCTTCTCGCATTTGTCGCAATAACTTTCTATTGAACTCATCTTCGTATTTCTTAAGCAGAATAGCTTTTTTTGGAGACAATACAGTTAATAGATCTTTGCTAAATTTTTTCTTTAAGCCATGTAACTCGTCTTCATAACTTTCAAACTGAGCTATCAATTGTAAGGCTTCTTTGTCTGAAATTTTTTCTTCATTGTTTTCTTCTAATTGCTTTCCTAAGCCGCGAAGTTTCTTATAACGAATTTCAAATTGCTTTTCTTCAAATGCGTTGTAAATAGGCCAAAACTTTTGTGCTTCTTCACTGGTTAAAGCTAATTTTTCAGTTAAAAAAGCTACTTTCAACGCTTTAATTTTTTCTCTTTTTTCTTGATTTCCTTGTGCAAAGGTTAAACTCGATGCCAATACAAGAAGGACTACGTATAATTTCATTTTCATCATCTTATTTTTATTCGTTTAAGTAAAAATCTAAATTTTGGGTTTCTGATAAATATTCTTCCATGCCATCATTGGAAAGTGCTAATGTATTTTCAAAAGCAACGATATCTTCTGGTGTCAGTTTTTCAATAATGTCTTCTGTAGTTAATTGATAACTTAAATACGATTCAACGCTAATAGGTTCCAACGTAGTATTGGAATTAAAATAAAAAGGAATTGCAATAAAAGCCAAAATAACGGCAGCAATAGCACTAACTATATATAATTTTCTAACTGGGAATGCAATTACTTTGGATTCCTCTTTAGGTAATTGTGCCAACATCCTAGCTTCAAAACTTTCAAAGTAATCTTCTGGCGTTTTGAAACCTGTTGCAATTTTGGGTTCTTTATCTAAGTTAAACTCTTTCATACTCTTAAGACCTAATTTTTTATAAATGGTTTAATTTACCTTTAAATATTCTTCAATTTTTTTAACGGCTAAATGATAACTTGCTTTCAAAGCACCAACAGAGGTATCAACAATTTCCGAAATTTCTTCATATTTTAATTCTTCGAAATATTTCATTTTGAATACCAATTGTTGTTTTTCGGGCAAAGTAGCAATGGCTTTTTGTAATTTCAACTGAATTTCATCACCATCAAAAAAAACATCACTTTCTAGTTTATTCAATGCTTTTTGTTGCGCTTCAACATTAGAAATACCTTGTTTTTTAGCTTTTTGTTGTAAAAACGAAAGCGCTTCATTGGTTGCAATGCGATACATCCAGGAAAACAGTTTACTTTCTCCTTTAAAATTTTTAATGTTTTGAAAAACTTTTATAAAGGTGTTTTGCAAAACATCATCTGTATCATCATGATTTAGTACAATATTTCGAATGTGATTATACAATGGTTTTTGGTACAATTGCAACAACTCCCTAAACGCCTCATGTTGAGTTTTAGGATGTAAAAGTTGGTCAATGAATACCTTTTCGTCTTGCACTTATTTTTTTCTTTGTTCTTCTATGACTAAAGATAATCAAAAAGGTTTAATTTCGATTTTTATATTACTTTTACTTCAAAATTAATCGAATGATTCAAACCGTAATTTTTGATATGGATGGCGTAATTGTGGATACAGAACCCGTTCACAAATTCGCTTATTACCAACATTTTAACGAACTTGGAATTCTAGTAACAGAAGAGATGTATACGAGTTTTACTGGAAACTCTACTAGAAACATTTTTCAAAAACTAAAAGTGCAATTCGATTTGCCTCATGATGTAGAAGATTTAATTCTGAGAAAACGTCATTTGTTTAACGAAGCTTTTGATGTAAAACCTGATTTGTATTTAGTAGAAGGCGTTTTTGAATTGATTCAAGATTTATATGCCAATGGAATGCAACTAATTTTAGCTTCTTCAGCTTCAAATGGTACGATTGAGCGTATTTTCAACCGATTTGATTTGCATTCCTATTTCACACATAAAGTTTCAGGCGAAGATTTCCCAAAGTCGAAACCGCATCCTGCAATTTTTGAACATGCTGCGAGTTTGTCATTGGCTCCCAAAGAAAATTGCATCGTAATTGAAGACAGCACAAATGGAATTGAAGCCGCGGTTGGAGCCGGAATTTTCTGTGTTGGTTACGATAGTTTTCATTCCAAAAACCAAGATTTGTCAAAAGCAGATTTGATTATCCAACATTTCAATGAATTGAATTTCAATAGAGTAAAAAGTTTGGTTTAATCTCTTGGTTCATCTTGAAACGTATGTTTGTCTAAAATACGTTTGCTATCTTTTCTAACAGCATCATTTTTTCGCATGGACCAAAAGAATTCACTGGAAAACTTTCTTGCTTCTTCCAAATTTACAATAGGAAACGGATAATCTCTTCCCAATTCGAAGCCATACAACATGGATTCTATTGGAGTTAATTTCCAAGGTTCATGAATGAATTCTGTTGGAATATTAACCAATTCTGGAATCCATTTTTTGATAAAAGTGCCGTCTTCGTCATGTTCGTATGAATTTTTAACTGGATTATAAACTCGTAATGTATTAATTCCAGTTACTCCAGCTTGCATTTGAATTTGAGGATAATGAATTCCTGGTTCAAAATCTAAGAATTGTTGGGCCAAATGCGGACTACAATTTTGCCAAGGCTGAAACAAATGATGCGTATAAAACGAAACTACTAAAGCTCGCATTCTAAAATTCAAATAACCTGTAGTATTCAAACAACGCATACAAGCATCTACCAATGGAACGCCCGTGTTTCCTGTTATCCAAGCTTTATGATATTTTTCGTTGACTCTTTGGTTTAAATTACGATAACCTTTATTTACGGCAATAAATTCCATAGTGCTTTCCATTTCAAACTTTTGAATGAAATGTGCTTGCCAACGCAAACGTGAAGCAAAATTAGAAATCTGACGTTTGAATTTTCCTTGTTGGTGAAATTCCCAAGCTCTGGTATACACTTGACGAATCGATAAATTCCCCCAAGCAATGTAGGGCGATAAACGACTACAACCTTTTCTAGCTAATTCTGGTTTTGAAATATGATTACTATAATTTTGAACACGTTCTTCAAAAAACGAATTCATATAGCGCAAAGCAGTTGGAACGCCACCTTTTTGAAAATTTGGGTTGTGAACTGTTTTAATTGAAGGAATATCAAAATGATTTTCCAATTCTTCAATTTCAATATATTTGATAAAACTTCTTGGCGTGGGTTGAAACGGAAGGCAATCTTTATCCATAAAATCGTACCAATCTTCTTTCCAAGTTTTTCTGTTTTTTATTCCTCGAATAACACCATTGGTAATGTATTCGTTCCAATGAATTCCTTTATTTTTTAGAAATTCTGCAACGGCTAAATCTCTGTCATAAGTCAGTTTGATTCCCGTTTCTTGATGAGAATATACAGCTCTAATTGAAATCAATTGGGTAAGTTTTTCAAATATAGCAACAGCTTCTCCTTGAACAATTAGAATTTGGGTATGAAAAGGTAAAAGTTGTTTTTGTAATGCTTCCAATGATTGCTTGATAAAATCGAAATGGCGTTGGCTGTAATGACAATCTTTCATCAATGACGGCTCGAAAATGTAAAGCAATAACGTCTTCCCAGAAGTCGATAAGGCTTCATGTAAGGCTTCATGGTCATGCAAACGCAAATCTCTTTTGAACCAAACGATTTTCATTTTAATAGGTTTGTGGTTTATTGTTAGTAGTTTATTGTTTTAAACTAACTGTAAATTAATTAACCAACTGCTTCTTTGTAGACTTTTAGGCATTTTTCTCGAGCTTCTTTGTGGTCTACTATGGGTTTTGGGTAATATTGGGTTTCCAATTCAGGAATCCATTTTTTGATGTATTTTAAGTCTTTATCGAATTTTTTAATCTGTTCTGTTGGGTTGAAAATTCGGAAATACGGTGCAGCATCCACTCCAGAGCCTGCAGCCCATTGCCAATTTCCAACGTTACTCGCCATTTCGTAATCCAATAGATTTTGAGCAAAATAAGCTTCACCCCAGCGCCAATCAATTAATAAATGTTTACACAAGAAACTCGCTACAATCATACGAACGCGATTGCGCATGTGCCCCGTTTTGTTTAGTTCACGCATTCCGGCATCAACAAAAGGATAACCTGTTTTTCCTTGACACCATTTTTGAAACAATTCCTCATTGTTTTCCCAAGCTATAGCATCGTATTTTGGACGGAAACTTGCGTTTTTAGTATGTGGAAAATGCCATAAAATTTGCATAAAGAATTCGCGCCATATTAATTCATTCCAAAAAGTTTCGTTCTTTTCAGCAATGGCTTTTGCAATCATTTTTCTTATGGAAACAGCTCCAAATCTTAGGTAAATTCCCAAATAGGAAGTTTTGTTTAAAGCTGGAAAATTTCTAGTTGCTTCGTAATTTTGTATTAAAGTTTCAGAAATATCATAAGGCGTAACTTTGATTTCTGATTTTTCAAAACCAATGTCGGTCAACGATAAAAAAGGGTAGGAGTGCTTCACAATGTTATCCAATTTTTCTTCCGATGGATAGTGAACCAACTTTATTTTCTTAAAATTTTCTTTCCATTTTTTCGAATAAGGCGTATACACTACATACGGACTTCCATCGTCTTTAACTACTTCGCTTTTTTCAAAAATCACTTGATCTTTGGAAGTTAAGAACGAAATTCTATTGGAAACAAACAATTGATTCATTTCTTTATCACGTTTGCGAGCGTAAGGTTCATAATCGTGATTGGTAAAAACAGAAGTAATTTTATTTTCAGCAATTAATTTTTGGAAGATATCAAATGGTTTACCATGAAAAACCGCTAATGATTTTCCAATTTTATTCAATTCCGATTGGATTTTCTCCAATTGTTCGTGAATAAACGTAACTCGAGCATCGTTTTTTGGTAATTGTGATAGAATATCTTCATCAAAAATAAAAATTGGTAAAACCACTTCATTGCTATTTAAAGCATGAAAAAATCCAATATTATCGTCTATTCTTAAATCGCGTCTAAACCAAAAGATGTTCATGATCTGTTTGTTGTTAATAGTTTGTGGTTTATTGTTTCAAGTTTCAGGTTTCAAGTTCGATTTTTGAACTTGCACTTGCACTTGCTATCCATTTACTAATAATGTTGACATTCCGCCATCAACGTGGAAAATTTGTCCTGAAATCCAGCTGCTTTTATCGCTTAATAAAAACGTTGCCATCTGCGCGCTGTCTTCTGGTTTTCCAAATCGTTTTAACGGATGACGTTCAGCTGATTTTTCCTGCTTGGTTTCGTTATTCAAGAATTTATCAGCTAATGGCGTATCGGTTAATGATGGCGCAATCACATTGACTCTTATTTTTGGTGCGTATTCTGCTGCTAGTGCTTTGGCAAAACCTTCAATTGCACCTTTCGAGGCGGAAACGCTTGTATGAAACGGCATACCCATTGAAGCGGCAACACTACTAAATGTCACAATACTTGCTTGTTCAGCTGCTAATAAATTAGGTAAAACCGATTGAATTACTTTCACCAAACTTATGAAATTAATTTGTAAATCCGTTTCAAAAGCTTCTGGTTTTATGCCTTTAAATGGTCTTAAGTTGATACTTCCTGGACAATAAACTAAACCATCAATAACTGTTGGTAGTAAAGAAGTATCGATTGTGTCAGTTGTAGCATCAAATGAAATATAAGTTGCTTTTACATCAGCTAAGTTTTCGTTACTTCTTGAGGCAATGAAAACATTATTTTCAAATTGTAATTCTTTTGCTATGGCTAATCCAATTCCGTAGGAACCGCCAATTAATAGTATGTTTTTCATAAATCATTTTATTTAATTTGAGACGCGATAAATCGTGTTTCTACGCGAATTCTCCGAACATTTCAATTAATTTTTTTCTTCTGTATTCAAAAATTTCGTTCAATTTTGGTTTTACTAATATTGGATGAACCAATTGTCCTAAGATTCCCATTGGAACTTTATAATCCACGATGTCTTCCATTTCCACGCCGCCTGGAATTTCTTTGATGAAATGTTTGTGGTGCCATAAAGCATAAGGCCCAAAACGTTGCTCATCTACAAAATATTGTTTATCAACCACATGAGTGATTTCTGTAACCCATTTGGTTGGAATGTTTAAAACTGGAGTAACAATATATTGAATGATTTGGCCTGGATACATTGGTCTATCAGCTCCGGATAGAATTTTAAATCCCATATATTCAGGTGTGATTTTTTGTAGATTTTTTGGGTCTGACAATAGTTCCCAAGCTTGGTCTAAAGTTATTGGTAAATTTTGTTTGGTGTGTAATCGATAAATTTTCATGGTCAATTTTTTTGTAAAGATAATTATTGTTTAACAAAAAATGAAATTTATTAAACAAAATAAATGTAAATTTAGGATATGCTTAACATTAGTTTGAAAGCTTTTTTCTAAATTCGTAAAAAACTAATTTTAATGAAAATGAAAAAATTATTTATTACTGCATTATTTGTTGCGACTACTATTGGAGTAGATGCTCAAGTAAAAACGCCTCAATCAAGTCCATTAACTAAAGTAGAGCAAGTTGTTGGATTAACAACTGTACAATTGGAATATTATCGTCCAAGTGCTAAAGGAAGAACGGTTTATGGCGATTTAGTTCCATACGGAAAAAACTGGAGAACAGGTGCTAATGGAAACTCTACGGTTTCTTTTAGCGATGATGTTACAATTGATGGTAAAGTTTTGAAAAAAGGAAAATATGCAATTTTCACAACTCCAAAAGCGGATAATTGGGACGTATATTTCTATTCAGATACCAACAATTGGGGATTACCAGAAAAATGGGATGATAGTAAAGTAGCGTTAAAATTAACAGTTAAACCAGAAACTTTAAGCAAATCTGTTGAGTCGTTTACTATTGCATTAAACAATTTAACTAACGAATCAGGAACTTTAGATATTGCTTGGGAAAGAACTAATGTTTCTATTCCATTTTCTGTACCAACAAATGCTGCGGCAATGGCAAGTATTGAAAAAGCATTAGCTGGACCAACTGCCTCTGATTATTTTGCGGCAGCTCAGTTTTACTACCAATCTAACAATGATATTGCAAAAGCTTTAACCTGGATTAACAAAGCAGTTTCAATGACTCCAGAAGGAAGAGATACTCCATTTTGGTATTTAAGAATGAAGTCGTTAATCCAAGCAAGAGCTGGTGATAAAAAAGGAGCAATTGCTACTGCCAAAGAATCATTGGCTTTATCAGTAAAAGCAGGAAATGCAGATTACGAAAAAATGAACAAAGACAGCATTGCTGAATGGTCTAAATAAAAGAGTTACTATTAATTCAATTGAAAAGTCCCGATGATTGTCGGGACTTTTTTTATACTTACTTTTCAAATTATTGAAAAATTTAGGGTTATTCCAACTTAGTTTTTGTTGTAATAGCGTTGTAGTATTAAAGATAAAACAATGGTCATTCCAGCTCCAATGGCATTCAACCATAAATAACTAACAATATCTAAATAATAGATATAAAAAATAGCCAATTGACTAATACAAGCACCAATGAAAACCGCTTTTCCTTTGACGTAGTTGATATAAAATCCGATTAAGAAAATCCCTAAAACCGTTCCATAAAAAACAGAACCAATAATATTTACCAATTGAATTAAATTCTCGAACAATGAACTCATACAAGCAAAAATAATAGCGACAATTCCCCAAAATAGAGTGAAGAATTGTGTTGCGTACACATAATGTTTGTCTGATTTCACACTAACATTTCTCTTGTAAATATCAATAGCGGTAGTAGCAGCTAATGAATTCAAACCAGAAGCACTTGACGACATGGCAGCGCTCATGATTACCGCTAAAAGCAAACCAAGAAGTCCTTTTGGTAAATAATTGAGAATGAAATAGAGAAAAACGTAATCTTTATCATTGGTTTCTGCATTTTTATTCACTTTTTCAATTACTTTTTTGCCAGCTTCTCGTAATTCTTTTTCTTTATCCGCTAAGGCAATCATTTGTTTTTTTAAAGTTGGATTGTCATATTCATTATGTTGCAATTGCTCAATATAAATTTGATTAACCACTTTTTTTTCACTGTTTAATTCTGCAAGTTGTGATTCAATAGCTTCATATGCTACTTTTTCAGTTGAAGCTTTTACCTTTTTTACATTGGAAGGATTAAAATGTAACGGCGTATCATTAAATTGGAAAAAAACAAAAACCATTACACCAGTCAATAAGATGAAAAATTGCATGGGAACTTTCAAAATTCCGTTCATGATTAATCCCATTTGACTTTCCTTGATTGATTTTCCAGATAAATATCTTCCAACTTGTGATTGGTCTGTTCCAAAATAAGCTAACATCAAGAAAAAACCTCCAGTAATTCCACTCCAAAACGTGTAGCGTGTTTCAGGATTATAGGAAAAATCTAAAATATCCATTTTACCATTGGCTCCTGCGACATGTAAGGCATTTGAAAAGTTCAAATCTTCTGGCAAATAGGATAAAATAACAAAAAAGGTAATAAACATGCCCGACATGATCACAAACATCTGCTGTTTTTGAGTCATATTAACTGCTTTGGTACCACCAGTTACAGTATAAATGATTACCAAAACACCAATGATAATATTCAAGAATGTCAAGTTCCAACCTAATAATGCCGAAAGAATAATGGATGGTGCATAAATGGTAATTCCAGTTCCTAAACCGCGTTGGATTAAAAATAAAATGGCTGCCAAGGAACGTGTTTTTAAATCAAAACGTTGTTCTAAATATTCGTAAGCCGTGTAAACTTTTAATCGATGATAAATGGGAACAAAAGTATAAGCAATTACAATCATGGCTAAGGGTAAACCAAAATAAAACTGTACAAACCCCATTCCGTCGTGATAGGCTTGACCTGGAGTAGATAAAAACGTAATAGCACTAGCTTGTGTTGCCATCACAGAAACTCCAACGGTGAACCATGGCGTTTCGTTGTTGTCAAGTAAGTAGTCTTTTACGTTGGCACTTCCTTTTGTTTTTATGGCTCCGTAAATTACTATGAAAAGTAAGGTTACTGCTAATACAATCCAATCTAAATGTTCCATATTAGCTGTAAATTTCCATTAGTAGATAAAAAATAAGAATATAAATGGCGTTGATTAACAAGACCAAAGTATAGCTTTTTTTCCATTGATGTTTTTTTTCCATTTTTATAGTTTGTTGTTTATGGTTTGTTGTTTTTGGTTTCAAGTTTCAAGTTGACACTTCCATCATCCATCATCCATCATCCATCATCCATCATCCATCATCCATACATCCATCATCCATCATCCATCATCCATCATCCATCACCTATCATCACTCCAATGCAATCAAATTCGCTAGCAATTTGTAGGCGCCGCTAACGCCTTCTGGTAATTCTCTAAAAAAGGATAAACCGGTGTAAATGTAATTGCCTTTTCCGTGTTTGGCTACCAATAAACTACCTTTTGATGGTGATTCGCCTTTGTCATTCATGGCTAAGATAGGAATAAATTCGTTACTCCATTCATTTGGGAAATACAAACCGCGTTCCTGAATCCAGCCGTCAAAATCTTGATTGGTAATTAGATTTGGTTGGTTTAAAACGGGATGTTTTGGACTTAAAAACGCAACTGGAGCATCTTCTTCTGTTACTCTGTCTCTTGAAATTTTCAATTCAAATGGCGCAATTTCTTTGGTTACCAAATTATTAGTAGTGTTGTATTGCACGATAACATTTCCGCCATTTTTCACATAATCAAACAAGATTTTGTTCTTAAATTTCAATTCATTTACCACATTAAAAGCACGAATTCCAAGAATAATCGCATCAAATTGTTGGATGGAATTGCTCTCTAAATCTTTGGCTTCCAAATACGTAATTTTGTAATTTAAATTTTCTAAATATTTTCCCACTTCATCTCCAGCGCCCATGACATAACCAATGTTTTTTCCTTTGGTTTTGATGTTCAAATTCACAAATTTAGCTTCTGAGGCTTCTAATAAGGTTTGGGTTGGAATATGATTGTATTTGATTTGTGTGACTTCTTGATTGAAAATGCTGTTTTCTGATTGAATTTGGGCTAAAATCTGCAAATTTTCTTCATTTTTGGAAGAAGTTACGCTAAAAGTAAACGTTTTAGTTTCACCTTTTGTTCCAATGGAAACTGGAATTTCTTGTGGAGAAATTTGCCAAGAAGCTGGAAGGTTTAATTTTAAAATTCCTTTGGCATTATTTTCGAAAGCAGTTACTTTTACTTGAATTTCTTTGGATTGATTGGCGTTGAAAATTGCTACTTTATTCAAAAATTGCAAGGAAAACTTGGGAGCTACTACAAACGGACTATACGTTTCACCAAAATCAGGTTCATTTTTCTTGAATGCTAGATTTTTTGTAAATGTAAACGATTCATTTTCAATACTTAATTCAAAAATTATCGGAAACGGAAGCGCAACTTCAGGTAAATTACGCAAGTTTTTATCAGAAACGGTGTATAAACCGTCTTGTTGTTTTTCGTTTAGCCAGTATAAATTGGAATACGGAATGTTTTTGTTAATTACAAACGGAACCGATTTACTAAACTTTTCGTTATTTTTAAGTAATTGGTTTACAGTAATTTTTTCTTGGTTTAAAAGTGAAATATTTTCCAATTTCACATTGATTCCACTGCGATTAATAGCTTCCAAATTAATTTCGATTTCGCTGTTTCGTGTGGCGATTTCTGTTGAAGCAATTCCTTCCAAAAACAAACCTAAACAATTTTCGATTATCGCTTTAATTTCGTTAGATTTGATGTTTTTCCAATGATTATCTTCTAGTTTTTGGATGAGTTTATATGCTTTAATTAATTCTGGAATATGAATTGACGGATTTTGGAAATTGAAGTTGTTCTCTATTGGAAGTAAAATTTTTGCAATGTTATCGCCACCATTTACGCGTTTCCATGAAGTTTCTATTCCTTCGAAAAGGTTGTCTTTTGGTGGTAATGTTCCTTTTAGTAATTCTAAATATTCTAAATCTTCACCACGACTTCCCAAAGTTCCAAAGCCTTGACATTTGTGTTGACTTCGGCTTAACGCAGCGATTTCGTGATTGCTTTTTCCTTTTAACGGATAATAAACATTGGCATTGAAAGTGAGTAATTTGGATTTATCGGCTTTATTGAAATTTTCTTCTGAGCCATAAAACCACCAAGATGTATTGAAGAAAATACGTTTCGGTTGAAATTTTACAGTTTCATACGCTTCTAAACTCAAAATTGCGGATGCTGTGTGATGTCCGTGTGTAGTTCCTGGAGTTCTGTGATTGAAACGGTTGATTACAATATCCGGTTGGAAGTTTTCAATTACTTGTATAACATCTTCTAAAACTTCTTTTTTGTTCCAAATAGCGAAAGTTTCGTTGGGTTCTTTACTATATCCGAAGTCATTGGCACGGGTAAAAAACTGCGTTCCACCATCGATTTTTCGGGCTGCTAAAAGTTCTTGTGTTCTGATAGCGCCTAATTTTTCTTTGAGTTCTGGACCAATTAAATTTTGACCGCCATCACCACGAGTTAACGATAAATAAGCGGTATTTGCATGATAATAATTGGATAAATAAGTGATTAACCGTGTATTTTCATCATCAGGATGTGCCGCAACGTACAACACTTTTCCTAGGAAATTGAGTTTTTGAATTTGCTCGTAGATTTCAGTACTATTTGGTTTTGTTGGTGTTTGGGCAACTATTTTGGTAATAAAAAATAGTAGTATAAAACAGTATTTTAGTTTCATTGGTTTAGGTTTGGACTCAAAAGTAAACAATAAAGAAAAAGGAAGCTTTTTAGACTTCCTTTTTTAACAGTTTTTTATCAATTGATTTAGTCTGTAAATTCGCTACGCTCAATAGGTTCATTTACTATTGAAATTCCTTTTTGCATCAATAAGTTATTTGGAAATGTAATTAATTCACCTTCATTACTTTTTAATAAGATATAGAATGCTTTGATATCTTCAATTTCGGCTTCGATTGGAAAATCTTTATCGTGAATTCTAATCTTATCACCAATTTTAAATGGATAAGAAAAAAACAAGACGATTCCTGCTGTAATATTACTTAATATCGACCATTGAGCAAAAGAAGCTACACCAACAACAGCAAAAACAGATGAAATAAATAATAATATTTGGTCTTTTTTAACACCCCAAGCAATAATTATAGTAAATAAGGCAAGCATACCAATTAGTAAATTGATGTATTTGATTACCAAATTAGCTCTGTGCTCTAAAACTTCATTAGATTTTGCAAAACGTCTTACTATTTTGACGGTTAATGCTTTAGAAATAAAATAAGTTACCAAAGTAATTAGGGTAATTATTTCCTCTATTAAGTACGGATTATCAATTAATTTCAGCATAATGAATTAGTTTTTTACATACTTTATCAACGGGAAGTCCCACTACATTGGTATAAGAACCTTCAATTTTTGCAATTCCAACAAGTCCAATCCATTCTTGAATGCCATAAGAACCAGCTTTATCGAAAGGTTTGTATGTTTCAATGTAATAACGAATGGCTTCATCAGATAACGAATTAAATGTCACTTTTGTTGTTTCTGTTATGGTTTCCAATGAGTTTTTGGTTTTAAAACAAACGGAAGTGATTACTTCATGTGTTTTTCCAGAAAGTGATTGTAACATTTCAAAAGCATCTTGAGCATCTTTAGGTTTTCCTAATGCTTTGTTTTCGTGCCAAACGATAGTATCACTGGTAATTAGGATTTCATTTTCTTCCAATAAATCGAATGCATTAGCTTTTAATTCTGCCAAGAATATTGTGATTTCCGAAGCTTGTAAATCATTGGGATAAATTTCTTCAACTTCTTTGATTTGGATTGTAAAGTCGATATCCAATTCGCGTAAAAACTGTTGCCTTCTTGGCGAACCTGAAGCTAGAATGATGCGTTTGTCTAGTAATTTTTCTCTAAGCATTAGGAATTGAATATGTAATTACAGCAATTGAAAGTATTCCAAAAAATAAAATGATTTTCAATAATAAACTCAAATTAGTAAAATCCTTTTGTGTTTTGGCTGACCATGATTTGATGGTAAAAAACAACAAAGGAGCAATAATGAAAAGCAAGAAATAATAAACGGCATAATCGTAATTGGCTAGATTATTGTTCATATAGAAAACCAACAGAATTATGGGTAAAAACGATAAACCAAAAACAATTTTTATGGTTCTGCTTTTACCAATCAAAACTGGTAAGGTCGCTATTCCGCTGGCATAATCAGCATCGGTATCTTCAATATCTTTGACTAATTCTCTTAAGAAATTGATGATAAAAGCAAAAATGGCATAATCGGTTAAAATACTGAAAACTCTTCGCATTTGGACTTTATTTCCTTCCCAAATTTCATTTCCTTCGTGAGTAGATGGTACTAAATCGAAAATTCCTAAAATCAAGATACTAAAGGATAAAACTAAAGCGACAACGATATTCCCAACAATAGCAATTTGTTTCAACCAAGTAGCATAAATATATAAAATAGCTGCTGTAAAGATAAATAAAGCGGCAAAACTTGGTTTTTGAATCACATTGGAAATATAAAATCCACTTCCAACACCAATTAAATTCAAAGCTACATATAAATTGTAAGCCGTACTTTCTGAAATGGTTTTACCCACGATACGTTTTTTTGCAATTTCATCAGTCGTTTGATCTACAATGTCATTAATTACATAACCAGCAGCAGCAATACAAACCGTTGCCAATACCAATAAGAAAAACTGAAAATGCGATAATGCTAAAAAGTTATTCGTGCTTGTTAAAGTCGTAAAAGTGGCTGTTTTTAAAAAAGTATAACGAAATAAAACCTGCATAAAAGCAAGCAATAACAAGTTTTGAATTCGAATGAGTTTAAGGTATTTCATTTAGTTTTTTGTTTGTTTTAAGTTTCAAGTTTGTAACACAAAGTTTCACGAAGTTTTACACAGAGTTCCACGAAGTTTTTTGATTTGGATTATGTTGAAAGAGCTACACAGAGGCGTTTTACTTTCTGTAAGGTTGATTCCAACTTCCAACTTCCAACATCCATCATTTAATCGTATCGTGCATCAAAATGTTCCATCCATTTGCCTTGTACTTTCATTACTTGTTCGATGACATCGCGAACGCAACCTTTTCCGCCTTCGATGTGAGAAATATACGTGCTCAAACCTTTAATTTCTGGAGCGGCGTTTTGTGGACACGTTGGCAATCCTACCAATTGCATGACGTGATAATCCGGGATATCATCGCCCATGTACAACACTTGTTCGGGTTTGATGTTGTAAATATCGATGAATTCTTTAAACGTTTCTACTTTATCGGAAACACCTAAATAAATATCGGTAATGCCTAAATTTCTCAATCGCACACGAACACCTTCGTTTTTTCCGCCCGAAATGATACAAACCGTATAGCCATTTTCAACGGCAGCTTTCATAGCATAACCATCGCGGATATTCATGTTTCTTAGCATTTCACCAGTTTCTGTTACGTGAATGGTTCCATCGGTTAAAACGCCGTCCACATCAAAAATAAATGTGGTAATCTGGTTCATGAGTTCTTTATAGCTTGTTGCCATTTTGTATGGATTGAGTTAAAAGTTTATAAATGGTTGTATAGTTTTCATCGGATAAAAAATCCAAATGTTTTTGAATGGTTTTGGTATCGTTGCGTAAAGCTGGACCTGTTTGTGCTTCTTTTGGTTTTAATTCCAAAATCTTTTGAGCCGTTTCTTGAATCAATGGATGTAAAACTTCGAAAGGAATTTGGTTGGCTTCACAAATTTTATTTCCAATTTGATACAAATGATTTACAAAATTACAAACAAAAACAGCGGCAACATGCAAACTTTTTCGTTGTTCCGAATTAATTTGGAATACTTTTTTCGAAATGCAATTGCCAAGGTTTTTCAAAAGTTGGTAATCTTGTTCATTTTCAGTTTCTAAGCAAATCGGAATAGGAGTGAAGTCGACTTTTTTGCCTTTAGTAAATGTTTGTAGCGGATAAAAAACACCTTTTCTATTTTTATTATCCAAAACAGACAAATCCGACGAACCCGAAGTATGCACTACCAAACGATTATCAAAAGGTAATTTCCCTGAAACTTCAGCAATAGCATTATCAGAAACCGAAATAATGTAAACATCAGCAGCTGCAATTTTTTGGTAATCGGAAACTATTTTTGATGATGGAAGTAAATGATTCAATTGGTTCGAATTGCGAGCAAAAACTTGAACTAAATCAATAGAAGACACGTTCTTCATCACTTCTATTAAGTGTTGGGCTACATTTCCTGAACCTAAAAGTACTACTTTAATCATGGGGTAAAAATAGTAAATTTTAATGATAAACCTGACAGGTTTCTAAAACGAGAAAGTTCTAAATGTATTTAGTTTAACAAACCTATCGGATTTCCGAAACCTTTTACTTTCAATTAAGAAAATATTTGTAAAAATTTCTTTTTTATCAATTTTCTTTTTTTCTTTACAAAAAAAGTACCTTAATGAAAAAACTTTACTTTTTATTCTTTTTGATTATTGGTTTTTTTGGTAATGCGCAGATTGTGAATATTCCTGATGTTTATTTTAAAGCAAAATTATTAGAAGCTAATACTAATAACCTAATAGCATCGACTCAAGAACCTGTTTATGATGTATTAAGTGATTCATGGTCAGTTACTTCATATAGCAAAATTGATACAAATAATAATGGAGAGATTGAAGTTGATGAAGCGCAAGCAATAAAATGGCTAGATGTTTCTTTATATTCAATTGATGATATGTCAGGAATTGAATATTTTACTAATTTAATTTATTTGAATTTAACGGGTAATCAAGTTGTAAATTTAAATGTCTCGAATTCAACTAATTTAAAAGTTTTAAGTTGTGGTTCAAATCAATTAACGAATTTGAATATTTCTGGTTTATTTGCCTTGCAAAATTTAGATTGTAAATATAATCGATTAACAAGTTTAAACCTTATGGGTTTTAATAATTTAAAAAAATTGAATTGTATTGATAATCAAATAACTATTTTAAGTGTTTCGGATTTAATTAATTTAGAGATTTTAAAATGTTATGATAATCAGATTACAAGTTTAAATGTTTCAAATGCAATTAATTTATTAGAATTAAATTGTGGTAACAATCCAATAAATAATATAGATTTATCTACCTTAATAAACTTAAGGGAATTGACTTTAATTAATAATCAACTTTCAAGTTTAGATCTTTCTAATTTATTGAATTTAAAATTTGTATTTTGTAATAATAATTTTATTTCAAGTTTAAACTTGTCTGGCTTAACTAATTTGCAGAGTCTGGTATGTTCTGAAAATCAATTAACAAGTTTAAATTTGTCAGGTTTGACTAATCTTCAAAATTTAGATTGTTACAATAATCAATTGGCAAATATAAATTTTTCTGGATTAATTAATTTACGAACTTTAAATTGTGGTTTTAATGAATTATCTACATTGAATGTTTCAGAGTTAGATAATTTACAATTTTTGGATTGCAATTTTAATATGTTAACAAATTTAAATTTATTAGGTTCCAATAGTTTGCAAACTTTGAATTGTGAAAATAATGAATTGATTAACTTAGACGTTTCAGATTGTTACAATTTAAATTCTTTGATTTGTTACGGAAACCAAATTACAAATTTAAATATTAAAAACAATAATGATTCTTGGACAATTTTAGATTTTTCCTACAATCAAAATTTGCAATATATCTGTGCAGACGATGAAGATATTGATTTGATACAGCAAAAAATAAATGCATATAATTATATTAATTGTCATGTAAACACCTATTGTACATTTGTTCCTGGAGGTGTTTTCTATGAAATTTCAGGAAATACAAAATTTGATTTAAACAATAATGGCTGCGATGTTTCAGATATCAATTTTTCTAACTTAAATTTTTTAGTTACCGACGGAGCAAATACAGGTTCACTAATTGCAAACCAAACAGGAAATTATTACAGTCCAGTTCAAGCTGGAAACCACACAATTACTCCCAATCCTGAAAACCCAACCTATTTTAATATTTCTCCAACCAATTTTACAGTTGATTTCCCAACACAAGCAAGTCCGTTTATTCAAGATTTTTGTGTTACTGCTAATGGTATAAAATCTGATGTTGAAGTTATGGTTTTACCTACAACTCCTGCAAGGCCAGGTTTTGATGCTGATTATAAATTGGTTTATCGAAACAAAGGAAATCAAGTTGAAAACGGTTCAGTAAGTTTAACTTTTGATGATACTAGATTAGATTATGTTTCTGCAACTCCTGTTTATAATAACTCAGCTGTAAATAGTTTTACTTGGGATTATAGTAATTTACAACCTTTTGAAACTAGAGAAATTGAAATTACTTTCAATGTAAACTCTACTATGGAAACTCCGGCGGTTAACAATGGAGATGTTTTGAATTATATAGCAACAATTACCACTACAAATACTGATGAAACGCCAGCTGATAATACATTTACTTTAGACCAAACGGTTGTAGGTTCATACGATCCAAATGATAAAACGTGTCTTCAAGGAGAAACTATTGAGCCTAGTATGGTGGGAGAGTATGTGTATTATTTAATTCGTTTTGAAAATACGGGAACTTATTTTGCAGAGAATATTGTAGTTAAAGATATGATTGATACATCTAAATTTGATATTGCTACTTTAGTTCCGTTAAATAGTAGTCATGAATTTTTTACGAGAATTAGTGGAAATAAAGTAGAGTTTATTTTTGAAAACATCAATTTAGATTTTGATGACGCTACTAATGATGGCTATGTTTTATTTAAAATTAAAACATTACCAACATTAATTATTGGTGACACATTTAGTAATCAAGTGAATATTTATTTTGATTATAATTTTCCAATAGTCACTAACAATTATACAACAACAGTTCAATTATTGAATAACCAAAGTTTTGAATTTAGTTCTTATTTTACACTCTATCCAAATCCTGTAAAAGATGTTTTAAACATTCAATCTAAACAAGATTTAATAGTGAATTCAATGGAAATTTACAATCAATTAGGGCAAATTGTAATGGCGGTTGCGAATACTTCAAATAGAGTTGACATCTCAAATTTAACTTCAGGAATTTATTTCGTAAAAGTAAATACAGATAAAGGAACAGCAAATACTAAGTTTATTAAGGAGTAGTTCAAGATTTATTTAGTTAAATAAACCTGACAGGTTTCCGAAACCTGTCAGGTTTTAAGAAAATATTTGTAAAATTTTCTTTTAGTAGTAAATACTAAGTTTCTAAAAGCTTAGCATATAAATAAACAAAAACTCCCGATTCTATGAATCGGGAGTTTTTGTTATGATTAAACCTGACAGGTTTCTGAAACCTGTCAGGTTTTTAATTATCTTAATGTTGCACCAAGTTCTTTTTCAAAATTTCCTTGTAACTTGCTCATTGTTTTATCAATTTGAGCATCGGTTAGGGTTTTTGTTGTATCTTGAAGTATAAAACTTACGGCATATGATTTTTTGCCTTCAGGTAAGTTTTTGCCTTGGTAAACGTCAAACAAATTGATTTCTTTCAATAATGATTTTTCTGTTTGTTTGGCAATTTGATACACTTTTTCAAAAGATACCGATTCGTCAAGCAATAGAGCTAAATCTCTACGAACTTCAGGGTATTTTGGAATATCAGTAAACTTAATTTTGGTACTTACATATTTTTGAATGCGTCCCCAATAAAAATCAGCAAATAAAACTTCTTGCTTGATATCAAAATGTTTTAGAATTCCTTTTTTGATGGTTCCCAATTCTACGATGATTTCTTTACCAATAGCTAGCGCAATTCCTTCTGCAAAAACATCACTTTCAACAGGAAGAACCGTAACTTTGGTATCAATTCCCAATCGACTTAAAACGGTATTGATATAACCTCTAAACAAGAAGAAATCAGATTTTTGATTGGCTTGTGTCCAACTTTCCTCTTTGCGATTTCCTGTTAAAAACAAGGATAAATGCTTGATTTCATCATAACCCGAAGGCATTTTGTGGTAGGTTTTACCAAATTCAAACATTTTTAAATCACTTTTTCTACGATTTATATTGAATGAAACAGCTTCTAAACCAGAAAACAACAACGATTGACGCATAGCCGATAAATCATTGCTCAACGGATTTAACATGATTACATTGAATTCTTCTTTTAAGTTTTCAGAAAGCTTGATGTAATCTGGTGTTGTTAATGAATTCGCCATCATTTCATTGAAACCCAAAGTACACAATTGGTTAGCAATGATATTTTGCACTTTGTATTCTTCTGTTCTAGAAGAATTGGCAATGGTAGCGTTTAATTTCTTTGGAATAGCAATATTATTGTAGCCGTAAACACGTAAAATATCTTCAATAACATCAATTTCTCGTTGTACATCCACGCGATACGCTGGAATAATTAAACCAATTCCTGCATCGGTAATATTATTGATTTTCATTTCTAATGAAACCAAAATCTTCTTAATCGTTTCTTTTGGAATTTCTTCCCCAATAATTTTGGTTACGTTATTGAAATTCAAAAATACTTGGAAATCTTCAATCTTTTTTGGATAAATATCCGTTATATCCGAAGTGATTTCTCCACCAGCCACTTCTTGAATTAATAATGCCGCACGTTTTAAAGCATATTCGGTAATACTTGGATCAATTCCTCTTTCGAAACGGAAGGAAGCATCCGTACTTAATGCATGACGTTTCGCTGTTTTTCTAATACTCACTGGATTAAAATACGCACTTTCTAAAAAGATTGCTTGTGTGTTTTCACTTACTCCAGAATCTTTTCCACCAAAAACACCCGCAATACACATTGGACCTTCAGCATGACAAATTATCAAATCTTCGGCATCTAACGTTCTTTCAATATCATCAAGCGTAGTGAATTTAGTTCCAGCGGCAACTGTTTTTACAATAACTTTTCCGCCTTTAATTTGGTTGGCGTCAAAGGCATGAAGTGGTTGACCTAATTCGTGCAATACATAATTAGTAACATCAACAATATTGTTTTTTGGCGTTAAACCAATAGCTTTTAAACGATTTTGTAACCATGAAGGAGAAGGTTTTACAGTAACACCCGAAATCGTAACTCCACAATATCTTGGTGCTAATTTTTCGTTTTCAACAGATACATCAATTTTTAAAGTGCGTTTGTCTACTTTAAAATTACTAACTGACGGCGTAATTAGTTCGAAGTTTTTTCCTTTTTGTGCAAAACCAGCTTTTAAATCACGAGCCACACCTAAATGTGACATAGCATCCGCACGATTGGGTGTTAAACCAATTTCAAAAACTTCATCGTTTTCTACTTCAAAAATTTTTGCTGCTGGTGTTCCTGGCTTTAAGTCGTCAGCCAAAATCATAATACCATCATGATTGCTTCCTAGACCTAATTCGTCTTCGGCACAAATCATTCCGTGACTTTCTTGTCCGCGAATTTTACCTTTTTTTATTTCGAATGCGTTTCCTTCTTTATCAAAAACTTTGGTACCAATAGTTGCTACAGGAACTTTTTGTCCAGCCGCTACATTTGGCGCACCACAAACGATTTGCACTGGAGCATTTCCATCGCCTAAATCAACCGTCGTGATTTTAAGTTTGTCAGCATCAGGATGTTTTTCGCAAGTTAGCACGTGTCCAACAACAACGCCTTGTAAACCACCTTTTAAGCTTTCATATTTATCAACACCTTCAACTTCTAAACCTAAATCGGTAAGTAAATCAGCTGTTTCTTCAGCAGCCAAATCGATTTTAATAAATTGTTTTAACCAATTGTATGAAATACGCATTTTGTATCGAATTTTAAGTTTGCAAAGATACTTTTAAAATTTAGAAAATTGAAAATAGAATTTAGAAAAATCGATTTCTTTTAAAGAATTTCTTCTACATGTTTTTTGATGTTGGCAGCAATTTTTTCTGTTGGTAAATCATTGGCATCATAACCAAATGGATCTTCAATTTCTTCTGCAATTAATTCCAAACTAGCTAGCACGTAAAAGATAAAAACTACAACAGGAATTACGTAGTAACCTAAACTAAACACATAACCAAAAGGCAATGTCATAATATAAAAGAAAATAAATTTCTTGATAAAAGCACTGTAAGAGTAGGGAATAGGTGTGTTTTTGATACGTTCGCAAGCACCACAAACATTGGTAAATGAAATTAATTCTTGATTCAAAATAAGTAATTGGTCACCAGAAATTTTACCTTGTTCATACAAATCTTGAATTTTTTGGTATAACATCTTAGCCACTTGATTGGGTTTGTGTTTGTGTTGGTCAATTTCCAAAACTAAACCTTCAAACAACACTTTTGCCGTGTCATCATTTGCCAAATGCTTTTGTAAAACGGAGGCATAACTTGGAATTAACTTTTTGAAATAATTTCTATCGTGCTCTTCTTTTAGGATAACACTTAATTTTAATGCCAAATTCCTGCTGTTGTTAACCAATTCGCCCCAAAGTTTTCGTCCTTCCCACCAACGATCATAAGCGGTATTCGTTCTAAAAACCAAAAGCAATGAAATCACAAAACCCAGCATGCCATGCATAATTGTGATGTTTTTTACGAAACTTTTTTCTGAAAGTTGCCAATATTCCATTTCCAAATAACCAATGGCATACGAATACAAACCAATGAATACCATCATAGGAAACAATTGGCGAAACGTATCCGATTTGTGAAATCTGAAAATAAAGGTAATCCAGTCTTTGGGATTGTATTGAATCATAAAACAGCTAAAATTGGAATGTAAAAGTAAGAAATTATTCCAATGATAAACTTCCTGCCAATTCTTTCAAATTAATTTCCGTCAATTTAGCTAAATATTGGGCATTGGCATAACGAACCGAAGCATCTAAGTAGTTTTGTTGCGCCGTTCTAAATTCAATAGTGGTGATTGTTCCAATTTTAAATTTAGCTAAAGTAATATCTAAATTTTCTCTTGCGATTTCTAAATTAGCTTCTTCCACTTTTATTAATTGTAAATTGGTTTGAAAACTAGCATAAGCGCTGTTCAATTGGGCGGAAATGTTCATTTTTTGTTGTTCCAATTGAAATTGCGCATTTTCTACTTCCAATTGGGCTACTTTTTCATTTCTATTTTGATTGAAACCATTGAAAACAGGAACCGAAGCGGTAAATCCATAAACAAAACCACGACCATACGATTGCGTAATGAAACCAAAAGGCGATTCAGAACGGGTAAAGTTATAAGCCGTATTAATTTGTACATTTGGATAACGATTGGCTTTCGTTTGTTTCAGTTGGAGTTCGGCAACACGTTTTGCCAAAACCTGCGCTTGCAATTGCGGATTTTGATTTTCAATATTGGTTTGTAATTCTTCAAAATTCAGTTGTTCGTCAATGGTAATCGCATTTGTGACTTGAAATTCTATAGCTAAATCTCTGGCTAAAATTTCGTTCAACCTGATTTTAGTTTGTTTTAGTAACTCTTGTTGTTTCAATTGTACACTGATATCGGTATTCAAATCCACTTTTGCATTCAGCACTTCTAATTTTGATGCTTTTCCAATGGAGTAGCGGTTTTCAGCTGTTCTCAAACGTTCTTTGGAAACTACAATTGCCGTATCTAAAGCCGCAATTTGCAATTGTTGTTGGACTAAATCAAAATACGTAGCATAAACATCGCCAACTTTCGTTAAAATGGCTAATTTAAGTTCCGCTTTTCCTTGTTCTTCTAGTGTTTTTAGTTGTTCTTTTCTGGCAAACATTCTGAAACCATCAAAAATAGTCCAGTCTAATCCAACGCCGTAGTTCAAATTGAAGTTACGAACACCTTCTAATTCTCTTTCATCACCATTAGCTTGTGTTAAATTTATGTTGTTGATGGTATTGTTATTCGTAATATTTGCATTTACAATGGGCAACATACCAGAATTACCAATAGTATTGTTTCTTTCGTCGATTTTTAAATTGTTTTTGGCAATTTTAATGTCATAATTGTTTTCAAGTGCCAATTGAATGGCTTGTTCCAAGGTCAAAGTTTGTGCATTAGCACTCCATTGCACCAGAAAAAACAGTATAATATATTGGAATAAACGTTGCATAATTATTCTTTTTCGAAAGCTTCTAAGTTATCAAATTCTGGTCGGTGTTTGCGTTGTTTGGACCACATTAAATAGAAAGCAGGAATTACATATAGTGTTAATATCAATGAAAACAAAGTTCCGCCCACAATTACAACACCCATTCCCATTCTACTAGCTGATGCAGCTCCTAACGAAAGCGCAATAGGTAAAGCACCAAGTGCTACCGTCAAACTCGTCATTAAAATTGGTCGTAAACGGGATTCAGATGCTTCAACAATAGCGTCGTATTTTGATTTTCCTTGTTCTCGGAGTTGGTTCGCAAATTCTACTATCAAAATTCCATTTTTGGTTACTAAACCAATCAACATAATAGTTCCAATTTGACTAAAGATATTCCAAGTTTGCCCAAATAACCAAAGCGAAAATAACGCTCCAGCAACCGCCATTGGAACAGTTAAAATGATAATCAATGGGTCAACAAAACTTTCAAATTGAGCCGCTAATATCAAGAAAATAAGCAGTAAAGCCAACCCAAAAGCAAAAGCTGTATTGGAACTACTTTCTACGAAATCTCGCGATTCACCAGCTAAATCTACGGTAAAACTTTCGTCTAAAACTCTTTCTTTGATAGCGTTCATGGCGTTTATTCCGTCATTCATGCTTTTTCCAGGAGCTAAACCAGCAGAAACTGTTGCCGACATGTAACGGTTGTTGTGATACAACTGCGGCGGATTACTTTTTTCTTCAATGGAAACCACATTGTCCATTTGAATTAAATCGCCTTTATTGTTTCTTACAAACATGGATGTTAAATCTAGTGGAGCATCACGACCTTCTTTTTGGTATTGCCCAATGACTTGATATTGTTTACCATTCATCATGAAATAACCAAAACGTTGTCCGCTCAAAGACAATTGTAACGTTTGTGCCACATCTAAAACCGAAATTCCTAAACTTTCCGCTTTTTCACGGTCGATAGTTACATTGATTTCAGGTTTGTTGAATTTCAAGTTAACATCTGACATCGAAAAAGTTTCATCTTTACTTACTTCTTCCATGAAAACTGGAATTTTTTCTTCCAATTTTTCAAAGTTTTTGGCTTGAATTACATATTGAATAGGCAGGCCACCACGACGATTTACAGCAATTGTTGGTTGTTGAATAATCGAAGTTTTTGCATTGGGATATTGTTTTACCCAATTTGATAAATCGTCTGCTATTTCTTTTTGAGAACGTTCTCTGTCTTCTGCCTCTTTGAGTGAAATTCGAATAAATCCACTATTTACAGCAGCTGTTCCACCAAAACCAGGAGACGTAATAACTAAACTCACTTTTTTTTCTGGAATAGAATCGTCCACCAATTTTGAAATTTCTTGCATGAAACGATCGGTGTATTCGTAAGAAGAACCTTCTGGAGTATTCATTCGCATTATAAATCCGCTTCGGTCATCTAAAGGAGCCGTTTCTTTTGGTAAAATACTATAAAACAAAGCAATCATACCAAAACAAATTCCAATGATTGGAAAACTTAACCATTTTCTGCCTAAGAAACCAACCAAAGCTTCTTTATAAGACGTATTCATTTGTTTGAAATACGGTTCCGTTAATTGATAAAATTTAGATTCTTTTTGTTTACCTGGTTTCATCAAATACGCATTCAACATTGGCGTTAATGTTAAGGAAACAAAGGCAGATATCAATACGGCAGCACCGATAACCACACCAAACTCTCGAAAGAGTCGGCCTACGAATCCTTCTAAAAAGATTACAGGTAAGAATACCGCAGCTAGAGTTACAGATATAGAAATTACCGCAAAGAAAATTTCGTTGGAACCTTTAACTGCCGCTTCAATAGGCGACATGCCTTCTTCTACTTTTTTGAAGATGTTTTCAGTTACAACAATTCCGTCGTCAACTACTAAACCTGTTGCTAAAACAATAGCTAATAATGTTAATACGTTGATAGAAAAACCTAATAACCACATAATAAAGAATGTAGCAATCAAAGAAACCGGAATATCAATTAATGGTCGGAATGCAATAGCCCAATCACGGAAAAAGAAGTAAATAACTAAAACTACTAAAACAATTGCAATCAACAAAGTTTCTACAACTTCTACAACCGATTTTTTTACAAAAACAGTAGTGTCGATAGCGATATTCAATTCAATATCATCTGGTAATTCCTTTTTTAAGCGATCAAACTCTTTGTAAAACGCATCCGAAATATCCAAATAATTCGCGCCAGGAAGCGGTACAATTGCGACACCAACTAAAGGTTTTCCAGATTGTGTCATTTGTGTTTCGGTATTTTCTGGACCTAATTCTGCGAAACCAATATCACTAAAACGAATCGTTTTTTCTCCATCAGCATAAATGATAATATTATTGAATTCTTCAGCCGAACTCAAATTTCCCATCGTTTTAACGGTTAGTTCGGTATTGGCTCCTGTAATTTTTCCTGAAGGTAATTCTACATTTTGTTTGTTTAATGCATTTCGAACATCACCAACGGTAACTCCATAAGAAGCTAATCGTTCTGGATAAATCCACATTCGCATGGAATAGCGCTTTTGTCCCCAAATTTGAACACCACTTACACCTGGTATTGATTCCACTCTTGGACTAATTACATTTTCGGCGTAATCACTTAATTCCAATGAATTTCGAGTTTTACTTTGTACTGTCATCGAAATTATGGCATCACTATTGGCATCAGCTTTAGAGACAATAGGTTGAGAATCGATATCTTGAGGTAATAATCTAACAGCTTGAGAAACTTTATCTCTTACATCATTTGCCGCTTCTTCTAAGTCTTTGTCCAAATTAAACTCAATAGTTATAATACTACTTCCTTGATTACTAGAAGAAGTAATATTTCGAATACCATCAATTGAATTCAAAGATTTTTCTAATGGTTCGGTAATTTGAGATTCAATGATATCCGCATTAGCTCCAGTATAATTGGTACGAACAGAAATTTGTGCAGGATCAATGGAAGGAAATTCCCGAACACCCAAAAAATTATAACCAATAATTCCAAAAAGAACAATGGCTAAATTCATTACAATGGCTAATACGGGTCTTTTTATACTTAAGGTTGATAGATTCATAGGTGTTTTTCTTGTTAGTTATCTAGAACTAATCGAAATTTATTTCACTTTAACTTGAATTGGAGCATCTTTTTTTATACTCATAATACCACTAGTTACTAAGGTATCTCCAACTTGTAATCCTTGTATAACAAGAATATTTTCTTTAGTTCGTGTTCCTGTTTCTATTAAAACTTCAGTTGCTTTTCCATTTTTTGATAAAATCACTTTTTTTCCATTTTGGACAGGAATTATAGCTTCTGTAGGAATTAAAATAGCATCAGTAATAGCGGTTAGTGGTAAATTTACAGTAGCAAAAGTTCCAGGTAATATTTTTCCTGATGTATTGGCTATTTTGGCTCTTATTCTTAGTGTTCGCGTTGTGGTTTCAATTTCAGATTCAACTGCATAAATTGTTGCTTCAAAACTTTCTGTTTGATTGGGAACAGTAAAAGAAACTTTGGTATTCAGTTGCAAGTTGGAACTGTATTTTTCAGGAATCGAAAAGGTGATTTTTAAGATGTCCGTATTCACTAATTTAGAAATTAGGGTCGTAGGTGTAACATATGTTCCTGGAGAGATAGAACGCAATCCAATTTTCCCTGAAAACGGAGCTCTAACAGTAGTTTTTGCTAATTGCGCTTGAATTAATTGGGTTTGTGCTTTTAAACTTCTAAACTCCGAACTGGCAATATCGTATTCTTCTTGACTTATAGCTTCTTTTTCTAAAAGTAATTTGGCACGTCTTTCATTTTCACTCGCTAAATTTTGGCGTGTTATAGCTTGAGATACTTGTGCTCTAAGTTCTAAGTCGTTAATTTTTAAAAGTGCTTGACCTTTTGTAACAGTTGTTCCTTCTTGAAAATAAATAGCTTCCACTATACCAGAAACCTCACTACGAATTTCTACTTGCTCATTAGCTTCAATTGAGCCTGAAAGCGATAAAACATCTGAAAAGTTTTCTGCCTTAATCACGATTCCTTCTACTTTTTGTGCTGTTTTATTCCCAGCATTTTTTGGCCCGTTTGCGTTTTCATTTCCGCTTTTTGAAATGCGGTAACCTATTAGACCCAGAATCAAAAGAATCAGTAGCGTAATGCTTATAGTTTTTATTTTCATAATTTGAAGAAGAATTTGCTCTACAAAACTAAAATATCTTCAAGGAATAATCGTAATTGTTAGGTTTAATTTAACACTTGTAGCTACAAATGTTTTTTTAAAGGCTTTTATCAATTGTTATTTATACAATTTTATAGCTAATGAATTAACTAATATAATTCCAAATTGTTTTCTTTTTGCTCAATTCTATAAATGCTTCACGAAGTTTTGCATGTTCTGGTTTTTCGATCGGAGCATCCTCTTTTAATAGTTTTATAGCATGATGACGTGCTAATTGCAAAATGTCTTTGTCTTTAACTAAATCCGCAATTTGAAGGTTTAGCACACCACTTTGTTGTTTGCCCATAATATCGCCAGGACCACGAAGTTTTAAATCTACTTCCGAAATTTCGAAACCATCATTGGTACGAACCATTGTTTCCATTCGAATTTTGCTGTCGTTACTCAATTTATGACTCGTCATTAAAATACAATAACTTTGTTCAGCACCACGACCAACACGACCACGTAACTGATGCAATTGCGATAAACCAAAACGCTCCGCGCTTTCAATAACCATTACGGAAGCATTGGGTACATTTACACCAACTTCAATCACAGTAGTCGCAACCATAATATTTGTCTTTCCTTCAGAAAAGCGACGCATTTCCTCGTCTTTATCGGCGGGTTTCATTTTTCCGTGAACAATTGAAATGGAATAGTGTGGTAAAGGAAAATCTCTAGAAATACTTTCATAGCCGTCCATCAAATCCTTGTAATCCATTTTTTCCGATTCTTGAATCAAGGGATACACAATATATACTTGGCGATCTCTAGCAATTTCATCTTTTAGGAATTTCCAAACTTTCAGTCGGTTTGAATCATAGCGATGAACAGTTTGAATAGGTTTTCTTCCAGGCGGCAATTCATCAATCACCGAAATATCCAAATCTCCATACAAACTCATGGCTAATGTTCGAGGAATAGGAGTCGCGGTCATAACTAGAACGTGAGGTGGAATTGCATTTTTCTTCCAAAGTTTACTTCTTTGTTCCACACCAAAACGATGTTGCTCATCAATAATCGCTAATCCTAAATTATCAAATTGCACCTTATCTTCTAATAAAGCATGCGTTCCAATTAAAATATCTAAAGATCCGTTTTCTAAAGCTTCGTGAATGACTTTTCTTTCTGAAGTTTTAGTTGAACCCGTAAGTAATTTTATATTGAGATTCAACTCTTTTGCTAGTTCAGTAATTCCGTTGAAATGTTGGTTAGCAAGAATTTCTGTTGGTGCCATTAAGCAACTTTGAAAACCGTTGTCTTTGGCTAAAAGCATACACATTAAAGCTACAATGGTTTTTCCTGAACCCACATCACCTTGCAGTAAACGGTTCATTTGGGCGTTGCTTCCTAAGTCGTTTCGAATTTCTTTTAAAACACGTTTTTGAGCATTTGTTAAATCAAAAGGCAAATGATTTTTATAGAAATTATTGAAATTTTCGCCCACTTTTTCAAAAGGCATTCCTTTGATTTTGTGTTTGCGAATGAGGTTTTTCGTAATCAATTGCAATTGGATGAAAAACAATTCTTCAAACTTCAATCGAAATTGTGCTTTTGCCAATAAATCTTGACTTTTTGGAAAATGAATATTGAATAAAGCGGCATTTTTTGGAACCAACTTTAATTCTTCCAAAAGATAATTGGGTAAATTTTCAGAAAATAAAGCTTGGGTTTCCACAAACAATTGTTGCATCATTTTATTAATGACTTTGTTCGAAATTCCTTTGTTTGCCAATTTTTCCGTACTTGGATAAACCGGTTGCATCGCCGAACGCAGACTAGCTTTATGTTCTTCCAATAATTCCATTTCAGGATGTGCCATGTTGTAAGTAGCTCCAAATTGTGAAACTTTTCCAAAAATCACATAAGGAACATTGATTTTGATACTTTCTCGAATCCATTTTTGTCCCTGAAACCAAACTAATTCCATTTGACCTGTTTCGTCAATAAAAGTTGCTACTAATCTCGATTTTCCTTTTCCTTGTTCAACTGTTTTGATATTGATAATTTTCCCAACAATTTGAACTTCTGAATTGCTGTTTTGTAGTTCGTTTATTTTGTAATAACGAGTTCTGTCAATGTAACGATTAGGAAATAAATTCAGTAAATCTCCATATTTATGAATGCTCAATTCTTTACGCAATAAATCGCCACGCTGTGGACCAACGCCTTTGAGAAATTCTATTGGAGTTTCAAGGAGATTCATTTAAAGTATTCAGTGTTCAGTTTATAGTATTCAGTCTATTTTCTAACTTCTTAGTTCTATTTTCTCAATTAGCGAAGATAGTTCATAATTTGTTAATTTTGAAATGAGAGAAATTGAAAATGTTTATATTCGTGATTTATTACATCTTATGAAGTTATTTCGTTTTATTACCATATTGTTTTACATTAACTTATCTTTTGCCCAACAAATTGATAAGGTTGATTTTATTCAATGCGATGCTTTTGTAACTCCTAATTTTTCAGAGAAATCTATTTTTGGAAAGATTGTTTACGAATTCAAAGTACTAAAAGCAATCGATACCATTAAAATTGATGCAAAAAATATGGATTTTTCCAATGTTACTATCAATGGAAAAGCTGTGAATTTCAAAAATTCAGGAAAAACTTTGGATATATTCGAAGGATTTAAAAAAGGAAAGAACCAATTGATTTTCAACTACGAAGCCAAGCCAAAACAAACCTTATATTTTGTTGCTAATAATGAAGATTTTCAAATTTGGACACAAGGTCAAGGGAAATATACCAGTCATTGGTTACCTAGTTTTGACGATGTGAATGAGAAAGTGATTTTTAATTTGTTTGTTGAATTTAGAAATGATTTCTCTGTAATTTCAAATGGTACTTTCATTTCAAGTAAATACAATTCGAAAGTAAATTTGATTGCTTGGAATTACCAAATGCAAAAACCAATGTCGTCCTATTTAGTTATGTTAGCCATTGGAAATTTCGAAAAGAAAACTTCAAAGACTAAATCAGAAACTCCATTAGAATTTTATTTGGATAAAAATGATGTTGCAAAATTTGAGCCCACTTATCGTTATTCCAAAGAACTATTCGATTATTTGGAACAAGAAATAGGAGTGAAGTACCCTTGGAATATTTACCGACAAGTTCCCGTTCGAGATTTTTTATATGCGGGAATGGAAAATACAACTTCTACGATTTTTTCGCAAGATTTTGTAGTGGATGAAATTGGTTTCAATGATAGAAATTATGTAAATGTCAATGCACATGAGTTGGCACATCAATGGTTTGGTGATTTGGTTACTGCCAAAGAAAGCAAACATCATTGGTTACAAGAAGGTTTTGCTACATATTATGCTTTATTGGCTGAGCGACATTTATTCGGCGATGATTATTTTTACTACCAATTGTGGGATATGGCCGAACAACTAGCCGCTGCTGCCAAAGAACAAAAAACACCGATTTTAGATCCCAAAGCGAGTTCGTTGACATTTTATAAAAAAGGCGCTTGGGCTTTGCATGTGTTACGCTCTGAAATTGGCGCTAAAAAATTCAATAAAGCGGTTAAAAATTACCTTAAAAAATATGCTTATAAAAATGTGGACACCGATGATTTTTTAGCAGAAATTAAAAAAGTTAGCGGTTATGATGTACAAAAATTCAAACGCGATTGGTTAGAAAATCCTGATTTTCAAATGGCTTCGGTGCAATCGTATTTTCAAGATAACCGTTTTATTTCGGAATTAAAAGAAGTGAAAAGTAGGGCTGGATTTTCGTTTTTTCAAAACAAAGAATTTTTCAAGAAAATCATGCAATCGGATAGTTATTTCCCTGTAAAGCAAGAGATTTTATACCAATTAGAAACAGTTTCTTGGCTAGAAAAAAAAGAAATTATCAAATTAGCGATGCAAACTAACGATTTGAAAGTGCGTCAAACGATGGCAGAAACTATTGGTTTGGTTCCCAATGAATTTGAAACAGAATTCAGTTCGTTATTGGAAGATAAATCCTATGTTACAAGAGAAATTGCCTTGATAAAATTATGGCGAAGTTTTCCGGAGAAACAATTGGAATACGTCAAACTATCTGAAAATTGGGAAGGATTAAATAAGAATTTAAAATTGGCACATTTGACTTTGAAATTGGCAACTCCAGCAGTTTCTTCGGCTGAGAAAAAGCAAGCCATTGACCAATTAATTCAGTTTACAAAATCACCAAATGAAGCGCAATTGCGTCAAGAAGCTTTGGTGATTTTATTGAATTTTAAAATTTATACTGATGAAGTTTTGATTAGTTTATTAGAAGCTTCTTTGCATCACAAATGGCAATTGGTTTCGTTTGCCAAGACTCAAATTAGAACTTTAATGAAAGATAATTCTATGAAAGAAACCTTTTTATTGTTAAAGCCCGATTTATCTCCAAAACTTAATGAAAGATTAGAAGTTTTTTTAAAGGAAATTTACTAACATTGTAGTATGAGAGCACTAATCATTTCTGGTGGAGGAAGTAAAGGCGCATTTGCTGGTGGAGTTGCCCAATACTTAATTCAAGATTTACAGAAAGAATACGATTTGTATTTAGGAACATCAACTGGAAGTTTGATGGTTTCTCATTTGGCATTGGGAATGGTGGAAAAAATTAAAGAAGTGTATACTTCGGTAAATCAAAATAGCATTTTTAGTAATTGTCCGTTTACGGTTCGTAAGCGATTTGGAGAAGATACTATTGGAATTAATCATTTGAATGTTTTGAAGAATTTTTTGAGAGGTTCAAAAACTTTTGGTGAAAGTAAAAATTTGCTCAAGTTAATTGGTCAAGTTTTTACTATTGAAGAGTTTGAAACCTTAAAAGAAAGTGAAAAAGATATCATTATTACCGTTTCAAATTTGTCTTTAAACGCTGTGGAATATAAATCTATCAAAGAATTTAGTTATGAGGATTTCTGCGAATGGATTTGGATTTCTTGTAATTACATTCCGTTTATGTCATTGGTTAGAAAAAATGGTTGTGATTATGCAGATGGTGGATTTGCTGTTATGGTTCCTATTGAAGAAGCAATCAAAAGAGGCGCCACTCATGTAGATGCTATTGTTTTACATACAGAAACGCCCTTGTTTAATAGATTGCCAGCAAGAAGTCCGTTTAATGCTTTGACTAATTTGTTTTCTTACATGATGGATCGTATTGAATTCCAAAATATTAAAATAGGAAAATACGAAGCCAAAATCAAAGATGCTACTATTAATTTTTATTACACACCATCTTTATTGACTACCAATTCGTTAGTTTTTAATAAAGAAGAAATGAAGAAATGGTGGGAAGTTGGCTATGAATATGCTAAAACGAAAGAATTAGATCGTCAAGAAATTCTTGATGAAGAATAATTATCTTACAAATTTACGCAACCTTTTTTATTTTCTTTTATCTATTAAAAAAATACTCACATGAAAAAAGGAAATTTTTTATTTGTTCTTGCTTTATTTTTAATTATGATTAGTTGTGATAGTTCTGATGATAGTAAGGCTAATAATAACAATCCAAATTCGAATTTTATAGAAAATTTAGGAGTTGAAGTTCATAGGGATTTCATGGGTCAGATTGTAGATGTTAATAATAATCCCTTGCAGCATGTTACTATTCAAATCTATAATAAGTCAGTTCAAACAGATGAAAATGGATTTTTTATTATCAAAGATGCAAGAGTTTTTGAAAATTTAGCTTACGTAAAGGCAACAAAAATTGGATATATTGAAGGTTCACGGTCATTAGTACCAACAAATAAAATGAACCAGATAAGGATAATGATGATTCCCATAAACCCTATTGCTACTATTCAAGCAGGACAATTAAGTGAAGTCTCATTACCTAATCAAACAAAAGTAATTTTTGACGGTTATTTTGAAGATGAATTGGGTAATTCTTACACCGGATCAGTAAATGTAAGTTTGTTTCATTTAGAAGCTTCAAATGAGAATTTAATGGATATCATGCCAGGAATGTTATTTGCAGAAGCAACTGATGGAAGCGCAAAGATACTAGAGACTTTTGGAATGTTGTACGTTGAATTACGAGGTGAAAGCGGTCAGAAATTACAAATTGCATCAGGACATACTGCTCAAATTTCAATGAAAATTGATAATATGCATTTGGGAAATGCAGCAGCAAGCATTCCATTATGGCATTTTGATTCAGAACAAGGTTATTGGAAGCAAGAAGGAGAGGCAACACGCCAAGGCGATTTTTATGTAGCCAGTGTTTCTCATTTCTCCTGGTGGAATTGTGATCAATTTGGAGATGCAACTATTTTACATTTAACTATAAATGATAATATTGGAAATCCATTATCATATTCACAAGTTTCCATTTTGAGAGAAGATATTGGTGTTTTTTCAATGTCTCAGTTGTCAGATGTTAATGGGAAAGTATCAGGTTTTGTTCCAGCTAATGAAAATTTAAAAGCTGTAATTACTGACCAATGTGAAAATCAAGTTTTTTTATCTATAGGAAATTTACAAGCAAATTCTATAAATGCTATTGAATTAACTTATGTAGCGAATGGCAATGCAAATTCTGTTATGGTACAAGGAAATTTGAATAAATGTGATGGTTCAGTAGTGTCAAATGGATATGTGAAATTAAGTTATGGTAATAGCCACAAAAGATTTGTAGAAACAGATATAAATGGAAATTTTTCTATTAACTCAATGTATTGTTTTCCAGATTTGAGTTTCACTTTACAAGGTTATAATTATGATAATTTACAAACGACAGGACTAATCTCTTACATGTATTTACCAAGTAACACAATTGTTCAAGTAGGAAATTTACAGGCTTGTAATGCAATTAGCGAGTTTATTAGTTACCAAATTGATAATGAACCAACAGTGTATATTTTAAGTGATATAACGGCTGAAATTACTTCAAACGGACTAAGTATTTATAGTTTAAATACTACAATTCATAATGGAATTTTGTTATGGTGTGGTTCTAATACAACTGGAGTCCAATCAAGTTTCATGATTGAAGGAATTGATTTGGGCTTAATTGACCAGTCCGCTACAAACGTCGTTTTTACTATTAATTCTATAAGTAATATTGGAGAATTTATTGATGTTAGTTTTAGTGGAAATTACATAGATAACAATAACCAAAATAGAACTATTGTTGGAGTTGCGCATGTAGTTAGAGATAATTAAAAATTCCCAAATTTTTAAATTCGGGATTTCAATTAAAATATTTTTTTCAAATCTTCTTTCAGATAACTAATTGCAATAGCGCAAGCGGAATCGTTTTGCGTTAAATCTATTAAAATGGCTTCTCTCAATTTTTCTGCTGTAGGAACTTCTTCTTCAACAGATTTTTGACGAATCATTTGAATAGTAGTATTTTTTGCTTTACTAACGATTTCCCAAGTAGCAGCTGTAACGTAAACTTGTTGGGTTAAATTATGTTCAAATTCTGTTTGAATGTTGTGAATTAATAAAGTAGCATAATCGTGTTTGTTAGTTGAAATAGGAGCAACACGCATTAAAAGTTGCGGAGGATTAATTCGTTCTAAAAACAAAACCATTCGTTCATAAGCTTGTAAACGAATAGGCAAAGCTTGTTTTTGATTTTCTTTTAATAACTCAAAACGTCTGCGATTTTCTTCATTTTTAAAGAACGCTTGCAAAACAAAAAAAGCAATTCCTCCTGTAACGATTGCAGGAACGGTATAAGCTGCAATTTCTAATAATTTAGTTTCTAAATTCATTTTTAAGTCATTTTTAAATCAGTTGCAAATTAAGAGGAAAAAATACAATTTCCAAAACTATCTTTTTTAATTTTCCTTTTTGATATACTCTTAAAAAAAGTTGGAGAAACTCATTCCAAAGTGTACTTTTGTAGGGAAGAGAATAATTATGAATTCAGAAATACAAAAATATATTAGTCAATTAAATGAAGCGCAACAACTTCCTGTTTTACAGAAAGATGGACCGATGATTGTAATTGCCGGTGCTGGTTCTGGAAAAACCCGTGTGTTAACTGTTCGTATTGCCAATTTAATGAGTCAAGGAGTTGATGCATTTAATATTTTAGCTTTAACATTTACCAATAAAGCAGCACGTGAAATGAAAAAACGTATTGCTGATATTGTTGGGAGCAACGAAGCCAAAAATCTTTGGATGGGAACGTTTCACTCGGTTTTCGCTAAAATTTTACGAATTGAATCAGAAAAATTAGGTTATCCTTCTAATTTCACCATTTATGATACACAAGATTCGGTGCGACTAATTGGTGCGATTATCAAAGAAATGCAATTGGATAAAGACATTTACAAACCCAAACAAATTTTGGGGCGCATTTCTTCCTACAAAAATTCATTGATTACCGTAAAAGCATATTTCAACAATCCCGAATTGCAAGAAGCGGATGCCATGAGCAAAAAGCCGCGAATGGGCGAAATATACCAACAATACGTAGAGCGTTGCTTCAAATCGGGTGCGATGGATTTTGATGATTTGTTGTTGAAAACCAATGAATTACTAAATCGTTTTCCAGATGTGTTGGCGAAATATCAAGACCGTTTCCGTTATATTTTGGTAGATGAGTACCAAGATACCAATCATTCACAGTATTTGATTGTTCGTGCTTTGTCGGATAGATTTCAAAACATTTGTGTTGTAGGTGATGATGCCCAAAGTATTTATGCGTTCCGTGGAGCGAATATCAACAACATTCTAAACTTCCAAAAAGATTACGAAAGCGTGCAAATGTATCGTTTGGAACAAAATTATCGTTCGTCAAAAAATATAGTGGAAGCAGCAAATAATGTTATTGACAAGAATAAAACCAAATTAGATAAAATTGTTTGGACTTCCAATGCTGACGGACCAAAAATAAAAGTTCACCGCAGTTTAACCGATAGTGAAGAAGGTCGATTTGTTGCGGCAACCATTTTTGAAGAAAAAATGCGCAATCAAATGCATAATGGTGAATTTGCTATTTTATATCGTACCAATGCGCAATCGCGTGCTATGGAAGATGCGCTTCGAAAACGTGATATTCCGTACCGAATTTATGGTGGTTTATCGTTTTACCAAAGAAAAGAAATCAAGGATGTTTTGTCGTATTTGCGATTGGTAATTAATCCAAAAGACGAAGAAGCTTTGGTTCGTGTAATCAATTATCCAGCTAGAGGAATTGGTGGAACTACAATTGATAAGTTAACGATTGCGGCTAATCATTACAAACGTTCCATTTTTGAAGTAATGGAGCATATTGACAAGATTGACTTAAAGTTAAATTCGGGAACCAAAGCCAAATTGACGGATTTTGTGAACATGATTAAAAGTTTTCAAATCATCAATGAAAATCAAGATGCTTTTTATTTGACCGAACATATTACCAAAAAAACAGGTTTGGTTCAAGAATTGAAAAAAGACGGAACTCCAGAAGGCATCGCTAGAATTGAAAACATTGAAGAACTTTTGAATGGTATCAAAGATTTCACCGAAGGGCAAAAAGAAATTGATGGCGCTCGTGGTGCATTGGCAGAATTTTTGGAAGATGTAGCTCTAGCAACCGATTTAGATAAAGACACTGGCGATGATGATAGAGTAGCGCTAATGACGATTCACTTGGCAAAAGGATTAGAATTTCCGCATGTTTTTATTGTAGGTTTGGAAGAAGATTTGTTTCCAAGTGCGATGAGTTTGAACACCAGAAGCGAATTGGAAGAAGAACGCCGCTTGTTTTACGTAGCATTAACTCGTGCCGAACATCAAGCATATTTAACGTATGCACAATCGCGTTACCGTTGGGGAAAATTAGTCGATAGTGAACCTTCGCGTTTTATTGAAGAAATTGATTCTCAATATTTGGAATATTTGAATCCGCAAGATTCGGGTTATCGCTACAAACCCTTAATGGATGTAGATGTTTTTGGTGATATTGACAAATCAAAATTACGACTAGCGAAGCCAAAAACGGGAACACCGCCAGCTTATTTAACACAAGACCAACCCAATCCAACTGCCAATATCAGAAGATTAAAACCAATGACAAGCAACGCAGGAAGCTCAAATGTAGTGGATGCCAATTTAGCTGTTGGAAATATCGTAATGCATGAACGCTTCGGAAAAGGGCAAATCGTAAATATTGAAGGAATCGGCGCCGATAAAAAAGCCGAAATCAGATTTGATGTTGGTGGCTTGAAAAAGTTATTGTTGCGTTTTGCGAAATTAGAAGTGATTGGGTAGAACAACAAACAATTAACAACAAACTATAAACAGAAATCATGTCAGAAATCATAAAAATATACGAAGACAAACCAAGTGAAGCCGCTATTAAAAAAGTAGTAGATGTTTTGCGCAATGGTGGATTGGTAATTTATCCAACCGATACAGTTTATGGATTAGGATGTGATATTACGAATACAAAAGCATTGGAACGAATTGCTAAAATCAAAGGAGTAAAACTAGAAAAGGCAAATTTTTCTTTTGTTTGTTCCGATTTGAGTAATCTTTCCGATTATGTGAAGCAAATTGATACGTCAACATTTAAAATCTTGAAACGCGCTTTGCCTGGTCCGTATACGTTTATTTTACCAGGAAATAATGATTTACCAAAAGAATTCCGCAAGAAAAAAACCGTAGGAATTCGTGTTCCTGATAATAATATTGCGCGTGAAATCGTAAAATTATTAGGAAACCCAATAGTTTCCACTTCCATTCATGATGAAGATGATGTGATTGAATATTCTACAGATCCTGAGTTAATCTTCGAAAAATGGCAAAATAAAGTCGATTTGGTAATTGATGGTGGTTACGGAGATAATGTAGCATCAACGATAATTGATTTAACTGGACACGAACCAGAAGTCATTCGTGAAGGAAAAGGAAGCTTGGATGTGATATAAAAAAAAACGCTTTCGATTTGAAAGCGTTTTTTTGTAATATTCTTATTTCCCGTCGCTAAGATTCTTCATCTCTTTTTCTAACATGTCGTAAAATTGATCAATTTTAGGCATGATGATGATACGAGTTCTTCTGTTTTTAGCTCTATTTGCTGGAGTATCATTATCAACTAAAGGAATGTACGAACTTCTTCCCGCAGGAATTAATTGTTTTGGGCTAACTCCTAAGTCTTTATGTAAAACTCGAACAATTGATGTTGCTCTTTTAACTGATAAATCCCAGTTGTCTAATAAAACGGCATTTTTGATTGGCACATTATCTGTATGTCCTTCAACCATACATTCAAAATCAGGTTTGCTGTTGATTACTTTTGCCACTTTAGCCAAAACACCTTTAGCTTTGTCACTTACTTCATAGCTTCCAGATTTGAATAGTAAGTTATCTGCAATAGAAATCATTACTACTCCTTTTTCAACATTAATATTGATGTCTGGATCGTCAATTCCAACTTCACGTTTTAAACTAGTAACCAATGCTAATGTAACACTGTCTTTTTTAGTTAAAGCATCTTGTAAACGATTGATTTTTAAATCTTTTTCTTTTAAACTTTCTAACGATTTTTCTAAGTTTTCAGCACCTTTAGCTGTCAAAGTCGTTAAATTCCCCATGTTGTTGATTAAATCAGTATTGTTCTTTTTCAAGAAGTCAACCTGATTAGCCAAAGCATCTTTTTCAGTCAAACACGTGTTTAATTTAACCGTAGTTGTGTTTAATAAATCTTGAATTTCTTTGTTTTTTGCTTCTAAATCTGCAATTTTCTTTTTAGAACCACAAGACGTCAACGTCATTGCTGCTAAAGTCATAATCAACATTACTTTTTTCATACGAATAAAAATTTTTTACAAAATTAAGGTGAAATTGTTAAAATATAGTTTTTTTGAACTTAAACTATTGTTAAAAGATTGTCCCAAAAACCTTGCCATTCTTAATAAAATAACGGTAAACGATACTATTTATTTTATAGTAGTCGGAGCGTTGGTTGGGAGTTCTTTTTTTATAGAATTGATAGCCAATACGATAAAAAGAAAAATGTGCCTTTAAAATTGCGAAAAAATGCGAAATTCTCCCTTTGATAAGAAATTGAATTCCAGCTAAACCATCTAAACACAAACGCATGAAAAGAATAGGGAAAAGTTGGTTTTTAGGTAAGTTCTTCACCAACATTAATAGCGAATTTCTAAAATTTAAAAAGGTTTTCTTTGGATTAGATTGTTGTAAAGTAGCACCTCCAACATGATAAACCGTTGATTTATAAGTAAATTTTGTTTGGTAACCGAAATTAAAAGCGCGCCAACATAAATCAATTTCTTCTTGATGCGCGAAAAAATCAGGGTCAAAACCTTTTAATTTTCTAAAAACTTCTTTTCTAATAAAAAAACAAGCACCAGAAGCCCAAAAAATCGGAATTTCACTATCATATTGGTTTTTATCTTCTTCAATAGTTTCAAAAATTCTTCCACGGCAAAACGGATAACCCAATTTATCAATGAATCCACCAGCTGCACCAGCGTATTCAAAATGTGTTTTCTTTTTGAAATCTAAAATTTTGGGTTGAATAATAGCTGTTTCGGGTTCATTTTCAAACATTTTAATCATGGGAACCAACCAATTTTCAGTTACTTCAATATCCGAATTTACCAAAGCATAATAAGGTTCTTCCACCATTTGCAAAGCCTCATTATACCCTTTAGCAAACCCAAAGTTTCCCGAATTTTGAATAATTTTTACCGAAGGAAATTGCGTTTGAATCACATCAATTGAGTTATCCGAAGAAGCATTATCCGCAACATAAATTGTAGCTTCCTCAGAAAACGCAACAACAGAAGGTAAAAACTGTTCTAACAATTTCGCTCCATTCCAATTTAATATTACAACCGCTATTTTTTTCATTAGTATAAAAGTCTAAGAAATCTGAATAAACATTCAAAAAACAAAATTAGTAGGAAAGGATATGTTTTTACTAAATTGAATTTTGTTTTGAAGTTAGTAATTATAAAAATGATTATTGGAAAAGTCATTATTAGTTTAACTTCGTTAGAGCCTGGCCAATTCATTATTCCAAAAAGTAAAGCTGCAAAAGAAAATAGTCCTAAAGAACTATAGCTAATTTTTTCTAGAATATTTATTTTAGAAAAAACACCTTTAATTCCTATAATAAAAGCAGTTAAGATAAATATTATTAAACCAATTGTTATAAAATAGTTTCCCAAAAACGTTGATAAAACTCCAAGAAATAAAAGTGTTGAAAAAATTATACTAGTATTTTTTTTTGTTCTGATACTGTAGAGCAAAACTAGTAAGATAACTAATAAAAATATTTTTCTTTCAATCATGTTTACTCTTATTAAATGGACTTCAATTTTAAATATCTAATCTCTATTTTCTATATTCAGGAGCTTCTTTCAAAAACACATATTTCTCGTTCTCGAAATCCATTTGGCAAAAATAGTGGTTTAATCCATTGGTTACCATTAAATATTGGGCATTTAATTTTAAATTATAACGTGCAATTTGATCAAAAGTTTGTTGGGAAATAGCAACTTCTGGAGCTTTACATTCAATAAGCAAGAAAATTTCACCGTTAGGTCGAAAAACCACAATATCATAACGCTTGTTTAAACCGTTGACTTTAACCAGTTTCTCAACATTAATTAATGATTTTGGATATTTTTTTTCCAATAACAAATACTGAACTACATGTTGGCGCACCCATTCTTCTGGAGTGAGCACCACAAATTTTTTTCGTATTTCATCAAAAATAGCCACTTTATTTTCACTATTTTTGAACCGAAACGTGTAGCTTGAAAAATTCAAATTTTGCATAGTTCAAAATTAGTCAATTATTATAATCTGCCAACTATAAACTGAACACTGAATACTAAAAGTATGGACGAAGTAATCAAAATAACCAACGATATTAAATCAGGAAACATCAAACCAATTTATTTTTTAATGGGTGAAGAACCTTATTATATTGATAAATTGACTGATTTTATAGCGGATACGGTATTGACCGAAGATGAAAAAGGATTCAATCAAGTAGTTTTGTATGGAAAAGATACAAGTATTGAAGATATTTTATCCAATGCCAAACGCTATCCGATGATGGCTGATCGTCAAGTGGTGATTGTGAAAGAAGCACAAGAATTAGTTCGTACGATTGATAAAATTGAAGCTTACGTTAAAAATCCACAGCCTACAACGGTTTTGGTTTTTGCTTATAAATACAAGACTTTAGACAAACGTAAAGCATTACCAAAGGAAATCACTAAAGCTGGAGTGCTTTTCGAAAGTAAAAAGTTATACGACAACCAAGTTCCTGATTGGATTAAGCGTGTTTTATCAGGAAAAGGGTATAACATTGAACCCAAAGCTGCGATAATGTTGGTCGAGTTTTTAGGAACCGACTTGTCTAAAATCAACAACGAATTAGAAAAGCTAAAAATTATTCTTCCCAAAGGACATACGATTACGGCAAAAGACATCGAGGAAAACATTGGAATAAGTAAAGATTACAACATTTTTGAACTCCGAAATGCCATTGGAAAAGGCGAACAATTGAAAGCATATCAAATTATCGAATATTTTGCTCAAAACCCGAAAGACAATCCTTTTGTATTGGTTGTTGGACAAATCTTTTCCTATTTTACTCAACTCTTGCAATATCACGGTTTAAAAGATAAATCGAAAGCTAATGTGGCTAGTGTTTTACGAGTGAATCCGTATTTTGTTTCTGATTATGATGTAGCTGCAAAACGTTATCCAATGAAAAAAGTAAGTAGTATTATTTCAAAACTTAGAGAATTGGATGTAAAAGGAAAAGGAGTAGAAGCAAGTTCTATTTCAACACATGATTTGATGAAAGAAATGTTAGTTCACATTTTCAACTAATCTGTTGAATTATCTTTTTCTTCTGAATTTTCACTTTTAAGTTCGTGAGAACGTTTTTGGTATTTGCCTTCCAAATCATCTCTTACGGATTTATCCCACATTTTTACTCCAGTAAAATAGGAAGAACGTCCAATTAAATGCGCACCAACAGGCGCTGTCAGCAAGATGAAAAATATAATTGCAACTACTCTAGTACTGATGGAAACATCATTATAATAAATGGCCGCTCCAATTAAAAGCAAACCAATTCCTAAAGTTGCCGCTTTTGTAGTAACCGAAATTCGTAAATATAAATCAGGCATTCGTACCAAACCAACGGCAGCTAATAAGGCAAACAAAGCGCCTAAAGTGGCTAATATAGCAATAATTGTATCAGTCATTTTGTTCTCTTTTTTCTAAATAATACGAAAAGGCAACCGTTCCTAAAAAGGCAATTAATGCCAAAATCATAGCAATATCTAAAAACGTAGGTTGGTTAGAAATAATACTATAAACAGCAATAATTCCTATACCAATGGTAATTAGTAAATCCAATGCCACTACGCGGTCAGAAAGCGTTGGTCCTTTTAGAAAACGAACAAAAACCAGCACTACAGAAAGCGCCAGAATAGGTAAAATTATGTAATATAAATAATCGTGTAAATTCATTTTATAAATGGTTATCGCATGATTTCTAATAATCGTCGTTCAAATCCGTTTTTGATGTCTTTGATGAATTCTTCTTTGTCTTTAATATACATGGCATGAACGTACAACACTTTTTTGTCATTGGAAACATCTAAACTCAATGTTCCTGGCGTGAGCGAAATAATATTGGCCAATAAAGTAATTTCCAAATCCGTTTCCACATCTAATGGAACGCAAACAATTCCTGGTTTCATGTAAAATGTGGGTGTAATTACGTCATATGCTACATGAATGTTGGCTTTTATTAATTCGTATAAAAAGTAAAACACAAACGAAATAATATTGGGAATTACTCTAAAATATTTTCTATTGGTTTGCGAAGTACTAATAATCCACATGATTAAAAAACTCAATGCAAAACCAAATAAAAAGTTCACAACACTTAAGGCGCCAGTCAAGGCTACCCAAATGAGTGATAGCATGATGTTCATTAAAAATTGTTTTCTCATTTTATTTAGTTTTTAAAACCGCGTCTAAATACAGTTGAGGCGTTGTTAGTTCAGTAGCAATTCTACTGGATAAATTTTGAATATGTTCGGCACCAAAACCAATGTAAAGCGATACAAATGCCAATAAAGCAATAGCAAAGACCAATGAAAATTGTTCTTTTTTCTTCATGGAATGAAAGCTTTTAAAATTTGCTTTGAACGAAATCGGTTCACTTTCTTTCCAAAATACTTCCGACCATAGTTTGGCAATAACTAATAAAGTTACGAAACTTCCGAATATAATGAAAGCTATTAATAGGTAATTTTCAGTTGTTAAACCAGCGGTAATTAATGAAATTTTGGGCCAAAATCCAGATAAAGGCGGAATTCCAACTAAAGAAAATAACGGGATTAATAAAAGTAATGATAATTTAGGATGACTTTGGTATAAACCTCCTAATTGTCGCATACTGTACGAACCTTTTAAACGGTAAATGAAACCACCAACTAAAAACAAATTCGCCTTAACTACAATATCGTGAATCATATAAAATACAGTTCCAGTGAATGCAACCGTAGTATTCATAGCCAATCCCGCAATCATAAATCCGATGTGGCAAATGATTAAATAGGAAAATAACTTTTGAATATTGTTTTGTATTAAAGCTCCCAAAGCACCAGAAAGTATCGTTAATACCGCAACAAGAATTAATAAATTATCTAAAAACTCACTTCTTTCAAACAATAAAGTAAACACACGAATCATTGCATAAACACCCACTTTTGTCAATAAACCTCCAAAAATAGCCGAAACAGCCGCTGGTGGCGTATGATAAGAAGCTGGCAACCAAAAATACAAAGGAAAAACAGCCGATTTAATTCCAAAACCAATAAAAAATATCAAAGCGGCAATATCTACTAACGATTGATTTTCAACCAAAGCAATTTTCAATCGTAAATCGGCCATATTTAAAGTTCCTGTTAAACCATATAAAACCGCAATAGCAGTAAGAAAAATTACGGATGCTAAAATATTCAATGTAAAATACTTTACTGCGCCTTCAATTTGGGGTTTTTCACCACCAATGGTTAGCAATACAAACGAACTAATAATAATCACCTCAAACCAAACGTATAAATTGAAAATATCGCCAGTAATGAAAGCGCCTGTTAATCCCATCAACAATAAGTGAAAAATAGGGAAGTAGCCAAATTTTGCTCGCTCACTAATAATACTTGTTGAAGAATAAATAGCTATGGCAACACCAAGAATATTGGTCAATAAGACCAAAGTAGCCGAAAGTGTATCCGCAACCATAGTAATTCCAAAAGGAGCTTTCCAATTACCAGATTGCATCGTAATTATACCGTTGTACCAAACTTCTCTAAATAGCAAGATGGATAAAAACAAGGCAATGATACTTCCAGCAACACTAATTACGCGTTGAATTCGTGTATCGCGCCAAAAAAACAAAGCTACAATAGCCACAAAAAAGTGAAATAATAGCGGATATAATAATATTGAGTTTATCATGCGTATTCGTCGGTTGTGTTCATTTGATCTAAATCATCGGTTTTAGCCACTTTATAAGCTCTTTTTATCAAAATAATGGCAAATGCTTGTAAACCAAAACTAATAACAATAGCTGTTAATATCAAAGCTTGTGGCACGGGATCAGCAAAACCATCAAGGAAAACTTTACTGTGCTCGGGAATAATTGGTGGTTTGTCTTTGGTAATTCTTCCCAATAGAAAAATTAAAAGATTGGCACCATTTCCTAATAAAATAATACCAATGATTAATTTTACTAAACTTCGTCTAAGCATCATATAAATGCCAGAAGCATAAAGAATTCCAATTAAAAAGGCTAATAATATTTCCATAGTTAAGCTGATTCTGAAATAGTGAAAATAATGGTTAATGTAACTCCAATTACTACCAAAAAAACGCCGGTATCAAAAAACAATGCCGAACCCACCATTCCAATAACGGGTAATGGTTCATCAAACCAAATTCCTGTTAAAAAAGGTAAATCGTAAAGAAACATAGGTGCTAAACCACTTATAAAAGCAATAGCTAAACCAAAAGGCATTAAAAATCCGGGATGAATGCGAAGTAAATTTTTGGTATTTTCTAAACCATTAGCAAACGCATGCAATACAAAAGCAATTGAAGCTACCAATCCGCCCACAAATCCACCGCCAGGCAAATAATGACCGCGCAATAAAATAAATACTGAAAAAAGAAGCAAAACTGGTAATAAGTAACCCGATGCTGTTTTTAATATTAAAGTTTTCATGGTTAGTTGTTTCTAATTCTTAATTTTAATAAGCCAAATACGCCAATGGCAGCAATTGCTAACACGGTGATTTCTACTAAGGTATCAATTCCTCTAAAATCTACCAAAACAACATTAACTACATTTTTACCTTTGGCTAATAAATACGCATTTTCCGCATAAAATTTACCTGTTTCATTATTCATTGGTTCTTGAATTACTTCTAATGAAAGTATGGTGATTAATCCGCCAAAAACCAACGCAACAAAGCCATCGCGAATACGTTTTTTGTTTTCAGATAATTTCAGATATTTTGGTAAACGATACAATACTAAAACGAATAAAATTACTGTTAACGTATCGATTGTAAATTGGGTCATGGCCAAATCTGGTGCGCTGTAAAAAACAAACAGTAAACATATTGCATAGCCAACTACACCAAGAGAAGCAACTGCAGTTAGTCTCGAAGAGGTAAAGACAGTAAATAAAATAGCAACTAACATTACCGACAGAATGCCAATTTCATAATTAGTGACGCTTAGTATTGTTGAAAAATCCCAAAGGAATTTTGCGTTGAAAAATAAGTTGTAACCAATTAAAAATGAAATTACTAGAATAATGGTTAAAACATAATTTCTTAAAAAACCGTTTTGAAAAAAATTAGTCCATAACAAACTGACTTTGGTCATTAAAATACCTATTTTTTCAAAAATTCCAAGAGGAGAAATGGTTTGAAATTGTACAATAAATTTGGTTAAATCGTTATTTGGTTTCAAGAAATAAAACAATAGAAGACCACTAATAATAGTTACTAAACTCAACAATAAAACCAAGTTAAATCCATGCCAAAGTTTCAATTGCACCAAATTTGCACCAATAAACGTTTCTTGCAAAGCAGGATTTACCAATGAAACTAATAATTTTGGAACAATTCCAAAAAGTAATCCTAAAACAGCCAAAAGCAATGGCGGAAACCACAACAACGGACTTGGTAAATGTATTTTTTCAAATTTCTCGGGTAATTTCCCAATGAAAGGTTTAATTCCCACCAAATAGCCAGCGTAAGCCAATAAAACATTGGTAATAACAGCTACAACAATCAATAAAACAGGTTGAAAACTATGCAATCCCGCTTCATAAATCAAATCTTTTCCAATAAAACCCGAAAATGGCGGAATTCCTGCATTGGAAAAAGCAGCTAAAAATCCAGCTATGGCAACAGGTAAAAGCACTTTTCTTAATCCAGCTAATTGGGTTACATCTCTAGTTTTTGCTTCATGATCAATAGTTCCAGTTACTAGGAATAAAGTGGCTTTGTAAAGTGCATGAACTACTATAAATGTTAGTGCTGCGGTTAAGGCTAATTCGGTTCCAATTCCAATTAAAAAAACCATAATTCCCAATGCAGCAATGGTAGAATAGGCTAAAATTCCTTTTAAATCGGTTCTGAAAAGTGTATGAAATGCGGCATAAATCATAGTTATTCCACCAATAGTAATTAATGTAAGTTGCCAGTATTCATGCTGACCCAAAACAGGTGAAAATCTGAGCAATAAATAAATTCCTGCTTTTACCATTGTTGCTGAGTGCAAATACGTTGAAACTGGAGTAGGAGCTTCCATAGCACCAGGCAACCAAAAATGAAAAGGAAATTGCGCCGATTTAGTAAATGCTGCTCCAAAAATGAACAACAACAGCAAGGAATATAAAGGATGTTGAGTAAAATCTATCGAACCATTTAAAATTTCTTGAAAAGAATAGGTGTCAGCAATTGTACCAAAAGTCAAAGCTCCAGCCAATAAAAATAAACCGCCCAAACCAGTAACTGTCAACGCTCGTAAGGCTGATTTTCTTGATGTTGCACTACTATTCTTAAATCCAATTAAGAAAAACGAACTAATACTTGTTAATTCCCAAAAAACAAACAAACTAATTAAGTTATCAGAAAGTACTAATCCTAGCATGGCTGCCATGAAAACACTTAAATAACCATAAAATCGGTCTAAATGGTCGTTTTCTTTTAAATAATTGGAAGTATAAGCAAATACTAAAGTTCCTATTCCAGTAATTAACAAGGCAAACAATAAGGAAAGTCCGTCTAGTCTGAAAGTCAATTGAATACCTAAACTTGGCACCCAATTGTAGCTTTCTGTTACGATATTTCCATTGGTAATTTGGGGTAATTTACTTAAGAAATAGACAAAACCAGCTAAAGGCAAAAAAGTGAGTCCAAAAGCAGCATTTTTCTTAATATAATTCCCAAAAAAAAGTAAGGATATGGCGGTAATAAAACAAAGTACTACTATAGCAAGCATGAATTATTTAGTAAGATTAAACCTCAAATATACGAATTTTCAAGGGTTTTGAAGCTATTTATGGAAAATCATAGCATAAATTTAACAGTTCGTTTTTAAAGAAATTGTTTGGGAATTGTTGATTAGCATTTATCAAACTATATAATTTTACTATATTTGCTCTCCTCAAATTTTAAATGACTTCACTATGGGAATGAATAAGAATACAGTTTTGGCTTGGGCAACATTTATTATGATTTTGATGGGAATCTTAATTATTGGTTTGGGTATTTATCGTTATGATGATGTAGCAGGTTGGGGATTTGGAGCTGTTGGTGTTGGTTTTTTTGCCATCGCTTGGGTTTTTAACGCATTGAAAGGCAGAGTATAGTTTTTATACCAATAAAAATTCCCGAATTATTTAGTAATTCGGGAATTTTTGTTTTTAGTTTAAGTTGAATTTTTTAATGTTTTTTTCTTATTTTTGAAGAAATCAGAACTTGTAAATTTTTTAACAACTTTGCCAATAAGGTACGGGAGAGGTTAGTAAGTTTTGTTTATAAACGAGTTAACAGTAAGATTACCGCAGAACTGAGAATTCAAGAGCTTAATCCAATTTATTCATGCCAGGAACCCTATTATCTTATCAACATGCAATTAATACCATTAAACTTTTATACAATAAAAAGGGGTTTACTTTTGTCGAAAAAACATTTGGTGAAAATATTTATGATGAATTTAATATTGAAGTTAAAAATTCCAAAATATCATCATTGTTTGCATATCTAGATGAATATATTGTTTTATTAAGAATTCTTTCTGAATTTTATTTACTTAGTGCTTTAGAAAAAAATAAATTTTCTATTACATATTATAGATTAACAATTAGACAAATTAAACATCTAACATCAATAAGGTTATTATGTAGTTATGGTTTAGATACTGATGCAAGAACTATTTTGCGATTAGTATATGAAACCTCATTAATTTGGTCAAGGTGCAAGCTTGATTCATCTTTTTTAGAAGAATATAGAAACAATTTTGGCTTTAAAGAATCAAATGAGTTTTGGCATAAATATATAAAAAGCAGTAAAACTGAAAAATTTATAAAGGATCAAGTTTCTAATAAAAAGCTAACATGGTTTGGAAATTTAGACACTCAAATTTCTCATATGAAGGCTGTTTTAAGCACAACATCACATCCAAGTAATATGATTGATGGTTTTAGCTTTGAATCCGACTTAAAAAATGAGTTATTAGGCGTTGAAACAATATCAAATGACTCACATTTTACCTTAACTTATGCAATAATGTGTGCATCAATGCCTTTTAGTATGCTTCCTGACCCAGATGATAAAATTAAAATTAAAAAAAACTATGATATGAAATATCTTCCTTTAAATGATAAATTAAAATCTTCATTTGAATATTATAGTGAATTGAAAAATATGATACCAATTTTATTTCTAATGCTCGTTAAGTTTTCAAATGAATTAAATACAAAAGAATAAAACCCGACCGCTCGGATGTATCACCGCAACGATAGCGGAAATGCTTTCCGTGCCTATAAAGTAGATAAAAATTGACCGCTGGTGCACGAATTCTTTCGTGTAACAACTAAATAAAAAAAACGCATTGAAAGGTAGAGTATAGTTTTTTCACACCAAAAAAAATTCCCGAGTTATTGAGTAATTCGGGAATTTTTGTTTTTAGTTCAAGTTGATTTGTTAAATCTTTTTTTATTATTTTTGATCAAATCAAAACTTGTAAAACTTTCGACAATTTTACCAATACGGCGTTAGAGTAGTTAGGAAGTTTCGTATGTAAACAAGTTGTAGTGCATTTTAGAAAATCCGAAATGAAAAAGAAAACTATTTTTTCAAAGAAAATCATCAGAGATATAAATAAGTCAATTATTGACTCTGATTCCAAATTAGATATAGATTTCCTATATCAGGAAAAATATTTTAATTATGAAATTGAAGAATGGTATGGTGAGGAATTTGGAATAAAAGGAGAGTTAAGAAAAATAATTATCGAGACTCTGTTAAAAACATATTTTGAATGGAAAAATGAACTTGATAAATTAAATAAAGAATATTATTTAGCAATTTGGCTTTATAATCCGAGAATGCTGAAATCAGAAGTTGTGTGTGCAATAGACGAAAAAGTAGCTTATTACGAAAATGAAAGTTTTTTAGTTTCTAAGAAAAATAGCGAATTAGACACCAATCAATTTGGAAAATTATCAACTGAATTACAAAAATTTGCTTGGGACAAAAAAATTGATTTGGACTCTATTCACGAATGTGAAATAAATTGGCCAAAAGAACAATATAAAATTGAAAAGGAATATCATAAAGACCAACGATTTTACAAAAAACTAATTCAAGAGAAATTTCACGTAATTGAAAAAGATAATGAGAAAATTTATTTTTATCCAAAAGGCGATGTGTGGATTGGAAAACTGAAATAAAAAAGCACCGCTGGTATACAAATCCTTTTATATACCAATTAAAAAAAGGTTTCCTACCAAAAAAAATCCCGAATTACTGCTAATTCGGGAATTTTTGTTTTTATGATTTTTTGTCTAAACCTCTTTTCTTTAATAAAGGTTCGATAGAAGGTTCGCTTCCTCGGAATCTTTTGTATAAAACCATTGGATCTTCGGTGCCTCCTTTTGATAAAATATTATTTCGGAACGATTTCGCTTTTTCTTGACTGAATAAATAGGTTTTCTTAAATTGGTCAAAAGCATCCGTATCTAAAACACCCGACCAAATATAACTGTAATAACCCGCCGAATAGCCACCAGAAAAAACATGACTAAAATGCGTACTGCTATGTCTTGGCGTAATTGCACTAGTTAATCCGTATTTTTTCATTGAGTTTGCTTCATAATCAGTTGCTTTTCCGCTAATTGGCGATGTAATAGAATGGTAATCCATGTCTAACAATGAAGAAGCTAAATATTCGGTAGTAGCAAATCCTTGTCCGAATGTTGCGGCTTTCTCTAACTTTTCAATCAATTCATCTGGAATTACAGCTCCAGTTTTGTAATGTTTGGCATACATTTTTAAAACTACTGGATCTGCAGCCCAATTTTCCATGACTTGTGAAGGTAATTCAACAAAATCTCTTGAAACAGAAGTCCCGGCTAAGCTTTTATACTTCACATCTGATAATAATCCGTGTAAAGCGTGTCCAAATTCATGGAAAAATGTAGTTACTTCATCAAAAGTCAATAAAGCTGGAGTAGTGCTAGTAGGTTTTGTAAAATTACAAACAATTGAAATTACTGGTGCTACACGTTTTCCATCTTTCATCGTTTGCGGACGATACGATGTCATCCAAGCGCCACCTCTTTTAGAACTTCTTGGATGCATATCCATAAATAAAACGCCCAAATGTGTGCCATCAGCTTCCATAACTTCCCATGAAGTCACATCAGGATGATACACTGGAACATTCGTAATTTGTTTGAATTTTAATCCCCAAAGTTTATTGGTTACCATGAAAATTCCTTCTCTAACACCTTCAATACTGAAATAAGGCGCTAATTCTTGTTCGTCCAAATCAAATTTAGCTTTTCTGATTTTTTCACTATAAAAACTATAATCCCAAGGTTGTACATCGCCAGAAATGCCATCTTTGTTCATCATGGTTTTGATTTCTGCAATTTCTTCATTGGCTTTTGCTAGTGACGGTTTCCATAAATCTTCCAAAAATGACGTTACTTTTTCAGGAGTTTTAGCCATTGTTTCTTCCAATGCATAATGTGCAAAAGTTTCGTAACCTAGAATTTGCGCTTTTTCCAAACGAAGATTCGCCAATTTAATAGCATTTTCATTGTTATCATTGGCGCCACCATTGTTTCCTCTGTTTTTGTAGGCTTTGTACATTTTTTCTCTTAATGCACGATTAGCACTGTATTGTAAAAATGGCATCACACTTGAATTGTGAATAGTAAATAACCATTTTCCATCGTGACCTTTGCTTTTTGCAGTTTCTGCAGTAGCTTGAATTATTGATTCTGGTAAACCTACTAAATCGTCTTTTTTGTCGATTAGCATTTCAAAACCATTGGTGTCAACTAAAATATTCTGTCCAAAATTTACCGATAATAAAGACAATTCGGCATTGATTTGACGTAATCTGTTTTTGGCATTTTCGTCTAATTTTGCGCCATTTCTTGTAAATCTTTTATAAGCGTTTTCTAGTAATTTCGCTTCTTCTGTTCCCAAATTTAATTGGTTTTTACTTTGCCAAAGACTGTTTACTTTTTGGAATAACTTTTCGTTTAAGTTGATGTTATCGCTATGAGCGGCAAGTAATGGAGAAACTTCTTGAGCAATTTTTTGAATGTCAGCATTCGTATTCGCTGAACTCAAATTGAAGAAAACGGTAGAAACTTCACTCAACAGTTTCCCTGAATTTTCCATTGCTAAAATGGTGTTTTCGAAAGTAGCTTTTTGTGTGTTGCTTGCAATAGCATCAATTTCTTTTTCTTGTTGTTTGATTCCTTCCAAAAACGCTGGTTTAAAATGTTCTACTTTTATTTTATCAAATGTAGGAACGTTGTACGGCGTATTGTACTTTTCAAAAAATGGATTTAGATTCGTTTGCTTTTTTTGAGCAACTGTCGTGCTGGTAATCATTGTCATACTAGCAAATGTTAAGATTAATAGGTTTTTTTTGTTCATTGTATTTTTGATAAATGATTGAATCGTAAGCGTAAAAATACTAAGTTTTTTACTAATTTCTTTTTATTTCTAAAGTGTTAACTAATATTTATGAGTTTGTAGTTTTTCAATTTAAAATCTTTTAAATCCTAAAGGAATAGCAGTATATTTGTATCCGAAAATTAAATTAAACAAAATTATGTCAGACGATAAGAAGGTTATATTTTCTATGTCGCGAGTAAACAAAATTTACTCAAGTACAAACAAACAAGTTTTGAAAGATATTTATTTGAGTTTCTTCTACGGAGCAAAAATTGGTATTTTAGGTCTTAATGGATCAGGAAAGTCATCACTTTTAAAGATTATTGCAGGATTAGATAAGAATTTCCAAGGCGATTTGGTTTTTGCACCAGGTTATACTGTTGGCTATTTGGAACAAGAACCTCAATTAGATGAAAATAAAACGGTTATTGAAATTGTTCGCGAAGGAGCAGCTGAAATTTACGCCCTTTTAGATGAGTTCAATAAAATTAACGATATGTTCGGCTTACCAGAAGTATATGAAGATGCAGATAAAATGCAGAAACTGATGGACAGACAAGCAGAACTACAAGATAAAATTGACGCTGCTGGTGCTTGGGAAATCGATAACAAACTAGAAGTAGCGATGGATGCACTTCGCACGCCAGATGCAGATACGCCAATTAAAGTATTATCTGGTGGAGAAAAACGTAGAGTAGCTTTATGTCGTTTATTATTGCAACAACCAGATGTTTTACTGTTGGATGAGCCAACCAATCACTTAGATGCTGAATCGGTACTTTGGTTAGAGCAACATTTACAACAATATGCAGGAACCGTAATTGCAGTAACGCACGACAGGTATTTCTTGGATAATGTTGCGGGTTGGATTTTAGAGCTAGATAGAGGACAAGGAATTCCTTGGAAAGGAAATTATTCTTCTTGGTTAGATCAAAAATCAAAACGAATGGAGCAAGAAGAAAAATCAGCTTCTAAGCATAGAAAAACATTAGAACGTGAGTTAGAATGGGTGCGTCAAGGTGCAAAAGGAAGACAAACCAAACAAAAAGCGCGTTTACAAAATTATGATAAGCTTTTAAATGAAGATCAAAAAGTTTTAGATGAAAAGCTAGAAATATACATTCCAAACGGGCCTCGTTTAGGAACAAATGTAATTGAAGCTAAAAATGTAGCTAAAGCGTACGGAGACAAATTGTTGTATGATGATTTGAATTTTGTTTTACCACAAGCAGGAATTGTTGGAATTATTGGTCCTAATGGTGCTGGTAAATCTACTATTTTTAGAATGATAATGGGCGAGGAGCAACCTGATGGAGGAACTTTTTCTATTGGTGATACCGTAAAAATTGCATACGTAGATCAAACGCATTCCAATATTGATTCAAATAAATCGATTTGGGAAAACTTTTGTGACGGACAAGAGTTGATTATGATGGGCGGAAGACAAGTAAATTCTCGAGCTTATTTGTCTCGCTTCAATTTTGGTGGAAGCGAACAAAACAAAAAAGTAGCTACACTTTCTGGTGGAGAGCGCAACCGTTTGCATTTAGCCATGACGTTGAAAGAAGAAGGAAACGTTTTGTTATTAGATGAGCCAACGAATGATTTGGATATTAACACGTTACGTGCATTGGAAGAAGGTTTAGAAAACTTTGCTGGTTGTGCTGTAATTATTTCGCACGACAGATGGTTTTTAGATAGAGTTTGTACGCACATTCTAGCTTTTGAAGGCGATTCGCAAGTATATCATTTTGAGGGAAGTTTCTCTGAATATGAAGAAAACAAAAGAAAACGCCTTGGAAAAGAAGTAACACCAACAAGAATTAAATACAAAAAATTAATTCGTTAATTTTATACAAGAATCCTGACATTGTCAGGATTTTTTATTACTTTAGTTTTTTGATTTACAATTAAAAATGAATAGCCAAAAAATACTTTTCTTTCTTTTACTTTCGTGCTTATCTTTAACTTGTTTAGCACAGGATGATAAAGCTATTCTAAAGGAAATCAAATCGTTACTTTCACAATCGGGTAAATCGTTTATGGAATTGGAAAATGAGAAATCCATCCAATTGGCCAATGAAGCATTAGATTTAGCTATTTCTCATAATCAACATTTACATGCCGCAAAAGCGTACAACTTGATAGGTTTGAATTTTGCTGAATTTTCCGATTTACAAAAATCCATTTCGTACTATAAAAAAGGATTAACGTATGCCAATAAAACCAATAATGATACAATAAAAGGTTGGTTGAATAATAATTTAGCCAATGTATATTGTTACCATGAAGTGAATTACGAAGAAGGAATTAAGCACTACAAATTAGGAATTCAATACTCACAAAAGTTCAATGATATTTCTGAAATTACTTTCTCCAAGATGAATTTGGTTTCCGCATTGTTTAAAGTAGGTAATTACGCTGAAGGCATTGGGTACTTAAATGATGTAAAAAATTACGTTGATACAGAAGGAGATATTGAAGCTAAAATTACTATGAATTTGCTCTATGCAAATTACTATGACGCTCAAAAAAATGATGTAAAAGCAGAAGAATTCTACTTAAAAACAATTGCTTTTTGCGATGCTAATAATGAAGATGGGTATTTGAATACGCATATTTTAAACGCGTATCGCTTTATTTCGGTGTTTTATCATGCTAGAGGTGAATTTGATAAAGCTTATGAATATTTATCCAAACAAGACATTTTAAAAGATAAAATTTTCAACGAAGAACGCAGCCAATCAGTAGCAACTTTAGGAAGTGAAATTGAAAAACAAGAAGCCACTCGTCAGTTTCAAAAGATAAAAGCCGAACGCGAAATTCAGGAACAAAAATTACAAAGCAGCCGAATCATAGTTATATTGTTTATTGTCATTTTTACAGTACTAATGTTGTTGGTTTTTACTCTGTATAAAAACAACAAACAACGTAAACGCACTAATTTAGAATTGAAAAAGGCAAATGCAGATTTAAAAATTGCCAAAGAAAAGGCCGAAGAAGCTTCCAATTTAAAATCACAATTTATTTCAACCATTAGTCACGAATTGCGAACGCCACTTTATGGTGTAATTGGAACAGCAGAAATTTTAGAAGAAGAATACAAAGTTTTACGAGAAAGTTCGCATTTAAAAGCTTTGAAGTTTTCTGCTAATTATTTATTGGCGTTGGTAAATGACATTTTGAAAGTATACAAAATTGAGGAAAACAAAGTGGTTTTAGAAAATGTAGTTTTCAATTTGGAAGATAAATTGGTTACTATTAAAGATTCTTTGGAAACGATTGCAAGAAAAAACAACAACCAAATTGAAGTTAAGGTAGACCACCAATTGCCTGAATTTTTATATGGAGATTCCATTCGTTTGTCGCAAATTATTATGAATTTATTGAGCAACTCATTGAAGTTTACGAAAAATGGTAAAGTTTCGGTTACGGCTGATTTGCGAAAAAAGGAAAACAACCTTTATTATATTACTTTTCAAGTGGTTGACAACGGCATTGGAATTCCAAAACAATATCAAGAAAAAGTTTTTGAAAAATTTGTACAAATTGAAAGACGAGATGACGATTATCAAGGAACTGGATTAGGTTTGACCATTGTACAAAAACTAGTTTCTTTATTCAATGGAACCATTCAATTAGAAAGCGAAGAGCATGTTGGGACTACTTTTACGGTTGAACTTCCGTTTCAATCGGGTGAAGATAAAACTAAAGAATTCATTACCGAATACGATGTAGATTTATCAGATGAAACCGAATATCGTATTTTGGTAGTTGAGGACAATAAAATCAATCAAGTGGTAACCAAAAAGCTATTGGAAAATCATCACTTCCAATGTGAATTAGTGGATGACGGTTATCAAGCAATAGAACTGCTTCAAACAGAAAAATTCGATGCCATTTTAATGGATATCAATATGCCAAAAATAAACGGATTTGAAACTTCAAAAATTATCCGCGAAAAAGGATTTACACTTCCAATTATCGCCGTAACCGCCTTTGAAAAAGAAGAAATTATGGATAAAATAAAAGAGGCTCAAATCAACGATGTTGTCGTTAAACCTTTTGAGCCTGCCAAATTGTTTCATATTATTAGGAGTTATATTAATAAGTGATATTACAATTACCTATTACAAATAACCCATTACTAATACCAACGCTTTTTATTCTTTTTCGAAGCATCCGATTTTCTTGAATTGGATTTACCCGCTTCTGTTGGATTTTTTTTGTTTCTTAAATCGGGTTTAGCATCTGGATTTGGAGTTTCTTCTTTCCAACCATACGGATGATCGGAAACCACTTTAATCTTCATTCGAATTAATTTCTCTATATCTTGCCAATAGGGTTTTTCGTCTTTTCCACAAAATGAAATGGCTAATCCAGAATTTCCAGCTCTTCCTGTTCGTCCAATACGGTGTACATACGTTTCAGAAATATTGGGAATATCAAAATTAATTACAAACGGAAGTTGCTCAATATCAATTCCTCTAGCCGCAATGTCAGTGGCAACCAAAATATCAATTTCTTTGTTTTTAAAACCTTCTAAAACACGCTGACGTGCATTTTGAGATTTGTCTCCGTGAATAGCTTCCGCTTTAATATGTGCTTTTTTAAGTACTTTAACAATATTATCGGCTCCGTGTTTTGTTCTGGTAAAAACCAAAGCGTTACTCAAACTTTCTTGAATAATCAATTGTTTCAACAACAAACGTTTGTCTTCTTTATTTACAAAATACACTTTTTGAGCCACATTTTCAGCAGTACTAGATATAGGTGTTACCGAAATATATTTTGGACGTGTTAAAAAAGAGTCTGCTAATTCTCTAATGGCCAATGGCATGGTTGCAGAAAAAAGCAAGGTTTGTCTATTATCAGGAGTTAACTTGATGATTTTTTTTACATCATTGATAAATCCCATGTCTAACATTTGATCGGCTTCGTCTAAAACCAAGTGATGCATGTGATTCAAATCAATAAAACCTTGTTTATGTAAATCTAGCAAACGCCCAGGAGTTGCAATCAATACATCAACGCCTTGTTTTAGTTCGTTTACTTGTGGCACTTGATTAACACCGCCAAAAATTACCAAACTTTTTACGCCTGTATATTTTCCATAAGTTTTAAAACTTTCGTCAATTTGAATGGCTAATTCACGAGTTGGAGTAACTACTAAAGTACGAATATGTTTTGTTTTTTTAGGAGAACCCACAATTCTGTGAATTAAATTCAAAATTGGAATAGCAAATGCACCTGTTTTTCCTGTTCCGGTTTGTGCGCAAGCCACTAAATCTTGTCCAGCTAGAATTTCTGGAATAGCTTGTTCTTGAATAGGAGTTGGGTTCGTATAACCTTCTTCCGTTAGCGCTTGTTGTATATGGTTAATTAATTGAAGTTCTTTAAATGTCATAATTTGTAATTTATTCAGAAATGATTTTCTGTGGCAAAGTTACGACATTTTACTCTTCATAAAGTCAGTAATCAAATAAGCGACTAATTTTCCCGTTAAATGGTTGTTGTTGGTTTGGTCTAAATCGGGTGCGCCTTCGCAAATATGCAAGTAAGCCGCGTTTTTGTTTTTACCAAAAAAATGAATATATTCTCTTGCTTGTTGTACACTAAATCCGCTTAAAGTCATTGCGCTTGAATAAATTCCGGGAATAGCATCTAAATCTAATTCTATTCCAAAACAATCATTTTTAATAAAGTCTAAGGCTACTGAAAGTTCATTACTGAAAGTTTTCTCTTTCCTAACTTCAATTTGTTCGTAAGTAGTATATTGCACACGTTCACTCACTGATTTGATGTTTTGCAAAACGCCTTTGGAAATAAAACTCTCGTGCATGCCAAAAATGAAATATTTCTTCAAGAAACCATCTTCAAAAGCGTAACTAAAGCCATTTCCTGAATGTCTTCCTTCAAGTAATCGAAAATCGGTGTGTGCATCAAAATTTACTGCGTTTACAGGTTTTCCTTTGGCTAATGCTAAACCTTTTATATTTCCGTAAGCGTTGTTGTGTCCGCCACCAATAATAATTGGAATTTTCCCAGCTTTTACAATTTCATGAATAATATGGGAAACTTCTTTATCAATTTTTTCAACCAATTCAAAAAGTTCCTTTCTATCTTCTTTATTGGTAACGGTTAATTGAGCGGCACGTTTCATTTCTTCTGAAACTTCCAAATTACCCAAAATTAAAAGATTATTGCCTTTGCAAAATTTGTTGTGTTGGATGTTTACTAAACTTTTTAACGCACTTTCATACGCAGAAGCGGTTCCGGTTCTTCCTAAATTTGCTTTTACACCAATGTCTTCAGGAATTCCAAATAAAACAAATTGCGCTTCACAATTTTTCATGAAATCCAACGGATTTTCGTTGTTAGGAATCGTGAAAACCTTCTCACCAAATTTAACTTCACCACTACGGTGTTGCGTTATTCTTGCTAATTCATTAACTGAAAGCAGCTTAATGTTGTCCATTTTTAATACAATTGTATTCCCAAAAGTACTATTTTTTTAATTTAATTGGCGTTATAATTGATAAATACATTTAAAATCGTAAATTTGTTCCTACTAATTAAGTAAACCTCATAAACAAATGGAAAACAAACAAAACAATTCAGGATTAAAAGCTGCTGTAGTAATTTTGGCACTGTTATTACTTGGAAGCATTGGTTACATTTTTAAAATGTCTTCAGATAATACCAAACAAGTAACAGAATTATCTTCAGAAAAAGAACAATTGGCTAATGATTTGAAAGCAAGAATTGCAGAATTGGACCTTGCTATTAGTGAAAACACAACATTAAAAGCTGATTTTGAAGCGCAGAAAGAAGAAATGACCAATCTTTTAGCGGAATTAGAAAAATCTAAGGGAGATACAGCTTCTTTAAAAAATTATAGAGATTCTTATAATAAACTTAAACGCGAAATGGATAATTTATTAGCAGAAAATAAATTATTAAAAGAGCAAAATGTAGCCTTAACTTCAAGTTTAGATAGTACTAACGTAGTTTTACAAGACACCAAACGTTATGCTGATACTTTATTGACACAAAACGATAACTTGACTAAAACAGTTGAAAAAGGTTCCACTTTAGCAGTATTGAATTTAAATGTTTTAGCTGTAAAACAAAGAAGTTCAGGAAAGCAAATTGAAACGGACAAAGCAAGAAGAGCGGATAAATTAAAAGTAAGTTTCCTAATTGCTGAAAATCAAATTGCAAAATCAGGCGATAGAATGTATTATGTACAAATTATTGATAGCAAGAGTAATATTTTAGGAGATAAAGAAACAATTAGCATTAAAGACGATTTAACTTTGACTTATACTTTTATTACTAAAGTAAAATACGAAAACAAAACGGTACAAGTTAACGAAGAAGTGGCAGGAAAAGACTTTGCCGCTGGAACGTATTTTGTAAATGTGTTTAACCAAAAAGGTGAAATGGTTTCTAAAACTAGTTTCAGTTTGAGATAATCCGTTTTTCAAATCTATAAAAAAAGCAATGAGTGTTGAATTCATTGCTTTTTTAACATTTAATATTTAATCTAAAAAATCAATTATGATTAAAAAAACTAATTTATTTTTTTGTTTTATTTTTGTACTTTGTTGTTATTTTATAAGTTGCAATGAAGATAACTTGCATGAACATAATCACAATGTAAAAGCAGGTATTAAAACTACTAAAATTTCTTATACCGAATTTAAGAAACATATAAAGGCATTTACTGTAGTGGCTGATGTGAATAAACAGAAATCTAGTAGTAAGTTAAGCAAAATTGTTAAAGATACTATAAATGGTTTTACTATAGATACAAGAGAAGGATTGTATATACAATATGCAAATTTACATTCGTTTACATTTCCAATTTATAGAGATGAAGCAACAGAGTTGTTAGAAAATCTTGTATTGAGTTATCAAAATGATGGTAGTTATAAAGTAAAAATTTTGCAATATAGGTTAACACCTTATGAAAAAGTAAGTTTGCAAAATGGACAGTTAAAAAGTATTCAAAATCCTATAGAAACCATTTTTTTAGATAATTTTGATAACAATTTAGTAACTCAAAGTTGTGGTTATACTACCGAGACTATTTGGGTTTCTTGTGGTAGCGGAGAACATAATTCAACAAACATTGAAAGTTGGGGCAGTTGTAATTCAAATACACCTCCAAGAGTATATACTGTTACAAAACCAATTAAATGTATTGATGAAGGTGGCAGTGGTAGTGGTGGTTCAAATGACGATAGCATCGGTTCGGGTTCTACGTCTGGAGGTGGAGGAGGAGGGTCATTAGGTGATTCAGATTATCCACCAGAATACCCAACAATAGAGACTGATCCTGAAGAGTATGAACTTGGTATTTCATCTCCCGTGCTTTCAATAGACAAACCTATAAGCGCTCCTTGTAATGAATTAAGTAAGTTAGTCACAAATAACTCCATTCAGCAGACTTTGAGAATTTTAAAAGGACAATCATCAGGAACAAGTGAGCGTGGAAATTACATTAGTGAAACAACTAATTCACTAGGAGCAACATATTTAACCTTTCCAGTGATTCCACAAAATCAAAATAAACCATATGAAATAGATATTAGTGCAGGGTTAGCAACAGGTAATGTAAAAGGAGCTATGCATTGTCATACCAACCCTGCTACTACAAGTATGTTTCCTATGTTTTCAGCAGGTGATTTAATGGCTTTGTACAATATTGCTTATGAACATGTTCCTGCTAATAATAGTGTAAAAGATTATGCAGAATATACTGTGATGCTATCTGTTGGTTCAGGACATTATGCATTAAAATTTAAAAACTTTAGTGGTGATTATATTTCAAAACTAAATACAAATTTTTCTAATTTTCAAAAGGATTTGGAAACAGAGAACATAAATATTGGACATTTGGCAAATAGTAATCTTTTAATTAAAACTTTTTTAAAAAATATGAATAAATATTTTGGAGACGAGATTGGACTTTATAAAGCTACTGAATCAATCGATTCAAATGGTTTGCCAATTATAACTGGATGGAAAGAGCAAACGATTAATTCTAATGGTAATGTCGATGAAATTAATTGTAAATAAATAATTTTAAAACATAATAAAAATGAAAAAAATAGTAATTTTAATAGTTTATATAACGTTCTCAATTGGATGTAAAGCACAAATACTCGATATTTATGAAACCCTACCTTCCGAAACACCTTTAAACGCCTATTTAAAAGACACACAAAATTTTCAAAATCAATTTGTAGGAACATGGGTTTATCAAAATGGTCAGGAGTACCTTGAAGTAAGATTTATCAAGAGAGAAATGTTTTGGAGACCCGCACCTACTCAGTTTTATGAGGATGTATTGGTTGGCGAATACAAATATATTGACAGTAATGGTATTGAAAAAGTGAATAGTTTGTCTAATTTGAATCTAAATCACGATAACTTGTTTAATTATAATTTATATTCAGGTGCTAAGTTAGTTTTGGATAGATATCCTTTGTGTCCTAGTTGTCCTATAGGTACCGAAAGATTATATATGCATTTTGATGAACCTGCTAATGATGACAATATGTTAAGTGCAGGTTTTGTAATAAGAAGAGTTATTGAAAATGGAGTAGAAAAGCTAAAAGTACAGTTTATTAATAAATCATCTAAAAGCGGTCGTAGCAAAGCAGATTTTTATGTACCTTCAACTTTTACAAATTTTAGTTTGCCTTACGGAGATTACACTTTGATTAAACAATAATTTTAACGGCATTCTTAAGAGTGCCGTTTTTTACTCCACAAATTTCCCTTCAATCATCACTTTTTCAATTAAATTATCGCCAAACTCATAAGGCAATTGGTAAAATGAAGTAATTGGTTTAGTCATGATAATATTAGCTTTTTTACCAATAGTAATTGAACCATGCGTTTCGCTAAGATTCATAGCATAAGCACCGTTTATAGTAGCAGCATTTATCGCTTCTTCTGGCGTCATTTTCATTTTGATACAAGCGGTTGCCACCACAAAATTCATATTGCCAGATGGAGTAGTGCCAGGATTGTAATCCGTAGCTAGTGCTAATGGTAATCCGGCTTCCATCATTTTTCTTGCTGGTGTATAAGGAATACTGATGAAATAGGAACAACTTGGTAACGCAACTGGCATGGTTTCCGAGTTTTTTAAGGCTTCGATGTCTTCATCTGTTACAATTTCTAAATGATCTACTGAAAGCGCTTGGTATTTTACACAAGCTGCAATTCCGTTTATGGCTGTGAATTGGTTCACATGAATTTTAGCTTGTAAACCGTGTTTTTTTCCAGCTTCCATGATACGTTCGGTTTCTGCTACTGAAAAATAACCTGTTTCTAAAAAGGCGTCGATAAAATCGGCTAAATTTTCTTCGGCTATTTTCGGTAACATTTCATTAATTATCAAATCGATATAACCTGAATGATTGTCTTTGTATTCCAACGGAAAGGCATGAGCGCCTAAAAAAGTAGCTTTAATCGCAATGGGATAATTTTCCTTTAATCGTTTGATTACGCGCAACATCTTCAATTCGCCTTCAACCGTTAATCCGTAACCTGATTTGATTTCAACAGCTCCAGTGCCCAATTTCATTACGTTTTCTAAACGAATTTTTGATTGTTCGTAAATGTCATCTTCGGAAGTTGCATTCAATTTCTTTGACGAATTCAAAATACCGCCACCACGATTGAAAATTTCCTCATACGACAAACCGTTGATTCTATCCACAAACTCTTGCACTCGATTTCCCGCATACACAATGTGTGTGTGACTGTCAACCCAAGTAGGTAAAATCACTTTTCCTGAAGCGTCAATTAGTGTTGCGTTTTCAATCGTGGGACAGTTTTCCATTGGACCAAAAGCAGCAATTTCGTTGTCTTTTATCAGTAAAAAAGCATTGTCAATTTTTGGTAAAATAGCCATTTCACTTCCGGAAACTTTAGAAATTCCTTTGGGTCTAACTTGTAAAAGCTCTTTAATATTGATGAATAGGGTTTGCATGTAAAAAAAATTTCAGTAAAAATAAGACCGATTTTTAAAAAGTCCTATCTTTATGCTTAAAATTAAACTGTTTTGAGAAAAATACGATATAAAAAAGGTAGAAAAGTTCAGCCGTCAACATTAGAATATACTGGGATTTATACCGATAAACCTACTGAAATGCAACTTTTTAGTTATAACGAAGAAGACGCAACAGAATATGAAAATTGTTCGGTAAAAGATTTTATTTCCAATAAAGACAATTCCAGTAACAATTGGTTGAATTTACACGGATTATCGTCTACGAATGTGATTCAAGAATTGACAGAACATTTGCAATTGAACCCAATTGTAGTTTCAGATATTTTAAATATTACCAAAGGAACGCGTTTGGATGAATTTGATGACACACTATTTTTTAGTATCAAATCTATTTTACCCAATGACGATAACGATACTATTTTGGTAGAACAAATTAGTTTTTTGCTGCAAGACAATTTAATTGTTTCTTTCCAAGAAAAACGTGGCGATTTTTTTCCGCACATCAGAGAACGAATAAGAACCAATACTGGAATTGTTCGTAAAAAGAAAGTGGATTATTTGTTGTACTTGCTTTTAGATGCGGTAATTGAGAATTTTTACATTACTATTGAAGCCAAAGAGGAAAAAATTGAACAATTATTACTGCAATCTAAAACATCAGACAATCCAAATGTTGTTGAGGAAATTGAAAAAATGCGTGAAGTCTTTCATTTTTTGAAACGAGCGATTATGCCACTTCGAGATGCATTATTTACCATTAAATCTATTAATGAAGACGATCAATTCAATTCGATTGAGAATTCAAATTATGTGTTTTTTGGGCGTTTGCATCAGAAAACATTGGAATTATTAGAACAAATTGATTACGATATGAATTCCTTAGATAGCGCGAGTAATTTTTTCTATACGGCTCAAAGTCATCGCATGAATGAAGTCATGAAAATTTTAACGGTTCTTTCCGCTATTTTTATGCCAATAACGTTCATCGCCGGAATTTACGGAATGAATTTTCAACACATGCCCGAATTGGAATACCAAAATGGTTATTTCTTAGCTTTAGGCTTAATGCTTGTAATTGTTGTAGGAATGGTGGTTTATTTCAAACGCAAACGCTGGTTTTAAATCATATCTTTCGGATTCATCCATTGGTCAAAATCACTTTCAGCAACATAACCTAAACGAATAGCTTCTTCTTTTAAAGTAGTTCCGTTTTTATGCGCTTGTTGTGCGATTTCTGCTGCTTTATAATAGCCAATTTTCGGATTTAGTGCGGTAACTAACATTAAGGAATTGGCAACTAATTCCTCAATTCTTTTTGAATTGGGTTCTATTCCTTTTGCGCAATTTTCATTAAAAGAATGAGCAGCATCACCCAATAATCTAGCCGATTGGATGAAATTGGCAATTATCATGGGTTTAAATACGTTTAATTCAAAATGACCTTGTGTGGCACCAATGGTTATTGCTACATCATTTCCCATTACTTGGGCGCAAACCATGGTTAAAGCTTCGCACTGCGTTGGATTTACTTTTCCAGGCATGATAGATGAACCGGGTTCGTTTTCTGGTAATAGTAGTTCGCCAATTCCTGAGCGCGGACCAGAAGCCAGTAAACGAATATCATTGGCAATTTTATTCAATGAAATAGCGATTTGTTTTAAAGCGGCATGACTTTCAACCAAAGCATTATGCATGGATAAAGCTTCGAATTTATTTGGTGCAGTTTTAAAATCAAATCTAGTGAATTTAGAAATGTAAGAAGCTACTAGAGTGTCATAATTTTTGGGAGCATTTAATCCTGTGCCAACAGCAGTTCCTCCAAGTGCTAATTCGGATAAATTTTCTAATGATTTTTTTAGATTGGTGATTCCATATTCCAAGCTAGCGTGATAGCCTGAAAATTCTTGACCTAAGGTTAGGGGAGTTGCATCCATTAAATGGGTTCTTCCAATTTTTACAATTTCAGCAAAAGCGCTACTTTTATCTTGCAAAGTTTTTGAAAGTGCTTCTAACGATGGAATGGTATTGGTCACCAAAATTCTATAAGCCGCAATATGCATAGCGGTTGGAAAGGTATCATTAGACGATTGCGATTGGTTCACATCGTCATTGGCTTTTAGAACAGGTTCTTCAGTACCGATTTCTCTGTTAGCAATTTGTTGCGCTCGGTTAGCTATGACTTCATTCACATTCATATTGGTTTGTGTTCCTGAACCAGTTTGCCAAATAACCAAAGGAAATTGCGCTTCGTGTTGACCCGTTAGTATTTCATCACAAACTTGCGCAATTAAATCGCGTTTTTCAATGGACAAAATACTGAGTTCGCAATTGGTGTAAGCAGCCGCTTTTTTTAAGAAGGCAAAAGCTTCAATAATTTCTTTTGGCATGGAAGCTTCGTCACCAATTTTAAAATTATTTCTAGAACGTTCGGTTTGAGCGCCCCAAAGTTTGTTTTTTGGTACTTTTACTTCTCCCAATGTATCTTTTTCAATTCGGTAGTCCATCTTGATTTGTATTGATATTCTAAAATTACGGATTTATGTGATGGAATTAAAATATTTCCGTAATAATATTGGTAAAAATAAATTTTCCCACTATCTTTGGCATGAATTCATTTAATTCCGGAAAACATGTTTGAATTTCAACAGTATTTAGGCTTTTTACTTTTCTTAACCATTTTAACGATTGGTTTTTGGTTAATGATTTTCTTAATAGGATTCGTTCACTATTGGTTGGGCGGCGCTATTATGGAATTGATCAAAGAGAAAAGAAATAAAGGCAAAGACAAAGAATAGTTAAGCTATTTTTATCAATAAAAAAGTCCCGATTCAATCGGGACTTTTTTTGTTTTGTTATTTGATGATTAACCCATAAAGTCGCCATCACCACCGTTGTCATCTCTTCTTGGTTGTCTGTCTCTTTCGTTTTTCTGTCTGTTAAAACGGTAAGTGAAAGAAAGCATAATTTGTCTTTCTCTCCATTGCATTTCGCTATACGAATTTACGATATTTGGAATATTAGTTTCCATAATACGCTTTCTAGAGTTGAATAAATCGCTTACGTTTAAAGCAATTGTTCCTTTATCTTTTAAGACATCTTTACTAAAAGCCATATTCATAGACGCTACACCAAGTGAACGACCTTGCGCATTGGTTTGAGGTGCATTATACGTAGCATTTGCTTGCCAATCTATCTTGTATGGTAAAGTAACTTTAGAGTTAATTCTTGCAAACCAAGTTAAAGCTACGTTATCAAAATTTTGAGTAACTACTTCGTCTAAATAATTTAAATACGTAAACGTTCCTTGAGTTTCGTTTCTAAAGAAGTTGAAGTTACCGTTCAAACGCCACCATTTGTAAGGCGTGTAATTTAAATTGAATTCAAATCCAGCGCGATATTCGTTAGCTAAGTTAATTGGTGTACTAACAATTACAGGAACTCCATTTACAAATAAACCGGATTCTTTTCTGATGAATTGGAAGGAATCATTAGTGATGTTGATATATGCCGAAGTGTTGAACGTTAATTTATCCCATCTTTTCAAATAACCTAAATCAATAGCGTCAGTTAAAGAAGGATCTAAATCTGGATTTCCTTGAAAAATGTTGATGTTACTTGAATAAGAAGAGAATGGATTTAAAAATCGTCCTCTTGGTCGGTTAATTCTTTTACTGTAACTTAAACTCATTGAACTAGATTCTGAAAATTCATAGTTTAAAGTTGCTGATGGGAATAAATTATTGTATTTTTTGTTGTTAAAGCTATTAGAAGTAAAAGAATTTACATCAATATTACTGTCTTCAAAACGCAACCCAAAGAAATAAGAGAATTTATTAATTTTTGAACCGTATTGCATGTAAAGCGCGTTTACATATTCGTTATATTCCAAAGTATTAGAATAAGGTGAAGCAGGTTGTATTTCAAATTCGGTTAAACTTTCTAAAAAACTACCTCTATAACCAGCTTCAAATCTTGAATCCTTACCAATAGGTAACACGTAGTCTGATTGAATTAAGTTTCTCTGTTGTTTTTGATTATTTAGGGTAGTTTCTGAAAATAATGTTGTTGGATCACCAATTACTTGATCAGTAATAACCGAATTTTCATTGTCTCTGTTAGAAGATACAGCAATATCAAGGGTTAGAACGTGATCGTCTTTTTTAAATTTCTTAACAAAATTTGATGCATATTCGATACTAAAATCCTCGCTTCTCTCATCGTTTAAACGATTTCTAACAAAAGTAGGATTCTTTAGAGCATCAAAATTATAGAAAAAAACATTATTAGGGTTATGACCACGGTTTTCTCTAAAAGTTAAAGCATTAGTCCAAGTTAGAGATTCTGTAAGGTTTAAGTCAATACCAAAATTCATGTTGTAACCTTCTCTCAAACGATTATTAGTTCTTCTTTCATTAATGAATTGACTAGTTGTCCCATCAGGATTGAAATATTCTGCATCAGTTAATGAATTTCCAGGGTTGTTTCTGTAGTTGTAACCAAAATTAGAGAACAAGTTGTACGTATCACTTTTTTTGTTGATGCTAGAACTAACACCATAAGTTTCTGGATCACCAGCTGATAAAATAATTGAGCCATTTAAACCATTCGCTTTTCCTTTTCTCAATACAATATTGATGATTCCACCACCACCTTCTGCATCATATCTTGCTGATGGATTAGTGATTACTTCTACTTTTTCCACGGCATCAGCTGGTAATAACTTTAAAGCATCAGCAATATTTAAGCCAGCTAATCCTGATGGTCTTCCATCGATTAGGATTTTTACGTTTTCATTTCCTCTCAAAGCAACATTTCCTTCAGCATCAACAGTTACTGATGGAACATTGTCCAAAACATCACTAACGGTTCCACCTTTCACCATCATATCTTTACCCACGTTGTAAACACGCTTATCTAGTTTGATTTCAACAGTTGAGCGTTCAGCAATTAGTTCAACACCTTCTAGTTGGGCTATATCAGCTTCTAAGAATAAAGTGCCAAAATTGGTGTCTTCTGAAAAAGTTCTATTTTTTATTTCAACTGTTTTAAATGATATGTATTCGAAACGTACATTATAAGTTCCAGCGTTTACTTCGAATGAAAATTCTCCATTCATATCAGTTACACTTCCAGATAAAGCACCTTGTTTGTTTGCATTTTCAAATACAACAGTTGCATATTCTAATGGGAAATCGGTTCCTTTTTCGAAAATTTTACCTGAAATTTTAATTTTTTTCGCTTCTGGTCTTTGTTGAGCAAATGATATTGCCGTGACCAATAAAAGAACTGTGGTAAACAGTTTAATTAAATTTGACATTGTTTTGTTGATTATTATTTCCAAGTTTGATGGCAAAAGTAGGTTTAGGTTTAATCTACGAATGCCAAATCTTTGTTAAATAATCATAGAATTTTGTTAATGTTTTCCTTAGGTCGCGCAATAACGGCTTTATTTCCTTTGACTACAATTGGTCGCTCGATTAACTTTGGATAAGTTAACATTGCATCTATTATTTCGCTATCAGATAATGATTTGTTTTTGAAGTTTTCAATCCAAATACTTTCTTTGGTTCTAACTAATTCTATTGGTTTTATTCCGAGTTTATTAATTACATCGATTAATTCCTCTTTGGTAAACGGTTCATCTAGGTATTTTCTAATGGAAAGAGGTTCATTTAAAAGTTCTAATTCGCATAAACCTTCTCTAGATTTCGTGCAACGTGGATTGTGATAAATGGTAATCATATTTTTTTTAGCAAAGTAATAAAAATTAGCTCGTATTTGAAACTTTTATAGTAATTTGGTGACTTATTATAAAAAGCAAGTTATGTATATAGAACAAGCCAAAAAATTAAAATCACATCCTATTTTATTTTTTATTTTACCAGCTGGATTTATTTTTTTAATGATTGTAAACACAATTATGTCAGCTGGAATTGATACTAATGAAGTAATCAAAAATGCCATTGATACTATTGGAGTGAATGCTACTTTTGTGATGGTAATTGCGCCTTTATCTATTGCTCTATTTATCGTTTTATTTTGGGCTAAATTTATTCAAGGCCAAAGTTTAACCAGTTTAACAACGTCTCGACAAAAAATTGATTGGAAACGGGTTTTATTTTCGTTTTCAATTTGGGCAGGAATAACTATTGTAATGATTTTAGTTTCCTATTGGGCTTCACCAGAAAATTTTGTTTGGAACTTTAATTCGGAGAAGTTTTTTGTTTTTTTAGTTTTGGCTTTGCTTTTAATTCCATTACAAACAAGTTTTGAAGAATATTTATTCCGTGGCCATTTGATGCAAGGATTGGGTTTGGTTACCAATAATCGTTTGATTCCGTTATTAGTAACATCTATTTTATTCGGATTAATGCATATTGGTAATCCTGAAGTGGGTAAAGTGGGATATATTATCATGGTTTATTACATAGGAACAGGTTTGTTTTTGGGCGTAATTACTTTAATGGATGAAGGTTTAGAATTGGCCTTAGGATTTCATGCTGCAAATAATTTAGTTGGAGCTTTGCTTTTAACTGCTGATTGGACTGCTTTCCAAACGCATTCTATACTAAAAGACGTTTCTGAACCTTCAGCAGGATTTGAAATTGTGCTCCCAATTTTTGTTATTTTCCCAATGTTACTCTTCCTTTTTGCTAAAGTTTACAAATGGAATAATTGGAAGGAAAGACTAACAGGTTCATTACAAGAAATATCAGAATAATATGCAAGTTCCTCATTATAAAAGTATTCACAACCGATTTAAAATCAATGGTTTTACTTTAGAACGCGAAGAAATTTTTCAATTAGCCTTCACACTAATTAGAGAAGGCGATGATTTCGAAATTGAAGCAGGAATTTTTCTAATGGATTGGTTTGATGATCATTCGTATGTTGATACACTAACTTCGGGCACTACTGGAACACCTAAAATGATTCGAATTTCCAAACAAGCTATGGTGCATTCCGCTATTGCTACTGGTGATTTTTTAGGATTGCGTCCAGGAAATACCGCTTTACATTGTTTGCCTTGTAGATTTATTGCGGGTAAAATGATGTTGGTAAGAGCAATAATTTTAGGGTTGGAAATGGATTTGGTTTCTCCCAAAAGCAATCCAATACCTAATAAGCACAAAATCTATGATTTTTCGGCTATGGTTCCGTTACAAGTGGAACATGCTTTGTTACAATTGAATCAAATTAAGAAATTGATTGTTGGTGGAGCCAAAATTGCACCATCATTAGTAAACCAATTACAAAATTGTGATACCGAAGTTTATGAAACATATGGTATGACAGAAACCATTACGCATATTGCTGCCAAAAGAATTGATGAGACTGTTTTTATGACGTTACCCAATATAACTGTTAGTATAGATAACAGAAATTGTTTGGTAATTGATGCACCCAATATTTTAGAAGAAAAAATTGTAACCAATGATATTGTACATTTGGTTTCACCAACTAGTTTTCAGTGGTTAGGACGTTACGATAATGTGATAAATAGTGGAGGAGTAAAGCTATTTCCAGAACGAATTGAAGAAAAATTGCAAGAGGCATTTTCAGTTCCGTTTTTTATTGCATCGGAAAGTGACGAACATTTAGGCGAGAAAGTAATTTTGGTAGTAGAATCAGAAGAATTTCCTTTATCAGCAACGATTTTCGATGTTCTAGAAAAATATGAAAGACCTAAGAAAGTTTATTTTATTCCCAACTTTATTCGAACAGAAACAGGAAAAGTAAATAGACTACTAACTTTAAAAAATAAAGAAGCTTTCTAAAAATATAGTACACTTTTGTATTGTAATCGGTATGTTATCTTAACGCATTCCCTTCAACTTAATCTTCAAATTTTAAGATAACCTACATAGTGTGCTACTTTATAGAAAGCTTCAAAAATTTTACATTTCCATTTTTAAATAATAATCCGCTGAATGTTTTCCACTGCCATAAAAAAGAAAGAAAACACATACAAGTATAGCTAGAGTTGCTTGAATAAAATTGGAAAAATTAAAATCTCCAATAAAATTTATTGCAAAAGCACCAACAATAATAGGTAATTGTACCCAAAGTGACCATCTCGTGAGTAAGCCAATGATAATCATTACTCCTCCTCCCATATGTGCTAATGCTACATAATGGATTAATAACATCTCACCTCCAAAACCACCCAAAGAAGCTAAAATTTCGTTCAAATAGGTTCTATCTGCAACCAATGCCATTCCTTTAATTACTAGAAATATTCCAAAAGCAATTCGAAGGATATCAATAGGATAGTAGGTGTGTGCATTAGCCCATTTATTTAATTCTCTAATACTAGCCATAAATAAACGGTTTAAAATTACAACTACTAATTTACTAAAAATTAATGAATTATGAAAAAAAATAACAAAAAATTAGCTTTTATAATTCTTGTTTTTTTAAATGTTCTAGTGAATTAAAATGTTTTTTGTAATTTAGAAAGCTAAAATTTTATTATAAAAATTAATTACTAGTATGTCTCAAAAATTAAAAACATTACAGATTATTCATTTAAGTATTTGTGCTGGTGTGATTCTAGGTTATGTCATTTTAGGAGATTTTTCTCCAGAAGTATTACAAATGCCAATAGTAGATAGTAACTCCATAATATATGCTATAATTCCTTTAATTGCTTTTGTTTTTAGTAATTTTATATTTCGTTCACAAATCAATAAAATAGATGTTAAAGTTTCATTTGATGAACAATTTCCAATGTATCAAACAGCATCAATTGTTCGTTGGGCAATTCTCGAAGGTGCAGCATTTGTACTTTTAATTCTAAAAAAGGATTTTATTTTATTTGGTATACTTTTGATTGTTTACTTACTATTATTGTTCCCTTCTGAGTTTAGAGTAAAAAGTGATTTGGAAAAAATAAAAATTAAATAATAAATTCATGAAAACACTAGTCTATAGTTCACACGGTTTTGATCAGCCTTTTTTACAAAAGTTTGCCAATTCTATTCATGAAATTGAATTTACAGAAGAAGCGTTGAATGAAACCACAGCCCAACTATCAAAAGGATTTGAAGCAGTTGCTCTTTTTTCATCAGATAAGGCGAATGCTGCTGTTTTGGAGATTTTAAAACAAAACGGCGTTAATTTTATTGCGTTGCGTTCCGTAGGCTATGATCACGTAGATTTGGACAAAGCACAAGCTTTAGGAATTAAAGTCGCCAATATTCCTGAGTATTCCCCATATGCCATTGCAGAACATGCAGTTACGTTGCTATTAGCTTTAAATAGAAAAGTGATTTTAGCCAATGAATTAATGAAAACTAATGATTTTAGATTGGATCAATTAGTAGGTTTTGATTTGCAAGGAAAAACAGTTGGAATAGTAGGAACAGGTAAAATTGGAAGTGCATTTACTAGAATCATGAACGGTTTTGGCTGTAAACTTTTAGGTTATGATATTGCTGAAAACACCGATTTAATAGCAAGAACCAGCATTCAATATACTTCGCTTGAAGAATTATGTAAGCAATCAGATGTCATTTCCGTATGTTGTCCGTTGAATGAAGCAACCAAATATATGTTCAATAAAGCAACATTTTCATTGATGAAAAAAGGAGTTTATTTCATTAATACCGCAAGAGGCGGAATTGTAAACACTGTTGATTTAATTGAAGCTATAGAAAATAAAACCGTTGCAGCAGCTGGATTAGACGTTTATGAAAATGAAAATGGTATTTTCTTTAAAGATTTATCCAATAAAGTACTTGCAGATGATTTATTTGAGAAGTTGCGTTCCTATCCCAATGTGCTTGTAACCGGACACCAAGCGTTTCTTACGCAAGAAGCACTTACGAGTATTTCCCAAATAACCATGGAAAATTTATCGAATTGGGAACAATTTGGAAAGTCACCAAATGATTTGAATTAATCAGCTTCAATCACATTAATAAAAAATCTATTGTCGAAAATTTCAAAACTTTTACTTTTCTTGAAATTCTTTAATTTGATTTTTTGTTTTTGAGTGGTTGGATACAAACGAACAATTTCTTTTCCAAAAGCAATATCAACGGGCATATTAAAATCGGAATTCACGTTTTTCCATTGGTATTGCAATTCAGTTCCAATTTTTTTGTATTCCAATGCAGGAATGTTTGCCGTATACAAATACTGTTTGAAAATGGGTGTTAAATCCATATTGGTTTGCTCATTGAAATAAGCAATTACCATTTCAGTCGTAATGATTTGTTTTTTGAAATGTTCGCTATAATTGTATAACAATTGCCACCATTTGGTATCATCGTTGATTACATGACGCAAGGTATTTAACAGTAACGAACCTTTGTAATACATATCACCCGAACCTCTTGAATTTACTCCGTATTTTCCAATGATTGGTTTGTCGTTTCTTACATTTCTCGCTTGTCCATTTACGTATTTTAAAGCTGCTTCATAACCTTTCATGCATTCCACAAAAACAGTTTCGGTGTAAGTCGTAAAACCTTCATGAATCCACATGTCTGCAATATCCTGACTAGTAATACTGTTTCCAAACCATTCGTGACCCGTTTCGTGAATAATGATGTAATCAAAAAACATCCCAACACCAGTTCCCGATAAATCAGAACCTAAATAGCCTTTTCTGTATTTATTTCCGTAAGCAACAGCACTTTGATGTTCCATTCCCAAATACGGACTTTCCACCAATTTAAAGCCATCTTCAGCAAAAGGATAAATCCCAAATTTCGATTGGAAGCAATTCATCATGGGTTTTACATCGGCATCAAAATGGATTTTTGCTTTTTCAGCATTTTCTCTAAGTACGTAATAATCAATATCCAAATTAGGCAAACTATCCGAAAAATGAACGTAATCTGCAACATTAACAGTGATAGAGTAGGTGTTAATTGGATTTTTTACTTCCCAATCCCATCTGGTGTAACCGTTTCCTAAATCGGTACTTCCTTGAAATCTTCCGTTAGAAACATTCATCAATCCGTTTGGCACCGCTACTTTTACTGAAGCACCAAAATCAGGTTCATCACTTTGCGAATCTTTCACGGGATACCACAAACTAGCACCAGTTCCTTGTACGGCAACACCAATAAAATCTTTTCCATTGCTGTCTTTTTTGAAAACAAAGCCGCCATCCCAAGGAGCATTTTTAGCAATTTTAGGATTTCCGTGATACATAAATCGAATGGTATAAACCGAATCTTGAATCAAAGAAGAAGGAAACTGAACAAAAACAGCATTTTCTTCACGAACGTATTCCAATTTACCAAAATTTTGATTCGAAATTTCATCAATTTTCATGTTATCAAACAAATCCAATTGAATTTTTTTCGTTGGATTTACTGCTTTGAATGTAATATCATTGTAACCACTAATTTCCTTTTCATCAGGATTTATAGTGATGTTTAAATCATAACGTAATACATCAAAACTGGTGCGTTCGACACGTAAACCACCTTGGAGAGAATCTTTTCTAGAGAATTGTGCTTGCGCAAAACCAAAACCGAAACAAATAAAAAGGACAACTAATTGATTTTTCATTGGAATAAATTTGAACTGTAAATATAAGTGAATGGAATTAGAGTTTTGTTACAACAACTTGAATTTTTAAAAAGTAGGAGCAACAGAAATTGTTATTTGTTCTCTAGTTTCAGGATGTTCAAAAGTTAAATTTTCGGCGTGTAAATGCAAACGATTGGCTTTTTTTCCATATAAATCATCACCTACAATTGGTGTTTTTAAGCCTAATTCGTGTGAAGCATGCACTCGTAATTGATGTGTTCTTCCAGTTATTGGGTAAAAATAAACTAAAGTTTGATTGTTTCTCACTTCAATTTTTTTCCATTTGGTTTGGGCTGACTTTCCGTGTTTGTAGCAAAACAATTGTCTTGGTCGATCGTCCAAATCAACACGAAGTGGTAAATCGATAAAACCTTCATTTTCTTCCAAAATACCATCTAACAAAGCAACATAACGTTTTTTTATAGTTCTTTTGATGAATTGCGATTGCAGTTTAACATACGTGGCCTCATCTTTGGCAATTAGCATCAAACCAGATGTCGACATATCCAAACGATGCACGATTAATGGTCCAGTGGCATTGGGATATAGTTCTTTGATTCTTTGGTACACCGAATCAGAAATAATTTTTCCCGGAACCGAAAGAAATTCCGCTGGTTTGTTTATTACCAATAATATTTCGTCTTCGTAAACAATTTCAATATTTTTTCCTTCCGCTGGATTTTCTTGAAACGGATTAGCTTCCATCTCTAAACCTTTCAACATGTGCGATAATAAAATAGGTTCGCACTTACTTTTACAAGCGGGATAAAATTGTTTGTGTTTTCTAATTTCAGATTTTGGCGATTGTCCCCACCAAAATTCAGCCATAGCAATTGGTTTTAAATGATGTTCGAAAGCATAATGCAATAACTTGGGAGCAGCACATTCACCAGCACCAGCAGGCGGATTGTTATTAAAAATTTCACCAATGCTTTTTCGTTCACCAAATTGATTTAAAAACGAATATTCCGCAAATAATTTTTGTTGTAAAGCTCCTGATTTTACGCGACGTTCTTCTTTCAATTGATTGATTTCATCCAAAAGTAAATTAACGTCTTTTTGCGCGTTTTCGATTTGAAAATTCCAATATTTGGTCATTTTTTTGAGCAAAATACTTTCTTTTTTACTTTCTTCGGAAAGTTCCAATTCTAATTGTTCGATTTCAGTTGATGATAAATTGGTGAATGAATTACGCTTTTCATCGCGTTCCAATTTTAATCTTTTGATTTTATTTTTTTGATTTTGAATATCGGTTAAAGCTTCAGTTTTAGTTTTTTCTAATTGAATTTTTTTGGTTTGAAGTTCGGCTGAATTTTCTAAAACTTCAATTTGACGATTGATTGCATTTAAAACTTCTTCTTCTTTTCTGAAAAAACCATTTTCTTGTAGCATATCAAAAATCGTAGGAACAAAATAGCTCAGCTGATTCACACCTGCCAATTTTCCAGAAAAAGCCCATAAATAACCTATTTCTCCTTCTTGATTTTGGCAAACCAAAACGCCAAACATTTTTCCAATAACTAAACCTTCCTGATTTTCTCTCAACCCGAAATTATGTTCAAAATTGGTTTGTGTTTCCAAATAGGATTGTAATTCAGTTGCAGCAATACTACTCAATTCATGCGGTTCGTAATAAAAAGGAAACGTGAATTTTTCGGGTAAAGAAATACCTGAAATATTGGTTTTGAAGGGTTGGAAAAGCGAAACTTTCATTATGATTTGTTTGAAAAAATAAATTCCCAAACATTTTTAACTATTAAATAACTGATATATATACTTAAAAGTAAAGTCATTATTATATTTAATAAAGTTGCTTCATAATGATAACCTTCATAGAAATAATTTAAAATCCAATCTAATTCAGAAAATCTATATTCAAATCCATATGAAGTTTCTACAATAAATATTTTTTCAAAAATATTGTAAAAAATATTGAACACAATTAAGCTTGTTAAAAATGTCAAAAAATATATGGTTGTTTTATCCTTCAAAGTTACTATACCTGAATCACCCCTAAATTAAACTGTTTTTCAATAGGAGCGTGGTTGGCAGCTTCAATTCCCATAGAAATCCAGGTTCTGGTTTCTAATGGATCTACAACACCGTCGGTCCATAATCTAGAAGCAGCGTAATACGGTGAAACTTGTGTGTCGTATTTGGCTTTAATTTTATCAAAAAGTTCCTTTTCTTTAACTTCATCTACAATTTCTCCTTTAGCTTTTAGTGAAGCGGCTTCAATTTGCATTAAAACTTTTGCTGCCTGAGCGCCACCCATTACGGCTAGTTCCGCACTTGGCCATGCAAAGATTAATCTTGGATCATACGCTTTTCCACACATGGCATAATTTCCTGCTCCGTATGAATTTCCAATCACTACAGTAAACTTTGGAACAACAGAATTGGAAACTGCATTTACCATTTTAGCACCATCCTTAATGATTCCGCCATGTTCTGATTTACTTCCAACCATAAATCCAGTTACGTCTTGTAAAAACACTAATGGAATTTTCTTTTGGTTGCAATTGGCAATAAAACGCGTGGCTTTATCTGCTGAATCCGAGTAGATTACACCGCCAAATTGCATTTCACTTGGTTTGGTTTTAGCTCCAGTTGTTTTTACAATTTTTCTTTGATTGGCAATAATTCCTACAGCCCAACCATCAATACGAGCATAACCAGTGATTATCGTTTGTCCATAACCTGCTTTGTATTCATCAAATTCTGAATTGTCTACTAAACGCTTGATGATTTCCATCATATCGTATTGATCCGCGCGCGATTTTGGTAGAATTCCGTAAATATCTTTCGGCTCCAATGCTGGTTTTTCTGCTTTTACTCGGTTGAAACCTGCTTTATCATAATCTCCAATTTTCCCTACTACCGATTTAATTCTATCCAAAGCATCTTTATCATCTTTAGCTTTGTAATCCGTTACTCCTGAAATTTCGCAGTGTGTTGTAGCTCCTCCAAGCGTTTCGTTGTCAATACTTTCGCCGATAGCGGCTTTCACTAAATAGCTTCCCGCTAAGAAAATACTTCCTGTTTTGTCTACGATTAAAGCTTCATCGCTCATGATTGGTAAATAAGCACCACCAGCAACGCAACTTCCCATTACAGCAGCAATTTGGGTAATTCCCATACTACTCATAATGGCGTTGTTTCTAAAAATTCTCCCGAAATGTTCTTTATCAGGAAAAATTTCGTCTTGCATAGGTAAGTAAACACCAGCAGAATCCACTAAATAAATAATAGGTAATCTATTTTCAATGGCAATTTCTTGCGCTCTTAAATTCTTTTTTCCTGTAATAGGAAACCAAGCTCCCGCTTTTACAGTAGCATCATTCGCTACTACAATACATTGTTTTCCAGAAATGTAGCCAATTTTAACTACAACACCACCAGAAGGACAACCACCGTGTTCTTCATACATTCCGTCACCTACAAAAGCACCAATTTCAATGCTATTGGCTTTTTCATCTAGTAAATAATCGATACGCTCACGAGCTGTCATTTTGCCTTCAGCATGTAATTTATCAATTCTTTTTTGTCCGCCGCCTAATTTTACTTGAGCAAAACGCTTTTTTAAATCGGAAAGTAATAGTCTGTTATGATCTTCGTTTTTATTGAAATTTAAGTCCATTTTGGAAGTATATTTTTATTGGTGTGCTAAAATACAAAATCCATCTGAAAAATAGAGTTGATTAGATGGATTTAGAGATTAATTTAACGAATGTTTTTATTTTTTGGAATCGTTTACCATGCGTTTTAAAATTGCCCATTGCCTTAAAGCATCTTTAGCATCAATGGCCGGATAGCCTAACAAGGTTTTCCCTGCTTCGACATCGCCAGTTACACCAGAGCCTGCACCAATGATAGCACCATCTCCAATAGTTGTATGATCTTTAATTGAAGCACTTCCGCCAATAATTACGCCATTTCCTAGCGTAACAGAACCAGCTAATCCACTATTTCCTGCCATAATACAGAACATTCCTAGTTTGCTGTTGTGCCCAATTTGAACCAAATTATCAATTTTACAACCATCACCAAGAACGGTTGAACTGAATTTTCCTCTGTCTACACAAGTATTAGCACCAATTTCCACATTATTTCCAATAATTACGTTTCCAATTTGTGGAATTTTTACTAATCCTTTTTGCGGATCGGGTCTAAATCCAAAACCATCAGCACCAATAGTAGCATTAGGGTGAATGATGCAGTTATTTCCAACATGACAACGCTCTCTAATTACAGTTCCTGACCAAATTGTTGTTTGATTACCAATAGTACATTCGTCTAAAATGGTCACATTGGGATAAATAATGCTGTTTTCTCCAATGGTAGTATTTGGTCCAATATAACAATTTGCACCAATTTTTGTTCCTTTACCAATAGTAGCAGAAGCATCAATTGTTGCAGTTGGATGAATTTCAATTTCGAATTTTGGTGGAGGTGGAGCAAAGAGTTCCAAAACCTGTGACATGGCCAAATCCGCATTTTTTACTTTAATAAAAACGCGATTTTCTCCAGGTTCAATAGCAATATCTTCATTAACGACGGCCGCTGAAGCTTTTGAATTTTGCCAAAGTTTTTCGTATTTTTTATTTCCGATAAAGGAAATTTCTGATTCCTTAGCAACTTCTAATTGCTCTGGAGCTGTAATCAGTTGGTTAGTGCTACCAACAATAGTTCCATTAAGAACGGAGTTGATTGCTTCAATAGTGATTGGTTTCATTTTAGTAGATTGGTTAATGTCATCTAAAGTATAAAAAACAAATTGACTTTCAAGAAAAAAAATAAAAAAATCCAAACTAAATTTAACTAGTTTGGATTTATGTCCTTGTTATTTCAAGGTTATTAATTTTCTGAATCTTTAATTTGACCGTCTCTTGTGTTTTTTTGAACAGTAATAGCTCCAAAAATGGATAAGAGAAAAGAGAAAGCATAAAACCCTTTTTCGCTTGGAAGTAATGTGGCGTTCCATAAACCGACTACTAATAAAAGAATAGACAAAATAGTTACAAACCAACAAATTCCATAATACAAATCGGTTACTGGTATTTTTTCAAGTTTATCTCTAACACTTTTTTGTAAAGAAACCACTGAAAAAAGTCCGAACATTAACACCGTAAAGTAATATCCTTTTTCGTTTAACAACATTTCAGCTCGGTACAATCCGATTAAATAACCGATAACACCCGTTCCTAATGCAATCCAAGAAGCTGCAATAAATGCCGCAGAAGGTTTTTGATACATAAAATTTATTTTAATTAAATTTAAAATTAGTTATTTTTATGATATGACCAAATTTTGAAATAAAAATTATTCTTCTTTTTGTCCCATTAGCATCAAATACGCTTTTAAGAAACGGTCAATTTCACCGTTCATTACTGCATCTACATCGCTGGTTTCTTCACCAGAACGCACATCTTTTACTAATTTATAAGGATGCATCACATAATTACGAATTTGTGAACCCCATTCAATTTTCATTTTTCCAGCTTCAATATCGGCACGTTGTTCCATGCGTTTTTTAAGTTCGATTTCGTACAACTGCGATTTCAGCATTTGTAGCGCACGTTGACGGTTATCGTGTTGCGAACGCGTTTCTGAACATTGAATTTGAATGCCTGTTGGTTTATGTACCAATTGAACTTTGGTTTCCACTTTATTTACGTTTTGTCCGCCGGCACCACTAGAACGAGCGGTTGTAATTTCGATATCCGCTGGATTGATTTCAATTTCAATGGTATCGTCAACCAACGGATACACATAAACCGAAGCAAATGAAGTGTGACGTTTGGCATTACTATCAAATGGTGAAATTCGTACCAATCGATGTACGCCGTTTTCTCCTTTTAAGTAACCAAAAGCAAAATCACCTTCAATTTCTAAAGTTACGGTTTTAATTCCTGCCACATCGCCTTCTTGAAAGTTGAGTTCTTTGATTTTGTAGCCTTGTTTTTCGGCCCACATCAAATACATTCGCATGAGCATGGAAGCCCAATCGCAACTTTCGGTTCCGCCAGCGCCAGCTGTAATTTGTAATACGGCACTTAAGCTATCACCTTCATCAGAAAGCATGTTTCTAAACTCGATGTCTTCGATGTGTGTGATTAGTTTTTGGTAAAAATCGTCGATTTCTTCTTCGGAAATTTCGCCTTCTTTGTAAAAATCTAACATGATTTGAAGTTCTTCGACCATTTCATTCCCTTTGTTATAATCCGAAACCCATTTCTTTTTAGAACGTAGGTTTCTGACAATAACTTCGGCTTCTTTGGCGTTGTTCCAAAAATCGGGAGCGAAGGTTTTTTCTTCTTCGTTTGCTATTTCAATCTGTTTGGCATCGATGTCAAAGATACCTCCTTAACGCACCAAGGCGATCAATAATATCTCTGACTTGTTCTGTATTTATCATAAATATTGTAGTTTTGTTTTGAAATGGGATGCCCTAGCCCCGATAGTAGTGGAAATCCTTTTTGTTTTTTTCGAAAAAATAAAAAGATTGTAACGGATAGCGGGATAAAGCTCCTAAAAATTTTACAAAAATAAGACATCTGGTTGATATATGGAAATTAATTTAATTAGTGATACGGTTACGAAACCTTCGGCGGAAATGTTGCAAGCGATGTTTCATGCGAAAGTAGGGGATGATGTGTTTAAGCAAGATCCAACGGTGAATGAATTAGAGGCTTTTGTGGCGGATTTATTTGGTATGGAAGCGGCTTTGTTTTTTCCATCGGGAACTATGGCGAATCAGTCGGCGATTCGTTTGCATACTAGACCTGGTGATGAAGTGATTTGTGATAAATGGTCGCACATTTTTTTATATGAAAGCGGTGGAGTAGCGGCTAATAGCGGAGTTTCTTGTCATTTAGTAGATGGTAATCGCGGGATGATTACGGCGGATTTAGTGAAAACGGCTATTAATGATCCAGCGTTTTATCACGCTCCGATGACACGCTTAGTGAGCATTGAAAACACTACCAATAAAGGCGGCGGTGCTTGTTATGAGTTGGAAACCTTGCGCGAAATTAAGTCGGTTTGTGACCAACACGGTTTGTCGTATCATTTGGATGGTGCTCGTTTGTGGAATGCTTTGGTAGCTAAGAATCAGTCGCCCAAGGATTTTGGAAAGTTGTTTGATACGATTTCGGTTTGTTTGTCGAAAGGTTTGGGAGCTCCAGTGGGTTCCGTTTTATTGGGAACTAAAGAGCATATTCATAAAGCAATGAGAATTCGAAAATTATTTGGTGGTAATATGCGACAATCGGGTTATTTGGCTGCTGCTGGAAAGTTTGCGATTGAAAATAATATGTTGCGATTAGCTGATGATCATAAAAGAGCGAAGGAATTGGCTAGTGTTTTAGTAACTAAATCTTGGGTTAAGGAAGTAGCGCCCACAGAAACTAATATTGTAATTTTTACGCTTCAAAATGGCTTGAGCGAACAAGTTTTTATTGAAAAAATGAAGCAAAAAAACATTTTGTTAAGCTCAATGGGACAAGGAAAGCTACGATTTGTAACGCATTTGGATTACCGCCAAGTGATGCATGAATATGTTTTGGAAGTATTAGAAAAATTTCAATTTTAAAAATTACAAAATCAAGGTCAAAAAACAACTTCAAAAATCAAGGTTAATTTCAAAAATCAACTTGTAACTTGAAACTTGAAACCTGAAACAAATATTTGGAACACAGATTAAAAAAATTAAAGAAATTTTAAAAATCTTTGCGACTTAGTGTCTTTGCGAGCAAAAGACAAGTTCAATTTCAAAACCAAGTTTTCTTTTTGTCAAGTCGAGCGGAGTCGAGACATTGATTTTTCTAGTTCTCGACTTCGCTCGAAGTGACATTTGTTAAATAAAATAAACAGATTTTAGTATTTGGAATTTCTTTTTTGGAATTTTACTTAAACATATCCATTCCGGGAATATTTGGCATGCCTTCTTTGGCAACTGCTGCTAGTTCTGTTTCATGAACGTTTGTAGCTTTTTCTATGGCTTTGTTTAGTACGTTAACTAGATAGTCTTCAAGCATTTCTTTATCAGCTAATAATTCATCTGCAATAGTAATATTTTTGATTTTCCTGTTGGCAGTTAAGGTTACTTCTAATAAACCATCGTTACTTTTTTCGTCGATTAATACAAAATCTAAGCGTTTTTTTGTCTCTTCAACTTTTTGTTGGGTTTCTTTAAGTTTGCCCATCATACCCATAATATCTCCAAACATAATTTTTATTTTTTTATTTCAACAAAAGTAGTAAATTAGCAGATAATTCAAAAAGTATGCATGCCTAATAATTTGAATTTTTATTACGATGTATGTTTTTTAAATTTCATTTTAAACTAAACAAAAACAAATGAAAAAAACTGCTCATTTACTGTTGGTTTCTCTTATTTTTGCAACTTCTTGTAAAGATAAAAACGAAACAATGGATGCATCAATTCAGCCACCAGTGGCAAAAATAGTTCCTCATACTTTAGAGAAACACGGTCAGGTTAGGACAGATAATTATTATTGGTTAAATGACAGAGAAGATCAAGAAGTTATTGATTACTTGAATCAAGAAAATGAGTACTACCAAAAAATGACGGCTCATACCAAAGAATTACAAGAGAATTTGTTTGCAGAAATGAAGTCTCGTATAAAAGAAGATGACTCTTCGGTTCCCTATTTTTATAATGGGTATTTTTACATTACTCGTTTTGAAAAAGGAAAAGATTATCCAATTTACTCTCGTAAAAAAGGAAGTTTAGATGCCAAAGAAGAAATCATGTTTGATTGTAATGAAATGGCAAAAGGACATTCATATTTTAACTTAAGCGGAATAAATGTTTCGGAAGATAATAAATATGCGGCTTTTGGACTAGATTTAGTTTCTCGTCGCCAATATACCATTCAAATTAAAAATTTAGAAACAGGCGAAATTTTACCAGTTAAAATTGAAAATACAACAGGTGGTTCTACTTGGGCTAGCGATAACAAAACATTATTTTATACTAGAAAAGACGCACAAACGTTACGTTCAGACAAAGTATATCGTCATACTTTAGGAACGGATATTGCTAAAGATGCCTTGGTTTTTCATGAAAAAGACGATACGTTTTATACTTTCGTTTATAAAGAAAAATCAAAAAAATACTTAGTAATTGGTTCTACAAGTACCTTAACTTCTGAATACCAAATTTTAGAGTCGAATAACCCAAATGGCAACTTCAGATTGTTCCAAAAACGAGTTAGAGGTTTAGAATATTCGATTTCACATTATGGTGATAGTTTTTATGTTGTGACCAATAAAGACAAAGCGACCAACTTCAAACTAATGAAAACTCCTGAAAGCAAGACTTCTATGGAGAATTGGTCAGAATTAATTCCTCATAGAAAAGATGTTTTATTGGAAGGAATTGAAATTTTCAAAGATTATTTAGTAGTTGAAGAACGTTCCAATGGTTTAAATAAAATTCAAATTAGACCTTGGAATGCTGGTGAATCCTACTATTTGCCTTTTGAAAGTGAAACGTATACGGCTTACACTACTACCAATGTTGATTTTGATACCGAAATCCTTCGTTTTGGTTACCAATCGTTAACAACACCTTCTTCGGTAATGGATTTTAACATGCGTACCAAGGAAAAGAAAGTGTTAAAAGAGCAAGAAGTTTTAGGTGGAAAATTCGATAAGAACAATTACGTTGAAGAACGAATTTGGGCTACAGCTGAAGATGGTACTAAATTACCAATTTCAATGGTGTATAGAAAAGGTATGAAAAAGGATGGCAAAAATCCGTTTTTATTGTATGCTTATGGTTCTTATGGTTCTACTATTGATCCAACGTTTTCATCTACACGTTTGAGTTTGTTGGATAGAGGTTTCATCTTTGCTATTGCTCACGTTAGAGGTGGCGAATACTTAGGAAGAGAATGGTATGAAAATGGAAAGTTATTGAAAAAGAAAAATACGTTTACTGATTTTATTGATTGCTCTAAATATGTAATTGCCCAAAAATATACTTCTGCCAAACATTTATACGCCGAAGGTGGTTCTGCTGGAGGTTTGTTAATGGGAGCAATTGTAAATATGGCACCAGAATTATATAATGGTGTAATTGCGCAAGTTCCTTTTGTGGATGTAGTTACTACAATGTTAGATGATACTATACCATTAACAACTGGTGAGTATGACGAATGGGGTAATCCTAATGATAAAGAATATTACGATTATATGTTATCGTATTCACCTTATGATCAAGTGAAAGCGCAAGACTATCCAAATATGTATGTTTCAACAGGTTTACACGATTCTCAAGTGCAATATTGGGAACCAGCTAAATGGGTTGCAAAGTTACGCGCTGTTAAAACTGATAAAAATGTTTTATATTTAGATACAAACATGGAAGCTGGGCACGGTGGTGCATCAGGACGCTTTGAAGCACTAAAAGAATTAGCAAAAGAGTTCGCTTTTTTACTAGATTTAGAAAAAATTTCGAAGTAATTAAACTTTTTTGTTAAATTTGCAAGGTTTTGGAGTTGCCTAAAAATGCTCCACAACTAAATTAAACTAATTTATGAAAGAAGAAATAAAAGCCTACAATACTATTTTAGATTTAATTGGAAACACACCTCTTATTAAATTAAATAGAATAACCAATGATATAACTGGTAATTTTTATGCTAAAGTAGAAGCTTTTAATCCAGGTCATTCAACGAAAGATAGAATTGCTTTATATATAATAGAAGAAGCTGAAAAAAGAGGTATTCTAAAACCAGGAGACACTATTATAGAAACAACATCAGGTAATACTGGTTTTAGTTTAGCAATGGTTAGCATCATCAAAGGTTACAATTGTATTTTGGCAGTTAGTTCGAAATCATCAAAAGATAAAATCGACATGCTAAGAACAATGGGAGCAAAGGTTTATGTTTGCCCGGCTCACGTTTCTGCTGATGATCCTCGTTCGTATTATAATGTTGCCAAACGTTTGCATGAAGAAACTAAAGGTTCGGTTTACATCAATCAATATTTTAACGATTTAAATATTGATGCTCATTATAAGTCGACAGGTCCTGAAATTTGGGAACAAACTGGAGGTCAAATTACGCATTTAGTGGCTTGTAGTGGTACTGGAGGAACAATTTCTGGAACAGCTAGATTTTTAAAGGAGAAAAACCCAAATATTAAAATTTTAGGTGTTGATGCTTTTGGTTCTGTATTAAAAAAATATCATGAAACTAAAGAGTTTGACAATAATGAAATTTATCCTTATCGTATTGAGGGCTTAGGAAAAAACTTAATTCCAACAGCTACTGATTTTGACATTATTGATGAGTTTGTCAAAGTTTCTGACGAAGACAGTGCTCACACAGCGAGAGAACTTGCTAAAACAGAAGGATTGTTTGTAGGATATACTTCTGGAGCCGCTTTTCAAGCTGTAAAACAGTTTGCAGAATTAGGTGTTTTTGACGAAAATAGTAATGTAGTCATTATTTTCCCTGATCATGGTTCAAGATACATGAGTAAAATTTACAGTGATGATTGGATGAACGAACAAGGCTTTTTTGATAGTATCAATAGTGAAGAAGTTCAGAAAATTGAAATTATATAATACAAAAAACTCCGAAATTAATCGGAGTTTTTTTTTACTTTATAGCTATCATAGAAATTTCTACATTCACGTTTTTGGGTAAGCAAGCCACTTGAACTGTTTCTCTTGCAGGTGCAGTTTTTTCATCAAAATAGCTTCCGTATACTTCGTTTATTTTTGCAAAGTCATTCATGTCACTAATAAAAATAGTGGTTTTAATTACATTTTCAAAAGTCATTTCGGCAGCTTTAAGAACTGCTTTCATGTTTTCCATTACTTGTTTGGTTTCGGTTTGAATATCATCCATAACTAAAACTCCAGTAACAGGATGAATAGCAATTTGGCCAGAAGTATATAAAGTGTTTCCAACTAAAACAGCTTGATTATACGGACCAATAGGAGCAGGAGCGTGCTCGGTAAATATTATTTTTTTCATAAAATTTATATTAGATTATCTAAAAACTCGATCAGGAACGTTTCGTTTTTCCCATTTAATGTCACTCAATACAGAAGATGTTATACCAATGAAAAAGCCCCAATAGGCGTTTGGTCCATAAGGCACCCAATTAAAACTCATTCTCCAACTTTCCAAATCTCGCTCAAAACGGAATTGGGTAAAAGTAACGCCATTTTGTTTGAAATCATAACCAGATGATAAACCTACTTTCCAACGTGGCGCTAATTCTACATTTCCATTTACCATAACCGATTGTGATGAAATTTCATTCTGTCTGTTACTGTTGTTGTAAGTTACGGAGTAGGCTAGTTGAAAATCCCAAGGTAAATCGGTGTTGTACCATTCGTTGTTACTTTCTTTTTCTTCATCGCCTTCCTTTTTATTAAAAAGACTTTGTCTGCTATCGCTCAAATCTACTGCTGTTCCAAACAATCCGTCATCTCTTCCTCCGTTTAAGGCAGTTTGATCAGATGTTTGACCGGTTTTATTTCCCTCTTTTAAATCATTACTAGAAAAAGAATAATTAATAGTCATATTAGCACTAGTCATTCTTAGTAAGCTACCGTTGTTATCAATGTTAAATTTTTCAATTCTTCTTCCCGCATTATCAATTGCATAAGGATCTAAAGTTGTTCCAAAGTTGATGTTCATTTTTTGATTAAATAACATCGTTCCTCCACTTAACCTAAATGGTGCTAATTTTAAAGAATCTGCTGCTAAATTATAATTGGTTGAAATATTGAAGTTATTCAATAACATTATTTTTTTCGGCTCATCTTTTTTGCTTTTTTCATCACGAACCTTAGCTTCAAAAGTATTACTTAAGTTAAATCCAAGATTACTTGCAAAATTATTTGATGGTACTCCAAAAATACTGCCCTCAAATCTTGTAAAATCAGCATAATTGTTTCCTGTAGCATCTATTGCGTACGTATCGTAATATTGATCAAAACTTGGAAGGTAACTATAAGATAACGAGGGACGCATTACATGTCTGATGGCTTGAATCTTTTTATCTTCTCCAAAATCAAATGTTCCGTAAATGGTTGTTCCAATACTGGTATTGAAATTATAAGTTCTGTAAGCATCAAAACCTTTTAAATCTTCAGTAATTACTCTATTTTCCAGTGAATTAAATTTTTTATCAATGGTATTTAATGTCCAAACTTCTTCATAATTGGCAGAAGTTGTTACACTAAAATGTTTAAACACCTTGAAATTAGTACTTAAAGGAATTGAATGTTGAAAACCTGTTTTTGCGTCTCTAAACATTTGTGGTTTAAAGAAAAGTGAATCTGCAGTTGAAATACGATTTTCTCCTCTCAAGTTGTATTGAAAGTTGATGTTTTTAATGAAACCTTTTTTAGGTGCATCATCAGAAGCAAACGGAAAAATACGATCAACACTAGCCTGTAATGTTGGTAATGTCATGTTAATTTGCTCCGTATTCGTATTTTGGTTATGTGTTGCTGATAATGATAAATTTACTTGAGGAACCGATTTAAAAGTTTTGGAATAAGAAACAGACGAACTCAAATTGTTATTCAAACTTGCTCCAATATTAGCCAAATTAAGGGATTGTCTAAAATACTGACTACTTCCTAAGTTTACTGAAGCAGCAAATCTTGAATCAGCTGATGCTTTTGGATCTTGATTGTGTGACCATTGAATATTGTATTGTTTGGAAACCGCATAATCAGGAAAACCTTTTTCACTTTGAATGTTATTTTCATAGCGAAGATTGACTCTACCATTGAATTTATAGCGTTTGGCATAACTACTTTCTCCTCTCAACGCATAACTACCATTAGTAAAATAATCTCCGATTACTGCCAAATCATAATTATCACTTAGTGCAAAATAATATCCTCCATTTTGTAAAAAATAGCCTTGTCTGTTCGATTGACCAGGTGTTGGCATGATAAATCCAGAAATACTTTCTTCCGACATTGGAAAATAAGCAAATGGTAAGCCAACTGGAGTAGGAACATCAGCAATATACAAATTAGTTAAACCTGCAACTACTTTCTTTTTGGGTACAAATTTTATTTTTCTAACTAAAAAATAATATTCCGGATCGTCAATGTTTTTAGAAGTTGTAATTCGAGCATTTTTCATGAAATAAACAGAATCGTTTTCTCTTTTAGAAATTTCAGCTTTGATGTTCATTTCTCCTTGTTTTGTTCTTGAATTCCAAATTAGCGCTTTCTTGGTTTTAAAATTAAAACGAATAGAATCGGGTTCTACAACATTCGAACCTTGTTTGAAAATAGGATATTGGGTATAATTTCCTAAACTATCTTTTATACGACCAGCATAAACTTCATCTTTATCATAATCAAAAACAATAATTCCTGCTTTTAATTCAATATCTGTGTAGTATAATTCAGCTTGATTGTATAAAGTGACTTGTTTTTTCTTTTGGTCAATTTTTTCGTAGTCTTTAGCTTTTCTATTAACGATTCCTTCTAAAAGTGGTTTCTTCTTTATTGAATCTTTTTTAGCAATAATAGCTATTGAATCTTTTACAGATAAAATACTATCACTTTTTGTTTCAATTTTTGGAGAATCAATAGTGTTCTTTTTATTCAATTTTAGACTATCGCTAGCCTTAATTTCTTGACCAAAAACAACCTGATTTCCAATTGTTAAAAAAAAGGCTAATAAAACGATATGAAATAACTTGGTACGCAATCCTATTAATAGTATTTTTGTAAAAATTTGGCTCACTTTTTGAAGTGTCAAACTTACATATAATTTTTTGCAAAAATACGCTTTTAATAAAATTATAACGTAGCCAATTAAAATGAATTTTATTATGTTAAATAAATCTAGATTTATACTCTTGTTTTTTGGACTATTTTTAATAAATAGCACCGCTTTTTATGCCCAAACTAAAAGTAAGTTCAAAGTAGTTTTAGACGCTGGACACGGTGGAAAAGATCCGGGTGCTATGTATTATGGATTAAAGGAAAAAGATATTGCATTAGACGTAACGCTTAGAGTAGGAAAAATATTAGAATCTAATCCCGAAATAAAAGTCATTTATACGCGTAAAACAGATGTTTTTATAGAGTTAATTGATCGTCCAAAAATCGCCAATAAGGAAGATGCCGATTTATTTATTTCTATTCATTGCAACGGAGTTAAAAATATTAAACCTTATGGAACAGAAACTTTTGTAATGGGATTGAGTAGAAGTGCTGCCAATTTAGAAGTGGCCAAAAAAGAAAACTCTGTAATTCTTTTAGAAAATAATTATCAAGAAAAATATAACGGATTTGACCCTAACAAGCCAGAATCCTTAATTGGAATGAAATTATTACAAGAAGAATATTTAAATCAAAGTATTGATTTGGCTTCAAAAATCGAAAATAACTTTGTTGTGAATAATAAAAGACATAGCAGAGGCGTCAAACAGTCGCCATTGTGGGTTTTAGATGCTTCATATATGCCAGGAGTTTTAATTGAACTTGGTTTTTTGTCTAACAAAAATGAAAGTCAATATATGAATTCTGAAAATGGTAAAAACGAAATGGCTCAAGCTATTGCAAAAGCAATTGTTTCCTATAAAAAAGATCTTCTTGGATCTTCAGGAACATCAGTTTACGAGCCAATTAAAGAACCTGTAAAAGAATCGCCAAAGAGTCAAACTACAGTAGAGCCAACTAAAAATATTACAGTAAGTTCTTCCAATGGTATTGTTTTCAAAGTGCAAATTTCCGCTAGTGGAACTAAATTAGAACCATTACCAAAAAACTTCAAAGGTTTAAGTCCAATAAGTAGAGAACAAGACGGAAAACTTTACAAATACTTGTACGCTGAAGAAACCGATTATGAGCAAATTAAAAAACGTTTAGAGGAAGCAAAAAAGAAAGGTTTTACTTCAGCATATCTAGTTGCTTATAAAGAAGGAGTAAAAATTAGTGTTTCAGAAGCTTTAAAATAAAATAAAGTTTTATTTTTGTTAAAAATTAAAGATTTTGAAACTAACAAGAGAAATTAAAACCGCAATTTTAGTCATTTCCTCAATAGTATTATTTCTATGGGGTTATAGTTTTTTAAAAGGAAAAAACCTTTTCGACACTAGTAAAAAATTATACGTAGTATACGAAAATGTTGCAGGATTAACGGCTTCGGCTCCGGTAACACTAAACGGACTTAAAATAGGGAAAGTAAATGATATTTCTTTTCAACCCAATGGAAATTTGTTAGTTGAACTTCAAATAACTACTGATTTCCCAATTTCTAAATCAAGTATAGCCGAAATTCATGATTCTGGACCATTAGGTGGAAGGGAAATTGAAATTGTATTGAATGTAGAAGATAAAAATTTTACAGTATCTGGTGATTTTTTAAAACCAGCTAATAAACTTGGTTTAACGGATGCACTTGCACAACAAATTGAACCTTTAAAAGATAAAATTGAAAAATTATTAGATGAAGCTAATGTTTTATTTGCCAATGTAAATGAAGTGTTAGACGAAAAAACAAAAGCCAATTTAAAAAACAGCATAGCAGAATTGAACAATACCATGACTGAATTCAGTGGCGTTGCTAAAAATGCTAATGCATTGTTAGAGAAAAACAAAACGAAATTGGATGCTACATTTACTAATTTAGATAAAACCACGGCAAATTTCGCATCAATTTCAGATTCTTTAGCTAAAGCAGATTTAGGTAAAACAGTTAAAAATCTTGAAAAGACGCTTGCAAGCGTTGATAAATTAATGGCCGATATGGAAGCTGGAAAAGGAACCATGGGAAAATTAATGAAAGACGACGCCATGTACAATAATTTCACAAAGACTTCTAAAGAATTGGAGTTACTGTTACAAGATTTACGATTAAATCCAACACGCTATGTAAACGTATCGCTTTTTGGAAAGAAAAATAAGCCTTACGTAGCACCAACAGAAGAAGAAATTAAAGAAACCGAAACCAAAAAGAACTAATTTATATGAGTATTTTACCAAACATACTTTTCGCTGTACTTTTAATTGTAGGAGTTGGTTATTTTGCTAAAAACGTAAAAAAACTGATTCGCAACATCAAATTAGGTCAAGATGTAAATCGTTCTGATAATCCTTCCGAACGTTGGAGAAACATGGCTATGATTGCATTAGGTCAATCAAAAATGGTAAAAAGACCAATTGCTGGTTTCCTACATATTATTGTATATGTTGGTTTCGTAATTATCAATATTGAAGTAATAGAAATCATCATCGATGGACTTTTTGGAACACACAGAGTGCTTTCTTTCATGGGCGGATTTTATGATGTATTAATTGGTTCGTTTGAAGTTTTGGCATTACTAGTATTAGTAGCTGTTTTTGCTTTTTGGATTCGAAGAAATATACTAAAAATTCAACGCTTTTTGAATCCAGAAATGAAAGGTTTTCCAAAAAACGATGCCAATTATATCTTGTATTTCGAAGTTGTGTTAATGACACTTTTCTTGTTAATGAACGCTGCCGACTTACATTTACAAAACGTTGATGGCGGTTATGGACACTTCACACAAGTAGGAAGTTTTCCGATTTCTCAATTTATTGCTCCTATTTTTGATGGTATGAATAGTGGAACAGTTTATATGATTGAAAGAGCTGCTTGGTGGTTGCACATCGTTGGAATTTTAATATTCTTAAATTATTTATATTTCTCTAAACATTTACATATTTTATTAGCATTTCCAAATACGTATTTTGCTAATTTGAATCCTCAAGGGCAATTTGATAATTTGGAGAGTGTAACAAATGAGGTAAAATTAATGATGGATCCAACAGCCGATCCATTTGCAGCACCAGCTAATCCAGATGCGGTTCCAGCTAAATTTGGGGCTTCCGATGTACAAGATTTGAATTGGGTACAATTATTAAATGCTTACACTTGTACAGAATGTGGAAGATGTACTTCATCTTGTCCTGCCAATCAAACCGGTAAAAAATTATCGCCAAGAAAAATCATGATGGATACGCGGGATCGATTGGAAGAAGTGGGTAAAAATATCGATACAAACAACGGTGTTTTCGTTCCAGATGGAAAATCATTATTAAACGATCATATCACAACTGAAGAATTATGGGCTTGTACCACATGTAATGCATGTGTGGAAGAATGTCCAGTAAATATTAGTCCACTATCAATTATTATGGATATGCGTCGTTATTTGGTAATGGAACAAAGTGCTGCTCCAATGGAACTAAATAACATGATGACCAATATCGAGAACAATGGTGCTCCATGGCAATACAACCAAATGGATCGTTTAAATTGGAAAAACGAAAATTAAGAATACAACAACAACAACACAACTACAACATGAACAATGAAACAATCGATAAACAATTACAACCGTTATCGATAAATGGCGAACAATTAAGTCCAGTATTACCAGAAGGAATAAAAAATTATTTAATTGATATTGACGGAACAATTTGTGACGATATTCCCAATGAACAACCAGAGCGAATGGCAACAGCAAACGTGTATCCAGATGCTTTGAAAACATTGAATAAATGGTACGATGAAGGACATATTATATTTTTCTTCACCTCGAGAACAGAAGCACATCGAGAAGTTACTGAAAAATGGTTACAACAACACGGTTTCAAGTATCATGGTATGTTAATGGGAAAACCAAGAGGAGGAAATTACCATTGGATTGATAATCATTTGGTTAAAGCCACAAGATATAACGGAAAATTTACAGATTTAGTAGAGAAAGAAGTTACGATTCAAGTTTTTGATGACGAAACTTTAGCTTAAAAATAAAAAAATAAACTATGTCAGAGAATATTAGTGTACCCACAATGGCCGAAATGATGGCTGAAGGCAAACAACCAGAAGTTTTATTTTGGGTAGGTTGTGCAGGAAGTTTTGATGATAGAGCAAAAAAGATTACAAAAGCGTTTGTAAAAATTTTAAACAGAGCCAATATTTCATTCGCAGTTCTTGGAACGGAAGAAAGTTGTACCGGTGATCCAGCAAAAAGAGCAGGTAACGAATTTTTATTCCAAATGCAAGCGATGACGAATATCGAAGTCATGAACGCTTATGAAGTAAAGAAAATCGTTACGGCTTGTCCGCATTGTTTCAACACGTTGAAGAACGAATATCCAGAATTAGGCGGAAATTACGAAGTCGTACATCATACACAATTTCTAAAGTCGCTTTTAGACGATGGTCGTTTAGCCATTGAAGGTGGTCAATTCAAAGGAAAGAAAATCACGTTCCATGATCCTTGTTATCTAGGAAGAGCTAATAATGTGTATGAAGCGCCAAGAGAGTTAATTCAAAAATTAGATGCCGAATTGGTTGAAATGAAACGTTCTCGTGCCAATGGTTTATGCTGTGGTGCTGGTGGAGCGCAAATGTTCAAAGAACCAGAAAAAGGGAATAAAGACATCAATATTGAAAGAACCGAAGAGGCTTTGGAAACAAAAGCAGATATAATTGCTGCTGGCTGTCCATTCTGTAACACGATGATGACGGATGGAACAAAATTCAAAGAAAAAGAAGATACGGTTAAAGTTCTAGATATTGCCGAATTAATCGCTAACGCACAAGATTTATAATATGTATATTCCTTTTGACGAATTACCTCTTCATTCTCGCGTTTGGATTTACCAATCCAATAGAAAATTTTCTGATGATGAAATTACTGAAATTGAAGCGTTAGCTAAAGATTTTATCGAAAATTGGGCGGCTCATGGCACCAGTTTAGAAGCTTCTTTTGTTATCAAATACAACCGTTTCATCATTATCGCTGTAAATCAGGATGTGCAACAAGCAACAGGTTGTTCCATTGATGCTTCGGTGCAGTTTATCCAAAATTTGGAAGCCAAATATCAAGTGGATTTGTTAGACAAAATGAATGTTACTTTTAAAGTTGGCGAACACATTGCACACAAGACTTTAATTGATTTCAAAAAAATGGCAAAAGAGAAAGCCGTGACTGCAAATACGATTGTTTTCAATAATTTAGTCAATACAGTTGAAGAATGGCAAGATTTTTGGGAAGTTCCTGCTAACGAAAGTTGGCATAATCGATTTTTCTAATCCAATATTTTAACTATATTTGAGAAATCATCATTAAACCAATTTAATGATGATTTTTTATTTTAAAACAACTGTATTTCCATGCGAATTCTACTAATATTTTTACTTTTTTCTAGTTTTGTTTTTGGTCAAAAAAAATCCAATTTAACTCAAAATCAATGGGTTGATAGTGTGTACAACCAACTTTCATTCGAAGAAAGAGTAGGGCAATTGTTTATGGTGGCTGCGTATTCCAATAAAAACGAAGCGCACAACAAGAGCATTGATGAATTGGTAGAAAAATATAAAATTGGCGGACTTATCTTTTTTCAAGGTGGACCCGTTCGTCAAGCGAAATTAACCAATCGTTACCAAGCTAAAGCAAAAGTGCCATTATTCATCGGAATTGATGCGGAATGGGGTTTGAGTATGCGTTTGGATTCTACGTATCGTTATCCATGGAACATGACTTTAGGTGCTGTCAAAGATTATAATTTGATAGAGCAAATGGGAAAACAAATGGCAGAACAATCGAAAAGAATGGGAATTCATTTCAATTTTGCGCCCGTTGTTGATATTAATACCAATCCAAAAAATCCAATTATTGGTAATCGTTCTTTTGGTGAAGATAAATTTAATGTCACCAAAGCAGCCATTGCTTTAACCAAAGGTTTACAGAATGGTGGTGTTTTTGCGACTGCCAAACATTTTCCTGGTCATGGTGATACTTCAACGGATTCGCATCATACGTTGCCAGTTATCAATTTTGATAGCAAACGAATACATGATGTGGAATTGTATCCGTATAAAGAATTGATTAAAAACGGATTAGCCAGTGTTATGGTAGCACATTTGAGTGTTCCAAGTTTGGAATCTAGAAGCGGTTATCCAAGTTCTATTTCGTACAATATAGTAACCAATATTTTAAAAAACGAATTGGGTTTTGAAGGTTTAATTTTTACTGATGCTTTAAATATGAAAGGCGCCAGTAATTTTAAACAACCAGGCGATATTGATTTAGAAGCTTTTTTGGCGGGGAATGATGTATTGCTTTTTGCAGAAAATGTTCCAGTTGCTATTACCAAATTCAAATCCGCTTTCGAATCAGGAAATCTAACAGCTGAGCGTTTGGAATATTCCGTAAAGAAAATTTTAAAATACAAATATTTATCTGATTTACAGAATTATAAAGAAGTTAACTTAACTAATTTATTCAATGATTTAAATCAGTCAAAATACGATGCAATGAACTTTAAATTGTATGAAAATGCACTTACAATTTTGAAAAACAAAGACAAAATTTTGCCAATCAAACGTTTAGAAAAGGAGAAAATCGCTTATATAAAATTAGGAAATGATTCGCATGAAGATTTCTTCCAAAAACTAAATCAATTTGCAGAAGTTACTGAAATTCAATCTACCAATATTGATTCGGTTTTGGTGGAATTAGAAACATATTCCAAAGTTATCATCGGTTATCACAAAGCAGATGGCGCTTGGAAAAATCACGATTTATCTATTAAAGAATTACTTTGGTTGGATAAAATTGCGAAGCAAAATAAAACGATTGCCGTATTTTTCACTAAACCTTATTCGTTACTTAAAATTCCAGATTTTAAGAATTTGGAAGGTGTAATTGTGGCTTACCAAAATAATATTTTTGCCAATACTGTCGCTGCTGAAGCTATTTTCGGTGCGATTGATGTTCATGGAAAAATTCCAGTTTCTATTGGTAATCATTTTGAGGTTAATGAAGGTTTGGAACTAAATAAAATCAACAGATTAGGTTTCGCTGCCCCAGAAAATGTTGGAATGGATGCCAATAAATTAGCTAAAATTGATAGCATATCGAATTATGCCATCAACAAAAAAATCACACCAGGAATGCAAATTTTGGTAGCTAGAAAAGGAAAAGTGATTTACCAAAAGTCATTTGGACATCATACTTATGATAAAACAACTGCAGTGAAAAACGATGACTTGTATGATGTAGCTTCATTAACAAAGATTTTGGCAACTTTACCCAATTTAATGATTCAATTTGATAAAGGGAAAATCAACTTAAATTCGAAATTAGGAACACTTTTGCCAGAATTTAAAAAATCAGACAAAGCCAATGCAACAGTTTTAGATATGTTGACGCATCAAGCGCGTTTTCATCCGTGGATTGCTTTTTATAAAGCTACTTTGGATAGTGTTAACAAACCGAGTTTAAAATATTACAGAAATCGTTATTCCGAAGAATTTCCAATTAATGTAGCCGAACAATTGTATTTGAGAAAAGATTATAACGATACTATTTTAAAAACGATTGCTAATAGCAAATTATTGCCAAAAGTACAGTACAAATACAGCGATTTCTCTTTTATTTTGATGAAAGAATATTTAGAGCGAATTACAGATAAACCTTTGGACGAGCTTTCCAATGACAATTTTTACAAGTTAATTGGCGCTAACCGAATGTTATACAATCCGTTGAAAAAGTTCAAAAAAGAAGCAATTATTCCATCTGAAATTGACAATTATTTCCGTTACGATACCATTCAAGGTTATGTTCATGATATGGCCGCGGCAATGCAAGGTGGAGTAGCAGGTCATGCCGGAATTTTTTCAAATAGTCTTGATGTTGCTAAAATGATGCAACTCTTCCTTCAAAAAGGGAATTATGGCGACCATCAGTTTTTCACGGAAGAAACGTTCCAAAAGTTCAATACGTGTTACTTTTGTAAAGATCAAAACAGAAGAGGTTTAGGTTTTGATAAACCACAATTAGGTCAGGAAGGTCCAACTTGTGGTTGTGTTTCGATGACAAGTTTTGGTCATACAGGGTTTACAGGAACTATGGCTTGGGCTGATCCTGATAAAGAATTGGTTTATGTATTTTTGTCAAATAGAACGTATCCAGATGCGAATACAAATTTATTATCTAAGGAAAATATCAGAGAAAAAATTCAAAAAATCATTTACGAAGCGATAATGGAATAATCATGCAATCAAAAGCAACAACCGTAGATCAATATATAGCAGAAGCTCCTGAAGAAAGACAAGTTGCTTTGCAAAAACTTAGAACAACTATTTTAACACATTTACCAAAAGGTTTTGAAGAAGCAATGGGTTACGGAATGGCTGGTTATGCGGTTCCGCATAGTATTTATCCGGCTGGATATCATTGTACACCTCATTTACCATTACCATTTATGGGTTTTGCTTCTCAAAAAAATAGCATCAATTTTTACCACATGGGAATTTATGCAGATGAAACGCTTTATAATTGGTTTTTAGCCGAATATGCTAAATTTTCTAAGAACAAATTAGACATAGGAAAAAGTTGTATGCGATTTAAAAAACCAGAAGATATTCCGTTTGATTTAATTGGAGAATTGGTTACTAAAATTTCTGTTCAAGATTGGATTGCGACTTACGAAAGCAAGTTTAAAAAATAATTTAACTTAATTTTAAAGTGAGTTCAGTCCAAAAAGCCCTACTTTTATTCATTAAAAAAGAAACATGAAAATAGCAATAGTTTGTTATCCAACATTCGGAGGAAGTGGCGTTGTAGCTACTGAATTAGGTTTGGAATTAGCAAAACGAGGTCACGAAATTCACTTCATTACGTATAGCCAACCGGTTCGATTGGCATTACTTAGCAAAAACGTATATTATCACGAAGTTCACGTTCCAGAGTATCCTTTGTTTCATTACCAACCTTATGAATTAGCATTATCAAGTAAGTTGGTGGATATGATTAAGTTGTTCGGTATAGAATTGTTGCACGTACATTACGCTATTCCACATGCCTATGCAGGTTATATGGCAAAAAAAATGCTACAAGACGAAGGAATCAATATTCCAATGGTTACCACGCTTCATGGAACCGATATTACTTTGGTAGGAAATCATCCATTTTACAAACCAGCGGTGAGTTTTAGTATCAATCATTCGGATTATGTTACGAGTGTTTCCCAAAGTTTAAAGGATGATACGTATCGTTTATTTGATATTGATAAAGAAATTGTGGTTATTCCAAATTTCATTGAAAACAATAAGGAATTAGTAAAAAAAGACGAACCTTGCCATAGAAATTTAATGGCGAATGAAAATGAAAAAATTATTACGCACATTTCCAATTTTAGAAAAGTAAAACGAATTGATGATGTAGTAAAGATTTTTTACGAAATCCAAAAAGAAGTTCCATCCAAATTAATGATGGTGGGTGAAGGACCAGAAAAAGAAGCAGCAGAAAATTTATGTGCCCAACTAAAAATTCATGATAAAGTAATTTTCTTTGGAAACAGTAATGAAATTGACAAAATTCTATGTTTTTCAGATTTATTTTTGTTACCATCTGAAACGGAAAGTTTTGGTTTAGCAGCATTGGAAGCTATGTCGTGCGGAGTTCCAGTGATTTCAAGTAATTCAGGAGGTTTACCAGAAGTAAATCAAGATGGAATTACGGGTTTTTTGAGTAATGTAGGTGATATTGAAAGCATGAGTAAAAATGCTATTTCTATTTTAAAAAACGAAGCTACTTTATCACAATTTAAAGCAAATGCTAGAGAAGTAGCTAAGACTTTTGATATTCAAAATATTCTTCCGTTGTATGAAGATTTGTATTTTAAAGCGCTACAAAACAAATAAAGTGATATGAAAAAACTAGTTCTTTTATCAGGTATTATTCTTTTTGCATGTAATGCAACATCTAAATTGAATAGTAATGATTTTTCAGTTATTCTTCAAGGTGAATATGGTGGGAAAGAAGAAAAAAGGCATGAAATAATTACCAATAATAATGATTTTATAAATTCCATTGAATCTTTTCCAATTACAGAAGAAGAACTTTCTAAATTAATTTCAATTGATTTTTCGCAACACAACGTAATTATTGTTCATGCAGGACAAAAAAATAATGGCGGATACAGTATTACCATTGATAGAGTAGAAGTTATTAAAAACGAATTATTGGTTTACGTTAAAGAATCAGGACCAAAAAAAGGGGAGAATGTTACAATGGCTTTAACTAATCCATATTGTTTAGCTACCATTCCAAAGGCAAAAAAAGTTATAATAAAATAAAAGTCCCGATTTTTATCGGGACTTTTCCTATAATATATTTCAAAAAATTAGTTGAATCTATATCTAATTCCTAAAGCGATATCAGGTCCAAATCCATCTCTAAAATCAGCATAGTCTCCACCAAAGTAAATCTCTGGTCTAAAATCTAAAGATAATTGTAGTGGAAAATCGAAATTGTATTCGATACCAATATCACCTGCTAAGGCTACAAAAGAACCACTATCCTTAAAACCATCTCTGTTGTAGTTCCAGCTACCAACACCACCACCAACACCAGCATACCAATTGAAACCACCTTCAATGTTCCATACCCATTGGTATAAACCAATTAATTTAAAGGCATCAACATCTTTGCTATTTCTCCATCCTAAGTCAAATTCTAGTCTATTTTTTGCAGATAATCCTCTTTGGTACGAAATTTCGCCACCAAACCCATCATTATCACCTAAACGAAGACCAATAGCGTTTTTAGAAAAGTTTTGTGCTTCAGCGCTAAATGCTAGTCCCACTAACATAATAGCTGTAAATAATAATTTCTTCATAAATAAATTGATTTTATCAAATGTACGAAAAAAATATCAACTATTGTGCCAAAATGAAATAAATAATAAGATAATTCTTAATTAATTTGATAATCGTCTAAAAATTCCTTCTGATTTTGACTTCCCGAAGCTGGAATTCCAAATTCATCTGCAATTGAACTATTAATAGTGTATGAAGTAGTAGTATTGGTATGAACAACACCGATTCCAGAAGCTATATATTGGGTTGATACAATTACGTCTTGTGGAGTTAAAACATTTATGGTTACTGGAAAACCCAAAATTTCTTGAACAGTAGTTACCGTTACATTAAGTTTAATAAGAACTGACTTTACGTTTTCGTAAGAATCGCCATTAGGTGAAGTATATGTATTTAATGTTTCTCCGCCAAAAGATTTCAATGAATAATTGATAGTAACAGGAACTCCATCAAAATCTTCTTCAATAGTTCCAGATTTTGTAGAAAGTAATTGACCTGAAGTGGCATTTCTATTAAAAATAATGAAATCATCTAAGTTTAAGTCAAAATCTAAACCTAAATCTGCCCCACCTGCCAAAGATAAATCTCCGGACATTAATAATTTTCCATCTAAAAATCTAACACCATTGTTTCTTAATGAAGATGAATAAAATCCAGTGGCTATATTATTTTTAGTCTTGAATTTTTTATACGTTTTAGAATTGATAATCGTATCATTGGAAATGTATAATGAATCACGTGTGTTTTCCGTTTCGTTTTCTACATTGTAAGTCCAAAAACTACCATCTGTTAAAGAAATTTGAAAAGAAGAATTATCATTATTGCCACTATTATCGTCACTTGAGCAACTAAAAAAGATTAATGAGTTAATTAAGACTAAGAAAATTTTAGTAAGCTTCATTTGGGTTTTAATTTAAAGTTTGAGCTAAAATACTAATTTTCTAATAATTATTTAACAAAATTCATTAAACTTTGTAATTGCATCTCAATTTCGTTTTCTCTTTCAAATAATTCTTCTTCAATTTCTGAATCTACTACTTGATATTGGTATAATTTCCAACGTTTTCTGTTGTATTCTAATGCAGTAAGATTTTCTATCCAATCGCCCGAATTTAAATAAAGCGTAGAACCATTTGAATTTGATTTTCGAATGATTATTGGTTCGTGAATATGACCACAACAAACAAAATCATATGCATTATCAATGGCAATTTCTGTAGCCGTATTTTCAAAATCGGAAATAAATTTAACTGCTTTTTTTACACTTCCTTTTATTTTTTTTGATAAGGAATACGGTTCTTTCCCTAATTTATTTAAAAACCAATTGACCAATCGATTTAATAAAATTAAATAATCATAACCAATTCCTCCTAATTTTGCAATCCATTTGGCACTGTGAACAGAACTATCAAAAACATCACCATGAAAAAACCAGGCTTTTTTACCATCAAGTTCCAGAACTAATTTATCCAAAAGAGAAAAATTACCCATGTGAACATCACTAAATTTTCTTAACGCTTCATCATGATTTCCTGTTAAATAGTAAATTTTTGTACCTCTCGATGCTAAACTGATCAATTTCTTTAAGACCTTTAAATGAGATTTTGGAAAATACGATTTTCTAAACTGCCAAATATCAATAATATCGCCATTTAAAATTAGAGTTTTTGGTTTTATACTATTTAAGTATTGTAGCAATTCTTTAGCATGACAACCATAAGTTCCTAAATGAACATCAGAAATAACTACTAATTCAATATTTCGCTTTTTCACAAATTCAATTTTCATCAAATATCAAAAATGATTGTAATTATAATATCATCTAGAGATTATATTTCTATTAATAAACAAAATCTCAAATTCTTTAATGTTTAAATTAAATTATGCTTAATTTTGATACAGCATTTTTAAAACTTTATAAAAGTTATATACAAATAAAATCATGGCAGGAAATACTTTTGGTAAAAAATTTAAAGTAACCACTTTTGGTGAATCGCACGGAGAAGCCATTGGAGGAATTATAGATGGTTGTCCAGCTGGAATCGAATTAGATTTTGAATCCATTAGAAAAGAAATGCAACGCAGAAAACCTGGACAATCTTCCATTGTTACCCAAAGAAAAGAAGAAGATGAAATCAAATTCTTATCAGGAATTTTTGAAGGAAAAACCACTGGAACACCAATTGGATTTGTTATAGAAAACACCAATCAAAAATCACAAGATTATTCAGATATAAAAGACACTTACCGTCCAAGTCATGCTGATTTTGTTTACGAAAAAAAATACGGCTTTCGAGATTATCGCGGTGGCGGAAGAAGTTCGGCTAGAGAAACTGCCAGTAGAGTAGTAGCTGGAGCAATAGCTAAGCAAGTAATTCCAAATATCAAAATAACCGCTTTTGTTTCTTCTGTTGGCGAAATTTTTATCGATAAACCTTATCAAGATTTAGATTTTTCAAAAATTAAAAGTAACGCTGTTCGTTGTCCAGATGAAGCAATAGCTCAAAAAATGGAAGCTTACATTAAAGAAATCAAAAAGCAAGGTGATACCATTGGCGGAACCATAACATGTGTAATTCAAAACGTTCCAATTGGACTTGGTGAACCTGTATTTGATAAATTACATGCTGAATTGGGAAAAGCAATGCTTTCAATAAATGCAGTAAAGGGTTTTGAATATGGAAGTGGATTTTGTGGTGCTAAAATGAAAGGAAGTGAACACAACGATTTATTCAACGAAGACGGAACAACAAAAACGAATTTATCAGGAGGAATACAAGGTGGAATTAGCAACGGAATGGATATTTACTTTAGAGTAGCATTCAAACCTGTAGCCACATTAATTCAAAAACAAGAAGTTTTAACCAATGATGGTAAAATTATTGCCCAACAAGGAAAAGGCAGACACGATCCATGTGTTGTTCCAAGAGCTGTACCAATTGTTGAAGCTATGGTGGCATTAGTTTTAACAGATTTTTATATTTGATATATTTTTTTTTACTATATTTGTTCAAACTTAAATTTTATATTATGAAAAAAACATTACTTACTTTATCTTTTTTATTAACAATTTCTCTTTCTGCTCAAGAAACAATTTCTTTTGAAGCTTCTGAAGGTTATACTTTAGATATGATTGATTTTCAAGGAGAAGTTGGTAACGAATGGAGTTTGTTAAATGCAAGTGCAACAGACGTTATGGACGGAGCATTAGCAACTGTTGCTAATAATAGAGCTGTAACTGGAACAAATTCTTTAAGATTTGAATCTGATAATACTCAGTGGGGATATTATGCAGGAGTTCTTTCGCCTTTTTTTCCAGGTTATGATGATGAGTTTATTGTTACTCATCAGTTTTATCCTGATTCTGCTGCTGATTCAGATTATCTTTTTCAAATTTTTGACTATGATGGAACAGATTTAATTGCTGTAGCGACTTTAAGATTTGACTGGCAGGGAACAATTGATTTTTCAGACGGTACTACATTAAACAGTAATCTAACTACCTACACTGCTGGACAATGGTATGAAGTTCAAATAGAAAGAACGCTAACAAATATTATTTTAAGAGTTAATGGAACTCAATTGGCTTCTTATCCTAACTTCGGAACAGGAACCTCTGCTAAATTTGTTGGAATTCGTTATGATAATTATGGGTCTGGTTTTAATGTAGATGATTTAACTATTGAAGTTCCTGCATCTTCTGCATCATTTATTTCAAATTCAATTTCAGTTTATCCTAATCCTGCAACTTCAGCTATTAACTTAATTAGCAAAGATGGTTTGACTTTTGAAAATGTTACCATTGTTGATGTTAATGGAAGAACTGTTAAAACTGTTGTGGTTAACCAAACACAATCACAAATCAATGTTTCTGATTTAACTTCAGGTGTTTATTTCTTAAATATCGAAACTAACGAGGGAAGTACAGTTAAGAAGTTTATCAAAAACTAATCAATTTTAAAATACAATATCAAAAACGACCAGTAATTACTGGTCGTTTTTCTTTTTCTTATCGGTGTTCATCATGAACATTACGGCACCAACTAATCCTATTATAACTAAGGAAAAAATCCCAATCATTATAAAAGCACCATTGTTAAAGTCAAATAAAGGAATAAAGAGATTTTTCATAAAATTATCTTTTAGCGGTTCACTACAAAACTAGTTTCTTTTGTTGATAAAAAAACTGACAATTATCATATGTAAAATTACAAAAATTTAGCTTTCAATTCTGGTGTTGGAATCATACAAGCTTCTTTTTTTCCATACCATTTGTAACGATTTTTAGCTACGTAATCGTAAACTGAGTTTTTAAAACCTTCACTTAAAAAGGAAAAAATTGGTAATAAACTATACCAACCTTTCAAGTGTTTAGCAATTCGTAAAGCAGCATCAGCTTTTAAATAATAAGCAATTCCAGGTTCGTATAGAATAATAGAATCCGTTTTTGAGGTGTCAATTCCTAAATAATGGATAATTTCTTGTCCCAATTCTGATTGAATAGCAACAAATCGGAAAATATCTTTATCATCATGCTTAATCACTAATTGAATAGACGATTCGCATAAATTGCAAACGCCATCAAAAAGGATTATTTTTTTATCTTGGGGTAAATCTTTCATAATCAAGGTCAATTTCAAGTTCAAAAATCAAATTCAAGTTAAATCCGAAAATCAGAATATCCGAAAATCTTTCTTAAGCCGGTTGCACGTATTCCAAATCTTCCAAACTCACTTTAGAAACAAACATACCATAATTTACCGTAGCTTTTTTCTTTTCAATCGCTTCCAAGGTTCCAATGGCTTTCCCATCTTTCATACGAACTCGGTCGCCAATTTTTAAAACTACTTTTGGTTTGTTTTCTTCTTCGACTTTGGCTTTTATTTTTTTCTCTTTTTTAACTATGCGAATTTCTTCGACTTTCATTTTTACTTCTTCTTCAACCTTTTTCTGAATCACTTCTTTGACTTTCTTTTCTTTGACTGATAATTTTTTTCGCTTCGAATTTTCAATTTCTACGATTTTTAAAAATTCACCAATCAACGTCTTTTTGTCTTTATTATTGAAGTATTTCTCAGCAATATCATCCAACTTTTGTCCCATGTAAATCAACCGTTGGTTAGCATCGTACAACTCTTGATAACGCTCTAATTTCTCTTGAATTTTTGCGTTAATTGTTTCCATTTTTTTACCTTCTTCACGTGCTTTTGTTTCTTCAACTTTCAACGTTTGTGAGGTTTTCTCTAATTTGGAACGCTCTTTTTGTAACGTGGCGATGGTTTGGTCAAAACGCACTTTACTTTTCTCAATTTTCTTTTTCGCACGATTAATCAATCCGTAAGGAATACCATTTTTCTGCGCAACTTCAAACGTAAACGAACTTCCCGCTTGACCTAAATGCAATTTATACAATGGTTCCAATGTCTTCTCATCAAACATCATATTCGCGTTGATGGCGTGCGGCAATTCATTGGCCAAAATCTTCAAATTCGTATAATGCGTGGTGATAATTCCAAAAGCTTCTCGTGCATAAAATTCTTCCAAAAAGGTTTCTGCCAAAGCACCACCGAGTTCCGGATCAGAACCCGTACCAAATTCATCTATCAAAAATAAGGTTTTGTCGTTGCACTTTTTTAAGAAATAATTCATATTTTTTAAACGATAGCTATACGTACTCAGATGATTTTCAATGGATTGGTTGTCTCCAATATCCGTTAAAATTCTATCGAATAAAAAGGTTTCGCTTCGCTCGTGAACTGGAATTAGAATACCACTTTGCAACATCAATTGCAACAATCCAATGGTTTTCAAGGAAATCGTTTTTCCACCAGCATTGGGTCCAGAAATGACGATGATTCTTCCTTCATTGGTCAATTCAATGGTTTGTGGATGTGTAACTTCATTTTTTACTTTGTTGTTCAAATACAAAATAGGATGGAAGGCATCTCTAAAATACAAACGCTTTTCATTGGTAATTTGGGGTAAAATAGCATTGATTTTGTGCGCATATTTTGCTTTGGCAGCCACCACATCAATATCACTCAGAAATTCTTGATAATCCGCCAAATCCTCTCGATACGGACGAATTGTATTGGTCAACTGCTTTAAAATTCGGATAATTTCTTCACGTTCTTCGTATTCCAATTGGTTGAATTCGGAAGCATAACGAAACGTAGCTTCAGGTTCAATATAAATGATACTTCCTGTTTTGGAACTGCCTAAAATTGGCCCTTTAACTTTCTTTCGATACATTGCTAAAACCGCTAAAACTCTACGATTATCAACAACTGTTTCTTTTATATCATCCAAATAACCAGCGCTGTTGTATTGCGAAAGTGCCAAACCAAAACTCTGGTTAATTTTTCCACGTAACAATTGAATATTTCTACGAATGTTCAACAAATCAGGCGAAGCATTGTCCTTAACTTCTCCGTATTTATCAAAAATTTCTTCAATGTGTTTGATGATGGCTTTTACAATGTTTAACTGCGAACTTTTGGTATGTAAAGCGGGATAATATTCTTTAAATTTATCTAAAAATTGCAATAAAGTGATAGCAGTTGCTGTCAATCCTGAAATCTTGTGAAAACTGGCTACATCCAAATAACTGTCTTCGATGTTTAACAGTTGTAATTCTTTGGCAATCGCTTCAAAACCGTGGTTTGGAATGGCATTATTATTGGTAAACGACGCTAAATATTCCGAAGTTTGGTTCAAAACAGGCAATAAAGATTCGGCATCTTTGAAAGGTGTAATTTCCAAAGCTTTTTGTTTGCCCAAATCGGTATTGCAACGCTCCGAAATGGTGTGTAATATGGTATGAAATTCTAAATCTTGTAAGGTTTTCGACGTTACCGAAATCATAAATTGAAAATTTACACAAATGTACAAAGAGCAAGTCTGAAATTGCTAGTATATTTGTATTTTTAAACAAATTTAAGACTTGTTATGCAAATTCCTTTAACTGCTGATTGGCAAACGGTATTAAAAGACGAATTAAACCAACCGTATTTTCAAAATTTAATGCACCAAGTGGCAGATGAATATGAAAATTTTACATGTTTTCCACCAAAGGAATTGATTTTTAATGCGTTCAATTCGTGTTCGTTTGAAGCAACAAAAGTGGTGATTCTAGGTCAAGATCCGTATCATGGCGACAAAGAAGCGAATGGATTGGCATTTTCAGTGGCTGATGATGTTCGAATTCCGCCTTCGTTACGAAATATTTTTGCTGAAGTACATTCCGATTTGCACCAAATTTTATTACCCAATTCAGGCAACTTAGAACGCTGGGCCAATCAAGGTGTTTTGTTATTAAATGCAACCTTAACTGTTAGAAAAGATACGCCAAATAGCCACAAACATTTGCATTGGCAAGATTTTACAGATGCAGTCATTGGTAAACTTTCGGATGAAAAAGAACATTTGGTTTTCTTACTTTGGGGCGCATTTGCTCAGAAAAAAACTAAATTAATTGACACCAACAAACATCTAATTTTAACTTCTGGACATCCTTCACCCATGAGTGCCAATCAAGGCAAATGGTTTGGAAATAAACATTTTAGCAAGACGAATGATTATTTGGAAGGAATTGGCAAGAAAGGGATTGAGTGGTAAGGATTAGTCAGTTGATAAATTTCCTTTTTCATCCCAAAACTTAGTTTCTTTAGTTAAATGATTGTATTCACTCATTAAATTACCATTTTCATAGTAATCTTTACTAATATTTTTTATGTTGTCAAATTCGTTACGAATATTTCCGTTTTGATAATAATTTCTATTAAAAATATGTTTTCCTTTAAAGAAATTGCCTTCATATTTTAAAATTTTATTTCCATAATAACAATAGTATTTTCCCTCGCATTTACCGTCTATCATATTCATGTATAATGATATTTTTCCATCAAGAAAATAGCATATTATCTCCCCAGTAAATTTTTTCCCATTTTTGTAATAAAACTTATTATCATATTCACCTTCAAAAACTTTTGTTCCATTTTCATTGTAAACATTTACAAAACCACTATTTTTAATTTCATTATTTGAATCAAATTTATGAATGAATTCTTCAAACTTATTTCCATTATCATAAAAAAATATCCTTTTCTTGCTAGAGTTTAATTCACTTGGTTTTCCATTTTCAAAAAACCAAGTTGTCTCTTCAGTCTTTGAATTATATTCTTGTTTTTTTTGTCCATTTTCATGGAAGGTTATATTTAAACCAATTTGATGTCCTTTATCATATTCTCTTTTCCATTGAATTTTTCCATTTTCATACCAATCAAAATATTTTCCTTCACATTGTCTATTTTTTACTCTTTTTAAAGACTTCTTGAAACCACTTTCATAGAAACTAAAATCAATATATTCATTATTTGATTTATGAAATCTTAACTTAGTAATTATTCCTTTTTTGTTTTTTGTAGTATCAATTCTAATATTGTCGACAAAATTATTTTTCAAAGAATCAATTTCTTTTTCATGAATAGTCTTTTCTTTGGCAGTATTTATATCAAAACAACTTATTAATGTTGAAAAAAATAAAACTATAAATATAATTGCTTTCTTCATATTTTATAATGTTAATGCTCCCAAAATTTCTTCTTTCATAAAAGGTCCGCCAGGATATTTGGCAGTGTAATCTAAATTTAACCAAATGTTGCCGCGTTCGTCAATATGGTAATGAATGTCTTTGTCTTTACTTTCGTTTACAAACAAGACTTCTTTAATCAAATAAATTGCAGTTTCTAAATCGGAGTTATTGCCAATTAGCATTTCTGGATACAAATGTCCGCCCGTGTGAATGATTCTGGGTGTGCCACCAATAGCTTTGATACAAGCTGCCATCAAAACCGCATGATCGTCGCAATCGCCTGAAAAATGTTGCAAACTTTCGGAAGCGTAAGCTATGTATTCCCTTCCTTTTGGATCGTTGACGTAATTCCAATTGTTTTTGATTTCTTTGAAAACGGCAAAACATTGGATCATTTTTCGGTTTTGGTTGAATCCTTTTACATCTCTGAAATGTTTTGTTGTTGCGTACAAAGCAAAATTTCGCACTTTGGGATTGGTAAAATCAACAGATTTTATGATTTTGGATTTGTTAGGAAACGGTAATAATTTGGCTACAATCAAATCTTGTGGATACGGATCTTCGCTCATGGCATAAATCATGTAGCGGTAATCCTCAAAAACACGATAAAAACCGTAGTTTCCAAATAAGGTTCCATAAATTAAAGCCACCAAATAAAGTGCAATACAAATGATAATAATCGTTTTCAACATCCTTAAAATCAATTGAATAACAACTAAAAGTAAAATAAAAAGTAAAATTCGATCCAAATTATAAATCCAATCTAACTCGATAAGATTTTGGTGAAGAATTAGAAAAGTAGGAATTGCAATTAAAATGTTTAATAAAAAAATGACAACAGTATCCCATGGCTTTGGTAAAGAAAGCTTTTCTTTGATTTCAGCTATGGTTGGTATTTTTAAGGTCATTTCGTTTTAAAACGATAAAATTACGGAATTATTTAAGGATAGTTTCTTTTGGTGGTTTTTTATCTATAATTTGTAGCTTCAAAAGTTGTTCCATAATTGTATTTAGTGTAGTGGTATTCATCTGTTTTTGCGACCAACGCGTCAATTGCAACCATTCTTGAATGGCTTCCACTTTTTGGTTGTATTTGGAAGCCAACGTTCTATCAATACTTGGAATCATTTTGAACTCTTCGGTTGTGGTATTGATGATGTCCAAAATTTGTTCTATTACTCTTGGATTTTCTTCCAAAACTTCATTTCGAACCGCAATTACAAAACAAGGCCAAGGCGTTGGACAATCCGCAATTCTTCTGAAAATTCCTTGATCTACCAATGGTTGGGTCATAAATCGTTCCCACATGAAATAATCTGCTTTTCCCGAAGTCAGACTTTTAACCGCACCATCAATAGTATTCACGATTTCGAATTGTAAATTTTCGGTGTTCCAATTTTGGTTTTGCGCATTCACAATACTCATCAAATGCGAACCCGAACCCATTCGAGAAATCGCCACTTTTTTGTTTTCTAAATCGGAAAGTGTTTTATAATTGGAATTAGCAGCCACGTGAATGCCCCAAATCAAAGGACTTTGCACATAAACTTGTACAATCTTACTCGGATTTCCAGCAGCGATGTCTTTGATGATACCTTCGGTTAGAATTACGGCAATATCGGTTTCGCCATCACGCAACATTTGACACATTTTTCCTGTGCCTTCTGGAACATCGGTCCATTGTAAATCGATTCCAACGGCTTCAAATTCGCCATCTTCGATACACATGTGCCAAGGTAAATTGAAATGCTCAGGAACACCAGCTATTTTGATTGTTTTCATTCTAAAGTTTAAAAGGTTAAATGGTTATGAGTTTAAAAGTTATTTGCTAACCCGCTTAAAAAATAGATTAGAGAAATAGCTAAAATTATACTTTCAAAAATTATAAGTTTTGAAAATTTAATTCGCTTTTGCAAATTATAATCTATAATCCACAGCAATATTGATAAAAATAACGGTAATAATAGATTAATACTAAAATCTAGCAACAAATGTCTAATTATTAACAATAAAGAAATAATGAATAATATGACCGAAAATATATTGAATGGAGTATAACTATAATTTTTCATTAAAACTATCATTTTTCATTACTCTGCTAACTTGTTTAAAGTGTATTCAATTAACTCATCTACAGATTTGTATGGGTCTTCACTGAAAGTTCCAGTTGCACGGTTGGCTATGATTGCGTTTAACGATAAACATTCGTGACCCAATAGTTTTCCTAAACCATAAATAGCGCCAGTTTCCATTTCTAAATTGGTCATTCGTGTTCCGTTGAAATTGAAACTATCCATTTTAGCATTTAATTCTGGGTCTTGAATTCCTAAACGCACGACACGACCTTGCGGACCGTAAAAACCGCCAGCGGTTCCTGTGAATCCTTTGAAAATTTTATCGCTTTCTAAACGTTTTTCTAGAGTTTTACTGCATGAAATCACGTACGGACGCCCTTTTCTCATGTCCCAATTAGTTTGCGCAATAAACGCTTCTTCTATTTCGATTTCCGAAATTTCATCAATTAAATAGGAGCGAAGCATATTGTCTAATCCTAAACCATATTGACTCATTACAAAACTATCAACTGGAATATCCGCTTGTAACGAACCAGAAGTACCAATGCGAACGATATTCAATGAAGTTAATTCATTTTTAACAGTTCTAGTTGCTAAATCAACGTTTACCAAAGCGTCTAATTCATTCATTACGATGTCAATGTTATCTGGACCAATGCCAGTTGACATTACTGTAATTCTTTTGCCTTTGTAAGTTCCAGTTTGTGTTTTGAATTCACGTTTTTGAGTCGTAAATTCTATAGAATCAAAGTGTTTTGTGATTTTCTCCACACGATTTTGGTCACCAACGAAGATAATATCGTTAGCAACTTGTCCAGGTTTTAGATTGATGTGATATACACTTCCGTCTGGGTTTAATATTAATTCTGATGATTGTATCATATGTTTATTGTTTTTGCCACAAAGACTCTAAGTCGCAAAGTTTTTTTAATTTAAGATTTTTATTTTTACAGATTCAACTAAATACTATAAACTGAATACGGAACACTTTTTTATCCGCCTACACGTTTTGTTTTGAATCCTTTGTCCTGTAATAGTTTCATGATTCTATCACGATAATCACCTTGAATGATGATTTCGCCATCTTTAAACGTACCACCAACAGCTAGTTTGCTTTTGATTTCTTTTGCTAAGATTTTAAAATCTTCATCTTCGCCTTCATATCCTGAAATTATAGTAGTAGGTTTTCCTTTACGTTTCTCATATTTGCAAATCATAGGTGCTGCCTGAACGAATAATTCATGTTGCGTTTCCTCGACAGTTTCTGGTTCGTTTGAAACTTCGTGGTTAGGGAATAGTTTTTTTAGTTGTTCTTGTAAGTCCATAGTTTAGCACGCGGATAAAACGGATTCGCTAAAGCGAAGCGCGAATTAAAACTGATTTTTTCTATTTTTTCTCTTGTTTTCGTAAATTTTTCTTTTGAATTCAGGTTTCTTGCCAAAATTTAATAATAAACCAATTTCGCAATCAGTTCCTTTTAGGTAATTGAGTAATTGATTCTCAAACTCTTCAACAATATAATCAGCTGCTTTTAATTCTAATATGATTGTATTGTTTACAATGATATCAGCATAATAATCACCAACATTTTCTCCTTTATAATAAACTTTAATTTTCTTATTAGGAGTTGCTTCAAGTCCATTTTTTCTTAACTCAATCAATAAAGCATTTTGATAAACTTTTTCAAGAAAACCAAAACCTAATTCATTGTAAACTTCGTAAAAAGTTTTTAAAATTAACGATGTTAAATCTTGATGTAATAAGTGCATATATTCTTTTTTTATGGTTTAAAATCTGTTTTAATCTGCGTTTTACGAAGTAAATCCGTTTCATCCGCGTGCTAATATGGCGTGTATGTATTTTCAATCTTTAAACAAAAAACCAAACCCCAATGTTACTTGGAATTTGGAATTTTATTTATTGGAATTTTATTTTCCTTATTTCTTAATCAAACCTAATTCCACCAAACGTTCATGTAAGAATTCACCAGCAGTGATGTCTTCATATAATTTTGGATTGTTTTCATCAATGCATTCTGGTAAGCAATTTAAACTCATATCGCTTACTGGGTGCATGAAAAAAGGAATGGAAAAACGAGAAGAACCCCACAATTCTCTTGGTGGATTAACCACTTGGTGAATCGTTGATTTCAACTTGTTATTGGTGTGTCTTGATAACATATCCCCAACGTTAATCATCAATTCGTCTGGTTGTGCCATAGCATCTACCCATTCGCCATTGTGATTTTGTACTTGTAATCCTTTTCCTTGAGCGCCCATTAATAAGGTAATCAAGTTGATATCACCATGAGCAGCAGCTCTTACAGCACCATCTTGAGGCTCGTCAGTGATAGGTGGATAGTGAATTGGACGTAAAATACTGTTTCCATCTTTGATGTATTTATCAAAGTAGAATTCGTCTAAACCAATGTAAAGTGATAATGCTCTTAATACATAAACACCAGTTTTTTCTAACATTTGGTAAGCTTCTTTACCAACAGAGTTAAACTTTGGTAATTCAGTTACTTCCACGTTATCTGGATATTCACCAGCGTACTTTGAACCTTCGCTAACGTATTGTCCAAAATGCCAAAACTCTTTCAAATCTCCAGCAGAACGACCTTTAGCATGTTCTTTACCAAAAGAAACATAACCACGTTGTCCGCCAATACCTGGAATTTCGTATTTAGCTTTGGTTTCTAAAGGAAGTGAAAAGAAGTTACGAACTTCTGAATACAAGCCTTCAACTAATTTGTCATCTAAAAAATGACCTTTTAATGCTACGAATCCGATTTCTTCGTAGGCTTTTCCGATTTCATTTACAAATTTTTGTTTACGTGCCGGATCATCCGACAGGAAATCACGTAAGTCAACACTAGGAATTTGTTGCATACTTAAGCTTTATTGTTAATAAATCAAATTGGGTTTGAACCCAAGTAAATACAAAGATAATTAAATATTTTTATTGTGAAAGTGGAAAGTTGTTAACATTGATGGGTTATGGATGATGGGTGAAGTTTGCACGCTGATTTAAACGGATTTTTTTTGGAAGACAATTTTTGAAATTACTAAAATAATACTTTGTATTCTTTGCGAAAAAACTTTGCGTCTTTGCGTTTAGACTTGAAATTGTACTTGTTCTTGCACTTGAAATTTGTCTCATCTTTTTTTATAACAATTCACTTTCAAAATGTTATTTTTAGTACTTTTGGGCAAAATTTAATTGTTCCACTATCATGAACTTTGAAAGAAAAGAATTATCGAATTCGCAACTACTTGATTTATACAAGAAAATCTTAAAACCACGTTTGATTGAAGAGAAAATGTTGATTCTAATCCGTCAAGGAAAAGTTTCTAAATGGTTTTCTGGAATTGGACAAGAAGCTATTTCTGTTGGAATTACTTCAGTCTTGGATAAAGATGAATATATTTTACCAATGCACCGTAATTTGGGTGTTTTTACCACTCGTGATATTCCGTTGCACCGTTTATTTTCGCAATGGCAAGGTAAGAAAAACGGATTTACAAAAGGTCGTGATAGAAGTTTCCACTTTGGAACACAAGAATATAAGATTATTGGAATGATTTCGCATTTAGGTCCTCAATTGGGGATTGCAGACGGAATCGCTTTAGCCAATAAACTAAGAAAAAACGGAAAAGTAACTGCAGTATTTACAGGTGAAGGCGCAACTTCGGAGGGTGATTTTCACGAAGCGTTGAATATTGCTGCTGTTTGGGAATTACCGGTTTTATTCGTGATTGAAAATAATGGTTACGGATTATCAACTCCAACCAACGAGCAATACCGTTGTGAAAACCTTGCAGATAAAGGCATTGGTTACGGAATGGAAAGTCACGTTGTAGATGGAAATAACTTGTTAGAAGTAGTGCATTTGATTTCAGAGTTAAAAGCTTCTATGGTCGAAAATCCACGTCCAGTATTATTAGAGTTCAAAACGTTTAGAATGCGTGGACATGAAGAGGCGAGTGGTACGAAATACGTTCCGCAAGAATTAATGGACATTTGGGCTGTGAAAGATCCAGTAGAAAATTATAGAAATTATTTAAAAGCTACTGCGGTTTTATCAGAGGAAGAAGATGAAGCTATCAGAGCCGAAATTAAGAAAGAAATCGATACGGATTGGGCAAAAGTTCAAGAAGAGCCGGAAATTGTAGCTTCATTAGAAGAAGAATTGGGGGATGTTTATGCACCTTATGAATTTGAGGAATTCAATCCTTCTTCAGAAATAGAAAACATCCGTGTGATTGATGCGATTTCGAATGGTTTACGTCAGTCGATGGAGCGCCATGAGAATTTGGTAATCATGGGACAAGATATTGCTGAATACGGTGGTGCTTTCAAAATTACGGATGGATTCGTAGCCCAATTTGGAAAAGAAAGAGTACGAAATACACCAATCTGTGAAAGTGCTGTAGTTTCAGCCGCTAACGGATTGTCAATAAACGGATTTAAAGCGGTAATGGAAATGCAATTTGCGGATTTCGTTTCTACAGGTTTTAACCCAATAGTAAACTTATTAGCGAAGCAACATTACAGATGGTTAGAAAAATCGGATGTAGTGGTGCGTATGCCTTGCGGTGGTGGTACTCAAGCGGGACCTTTCCATTCGCAAACTAACGAAGCTTGGTTTACGAAAACGCCAGGATTAAAAGTAGTGTATCCAGCATTTCCTTATGATGCAAAAGGGCTATTAAATACTGCAATTAACGATACAAATCCAGTATTATTCTTCGAACACAAGCAATTGTATAGAAGTGTTTATCAAGATGTGCCTAAAGACTACTACACATTACCTTTCGGAAAAGCTTCATTGATTAAAGAAGGAAATGATGTTACGATTATTTCTTTTGGAGCAGGCGTTCATTGGGCTTTAGAAACTTTAGCTAAAAATCCAGAAATTAAAGCGGATTTATTGGATTTAAGAACCTTACAACCAATGGATTGGGATGCGATTTACGCTTCGGTTAAGAAAACGAATAAAGTAATTATTTTACAAGAAGATACTTTATTTGGTGGAGTTGCTAGTGATATTTCAGCAATGATTATGGAAAACTGCTTCGAATACTTAGATGCACCAGTTAGAAGAGTTGGAAGTTTAGAATCACCAATTCCGTTTATGAAATCATTAGAAGATCAATATTTACCAAAAGCAAGATTTGAAAAAGAATTAAAGGAGCTTTTGGTTTACTAGGATTTTTTAGATATATAAAATGAAACCCTGAAATACTAAATTTCAGGGTTTTTCGTTTTAAAGCAATATGTTATTTTATGCGAATTCTTTTACTTACAATTAGCTTCTTTTTATTTTCTTGCCAAAATAATAAAACCCAAAAGTTAACCGTTGGTATTCAACCTTATGGTGATTTTCTAAAAGATAAAACAGATACCATTGCCAAAACTATTGCAGATTTTTATCAGATTAAAACTGTTATTCTTCCAATGAAATTGCCTTATAAAGAAGCGTTTGTCACTTTAAAATCGCCAAGATATCGTGCAGATAAGCTGATTGCTATTCAGAGAGAAAACAAACCAGATTCCTTGGATTATATTTTGGGTCTAACTTCAAAAGATATTTCGGTTACCAAAAAAGATGCTTCAGGGCAAACCAAAAAACCAACTTATAAATATGAAGATTGGGGCATCATGGGATTGGCGTATTGTCCAGGAAATAGTTGTATTGTTTCTACTTTTCGAATCCAACATCCTAATCCAAAAATACATTTTTCTCGATTAAAAAAAGTCACCGTTCATGAATTTGGACACAACTTAGGCTTACCTCATTGTCCAGACAAATCTTGTGTTATGACCGATGCTGTAGAAAGTGTAAAAACGATTGATAATGCTAAATTGGAGTTGTGTGAAAAGTGTAAAAAACGTTTGGATTAACTTTTTTTTAATGACTATATGACCTTAATTTAAACAAAACCTGCTCTTTCTAAAAAGAATTTTGTGTAATTTCTTTTCATTTTATGTTTTTCTTTTCGTAGAACTCTGAGAAACATTGTTGACCTATAGCTCCACCAATGTATTCCAATACTATATTGTCTTTATAAAAAATATTTGTGCATCCATCATTATACTCTTCAATTTTTCCTTCATTTAAATTTTCCTCGAATACTAAATAACTGAACATTCCCATTCCGCTTCTTTGCCAACCTATAACCACAGGTTCATAACTACCAATTGAGATGCAGTTTGCTTTGTCAAGTTTTTCTTTTAATGTTTTTAATTCTTTATTTGTCCAATTTAATTGGGTCAATATAGAATCTACTTTGGGTGATTCAATTTTTAAATTCCAATTACTTTGATAAATACTATCTGTCTTAATATGGAAAACCGCTATTTCTTTGTTGTTGTTGAATTCTATTGTAACATGTGCACCTTCTGGAAGTATTGATTTGAAGTATTTTTCAGCATCTACAATATCATCTTTCCTTTTTTCATAATTTTCAATAAGGTCTTTTTTACTATATGATGGTTCTGAAAAAATCCCGTCAAAAGCAACATGCAAGAAAAGGTATAACCCACTTAAAATAGTTAATAATAATCCGAATAAAATTAAAAACCCTTTTAAAGCTCTATTCATTCAGTAGTTGTTTAAAGTTGTAAATTTGTAAGATAAAATAGAAATGGTGTTTGAGTAATTAAAAAAACGCCATCATTTAATACTTCCCACTCAATAATTCCCCACCAATAGCTGATTTCGCTTCGATTCCCAATTTCTTCATCATTTCATACGTCGTACAAACTGCTGCTGATGTTACTGGAATTCCACATTCCGCCTGAATTAAATCGATAGCTTCTAAAGAAGGCATTTGCACACAAGCCGAAACTACTAAAACATCAACATCAGTTAAATCCAATTGTTTGTAGATTTCTAATAAATTCATTGGGTTTTGAGCAGCCACTTCCAAATTATCTGGAATTTCCAAAGCAATACTTTCTTTTACTTTTACGCCTTGATGTTCAATATAATCTACCACCATATCCGTTAATGGACGCATATAAGGTGTAATAATCGAAATTTGTTTCGCACCCAAAACTTTCAATCCATTAATCAAAGCACCAGCTGAAGTTACAATAGGAGTAGGGAAGTCATTCGCCACCGTTTCTTGGTGTAAATTAACTTCCGAAACGCAATGATACCCGCGTCCCATACTCATAATGGCTACTAAACATGCATAACCCATAACGTCAACATGAGCATCTGAAAGTTCTTGTGCACATTTTAAACTCATCGCATCCATAGCTTCCAATTCTTCTTTGGTCACTTTTTTCATGCGCATTCTACTGCTGTGAAACGTAAAACGTTCTGGTAAAATGGTTTCACGCGAGCGGAAGATTGCTGGTATTTCGGTTTCCATCGTTACGTTGGATGATGGAACTATTTGGCCTATTCTGTATTTCATTTGTAGTGTTTCTTGTAATTATATTTCCCTAACAGTATTCACGATTGTACCAATTCCTTCCACAGTTGCCTCAACAACATCGCCATCATGCAACCATTCTTGCGGTTCTCTTCCGGCGCCTACACCTGCTGGAGTTCCTGTTGCGATGATGTCTCCTGCTTCTAAAGTGAAAACGGTACTTAAATCTTCAATTAAATCGTTTATATTGAATAACATGAATTGCGTGTTTGAATTTTGCTTTTCAACGCCGTTTACTTTTAATGACAAATTCAAGTTGTGTGGGTTTTCGATTTCGTCTTTTGTAACGATAACTGGTCCCATTGGAGCAAAAGTATCTTGTCCTTTTGAAACAATCCATTGTCCTTCACGACGACAATCACGAGCAGAAATATCGTTAATTACAGTGTATCCAAACACGTAATCTAATGCTTCAGATTTAGGCACATATTTTCCTTTCTTTGAAATGATTACAGCTAATTCACATTCCCAATCCAATTGAGAAGTCAACTTTGTGTTTTTAATGATTTCTGTATTCGTTGCTGTAACAGATGTTGGTGGTTTTGAAAATATAATCGGTTTGGTTGGCAATTTTCCTGTGGTGTCTAAAGTACGAGCGCTTTCTGCAACATGTTCTGTGTAATTCAAACCAATTCCAATGATGTTTTTTCTTGGTTTTTCGATAGGAGCCAAAATCGTTACTTCGCTAATTTCATAAGCGATTTCTTCGAAGAAATTTTCTGGAGTTTCATCAATCATTTCTGTAATTTCAGCAATGATTTCAAATCCCATATCAATTAATTCCAACATATCATTAGGTAATGGGAAATTGGATATCTCTCCAAAATCCTGCATATCGATTACTTGGTTTTTATGAATGAATCCTAAACGAGGCTCGGTGTCTTGTGTTTTGTAAGTAAGTAATTTCATATTCTGCCGCTAAGACGCAAAGGCGCCAAGTTTTTTGTTATTATTGATTTTTGAACTTGATATTGTTATTGAACTTGATATTGTTATTGAACTTGTTGATGTCCGTTATTTTCTGTAAATTCTCTTCCTTGAAATAAACCTAAACCTTCAATTACAGGTAAATCATTAAAATTGAATAAGCAAGCATCTTCAGTTTCGGATAGGTTGTGATGTTCGTGCCAAGCCCAACTCGGTACACAGAAAATATCTCGTTCTTTCCAATCAAAACGTTTTCCGTTGATAATAGTGTAACCTTTTCCTTTTGCACATTGGTAAACGAAAGAACCCGTGTGTTTGTGTGCTTTTCCTTTGAATCCAGCTGGTAATAATTGCATCGCTGCTCCCATAGTTTGCATAACGTGTCCGCCAGTTAACGGATTCGAATATTGCATAAAAGTGCCATCAAATGGATTGACTTCATTTACTTTTTGCGCTTCTAATAATGCCGGATACACATTTTTCCAAGAATATTTGAATAATGGTGAATACGGTTTATCCCAAGTTTTATCAGCAGGAATTAAGCCAGCACAGCCATACGTAATAGGCGAGAAGTTTAATGGTTTTACCAATTCTTGTTTTCCATCATAAACTGCGTAATCATTGGCTTCTAAAGCATTCACTAACGGAATATCCAAACCGTCTTGCCAAATACACGTTTTTCCGCCTTCTTCAACACCATGCTCGTGCCAAGTAGAATTTGGTGTAATCACAAAATCATTGACTTCCAACATGATTTTATTTCCATCTACAATGGTATATCCTTTTTCGCCTTCCATAATAAAACGTAGGGCAGAAGCACGATGACGATGTGCCGAAGTGAATTCGCCTGGTCGAGTTACCTGAATTCCTGTATACAACCAACCCACAGCGGCAGCCACTTCTTTACGTTTTTCGTTGATAAGATAAACCACGCGTCTTCCGGCTTCCTCAGGCGTTACCAATTCTGATGATTTAAGCACTAATTCGCGTAAATCATCGTATTTCCAGAGCATTGGAACAGAAGTAGATCGTGGTTCCCAAGGCTCGATATCATTGGCGACTGTCCATAAAGCACCAGCTCCTAATGATTCTAGTTTTTTATAATAGGCTTTTAGTTCTTCAGAATCTTGAACTCGAGCTCTTCCGTATTGGTCGTCTGAATAGTTATTTGTTTCCATAGTCTTAATACTTAATTCATTTATCTTAATACTATTTTTTATTAAACTCCTCGTGATTATCAATAAACGTAATTTTTCGAGTAGGAGCGGTGTTTACACGCAAATCGAAAATATCAAATCTATTGTAATGACCTAAAATATCGTGCATTTGTTTGGGTTGGATGCATTTTGCTAAATCAATTTCGGCATAAACCATTCCTTCTTCATCGATTAGTGGTTGCCCAATAACAGCGCCATTTGGACCAATAAATCCAGAGAAAGCCGAACTTTTTCTATCCAATAATTCATCAACATTTGGAACATCAGCACGTAAAGCATCTTTTATTTCTTGCGAAACTGTTGAACACGAAACAATCGTAAACAATTTTCCTTCAAACGAATGCGCAGCCGCACGAATTTTAATCGCTTCCGCCATATCGTAATCTGGTGGTGCTACTGGAAGTGAAATGTAATTGGCAATATGAATCAATTCGCCTTGAGAAAGTAGGGTGAAACGTGCTAATGTATTCGTGTTTTCGCCACAAGCTAATGTTCCGATTGGACCAATTTCTGTATTGTAGACTTTTAATGAAGAACCATCTCCTGAAGACCACGTTAGTTTTTCGGCCCATGTTGGGACTAATTTTCTGTGTTTTCCAACGATAACGCCTTTATTGTCGATGATTAAATTGGTATTGTAAATTTCGCCATAGCTTTTGCCTCGTTCATTTATTCCCATCACAATATGAATATCATTGTCTTTAGCAGCTAAGCAAAGTTTCTTGATTTCTGGACCTGTTACGTCAACCGAATTTTTATATAATTCTTCATACCATTTACTACCTTGAACCGGAGTCATAATCCAATTCCAATACGGATATCCAGCGATAAAAACCTCCGGAAAAGCGATTAATTTTGCTCCGTTATTGCTGGCTTCTTTAATAAAAGAAATGGCTTTGTCTACTGTTTTTTCTACATTAAGAAATACAGGTGACGTTTGAACGGTAGCGGCTTTGAATTTTTTGAATTCCATTTTTATATGTTGTTACACAAAGTTTCACTAAGTTAACACAGAGTTTCACTAAGTTTTTTTATGAATTTAAATATATTTTGATTTTCTCTTTCATTTCATCACTAAAAGGTTCGGCTTTAATACCGTTTCTTTCTGGACTGAAAGCTACGTTTACCAATGTCACTTCTCCTTCTAAAGCGGTGTTTTCTGATTCATTTACAAACTGAAAACCGCAAAGTATGGATGAGTTTTTTAATTCTTTTACCCAAAGTTTTTTAGTTAAGATTTCGCCTAATCTTGCAGCATTTTTAAATTGAATTTTTAAATCTACCGTTGGAATCCCATTGGTTTCGTGCATTTTTGAAAAAGGTCGATCTAAGGCTTCTTCAAACCAATCTTCTACTAAACAATTTAGCATTTCTAAAAATCGGGGATAGAAGACAATTCCAGCATAATCAACATGTTGGAAGCGTACTTTTTCTTGTTTTGTGAATTGACTCATTATATATGTCTTGATACTTAATACTAAAATCTTGATACTTATTTCAACTTAAACCGCTGTATTTTTCCAGTCTCCGTTTTCGGTAAACATTCTACGAAATTAATCACTCTTGGATATTTATATGGAGCTGCTACTTCTTTGAACCAGTGCTGAATACTTAGTTTCATTTCATCTGATGCTTTAGTTGTATCATGTAACACAATATGCGCACAGACTAACATTCCTCGTTCAGAATCTGGTAAACCTACTACGGCACATTCCAAAATAGCTTCGTGGGTTAAAAGTACGGATTCTACTTCAATTGCTGCAATATTATAGCCAGAAGAAATAATCATATCATCGCCACGCGCCACAAAATAAAAATAACCTTCTTCATCTTGACGAAAAATATCGCCTGTTATGTTCCAACCGTTTTCTACGTATTCTCTTTGTTTTTCTTCTCTGTTCAGGTATTTGCAACCTGTAATTCCTCGAACGGCTAATCTTCCAGCTTCATTTCTTGGTAATTCGTTGCCTTGTTTATCTATGATTTTAGCTTCGTAACCGGTGATGGCTTTACCTGTAGCGCCTGGTTTTATGTTTTCTTCATTGGAAGAAATAAAGATATGCAACATTTCCGTAGCACCAATTCCGTCAATGATTTTTAAACCTGTGACATCGTACCAATCTTGCCAGACTTTCAATGGTAAAGTTTCGCCAGCAGAAACGCATTTTCTCAAACTTGAAATATTGTAATCTTGAACTTTAGTAGTGATAATTCGCCAAGCGGTTGGTGCGGTAAAACAAATCGTAATTTTAAAATCTTGAATTGCTTGTAGTAACAAATCCGGGCTAGGTTTTTCTATTAAAAATGTTGAAGCACCAAAATACATTGGAAACAAAACCAATCCACCTAAACCAAAAGTAAATCCTAATGGCGGACTTCCTGTAAAAATATCATTTGGAGTTGGTTGGAGTGAATATTGTGGAAACGCTTCACAAATATTTAAAATATCTCTGTGGTAATGCGCAGTCATTTTAGGTAAACCCGTTGTTCCAGAAGTAAATCCAATTAAAGCAACCGAATCCGATTTTGAATGATAATTGTCGAATGTTTTGGTTTTAGAAGCCATTAATTCTTCCAATTGTGAATTGCCATAAAAACAGGTTTGTTTAAGAAAATCTGATTTTACTAGGTGCATTTCTTCTTCCAAATCCTTATCACACAACACATGCGAAATTTCAGCACAATCGATAATAGTTGTTAATTCTTTAGAACGAAGCAATGGCATGGTCGCTACTACAATTCCGCCCGCTTTTAAAATAGCAAACCAACAAGCGACCATCATGGGATTGTTAGCCGAACGAATCAAAACACGATTGCCTGATTTCAATCCTAAATCATCCACCAAAACATGCGCAATTTGATTCGCTTTTTCAAATAAATCTTGATACGTCCAAGTTTCTTCAAATGTTCGAATGCAACTATTATTTCCACGACCTTCTCGAATGTGATTGTCTAATAATCTATCTACACAATTCAGCATTTCTGGCTGTTGGAACTGCGGTAAATCCAAAAAGGTATATTCTGGTTGTAATTCTAGATCTGGTAAGCTATTGTGAGCAAAATTATCTTCGTAATGTTTCATAATTCCTAATTACTTCTTATTACTTTTAGGTTTTAATGCCTTTTTCATACTTTCCACTTGTTTTCTTTCCGAAGCTTTTAGCGGATATAAATGTGAAATACCCATTTTGTATGGATTTGGAATGTCATTCGCTTGAAATTGTTCGTAAGCTTGTGTGTTTCTCACGAAATTAGCATCCAACAATAATGGTCTACCTAATGCAACTAAATCAGCTCTTCCGTTTAAAAGAATCGTATTGATTTGGTCGATATCTTGAATATAGCCAGCAGTTATAGTTGGAATATGAACCGTATTTCGGACAACATCTGAGAAAGGCGTTTGCCACATTCTACCCGTTAGTGGTTTTTGACCTGAGACTGTATTTCCTGTTGAAACATTGATAATATCTGCTCCAGCGTTTTTGAAAGCAGTTGCAATAGTAATCACTTCTTGTTCTGAAATTCCGTTTTCTGCCCAATCGGTTGCTGAAATTCGTACTGAGGTTGGTTTTTCAATTGGAAATACTTCACGAATTGCTTTGAATACTTCTAATGGATATTTTAAACGGTTTTCGATGTTACCACCAAATTCATCCTTACGAATATTGGTTAATGGCGATAAGAAAGAAGCCAATAAAAAGCCGTGATGCGCTTGCAATTCAATCATATCAAATCCAGCTTCGTCTGCGTTTTTTGTCGCTTGAACGAATTGTGCTTTGATTTCCGCCATATCTTCCAAAGTCATTTCTTTTGGAGTAGCAAAATTTTCGTTGAACGGAATAGGAGAGGCAGAAATTAAATTCCAAGGTGTTTTCATTGGTCCGTTGCCTTCCCAAGGTTTTTTGGTAGCGCCTTTTCTTCCTGAATGCCCTAATTGAATTCCTATTTTACTTGAAGTATTATTATGAATAAAATCGGTAATTTTTTTCCATTGGTTTACTTGTTCTGCATTGTAAATTCCCGCACAACCTTCTGTAATTCTTCCAGTTTCAGAAATGGCGGTCATTTCGGTAATAATTAACCCAACACCACCAGTAGCTCTACTTCCGTAATGGACTAAATGCCAGTCGGAAACTAAGCCATCTACAGCGGAATATTGTCCCATTGGCGCCATAACGATGCGGTTTGGGAGTTCTAAATCTCTAATTTTAAATGGAGTGAAAGCTGCAGAGTTGGAAGTTGGGAGTTGGGAGTTGGAAGTTTCCAAAAATTCTTCTAAAACTTTATCAGTAAACGAACTATCTCTCAAACGTAAATTCTCATACGTTACTTTTTTAGAACGTGTCATACATCCAAATGCAAATTGTTGGAACGGATGTTGCATGTGACGATCCATATTTTCGAACCAATCTAAAGAAACGATTGCGGCATATTGAATCATTTCTACCGTATTTCTTCTGGATTTATCGTATTGTTCAAAAGCAGCTTGCACGTTATTTGGATTCGCAATTACGGCATCTGATAATCCGATAGCGCAATCCATTGCTAATTTTGTTCCTGAACCAATAGAGTAGTGGGCTGTAGCTTTCGCATCGCCTAATAAAACAATATTGTTATGATACCAATTTTCATTCGTTACATGCGGAAATTGACGCCAATGTGATTTGTTTGAGATTAGCGGATGACCATCTAATTCTTCTTTGAAGATTTCTGCGATTTTGGTCATGGTATCTTCTTCGTTGGTCACTTCAAAACCATGTTTTTGCCAAGTTTCATCGCTACATTCAAAAATCCAGGTGCTCATGCCTTCTTCATATTGATAGGAGTGAGCAACTATAGTTCCGTGAGGTGTACTTCTGAAAAAATAAGTGAAAGCATCAAGGGGTTTTGTGGAACCTAACCAGACGAATCGGTTTTTCTTTAATTCGATTTTGGTTCCAAATTCTTTTTGGTATTGGGTACGAATAGCACTTGCAATTCCATCAGCTGCTAAAATAATATCGGAATCTGAGAATTGCGATAAATCATCAACATTTTGTTCGAAGTGAAGATTTACGCCTTCTTCGATACAACGTTGTTGTAATAATTGTAAAAGTGTTTTTCTAGAACAACCACAAAAGCCATTTCCTGCAATACTAACTTCTTCACCATCACGAGCTACTATAATATCATCCCAATAGGCAAATTTGCTACGAATTAATTCATACGATTGCATGTCGCGTTTTAGGAATTCACCTAAGGTTTCGTCTGAAAAAACGACGCCAAAACCAAAACTATCGTCGGGTTTATTACGTTCGTAAATATCGATTTGGCAATGAGGCATTGCTTTTTTGGTTAATATCGAAAAGTAAAGTCCTCCTGGACCACCACCTATAACTGTTATTTTCATATGTATTAGCACGCGGATAAAACAGATTTGCTTTGGAAAAACGCGAATTTCCGCAGATTTTATTTATTAATTTTATTGTCTCATGAAATCAAAAGCGCCTTTACGCAAATTGATTCCGTATTCTAAATAAGCTTTTAAGCAAGCTAAGAAATTAGACCATCCAAAAGAATTTCCGGCAAGCCATTTTAAACCTGCTTCGCTATTTTCCATGCTTTTTTCGGAAATAGAAACTAAGGTTGAATTATTTTCTTTCTCTGAAAGAGTGATTTCTACCAACAATTCAAATCCATCATTATCCCAATAAAAAGAAACGTACTTGTTATTTTCTACTTTTCCCACTTTAACTGGACATTCAATATCAAATTCGGGGAATTTCCAAATGAGGTTTTTTCCTTCTTCCATTATTCCTGTGCTGGTTGCAATGAAATAATTGGACATTTTTTTGGGATTTACTATAGCATCAAAAACTTCATGAATTGGTTTCTGAATTTGCATAGCACAATTTATTTCTAATCTATCAGAATTCATTTTAGCCTCTTTTTATGGAGAAAATTTCTCCTAATTTACTGTAATTTGAACCTGCTAAACGTGCTACAGGTTTGTATTTATCTAAGTTAATTCTATGATTTTCCATTAGAATAGAATCATCAATGTGTATGGTAATTATTTTACCAATGATAATGCAAGCACCACCATTTTGATGATTTTCGATAAAATAATGATGTACCATTTCGCATTCAAAATGAACTAAACTTTCTTTAACTCGTTTTGGTCTGATGTAAATAGCATCAATAGGAGTAACACCAGCTAATTTGAATTCATCAATATCAGCGGCAACGCTTTGAGAAGTGGCATTCATTTTTTCTACAACTTCTTCTGTCACTAAATTGACAACGAATTGTTTATTTTCGAGTATATTATTTAAAGTGTCCTTATTTTTATTTCCTGTTCGAACCGTTGAAAACATCACATGTGGCGGATCTTCGCTCACTACATTAAAAAAGGAAAAAGGAGCTAGGTTGTTGATTCCGTTGTTGTCAATTGTTGAAATCCAGCCAATTGGTCTGGGAATTACTGTTCCAGTTAATAATTTGTATAAAGTTGACGAATCTGTATTGTGTATATTAAATTGCATTTCTGAATATAAACTAGGATGTATTGGGTTTGCTAATTTAATGAAATTTCCATAAAAATAAAGTTTTTGCAATATTTTCAATCTAAAATTATGGATAGTAAAAAAATCAATAGAAATTATTATGATATTGTTTTTTGTATATATTGCAAAATTAGTATATTTATGCAAAAATTATATATATGGAAATTTTAGCTTGTCCGAAGTGTCAAAGTGATACAATTGTTAAAAGCGGAATTATCAAAGACAGACAGCGCTATTTGTGCAAATCATGTAATTATTACTTCACGGTCAATAAATTAGGAAAAAAGATTGATGACTATTATGTTACCAAAGCCTTACAATTGTATTTAGAAGGTCTAAGTTATCGTGAAATAGAGCGAATTATTGGTGTTTCTCACGTTTCTATAAGTAATTGGGTAAAAGAATTTAAAATTAAAAAACCACCACATCCTAATTATCATCCTACTTATAAGATTTTCAAGCATGCTGAATTGGTTGAATTCCTTCAGAATAAAGATCAATTATCGGGAGCTGGTATGATTATTACAGAGCTTGGGGATAAGTTTATGTTGATAAAATGGGAACGTTTTAAAGATTAACTATAGTATTTAACAAATATATATATCATAATTTTTTTCGTAGCTAGAATTTTAGAATTTGGCAGTGTTCTAACCAAACACTAACTAAATTCTAATTATGAAAAAAATAACATTAATTCTTTTCCTAATTGCCGCAAATCTAACTTTTGCACAGGAAGAGACAAAAACTGAAGATCCCTATAAAATTTCATTATATGGATTTTCTAGAGTCGATTATATTTGGGATTCCAGACAATCCGCTCAAGTTAGAGAGTATAACTTAAACCTATGGCCACTTGATGAAAAATTAGATGCTAATGGAAATGATATTAATAATGCTGGAGCCAACAACTTTCTTTCATTAGTTACAAGAGTAGGAGTTAAATTTTCTGGTCCTGATGTTTGGGGCGCTAAAATTTTTGGTGTTATTGAAGGGGATTTCTTTGGAAATACTGAACAATCGGTAGCTTTGTTTAGAATGCGTCATGCTTATGCCAAATTGGCTTGGGAAAAAACAGCTATTACTATGGGACAAACTTGGTATCCACAATTTATTCCAGAAGTTTTTCCTGGTGTGGCTAACTTTAGTACAGGAATTCCTTTTAATCCTTTTGGTTGGGCTTCTCAATTTCGTTTAGACCAAAAATTAAATACCAACTTTACTTTTACATTTATTACTTATAAAGATAGAGAATTTGGTGCGGTTCCTGCCGATAATATTCAAAATTCTGCCAATTACAGAAGTGTTATTCCAAATTTACATGGAAAAGTAGAATTCAGAAATAAAAGCATCATTGCTGGAGCTGGATATGAATTCCGTCAAATTAAACCTCTTTTAGAATCCAATGGTTTAAAATCGGAAGAAACGCTTCAAACCACTTCTGTTTTAGCGTATTTTAAATACAATCATGATAAATTTCATATCAAAGCTTATGCAATTTCAGGTGAAAATTTAACAAATTTTGTAATGCTTGGAGGTTATGCAACTGTTGATAATGGTGTTGATCCAGTAAGTTATGTTGGTACTAAAACAAATTCTGTTTGGTTTGATATTGCAAGTAATAATGCTAAAACAGCACCAGGTTTCTTTTTTGGATATACCAATCAAGAAGGAACTGATGCAAATTCAGGGATTACAAATGTTTATGCTCGCGGACTTAGCATGACTAGAGGTGTAAAAGACATGTGGCGAGCATCAGCAAGAGTAGATTTCAAACAAAATAAATTTAAACTAACTCCAGAGTTAGAATATACCGCTGCAACTCATGGCGACGCACAAAACGATTTATCTATTTCTGGAAATGAAAATAAAGTTGGGAATTTTAGAGCCAATATTGTAATGGTTTATTCCTTTTAATATCACTAACCTTTAAACAAATTAATAATGAGTAGTCAAGAAAAAGCAACCGCTTATTGGAAGGAAAACTTACGTTACCTTTTAATCTTATTGAGCATATGGTTTTTAAGTTCTTATGGAGCTGGAATCTTATTCGCTGAACAATTAAACGCATTCAAAATTGGTGGATTTCCACTAGGATTTTGGTTTGCGCAACAAGGATCAATTTACGTTTTTGTCATCTTAATTTTTGTCTATGTTCGTTTGATGAACAAATTGGATAAAAAATACGGTTTCGACGAATAATTACTAACACTATTAAAAATTAAAAATCATGGATGTACAAACTTGGACGTATATAATTGTTGGTATTACTTTCGCAATTTACATTGGAATTGCTATTTGGTCAAGAGCCGGTTCAACAAAAGAGTTTTATGTAGCTGGTGGTGGTGTTTCTCCATTAGCAAACGGAATGGCAACTGCTGCCGATTGGATGTCAGCCGCATCTTTTATATCAATGGCTGGAATTATTTCCTTTATGGGATTTGATGGTGGTGTTTATTTAATGGGTTGGACTGGCGGTTATGTGCTTTTAGCCTTATTACTTGCGCCATACTTGAGAAAATTTGGAAAATTTACTGTGCCCGATTTCATTGGAGATAGATATTATTCAAAAACAGCTCGTTCTGTGGCCGTATTCTGTGCCTTAATTGTTTCTTTTACTTATGTAGCTGGACAAATGCGTGGTGTGGGTGTTGTTTTTTCTAGATTTTTAGAAGTTGACATCAATACTGGTGTTGTAATTGGAATGGTAATCGTTTTATTTTATGCTGTTTTAGGTGGAATGAAAGGAATTACTTATACGCAAGTAGCACAATACTGTGTTTTGATTTTTGCTTTTATGGTTCCTGCAATTTTTATTTCTATCCAAATGACGGGAAATCCAATTCCACAATTAGGAATGGGTGGCACTTTAGCTGATGGTTCTGGAACGTATCTTTTAGATAAATTGAACGGACTTCAAGCGGAATTAGGTTTCAACGAATACACAAGTGGTTCAAAATCTATGATTGATGTTTTTGCAATTACACTAGCTTTAATGGTTGGAACTGCTGGATTACCTCACGTTATTGTTCGTTTCTTTACCGTGAAAAAAGTTAAAGATGCAAGAAAATCAGCTGGTTATGCTTTACTTTTAATTGCTATTTTATATACAACTGCTCCAGCTGTAGCTGTTTTTGCTAAAACCAACTTAATTGAAACGGTTAGCGAAAAAGAACACAAAGAAATGCCAGAATGGTTTTCTAAATGGGAAAAAACAGGTTTATTAAAATTTGAAGACAAAAATGCAGACGGAAAAATCCAATATGTAGCTGATAAAGAAAAAAATGAGTTAACTATTGACAACGATATTATGGTATTAGCCAATCCTGAAATTGCTAAATTACCAAATTGGGTTGTAGCTTTACTTGCAGCTGGGGCATTAGCAGCAGCTCTTTCTACAGCAGCTGGATTATTATTAGTAATTTCATCTTCTGTTTCTCACGATTTAATCAAGAAAATGATTAAACCAGATATTTCTGAAAAAGGTGAACTTTGGGCAGCTAGAGGTGCGGCAGCAGTAGCTGTTGTAATTGCAGGATATTTTGGAATTAATCCTCCAGGATTTGTAGCTGCGGTTGTAGCATTAGCCTTTGGTTTAGCAGCTGCTTCGTTCTTCCCAGCTATTATTCTTGGAATTTTTTATAAGAAAATGAACAAAGAAGGCGCCGTTGCCGGAATGGTAGTAGGTATGGCATTAATGATATTCTACATGTTGAAATTCAAATTCGGAGTTTTTGATGGAGGTAAAGAAGTTGTTGATAGCTTAAAGCCTGATTGGTGGTTTGGAATTTCACCAGAAGGTTTTGGTACAATTGCTATGATTGTAAACTTTATTGTGGCTTTAGTAGTAAATAGATTTACGCCAGAACCACCACAAGATGTTCAAGAAATAGTGGAAAACATCAGAATTCCGTCAGGAGCTGGTGAAGCAACTGGACATTAATAAATTAGTTTAATTGGTTGTAAAATAATCTCTGTATTTTTATGCAGGGATTATTTTTATTTACAGATAAATTGTATTTTTAAAAATTGAAACCAAGAAAATGAAGAAAAGACATCAACAAAAATTAATTGTATTGACTTTTGTGCTGTTGCTAGCGCTCAACTTACCCATTTTATTACTTTTTGATTCGATTCAAGAAATCTTTGGGTTGCCAGCCATTTACATTTATATATTTTCCATTTGGTCAATTTCAATTTTTACTTCATTATTAATCGTAAGTCGTTATTATGAGTAGTTTTGCGTTAATCTTGATATTGTTGGTTTACCTAGGAATTCTTTTTCTCATTGCACATTGGGCAGAAAAAAAGGAAAATATCAAGTGGGCAAACAATTCGTATGTCTACACTTTTTCATTAGCGGTTTATTGTACAGCTTGGACGTATTATGGAAGTATTGGTGTTGCTGCCAATTCGGGATTAAACTATTTGCCTATTTACATTGGTCCAATAATAATTATTCCGGCATGGATTATTATTATGCGAAAAATCATCCGAATTTCTAGAGTCAATAACGTTTCTAGTATTGCTGATTTTATTTCGCTTCGTTACGGAAATAGTAGATTTTTAGGCGCAATTGTCACCGTAGTTTGTTTGACTGCCATTTTACCTTACATTGCCTTACAAATGAAAGCCATTTCTGAAACTTTTCATATTGTGACCAAAACACAAGCCAATTCTTTAATTCTTTTTGATACCACAACTTATGTTGCCATTGCTTTGGCACTTTTTGCATCCTATTACGGAACAAGATACGTTGATGCTTCCGAAAAAAGAAAAGGCGTAATCACAGCCGTTGCTCTAGAAAGTATTTTGAAATTATTCTTCTTTATTCTAGTTGGAATTTACGTGACGTTTTTCGTTTTTGATGGTTTCGAAGATATTTACAATCAAGCCGTTACTTTAGAAAATTTCAAAGAAAAAAATACCATTGGCGGACTAGAACAAGCTATCAATTGGTTCTTTTTGTGTGTGATTGCTATGTTTGCCATTTTTCTTTTACCGCGCCAATTTCATGTTTCCATTGTAGAAAATAACCGCGAGCGACACTTGAAAACAGCGATTTGGTTGTTTCCTTTGTATTTGTTGTTGTTCAATTTGTTTGTTTTTCCAATTGCTTGGGGCGGCAATGTTTTATTCCAAGGCGAAAATGTAAACGCCGATACCTATTCGCTTTTGATTCCTCAGTTTTTTGAGAATACCACCATGACTGTTTTAGTGTTTTTGGGCGGATTTTCAGCAGCCATTTCCATGATTGTAATTTCAAGTATTGGATTGTCTACTATGTTGAGTAACAACTTGTTAATTCCATATACTTTTCTTGGGAAATTAATCAGTGAAAATCAGGTTTCTAATAATAAAACCATTGTAAACATTAGAAAAATTGGTATTTTTTCACTGATTATTATTGCCTATTTAATCTATCGTTTTTTTGCATTAGATTATAGTTTGGTTTCCATCGGATTGATTTCGTTTGTAATTATTGCCCAATTAGCGCCGTCGTTTTTTGGTTCGTTATTTTGGCGAAGAGGTTCGCGTTTAGGCGCCATTTGGGGAATTATCATTGGTTTTTCTATTTGTTTATTTTCCTTATTAATTCCGTATGCAATTGGAATCACTTCAACTTCGAGTAGTTTTATTACCAATGGTTTATTCGAAATAGCATTACTAAAACCTTTTTCCTTGTTTGGATTGGATTATTTAGCGCCTGTCCAACATGCCTTTTTCTGGAGTATGCTAGGAAACACTTTGACTTATTTTGCTGTTTCTGTTAGTTTTAAAGGCAATTACAGAGAAAGAAATTACGCCGAAATGTATGTCGATATCGACAAATACAGCAACAATCACGAAAATGCTTTCGTTTGGAAAGGAACAGCGTACACTAGCGATATTGAAAAAGTTTTAGTAAAATTTTTAGGCGAAGAACGCACCAAACGCGCCATGAATATTTTTAATGTAAAATACAATGTTGCCAAAGATCAAGAGTTAGCCGATGCTCGATTAGTGAAATTTGCAGAAAACTTATTGACCGGTCATATTGGAACGGCTTCGGCTAGAATTCTGATTTCGAGTGTGGTAAAAGAAGAAAAAATCACATTACCCGAAGTGTTAAAAATTTTGGAAGAATCCAAAGAAAACATCACCATCAATAAAAAATTGACAGAAACTTCGAACCAACTCCAAAAAATCACTTCCGAATTACAAAAAGCAAATGAAACTTTGGTACGAAAAGACGTTCAAAAAGACGAATTTTTAGATACGGTAACACATGAACTTCGAACGCCTATTACCGCTATTCGTGCGGCGAGTGAAATTTTACACGATGATGACGAAATTCCAGAAGAGTTACGCAAACAGTTTTTGCAAAATATCATTTCAGAATCTGACAGATTGAATCGTTTGATTGATAAAATCTTGGATTTAGAGAAATTCGAAACGGGTAAACAAACACTTTATCCAAGTCAAAACAATTTAATTGCAACTATAGAAAATTCAATTGAACCGCTGCAACAGTTGATTAAAAACCGAAACATCAGCGTTTATGTAGAAAGTAAAGACACCGTTTTGGCTTATTTTGACAATGATAGAATTGTTCAAGTGGTTACCAATTTACTTTCCAATGCCATTAAATTTTGTCCCGAAACCGATGGTTTAATCACGATTCAAGTAAAAAAGAAAGATGATTTTATAGAAACTTCAGTTCAAGACAACGGAAAAGGTATCAATCCTAACGATTTTGACGTTATATTTGACAAATTTTATCAAGCATCCAATCAGAATTTCAAAAAACCGGTTGGTAGCGGATTAGGATTGGCCATTTGCAAACAAATTATTGAACATCACAAAGGTAAAATTTGGGTAGAACCAAGTGTAAAAGGCGCTTGCATTGTATTCACTTTACCGATAAAAAATATTGAAAATTAAAAGACCATGAAGAAGATTTTAATAGTAGACGACGAACCCAACATTGTAATGACGCTTGAATATACGTTCAAGAAAAGCAATTACGAAGTTTTCATAGCCCGCGACGGACAAGAAGCTTTAGATATTTTAAAAACCAATTTTCCTGATGTCATCATTTTAGATATCATGATGCCAATGGTTGACGGTTTTGCCACTTTAGAACAAATTAGGAAAGACGACAATTTGCAACACACCAAAGTCATGTTTTTATCCGCAAAAAACAAAGAAAGTGATATCGAAAAAGGATTAGCACTTGGCGCTGATGCCTACATGACAAAGCCATTTTCAATTAAGAAAGTGGTGGAAAAAGTGGAGGAGTTGTTGGGATAAATTATAAAATAGCAACTATGAGTAAAGTTTCAATCCTAGATAAAATTAATGATTTTACAATTAAAAGAAAATATTGCAAAATTTCTAGAATTGTCAATAAAGAAGAATTGAGTTCTAAAACAGGTTACATCGTTGATTTCTCCAATGATTTTGTTCTTTTTAAAGAAGTTGATGATTTTTTTATTAGAGGTTTTTTAGTTTTTCCAATTCATCAAGTTTCTAAAATTAGGAGAAATAAAAATGATGTTTTCTTCGATAAGATTTGTAAATTGGAAGGCATAAAAGATTCAATTAAAAAGCCAAATATTGAATTAAATAATTGGGAAAGCATATTTAATTCTATTCATAAATTAGGATTCAATGTAATTATTATAAATGAAATTTCTGATAAAGATACATTTGATATTGGTCCAATATTAAAAGTAACAAGCAATAAAGTTGTTATAAATTATTTTGATGCTACTGGTAAATTTGACGAAGATTTAACTGAAATTCAATATTCTGATATAACTCATATTGATTTTGACGATATTTATACCAATACGATTTCAAAGTATTTAAAAAATAAATAATCCAAATCAATAATTACCTATATCTATTTAGCAATAATATTTCATTTAGCATTATTTTATTTTCTACATTTACTAAAGAAAATAAATCACATAAATGAAATAATACAAATGAATTATTGCGATATTTATAATAAAAGTATAACTTCTTCTGAAGAATTCTGGAAAGATCAAGCCAATCAATTAGAATGGTACAACCAACCTTCCAACATTTTATCAACCGATACAAACGGTTATCCTTTATGGTTTGCTGATGGCCAACTTAACGCTTGCTACTTGTCAGTTGATAAACACATTCAAGATGGCTATGGCGAACAAGTAGCTATCATCTATGATTCACCCGTTACACAAACTGTTAAAAAGTATACATTTAACGAAGTTAAAACCGAAGTAGCCAAATTAGCGGGCGGTTTATTATCACTTGGTTTAGAAAAAGGCGATACTGCTGTTATCTATATGCCAATGATTCCTCAAGCTGCATTTGCTATGTTAGCTTGCGCTCGAATAGGAGTAACGCATTCCGTTGTTTTTGGAGGTTTTGCGCCACATGAATTAGCGATTCGAATTGATGATTGCGAACCCAAGGCGATTATTACGGCTTCATCAGGAATTGAAATCGATAGATTAATTGCTTACAAACCTTTGGTAGATGAAGCTATCGAATTAGCGAATCACAAACCTGAAAAAGTCGTGGTTTTCAATAGAAAATTAGGAGCCAGAGTTCCCTTTAAAAAATACGATGTCGATTATGAGGCGTTGGTTTACGGTTCAGAAGAAACGCCTTGTATTCCTGTAAATGCTACACATCCTTTATACATTTTATACACTTCCGGAACAACAGGAAAACCAAAAGGAATCGTCAGAGATACAGGTGGTTATACAACCGCACTTAAATTTTCAATGCAACATATTTACGATGCAAAAGAAGGCGATGTTTTTTGGGCAGCTTCCGATGTGGGTTGGGTTGTAGGGCATAGTTACATCGTTTATGGACCTTTAATCAATAGAAATACTACTGTTTTATTCGAAGGAAAACCAATTCGAACTCCTGATGCAAGTACGTTTTGGCGTGTTATTGCTGAGCATAAAATAAATGTCATGTTTACTGCACCAACAGCCATTCGTGCTATTAAAAAAGAAGATCCAAACGGTGAGTTCATCAAACAATACGATTTAAGTAGCTTACGTATTCAATTTTTAGCTGGCGAACGTTGCGATGTAGCAACTTTAGAGTGGTATCGCGAACATGTTCCAATTCCAGCTATCGACCATTGGTGGCAAACAGAATCGGGTTGGCCCATGATTGCAAATATGATGGGAGTAGAATATTTACCAATAAAACCAGGCTCAGCAGGAAAAGCAGTTACAGGTTACGACATTCGAATTTTTGGAGAAAACGGACAAGAATTAGGTCCAAATGAAGAAGGTTACGTGGTAATCAAATTGCCATTGCCTCCGGGAACTTTATTAGATTTATGGAAAGATAACGAACGTTTTAAAGCGGGATATTTGAATAAATTTCCAGGTTATTATTTTTCAGGAGATGGCGGATTTAAAGATGAAGACGACTATATTTTCATAACGGGACGAGTAGATGATGTCATCAATGTAGCAGGTCACCGACTTTCAACAGCGGAAATGGAAGAGATTGTAGCTTCACATCATTCAGTTGCGGAATGTGCTGTTATTGGTATTAATGACGAATTGAAAGGACAAATTCCATTAGCATTGGTTGTTGCCAAATCTGGCGATACCGTTGAAAAATTTCAATTGCAACATGAAGTAGTGCAATTGGTTCGTGAGAAAATTGGTGCTGTTGCTGCTTTACGTGATGTAGTGGTAGTGCAACGCCTTCCAAAAACACGCTCTGGAAAAATCTTAAGAAAAATGATGCGAAGTATTGCTGATGGAGAAAACTTTCAAGTTCCTTCAACCATTGATGATGAAGCCATTATTGATGAAATCAGAGAAGTTTTGGAAGAAGCTAAAATTGGAAGTTTTAAATAGGATGTTCTGATTTTCATATATTCTAATTTTTTAACCACTAAGAACACAAAGAAAGCACAAAGTTCACTAAGTTTTTTTGTTTCATGTTTCAAGTTTAAAATTGATTTTTGAACTTGAGCTTGTTCTTGAAAACCTAGCTATATCTATTTAGCAAGAAATTACAGAAATGTAAAAATAGAATAGTTATCTTTACATTATCAATTAAAAATCAACTAAAAAAATGAGTTATTATAAAATACACGATTTAGAAAACTATTTTAAAATGTATAAGAAATCGGTACGCGAACCTAGAAAATTTTGGGATCGTATTGCTGATGAAAACTTCACTTGGTATCAAAAATGGGACAAAGTGTTCGAATTTGATATGGAAGAAGCACAATTTAAATGGTTTTTAAATGCCAAAGTAAACATTACTAAAAACTGTATCGACAGACATTTAGCTAAACGCGGTGATAAAACGGCTATTATTTTTGAACCCAATAATCCAGATGAGGAAGCACAGCATATTTCGTATAATGAATTGTATGTTCGTGTAGCAAAAATGGCTAATGTTTTACAAGAACAAGGTATCAAAAAAGGCGATAGAGTTTGTATTTATTTACCAATGATTCCTGAATTAGCGGTTGCTGTTTTGGCTTGTGCTAGAATTGGCGCCATACATTCTGTAGTTTTCGCCGGATTTTCATCTTCGGCAGTTACTGCAAGAATTAATGATTCGGAATGTAAAATGGTAATTACTTCAGATGGCGGTTATCGTGGCAATAAAACTATCGACTTGAAAGGAATTATTGATGAAGCCTTAGAAAAATCACCTTGTGTGGAGAAAGTTTTGGTTGTAAAACGCACCAATGAAACTATAAACATGAAAGAAGGTCGCGATTTATGGTTACAACCGTTGTTAGATACGGCTTTAGGAAATCATATAGCCACCATTATGGATGCGGAAGATCCTTTGTTTATTTTATATACATCAGGTTCAACAGGAAAACCAAAAGGAATGTTGCATACTACAGCAGGTTACATGGTTTATACTGCATACACTTTCAAGAATGTTTTCAATTACGAAGAAAATGATGTGTATTGGTGTACCGCTGATATCGGTTGGATTACTGGTCATTCTTATATTTTATACGGACCACTTTTAAATGGTGCTACAACAGTAATTTTCGAAGGTGTTCCATCGTATCCTGATTTTAGCCGTTTTTGGGAAGTAATTGAAAAACATAAAGTGAGTCAATTTTATACGGCACCAACAGCTATTCGTGCTTTGGCAAAAGAAAGCATTGATTATGTGCAAAGATTTCAATTGGATACATTAAAAGTAATCGGTTCTGTGGGTGAACCAATCAACGAAGAAGCTTGGCATTGGTATAACGATCATGTAGGAGGAAAGCGTTGTCCGTTAGTGGATACTTGGTGGCAAACCGAAACGGGTGGTATTATGATTTCGCCAATTCCATTTGTAACACCAACAAAACCAACCTATGCTTCCTTACCATTACCAGGAATTCAGCCTGTTTTAATGGATGAATTACGCAATGAAATAGAAGGCAATCAAGTGACTGGAAGTTTGTGTATTAAATTTCCATGGCCGTCTATGGCTAGAACCATTTGGGGTGATCACCAACGTTATAAAGAAACCTATTTTTCAGCTTATCCAGGGAAATATTTCACTGGTGATGGCGCTTTGCGCGATGAAGTTGGGTATTACAGAATTACGGGTAGAGTAGATGATGTAATTATTGTTTCTGGACATAATTTAGGAACTGCACCAATTGAAGATACAATCAACGAACATCCAGCGGTTGCAGAAAGTGCAATTGTAGGTTTTCCACACGATATCAAAGGAAATGCGCTTTACGGTTTTATTATCTTGAAAGAAACAGGCGAAGGACGTGATAGAACTAACTTAGCCAAAGAAATTAATCAATTGATTTCTGATCAAATTGGTCCAATTGCGAAACTAGATAAGATTCAATTTGTTAGTGGTTTACCAAAAACCCGCTCGGGTAAAATCATGCGTAGAATTTTAAGAAAGATAGCAGAAGGTGACTTCTCAAACTTTGGCGATATTTCTACCTTATTGAACCCAGAAATTGTAGAAGAAATCAAAAACGCAAAATTGTAAAACAGGTTTTGTTTCATTATTTGGAAAAACTGCTTCATTATTGGAGCAGTTTTTTGCTTTATAACTATTGGTAACAATTTCTTAATCTTAGTGAATTTTTAAAAAGTGGTAAAAATTACTATTTTTATAGCATGGAAGAACAAGCAAGCTTAAAAGACATCGCTAAATTATTCTTGAAGCTAGGAATTATTGGTTTTGGCGGTCCAGCAGCTCACATTGCCATGATGCAAGATGAAGTAGTAACCAAAAGAAAGTGGCTATCCGAAACACATTTCTTGGATTTATTAGGCGCAACCAATTTAATTCCAGGTCCAAATAGCACCGAAATGGCGATTCATATTGGTCATGAAAAAGGAGGTTGGAAAGGCCTTTTAATTGCTGGATTGTGTTTTATTTTACCAGCCGTTTTTATCACTGGAATTTTCGCTTATTTTTATGCTGAATACGGCCAACTTCCTTCAGTTCAACCTTTTATTTATGGAATTAAACCGGCGATTATTGCGATTATTTTAGCGGCGATTTATCCGTTAGCCATTCGTTCTACGAAAACAAATGTGTTGCGAATTCTTGGGATTTTAGTGCTTATTGGTTCAATTTTATCTTTTAATGAAATTTTTCTGTTGTTTGGTGCTGGATTTTTCATGTTGGGTTATCAATACTTCCAAAAAAATAAAAATCAAGGTTTTTCAATTGTTCCAATGGCCTTTTTTAGCATTTCAACTGCTGCTATTTCGAATGATTTGAATACTAGATTATTTCTGATTTTCTTGAAAATTGGCGCTATTTTATACGGAAGTGGATATGTTTTATTTGCTTTTCTTGACGCGGAATTAGTAACTACAGGATTATTAACTCGCCAACAATTAATCGATGCAATTGCAGTAGGACAATTCACGCCTGGACCCGTTTTTTCTGCAGTAACATTTATTGGGTATCAAATTAACGGTATTTCTGGAGCTGTTTATGGTACATTGGGAATTTTTCTTCCGTCATTCTTGTTTGTGGCTTTGTTGAATCCATTGGTGAAAATCATGCGGAAATCGGATATTTTCGGTTCGTTTTTGGATGGTGTAAATGTGGCTGCTGTTGCCATTATTTTAGCTATTTGCTATGTTTTAGGTAAAGAAACGATTACCGATTGGAAAACAATTTTTATCGCCATCATCAGTTTGGTTTTTACTTTCGGATTTAAAAAAGTAAATAGTGCTATTGTAGTTTTGGGTGGTTCACTTTTAGGTTATATTTTGAACTTGATTTAATTTTTGGAACGACTTTTGAAAAGCTATAAAAAACGCCCTTTATGAAAAATGGTTTAGCATTTCTTTTCATTCTTTTGGTAGCATGTAAACCCGATGTTACTGAAGTTTCTAATTTACAACAACAAATAGATAGTCTTTCTTTAGAATTAAAAACTTTAAAACAAGAAATTCAAAAAGATTCAATTCCAAAAGAAGTTTTGGTTGAAGAAAAAGAATCACAACCCAATAAACCAACTGTTTTAAAAGAAGTTGAAGTTCCACAACCAAAAGAGGAAATTGCTCCTAAAAAGAAAGAAAATCCAGTTGTTTCATCCAAAAATGATACTACTTACCATTATTTCAACGACGGAAGACTTTCTGTAAAAATTGCACCTAGATCGGAGCGACAAAAAATTTGGATTTATTTACCCAATGGTGAAGTAATTTATGAATTGGAAAACATTTTGATGAGTTATTCGTCTCACAATACGTTATATTTCAGAACTGATGGCTCGTTGGAAAGAGTTTCTAGTAGTTTTAATCCTGGAGCGAGTTTGTACATGTATAAAACGGAAACTTATTTTCAAACCAATAACGAACCTAAATATAAATTAGAAGAAAAAACACCAAATACTTTGGAAGAACAAATGAATAATAAATGGCTTTGGAACAGCAAAACAAGGAGTTGGGTCAAACAAGAAATTGTAATAGAAACTAATTTCCCAAAGCAATAAGAATTCTAAATTTCTAACTTTCGTTTTAATTTTAAAAAGAGTAGTGCGGTTATGTAAGCGTCACCACTTGCAGTATGTCGGTCTGATTTTCTAATTTTATAAACATCGCATAATTCATCTAGCGAAGTGTGTTGGTCTTGTTGAAAATGCTTTAGTTTTTGGTACATAATATCCGTATCCATGTATTCATTTTTCAAAGTACCCAAATTCATTCTGTTTAAAGCTTGATTAATCATTTCGATATCAAAACTTACGTGATGTCCTACCAAAGTAGCATCTTTTATAAAATCTAAAAAGCGAATTAAAGCTTCTACTTCAACTACTTTTTCTGGACCTTCTTTCAAAATTCCGTGAATAGCAACTGTTTCTGGATTGAAAATATCTTGTTTGATAAAAACTTCTATAAAATCATTAATTTCTACTCGATTATTGAGAATTCCAACGGCTCCAATTGATAAAATTCGGTCTTTTTTGTAGTTTAAACCCGTAGTTTCGCAATCAAAAACCACATAGCGCTTGATTTTACTCTTATTTTCATCGAAATAGGAGAGATAGGTTTCCCAAAATTTGGGATGGTCTTGCACTATTTTTTTAAACCAATTGAACTTCATTTATTAAGTGAAATAAGTTAATTGAAAGCGGTTTTTGATGACTTCTTGCACATCATTTATAGGTTGAAATGCGTTCTTAAGTTTTACTTTATCTAACTTCGATAACTCATTTAAATTCAAATACCTACCATCTGAATTCATATTTAATCCTTCTTCTGTTCTGAACTTTAAAAGACTTAAAAAAGCTTCGGCACAAGCTTCATAAATTACAGCATTTTGCGGTTCTTTTTCTGCTAATTTGGTAAAGCGATAAACGGTATTGGTACTTTTTTTAATTCCTTGGTGTAAACTTAAAATTCTAGCGGCATCAATTAGCGGCATCAAAGCACGACTTTTGATATCGAAAGCATCTTTATGTTCGCCATCACTTTCTACCAAAAACTGGCGGAAAAAGCCTAATGGTGGCGGATTTTTCAAAGCATCGGCGCCTAAATACGCAAAAAATAAGTCGTTCTTTTTAGTTTCTTCAAAAATAGTTGCCGTGATTTCATTTACCAAGGTTTCATTTCCAAAAACAAAGTTATAATCGAAGAAAATCGTACACATTAAAATACCTTTTTCTCCAGGCGAGTGAATCCAACCTTTGAACTGACTTTTCCAATCGGTTACTGATTTGCACCATTTGGGATTCATAGCCATCATTTCGGCAGGACAATATTCGTAGCCAATTTTATGCAATCTTTTATTTACTTTTTCCGCTAGTTTTACAAAATACGTTTTTACTTCATCGTATTTTTCATCTTCTACATCTTCAAAAACAATGGCATTGTCTTGGTCGGTAAGTAAAAGTTGTTCTTTTCTTCCTTGACTTCCAATGTTTATCCATGAAAATTGGGCTGGAGGAGGAGTTTCCATTTTTTCTAGCGAAAGTTCAATGCAGCGTTGGGTTATGGCGATATTGATTTCACCTACAATCGAACAAATATGGTTAATTGGAATGTTTTTATCGATTGAATTTTGGATTAAATCGGTTACTTTTTCTCTTACAACCTTTAATTCCTCTGTATTTGTTGCTCTTTTTGTTTGTTTTAAAAGAACGCCAGGATTATTCGCTTGTGCAACAATAACATCATGCTCGGAGATAATTCCTGTGATTTCGGATTGATCGGTTCCATCTTTGGTTACACATAAATGACCGACATTGTGTTTTAGCATCATCATTTGTGCTTCGGCAATCGATAAGTTCTCAGGAACAGTAATTACGGGAGTCGACATGATTTTATCAATAGTAACATCGATGGAGAACAAACCTGTTGCGATTTTGGAACGTAAATCTTTATCGGTAACAATTCCAATAGGTAAGCGGTTTTCATGAATAATGATACTTCCAATTTTTCTACTGGACATCGTTTGTGCTACGTAACGAATAATATCTGATTTTGAAGCCGTTATTGGTGATTTGGTATAATTAATAGGTTGATAATGTTGAATATTATCGGTTTGTGAATCATAAATAACATTTTCCGAAATTAATTTTCCTTTGTGATTTTTATCGTAAGGATTTCTAGTATTGGAAGCAAAACTTTGGAGTAAAAACTGCAAAACTTCCACATTATTAATAGCGATTGGGCGGAAAATTTCAATTGGAATAGCATAAACAATACTTTCTTCACGAGCTTTAGCTGTCATTAAGTAATTATCTTTGGCAAAAAACGGACGTAAGCCTAAAATATCACCTTCGTCACATTTGTCAATTAAAACTTCATCAGCATCAGAAGTTACTGATAAACCAATAGCGCCGTTAGCTACTACATAAAAACAATCATGTATAGCATCATTAATTTTAAAAAGAACATCATTTTTTTCTAAGTAAATAACTTTAATATGATTGGCAACTATAACCAATTCTGCATATTGTATTTTAGAAAAGGGATGATGTTTTTTTAAAAAATCGGATATCCGTTCTGCAATAGGGTTTTTCATGACTTTGTAAAACTTTGTACGAAGTTACAATATCTTTTAAATAGAATGAAATTAAATTTTCTATTTTACATAATGTATATTATAGTTCAAAAGTAAATAATATAAATTTCAAAAACAATTGTATAAAAACGAATTTAATACTATTTTTGCAATCCTTATTAAATATACTCCAAAAAATGGAAAATAAATACGCACAGAAACTAATTGAAAAGATTCAAAAAGAACTTTTGCAAAATCAATTTGATGTAGCATCTATTGTTACTGATTTGAAAAAAATTCGTGAATATTCTTTAGAAGAACAAAATCCTGTTGTTACCAAAGCTTTACGTTTGGCTTACGAACATTTAGAAGCAAATAATGCCTTTTTAATTGCGATTCCAGATGATGAACCAATTGAAGATGAAGTTGATTCAGATACAGCTAACTTTTCAGATGAAAATAATATGGAAAGTTTTGAGTATTTCTTGTCGTTGATTCACGATTTAACTAAGAAAAACAACTTGTTAGATTTAAAAGAATATAATGCTGCTTTTTTAGCTTTTTAATCTTAAAAACTAGCTTCTATTTTACATAATATCAAATCGGTCCAAAAGACCGATTTTTTTATACATTATTTAACGTTGTTATTTCACTAAAAAAATTAAATTTGTTTTCCCAAATTTAGTTACTCAAAAACATGAAAGTAAGAAAAAAATCAAGATCGCAATTATTGCATCAGTATTATAAATATACGGGATTCTACTCGTTTATTTGGCAAGGTGTTAAAAGCGCTATTTTGCCAACAGCTGTTATTGTTGGTATATTATTTTATGTTAATTATAAAGTTATAAATTTAAATGAAGGTTTGCAGCAACTCACTCAAAATTTGAATGATTTTGCAATTTTTGGAGTTTTTCTTGCTTCCGAAACGATTTTAGGAATTATTCCACCAGATATTTTTATTGCTTGGACAAAAAGTACCAGTTCACCACTACTCTATCTGGCTATTTTAGCTATATTATCCTATATTGGTGGTGTTTTAGCCTATTTTATTGGAATGACAATTGCTGCTATTCCAGCGGTAAATAATTTCTTGTACGGAAAAATGGCGCGTCACATTATTAATATGCAAAAATGGGGTGGCTTTTTAATTGCTGTTGGTGCTTTACTTCCATTACCATTTGCAATGGCTTGTTTGGCTGCCGGAATGATTAAATTTTCGCGTAAACATTTCTTTTTATTCGCCTTATTACGATTTTTCCGTTTTATTATTTACGGATTCCTTATCTATTCTGCTTTATCATGATGAAATTTTTTAAAATAATCGCTTGGTTAGAAGGCGTTTCGTTATTGGTTTTGTTTTTTAACATGTTAGCTATAAAACCAACAAATTTTGATATCTATAAAATGTTGTTATTTCCAATTGGAATGGCTCATGGAATATTATTCATTCTCTACATTGCTTTAGCGACTTTATTGAAAATTGAGCTGAAATGGGATTTTAAAAAGTATTTCATTATTTGTATTGCTTCGTTTATACCATTTGGTACGTTTTACATAGAAAAGAAATACTTGAATTCACCAGCGTAAATGAAATTATTTAATTGGGCATACGAAATATTAAAAAACTTTGATTGCAACGAAACCTTCGCTGTTTATACCAATTTATTTGTAAATATTGCGGTATTAATTGTGGTTTCGTTCATTTTAGATTATATCTTTAAAAAGATTTTTATCATTATTTTGGCCATTTTTGCTGCTAAAACTAAATCAACTTTCGATGATTTTTTGGTTGCTAATAAAACAGCTAAATACATCGCGCATTTGGTTCCGTTGTTGTTTATTTACAAAACGGTTCCTATTATTTTACACGATTTTACGTATTGGGAAGGCATTTTTGAAAAAGGAGTTAAAATCTACATTATTATTCTTTCCCTTTGGATAACTCGAAGTGTTTTCAATGCATTAAAAGATTATCTAAAGGAACAACCACGTTTTAGCGACAAGCCAATCGATAGTTACATTCAAGTAATTATGATTGTATTGTGGACGTTTGGTATTACTTCATTCATCATGATTTTGTTTGATACGAATGCTAAAACCTTATTCACCACTTTTGGAGCGATTTCGGCTTTAATTATTTTGATTTTCAAAGATACCATTCTTGGATTTGTGGCTAGTATTCAGGTTTCTGTGAATGATATGGTGCGAATTGGCGATTGGATTACTTCTGATAAATTTGGAGCCGATGGTGACGTAATTGAAATTAACTTGGCAACCGTTAAAGTGCGTAATTTTGACAATACCACAACAACAATTCCAACGTACAGTTTAATTACAGATAGTTTCAAAAACTGGCGTGGTATGCTTAAGTCCGACGGAAGAAGAATCAAACGTCATGTTTTAATTAAAGCCAATTCTGTTCGTTTTATTGAAACACAGGAATTGGAAAAGTTCAAGCAAATTCAACACTTGACTAATTATATTGAGCATCGTCAATCGGATATTGATAAATTCAACCAAAATAATAATGTAGACAAGTCGGTTATTGTAAATGGTAGAAACTTGACGAATTTAGGTTTGTTTCGAAAATACATCAATCAGTACATTCAATCGCATCCTGGAATTAATAAAGACATGATGTTGATGGTACGACATTTACAACCAACAGAAAAAGGAATTCCAATAGAAATTTATTGCTTTTCAAAAGATAAAACTTGGGCAAGCTATGAATACATCATGGCTGATATTTTTGATCATGTGATTGCATCAGTAAAATACTTTGATTTGGAAATCTTTGAATTGCAATTTACACACGAAACTAATTAACAATAGATTCTTAATAACTTACTATAACCTTCAAGAAATTGAGGGTTATTTTTTTTAACTTTAGATAACTATAAATCAAATTGCTATGAAAACTAAAGATGAAACCATTTTGGAAATTAGAGGCGCTTCCATTGGAACAATTTTTGAAAATTCTAGTGCCGAGGAAAAGTTTCAAAATCAGACGTTGCGACCTATTTTGAAATTTCAAAACGATTTATTTTTGGAAGTATTCAAAAATTATGCTACCAAACAAAAAGGCGTTTTTTTTACGTTGAATCCGGATAAAAAAATGCAATACATTGAGAATGTCATTCAAAAAGACATCAAATTTAGAAATTCATTAAAAGGAATTATTATTGGTCTTTTTACCATTTCTGAATACAAAGAATACATTCAAAATTCGTCTAATATTAATAAACGTATGATGAATTTATTAATCGAACGATTGAGAAGCCAAGTGCAACTTTTAGAGTAAATCACTTTAACAAAATAGTAACAGCAACTGCTTTGCAAAATCAGTAATTAAATTTACATTTGCGACATGAAATTGTATGCTATTGCTAAAAATATAAGATTCCAGAAAGCCTTATGGTTATTCATGGCTTTCTATTTTATAAATAGTATCGTAGACGCACCAAACGTTGTTGGTAATACTGTTGCTCCTTTCAACGAACAAGAATCTATTATTGAGTTAGTAATAGAAAAAGTATTGGATTTTGGTGATGTTATTCCAGAAACCAATGATACGGATAACCAAGAGCAAACTTCTCTCAAAAAACTAAAGTTGGAAGTTTATTTTTCTGCTTTAAAGTTAATGTTCTTGCAACCCTTATTTAATTTCAATACCAAAACGTTTGGCTACACCAGTTCTAGTGTAGAAAATCCATTTTATACCATTTTTTCACCACCGCCCGAAACGATTGTTTAATTTATGCAAATGCACTCTTATTTTCAAATTTATAAATAAGAATCTTGTTAATTTAAATCAATCAATACCTTATGAAAAATAATTTATTAGGCATGTTCATCATTGCCATGTCTTTTCACGTTTCAATACTTTCTGCTCAAGTTGATGAAGAAAAAATCAACCAAATTAAAGATAGTTTATATATTTCTGCAGTTGAAAAAAAATCTGGTAAACCAAAAGTTTTACACGCCGAACCTTTGTATATTGACCTTATTAGAGATTTAGGTGCTCGAAAGGGTGAAAAAGAATGGAACGTAGGTTTAGGCTTGACGGATAACCAAAGTTTTGACGAATATTTAGCTTTGGTGGAATACGAATGGGCGCCAATAGACCGATTAGGTTTAGAAGTGGAATTACCCTTTTCTTTTTATTATCCAGTAAATGGCAATCAAACCGCACCCAATAACCGCTTGAATAGTTTGAAAATGGCTGCACAATATACTTTTTTAGTTTCCGAAAAAGCAAAAACATCTTTAGCTTTAGGTTATATTCACGAATTTGAATTGACGGATTTCAATAGTTATAATAGCGACCGATTGGTAACAGGAAACGTCTACAATCCGTTTTTTGTTGGTGCGAAACGTTGGGGAAACAATTTCCACACTTTAGTTTATACTGGTCCTTTGTTTTTTCATCATTTTGCTGATAATAGTACTTATACCTCATGGCAAGTTAATAGTAACTTTCACTATATGATTCCTGGTACTCGCAACTTTATTGGAGTAGAATTCAATAAAGAATTCCAAAAAGATGATTTTGATATGACTATTCGTCCGCAAATGCGTGTAGAAGTAACCAAACAAATCCTGATTGGTATCGTAACGGGAATTCCAATTGAAAGAGAAAACCAACGTTTCAGTTCGTTTTTACGTTTAATTTACGAACCCGGACATTAATAAAATTCTCGAAAAGTCGCAGATTAGCAAAAGTTGGATTCGTCTTTCTTTGCTTCTTTGCGACTTTGCGAACTTTTTATCTAATAAATCGATTCACCATTCAAATCCGTACTCAAGACTTCGCTCATATAATTAAAAAATGGTCGCATGGCTTGAAAAGTGGCTAAAACTTCTTCTTGAAAATTAGGCGCCAAAACCTCTTTATCAGAAAAACTGCGACTAAGCAAATATTGTTTTTTACGAATCAAATCAATGGCTGGATGTGTTTTATCGAAACCTTTTGGAGCGGTTTTTAATTCTTCGCCTTTTAGTTCTCCAAAGAATTTCTTGAAAGTGGCATCAGCAATTATGGTTCTAATTTCATCATCATCCATTTCAAATTCTTTACGGATGCGATTCAAATCTACAGGATTGGGTTCCCAAAATCCGCCACCAACAAAACTTCCACCAGGTTCAATATGCAAATAATAACCACCACGAAGCAAAGGTTTGGTTCGAGTAAAACCAACACTAAAATGATTTTTATAAGGCAATTTATCTTTAGAAAAACGCACATCGCGATAAATTCTAAAAATCTGAATGCGTTCAATGCTATCTATTTTTCCCAACTGCTCACCTACTGATGTAAAAAACGCTTTGGCTAATTTTTGTTCCGTTTCAAAAGCTTTTTTATGTTCTGCAAACCAATCGCGGTTGTTGTTTGCTTGGAGTTGGTTTAGAAATTCTAAGGTTGATTTTTGTAACATATTTTTTAATTTATTTAGCCATTTTTTAGCCACAGATTACACTGATTAGCACAGATTACATACTTTAAAAATCCTTTTAATCCTTTAATCCGTGGCAATAATGAATATTTATTTCTCAAAACGATTTTTTAAATCCATTAAGGTTTTTCCGTGCGGATTTGGTTTTTCGTTTTCGTCTAAATTTACCATGGTGATGTTATCGATGGTGATAATTGTTTCTTTGGTCATCATGTTTCGTACCACACTTTTCAGCACTACGGATGATTTTCCAAATTTTGCCACATCAATACCAATTTCCACGATATCACCTTGTTTAGCGGCACTCATGAAATTGATTTCACTAATGAATTTGGTAACTACTTTTGGATTATTCAATAAAACAATGGTAAATAAAGCGGCTTCTTCATCAATCCAAGCGATTAATTTTCCACCAAATAAAATGCCATTGGCATTCAAATCTTCTGGTTTAACCAGTTTGCGCGTATGAAATTGCATTTTTGTTTTAAAGGTAAGAATTTTGGGAGAAATTTGGATATATTTGTTTCTATTTAGTTGTTGACAGAATTATTACAAAATGAAAAAAGAAAATATAGCACCCAACATACAATCGCACGTTGAAGTTACTAGTTCAGATGAACGTATAAAAAGTGCTAATTTATTGGTACATCCAGATTCGCGTTTGGATTCCGCTTTAGCAAAATTTCACCCAATTAGCGATTCTAATATTCCTTTTCGAGATTTAACAAATGCTGAAACCAAACGAGAAAGTATTAGAAAACTCATAGATAAATTAGACGTTACCAAGAGCCAAAGGTATCAACGAACACTCGAAGACACCTATTGCAATGTGTATTCTTATGATTTTTGCTATTTTTCAAAGGTGTATTTACCTACGATTTGGTGGACAGATGAATCCCTTGAAAAAATACGTAATGGAGAAGATGTTGTTCCTGTTTTTAACGAAACGGTTCTTCCTATCTACTCTAGCGCAATACATGATTGGTTTTTAAAATGGGGCGCTAGTTTTGGTTGGAAAAAAATGACAGATTTAGATGAAATTCAACATAAAGTAAATACAGAAGGTGGAGTTGGAATTATTTGTGCCAAACGAAAAATTGTAGGTCTTTCAGGACACATCGTACCTATTGTTCCTGAAACCAATTTAAAAAAGGCTTACCGTGAAAATGGTAAAGTTATTTATCCGTTGCAATCACAAGCTGGAAAAATAAATTACAACTACTTTTCAAAAGCAAGAAAAGATTGGTGGAATCAGGAGCGCTATTCTTCACATGTTTTTTATTACCATGAATAAACGCTTATTTAACAACCAATTATAATTAATTTATTACTTTACTTAGTCCATTAAAATCAATGAAATCAAATCAGAAAAACAACTATTACTGGGGAATTGGATTAGAAAACGAAACGTACATGCAGTTCGAAGAATCGCTTATTGTTCCAGGTACATTTATACAAGAAAAAATTGGTTGTGAACGATATAGTATTGATTACAGAAAATGTTATAAATCGGGAAGTTTTTTAAGTGTTTTGGAAACCGCTTTTGATAAGACTAAAAATTATAAAGTAAGTAGAATGATTAATAGTCATTCACTGGATAAACTAGATGTTAACTTTCAACATAAAACATTAACCAACATAATACCATTGGTAGACAATCCAGAATACCAAGGAAAATCAATTCTAGAGGTTTTTTTAAAAGACCAGCCGTATAATATTCAAAGTATGCTTACTCAAAAAAACAATCCTATGGGATCTGTAAATTTTGATGGCGATTCAATCGAATTTGTAACAAAATATTTTGAAAATAGAACAATAACCGATTCGTGTGAGGAATTAAAAGCTACAAAACAGTTATTTATTGATAAAATTAATGAATCCAATGTTTTTTCAGAAAAGTTGAATTTTCCAGATTATAACATCGGACTCAATATGTTTATATCCAATCAGGAAAACATAGTGCTGTTTAATAATGGAACCTACCATTTTCATATTACTTTACCAACACTTACTGAAAAAAGCAGGATTGTAGATTACCCTAGTTTTGATGCTAAACATGCCAACGCCATCTACTTACTACAATGGTTTGAACCTTTTTTCATTACAACATTAGGCAGTCCAGATATTATGGGTGTAATTAGTACAAAGTATAACTTAGATGAAAAATTTGCTTCAGGTTCTATGAGAAACGCCATGTCGCGATACACAGGAGTGGGTACCTTTAATAAAGCTATGCCAAAAGGAAAAATTCTAACTTATCAGGTAGATGAATTTAGAAAACTTTTGCGCTTTAGTAAAGAAGACGCTATTTGGTGGCGCGATCAAGTTGAAGCTACTTTAGATTACGAATTACTTACCGATATTGGTCTTGACTTTAATCAGGAAAAAATGTACCAAAGCGGTTTTGAATTTAGAAGCTTTGACGAATTTCCTTCCAGTTATTTAAACGATGTGCTTTTAGCAATTGTATTGATTTGCGAACACTCCTTACATCTTCCAAATGTACCTTGGGGACACGATAGTATTGTATGGAATAATTTAGTTTTTAAATCATTAAAATACGGTTTTCAAACAGAAATTACTACCGAAGAAAAACAGGAAATTTTGGATGTATTACAACTGTTAAACCCTGCCGACGAAAACTTTAGTACACTACAAACAGAATTACAAGCAATTGTGCAACTCGATGAATTTTTCTTTAAAATTCTAACACTATTATATGCTACTTACAAAGATAGTAATAGCTGTATTGATGCCATGTTGGGACAAAAAATGAGCGCACCTCCTAAGTGGGATAATTTTAATAAATACCAAGTAGAACAACACCTAAAACAGATTGCAGCTTTGGAATAAAAACACTACTAGCATTCAAATCTAAAGACTTAACCAGTTTGCACGTTTAAAATTGCATTTTTGTTTTAGAGGTAAGAATTTTTGGAGAAATTTGGATATATTTGTTAATATTTAAATTAATTTAAAAATTGATTATGGAAGAATTATTAAGACAAATTGAAGAAAGAAGAACAAGTTTTAAAACTGACAGTTATTCTATGTCAATTGGCGAATTGGTTAATTTATATGAAAATAATGAGATAATTATAAGACCTGAATATCAAAGATTGTTTAGATGGTCACATGGTCAAAAAGTAAAATTAATAGAATCAATTATGTTAGGAATTCCAATTCCCTCAATTTTTGTTTATCAAGATGAAAGTGGTATTTGGGAATTAGTTGACGGTTTACAAAGAGTATCAACTATATTACAGTTATTTGGTGTTCTATCTGAAAGTGAACCTCTTGTGCTTGAAGGTACAAAACATATACCAAGCTTAGAAGGTTATAAATGGGATAATGAAGACAAAGACAAAGAATTACCTCAAGGTATTAAATTAGCAATTAAGAGAGCAAAAATACATTTAACAATAATTTTAAGTGAGTCTGATAAGCGAGCAAAGTTTGAAGTTTTTCAAAGATTGAATACTGGTGGGTCAAATGCATCAAATCAAGAAGTTAGAAATAATGTTATGTTAATGATTAATCCCGAAAGATATAATTGGTTTAATGAATTAGCTACAAACCCAGATTTTCAAGAAACTTTATCTCTATCTGACAGATTGTATGAAGAACAATATCATATGGAATTAGCGTTGAGATTTATAGCTCTTGCACATTATAATTATAATCATAAAAAAGATGTAGGAGATTATTTAGACGATATAAATGAAGATATACTGAATAGTGAAATCTTTGATTTTAATGGTGTTAAATCAAATTTTGACTTAACCTTTCAAACTTTGAATAGGATCCTTGGAGAAAAATCCTTTAAAAAGTTTAATGGGGCTGATTTTAAAGGTAAATTTTTAGAATCTTCTTTTGAAGCTATTTCAGTTGGAATATCATCTAATATTTCGAATTATGTATTACCAGAAGAAGATGAAATTATCCGAACAAAAATTAAATTACTTTATGAACAAGAAACTTATATTCAAACTTCAGGTTCGGGCTCAAATGCAAAAAATAGAATTCCTAAATTAGTACCATTTGCAAAGGAACATTTTGTTAAATAATGGCAAAAAAGGTATACACTTTTGATCAACTATCCAAAACGATTGGAGAAGATTATGCTTGGAGACGTAAAGAGTTAAAATTAGTTAACGATTTAGTTTCTAATAATCCTAGTCCAAAACAAAATGCTGCATTAAGATTTGCAATACCAATTTTGTATGCGCATTGGGAAGGTTTTGCAAAAAAATCAACGGAAATTTATCTTGAATTTGTTGCAAAAAAATTTTTAAAACACAGTGAGCTTAAGTCTCAATTTATTGCTCTTTCATTATCAAAAAAACTGGGTAGTTTAGAAATTAAAAACATTGAAGAAAAGACAAAAACAATTGATTTTTTAATAAATGAATTTGAAAAAAAATCAAATATTTTAACTACGAATGTTATTCAAACTAAATCTAATTTAAGATATGATATTTTTAGAGAAATTATTTTTATAATAGGTCTTGATGAAACAAAATTTATAAACTATAAAGGTTTAATTGATGATTTGGTAGATTCAAGAAATAACATTGCACATGGAGAATTTTTAAAAGTAGATTTTAATACTTACCAAATTATTTTCAATGAAATACAAGAGTTAATGGACTTATTAAAGACTGAAATTGAAAACTCTGCATTACTTGAAGAATTCAAAAAAAGTGTTTGATTTTAAAAATTTTATCTTTCCCTTCCTTTCAAAACTTCCACCACATCATTTAACTCAAAACCTTTTGCTTGCAATAGAATCAAATAGTGAAACAATAAATCGGCACTTTCAGATAAGAACAAATTGTCGTTGTTGTCTTTGGCTTCAATGACTACTTCAACGGCTTCTTCACCTACTTTTTGCGCTATTTTGTTAATGCCTTTTGCAAATAATGAGGCAACATAACTCTTTTCTGAATCAGCATTATTTTTTCGTTCTGCAATCGTGTTTTCTAATTTTGATAAAAATCCAAATTCTTGATTATTAGTTTCTTGCCAACAAGTATCTAAACCTGTGTGGCATGTTGGACCAGCGGGTTTTACTTTTACTAAAAGTGTGTCGTTATCGCAATCTTCTTTAATGGAAATGAGTTCTAAGAAGTTGCCACTCTCCTCGCCTTTTGTCCACAATCGGTTTTTTGTACGACTGAAGAAGGTTACTTTTTTGGTTGCCAATGTTTGGTCTAATGCTTCTTGGTTCATGTAGCCTAGCATTAAGACGTTTTTAGTTTCGTTGTCTTGGATAATAGCTGGGATTAAGCCGTCTGTTGTTTTATTAAAATTTACTTTCATATTTTGTTTTTTTTATTTTTACCACATAGAAACATAGGTTTTAACTATATAGCTTTTAGTCGTTGTACTTTTCATAGTTTACATAGCTATGTCTAAATGCAATGCTATGATTTACTCTCTAAAATTGATTTTCTATGTTTCTATGTGGTTTGA
>NZ_QLST01000056.1 GCF_003293845.1 Flavobacterium tibetense | reverse complement strand
ACCGCGTTTGGATTTTGAACCATAAGTCCAATGTTCTTTTTGCCTATAATTAGAAGGTACAAGAACCATGCCGTCGGAACGTACCATGATTCCTAGTACCGGATGCTGTTTAATTTCCGTCATTTTCTACCTCTTTACGCTGTTTCTGATTTTTTAACTTAATGGTTTCTTGTTTTGCCATTTCATTATCAAATTTAGAAACATTTAAAGCAGTTTGACCAGCAATTTTAACTTTTTCTGAATTTGCTTTTTCCTTAGCTACATCTAACTCTACAGCTTTCTTCTCGAGTTCCATTTCATTTTTCTGTGCTTCGGTAGACATTTCCATCAAATCTTTATCGGTCAGTTCACCATCAAGACGGTGTTCGAGTAACATCTTTTCCAATTCTTGCTGATGTTTGAGTTGTGCAAGTGTAACTTCACGGTCAAGGCTATAAGCTTTAAGTTCGCTCTGTCTCTTTTCGTCTTCCAACTGTTTCTGGAGTTGAGCGATTTGTGCATCACGAGCC
>NZ_QLST01000055.1 GCF_003293845.1 Flavobacterium tibetense | reverse complement strand
AGAATTGCTAAATCGGGATCATAAGTTGGCTCAGGAATTGCTCCCTTATCAAACTGCTCCCTTAGCCACTCACCATACATAAATTCATGTTTAGGAGGAAATTTCCAAGGGACAACATCCTTTTGATTTATGACCGTAACTTCAAGTGGTCTAATAGCATTTATGTTTCTATATAAGGCAAAGAGGATAATTTTTCTGTCACTGATTGAATAATATTATCTATCATACGAACACGCCCTTTATTTTATTTTGCATCTAATTTTCTAATCTCAGTTATCATTGGGCAAACTATTGCAATGCAAATAATTAAAATACCTGATAGTAAAAACCAATGATTTACATCGATTCTATCAGCAAAGAATCCAGAAAGAATTAACCCAATTGGCATAACAAGAGACATGATACTTCCAGTTAAAGAAAATACACGTCCTAAATATTCAGGCTTAATTTTCTCCTGAAAAAGAGCTGTTTGCACACCGCTGTAAAACGGAACCGAAAGCCCCATTATTGCACAGCAGACT
>NZ_QLST01000054.1 GCF_003293845.1 Flavobacterium tibetense | reverse complement strand
ATAGACTTTGCAGATATGATCTTGGAACGGACTTAAGTGTAGATTGGTCAACTGAATACGAAAATCCTGAATATATTGGTTGTGAATTTGGAAAGAAAAATGCGATTGGAGCCTTTTTCTTTTATGATAAAAAGACTACAGCAAAAAAAACTCTAGCTCAAGCAATATATAATCAAAATAAAAAAGGAAACATCTATAACAGCGGAACAATTACATATTGTGAAGTGGTAAATGAGTTAAATCTTTTGGACCTTGATAGCGGATTGATTGAATGTTCGAACATTATAAGTTTTCTAGTCAGTATTGATGCAAATGTGATTGAGAATAAATTTGTTAATCATCATTCTAATAAACCTTATTCTGAATTACAATCTGTAATTGTTGATATCTTCTCCACAGATCATATTAAAAGGATAAATGCCGCAGATGAGATTAACAAGTTTTTCTTTTATAATGCACCATATTTAGGACAGTCACTGACTGATTATGAAAATGGTATTTTATTCAAATCAATTCTTGAAGAAAAGAATTATGAAGGGTATGTTTTTTTTGAAAATCCTGAGAGTAATACATACTGCATATTCAATTCAGATAAAATAAGCGACCCAATACACGAAGAAGTTTATATAGACACAGATGATGAGTTGAAAGAGTTTCTATTAATAGCTGAAAAGAATGATAAATAGTAAATACAAGTATTCTC
>NZ_QLST01000053.1 GCF_003293845.1 Flavobacterium tibetense | reverse complement strand
CTTTCCACATGATGGTGGGCTTTTTTTGCGTGCGTATGCAAAGGAACACGTAGGTTTGACACGAGCAGTCTTTGAACTGTATCGTGGTGTTTTTTCGTGCTTTGTTGTTATGCAGGCGTCTGCCCTCTCTGTGGGACAACGCCTGCTTTTTATTGCAGAAACAAAGGAACAATGCAATAAAAAAGGAGGTTCGCATTATGACCCAAAACAACAATTCATGGAGAAAAACTTATTTTACACTTCTTGCCGGACAAGCAATATCCTTTATTAGCAGCGGTATTTTGCAAATGGCCATTATCTTTTATTTGGTTGCGAAAACTAATTCTGCAATCATATTGACGGCGGCAACACTGATTGGATTTTTGCCGCAAGCCTGTTTAGGCCCGTTTGCAGGTGCTTTTGTTGACCGGCACAGCCGTAAAAGCGTAATGATTGGTGCGGATTTGATAATTGCCGCCGCTGGCGGTATTCTGGCGCTGGTGGCGTTTTACATGGAATTGCCCGTATGGTCTATTATGGTTGTCCTGTTAATCCGAAGTGCGGGAACTGCTTTTCATTCTCCAGCATTCAGCGCAGCAACACCTATGATTGTGCCAAAAGAGGAACTTACAAAATGCGCTGGTTACACGCAGACCATGCAAGCAGTAAGTGCGATTATCAGTCCAGCTGCCGCAGCGTTTTTATATGCTGTTTGGCCTCTTAATGCAATTATATTGTTAGATATTGTGGGTGCAATCCTT
>NZ_QLST01000052.1 GCF_003293845.1 Flavobacterium tibetense | reverse complement strand
ATCAGTACGGTATGCCTGTATACAGCGGGCGGGAATCTCGCCAGTAAAGACAACTTCATCCTTTTTTACCTGGGCCGTTTCGATGGTGGCACAGTATTTCGGTGCATCATGATAAGCCCTGGAAAGGTANCTTCATCCTTTTTTACCTGGGCCGTTTCGATGGTGGCACAGTATTTCGGTGCATCATGATAAGCCCTGGAAAGGTATTCCTGGGGCGCATAGAGGATGAAGGAGAGATAAGGTTCCAGCAGCTGCGTCCCCGATTCCTTCAATGCCTGTTCCAATACAATCGGGGCCAATGAGCGGAAGTCCGCCGGCGTGCTGACCGGACTGTAATAAAGCCCGTATTCAAAGCAAATCTTACAGTCCGTTACGTTCCAGCCGAACAAGCCCTGCTCCAGCCCGTAACGGATACCATCCCTGACAGCGTTTTGAAAACTCTGGTTCAAGTATCCCAGCGAAACCCGGCTCTCGTATTGTACACCGGAGCCAAGCGAGAGTGGTGTAACAGACAGTCCTATGGATGCCCAAAACGGGTTGGGCGGCACCTCGATATGGATGGTGTGGCTGGCTGCTTTGAGCGGCCGCTCCATATAAATGACGGAGGGTTCCTTTACCACTGTTTCAAGCTTGTATTTTTCCGACAGCAAAGCGGAAACAACCTCCAACTGCACCCGGCCCAAAAAAGAAAGAATGATCTCATGGGTGATGGAATCCACTTCGCAACGCAAAAGCGGGTCAGTATCCGCAAGTTGCGTAAGAGCGTCCAGCAGCCGTTCTCTTTGCGCTGCCGTTT
>NZ_QLST01000051.1 GCF_003293845.1 Flavobacterium tibetense | reverse complement strand
GTTTATGGAAAAGGACAAAGACGGGTCTTCAATCCACAATGTATTCAGAGCGGATATCACCTTGCTTCTCTCTTCGGGCTTATTTGGCCGGACGGAGGATTTGAGAGCGGGATGCTGATGAGATAATCCTTGAATCAAACAAGGTTTAGCACCTAAATAATCTCCGATTCGAAAATCTTCTATATCTTCTACAATCGCGATATCATTGGCACCCACTTCATCAACATTTATCTCTCTGCCCTGATAAATAGTCTTTAGATTTTTAATCTTGATGAATTTTTCCGAATCGTTGATTCTTACAACGTCTCGAAGTCTCAGACTTCCGTCAATTATTTTAAGAAAACTTCTTTTATGCCCTTTGGGGTCATGCTCTATCTTATAGAGATAAGCTGAAAGTCTGTTTGAGACTGATGCCGGAGGAAGTATAAAAGAAGAAATGGCGTCCAACAACTCATTGATACCGATATTGAACATTGCTGATCCATGTAGCACCGGATAGACTTTGGCTTTTGCCACAAGAGCGATTATCGTATTCCAATAATCAGCCGGTGAAATTTCGCTATCCGCCAAATATCGTTCTAATATATCGTCGTCATGGTTGCATACAAATTCTTTGTATTCTTCCTTTATATATGTTTGGGAGCAAACCGGATAAACCGATCCATCGACAACAGTTTGCATAAACAGGACATCTTGCGACAGATTTGTTTTTATATCCATATACAAACGCTCCAAATTCACACCGGCACGGTCAATCTTATTGATAAATATAATTGTCGGGATTTGCAGCTTTTGTAAAGTACTGAACAGCAACTTT
>NZ_QLST01000050.1 GCF_003293845.1 Flavobacterium tibetense | reverse complement strand
CTTGAACCTTTCGGTCAACCTCGCACAGCTGACTACTTCCGCTCTGTCGGTTTTGTGGTTGTCGAGCGTCCTTACGGCACACGTGTTTACAAGGAAATGTTTACGATTCAGGACGACAACGGACAGCCCTTTCTGGAAGTGAGACGCAATCCAGCTTCCCAGCTTCCCGAAGGCATCCATCTTCCCGAAGAATGTCACCTCCGACTAACCAACTATGCCTGTTACCACGATGACGCTGCTCAGCTGCTCCAAGAATTCATCGAGCATTTTGGCTACACATTCAACCGCATCACACGTGTTGACATCTGCCTCGATTTTGAATACTTTGACTATGGCGATGACCCTCAGTCATTCCTTTCTCGCTACCTCAAACACCGTTACAGCAAAATCAACCAGGGCAATATTCACGCACACGGTGCAGACCGTTGGAACGGACAGGAATGGAACTCATTATCGTGGGGCGCACCATCATCAGACGTCGGAACGAAATTCTACAACAAGACCATGGAACTCTTCGACCCCTCTTCCGGGTCGTATAAGAAACCCTATATACGTTATGCCTGGTTCAGATGTGGTTTGATTGATGACTTCGTGGCCAACACCAAGTTGAAAGATGGTGAGCCGTACACACCTCAGATTTGGCGCGTTGAGTTCTCCATACGCTCCAGCGTGAAAAACTGGTTCGTCATCGAGCTCAACGGCAACGCTAAAGCCTATCAGAGCATCCGAAACACCCTGCAAAGCTACATGGGACGTGAACGCTTATTGACGCTCTTTGCTTCCCTGGCTCAGCACTACTTCCACTTCAAATACTTTGTGGAGGG
>NZ_QLST01000005.1 GCF_003293845.1 Flavobacterium tibetense | reverse complement strand
TTCCTTTATTGTAAACGGGCACAAATCCAAAGCCAAGTAACGTAAAGTTAGAGGGTTTTCTAATCCCACTCTTTTCCTCGTTGATGGTTAGTTTGAGCTTGTTCTTAAGGAACTTTTCAATCACTACGCTCGTAGCTTTCGCTTGATTATGGCTCTTGCAGTAGATACTAAAATCATCAGCGTAACGAACGAATTTATGTCCTCTTCGGGTCATTTCTTTATCCAATTGATGGAGTAAGATGTTAGACAATAGTGGGCTTAAAGGAGAACCTTGCGGAACGCCTTTTCTTCGTTTTCGTAGCTTTCCGTTGATTTTAATCGGTGCTCGAAGCCATTTGCGAATGAGTTGCATTGTGGTTTTGCATTTCACTTTTTGAAACAACAAATTCAGAAGTAAACAATGGTCAACTTCATCAAAGAAATTTTTCAAGTCAATATCCACAATGTGGTTCAGTCCTGAATGGATGTAGTCCCGTGCTTGTCCAACGGCTTGTCGGGCATTTTTGTTAGGTCTAAATCCAAAACTGCTGGGTTTGAATTCGGGTTCAAATAAAGGTGCGATGCTTTGTGAAACCGCTTGTTGCAACACTCGTTCGCTTGTTGTGGGAACTCCCAATAATCGGGTTTTTCCGTTGCCTTTGGGAATTTCTATTCCTAAAATGGGTTGAATTTGATAATTTCCTTGTTTTATTTCCATAATTAACTGGTCTTTCTTTTCTGGGAATACCTTGCGGAGTTCTTTGATAGAAACGCCATCAACACCTGCACTACCTTTATTGGCAATGACGTGTTCCAATGCTTTTTGAAAGTTGTATGGATGTACTACTTTTTCAATCATCTTAGTTTTGTTTTAACCTGTTTTCGTTAAGTAGGGCTATCTACCTAGGCAAGATTCCATTACTTATTGAAAACCTCTTTGCGTTCAGTCCTTCCTTGTTTGTGAGACCTGTGCGGTATCTATTCACACCTCGTTGCTTTCAAGTACTATGACCTCTGCTGACTTCTCTTTGTGATTAACTCGTAATCTAAGAGACCTCCCCTAGTAACCGCTTTTTCCTTCCGTCTATTCCTGGTACATCTACATGACAGTAATCTGATTTAGTAGCATGTTCAGAACACTGTTTTGGACTTCGTATTGCTGTGGATACTCATCCTTACTGCTATGCCTCTTATGTACTTTCTGTTCGTCAGTACAGACTTTTGCCGTTTGACTTCCTTCAGTGCATACCTCGCGGTAAACCACCTTGTCACGTACTAAACCTTCGAGACGTTACTCTCGCGGTTAAGGGACTCACACCCTCTGGAAAAATAACACCCCGAAAATTAGTTTTTGTAGTCAAAATTTGTATTTTTGAACTATTTGAAAAGCTTTCGGGGTGTGTCCTGCATATGCAGGGCACACACAGCGGGTTTAAGAAATTGGCGGTGCAGTGGTTAAATCAAGTTCCGTTTTTCAATCAAACTTTTGTGCAGGTTGACAGTTTTGTGCTCCGAAATCGCCAACTTCTTAAACCCGCAAACCGTTAAAATTTAAACTAAAAAGCTGTTTATGGCTACTCGCCATTTTTAGAGTATAAACAAAAAATCCCGAGCTACTAACTCGGGATTTTTGCTTTTATACTTTCAAACTATTTTTCAAATTCTTTCAATGTCCCAATGATAATAGCAATACAATCTTTCAATTGTGCTTCAGTCATTACTAATGGTGGCGCAAAACGAATAATGTTTCCGTGAGTAGGTTTAGCTAACAATCCTTTTTCTGCCAAACGCATACAAATATTCCAAGCAGTTTCACTTTCTTCTGTGTCGTTAATTACAATGGCATTTAGCAAACCTTTTCCTCTTACTAAAGTAGCAATAGTAGAAGTTTTAATATAGTTTCCGATTTCTTCTCTGAAGATATTACCTAATTTTCTAGCATTTTGAGCTAAATTTTCATCAGAAACCACATCTAAAGCCGCCATAGCCACAGCTGCCGCAACTGGATTTCCTCCAAAAGTTGAACCATGTTGACCTGGTTTAATTACATTCATTATAGCATCATTTGCCAAAACAGCCGAAACTGGATAAGCACCACCAGACAACGCTTTTCCTAAAATTAAAATATCTGGTTGGGTATAAGTCGCTTGTTTTTCACATTTGTTTTCACAAGAACAATTACCACAAACCGCTAATAACGAACCCGTTCTTGCAATTCCCGTTTGTACTTCGTCAGCGATAAATAAAACGTTATTTGCTTCACAAATGGCTTTTGCTTTCTTGATAAAATCTTCTGAAGGCGTATACACTCCAGCTTCACCTTGAATAGGTTCAACCAAAAATCCTGCAATATTTTTTGAAGAATTCACCGCTTTTTCTAAAGCATCAATATCATCATAAGGAATGCTAATAAATCCTGCTGTATAAGGTCCGAAGTTTTTTCTTGCATTTTCATCATTCGAAAAAGAAATAATTGTAGTCGTTCTTCCGTGGAAATTGCCATCACAAACGATGATTTGTGCTTCATTTTCATTAATTCCTTTCTTCTCGTAAGCCCATTTTCTGCAAATTTTTAAAGCGGTTTCCACTGCTTCAGCACCTGTATTCATTGGTAATACTTTATCAAAACCGAAATACTCCGTAACGTATTTTTCGTAAACGCCTAATTTATCGTTATAGAATGCTCTTGAAGTTAAAGTTAAGGTTTGCGCTTGTTCTACCATTGCACCAACAATTTTCGGATGACAATGTCCTTGATTAACCGCCGAATAAGCCGAAAGAAAATCGTAGTATTTTTTACCTTCTACATCCCAAACATAAACACCTTCTCCTCTATTCAAAACTACTGGTAGTGGATGGTAATTGTGTGCACCATATTTGTCTTCTAACGCAATGGCCTCTGCTGAACTCATTTTTTCTAAAACTGACATAAAATATTTTTATTGATTGTTACATCGCAATTCCTTCTTTATGGTGAGAAATCAACCAAATAGTTGTCAAAAGTACAAAAATCAAAAGCAAGTTCAAAATCAAAGAGTCTTAAGTTCAAATTCAAGTTTAAGTACAAAAATCAAATTCAAGTACAAATGTATTTCGCTTCGCTCAAATATTTGCCTACCTCGTAGGAGATTCCTCGTAAACTCGGAAAGACAAATTTGAAAAATAAGTAATGAATCAAATCTAACCTCTAATTTCTAATTTCTATCTTCTATCTTCTCAAAAAAACTACCCAAACATTTCCAACAAAGTCGAAACTGTATTCCAATTTCGGATAGTAGCAATTAGATTCAATTTCTTTTCTATATATTTTTGGTCTAATCTTGTTTTTCCTGCACCAACGGCATATTTGATGAAAATTTTATTGGAATCTATAACCGCTTCATCAGGTTTAAACTGACTAATTTTCAAATCATTGATGGCGCTTCCTTGCAATTCTTTGGAAAGAAAAGCAACGTATAATTTCTTGGTATCGCAATCTTTTTCTTTAGTATAAGGATTCTTCTGAAAACAAGCTTCCAAATCTTCTTTACCAATAACAACAACAGGAACTTCTAATCCTAAAGCCTTAAAAATTTCTTGCTTAATTGTAAATCCAACACTTGCACCATTAGTCTCTTCTGAATCTACAAAAACATTTCCAGATTGAATATACGTTCGTACATTCTGAAATCCTGCATTCTCTAAAACGGTTTTTAAAACGTCCATCTTGATCATGTTGTGTCCGGAAACGTTGATGCCTCTCAAAAGTGCTAAATGTGTTTTCATAAATTCCTTTTAGTGGTTACAAAGTTACTTTTTATTCCAACGGATTAGGCTTAAATTACGAAAAAACTTATATTTGTTGAAAAAGTATCCATGTCTGATTCTAGGAATTATTCGCTCAAACAACTTTCTCGAATACAACTTCGTGTGGCACGACAAAGTAGAACTATTCTATTTTTAGCTTCGGCAATAACTGCTATTCTGTTAACTTTTTTTCTAAGAGATAGTAATTTTACGAACACGCAAGATTATGTTTTATTTCTCTTGTTTTTTGCGGTTGGACTTTGGATTACAGAAGCAATTCCGCCTTTTGCTGTTGGGATTCTTATTGTTGGCTTTTTAGTTTTTACCGTTGGAAATGAAAACACAATGGACGCCAAACGCTACGTTCAAACATGGTCAGATGGTGTGATTTGGCTCTTTCTAGGCGGATTTTTCTTAGCAGAAGGCATGAAGAAAACCAAAATGGATTTTCAATTACTACAATTGGCAGCGCCAAAATTTGGAAATCAAGCACAAAATATTGTTTTAGGTTTAATGATGATTACGGCAGTTTTATCTATGTTGATGAGTAATACGGCCACAACTGCTATGATGATTGCTACTGTAACTCCTTTACTAGTATCTATTGGTAAAGAAAGTCCTATTAGTAAAGTTTTACTTTTGGGAATTCCGTCTGCTGCTGCTATTGGTGGCATGGGAACTATTATTGGTTCGGCTCCCAATGCCATTGCGGTTGGTGCTTTAGAAACCATCAATATTAAAATAAGTTTCTTCGAATGGATGATTATTGGAGTTCCAGTTGCCTTACTCCTAACCTATTTGTTTTGGAAAATACTAATAAAAAAATACAAAATCAAAGGCGAAATTTTATCCTTAGACTTTCTAAATACAACGGAAGAAGTTTCCGAATTTGCCACAGAAGAACGCATAAAAAAACGTATTGTTACCTTAGTTTTAGCAACAACTTTATTGCTTTGGCTTACTTCCCAATGGACAAAAATTCCTGTTGCAGCAGTTTCAGGAATTCCAATTGTAGCTTTAACAATGCTTGGAATTATTGATGCTGATGATGTTAGAGCCTTACCTTGGGATACTTTAATGCTAGTTGCCGGTGGTTTAGCATTAGGTTTAGCCATTCAAGAACAAGGAATAGCAGAATATTTTGTTTCAAAAATCAGTAATTTTGAAGTGAATGCTTATTTATTGTTGCTCATTTTTGCAATGGCAAGCACCTTGTTTTCTAATTTTATGAGCAATACAGCTGCCACAACTATTTTAATTCCAATAGCCATTTCACTTTTAGCTTTAACTCCCGAATTTGAACCAGAAGTATTCCCAATTGTTATTGGTTTGTGTGCCTCATGCGCTTTATTGCTTCCTGTTTCTACACCACCAAACGCTATAGCATTTAGCACAGGAATGTTAAAACAAGCTGATTTCAGATTAGGCGGAATTTTTATTGGATTGGTTGGGCCAATTGTTATTATCCTTTGGACATTACTGCTGTTGTTTTTGTTTTAAAACAGGATTTTTATCTTACTTTTGCAAAGTAAAAAGCTATTTTTACAGCAAGAATTTTATTAAATGGGAAAAAAGAGAACAGAAAAAATCGTATTCGAAAACGTAAAAGTCCTTGATGCAGGTGCAAAAGGCGTGTCGGTTGCAAAAGCACCAGACGGAAAAGTAATTTTCTTACCAAATGTAGTGCCAGGCGATGTGGTGGATGTACAAACCATGAAAAAAAGAAAAGCCTACTACGAAGGAAAAGCCATAAAAATTCATGAATTTTCTGAACATAGAACCGATGTCGTTTGCGAACATTTCGGCGCTTGTGGTGGTTGCAAATGGCAAAATATGCAATACAGCCAACAATTGTTCTACAAAAATCAGGAAGTTTATAACAACTTAAAACGCATTGGAAAAATTGAGTTACCTGAATTTGAGCCTATTTTGGGTTCAGAAAAGCAATTTTTCTACAGAAATAAAATGGAATTCGGTTTCTCAAATGCACGTTGGATGACCGATGCCGAAATTCAATCGGGAACAGAATTTGATAATAAAAATGCACTTGGTTTTCATATTCCAAGAATGTGGGACAAGATTTTAGACATCGAAAAATGTCATTTACAGCAAGATCCCTCTAACGAAATTCGTAACGAAATCAAACGTTTTGCTAACGAAAACGGACTAACATTCTTCAACGCTAGAAATCATGAAGGTTTGTTGCGAACGTTAATGATTCGTACCGCTTCAACGGGTGAAATTATGGTTTTGGTACAATTTTTCGAAAATGACAAAGCCAATCGTGAATTACTATTGAACTTCATTTCAGAACGTTTCCCTGAAATTACGTCACTTTTATATGTAATCAACAACAAAGCGAATGATACGCTGTACGACCAAGACATCAAATTGTTTAAAGGTCGCGCTTATATTTTGGAAGAAATGGAAGGTTTGCATTTTAGTATCAATGCGAAATCTTTCTACCAAACTAATTCGGATCAAGCGTACGAATTATACAAAATCACTAGAGATTTCGCTGGATTAACTGGCGAAGAATTGGTTTATGATTTATATACTGGAACAGGAACAATTGCCCAATTCGTTTCGAAAAAAGCGAAAAAAGTAATTGGTGTAGAAGCCGTTCCCGATGCGATTTTAGATGCAAAAGCCAATGCCGAACGCAATAATATTACCAATTGTGAGTTTTTTGTTGGTGACATGAAAAATGTATTTAACGATGAATTCATAGCCACGCACGGTCATCCTGATGTAATCATCACCGATCCACCAAGAGATGGCATGCACAAAGATGTAGTAGCACAAATTTTGAAAATTGCACCAGAAAAAGTAGTTTATGTGAGCTGTAATTCAGCAACACAAGCTAGAGATTTAGCTTTAATGGACGAAATGTATCAAGTAACGAGAGTGCGACCAGTAGATATGTTTCCACAAACGCATCATGTGGAAAACGTGGTTTTATTGGAAAAAAGATAATACTTGTCACATTGAGCCTGTCGAAATGTTACGGAATGACTTCGACAAGCTCAGTTTGACAAAAAAAGATAAATTATGAAGAAAATAGCTTTTATAACACTATCCTTACTTTTAGCAGTTTCCTTTTGGAATTGTGAAAAAGATGATATTTGCGCCGAAGGAACTCCAGTTACGCCAAGAGTTATCATTGAGTTTTTTGACGCTGCTGATCCCGAAACTCCAAAAAACGTGACCAATTTTAGAGTAAACGAACTGGGAACAACTAATGCTGTTGTTTTTAATCCCAATCTTGACGAAACTAATTTGAATAGATTTCTTTCAAATGATAACAAGATTAGAATACCTTTAAAAACATTTCAAGATTTATCTGATTTTGAGTTTATTCTTAATGCTGGCAGCACAGCAGAAACCACTGTTTCTTTAGTTTTTAACTACGAAAGAAGTAACGTTTTTATATCAAGAGCTTGTGGCTATAAAACTATTTTTAATTTAACGAATGTTTTACCAACCGATTTTACAGGAACTTGGATTTCTAGTTTAACTATCGAACAACCTAATATCATAAATGAAAATGAAACACATATTAAAATTTACTTTTAGTCTTGTTGTTTTGTTTTCAATAGTTGGAAACGCACAAGATATAATTCAAAAATTTCCACAGCGCTATGGATTGCGTGTTGGTGTGGATTTACATCGTTTGTCTAAATCTTTTTACGATAAAGATTACAGAGGTTTAGAAATTGTGGGAGATTACCGCTTAACCAAAAAATTCTACATCGCTGGAGAGTTAGGAAACGAAGAAAAAACGGTTGACGATGACCGTTTGAACTTCACTACGCAAGGTTCGTATTTTAAAGTTGGTTTTGATTACAATGCCTTTGAAAACTGGCTCGACATGGAAAACATGATTTATGCTGGTATGCGCGTTGGATTCAGTTCATTTGACCACCAAGTAAATAGTTATAAAATCTACGAAAACAACGGCAATTATTATGGACAAACCATTGTTGCTCCAGGAGAAAAATTCAGTGGACAAACGGCGAGTTGGGTAGAAATTGTGGGCGGCGTTAAAGCCGAATTATTCAACAATTTATACATGGGATTTTCCGTGCGATTGAATTATTTGATTTCCAATAAAGAACCTGAAGGTTTTGCCAACTTATACATTCCAGGTTTCAACCGAACGTATGATGGTAAATTTGGAGCTGGATTCAATTATACGTTGAGTTATTTTATACCGATTTATAAGAAAAAATAATATAATGAGATTTGCTATTCAAAAAGGAATTAATTTACTTTCAATTCTTGTTGCTATTATTATTTTGACAGATTTCCTTTACACAGGAGAAATGTTTATTGAAGAAGTAAATCATATTAAAAAAGAACACCAACGCTATTATAATGCTGCTAAAAATTCTCATCTCTCATATCGTGTGAATACTGATAAACACAGTTTCAATGTCACAGAAGATTTTGCAAAAAAAATTGAAATAGGAGAAAAAATTAATTACACAGTCTCGAAAATTTTTGCTGAAATAAACAGTTACAGCAAAATAGAATCTAACAAAAAAGAGGTGTATTCATTGAGACTTTTTTCTGGTTTAATATTACCAATATTGGTTATTATCATTATGGTACTTTCTTTTTACAGCAAGATAAAAATTTCATCTTTAGTTTTGATTTTCCAAATACTTTTAATTGGTAACTTAATATTTTTAATATCATAAAAATCTGAAAAAAAATTCATTTTTTTATTACTTTTATAATTATCCTTCCATTTTTTTTGAATAAAATTATTATTGAATTCTTTTACAAACCAAAAAACTAAACAAACTATGAATCCTATTTTAAGAAATATTTTAGCTGTAATCGCTGGAATTGTAATTGGCAGTGTGGTTAATATGAGTTTGATTACCGTTAGTGGTTCCGTAATTCCACCTCCAGAAGGCGCAGATGTTACCACAACCGAAGGTTTAAAAGCTGCCATGCCTTTATTTGAAACCAAACATTTTATTTTTCCGTTTTTAGCGCATGCTTTGGGAACATTGGTTGGTGCTTTTATTGCAAGTTTAATTGCTGCAACGCATAAAATGAAATTTGCTTTTGCTATTGGTTTCTTTTTTCTTTTGGGCGGAATTGCTAGTGTTTTTATGTTGCCGTCACCAACATGGTTTACCGCTTTAGATTTAGGTGTTGGGTATCTTCCAATGGCTTATTTTGGTGGAAAATTAGCGAATAGAAAGAAATAATATTTTTCATTTCCCTACTCAAAATTCTTCTGAATAATTTGCTCTTTTTCTTTAGCCAAATAATCCAAAAACGCTGCTGCAACCGGACTATGATTTTTGCCTTTTAACCAGATCAAACTCCATGTGGTTTCGATTGGTAAACCTTTCGTTGGAATAATTTGTAATTCATTGGATAAAATTTCTTTTCTAATTCCAATGATTGGCATTATCGAACAACCCAAACCAGCCAGAATAGCCTGCTTAACTGCTTCGTTTGAAGTCAACTCCATTTTTTTAGGAACAATAATGGCATTTTGATTAATAAAACGCTCCATGGCTTGTCGTGTTCCTGAGCCTTTTTCTCTGAAAATCAAGGGCAATTGCTTAAAAATTTCTTCAGTGGAAGTTTTCTTATTGAAACTAACTTCATTATTTCCAACCAAAAACAAACGATTCGGCATCAAATCAATTTGCTCAATTTTTAAATGTTCAGGCAAAATGGAAACCAATGCAAAATCCACTTCGTTTAGCTCTAAACTTTCAAGAACTTTGTTTTTATTGGTTACATCCATTTCCAATTCAATGCCATCATGCGTTTTCATAAAACCCGACAAAAAATAAGGCAAAACATATTTTCCTGTTGAAACCACCGAAATCTTTAGTTTTCCATACAATTGTCCTTTATATGCCAATGATTTATGGTTGATAGCACTTACCTGATTCAAAATAGCTTCTGCTGCATGAGCCACTTCCTTACCAAATTCAGTAACATAAATCTTTCTACCAACTACTTCTGTTAATGGAATTTCAAATTGATCTTGAAAATTTTTTAACTGAATAGAAACTGCTGGCTGTGTCAAATGCAATTCCTCAGAAGCTTTGGTTACACTCTTGGTTTGCACCACTTTAAGGAAGATTCTAAGTTGATTCAAAGTATAGTTCATAAATTTATTTTATAAATATCATTGCAAAGATAAATAAAAATATATGAAAAATTATATACAATTTTGTTCCGTAAAATAAAAACAATACTACAAATGAACAAAGTAGTTTTACTCATAATTACCTTAGTAGATTTACTAATGATTGGAATTGTTTACCTAACCGAAGGAACAATTGAAAAAGAACTCTTAATTGGACTATTCATTTTCTTCTCACTATTTATACTACGAATTCTATCTAATCAAATCTTTATTTCTAATGGAAACAACAAAAAAAATTAGTTTAATCGAAGGCAATTACTCGCCAAGTGAAGCCAAAGAAATGCTTTTGGACTTGTACCACAAAAACATCAATTTCAATAAAGTAAAAAATTTTAGTTCACAAATTCGCTTTGGTGAAGACGATAAAACGGCTGTGGAAAATATTGAAAACCTAACCAAAGCTGTGAATTATTTAAATCAATTACTAAAAGACGCTCAAGCAGAAAATAAAAATTTAGTCATTAAATCAGTGATTGAAATCGCATACGAAAATGAATTACAAACTGTTCGCTAATCGGAAAATTCTTATTGTAAGCAAACACAAAAAAGAGCAAGTAATAGCGCCATTATTGGAAATATTTGGACTTGAATCGGTTCTTTCTACCCAATTTGACACCGATTTACTAGGAACGTTTAGTGGAGAAATTAGTCGAAAAGACGACGCAGTAACCACTTTAAGAAAAAAATGCCAATTAGCAATGGAAGTAGAAGGTTTTGATTTAGCTATAGCCAGCGAAGGTTCCTTTGGAAATCATCCATCGGTCTTTTTTGCAGCTGCTGATGACGAACTGGTGATGCTTCTCGATAAGAAAAACAACTTGGAAATCATTGGTAGAGAATTGAGTTTGGAAACCAATTTTGACGAAGCCATCATAACAACAGAAGCTGAATTGGAAGCGTTTGTAAATAAAATACAATTTCCAAGTCACGCCGTTATGGTACGACCAGCAAAAAAGGATTTCAGTTACCAAAAAAAAGGCGTAACAAATTGGGAAGATTTGGAATATGAATTCCAATACATCAAAAAAGAATTTGGAAGTTGTTACATCGAAACCGATATGCGCGCTTTGCACAACCCAACACGAATGCAAGTGATTGCTAAAGCCACAGAAAATTTGGTAGAGAAAATGAAATCGTGTTGCTCCATTTGCGAAACGCCAGGATTTACAGTAACTGAAGCCGTGAAAGGTTTGCGTTGTTCGCTATGCAATTTACCCACAAAATCCACTTTGAAATATGTTTTGGAATGCCAAAAATGCCATCACCAAGAAGAACAAAAATTTCCAAACGGAATAGAAAAAGAAGACCCAATGTATTGTGATTATTGTAATCCGTAATTTATGATTAGTACCAATATTAAAGAAGCCGTTTATCATTTAAACCAAGACAAAATCATTGGTTTACCCACTGAAACCGTTTACGGATTGGCAGGAAATGCGTTTAGTGAAGAAGCGATTCAAAGCATTTTTACTACCAAAAAAAGACCGAGTTTCAATCCGTTGATTGTTCACATTAAAAGTTTGGATGATTTACCGCTAGTTGCCACCGATATTCCAGATTTGGCTTGGGAATTAGCTAAAGCATTTTGGCCGGGTTCATTAACCTTAATTTTACCGAAACAACCACATATTTCGGATACCATAACCGCTGGGAAACCTACGGTAGCCGTTCGAGTTCCAAAACATCCAATGGCTTTAGAATTACTAGCAAATCTCGATTTTCCATTGGTAGCGCCAAGTGCCAATCCGTTTGGAAGTATTAGTCCAACGAAAGCCATTCATGTGGAAAATTATTTTGGTGACCAAATTTCATTGGTTTTAGATGGCGGTTCTTGCGAAGCTGGAGTAGAATCGACTATCATTGGATTTGAAAAAGACAAAGTCCAATTGTATCGCTACGGTGCTGTTCCATTGGAAGCTATTGAAAAAATTACTGGAAAAGTAACGGTTTTCAACAAATCGGAAAGCAATCCAAAAGCACCAGGAATGTTGTTCAAACACTACGCACCAAAAACCGATTTCATTCTATCAAGGACCATCTTGGAAGATATTGAATGGTATGGCGATAAGAAAATTGGTGTACTACTTTTCAATCAACCTATTTCTGATTTTGAAGTAACTCACCAAATTGTATTGGCTGCAAACGGAGATTTTGAAACCGCTGCCACTAATTTATATGCTGCCATGCACGAACTCGACAGCTTAAATTTAGACATCATCATAGCCGAACGTTTTCCGGATTACGGATTGGGTTGCACCATCAACGACCGACTAGAACACGCCACACACAAAACAACAACACACTTAAAATTGTAATTCATGAATTTTGATCTTTTACTAGAAAATTTAACCAATCCTGCTTTATTGTATTTTATTTTAGGAATTTTAGCCGTTTATCTGAAAAGTGATTTAGAAATTCCACAAAATTCTTCCAAATTCATATCATTATATTTATTATTTGCCATTGGATTCAAAGGCGGACAAGAACTTTCGCACGAACCCATAACAGGAGAAATTATTTGGGCGATGCTTTTCGGAATCTTCATTTCTGTTGCTATTCCAGTGTATACTTTTTTCATCTTAAAACGCAGATTGCCTGTTTACGATGCTGGAGCTATTGCCGCTGCCTACGGTTCTATTAGCGCGGTGACATTTGTAACAGCAGTTTCTTATTTGGAATCGCACGACATGGTGTTGCACGGTTATATGGTTGCCATCATGGCATTGATGGAATCACCAGCAATTATTGTGGGATTGATTTTGATTTCGATTTTCAATAAAGAAAAAACTACCAAAATAAAGAAAAGCACCATTTTAAAACATTCTTTTACCAATGGTAGTGTATTGTTAATTCTAGGAAGTTTAATCATTGGTTATTTAGCTAGCGCCAAACAAGCGCAAGGCATTGAACCGTTCACCAATGATTTATTCAAAGGATTTTTAGCCATTTTCCTTTTAGACATGGGAATTACCAGCGGAAAAAAACTAAAATCGTTCTTTGCTCACGGTTGGTTTCCGTTTTTGTTTGCCATGATCATTCCGTTAGTCAATGGAAGTGTGTTCACTTGGTTGAGTTCGTATGTAACAGACGACATTTCCAACCGATTCATCTTTGGAATATTAGCGGCTAGTGCTTCGTACATTGCCGTACCAGCTGCGATGAAAATTACCGTTCCCAAAGCCAATCCAGGGTTGTTTTTACCCATGGCGTTAGCGGTAACGTTCCCCATCAACATCACTTTAGGAATGCCTATTTATTTCCTAATTGCCGAATCCCTTTGAGGTTAATGTTTTCTTTTTATAATTTTTTGGTTAGTCAAAGTCGGTTAGTTACAGCTGCCGACTTTGTTTTTTTATGGTGTTGGGATTTTTGTTATATTTGAGGAATGAGATTTTGTTATGCATAAAGACCTAAATTGGGTAGATTTGAATAATAATGTCATATATGAACATATACCTACAAACTTGTCACTATAACTTTATAAATGGAAATACTTAGCACACTTTGGAACTGGTTTTTGAATCAAGGAAACATACTTTTTCAAGGCTTGACAATTACTACAATTATAGCAACAGCTTATAAATTATCTATCACAGTAAAAAACTTTATCAAAGAAAAAAAGGAAGGTCAGGATTTATTCCCATTTTATAATCAACAAACGATTAGCGATGCAAAGAAAAATTATATCAGAACAAAGTGCCAAAATATTGATCCTGCTAATGACCTAAATTACAAAAACTCACATGCTTTTTCAACAAAAGAAGACCTTCTAAACTTCTTTCTAAAAAAGGTTTTCAAAATAAAAGACAACGAAACTAGATTCTATTTAATTCTGGGAGATTCAGGTATGGGAAAGTCAACATTTATGCTTAATTTATTCTCTCGTCATAGTTCAATTTTTCGAATTAGTTTTCACCGCCGTCCAATTAAATTATTACCATTGGGTGAAAATTATAATGTAATTAAAGATTATATTTTAAAAATTGAGAATCCGAGTAAGACAATTTTATTGTTAGATGGATTTGATGAAGTACCATTAGTTGATAATGAAACAATAAAGGAGAAGTTCGACGAAATCATCAATCTCGTTAAAGATTTTCACCTTATAATAATAACTTGTAGAACACAGTTCTTTACTTCTGAAAAAGACGAACCATTTGAACTTAAAATAAAAAAATTTAATACTGATGGAAATGGATATCACATTGTGAAAAAATTATATATTTCTCCGTTCGACAAAAGAAACATTCGGCAATACATTAATAAGACATTTCATTTTTATGAGATTTCTAAAAAGAGAAAAGCGTTTAAAATTATTAACGAAACAAACGATTTAATGGTTAGACCAATGCTTCTATCCTACATCAAAGATATCATCGAAACCGATAAAAAGAATCTAACCACAATATTTGATGTATATGAAGCACTAATTATAAATTGGCTTAAACGGGAATCTAATAAATATGAACAAGAGAAGAGAATTGATTTCAGAATGAATTTAATATTCTTTTCATATGAAGTAGCAAACTATATTTACAATAACTACGAAAGTAATGGAATATATATTCCGCTTGAAGTGGCTCAGAAAATATCCAGTGATTTTAAAATTAATTTAAATGACATCGAAATCAAAAGTCGCTCATTACTAAATAGAAATTCCTTAGGTAACTATAAGTTTTCGCACAAATCAATTTATGAATTTTTCCTTGCATATTTGGCATATCGTGATCGAAAATTAAAAGGTGATATTTACATAATGGAATATAATTTTGAAAACTATGATCAAGCAAAAAAATTTATTAGTGATATAGTTCATTCAAATCGAGTTAAGTTTGCTTTACCAAGACCCGATGAACGCGAAGAACGATATAATGTCGAACTTTATTCAGAAATTGTGAAGAAAAGAAACTTAAAAGGAACAATAGAATTAAAATGGCTAAAAGGAAACTCTTTTATAATCTTAAAAAAAACTGCTGATAATCAACTAGACGACTCTTCAAGCAACCAATAAATTACACCTATAAAATATTCAAACTTAAAACAACAACTACAACCATAAACCAAATGAAACCCACTCCAGAACACAACGAAAGAATAGCAAAAATGACGTTTGCCGCTGTATATCCGCATTATGTTAAAAAAGTGGAAAGCAAAGGCAGAACCGTTGAAGAATTACATGAAGTGATGCATTGGTTAACCGGTTTTGATACCAAAAAACTTCAAGAATTGATTGACGAAAATGCCACTTTTGAAGCCTTTTTCAAAAACGCCAACATAAACCCAAACGCAACGCTAATTACTGGTGTGATTTGTGGTTACCGCATTGAAGAAATCGAAAATCCATTAACCAAGCAAGTGCGCTATTTAGATAAACTTGTAGACGAACTAACAAAAGGCAAAAAAATGGAAAAAATTTTAAGAAAGTAAAGTTTTACCAATTTAAATTTCAACACCATTTCACCCCACTTCCTTTATCCCTTTAGTAAAAAGCCATTTCATGAAAATCTTTTCGCCATCAGCGGTTTTCATGTATTGAAATTTTGGTGATAAAAGTAAGGACACTACAAATGAAGTTCCAGCAATCCAAAATCCTTGTAAATGTGTGAAATTCATAATCAACAGGTACGAAGGGATATAAAAAGCAGAAAATCCGAAAAAGTTGTATAAAAAGGCTTTGGTTTTTTTAGCTAACATAAGGCAATAGTTTAGTTGTCAGTATGAGTTTGAAATTTAGTACGTTTGCTACCGGCATACATTTCGTATTTCACGAATCGGGCTTCTAGTTTTCCATTGAATAACTTAATTTTTCTGCTTGGTTTTAACCCAACAAACTTCAAAGCTTCCAAATTGGCAGTAATAAACCAGGCATTTGTATTCGGGTAACTTTGTTTTAAAGTATCTCCAATTTCTCTGTAAAAACGTTCCAAGTCAATATCCAAACGCTCACCATACGGCGGATTGAACACCACGTGCAACGAACCTTCGGTAGTTTTTTCGGTTTCGAAGAAATTGGCTTGTTTTATCGTAATGTATTCGTCTAAATTAGCATTTTTAATATTGTCTTTCGCTTTGGTAACAGCACTTGGCGCTTTGTCATAACCTGTAATGGTGTAATGAAATTCACGCGTTTTCTTCAATAACGATTCCAAAACCTTATCGAACAATTCACTATCCCAATCGCTCCATTTTTCAAAAGCAAATTCTTTTCGGTTAATATTGGCTGGAATATTACAAGCAATCATTGCTGCTTCTGCCAAAATAGTACCACTACCGCACATTGGATCTAAGAAATGACTGTTGCCATCCCAACCTGATAAAAGTAGCATTCCTGCTGCCAAAACTTCATTGATAGGGGCAATATTGGTAGCCGATTTATAACCTCTTCTATGCAACGATTCTCCCGAAGAATCTAGAGAAACCGTACAAACATCACGATCAATGTGAATGTGAAAACGCACATCTGGAAAATCTTTGTCAATATTCGGACGTTTGCCTGTTTTATCACGAAATTGATCCACTACAGCATCTTTAGATTTCAAAGCCACAAACTGACTATGATTAAAATGTTCCGAATGCAACGTAGTTTCAAAAACAAACGTTTGGTGTTCGTTCATGTATTCCGACCAATCAATTCGCATCATACCGTCATACAAACTTTTGTCGTTAAACGCTTTGAAAGTATGAATAGGTTTTAATATTTTAATAGCAGTTCGTAAAGCTAAATTGGCTTTGTACATAAAACCTTTATCGCCTACGAATGTAACCACTCGCGTTCCCATTTCCACATTTTGAGCGCCCAATTGTCTCAATTCTTTGGCTAATATTTCTTCAAAGCCAAAAAAAGTTTTGGCTACCATTTTAAAGTTCTCCATCGTTCTAATTCAAGTTCAATCGCAAAAATGAATTGCAATTGTAATAATTAAGTATTCTTGTGCAAAAATACATTAAATTTGCAAGTTCAAAGAATTCAATCGCTTTTAAATGTTAGAAAACCAAAAACCTATTACTCAAAACCAATCACCCAACCAAACAAACTGGTTTGCTTCTTGGTTTGACACACCTTATTATCACATTTTGTACAAAGACCGCGATTATACGGAAGCACAATTGTTTATGGACAATATAACGCAGTATTTGAACTTACCCGAAGAAGCTAAAATTTTAGATTTGGCTTGCGGTAAAGGTAGACATGCAATATATTTGAATTCGTTAGGTTATGAGGTTACAGGTGCTGATTTATCTGAAAACAGTATTAAAGAAGCAAGTCAGTTTGCCAATGAAAAACTGCATTTCAAAGTGCACGATATGCGCGAAACTTGCGATGAAAAATACGATGCTATTTTCAATTTGTTCACCAGTTTTGGTTACTTCGAAAATGACGCCGATAACTTAACGACATTAAAAGCGATTCACAACAGTTTGACAGAAACCGGATTTGCTTGTATCGATTTTATGAATGTGGATTATGTGTTGGAAAATTTGGTTCCTGAAGAAACAAAAACGGTTGATGGCATTGATTTTCACTTAAAACGCTATTTAAAAGACGGACATATTTTCAAAGAAATTGCGTTTGAAGCTGATGGACAAAATTTTCATTTCACCGAAAAAGTGCAAGCTTTACGATTGGAAGATTTTGAACAAATGATGGAAGAAGCAGGCATTTATTTATTGGATATTTTTGGCGATTACAAATTGCGAAAATTCTACAAAAACCAATCCGAACGTTTAATCATGATATTCAAATAATGCAATATATCATTACTTTTTTCGCCGTAATTGCAGGTTTTTTGATTGCTTTGTTCTTAAAACCTCAGAAAAAGAAAAACATCAAATTGCTTTTGGCATTTAGTGGTGCTTTCTTATTGTCGTTGACGGTTTTGCACTTATTACCTGAATTATTCCAAGAAGGTCATCACCACCATCACGAAGGCGAACACGAACACCGATTACCTGTTGGTTTGTTTATCATGATTGGAATTTTATTCCAAATTGTTTTAGAATTCTTTTCCAAAGGCGCCGAACACGGTCACGTTCATATTCATACCGATAAAAACGACGAATTGCATCACATTCCTTGGTTGTTGTTCGTTAGCTTGTGTTTGCATGCATTATTAGAAGGGTTTCCTATTCAAGAAAATACGAATTTAGCCTATGGAATTGCCGTGCATCACTTTCCAATTGCCATCATATTGACTTTATTTTTTGTGAATGCCAAAATGGAAAAGAAAATGATTTTCGGTTTTATGTTTGCTTTTGCTTTAATGACGCCACTAGGAACTTTTTTAGCCGAACAAATGCATTTTGCCCAACATTATTCCAAAGAAATTTCAGCAGTTGTAGTAGGGATTTTGTTTCATATTTCTTCCACCATTATTTTTGAAAGCAACGAAGGGCATAAATTTAATTTGGCAAAAATTACCATGATTGTATTGGGATTTTTATTGGCTTTTTTCATGGAAATGGGACATTCGCATTAGTGAAACCAATTTCGAACATAAAAATTTAAGCTATTAAGAATTCTTGATTTTCAACTTTCTTTTTTTCTGAAAAATTCACTTTGTGAGGAACTTTTTTTCCTTTATCTTTGGTTGAGAATTTACAACCCATGAACTTCATTAAAACCACCGAACAAGCTTCCAAATACGAACATTTAGAACAAATGTCGGTTACGGATTTGTTGGCGAATATCAACAACGAAGACAAAAGCGTTCCATTGGCAGTAGAAAAAGCGTTACCGCAAATTGAAGCGGTTGTTACAGCTGTTGTGGAAAAAATGAAATTAGGCGGTCGTTTGTTTTACATTGGCGCGGGAACATCGGGTCGATTAGGAATTGTAGATGCTTCGGAATGTCCGCCCACGTTTGGTGTTCCATTTGATTTAGTCATTGGAATTATTGCTGGTGGCGATACTGCTATAAGAAAAGCCGTAGAATTTGCCGAAGACGACACCCAACAAGCTTGGAAAGATTTACAAGAATGGAATATTAACGAAAATGACGTTGTCATTGGAATTGCCGCTTCGGGAACAACGCCATACGTAATTGGTGGTTTGGAAACTTGCAATTCAAAAGGAATCACAACCGCTTGCATCACTTGCAATACTGGAAGTCCGTTAGCTTTAACTGCAAAATACCCAATTGAAGTCGTTGTGGGACCAGAATTTGTAACAGGAAGTTCGCGAATGAAAGCGGGAACGGCTCAAAAATTAGTATTGAACATGATTTCAACAGCAACCATGATACAATTGGGTAAAGTAAAAGGCAACAAAATGGTAGATATGCAATTAAGCAACACCAAATTAATCGATCGCGGCACCAAAATGATTATGGAGGAAACTGGAATTTCCTATGAAGCAGCCGAACAACTTTTAAAAGAAAAAGGTAGCGTGAGAGCTGCCGTCAATTATTATAAAAACCAATAAACTAACCAAAACATCCAATATGAAAACATTATTTTTTACTATCAGCTTACTTTTTACAAGTTTACTTTTTTCGCAACAAATTAAAATTGAAGACAATAAATTTTATGTGAACGATTCTTTGGTTTACAAACACGATGTAAAGAAAATTTTAATGGCAAACCCAGAAGCTTTGAATATGTATAACAAAGCGAAATCAAGACAATCTTGGGGCGGAATTTTACTTGCAACAGGAATTGGTTTGTGCGTTGCTGATGCCGCTATGGGCTTAACTACTGAAAACAAAACGTATCCAACTGTTATTTCATTAGCAGGAGTTGTTGTAGCTGGAATTTCTATTCCAATTTTAAGCGGAAATCGCGATCGTGTTGCCAAAAGTATTGACTTGTACAACGAAACAGCTCCAAAAGACAAGAATAAATTGGGCTACAATTACGATATGAAAATCATCACCAATCAAAATGGAGTTGGCGTAAACATCCGATTTTAAATGGCTACCAATAGAAAAATACTTTTAAAAGGAATTCAATATTTGGCAGGCGCTTTACCTACGTTATTTATTGGTCCAATTATTATTAATAGTGCTTTTAAGAACAAAGAAAATCCTTTATATCCTTATATTTTAGGATTAGGAATTATGATTTGTGGTTTTGCTATATTCCTAATTTTCAAAGGAATAAATACCATTATTAAAAGTTTGTTTGATGGAGATAAGCAATAGCAAAGTTCAAGTTCAAGTACATGTTCAAAAATCAAATTTCAACATTTAAATAACTTTAAAAGTGAAATTTCTTAGAAGGATTGTCCCCTTGAGGGGACTTTAGGGGTGTAAAATGTTTCTATTTTAAAATTAAAATTCGCTATCAAATAAAGCAACTATGAAAATCAACTTACAACATACATTTTACATTATACTTACAACTTTGCTACTAACTTCCTGCTACAACCAAGAACGCAATTGCAAGGATTATAAAACAGGGAAATTTTCTTTCGATCTAGAAATTGATGAAAAGCTAGAAACTTCCATTTTTGAACGAAATGATTCCTTACAAATTGAAACATTTAGAGGAAAAACTGATTCTTCTTCTGTGCGTTGGGTAAACGATTGTGAATTTATTTTGCAAAACATCAAGCCTAAAAACAGAGAAGAGAAAAAAGGAATACACATTAAAATTTTGACTACAACTGCTGATTCCTATACGTTTGAATACTCATTTGTTGGGGATTTAAACAAACAAAAAGGAATAGCGAAACGCGTGCAATAAACTAATTTAATTTTTATGGAAGTATTTTTAAGCGTTGATGCTTGGGTAGCACTTCTTACCCTAACTTTTCTAGAAATTGTTCTAGGAATTGATAACATTATTTTCATTTCAATTGTTACTGGAAAACTTCCTGAAGAAAAACGCAAAAAAGCAACCCGAATTGGTTTATTCCTGGCGATGTTCATGCGAATTGCATTGCTATTTGGAATTACGTTGCTAATTGCCATGAAAGCACCATTTTTCAGTGTAGATTGGGGTTGGTTCAAAGCAAGTTTTACCGGACAAGCTATGATTTTGCTACTTGGTGGAATTTTCTTAATCTATAAAAGCACCAAAGAAATTCACGAAAAAGTAGACCATAAAGGCGATGAAGAACTTGCTTTAAAGCCTAGTGCTGCAAAAACATTTGGAAGTGTATTATTCCAAATTTTGATGATTGATATCATTTTTTCTGTAGATAGTATTTTAACTGCCGTTGGTATGACAAACGGAGTAAATGGCGCACTTACCATTATGATTACCGCGGTTGTCATTTCAGTTTTTGTTATGATGCTATTTGCGGTTCCCGTTGGTAATTTCGTTAATAAAAATCCTTCGATTCAAATTTTAGGATTGGCATTTTTAATTTTAATTGGTTTTATGTTAACTACCGAAAGTATGCACTTGTCACATGCGGTATTGGCTGGAGAAGAAATTGGTGCTGTACCAAAAGGCTATTTGTATTTTGCCATAGCATTTTCACTCGGTGTGGAATTTTTGAATATGAAAATGCGTAAGAAAAAAATAGATTAAACAAAAAACCTGACAAATTTAAATCTGTCAGGTTTCTTTTTATTCTAAACTCAAAGTAATTTGTCCGTCTTCTTCTAAATCTGTTTTGATGTCATCAGAAAGATTTTCTTCATTATTTACTTCCATTTTTTCTGGCTCAATTTCTTCAGGTTCTTCAAAAGGTAACGGATCTAATAAATTGATTTGCTTAATTTTATCTGCCGTTAATTGGTTTCCTAAAGCTTTTATTCCTTTTACTGAAATGAATTGCTCCAAATCAATTATTTGGTTTTCTTTTTGAACACCTTTCACTTTGGCATAAATTACCTCAGCAATCGGTCGCCAATCAGTTGAAACAATTTCCAATTGCGATTTATCGTGCTCTGAAATAAAAATCTCTTCCTTATTTTCATTTTCAATCAGGAAGCGTTTCACATAATAACGTTCCTTTTCTCCATCAAAATAAATAGCTGAAATTGGTTTGTTTGGTTTCCATTTTTCTAACACTATCATGTCTTCCTCAAAATGCGTAGTTAACTCGGGAATTATAGTCTTTAGTTTTCCTGATTGATTGATTACCAATAAACGATCATTAGGTTTAAATTCGCCTAGCAACTCCCCTCTTCCATCTACATTCAAACGTTGCACCGTATCATCAAACCAAATTTTTCTCGGACGTAAAGTTGAAATTCCTTTTTCTTTTAGCTCGATTTTCTTGATAGGATATTTGGTAACCGTATTTCCTTTGGAAGCTCGACCTTTAATCATGATGTCTGCAAAATCAACATCCCACTTCAGTTTTTTCACACTTCCTACTTGACGTAGTAAAATAGTAACCACTTCAGCTTCTCCATTTGGATTTGCTGAAAAATACAAGACTTGAGAACCTGGTTTTTCTTGCGTTAAATCATATTCTTTGTCTCTTGTAACTCCTGAAACATTAAAACGTTTGATAAATGTGGCACCATTTTTACCATCACGATACATCATGTTGTAAATGGTTCGTTTGTCATTTTTATCAAAAACGGCAATGTGAATAATATCTTTTCCAATGAATTTTTTATCATCTACTTTCGTGATGACCATTTTTCCATCACGTAAAAACACAATTACATCATCAATATCGGAACAATCTGCAACATATTCGTCTTTCTTTAAGCTAGTTCCAATAAATCCTTCTTCTTTATTTACATATAATTTGGTATTACGTAGAACCACTTTGGTAGCTTCAATGGTATCGAAACTTCTTAATTCGGTTTGACGTTCGCGACCTTTTCCATATTTGTCTTTTAGTTTTTGGAAGAAATCAATCGTATAATCAATGATATGATCCAAATGATATTTCACTTGTTCCATTTCAGCTTCCAATTTTGCAATGGCATCATCCGCTTTATCCGAGTCGAAACGCGTAATACGAATCATTGGAATTTGGGTTAATTTTTGCAAATCGTCATCATTAATTTCACGAACAAACGACTTTTTGAATGGTTCAAATCGGTCGTACATGTATTTGTTCAACGATTCTCTGTCGGAATACAATTTGAAGTCGATATACATTTCTTCACGAATAAAAATCTTTTCTAACGTGGAGAAATGCCATTTATTTTCTAATTCGTCCAACTGAATTTCTAATTCACGTTTCAGCAAATCAACCGTTCTGTTGGTCGAAATTTTCAACATATCAGAAACCCCAATAAACAATGGCTTGTGATTTGCAATCACACAACCTAGAGGCGCTACCGAAGTTTCACAAGCCGTGAATGCATACAACGCATCAATAGTTTTATCAGGCGAAACACCAGCTGGCAAATGAATTAAAATTTCAACCTCAGCAGCCGTGTTGTCTTCAATTTTCTTGATTTTTATTTTTCCCTTTTCGTTGGCTTTCAAAATACTATCTATCAAGGTTGACGTATTGGTTGAAAACGGAATTTGGGTAATTACTAAAGTCGATTTATCCAATTGACTAATTTTGGCACGAACTCTAACGCGTCCGCCGCGCATTCCATCGTTATAATTGGAAACATCAGCAATACCAGCGGTTGGAAAATCAGGAAATAAAGTAAAAGGTTTTCCTTTTAATATTTTGATAGACGAGTCTATTAACTCGTTAAAATTGTGTGGTAAAACTTTTGTTGATAAACCTACGGCAATACCTTCAGCACCTTGGGCTAACAACAATGGAAACTTCACTGGAAGATTAATTGGTTCGGCACGACGACCATCGTATGACATTCCCCATTCGGTGATTTTTGGCGAATACAACACATCGTGACCAAACTTTGAAATTCGGGCTTCGATGTAACGGGAAGCTGCGGCACTATCTCCTGTTAAGATATTTCCCCAGTTTCCTTGCATGTCGATAATGAGGTCTTTTTGCCCAATTTGCACCATGGCGTCACCAATACTCGCATCTCCATGAGGGTGATACTGCATGGTGTGTCCAACGATATTAGCTACTTTATTGTAACGCCCATCATCTAGCTCTTTCATGGAGTGCATAATACGACGTTGTACTGGTTTAAAACCGTCTTCAATCGCCGGAACTGCACGTTCCAAAATTACATACGAAGCGTAGTCCAAAAACCAATCTTTGTACATTCCTGTAACTTTGGTAATGGTGTCTTCTGGGTTTTCGTTGTTTTCGTAAAAATGATGTCCTGTAGAAACACGAATATCTTCAAAACCTTCCTCGTTAGTGGATTGGTCTTGGTTATCGAAATTTTCGTCTTCGTTTGGAATGATGTTATCTTCTTCGTCTTTCATATTTTTGTAGCACTATGTTACTCAAAGTTTTAAACTAAGTTTCACAATGTTATAATATTAATCTTTTAACTTAGGTAATGTTCTATGAATTCGTTCTATTTCAGAATATTCTTCTTCTGTTTTATTTCCTCTATGATCGTCATTTATAAAATATCTAATTCCCACATTATATAAAAAAATTCTCATATCATCATAGCAATAAAATGTTGCGTTTCCTAAACTCTCGGAATGATTAAAAACATCACAATCTAAACAAATTTCGATAGAACCTAAAACTTTATTTTTGTTGTCTTTAAAAAAAATTGCATGTCTTGGATTATAACATTCCGAAGGATTTTGTTCCGTTTTACAAGAATCTTTTGTTATCAGATTAAATAATTCTAATTTTTGTTTGTCATTTAACTTTATTTTTTCTTTAATAAAATCATTTGACATCTGAACATCTGAATTAAAATTAATATCTTTTCTATAATTTTTATATATTTCAACCATTGCCTTATTCAAAAAAGAATAAACTTCAATCGAAGCAATCTCCTCAAATTTAAATTGCATTGAATCTGAAAAATCATATTCTTTTGTTACAATTTTTGATTCTTTTTTTTTGGTATTCTTTTTAGTTTTTGATTCCTGACATGAAACAAAAAATAAAAACAATAATATGAATTTGATATATTTCATCTTATCCTTCAATCACGCGTTTAAAATCTTCTTTACTTGGTAAAATAGTTTTGTATTTGCTAGCGAAAATTTGTTCGTTATCTTCTGGTAATGTGTATTCTACCAATAAATCGCTCTTGTTTTGGCAAAGTACAATTCCAATGGTTTTATTTTCGCCTTCCAAACGCATTTCTCGATCGTAATAATTTACATACATTTGCATTTGACCCAAATCTTGATGTTTCAATTCGCCAATTTTTAAATCGATGAGAACAAAACTTCTTAAAACTCGATTGTAAAAAACTAAATCAATATGAAAATGTTTTTCGTCAAATGTTATTCTCTTCTGACGAGCTACAAATGCAAATCCTTCGCCCAATTCTAAAAGAAAATGTTCTAATTTATTAATGATTTGCTGTTCTAATTCAGATTCCGAATACTGATGTAATTCGGGCAAACCTAAAAATTCCAAAATATATGGATCTTTAATAATATCTTTAGGTTTCTCTATAATTTGACCTTCTTCTGATAGTTTCAAAATTCCTTCTTTATCTCTGCTTAAAGCCAATCTTGTATATAATGCCGAATTGTATTGACGCTTTAATTCTCTTAAACTCCATCGATTTTTAATCGACTCTATTTCATAAAATTTTCTTTCTTTAGCATCGTCGATATTCATCAAAAAAGTATAATGCGACCAAGTGAGTATAAAATGTAAAGCTACTACAGGAGATTCTTTTTTCTCGGAAATACTAGACGGTGTCTCGGATTTTGTTTTTACATCTTCAGAAATACTAGACAGTGTCTCGTAATTTGAATATATTAAATATAATTTTCTCATATTCTGCAAATTATCAACAGAAAAACCTTTTCCAAATTCCTTTGTCAATTGCTCCGAAAGTCCCTTCAAAACTTGTTTTCCGTAATCCGCTCTTTCTTTTCCGTTTTGTTCTTCTTCAACAATCATTCTTCCTATCTCAAAATAGGTATAAACCATCGTTGAATTTACGGCACGCAAGACTTGTTGCTTTGCATTTTTTAATAAAACAGCAACTTGTTGGAATAAATTGGTATTTTGAACTTCTTTTGACAAATTAATGTTTTCTAATTTTTCCCCACCACATCCAACTCAACTTTCAAATTATTAATGATAAACTCTTGTCGGTCTGGAGTGTTTTTACCCATGTAGAACTCTAACAAGGTTTCAATAGAAGTGGCTTTGTCTAACATTACTGGATCTAAACGTATGCTTTCGCCAATGAAGTGCTTGAACTCATCTGGCGAAATTTCCCCTAATCCTTTGAATCGGGTGATCTCTGGTTTTGGCTTTAACTTTTCAATTGCGTCCACTCGTTCTTGGTCGGAATAGCAATAAATTGTTTCTTTTTTATTTCGCACACGGAACAAAGGCGTTTGCAAAATATACAAATGTCCGTCTTTAATTAACTCAGGGAAAAATTGCAAGAAAAATGTAATCAACAACAAGCGAATGTGCATACCATCGACATCGGCATCGGTTGCAATTACGATATTGTTGTAACGCAAATCGCCCATGTCTTCCTCGATGTTTAATGCGGCTTGTAATAAATTAAATTCTTCGTTTTCATACACAATTTTCTTAGTCATTCCGTATGAATTCAAAGGCTTACCACGTAAACTGAACACCGCTTGTGTATTTACATCACGACTTTTAGTAATGGAACCCGAAGCCGAATCTCCCTCGGTAATAAAAAGCGTACTTTCTAAACTTCTTGGGTTTTTTGCATCGGTTAAATGCACACGACAATCGCGTAACTTTTTATTGTGCAGACTGGCTTTTTTAGCTCGGTCTTTGGCTAATTTCCGAATTCCTGAAAGCTCTTTACGTTCGCGCTCAGCTTGTAAAATTTTGCGCAGTAAAGCATCAGCAACTTCTGGATTTTTATGTAAAAAATTATCTAACTTAGTTTTAATAAAATCATTGACAAACGAACGTACTGAAGGACCATTCGGACCAATATCAGTAGAACCTAATTTGGTTTTGGTTTGTGATTCGAAAACAGGTTCTTCCACTTTAACCGAAACCGCCGAAACAATCGATTTACGAATATCGGAAGCTTCAAAAGGTTTATTGTAAAACTCTTTGATGGTTTTTACAATCGCCTCACGAAAAGCACCTAAATGCGTTCCTCCTTGCGTGGTATTTTGTCCGTTAACAAACGAATGATATTCTTCTGAATATTGCGATTTACTGTGTGTAATAGCCACTTCGATATCATCGCCCAACAAATGAATCGTTGGATACACCATATCGTCTTGGTGAATCGCTTCTTCCAATAAATCTTTTAAACCGTTATCTGAAAAATACTTTTCGCCATTGTAATAAATGACTAATCCAGTATTTAAATAACAGTAATTTTTGAGCATCTTGATGATGTACTCATTTCGGTATTTGTAGTTCTTGAAAATCGCTTCATCGGCAATAAACGAAACTTTGGTTCCTTTACGCTTTGTAGATTCTTGAACGTCTTCTTCTAAAGTTAGATTTCCAGCAGAGAATTCCGCTGCTTTTTGTTGGTTATCACGCACCGATTCTACTCGAAAATAATTAGAAAGTGCATTTACAGCTTTAGTACCAACACCATTTAAACCTACTGATTTTTTGAAGGCTTTGGAATCGTATTTTCCACCGGTATTCATTTTGGAAACTACATCGACTACTTTTCCTAAAGGAATGCCTCGACCATAATCGCGCACCGTAACGAGTTTATCTTTGATGGTAACTTCGATTGTTTTTCCTGCACCCATGACAAATTCATCGATACAGTTATCCAATACTTCTTTTAATAAAATATAAATACCATCATCGGGCGACGAACCATCACCGAGTTTTCCGATATACATACCAGGACGCATACGAATGTGTTCTTTCCAATCGAGGGAACGTATATTGTCTTCGGTATATTGATTTTGCTCTAACATAGACAGAATTTGGATTTTGTGCAATATAGCATTTATCTCCAAAGAATGAAAGTGAGAAAAGAAGAAGTTATTGACAAAATGTGGTTAAGAAGATAGAAAAAAGAGGAAAGAAAAAAGACAAACCGTATCTAAAATTTCGCTATAAAAAACTAACTGAAAAAAAAGCTTTTACTTTTTAACTTTTCTATATTTTGATTCGTATCCAAGATTTTTAATTTCAAAAAAACGTTTGAATTCAGCCCTTGAAGGAGAAATCAAATAAGAAGTTGAATCCAGTTGTTTGGATTTAATTTTAGTTATAGAATCCATTTTTCTTAAATCATCATCAGAATATAAATATTTGATTACCAAATTTTCTTTATCCAAATAAACTAATTTAGATTGCCAATAAATAGAATCTTTCTCACTCAAAACCAACTTACCACTAATCCGTTTTGCCTTTTGATTATTTGAAAAAACAAAAAAAGTATCAACTCTCTTATCAGTAAATTCTATTGAATCACCAATTCTTTTTTGCTGATGAAAAGTTTCATTATTATTAAAAATATATTTTCCATTAATTTGAACTAATTCGTCTGCAACAATTTCTAAACTATCTACATGAATTCTAAATTTAAAATAACTTTCTTTTAGAATATACTTTTTTGAAATATTCACATAAATGGAATCTTCATTAACATATAATCCTACAAACTTGTTAGGAATGGAATAAATTTCAGAGTCATTTATTGGTTGTGGTTCAGAAAAATAAAAAGTGTTTCCTTCAGGAAATGCTTCTGATTCCTTGCAAGAATAAATTAAACTTAAAAACACTAATAAAACAAGTACGCTTTTAATGATTTTCATTGAAATTGATTAAAGTAAAATTTGCTATTATAACGTGATTTATTGCCCCAGATTGCAATGGAAAGCTTTTTTTGCTTTTGTGCTAATTTTTCTTGTTTTTGAAGAGCGACCCAAGAAGCTCCTTTGAAAACTTAGAAAAATAGTGCAAAAACAAAAAAACTTGCAATGAAAAGCTGGAAATAGGCCCAAAAAAACCGCCAAAATCAATCAGCGGTTCCTTCTATTTTCTAACTTCTAATCGCTATTTTCTGAGATTGCTTCGTTCCTCGCAATGACTATACGTTAAAACGGAAATGCATCACATCACCATCTTTTACAATGTATTCTTTACCTTCTACTCTCAATTTTCCGGCTTCTTTTACTTTTGCTTCCGAACCAAAAGTTGAATAATCTTCGAATGCGATAACTTCGGCACGGATGAATCCTTTTTCAAAATCGGTATGGATTACTCCTGCTGCTTTTGGTGCAGTATCTCCAATTTTGATAGTCCAAGCGCGCACTTCTTTAACGCCAGCTGTGAAATAGGTTTGTAAGTTCAATAATTTGTAAGCCGCACGAATTAATACTGCCGAACCTGGCTCGGTTAATCCCATATCTTCTAAGAATACTTGGCGCTCTTCGTAGCTTTCTAATTCAGTAATATCGGCTTCTGCTCCTACTGAAAGGATGATTACTTCAGCATTTTCATCTTTTACTAATTCACGCACTTGGTCTACATATTTGTTTCCGTTTACAGCCGAAGCTTCGTCTACGTTACAAACATATAGAACCGGTTTTGTTGTAATTAATTGGAATTCTTCCATCATATCCACCTCATCTTGGTTTTGAGGAACAACCGTACGAGCGGATTTCGCTTCCATTAAAGTCTCACGAATTCTATCTAACAATGCTTTTTCAGCTTGTGCTTCTTTGTTTCCTGTTTTTGCGGCACGATTGGTTTTTTCCAAACGTTTATCAACGGTTTCTAAATCTTTTAATTGCAATTCGATATCGATGGTTTCTTTATCACGAATTGGGTTTACATTACCATCAACGTGCACAATATTATCGTTATCAAAACAACGCAAAACGTGAATAATGGCGTTACATTCTCTAATGTTTCCTAAGAATTGATTTCCTAATCCCTCTCCTTTACTTGCTCCTTTTACCAAACCTGCAATATCTACGATATCCACCGTTGCCATTTGAACACGCTCTGGCTTAACCAATTCCTCCAAGCGATTAATACGCGGATCTGGAACGTTTACCACACCAATATTAGGCTCAATTGTACAAAACGGGAAGTTTGCACTTTGCGCCTTAGCATTTGATAAACAATTAAATAAAGTTGATTTTCCTACATTGGGTAATCCTACAATTCCTGCTTTCATATCTATTTGATATTTTTTATTAAGTGATATGTAACGCAAAGCGTTTCATTATGAATGTATTTTTAAAAGTGTGCAAATATAGTTTAAAAGTTGGAAAGCAACAAAGCAGAATACTAGCAAAATACGTTTAAAGTTCTGTAATAGAATTAATTTATCAAAGGGAATTATATAACAACTGACTTTTATTATATAACATCACTGAAATAGCAATTCCTACCTTTATGGATTATTAATATTAATAAATAAATTATGAAAGCAACAATAATTGGGTTACTATTTCTTTTCGTTACAAGTACTACGTTCGGTCAAAACAAAAACGTAAAAGACGAAACAAAAACAACAACTACAACAATCAAAGACTCTAAAGGAGAGAAAACGTATGTAAAAAAAGAGAATACGAGAGAAGTCCAAAACATTGAACTAAAAGAACAAGATCCAAAAAACATCAACATGGATATGAAAGCTTCTCCTGTAAATGTTAAAACGACAACTACAATAACTAACCCAGATGGTTCTACCAGAACGGTTGATATTGATCGTTCTTCACATTATTTATTAAATGGAAAAAAATACAATGTTTCATTAGACAGTAAAGGATATCGAATATTATCTGAAGATAAAAAGGAAGAAGCCTTTTTGAGAAAAACATCTACTAATAATTTCATTTATAGAAACAAAAACAAAATAGCTATTGGTTATTTTGATGTAGAAGGGAATCTAATTTTGGAAACTTATGATCCAAATACAGATTCTATTACTTACGAAAAATATGATGTAAGCAAATAAAAAAATAGAATTTGCTAAAACTGCTTCTTGAAGAAATTTAGGAAGCAGTTTTTTTTATTTGATTTTTGCCTTAGTCAGAATCATCCGTTTTGGATAGATAATCAATAACTGCTTTCTCTTCTGCTGTTGCTAGCAAGCCCGAATCATTATCCCAATAGTTACTAAAAACCATTGTTTTCTTATTAATCAGGGATTTATCTTTGAAAATATTATGTGAATCGTATTCGAATAATTTTTTGTCGAAATTAGTTACAACCATGTGATTCCTTACTTCAATTCTTCGGTTTTGTTTTTTGTATTTCTTCTCAAAACCAATAACTTCTTTGGAATTAGCTAGGTAATAAATCCCATCTTCCATGCGAAAAACATTGCGAAATTCTAATTTAAAAACCTTGCTACTAGATAAAAAAGCAGCTTTCCATTCATCTAAACGACTTGGAGTAACTACTGAAGTTATTTCCATAATTAACCTTTTTTCGGTGTCGTAAACCACATTAAATTCAGATAAAATTCCTTTTACTTCATCCAACGGAACTATTCGTATACGCAAATAAGCATCATTAGGAAGATACGTTTTTACCTGAAAATCATAATTTTTCTTCGCTCTATTGGTTAAAACCTCGTCCAAATAGTTGAATTGGTAATAATTTTCGATGATGTTATTCAAATCATAACCTAATAAATTAGCATCTATATCTGCATCTAATAAACCAACAGCACGATTTTGTTCTACCAATATATCTGACTTTACGTTCTTTACATTTCCCAAAACTTGAAAATTCAACAAACCATCATTGAAATAAACCATTTTGTCATTTTTCTTGTAAAACTCACGCAAATAAATTTTTAAGTTTATAGGAATAGTGAGTTGACTTTTTGATTTCTCTACCAATTGCTTCAAAATTTCCTGAGGATGTTCTCGCGTTAGAATGACTTCTTCTAATTGTTGGGTTACAGGTTCTAAGTAAACGACGTTTTCTTTTTTATTCAACGTTGAAAACTTCACGATATAAGTTCTATAAGAAGAATGCACAAACTCTAAATCAGATGGTTTTGTGAGATGTAAAATGGCTTTTCCTTCGGCATTGGTAAGAAAACCTTGTTTGGTTTTAATTGCTGTTATAGTAACTTCATCAATAGGTAAATCCGTTTCAAAATCTTTGACAATAATGATGATGTCCAAATTTTGCGCTACTGCAATTTGAAGAGTAAAAAAGAATAATAGGATAAGTTTATTTATCATAAAACCAAGCTATTATACTTCAAATGTATGAAAATTATTCCAAATTAACAATTTGATTAATAAATAAAAGGGATTAACTATAACACTAAAAGGATTTTTACTTACCAAAATTAATGAAGTGAATTACAATTTCAATAAAAACAGTAAGTATAATTGAAACTCCTAAAAGTTTAATAACTTTTTCTATTTCCAACCAAAAGGTAAATAAGCTGTAAATGTATACCTCATCATTTTTAGTTACTAAAACCTTTATTTTCTCATCAAGTTCGAACGGAACAGCTTCTTCCCAACCTACTTGAGAATAGTTCCTAACTTCTCCTGTTTTATCAGTAAATTCAATTTTTGGAGGAAAAACGTATGTTTTATAATGTTTCCTTGTGTAACTAGAATATTTTTCTACTTTAAATTGTTTTTTACCGATTACTTTTCCATCATAAATATTACCATTAACATATTGTGTGATTTTAAAAAAGAAAAAGAAAATAAGCAAAACAATGTATGTAGTTAGAAAAACAGTTAACATTTCGTTTTTCTTGTATAGTTTTTTTATCATAGCAAAAAAAATTCCCAACTAACTTTTATCGTTATTGGGAATAATGTTATTAATCTAAATTTTATTCGTTATGCAAAAACGCTTGTCTGTTTAGTAAAGTTTCTTCGCTTTCTACATGATTATCGTCTGGAACACAACAATCTACCGGACAAACCGCAGCACATTGTGGTTCTTCATGGAAACCTTTACATTCGGTACATTTTCCAGGAACAATATAATAAATATCATCAGAAACTGGTGTTTGAGCTGCATCAGCATCCACTTCAGTTCCGTCAGGTAAAATAATTTTTCCACTCAAACGTGTGCCGTCTTTCCAGCGCCAATCGTCAGCACCTTCATAAATTGCCGTGTTTGGACATTCCGGTTCGCAAGCGCCACAGTTAATGCATTCGTCTGTTATAATAATTGCCATTTCTTTAAGTTTAATTGTTTAAAAGTTTAATTGTTTAAAAGTTGAGACTTTAATTAATTTAAACTTTTGGCTAATGCCTTTTCACTTCATATCTTTGTGCAAAAATACAACGTATACTAAATATAAACAAGATACAAATGTTACAAAGTGAAATAAAATCGAGTTTTGTTGAATTAGGCAACTTCTTGCGCCAATTTTCTTCTGAAAACTATACCAAAAATACTTCGGTTTTATACAACGATTTGTATTTTGAGCCAATGGCAAATTTAATCGAACTTTCGCAATCGCATAACGGTTGGTTCACACCTGAAAATGTAACTTTTTCATTAAAATCTTGGGCTGATGCTTTAACAGAATCCAACTTAAACACTTGGTTGGAGCCGTATTCATTCGTAGAAAAAGAAAAAAATATCGGGCTGATTTTAGCAGGAAATATTCCGCTAGTTGGTTTTCATGATCTACTTTCAGTTTTGATTTCTGGACATAAAGCTTTGGTAAAAACATCTTCTAATGACCAACATTTATTGAAATTTTTAGTTCAATATCTAATCACTTTAGACCAAAGATTTAGCGAAAAAATAACATTTGTTGAAGGAAAATTAGAAGGTTTTGATGCAGTTATTGCCACTGGAAGCAACAACACAGCTCGCTATTTTGAGTATTATCTCAGTTCAAAACCAAATATCATTCGTAAAAACAGAAATTCTGTTGCTATTTTAACTGGAAATGAATCGCATGAAGATTTAGTGCTTTTAGGAGAAGATATTTTACGTTATTTTGGATTAGGTTGCAGAAATGTATCCAAACTTTTCGTGCCAAAAAATTACAATTTTGATGCTTTTTTTCAAGCCATTTTTGAATACCAAGACATAGTCAAATACGAAAAATACGCCAATAATTACGACTACAACAAAGCCGTTTATTTGATGAGTAATTACAAATTATTAGATAACGGTTTTTTGACGCTTCGAGAAGATGTAAGTTATTCATCGCCCATTTCTAGTGTGTTTTATGAATTTTATGAAGATGTAGCAGCATTGAAAAATCGACTTCAAACCGAACACGAACAAATTCAATGTATTGTTTCCAATGGACTAACCGAAAATAGTGTTGGGTTTGGGCAAACCCAACAACCCAAACTTTGGGATTATGCCGATAATGTGGATACTTTGGCGTTTTTAACCAAAATCTAAGTTGGATTTCAAAAAAATAAAGCCGAAAAAATATACAATTGTTAATAACATGCCTTAATTATTAATAAATTCTAACTGAATTTTCCTGAAAGAATTACGAAATTTGCGGTTTAAACAACACACTAACAACCTTTCGTAATGAAAAAACACAACTACAGTGCTGGTCCTTGTATTCTTCCTCAAGAAGTTTTTGAAAAATCAGCACAAGCAATTTTAAATTTTAATGATTCAGGATTATCACTTCTAGAAATCTCACACAGAAGTAAAGATTTTGTCGCGGTTATGGAAGAAGCACGAGCTTTGGTGCTAGAATTATTAGGTTTAGAAGGAAAAGGCTACCAAGCTTTATTTTTATCGGGCGGCGCCAGTTTGGAATTTTTAATGGTTCCTTATAACTTAATGAAAGTCAACGGAAAAGCAGCCTATTTAGACACAGGAACTTGGGCTAGCGGCGCTATAAAAGAAGCCAAACACTTTGGAGAAACGCTTGTAGTAGCTTCATCAAAACCAGAAAATTACAATTTTATTCCAAAGGAATACAGCATTCCAATAGATGCAGATTATTTTCATTGCACCAGTAACAACACCATTTTTGGAACGCAAATGCAATCGTTTCCAAAGACTACTATTCCACTAGTTTGCGACATGAGTTCGGATATTTTTTCACGAGTATTAGATTTTTCGCAATTTGATTTGATTTATGCCGGTGCTCAGAAAAATATGGGTCCAGCTGGAACAACATTGGTAGTAATCAAAGAAGAAATTCTAGGAAAAACAGGAAGAACTATTCCTAACATGTTAGATTACCAACAACATATTGCTAAAGAAAGCATGTACAATACACCACCTGTATTTCCTGTTTATGCTTCATTGTTAACATTACAATGGTTGAAAAACTTAGGCGGAATTGCAGCCATAGAAAAAATCAATAACCAAAAAGCGGCATTATTATACAACGAAATCGACAGCAATCCTCTATTTGAAGGAACAGCAGCAAAAGAAGATAGAAGTAAAATGAATGCTACTTTTGTACTAAAAGATGAGTCACATCAAGAACAATTTGATAAAATGTGGAAAGAAGCAGGCATTTCAGGTTTAACTGGACATCGCTCTGTCGGTGGCTATAGAGCTTCTATGTATAATGCTTTGCCATTGGAAAGTGTACAAGTTTTAGTTGATGTAATGCAAGAATTGAAAAATAGAGTTCAGTAAACAATCGCAGTGAACAACAAACAACAAACCATAAACAACAAACCATAAACAATAAATTCAAAAATGAAAGTATTAGCAAACGACGGCATTTCAAAAAGCGGCATTAAAGCTTTAGAAAAAGGCGGTTTTGAAGTTATAACAACCAAAGTAGCACAAGAACAAGTAGCCAATTTTATCAATACACATAAAGTAGCCGTACTTTTAGTGCGAAGCGCAACCAAAGTAAGACAAGACATCATCGACAATTGTCCAAGTTTAAAGATTATTGGTCGCGGCGGTGTTGGAATGGACAATATTGATGTAGAATATGCTAGAAAACAAGGTATTCACGTAATTAATACACCAGCGGCTTCTTCTGAAAGTGTTGCGGAATTGGTTTTTGCGCATTTGTTTTCTGGTGTTCGCTTTTTACATGATGCCAATAGAAACATGCCGTTAGAAGGTGATTCTAATTTTGAAGGATTGAAAAAAGCGTATGCCAATGGAATTGAATTGCGAGGAAAAACATTGGGAATCATTGGATTTGGAAGAATTGGGCAGGCTGTTGCTAAAATGGCATTAGGATTAGGTATGAAAGTAATTGCAGCTGATAAATATGTAAGTGAGGCTGTAATTCGAGTAGATTTTTATAACGGTCAGTTCATCAATGTAGATATTGTTACCGAATCTTTAGAAGACGTTTTCAAACATTCGGATTTTATTACTTTGCATGTTCCTTCTCAAGACGGTTACATCATTGGAAGAGAAGAATTTGACATTATGAAAGATGAAGTTGGAATCGTCAATTGTGCGCGTGGCGGTGTTATTGACGAAGTAGCATTAGTAGCTGCATTAGATGCTGGAAAAGTACTTTTTGCAGGTTTAGATGTTTTCGAAAACGAGCCTAATCCAGAAATTCAAATCTTGATGCATCCAAAAATTTCATTAACGCCTCATATTGGAGCAGCAACTTTAGAAGCACAAGATAGAATTGGTACAGAATTAGCAAATCAAATCATTAGTTTGCTTAAAAACAATTAATTTATTATTTTTAGCAAAACAAAAAACAATAAAATCATGTTTGACCAACTATTAGATTTAGCAAAACAGTATGGAACAGATGCAGTTGTAAAAAACAACGCCATCCCGAATGAAAAAAATGAAGAAGTAATTAAAGAAACTAGCAATTCAATGTTATCAGGTTTACAAGAAATGGCAACTGGCGGTAATTTAGGCGATTTGGCCGGATTATTGTCTGGTAAATCAAAATTAGATAGCAACAATCCTGTAATTAAACAATTAACAGAAAAAGTTTCGGGGAGTTTAGGTTCAAAATTTAATTTGCCACAAGAAACTTCAAACGGGGTAGCTAACAATATGATACCTCAAATTTTAGGAAGCCTAATTAATAAAGCCAAAGATCCAAAAGAAAAAGGATTCAACATTGAAGATTTAGTGGGTTCTATTTCTAGCGGAAAAGGTGGCGATTTAATGGAAATGGTTACTAAATACGGTGGCGCTTTCGGTTTAGACCAAAATGGTGATGGAAAAGTTGACTTACAGGATGCTATTTCAGCTTTAAGTGGTAATGCCAAATCTAAAAAAGGCGGACTTGGCGGTTTACTAGGTGGACTTTTCGGAAAAAAGTAATTCTAAAAAACATAAAATTCGTTAAAGCATCGGCAAATGTCGGTGCTTTTTTTTATCTTTACTTTTTGAAAATCTGGTAAAAATGAAGTGGTATTTTTTGGATAGTAGGATTGATATTTGGTTTGCTCTTGAGTTGTAATGCTTCGCAAGGAAACAAAACTTTTTCCGATACTAAAAATCCAAATAATGATACCATTCGTATATCAAATGAAGAGTTGGAGTACGAAATAATTATTTTCGATCCTAGTTTTAACGCTTGGCTTATGAGTCACGCAAGACCAAGAGGTTATTATTCACAGTCGTATTTAGAAGCTCGAAATCGAGTTTGGGTTTTGGAATGGAATACAAGAGCTAATTTACCACTACAAAACCGCAATTTATACGAAATGCGAATTGACTATGATTCTCATACTAATTATGGCTATGAAGTTAATTACTTACTTTTTAACTATTTGGTCTATTTTCAACAAAAAAACAATGTAAACTTAGGAGGTTTTTCTCCCCGAATTTAATACCATGAATAAATTAAAACAACGTTGGAACATTACTTCTAACTGGCAACTTACGATAATATTAATTGTATTTGCAATTACTGGTTCAACAGCTGCTTATTTATCAAAACCCGTAACGTCACTATTAGGAATTACAAAAGAAAATTTATCACTTTGGTTGTATTGGCCGTTTCGTTTGTTGATTATTTTTCCTGCCTATCAAGTACTTTTGGTAGTAATTGGAGCCATTTTTGGTCAGTTTGAGTTCTTTTGGAACTTTGAAAAGAAAATGTTAGACCGAATGAAACTGGGTTTTATTTCTAATTATGTAGATTCAAAATTAAAAAGGGAGTAATAAACTCCCTTTTTTAGTCTTCTTTTTTGAAGATATATTGGTAAATCCAGGTTAATGTGAATGTTGGAATAACATCCGTAAACGGAAGGATTTCCTCAAGAAAACCAATAATACCAGCTACTTTTCCCGTATAACCTTTGTACATTGCTACCAAAAGAAAACCTGAGATAGGTGCCCAAACTATATCTAAAGTTTCTGCAATTCCAGGAATCAAATACGATAACATTCCTATAAAATCAAACAGAATTCCTAAAATTAATTTAGCTGTTTTGTTACTAGTTTGTTTTTTGGCAAGCACTTTATTGGTATTCATTTTATTCAATTTAGTACTTCAAATAATGCAAAAGTAGTGCCAAATTAAGTGCGTTGAATCAATTTATAGAAATCGTCTCTGAATTCTTTTTGGTTGAAAACACCACCATATTGTAAGGTAGAAGTAAAACTAGATTCGTCTTTAATTCCTCTACTAGAAACACACAAATGCTCGGCTTCCATTACAATCATTACATTTTCGGTTTCCAAAACCGTTTTTAACTCGTTGAAAATTTGCATCACCATACGTTCTTGTACTTGTGGTCTTCTAGCATAATAATCTACAATACGATTCAACTTGGATAACCCAATAACTTTTCCAGAAGAAACATAACCTACGTGGGCTTTTCCAACAATTGGTAAAAAATGATGTTCGCACGTTGAATTGAAACTTATATTAGCTTCTACCAACATTTTATCATAATGGTACGAATTGTCGAAAACAGATACTTTTGGTTTATTCGCAGGATTCAATCCCGAGAAGATTTCTTTTACAAACATTTTAGCAACACGATGTGGCGTTCCTTTCAAACTATCATCGGTTAAATCTAAACCTAATTCCTTCATGATAATTTCAAAATGGTGCTCAATAACTTCCATTTTTTGATTATCCGTTCGATCAAAAGCATCTGCTCGTAATGGTGTTTCCGCAGAAGTCATTTGATGGTTGTCACCAATAATATCAAATATTTCTTTTTCAATAGTAGTATTCATAGCAATTTTCCCCTTCTATTTTAATTTGGTTTTGTAGTATTTTCTCAGCTTCTCTAATTTTGGAGCAATCACCATTCGGCAATATCCCTGACTCGAATTCAAATTATAGTAATTTTGGTGGTAATCTTCCGCTAAATAAAATTGGGTAGCCGAAGACACTTTAGTCACTATAACTCGGTCGTATAATTTTTCTTTTTCTAGCAATTGAATGTATTTTTCTGCACTTTCTTTTTGCGCAATTGAATGATAAAATATTTCGCTACGGTATTGTGTTCCAACATCAGCACCTTGACGATTTAATGTCGTTGGATCATGGGTACCAAAGAATATTTCCAATAAATCTTCGTAGGCAATTTCACTAGGATTATAAGTAATTTGAATGGCTTCAGCATGACCCGTTGTTCCAGAAGAAATGTCTTTGTAAGTTGGATTAGCAGTTTTTCCACCAATGTATCCTGATACTACTTTTTCAACGCCTTTAACTTCTAAAAATACCGCTTCTGTACACCAGAAACAGCCACCAGCAAATGTGGCAATCGCTTTATTTTGCTCCATAACTATTGGAATTGGTTCTTGATAAGGTTCTGATACAAATTTTAGCTCTTTGGCCGTACAAGCCGAAAAGAAAAAAACCGAAAAAAACAAATGGACTATTCTCATGTGTTTATTTTTTTTGTTTAACAAATATACAAAATAATTAAACAAAATAGCTTTTTTAACTATTTATTATCATTTATAAACGATTTTAAAAAGAGAAAGGATTTAAAAATAACCAAAAACTTTGTTTCTTTGTACAAATTGTTAAAGATGATACGGGTAACGAATTTACACAAACACTACGGAGAACTTGAAGTTTTAAAGGGAATCAACTTACACATTCAGAAAGGGGAAATTGTGGCAATAGTGGGTGCTTCTGGTGCTGGAAAAACAACTTTGTTGCAAATTTTAGGCACGTTAGATCATCCAACTCCTTCAACAAACACCGCTTTAACAATCAACGGAACTAATATTTTAGAATTAAAAGACAGCGCGCTTTCTAAGTTTCGTAACTTAAATTTGGGATTTATTTTCCAATTTCATCAATTATTACCAGAATTTACAGCTTTAGAAAATGTTTGTATTCCTGGTTTTATTGCTAACCGACCAAAAGATGAAGTAGAAGCAGAAGCCATCAAACTATTGGAATATTTAGGATTAGGACATCGCATTGGACACAAACCTAACGAACTTTCTGGTGGTGAACAACAACGTGTGGCAGTGGCAAGAGCTTTAATCAATAAGCCAGCTGTAATTTTTGCCGATGAACCTTCAGGAAATTTAGATACTGCTTCTGCAGAAAACTTACACCAATTATTTTTCAAACTACGAGAGGAACTAGGTCATACTTTTGTAATTGTTACGCATAACGAAACTTTTGCTAATATGGCAGATAGAAAGTTAGTTATGAAAGATGGAAATATAGTAAGTCTATAAATTGACAAGTGATTAAAACAAAATGAAAATAATTTCTATAATATTTCTAACAACGCTTCTCTCATTCATTTATGAAAGTAAAAAATATTCATATTCAAATAATCATTTTTCAGAGACTATTGAGTTAGGAGAAAACAATAAATTTCAATATTCTGCAAAGATACATATGAGATCAAAAATGAAAATTAATGGTTCATATTATATTGTAAATGATAGTTTATTTTTAAATAGTATTCCACAACGTGACAAATTAATAGTGAATGAACAATTTAATAGTAAAAGAAAAAAAGAAAATTGTTTTAATGTTATTGACAAAGATTATTCACTTTTAACATATCACCTTTATATTGAACTAGAGAACGGTAAGAATTTAGTTTTTAGAGATCAATTTGAAAAAACAATTTTCCCGAGAGAGAAAATTAAATCATTTTATTTAATCGATACAAAAGGATTAAAATCATCAACTTATAAAATTAAAGGTCAGAATACTAATTCTTTTCATGTCATTTTTGAAACAAAACGCATATTTGAAAATGAAAGCTGGTTAATTAAAGGAGATTCTATAAAACCCAAAGGATTTGATGGAGTTTTTCAAGAATATTTTTTAAGTAAAATTGATTAATTTCATAAAATCTACAATAACTAATTATTATAATATTTTTGAATTTAAACACCAAAACTAGCTTTTAAAACAAAAATGACACAATCTGAGTTAAAAGAATTTCTAGACGAAAAGGTAGAATTATACAACCATCCCAATTTCATTGAGAGTGATCCAATTCAAATTCCGCATCAGTTTTCTAGTAGGGAAGATATTGAAATTGCTGGCTTTTTGGCAGCAACTATTGCTTGGGGCAATCGTAAAATGATAATCAACAATGCCAAAAAAATGATGGATTTGATGGGAAGTTCGCCTTATGATTTTGTGATGTCGCATTCTGATATACAATTGGAATCATTGGAAAATTTTGTTCATCGTACTTTTAATGGGAAAGATTTTGTAGGATTTATTAAAGGATTACAACACATTTATAAAAATCACAACGGTTTAGAAGCGGTTTTCTCGAGAGAAAATCCCACAATGCAACACACTATTTCCGAATTTAAACAGTTATTTTTTGAAATTCCACATTTAGCACGAACAGAAAAACACATTTCTGATCCTATGAACGGTTCGGCAGCTAAACGCATCAACATGTATTTGCGTTGGATGGTAAGAAATGATAATAAAGGTGTTGATTTAGGTATTTGGAAAAGTATTACTCCTTCAAAGTTATCTTGTCCACTAGATGTACATTCAGGAAATGTAGCTCGAAAATTACTATTGCTAACACGAAAACAAAATGATGCCAAAGCCTTAGCAGAATTAGACCAAAACCTAAGAAACTTAGACCCAAATGATCCTGTAAAATATGATTTTGCTTTATTTGGATTGGGCGTTTTTGAAGGGTTTTAAACAAAAAATCCTGTCGAAACAGGAATTTTGTGGAGAAGATGGGGCTCGAACCCACGACCTCTTGACTGCCAGTCAAGCACTCTAGCCAACTGAGCTACATCCCCGATATAAAGCAAAGATAAACATTTTTTTCAAAGTCGGGATGACTGGACTCGAACCAGCGACCCCTAACACCCCATGCTAGTGCGCTACCAACTGCGCCACATCCCGAATTCGGAAGCAAATGTATACTTTTTACCTCTTAAAAAAAATAGTTTAACACCTATTTTTGTAACATTTTTCTTCGCATGGCGTCTAGTATTAAAAACAAACTATTTTGGAAACTATACTAACCATTCGCAAACTCAACAAAAGATTCAACAAATACGTTCATGCTGTGAAAGATGTTTCTTTTGAAATTCACAGAGGCAACGTATATGGCATTTTAGGACCCAATGGCTCTGGAAAATCAACTACTTTAGGAATTGTTCTTAACGTAGTAAACAAAACTTCAGGTGATTTTGAATGGTTTGGAGGAAAAGTAGCGACTCACGATGCTTTGAAAAAAGTGGGCGCCATCATTGAGCGTCCTAATTTTTATCCGTACATGACTGCCAAAGAAAATTTGGAATTGGTTTGTAAAATCAAAGGAACTTCATTTGAAAAAGTAGATGAAAAATTAGATCTCGTTGGACTTTTAGAACGAAAAAACGATAAATTCAGAACCTATTCATTAGGAATGAAACAACGTTTGGCTATTGCTTCTGCCCTACTCAATGATCCAGAAATTCTAATTTTGGACGAACCTACAAATGGTTTAGATCCACAAGGAATTCGTCAAATTCGTGATATTATTAAAGTAATTGCTTCACAAGGAACAACTATTTTATTAGCTTCTCACTTACTAGATGAAGTGGAAAAAGTATGTAGTCATGTGGTAGTGCTTCGCAAAGGAGAAATGCTCTATCAAGGAACCGTTCATAATATGTTAGACCAAAACAGTTTCTTTGAACTACAAGCGTCTGACTTGTCTCAATTGAAATCAGTACTTTCAAATCATGCAGAAATTGACCGATTAGAGGAACAAGATGGGAAATTATTGGTATATCCAAAAAAAGAAATGGCCGCTAGTGAACTAAATGCTTATTTATTCCAAAATAACATTGTTCTAGAACATTTGGTCAAAAGAAAAAACAGTTTGGAAGAGCAATTCCTAGAACTAACCAACAACAACTAAAAACATGAAACGATTACTTTCTATAGAATTTCAGAAAATTTGGAAAAACAAAGCCAGCAGAGTTTTAGTACTCACCTATTTTGTATTGCTAAGTTTTATCGCTTTAATTTCATCTATTAAATTTAGCATTGGTACTTTCGAAATTCGAATTGCAGACCAAGGGATTTTTAACTTCCCATACATTTGGCATTTTAACACCTATGTTGCCGCGTTTTTTAAGATTTTTTTAGCCATAGTTATTGTTTCTATGATGGCAAATGAATATACGTATGGCACACTGAAACAAAACTTGATTGATGGTTTAAGTAAAAAAGAATTCATCCTTTCAAAATTTTTGGTAGTCGGAACTTTCGCATTAGCATCAACATTTTTTGTGTTTGTAATGTCTTTAATCTTAGGTTATTCTTTTTCTTCCTATAATGAATTAAGCATCGTTTTCTCTGATTTAGAGTATATTTTTGCTTTTTTCATCAAATTGTTTGCCTTTTTCTCTTTCTGCTTATTTTTAGGGATTTTAGTCAAGAGAAGTGCTTTTGCTTTAGGATTTTTATTTGTTTGGTTTGTAGCTGAAAACATCTTTTATTGGATAGTAAAATTTGTAATTCTTGGTGGTAATGATAAAACCAAAAACTTCGGAGATACTATTATTCAGTATTTCCCAATTGAATCAATGAGCAATTTAATCAAAGAACCTGTAACCAGACTAAATGCAATCAAAACAATTGAAAATGCAATGGGTGGCGCTCAAAATGTAAAAGATTATAGCATTCATTTTTCCCAAATTAGCATTGTATTGGTTTGGACAATTATATTTATTTTAACATCTTATTACATCCTAAAAAAGCGAGATTTGTAGTACCTTTGCGGTCGCTATGAAGTTTTTAAAACAATTTTTATTTCTATTAATCGCTCTTTCATTTTCAAATCGTGCTTTTGCGCAATACATAACCGTTGATGAAGGATTTACAGCTCAACAATTAGTTGAAAATGTTCTAATTAATAGTACTTGCGCTTCCGTTTCTAATGTAACAGTTGCTGGAGGAAATTTTGCTGATGGCTCAAAATCCTGGGGTTTTTTTAATGGAAATGGCTCTAGTTTCCCTTTTCAAAACGGAATTATATTAGCCACTGGAAAAATTAGTAATGCTCCTGGACCCAACACTTCCCTATCAGACGATGGCGGCAATATGGGTTGGGAAGGCGACCAAGATTTGAATCAAGCACTAAACTTTAGCAATACTTTCAATGCAACTGTTTTAGAATTTGACTTTATTCCTTTGGGAAACAAGATTAGTTTTGAGTTCATTTTTTCTTCTGAGCAATATTTATCCAATCCAAATTCAAACCAATGTAACTTTACGGATGGATTTGCTTTCCTTTTGAAGGAAACAGGAACGTCGCAACCCTATCAAAATTTAGCTGTAATTCCGGGAACCAATATTCCTGTAAAAGTGAATACGGTTCGCGGTCCAGGAACCATTTGTCCGCAAGCCAATGCGCAATACTTTGATGCTTTTAATGGCGATGAACATCCAACAAATTACAACGGACAAACAAAAGTACTAATTGCACAATCAGACGTAACTCCAGGCGTACAATATCATATCAAATTAGTTATTGCTGATGAAGGCAATCACAGATTTGACTCCGCCATTTTCCTTGGCGGTGGAAGTTTTAATTTTGGAATTAATCTAGGAGAAGACAGATTAATTGCTAGTGGAAATCCAGTTTGCGAAAATGAAACTGTAGTTTTGAATGCAACCTCAATTGGCGCACAAAGCTACCAATGGAAATTAAACGGAATTCCTTTAGCTGATGAAACTAATGCAACATTAACATTAAGTCCTCCATTTAATCCAGCTTTACAAGAAGGAAGTTATTCGGTAGATATTATTTTTAGTCCAACTTGCACAACTTCAGCAGCAATTGAAATAGAATTTGCACCAGAGTTACTAATTAATCAATCCTTGTTTCAAGAATGTGATACTTTAGGAGAACAAGACGGTTTTACTGCTTTTAATCTTGCATCAATTGCGCCTGAAATTTTCCAAAATTTACCTAGTAATTATCAAATTCAATTTTTCGATAGCCCAACTAGTACAACACCTTTAAATCCTAATTTCATCAACACAGTTGTTAACCTTCAAACCATTTACGCCAAAATTACAAATGTTCAAGGTTGTTACCCTGTTTTTCCTATTCAATTACAAGTAAATAGTTTTAGTCAAGATATCAGCGATGTAACATTGGAAATTTGTAATGGAAACACCATCCAATTAAATGCGGGAAGTGGTTTTGCCTCATACAATTGGACTACCAATGAAAATTCGCAAATAATAAGCGTTAATTCACCAGGAATTTACACCGTAACTTTAGAAAACAATCTTAATTGTACGGTAACAAGAACATTCACGGTTGTTGGTTCAGGAATAGCAACAATTGAAAACATTGAAGTTACAGATTTTTCTTCATCCAATTCAGCAGTAATTGAAGTGAGCGGTATTGGAAGTTATGAATATTCTTTGGACGGAATTAATTACCAAGACCAACCCTTATTTACCAATTTAGAACCAGGTGAATACACCGTTTACGTTAATGATAAAAACGTCTGCGGATTAGTCACTGAAACATTTTACATACTTGATTATCCCAAGTTTTTTACTCCAAATGGTGACGGTTATAATGATATTTGGCAAATAAAAAATTTAGATAAAAGAGGTTTCGAAAATGCTAAAATTACTATCTTTGACCGTTATGGAAACCTGATTAAACAAATCAATAATCCAAATGATTTTTGGGACGGAACACTAAGAGGAAACAACTTGCCTTCTCAAGATTATTGGTTTGTATTAGCACTTCCAAATGGAAAAACAATACGAGGACATTTTTCCTTAATTCGATAACTACATTAGACTAAAAATCGGAATTCGGTATGGCTTTTGTAGTTGCTAAAAAAACTAAAAAGCATGTTACAACAGAACGATTTAAATGCCATTCAAAAGCTTTTAGAATCACCAAAAAAAATCACAATAATTTCGCACCGAAATCCCGATGGCGATGCCATGGGTTCGTCTTTAGCATTGTTGCATTTTTTAAAACAACTTCAACACGAAGTAACGTTTATTTCTCCTAACGAATTTCCCGATTTTTTAGCTTGGTTGCCTGGCACTAATGAAGTAGTTATTTTTGAAAGAGAATTTGAAAAAGCATTTAAAATACTTACTACGAGTGATTTAATTTTTACTCTGGATTTTAATGCTTTACATCGCACAGGTGATGCCATGCAAAAAACATTGGAAACCCTTGAAGTACCAATGATAATGATTGACCATCATCAAGCACCAGATGCTTATCCTATTTTTACTTTTTCTGATACTAGTTATGGTTCTACTTGTGAAATGATCTATGATTTCATTAATGCATTGGATTACAATAATTTAATCAATAAAGAAGTAGCTACCTGCATTTACACAGGCATTGTTACTGATTCGGGCAGTTTTAGATTTCCAAAAACAACGGCAAAAACACATCAATGTGTAGCCAACTTAATTGAAAAAGGCATTAATAATAGTGAAATTCACAATTTATTATTTGACAACGCTAATTACAATCGTTTGCAATTATTGGGTAGAGCTTTACAAAACATGGTTGTGCTTCCTGAATACCAAACATCCTATATTTCCTTATCTCAAGAAGAACTCAACACATTCAAACATGAAAAAGGAGATACAGAAGGCATTGTAAATTATGGCTTAAGTATTAAAGGAATTGATTTCACCGCTATTTTTATTGAAAATAAAGACGAAGGTATCGTAAAGATATCGTTTCGCTCACAAGGCAGTTTTGATGTGAATCAATTTGCGAGAAATTATTTCAACGGAGGTGGTCACATCAATGCAGCAGGTGGAAAATCTTTTTTATCTTTGGAAGAAACTATCCAACAATTTATTAGTATTTTAGCGAAAGAAAAAACAAGAAAATGAGAGTAATTATTGCCATTATACTTCTAGGAATTACCATCGTAAGTTGTTCAAAACAACAACCAAGAAAACCAAAATCGAAAACGGACAATACCTTTATAAAAGAATCCATTGAACGTAACAAAATTCTTATTGCTGAAGAAGAAAAACTAATTGAAGCGATTATAGAAAAAGACACCTTACAACAATACATAGCATCTACTAAAGGATATTGGTACAAATACGAAAACAAAGTCGAAGCCGAATCACCACTTGCTCAAAAAGGGGATATTGCTTATTTTGAATATGAAGTTCGCGACTTGGACAACAAAATTATTTATACCAAAGAAGAATTAAAGCCCCAAGAGTATTATGTAGATAAGGAAAACATAATGATGGGACTTAGAGATGGCATTAAACTAATGAAAAAAGGAGAAAGCATCACTTTTATTTTTCCTTCTCATATGGGGTATGGCTATCATGGCGACAACAATAAAATAAGCACAAACGAACCCTTAATTTGTACAGTAACTTTAACCGATTTAAAAAAAAATCCAAAACCTAAAAACTAATTTCACATGAAAAAAAATGCTTTTTTAATACTTTTATTCAGTTTTATTTTAGTCTCTTGTAATGAAGAATATAAAAATCTTGAAGATGGTATTTACGCAGACATTCTTACTTCAAAAGGGAATATTATACTAAAATTGGAATATGAAAAAACGCCAATTACTGTTGCAAATTTTATCAGTTTAGCAGAAGGAAAAAACGATTTTGTAACTGATGAATTTAAAAATAAACCTTTTTATGATGGTTTAAAGTTTCACCGTGTAATCGAAGACTTTATGATTCAAGGTGGTGATCCAATGGGCGACGGTACTGGAGGACCAGGTTATAAGTTTAATGACGAAATTCACCCTGATTTAACTCATAATAAAGCAGGAATTTTATCAATGGCTAACGCTGGCCCTGGAACCAATGGAAGTCAATTTTTTATCACACACAAAGAGGTTCAAAAATTAGATGGAAGACATACCGTTTTTGGGGAAGTTATTGAAGGAATGAATGTGGTAAACGCTATCGTTCAAGATGATAGTATTGAAAAAATTACAATCATTAGAAAAGGCAGCAAAGCTAAAAAATTTGATGCTGTTAAAACTTTAAAAGAGTATTATAGTAAAGAAGCTGCAATTCAAAAAGAAAACGAAAAAAAAGCAGCAGCTGCTAAAGAAACTAAAAGTAAAGAAATTCAAGAGCTAATTGCCTCTGGAACTAAAACCAAATCAGGTTTACTATACAAATACATCAACAAAGGTGAAGGAAAAAAACCTGCAAATGGAACAGAAGTTTATATACATTATGCAGGATTTTTAGAAACTGGGGAGTTGTTTGACACTAGTTTTGAAGCTATAGCTAATCAACATGGAAAGTTAGACAGAAACAAAGCTGCTGCCAATGCTTATCGTCCTTTTCCATTTCCTTATGGTAACAAACAAGGTTTAATTCCTGGATTCATTGAAGCTTTGGATATGATGAATTTTGGTGACCGAATATTAGTTTTTATTCCCTCTAGTTTAGGCTACGGTAGTCAAGGTGCTGGAAACGTAATTCCGCCTAATACCAATATTATTTTTGAAATTGAATTACTAGAAACCATGCCAAATCAATAATCCCATGAATAAAATCTTGACTCTACTTGCTTTGATTTGTGTTTTCTCTGTAAACGCACAAAAAAAGAAACAAGTAGACGGTTTATACTGTCAAATTGAAACTTCTAAAGGAACAATAACTTTAACTTTAACTTTTGAAAAAACTCCTATTACTGTTGCTAATTTCATTAGTTTAGTCGAAGGAAAAAACGATTTTGTTGCCGCAGAATTTAAAAACAAACCTTTTTATGATGGCTTGAAGTTTCACCGTGTCATCGAAGACTTTATGATTCAAGGTGGTGATCCGTTAGGAGATGGAAAAGGCGGACCTGGTTATAAGTTTAATGACGAAATTCATCCTGAATTAAAACATAGCAAGGGCGGAATTTTATCAATGGCTAATGCTGGCCCTGGCACCAATGGCAGTCAATTTTTTATCACACACAAAGCAACACCTTGGCTAGATGGAAAACATACCGTTTTTGGAGAAGTTGTAGAAGGAATGGATATAGTAAACACTATAGCTCAAGGTGACAGCATTGAAAAAATTATAATTATTAGAAAAGGTAGCGAAGCTAAAAAATTTAACGCTTTTAAAACTTTCAAAGAATATTACAGTAAAGAAACTGAAATTCAGAAAGAAAACGAAAAGAAAATAGCAGTTGCAAAGGAAATTAAAAGTAAAGAAATTAAAGACCTGATTACGTCTGGAACTAAAACTAAATCAGGTTTAATTTACAAATACATCAACAAAGGTGAAGAAAAAAAACCTGCTAATGGAATAGAAGTTTACGTACATTATGCAGGATTTCTAGAAACCGGAGAGTTATTTGACACTAGTTTTGAAGCTATCGCAAATCAACATGGGAAATTAAACCCAAACAAAGCTGCTGCCAATGCTTATCGTCCATTTCCATTTTCTTATGGTAACAAACAAGGTTTAATTCCTGGATTCATTGAAGCTTTGGATATGATGAATTTTGGTGACCGAATATTAGTTTTTATTCCCTCTAGTTTAGGCTACGGTAGCCAAGGCGCTGGAAATGTAATTCCACCTAATGCCAATATTATTTTTGAAATTGAATTGTTAGAAACCATGCCAAACCAATAATCCCATGAAAAAAATCTTATCTATAATTGCGCTAACTTGTGTTTTCTCTGTAAACGCTCAAAAAAAGAAACAAGCTGACGGTTTATATTGCCAAATTGAAACTTCTAAAGGATCAATAACTTTAGCCTTAACTTTTGAAGAAACTCCAATAACTGTAGCAAATTTTGTTTCCTTAATTGAAGGAAAAAATACGCAAGTTGATGAAAAATTCAAAGGAAAACCTTTTTATAACGGATTGAAATTTCACCGTGTAATTGCTAACTTCATGATTCAAGGTGGTTGTCCAGAAGGTAATGGAACTAGTGGCCCAGGTTATAAATTTGTTGATGAATTTCATCCCAACTTAATCCACAATAAAGCTGGTGTTTTGTCAATGGCGAATTCAGGTGTAGGAACAAATGGAAGTCAGTTTTTTATTACTCATAAAGACACTCCTTGGCTAGATGGAAAACATACCGTTTTTGGTCACGTTGTTTCTGGACAAGAAGTAGTTGATAAAATAGCCCAAGATGATGTAATTAATTCCATGACTATCATTAGAAAAGGAAAAGCTGCCAAAAAATTCAAAGCCGAAAAAGTATTCGCTGCTTATTTTTCTGCCAAAGAAAAAAATGATCAAGCACAAGTAGAAAAAAACAAAGTTGCTGTTGAAAAAATGAACGCTTTAAAAGAAGCTGAAAAGAAAAAACAAGCCGAAATTGAAGCCCAAAAAGAAAAAGAAAGACAGGCAGCTATCGAGAAAGAATTTGCCAATGCTTCAACCACTCCAAGTGGATTAAAATATATCGTGATCCAAGAAGGAACAGGAAACTATCCTGTAGCAACAAGCAATGTAAAAGTACATTATACAGGAATGCTACTAAATGGGAAAATTTTCGATAGTAGTGTACAAAGAAGAAATCAAACCATAGATTTTGGATTAAACCAAGTAATTCCAGGTTGGACAGAAGGTGTGCAATTAATGAAAGAAGGAGCCAAATATAAATTTTTAATTCCATCCAATTTGGCTTATGGAGAAAGAGGCGCTGGCGGCGTAATTCCTCCTAATGCGGATTTAATTTTTGAAATTGAATTGATTAAAATAAACCAATAAAAAATGCCTCAATTGAGGCATTTTTTATTTTATTAACTATTCACTTCTTGATATTTCTTATTGATAAATTTTATAATGTAAAATAAAAACAAATAACCAAAAATCAATAAAAACATACTCAGTATTAAATATTCATGAATTAATGCATATTTCTTTATGTATCTCTCCAAAAAAACAAATAGAATTATTCCTAACAAACCTGATATTCCAACAACTATTTTATCAAATATTTGTATTTTTTGATATATCATGAATAGTATATAGATAATAATCAAAATTAACGGCACATAAACTGTAAACCAAAAATATTTTACTATTTTCTGATGAAAGTTTTCCTCAGCAAAATCCAAATACCTAAAATAAGAATCAGAAAAAACTAAAATTACCAAAAATAAATTGCTCAAAATACCTCCTAAAAAAAACAACTTAAGAGAATTTGAAATTATATTAATTACTAATTTCATTTTTAATCAATAATCTAAAGTTAGAAACAATAACAAAAGTACTTAAAACTTCCAATCAAAGTCATCGTCTTTTTCTTTGAAAACAGCACCTAGCTCAATTTTAAAAACCTGTCCATAATCAACATTTACGAACATCCAATTCTCTTCAGAAAAATAATTTTCAGTTCCTTCAACCAACTCAGTTTCTAACTTAGTTATCTTATTTGTAGCTAATAACGATTTAACTTCTTCCCAAGTTTTTCCAATAAATGTTTCACCAAATAAAGTCAAATTTGGATGTTGCGCTATGATATATCCCAAACGCATTTCCTCTTCATCATAAAAAGTCAAACGCATTTTTTGTTGGTTATAAACATAAACAATATTATCTTCCTCATCTACATATTGGGAACTTGGCTTGCCATAAAGAGCTTCTACATCCTTTTGCTTCATTCCAAAAAGCAATTGGTCAATTCCGAATTTTAATTTTACTTCCATCATACTATTTTATAAAAAATCCCGACTTTCATCGGGATTCAAATTAATTATATTTTAAAACGTTTTCTGTCGTTTTCTGTCAAATAAATTTTTCTTAAACGAATAGATTTTGGGGTTACCTCAACATATTCATCTTTTTGAATGTATTCTAAAGCTTCTTCCAATGAGAAAATAATCGGCGGAATAATTCTTGCTTTTTCATCATTTCCAGATGAACGTACGTTAGACTGTTTTTTAGCCTTAGTTACGTTAATACACATATCATCACTTCTGCTGTTCTCTCCAATTACTTGACCTTCGTAAATTTCAGCATTCGGTTCAATGAAGAATTTACCACGATCTTGCAATTTATCGATAGAATAAGGAATTGCTTTTCCATTTTCCATAGAAATTAACGAACCGTTGTTACGTCCTGGAATTGCTCCTTTGAAAGGTTCGTATCCAATGTAACGGTGCGACATAATAGCTTCACCTGCAGTAGCTGTTAACAATTGATTTCTCAAACCAATGATTCCACGAGATGGAATATTGAATTTGATAATCATACGATCGCCTTTAGCTTCCATTGACAACATTTCTCCTTTACGGATTGTTACGAATTCAACCGCTCTACCTGAAAGATTTTCTGGTAAATCGATCGTTAATTCTTCAATTGGTTCACATTTTTGACCATCAATTTCTTTGATAATTACCTGTGGCTGACCAATTTGTAACTCATAACCTTCTCTTCTCATTGTTTCAATAAGAACCGACAAGTGAAGAACTCCACGACCAAAAACCATGAATTTATCAGCAGAATCCGTTTCACCTAACTTCATCGCTAAGTTTTTCTCTAATTCTTTATTCAGACGATCTCTAATGTGACGTGATGTTACAAATTTACCTTCTTTACCAAAGAAAGGCGAATCGTTAATGGTGAACAACATACTCATCGTAGGCTCATCAATAGCAATAGTTTGTAACGCTTCTGGATTTTCAAAATCAGCGATAGTATCACCAATTTCAAAACCTTCAATTCCGATAATTGCACAAATATCTCCAGCAACTACTTCATCTACTTTTTTACGTCCAAGACCTTCAAAAGTATGTAATTCTTTAATTCTTGATTTAATTACTTTACCATCTCTTTTTACCAAAGATATTGGCATTCCTTCTTTTAAAACACCTCTTTCTAAACGACCAATCGCAATACGACCTGTGAATGAAGAGAAATCTAAAGAAGTAATTAACATTTGAGGTGTTCCTTCAGATACTTTAGGAGCTGGTACATTTGCCAAAACCATATCTAATAAAGGCTCAATATTATCTGTTTGGTTTCTGAAATCATCAGACATCCAGTTATTTTTAGCCGAACCATAAACCGTTGGGAAATCCAATTGCTCTTCTGTAGCACCTAATTCAAACATTAAGTCGAAAACTTTTTCATGAACTTCTTCTGGCGTACAGTTTTCTTTATCTACTTTATTGATTACAACGCAAGGTTTTAATCCTAAGTCAATTGCTTTTTGTAATACGAAACGTGTTTGAGGCATTGGTCCTTCAAAAGCATCTACTAACAAACAAACACCATCAGCCATATTCAATACACGCTCTACTTCTCCACCAAAATCGGCGTGACCTGGAGTGTCGATAATGTTGATTTTTGTTCCTTTATAAGTTACAGAAACGTTTTTAGAAGTAATTGTAATTCCTCTTTCACGCTCTAAGTCATTATTATCTAAGATTAAATCTCCTGTGTTTTCGTTTTCACGAAACAACTGACAATGGTACATAATTTTATCAACCAAAGTAGTTTTACCGTGGTCAACGTGTGCAATAATTGCGATGTTTCTAATAGAAGTCATTTATTAATTTTTTGAAGGTGCAAAGGTAATCTTTATTTTGATAAAAACACTATAGTAATCAACACTTTAGTTAAAATAATGATTATTTAATGTAAAAAAAAAAAGCCCTCATAATGAGAGCTTTAAAATATTTTAAACATTGACTTACAAAGAAGCAACATGTTTAGTTAATTTAGATTTTAAATTTGAAGCTTTATTATCATGAATGATATTTTTCTTAGCTAATTTATCAATCATAGAAATTACAGTTGATAATTTAGCAGCCGCTTCAGCTTTGTCAGTAGCTAAACGAATAGCTTTGATTGCGTTACGAGTAGTTTTGTGTTGGTATCTATTTAACACTCTTTTTTTCTCGTTACTTCTAATTCTTTTTAAAGCAGATTTATGATTTGCCATTTTGTTCTTTTTTTAATTGTAATAATTGTTATAAACTACTAGTTAAAAAAGAAAAACCTCCCACATTCGCCTAGGCGAACACTTTGGTTTTAACTAATAAAACAATAACCGAGACACCAATCATTATTTTATAAAACTTATTTACAACTAATTTGTAGCCCGTAGGGGAATCGAACCCCTCTTACCAGGATGAAAACCTGGCGTCCTAACCGATAGACGAACGGGCCATTAAGCTTTTTTATTCAGTATTTCAAAAATTGTAGCCCGTAGGGGAATCGAACCCCTCTTACCAGGATGAAAACCTGGCGTCCTAACCGATAGACGAACGGGCCATCACATATCATTTCTGTAATGCGAGTGCAAAGATAAACACATTTTTTATTTCTGCAACACCTTCAATAATTTTTTTTATCTTTTTTTTGGTCTTTTTTAATAAGCCTTTGCAAATAAGACTCTTCCAATAGAAGATTTCCCTGAAAATACGCAACTTCCAGCCTCTTCTACTCTATCTAAAGCGATGCATCGAATAGTTGCTTTGGTCAATTCTTTAATTTTTTCCTCCGTTTCGGCTGTACCATCCCAATGAGCAGCAATAAAACCACCTTTCGTTTCCAATACTTCTTTGAATTCTTCAAATGAATTTACTTCAGTTATATGTGAATCTCTATATTTCAAAGCTTTTGTAAACAAGTCGTGTTGAATAGTTTCCAATAAATTTTGAATGTAATTCACAACGCCATCTTTAGCAATAATTTCTTTAGTCAACGTATCTCTTCTTGCTACTTCATAAGTTCCATTTTCTAAATCTTTAGGCCCAACAGCAATTCGAACTGGAACTCCTTTTAATTCCCATTCCGCAAATTTGAATCCTGGTTTTTGAGTAGTTCTATTATCGAATTTAACAGAAATTCCAATTTTTCTAAACGCAGCTACCAATTCACTCACTTGGTTTGAAATTGTATTAAATTCGTCTTCAGTCTTGTAAATTGGCACTACCACAACTTGGATAGGTGCTAAATTTGGAGGTAATACCAACCCATTATCATCTGAATGTGTCATTACCAACGCTCCCATTAATCGTGTAGAAACCCCCCAAGATGTTCCCCAAACATATTCTTGTTTCCCTTCTTGGTTAGCAAATTTTACATCAAAAGCTTTAGCAAAATTTTGACCTAAAAAGTGTGAAGTTCCCGCTTGTAAAGCTTTTCCATCTTGCATTAAAGCCTCAATACAATAGGTTTCATCTGCTCCAGCAAAACGTTCTGTCTCCGTTTTTAATCCCTTAATAACTGGAATTGCCATAAAATTTTGAGCAAAATCAGCATACACATTCATCATTTTTTCAGATTCCTCAATCGCTTCCTGACGTGTGGCATGTGCCGTGTGTCCTTCTTGCCATAAAAATTCTGCTGTTCTTAAAAACAAACGTGTTCGCATCTCCCAACGAACCACGTTAGCCCATTGGTTAATTAATAATGGTAAATCTCTATAGGATTGCACCCAACCTTTATAAGTTGACCAAATAATTGCCTCACTAGTTGGACGAACAATCAACTCTTCTTCTAATTTTGCATTAGGATCAACCATTAGCTTTCCTTTGTTATCTGGATCGTTTTTCAATCTATAGTGCGTAACAATTGCGCACTCCTTTGCAAAACCTTCTGCATTCTTTTCTTCTGCTTCAAACATACTTTTAGGTACAAAAAGAGGAAAATAAGCATTGCTATGTCCGGTTTCTTTAAACATTCGATCTAATTCTGCTTGCATTTTTTCCCAAATTGCATAACCGTACGGCTTAATAACCATACATCCTCTAACTCCTGAATTCTCCGCTAAATCAGCCTTTACGACCAATTCGTTATACCACTTCGAATAATCTTCTGCTCTTTTTGTTAAGTTCTTGCTCATTTTTAAGGTTTTGGCACAAAAATTGTTTAATTTTATTTTAACTAAATAGTTCGACAAAACTAACTATTTTTGTAATGTCCAACAATAAAAAAACGCGTTATGAATTCGAAACTAACATTTTTAAGCAAATTTAGCCAATTTCCACTACTTGGAATTTTAGGCTTCTTCGTCGTTTCATGCGGATCCTATCAAAATTCATCTTATTACGATAACGATGGTGTTTATGGCTCTCCTGAAAGACCAATTAATAGAAATAACAATCAAACTCCAGAACAAACTGCTTCAGGTGAAAGATATGCAAGTCAATTTAGAAGTATGCAAAATGATTTTGGATACTTCACCGATGTTGATAATTACACCTCTGAAAGTGACACTGTTGTTACCGTTTATGACCGCAACTACAACGAAAACACCAATAATTATGCGGGTTGGGGAAACAATGCTAGCAATGTAACCATCAATTATTATGACAATTGGGGATGGAATGGCTGGGGTGGAGCTGGCTGGGGAATGGGCTGGGGAATGGGTTGGAACTCATGGAATAGTCCTTGGGGCTGGAATGGCTGGGGAATGGGCTGGGGTGGCGCTGGCTGGGGAATGGGCTGGAACAATTGGTACGGAGCCGGTTGGGGCTGGAATAACTGGTATGGCGGCGGTTGGGGTTGGAATAATTGGAATCATCCTTATGGTAATGGAAGAAATGTAGCCTACAACAATGGACCTAGAGGTAACAACTCTGGTTACAACGGAAACAGAAATAACCACAGAAATAGCAACAATGTAAACTTCAATAGAAGTAATACTAGAAACAACAACACCAATACTACAAACAATACAGGAAATAACAGACCAAGAAATACGTATTCTAATCCTAATAACACTAGCACGCCTCGCAACAATAATAATGCAACTCCAAGAAACCAAAACAATCCTTCACCAAGGAGTTCTGGTGGAACAATTTCTACACCAAGAAGTTCTGGAGGTGGAAGTTTTGGAGGTAGCTCTGGTGGAGGTGGCGGTCGCTCTGGTGGCGGTGGCGGAAGAGGCGGAAGAGGATAATTATTCGTTGATTACATTTTAATTTTTTTGATTTAAAATTATACATATGAAAAAAATATATATAACTATTTTAGCTTTATGTGGTTCTTTTTCTTTTGCCCAAGAATTAACCTCACAAGACGCACTTCGTTACGCCATTGATGACATGAATGGGACGGCAAGATTTAGAGGAATGAGTGGGGCTTTTGGTGCATTGGGCGGAGATTTATCCTCTATTGCAATTAATCCTGCTGGGTCGTTATTTTTTAACAACAATTTTGCCAGTTTTACGGCTACCAACAACAATAAAAGAACTAATTCTAATTACTTTGGAACTAACACTAAAGATAATTTCAGCACATTAGACCTTAACCAAGTTGGAGTTGTTTTTATTTTTAATGATACAAGAGAAGAAAGTAATTGGAAAAAATTAAGCTTTGCATTAAATTATGAAAACACCAATAATTTTGACAATTCTATTTTTAGTGCTGGTGTAAATTCAAACAACAGCATTGGACAATACTTTTTAAACTTCGCTCAAGGTGTTCCGTTAAATGTATTAGATAACGGAAATTACGGCAATCTTGGTTTTAATGCGCAACAAGCTTTTTTAGGCTATCAAGCCTACCTTTTTGACCCTGTAGACAATAGTGACCCTGGTAATACTGCTTATGTCTCAAATGTACCTGCAGGAGGTAATTATTATCAAGAATATTTTCAAACAACCAATGGTTTTAACGGAAAAGTAAGCGCCAATTTTGCCTCGGCTTATAAAGACAAAATCTTTTTAGGAATGAACTTAAATGTGCATTTTACAGATTATGTTAAAAATTCATCAGTATATGAAAGCAACAACAATAATCCCGATTTAGGTGTTCAACAAATGGTGTTTAATAACCAAATTTACACTTATGGCAGAGGATTTTCATTTAACTTAGGTGCGATTGCCAAAGTTACTGAAGAATTTAGAGTTGGTTTAGCCTACGAATCCCCTACTTGGTACCGATTAAATGACGAGTTAAGTCAGTCTATTTCTGCCTATTCTACTGATGGAGCTGATGAGTTTTTCGACAGGTTTAACCCAAATGTTTTGAATCTTTATCCAACTTATCGCTTACAAACCCCAAGTAAATGGACTGGAAGTGCAGCTTATATTTTTGGAAACAAAGGCTTAATAAGTGCTGATATTGCATCCAAAGATTATAGCACAACAAAATTTAACCCTTCTAATGAACCGTTATACAGAAATTTGAACAACCAAATGAATCAAGAACTTGCAAATGCCGTTGAAGTAAGAATTGGAGGAGAGTATAGAATTAAACAAACAAGTTTAAGAGCTGGATACAGATACGAACAAAGTCCTTATAAAACTTCAAATTATATAAGTGATTTAACCGGATTTTCACTTGGAGCAGGCTACAATTTTGGTGAAAGTCGATTAGATTTATCTTTTGCAAACAGTCAGCGCTTTTTCAACCAAAGCTTAATTAGCTCAGGAATGAACGATACTGCAAGAATTAAAAACACGAACAACAATATTACAGTTACGTATTCAATTAATTTTTAAAAGAATATTTTTTTTTATAAGAACCACTTTGTAATCGAAGTGGTTTTTTTATGCCCAAACCTCAACTTCTAACCCCGATGGGAGCAACACCTTGTAAAGCAGACAGCGGCCTTTCAACATAGCCCTAGATGACGAACAATTAAAAAAACGCCTAGTACTGGTGCTTCTACTAATAATTTTGTGTAATTTTGCACCTCAAATTTAAAAGCATGAGAACCAAATCGTTAAAGAAAAATAAAATCAATGTAATTACTCTGGGCTGTTCTAAAAATGTTTACGACAGCGAAGTCTTAATGGGGCAATTAAAGGCGAATGGCAAAGAAGTTGTACATGAACAAGAAGGCAACATTATTGTAATTAACACCTGTGGTTTTATTGATAATGCAAAGGAAGAATCGGTAAATACTATTTTAGAATATGCTGATAAAAAAGAACAAGGTTTGGTAGACAAGGTTTTTGTAACTGGCTGTTTAAGCGAGCGTTACAGACCTGATTTAGAAAAAGAAATTCCGAATATTGATCAATATTTTGGCACAACTGAGTTACCACTTTTGTTAAAAGCATTAGGCGCTGACTACAAACATGAATTGATTGGGGAACGCTTAACCACAACCCCGAAAAACTATGCCTATTTAAAAATTTCTGAAGGATGTGACAGGCCATGTAGTTTTTGCGCCATTCCTTTAATGCGAGGAAAACATGTTTCTACTCCGATTGAAAATTTGGTTATTGAGGCAGCAAAATTAGCTAAAAATGGTGTAAAAGAATTGATTCTTATTGCCCAAGATTTAACCTATTATGGATTAGATATATACAAAAAAAGAAATTTAGCCGAGTTATTAGAAGCTTTAGTAAAGGTGGATGGCATCGAGTGGATTCGTTTGCATTATGCATTCCCAACTGGATTCCCTATGGAAGTATTGGAATTAATGAAAAACGAGCCTAAAATTTGTAATTATATTGATATTCCGTTACAACATATTTCAGATAGTGTTTTAAAATCAATGCGAAGAGGAACAACGTATGAAAAAACCACTACTTTATTAAAAGATTTTAGAAAAGCAGTTCCTGAAATGGCTATTCGAACAACTTTAATTGTAGGCTATCCTGGAGAAACCGAAGAAGATTTTCAAATTTTAAAAAATTGGGTTCAAGAAATGCGTTTTGAGCGTTTAGGCTGCTTTGCTTATTCGCATGAAGAAAATACACATGCTTATTCTTTAGTTGACGATGTTCCAAGTGAAGTAAAACAACAACGTGCTATGGAAATTATGGACATTCAAGCACAAATTTCATGGGATCTGAATCAAGAAAAAATTGGCAAAGTTTTCAAATGCGTAATTGACAGAAAAGAAGGCACGCATTTTGTAGGTAGAACAGAGTTCGATAGTCCAGATGTAGATAATGAAGTCTTAATTGACGCCACAAAGTTTTATTTAAAAACTGGAGATTTCGTAAATTTAAAAATCATTGACGCAACAGAGTTTGATTTGTATGCGGAACCAATAAATTAATCATTATGAAGACATTACTTTTACTTTTAGTTACTTTATTTTCATTATCATCCTATTCTCAGGTCGATAGAAGAGTTGGACAAGGGCAATACAAAAGACATTATAAGCAGAAAAATATTGAAGAAATAAATGATGAAACGCTAACAAAACTTAATAAAGAATTGAATTTAGATGGCTTTCAAGAAGCTGTAGCAAAAAATTTAATTGCTGACTTTAATAAGTCTGCTAAAGAGGTAAAAGAAGCAGAATCTTTAAAAAATGAAGAGAAATCGGAATTGTTAATTGGACTAGCCGAAAAATTTAAATTCAAACTTTTTGAAATCTTAACTGAAGAACAAAAAAGCAAATACAATGCAATGCTTTCAGGTGAGAACAAAAAAAAGAAAAAATAGCAAACTTCACATGATATAAGTCATAAAATAAACGGTAATCTATTGGTAATTTTGAGAAACATTAAAACCAATTCAATATGATTACCAGACACAATTTAACTAAAGATTTTCCAGAATTTACAGAAAAAATTCATGATTTGAAAATGAACAATGCGCACTTCAAAAAACTTTTTGAAAGTTACGACGAATTGGATCATGAAATCTACAGAATTGAAACTGACACAGAACCTTCTTCTGATGCAACGCTGAATCAATTAAGAACAGAAAGAGTGCGATTAAAGGATGAAATTTTCAACTTTCTATCGAACAATTAAAAATAAAATAACCGCTACTAAAGCGGTTATTTTATTTAATTCAAAACTCTATTTATTTGAACAAATCTTTTCTTGTAATATTCCTCATTGATGGATGAAATTATTACTCCAGAAGAAGTTGAGGAATGAATAAACTTAATATCGTTTTCGGTTATTTCAGTAATTAAACCTACATGGCTAATTCTACTTCCTCTAGTTCTAAAGAAAATCAAATCGCCTTTCTGTGCTTTTGATTTGTGAATTTTAATACCAACATTTGCCATTTCATGAGAAGATCTTGGCAATTTCACATTCGCTTTCTCAAAAGTGGTACATACCAATCCTGAGCAATCAAAACCATTTGAACTTGTTCCGCCACTTCTGTATGGCGTTCCTAAATTTTGAGAAGCCGTTGATATAATAAAATCCGCTTTAAAGGTATTATCTAAAGACATTGGAGTCACATCAACAATTTCTTTTGTATCTGTTTCTTCAACAAAAACGGCTAAAGAATCATCTTCTGATTCTTCTTCACTTACCAAATTCTCATTTTGAACAACTATTTCATTTGGTTTTGAATTAGCAATTCCTGTTTTTAGCACCAATTGAAAACCAACAGGTAAATTAGAAACAATCTCAGGATTCAACGCTTCCAATTCTGTAATTGTTAAACCATATTTTTTTGCAATACCAAACTTAGTTTCTTTGGGTTGAACTATATGAAAATCAACATCATTACCAATTGAATTCGTTGTTGAAGCTACTGCGACTTGAGAAGATTCAATTGGTTTTAAATTAATTTTTGCACCAATTTGCAATCCTCTATCATTTAAATTCGGATTTCTTTCTTTTAGTTTACCAATACTGATATTGTGCTTTTTTGAAATGCTAAAAAGTGTTTCTCCTTTTTGAACAATGTGCTCTTCTACTCCTACAACATCTTTCGCTTTTTGCTTGTTATTTTTGCTCTTATTCGGAATAAGTATTATTGAATTCAACTGTAAAACAGCATCTTTAACCTTAGGGTTTAATTGGTAAATATCAGCTTCCGTAACTTTATATTTTTTCGCAATTGCATAAATTGATTCCCCAGAAACCACTTTGTGTTTGATAGTTTCTTGAGAAAAAACGAATGTAACTGAAAAGAAAAAAAGAAAAAATAACTGTTTTTTAAAAATCATAATGAATGGCTTAACCTATATGAAAGTGCAAGATAAAAAAAACTCCCTATTTTACTAGAGAGTTTAACATTATTTTATTTTTACAATGGAATATTTCCATGTTTCCTCTTTGGCGTATCAACTACTTTGCTTTCTAGCATACTAAACGCTTTTATTAATTTTCTTCTTGTATCTTTTGGTAAAATAACCTCATCAATAAATCCACGTTGTGCTGCTGTGTATGGATTAGCAAACAACTCCGCATATTCTGCTTCTTTTTCTGCCAATTTAGCTACTGGGTCAGCCGCTTCGCTAATTTCTTTTTTGAAAATAATTTCCGAAGCTCCTTTTGCTCCCATTACGGCAATTTCAGCACTTGGCCAAGCGAAATTTAAATCTGCACCAATGTGTTTTGAATTCATTACGTCATAAGCACCACCATATGCTTTTCTCGTAATTACAGTAACTCTTGGCACAGTAGCTTCACTGAAAGCATATAACAATTTAGCTCCATGTGTGATGATTCCATTCCATTCTTGATCGGTTCCTGGCAAGAAACCTGGAACGTCTTCCAATACCAATAAAGGAATATTGAAACAATCGCAAAAACGAACAAATCGTGCAGCTTTAATGGAACTATTTACATCCAAACAACCCGCTAAAACCATAGGTTGGTTAGCAACAATTCCAATACTTCTTCCACCTAAACGAGCGAAACCTACAATAATATTTTCAGCGAAATCTTTATGAATTTCGAAGAACGAATCTTCATCAATTATTCCGCTGATAACTTCGTGCATATCGTAAGGTTTGTTGGCACTATCAGGAACGATTGTATCTAACTTTTCACGAACCTCATCTTGCAATACAAAAGGTAATTTTGGTGTAGTTTCTCTATTATTTTGAGGCATATAACTCAACAAACGTTTGATGTCTTCTAAACATTCAATACCATTTGGAGACGTAATATGACAAACTCCTGATTTTGATGCATGAGTCGCTGCTCCGCCTAATTCTTCTGAAGTTACTTCTTCATTAGTAACGGTTTTTACAACATTTGGTCCCGTTACGAACATATAACTGTTGTTTTCTACCATCATGGTAAAATCGGTCATAGCTGGAGAATAAACCGCTCCACCAGCACATGGTCCCATAATCGCAGAAATCTGTGGAATTACTCCAGAAGCTTGAACATTTCTATAGAAAATATCAGCATATCCACCTAGGGAACGAACACCTTCTTGAATACGAGCACCGCCAGAATCGTTTAATCCAATCATTGGTGCTCCATTTTTAACCGCCATATCCATTACTTTACAGATTTTTTCAGCATGCGTTTCAGATAACGAACCACCAAAAACCGTAAAATCTTGTGCAAAAATATAAACCAATCTTCCGTTGATAGTTCCGTAGCCGGTTACAACTCCATCACCATAAATGATTTCTTTTTCCATTCCAAAATCGGTAGTACGGTGAGTCACCAACATTCCAATTTCTTCAAACGAACCTTCGTCTAATAAATATTCGACACGTTCTCTTGCTGTTAATCGTTTCTTAGCATGAAGTGCTGCTATTCTTTTTTCGCCTCCACCTAATTTGGCCAAAGCTATTTTATCGTTTAATATTTTGATTTTATCTTCCATATTATATATTTTTTGCCACTAAGGCGCAAAGACACAAAATTTTATTAATCTATAAAGTTATAGTAAAAACTAAAACTTCGAGTCTTAGTGACTTTGTGGCTATATTTTGAGACTCTTAATTTGGTAATCGTAACACTTTTTGATCTTCTACGTATTGTTGAAACGCTAGCATTGCTGCTATTTCGGCTTCGGTATCTAATTTTGATTTTAGTTTTTCAGCATCGTAATAGGCTTTCACGAAACCAGTATCAAAATCTCCTGAACGGAATGCTTCATGCTCCATTACAAATTTTCCGAAAGGCAATGTTGTTTGCACACCTTCAACCAAATAATTATCAATAGCTTTGATCATCAATTCGATGGCTTCTTCACGCGTTTCACCATACGTGATTAATTTGGAAAGCATTGGATCGTAGTAAATTGGCACATCCATTCCTTCTTCGATGCCGTTATCTACTCGAATACCTTCACCAACAGGTAATTGGTATTTAATTAAATTACCAACATTAGGCAAGAAATCATTCATTGGATCTTCAGCATATACACGAAGTTCCATGGCGTGTCCTTTGATTTGTAAGTCTTCTTGTTTGATTGGTAACACTTCGCCACGAGCCACACGAATTTGCAATTCTACCAAATCTAATCCAGAAATTAATTCCGAAACTGGATGTTCTACTTGCAAACGCGTATTCATTTCCAAGAAATAAAAATTGTGATGTTCGTCAATCAAAAATTCTACAGTTCCAGCACCTAAATAGTCACAAGCTTTTGCTACTTTGATAGCCGCTTCACCCATTTCCTTGCGCTTTTCTGGGGTCAAAACTGCTGATGGCGCTTCCTCAACTACTTTCTGATGACGACGTTGAATACTACATTCTCTTTCAAAAACATAGACAATATTTCCATGACTATCTGCCATTACTTGAATTTCGATATGACGTGGTTTGGTCACATATTTTTCAATGAAAACCGAACCGTCTCCAAAGGCATTAGTTGCTTCCGAAATCGCTCTATCCATTTGTGAAATGAAATCTTCTGCTTTCTCAACTACTCGCATTCCTTTTCCACCACCACCAGCAGACGCTTTAATTAAAATTGGAAAACCAATTTCTGTTGCAATTTTCTTTGCTGCTTCGATATCGGTGATTGCATCTTCTGTTCCAGGAACCATTGGAATTCCGTAAGCTTTAACAGCATCTTTTGCTGCCAATTTACTTCCCATCATTTCAATCGCTTTCGATTTTGGTCCGATAAAAATGATGTTGTTTTTTTCACAAGCTTCTGCGAAAGTGGAATTTTCACTTAAAAATCCGTATCCTGGATGAACGGCATCAACTCCCAATTCTTTACAAACTTCGATGATTTTATCACCACGTAAATACGATTGATTCGAAGCTGCTTCACCAATTAAAACGGCTTCATCCGCATATTTAACATGCAACGCATTTCTATCGGCTGAAGAATACACCGCAACCGTTCTGATTCCCATTTTTTTCGCAGTTTTCATTACTCTGATGGCAATTTCCCCACGATTGGCAACTAATATTTTTTTAATTTCTTTCATCTTGATTTTTGTTTCAAGTTTGAGGTTTCAGGTTGAAGAAGTTTGTGCACAAGTTTAAATTTATATTTACATATAATGTAACCCACAACTTTAAACTTTAAACTTTAAACTTTAAACTTTAAACTTTAAACCTGAAACTAAACTATTTATTCGAATTCAATTAACAATTGTCCTTTGTCTACTGCATTTCCTTTTTCGACTGCGATAGATTTGATGATTCCGTCTCGAGGTGAAAGGAACGAATTTTCCATTTTCATGGCTTCTAAAATTAATAAAGGATCGTTTTCTTTTACTTCTTGTCCAACTGAAACGTTGATTTCTAGAATTAAACCTGGCATTGGTGCTTTGATGGCATTTACCACTTTTGTTCTACCGCGTTCAATTCCCATGCTTTTGATTAATTCATCTAGAGCATCAGAAATCGCCACTTCGTAGGTGTTATTGTTTACTTTAACGGTATATTTTTTGGAAATAAAATCGGCCGAAATAATTTCAGCTTTGTAGGGTTTGTTGTCTTTGAGTACATGAAATTGCGTTTCCGCTACTGGCATGGCATCAAAATTTTGAAGGTCTTGAGTTGAAACTTCAAACGTGGGTCCATTGGCAACTAAAAGCTTGTAATTTACATTCATATTCATTTTTTTAAGTCCGTAAATTTACAAAAAGGAACTGTTTTAAAAGAGTAAAATCTAGATAAATTTGGAAAATAAATATAGTTAGCTGGGAAAATTAAGAACAAGGTCAAGGACAAATTCAAGTTCAAGTTCAAACACAAAAATCAAATTTCAATAATTAAAATTCCAAATTCCAACGTTAAAAATCTGTTTCAATCTGCTTCCGCTTTAGCGGACAAAAAAATAAAATCAGTGCAAATCCGTTAAATCCGTTTTATCGGCGTTCCAAAAAATTTAAACATATAAGTCATAGAAGTGTTTTCAAAGTTTAATTTTATTACGTTGAAAAGTTCATAAAAGATTTTAACAATTTATAGAATTTCTCTAATCTGTGTTCCTGAAAATAAAATTCCAATATCTGAAATTCCAAATTCCAAAAAACTAAACAAATTAAATCATTTAAGTTTTTTAAAATTCTATTTGATTATGTTGATAATTTTGATAATTATAAAATAAAATTACAATACCAACAACATACTACTTCTTAGCGTTTGCATTGGTTTGGAATACCAAAACAACTCAAAATCTTCTAATTCTTGTTCAAAATCAGCTTTTAATTGGGAGAAAATCACTTTACTATTGGAATAAACCGAAACTTTTTCTAACATTTCAACCAACCATTTACCTTCATTCGCATTGACTGTAATATCAAAGTTTTGAGTTTTGCTGTGAAACGTTACTTTCATCATTTCCCATGAATTTCCTTTTTTGGATTTGGTAAAAATTTCTGTTTGTGGCTTTCCTCCTAACCAAACGATTTTCGCATTAGGTTTTGTATTGAAATTTTGTTCTTTTTGAAGGCAATTATAGATGTAATCCGAAGGAATTTTAGTTTTTGGAATTTTAAAATCGAACCAATCTTGTAAATCGTAATCGAAACAGATGCCGTGCATATAATTGAACAGCGATTTTTTCAATCCGTAACTGAACTTATCGTGGTTAATTCCGGTTTTGTCTGTGAAATTGATGTCGTTATTGGCAAACGTAATTTCATTTTGTTCTGGAATTACGCCAAATTCTTCAGGAAACATTCCAACAGGAGAATGCGCGGTCATGGCAAATTGGTGCCAAAAACCACTTTGTAAAACACCCAATTCAAACAATTGACGCACCATTTCCAAACTATCAACCGTTTCTTGAATGGTTTGAGTTGGATAACCGTACATCAAATACGCGTGAACCATAATTCCAGATTCGGTAAAATTTCGGGTTACTTGTGCTACTTGCTCAACGGTTACTCCTTTTTTTATAAGTTCTAAAAGTCGGTCCGAAGCCACTTCTAATCCACCAGAAACTGCAATACAACCCGATTCTTTTAGCAATAAACACAAATCAGCCGTAAAACTTTTCTCAAAACGAATATTGGTCCACCAAGTAACTACTAATTTTCGTTTGATAATTTCCAAAGCTACTTCACGCATTAAAGCTGGTGGCGCAGCTTCATCTACAAAATGGAAACCGTTTTCGCCTGTTTGAGCGATTAGTTCTTCCATTCGATCGACCAAAATTTTGGCAGCAATGGGTTCATATATTTTAATGTAATCTAAAGAAATATCACAAAACGTACATTTTCCCCAATAACAACCGTGTGCCATGGTGAGTTTGTTCCAACGACCATCGCTCCATAAACTATGCATGGGATTGGCTACTTCGATTACAGAAATGTATTTATCTAATAGTAAATCCGAGTAATCTGGAGTTCCTACTTCACTTTGTTTGTAATCGTGGCGAGTGGAGTTGTTTTTGTAAATGACTTGGTTGTTTTCTAGAAGAAATGTCCTTTTTAAAGGCATCTCGACTTCGCTCGATGTGACAAAATCGTAAACTAATTCAACAGGTAATTCTCCATCATCTAAAGTGATATAATCGAAGAATTCAAAAACTCTATTATCTTTTAATTCTCTGAGTTCGGTATTTGGGAAACCGCCGCCCATTGCTGTTTTTATATTCGGAAAATTAGCTTTTAAAAATTGGGCACAACGGAAAGCGCTATATAAATTACCTGGAAATGGAACAGAAATTAAAACTAGCTTTGGTTGTATTTCTTCAATTCTCTGTTTCAGAATTTTGATTGTGATTTTGTCTATAAAAGTCAATTCGTTTTGTAAATTTTGGTATAATTCATCAAACGAATTCGCACTTCTTCCCAAACGTTCCGCATAGCGACTAAATCCGAAATTTTCATCGACACACTCTACAATAAAATCAGATAAATCTTCCAAGTATAAAGTGGCTAAATGTTTGGCTTTGTCTTGCATTCCCATCGAACCAAAAGCAAACTCCATATCATCTAATTGTTCAAAACGAGAAGCTTCGGGCAAAAAATTTCCAGAGCAAATTTGACGTGCTAAAGATGGATTTTTCCCTTGAAGAAAAGCGATTGTGGAATCAATGGTTTTGATGTAATCGTCTTTGAGGGAATAAATTCTTTGGGTATTTGGTGATAGGTGATGGGTGATGGGTGAAGCATCTCGACTTCGCTCGATGTGACAGAAAATCTCGGCTAAACCTTTTTTGGAAAATAGTTCTAAAATCACTTCGATACCTAAATCCATTTGGAATGCCGAAATATTTTTGGTATTCAAAAAACCTTTCAAATAAGCCGTTGCTGGATACGGTGTATTCAGTTGGGTAAAAGGTGGTGTGATTAAGAGAATATCTTTCAAGGTTGATTTGTTTTTGCAAAAGTAAAATTAAAAATCATTTCAAGCTAATTTGTAATAATTTGAATACAATGTCTTTTAAATTATTATTTTTGTGGAAATATTTTTCTGCATGAGAATTTTATCATTACTCTTTTTTTCATTTTTCTTTACATTAACATTTGGTCAGGTTAAAGACAACTCGATTGGTTTCATTGAAAACAAAGGACAAATCGTTGACCAAAAAGGTAAGCCTAATACCTCTGTAAAATATCTTTTAAACACAAATGGTTTAAATGTTCAATTACGAGAAAAAGGTTTTTCTTATGATGTTTACGAAAGCAAAAAGCATCCAAAGAAAGTAATTAAAGAAACAAATTCTTTTGTCAATCTAGTAAATATTAACCAAGAACCTGAATTTGAAATTGAATACAAATTTCATCGAATCGATTTTGCTTTTTTAAATGCAAATGCAAGTGCAAAACTAATTCCCGAAGAGAAATCTACAGATTACGACAACTATTATAATGTCATTCATGCACCTGAAGGTATTACAAATGTTCATAAATATAAAAGAGTCACCTATAAAAATATCTACAATAATATTGATGCTGTCTTTTTTATCCCAAGTGATTCTACAAAAGTAGTTGAATATAATTTTATTATAAAACCAGGAGGAAAAATTTCTGATATTCAACTTAAAATTGAAGGTGGAAAAACAGACTTAATTGATAACAAAATAAGAATGAATCTTCGATTTGGTCAAATGGAAGAAACCATTCCTATGAGTTGGACTGAAAAAGGAAATGACAAAAGTGAAATCAAAGTCAATTATAAAAAAATAAAAAAGAATGTTTATGGTTTTGAAGGAGATTTCAATTCTTCTAATGAAACTATTGTAATTGATCCAGTACCAATTAGGCTGTGGGGAACTTATTATGGAGGGAGTAATACATTAGGTAAATCATTAACATCAGATTACTTAAATTTTATTTACTTTTCTGGTGAAACAAAAAGTTCTAATAATATTGCTACAGCTGGATCTTTTCAAAATCAAATTCAGGGACAAACAGATGGTTTTATTTTTAAGTTTTCTCCTCAAGGTATAAGAATATGGGGAACTTATTTAGGGGGTGAATATCATGATTATATTATGACTTCAGATATTAATGACAATCATTTAGTTGTTGGAGGAATAACCCAAAGTTACTATAATATTGCCACGCTAGGCACGCATAATCAAATATACAATCCAGGAAATGGAGTAGATACTGGAAGTGGCTCTTCTAAAAATGATTGTTTTATTAACAAATTTGATTTAAATGGTTTTAGAATATGGGGAACTTATTATGGAGGAGAAAGCAATGAATATCCACTTGATTTAGCTATTGACAAAAACGACAATGTAATTATTGTTGGTGTGACATATAGTATTCAAGGTATTTCAACATCTGGTAGTTTCAAGGAAACAAGAACTCAACCGGTTAATCCTAATACCGTAGGAGAGGGTTACATTGCAAAATTTAATTCAAATGGTAATTTAATATGGGGGACTTATTATGGGCTAAATGAAGTAAGAGCAGTAGATACTGACTCCAATTTAAATATTTTTATATCAGGTGATACTGATGGAAATGGATATATTTCTACACAAGGCACACATCAGTTTAATTTAAGTTATAATATTTCTACAGGTGTGAGGTATAAAGATTCTTTTATTGGAAAATTTGACACCAATGGGAATAGAATTTGGGGGACTTATTATGGAGGCTACGGATATGAATTTAATAACGATTTAAAGATAGATTCTGAAGATAATATTTATATCTCTGGTTACACCTACAGTAATAATTTTATTTCTACTCCTAATTCACATCAAGAAAATTTTGGAGGCGGTGTTAATGATTCATATTTAGCAAAATTCAATCAAAATGGTTTAATCATTTGGGGCACCTATTATGGAGGTTCAAATTTAGAGAATAGGAAAAGTAATATATCTATTAACAACAATAATGAAATTTATTTATCTGGATCTACTTGGAGTACAAATAACATTTCTACCATTGGTTCATATTCTGAATTTTTAAACTCAACTGCAGATGTTTTTATAAGTAAATTTAACAAAAATGGATTAAGAATTTGGGGAACCTATTTTGGAGGAAATAGTACTGACTATTGTGAAGGAATTAATGTTGATAAAATTGGTGGAATCAATATTTATGGATATTCTTATAGTACAAATGGGATATCAACACAAAATTCGTTTCAAGAATTCCCAAATTCATCACCAGGTAGATTTCTAGTAAGATTTCTAGACTGCCAATCATCTACTTTTGCCTTATCAAATTCGCCCGTTTGCATTGGTAATAATCTAGAACTTACCGCTAATGGAGGAACCACTTATTCATGGACAGGTCCAAACGGATTTACTTCGTCAGAGCAAAATCCTATTATTTTAAATGCAAATACTATTCACAGTGGACAGTATTCTTGTGCTATAACTGGAACATCTAATGGTTGTGATAATACTGTGACTTTAAATGTTGTTGTTGGAGATTTTGAAGCGCCTATACCAACAATTTCAAATCTACCTTTAATTACTGGAGATTGTAATACCATAATTTCAACAATACCAACCGCTATTGATAATTGTTCTGGCACTATAATCGGAACCACAACAAATCCATTAAGCTATACTAATCCTGGAAATTACACCATTACTTGGAACTATGATGATGGAAACGGAAATTCAAGTTCTCAAACACAAAATGTTACGATTTCATCAGTTGCATTACCATCTTATACATCTCCCCAACAATTCTGCATCCAGCAAAACGCAACATTAAACGATATTGTTATAACAGGACAAAATATTACTTGGTACAATGCTTTAACAGATGGAACAGTCTTACCAACTAATACATTATTACTTGATGGAGTAACGTATTATGCCTCACAAACAATAAACGGTTGTGAAAGCGCTAGAGTTCCTGTTTTAGTGAATATTCAAAATACTCCTGCTCCAACAGGAAACCAAAATCAAAGTTTTTGTAGTGCCGAAAATGCTACTTTAAATAGTATAGCCATTACTGGAACAGATATTATTTGGTATGATAGTTTGACTGGAAATACAATTTTACCAACTTCTACTCTATTACAAAATGGAGTTACTTACTACGCTTCTCAAACTATAAATGGTTGTGAAAGTCCGGCAAGACTTGCTATTTCAATGCAATTAATCAATACATTAAATGCTATCAATTATTCAGAAACTATTTGTGATGATTTAAATAATGGAATTGAAACAGTTAACCTTTCCAATTACAATTCATTTCTAATATCTTCAACTGGAAATGTTTTTAAATATTACTATTCTTTAAACGGCGCTCAAAACCAATTAGTCTCAGATGAAGTGCAAAATAGTTCCAATTATAATTTATCTATTGGAAATAATCTATTTTATGTTCGAATTGAATCGCCAAACACTTGCTTCCAAATTGTAACATTAGAATTACAGTTAGTAAGTAAACCATTTTTGAATATAAATGATATTATGCCAATTTGCGAAGGTGAAACTATAACAATAAATGCTGGCAATGGTTTTGATACTTATTTATGGTCAACAAATGAAGTAAGTTCCTCAATTACTATTTCACAATCAGGAAATCACTCAGTAACCGTTTCAAAAAATCATGGAACCACTACATGTTCATCAACCAAAAACTTTACCGTTATAAACTCGAACATTGGGACCATTTCTGAAATCATAACTTCTGATTGGACTCAAAATGAAAATACGATTTCTGTTTTACTGGGTTCTAATAGCTTTGGCAACTATGAATATTCTTTAAACGGAATTGATTTTCAAGACAACAATACTTTTTACGGATTAGAAAATGGAGAATATACCGTTTATGTTAGAGATAAAAATGGATGTGGAATTTCATCTGAAGACATCTATTTATTGATGTATCCAAAATTCTTCACTCCAAACGGTGATGGTTATAATGATTTTTGGAAAATCAAATTTTCTGAGAACGAACCTAATTTAAAAGTTAAAATTTTTGATCGATACGGTAAATTCCTTTTCGAATTTTACCCAAATTCAATGGGTTGGGATGGAAAATTTAACAATATTGATTCACCTTCAACGGATTATTGGTTTGTTGTAATCAGGGAAAATGGAAAAGAATATAAAGGTCATTTTAGTCTAATAAGATAATCATCATCAAATCCTAACCCTTTGTTAAAGGCAATTAATAAACAAAGATTTTTAGTATTTTAGCAGAAAATAATTGCTAATATGCCAAGCGACTGTGTGACTTATCAAAAATCTGGATATTTTTCTAATCTTATTGTGGACTATTTAGATGAAAAATCTGAAATAAAGTCGTTATACAACCGATTTCCAACAATTGAAAATTTTAAATTACAGTTGGAGGAGAAGAATAAAAATTTTCCTAGTGAAAATCGCGAAGTTTTGGCAAGCTCTTTAGAACTTCAGTATAAGAATTTTGAAATTTCGGAAGCAACTGCAACTAATATCCAACTTTTAAAAGAGGCTAAAACCTTTACAATCACTACTGGACATCAATTAAATTTATTTACTGGGCCTTTATACTTTATTTACAAAATTGTTTCGGGAATTAACCTTTGTAAGGAATTAAAGAACGCTTATCCAGAGCATAATTTTGTCCCTGTTTATTGGATGGCAACTGAAGATCATGATTTTGATGAAATTAACTTTTTTAAATTTAAAGGAAAAAAAATCCAATGGAGAAAGGAAAGTCATGGTCCTGTTGGTAGATTAAATACTTCAGGATTAGAAACTGTTTTTAATATAATTGAACAAGAATTTGGAATTGGAAATAATAGCACAGCACTCAAAGAATTATATCAAAATGGATATCTAAAACATTCCAATTTAGCTGATGCAACCCGATTTTTAGCCAACGAATTGTTTAAAAATGATGGTTTAGTAATACTTGATGGTGATGATACAAACTTGAAAAAACTATTTGTTCCTTTTGCAAAAAAAGAGTTATTAAAGCAAACTTCTTTTGAATTGGTAACCAAAACCAATGCTGTTTTGGCAGAAAAAAATTATGAGGTTCAAGTCAACCCAAGAGAAATCAATTTATTTTATATCCAAGAAAATTTAAGAGAACGAATTGTTTTTGAAAATGGATTGTACAAAGTCAATAATTCAAAACTTAGCTTTTCAGAAAGTGAAATTTTAACCGAATTAGATAAAAATCCACAAAATTTTAGTCCGAATGTAATTTTACGTCCGTTATACCAAGAAGTGATTTTACCTAATTTGTGTTACATCGGTGGCGGTGGCGAATTGGCATATTGGTTACAACTAAAAATAAACTTTGAGGCGAATGCGATTTCCTTTCCAATGTTATTATTGAGGAATTCAGTAGTCATTTATTCCGAAAAGCAAGAGCGAAAATTAAACAAACTTGGTTTACAATGGAGTGATTTGTTCTTAAAACAAAACGAATTACTCAATAAAAAAACCAAAGAATTATCTGCTTTTGAAATTGATTTTTCGAAGCAAAAAGAACAACTAAGCCATCAATTTAAAGAATTATATCAAATTGCAAATGCAACTGATAAATCGTTTATTGGAGCCGTAAAAGCACAAGAAGTGAAACAAATCAAAGGTTTAGAAAACTTAGAAAAAAGATTGCTAAAGGCTGAAAAACGAAAACTAAAAGAACAATTGGAAAAAATTATCTTAATTCAAAGTGAATTATTTCCAAACAATAGCTTACAAGAACGTCAAATAAACTTTTCTGAGATTGCAATGGAAATTGGCACTGATGAATTATTAAGAAAAATAAAACAAGAGACATTACCGTTTTCGCAAATTTTCACATTTATCAAACAATAAAAATCGACGAAATACCTAAATATTCGATAAAATACATATTAAGATTCATTATTCTTAAAAAACATAGATTTTTTTTATAAAATTCACAAAAAAGAGTCAAAATGTTAAAAAATAATTATCTTTGCACCAAATTTTAAACAGCTTGATAATTATGAAGAAAATTACTTTATTATTAGTAGTAACTACTTTAAGTATTGTTTCACTTAGTGCTTTTAAAACTGCTTTACAAATGAATCGCATGGTTCGCGTTGAAGGTGGCACTTACAAAATGGGTTCCAAAGACAGCGATAAAACAGCTGACAATGACGAACAAAAAGAACATGATGTGACAATAAAAACTTTTGAAATTAGCAAGTTTGAAGTTACTGTTTGGGAATGGAAACAATACACTAAAGCTAATAAATTTAAAATGCCTTTAAAACCTGAATGGGGTTGGCAAGATAATTATCCAATTAACGGAATCACTTGGGAAGAAGCTATAGCTTACTGTAATTGGTTAAGTAAAAAAGAAAAACTTCAACCGGTTTACAGCAAACAAGGTCCAAACTATGTTTGTAATTTTAAAGCAAACGGCTATAGATTACCTACAGAAGCAGAATGGGAATTCGCTGCAAAAGGTGGTGTAAAATCAAAAGGTTATAAATTTAGCGGTGGTAATAACGCTAATGAAGTAGCTTGGCATAAAGCGATTAGTAAAAATTCTCCTCATACTGTAGGTACAAAATTACCAAACGAATTAGGCTTATACGATATGAGTGGTAATGTTTGGGAATGGTGTTGGGATTGGTACAACAAAGATTACTACAAAATTGAAAAAGGGGATAATCCAAAAGGACCAGAAATGGGAGAAAGAAGAACGGTTAGAGGCGGTTCTTGGGATAGCCAAGTAAATTACTTAAGACCAGCTAATAGAATTTCAACTCCACCAAATAAAACACACGAATTTTACGGATTTAGAGTAGCAAGAACGATTACAGAATAATTTCAATTTGTAGTTGTTTTTAACTGCCAAAATAATACCTTTGCAAAAAATTTAAAAAATGGCAAGTAACAGAACTTTTACAATGATTAAACCAGATGCGGTTGAAAACGGTCACATCGGTGGAATTTTAAATATGATTACTGAAGGTGGTTTCAGAATTGTAGCAATGAAATTAACACAATTAACTGTAGCTGATGCTCAAAAATTCTATGCTGTTCACAGTGAAAGACCTTTCTTTGGTGAATTAGTTGAATTTATGACAAGAGGTCCAATCGTAGCGGCTATCTTAGAAAAAGAAAATGCTGTTGAAGATTTCAGAACCTTAATTGGTGCTACTAATCCTGCTGATGCAGCTGAAGGAACTATCCGTAAAAAATATGCAACTTCTATTGGAGAAAATGCAGTTCACGGTTCTGATTCTGATGAAAACGCAGCTATTGAAGGTGCTTTCCACTTTGCAGGAAGAGAACAGTTCTAGTATTCAGTTTTCAGTCTCAGTTCACATAAAATACAAAAAATCCCGTTTCTTAATTGAAGCGGGATTTTTATCTTAATACCAACGCTTTTACAACTTCTTCACCTATTTCCTCATTAATCATTTTTATGATTTTCTCTTTTCCATATCCCAATTCATCACGAAGCACAGATGAAGTTAGCTTTATATAAAGCGTATTGTTTTTCAGAACAACTTCTTCTGTATAATTGGTAACTCCATTTCCCATCAACTTAAACCAAGCCGTTTTAGCATCTACTTTCACAATGCCATCGTGCAATTTATAAGTAGCTACAAACTCCTTTAAAACATCTGAAATCGTATTTTCTTCATTCAATCGTTTTGCCATCTTATTCGGTTTTAATTTTTTTATAATGATAAACCAAGTTATTCGACAAACTCTTTAAGACCAATTTTTCAGCCGTTAAATCAACAACTTCTTCTTGCCAAGAAGCAAAATCTGTTTTATAATTCAATAAACAGTCCCCATTTTCAAAGCTCACTTTCACTGTTTCTTCTACATCATTGGTAAGATACGTTCCATCCAATTGTGGTAAAACTTTCTTTCTAAAACCCGATTGATTTTCAATAAAAAAGTAATCTAAATTTTCATTAATTTTATAATCTTTGGTTTCCCCGTTAGGTAAAACAACTTTTTCAATTTCCCAATAGCCATTAATATGTACTAAATCTGTTTCAGCAATTGATTTTGAACAAGCCGTAAAAAGTAACAATGTAAAAATCAGGATACTATTTCTCATTTTTTAATTTCATTTGAAAGTTTAAAAATACAAATTTTAGCATCAGCAATTAAACTATTTTGTACATTTAATATCTAATTAAGAAAAACTCTTATGAAGTCACTATTTTTCTTATTCGCTTGCTTTGCTATTTTTAGTTGTAGCTCTTCCGATGAAGCTAATGAACAACCTATAAATGAAGTCATGTATTTTCCTCCTAACGATGCTACAACATGGGAAACCAAAACTCCAGGTTCATTGGAATGGAATGAGAACAATGTTCCAGCTTTATTAGACTATTTGGAACAAAAAAATTCAAAAAGCTTCATTGTACTTCATAATGGAGAAATTGTGATGGAATATTATTTCAATGGACACACTGCAACTACTCCGTGGTATTGGGCTAGTGCTGGAAAAACATTAACAACAGCAGTTGTTGGAATTGCTGAACAAGAAAACTTTATCAATACCAACAACAAAGTTTCCGATTACATTGGAACAGGTTGGACAAGTGCGCCATTGGCAAAAGAAAATTTGATTACTTGCAAACATCTATTATCGATGACTTCAGGATTAGATGACTCGAATGGTGATGGTGTTGCTCCTTCTAATTTAGAATATATTGCTGATGCAGGAACTCGTTGGGCATATCATAATGTATATGTGAAACTACAAGATGTTGTTGCTTCTGCTACAAATCAAACGTGGGACACTTATTTTAACACCAAACTAAAAAACCCCATTGGAATGACTGGAGGCTGGTTTCAAATTGAAAGTAATAGAGTCTATAGAAGTACAACTAGAAGCATGGCAAGGTTCGGCTTACTAGCATTAAATCAAGGGAATTGGAATGGAACTCAAATTGTAAATAGCGCTTATTTTAATTTATCTACCAATACCTCTCAAAATTTAAACTTAGCTTATGGCTACATGTGGTGGCTAAATGGAAAAAGTAGCTATAGATTACCACAAACCCAATTTCAGTTTAATGGAAAATTAATTCCAAATGCTCCAAATGATATGTATTGCGGTCTAGGAAAAGACGACCAAAAATTATATGTCATTCCAAGTAAAAAACTTGTAATTATAAGAATGGGGGATGAAGCAGATAGTGCAACATTTGGATTATCTGATTTTGATAATACCCTTTGGGGAAAAATAAATGCAGTGATTAATTAAAACTTTTTATTCAAAAATTTAATAATTGCATAGAAAACCAGGATGAAAACCAAAAGCCTTGAAAAAATAAAAATAGTAGGAAATGGTTTTTCAATAAAAAAAGTCAAAATACTGATAACTACAGCAATTATTAGCAATTTTAACGAGGTTAGGTTTTTTAAAGATTGTAACATTTTGGGAAAAATGAATTAATTATTTAAAAAAAGAATCAACAAACTCGAATTTATTGAAAACCTGTAAGTCTTCAATACCTTCACCAACACCAATATATTTCACTGGAATTTTAAACTGATCTGAAATTCCAATTACGACTCCGCCTTTGGCAGTTCCATCTAATTTCGTAACTGCTAGACAATTTACTTCTGTAGCAGCAGTGAATTGTTTGGCTTGTTCAAATGCATTTTGTCCAGTTGAGCCATCTAAAACTAATAAAACGTCGTTTGGTGCATCAGCAATAACTTTCTGCATTACTTTTTTAACTTTGGCCAACTCATTCATTAAGCCCACTTTATTATGTAAACGACCTGCAGTATCAATGATTACAATATCTGCATTTTGAGCTACGGCACTTTGTAAAGTATCAAATGCAACAGAAGCTGGATCACTTCCCATTTGTTGTTTTACAAGAGGAACACCTACTCTATCCGCCCAAATTTGCAACTGGTCGATTGCAGCAGCTCTAAAAGTGTCGGCAGCACCAAGTACAACATTGTAACCCGCTTTTTTAAATTGAAATGCTAACTTACCAATTGTTGTAGTCTTTCCAACACCGTTTACACCAACCACCATAATTACATAAGGTTTCTTATTTATTGGTACTTCAAACTCAGTGGCGTTACCTAAATTATTTTCAGATAATAATCCTGCAATTTCTTCTCTTAGAATTTGATTCAACTCTTCAGTTCCAAGAAATTTATCAACGGCAACACGCTTTTCAATTCGTTCTATAATTTTAAGTGTCGTTGATACACCAACATCAGAAGAAACCAAAATCTCCTCTAAATTATCTAAAACTTCATCGTCAACTTTAGATTTACCAGCAACTGCTTTCGACAGTTTAGTAAAAAATGAGGTTTTAGATTTTTCTAATCCTTTATCTAAAGATTCTTTTTTGTCTGATGTAAATAACTTTTTGAAAAAACTCATATTCCAATTGATTAAAAATAATTACAGTATTTATAAAAACACTAATAATGGAGCAAATGTAAAAATAAAAAAGCTACTTTCAAACGAAAGTAGCTTTTCTATATATAGTTGTAAACTAAATTATTTCTTTTTTAAGAACTCATCTACTAATTCAGGAGCCATTACTGATTCTACGAATGTGTAAGCACCTGTTTTTGGAGATTTAACCATTTTAATAGCTTTGGTTAATCTTTTAGAAGCTGTCTGTAAAGTTGCTACGGTTTTCTTTGCCATGACTTATGATTTTTATTTGAAATTTAAAATTTCAATTATTTGATTTCTTTGTGAACTGTTACTCTTTTTAAAACTGGATTAAATTTCTTAATCTCTAATCTATCTGGAGTGTTTTTTTTGTTTTTAGTAGTAATGTAACGAGAAGTTCCTGCTACACCAGATGCTTTATGCTCTGTGCACTCTAAAATTACTTGGATTCTATTTCCTTTCTTTGCCATTTTAATCTATTTTTTAAGGATTACCGAATTATTTTATAAATCCGTTTGCTTTAGCCTGTTTTAACACAGCAGCAATACCATTTTTATTAATTGTCTTTAACGCAGCAGTAGATACTTTTAAAGTAACCCATCTATCTTCCTCAGAAATATAGAAACGTTTCTTAAATAAGTTAACAGAGAATTTTCTCTTTGTTTTATTCATAGCGTGAGAAACATTGTTTCCTACCATTGCTCTTTTACCTGTAAGTTCACAAACTCTTGACATTATTCTAATCTTTTATTTCGTTATTCAAAATCAGGGTGCAAAGAAACAAAATTGAATCGAATTACACAACAATCTTTTATTAATTTTTTAAAATTTCTTTATAAAGCAATTCCAAACCTTTACTCACCGCTCTATCAATGACTTTTTCACGCGGTTGACCAAAGTTAAATTCTTCAACGATAACCGTTTTTGGCGTAGCTAAAGCTATAAAAACAGTTCCTATTTCTGCATCAGCATCTCCTTTTGACGGACCAGCATTTCCTGTTGTAGCAATTGCATAATCGGAATGCATCATTTTTTGTACTGCCAACGCCATTGCTTTTGCTACTGCTTCACTCACTACTGAATGCGTTGCAATTAATTCTGAAGGAATTCCTAAAACTTCGATTTTAGCATCCGTAGCGTAGCTAACAACACTTCCTTTAAAGTAAGCCGAACAACCCGAAACGGAAGTTATTTGTTGAGCAATTTTTCCGCCAGTACAACTTTCAGCCGTAGCTAAAGTACGTTTTTTCGACTTCAATAAATCCCCTAAAACCACTTCAATAGATTGATCTTCTTCAAATCCTACAATAATATCTCCTATCAAATTAGTCAATTTACTTACTTCATCTGCAATTGCATCTTGCAAGATTTTTTCATCTATTCCTTTGGCAGTTAATCGCAAACGGACTCTTCCAGGACTAGGTAAATAAGCTAATTTAATAAATGAAGGTAAATTATCTTCCCAATCTTCAATTTGTTCTGCTATTAGACTTTCACCTCTTCCATAAGTCATAATCGTTTTATGAACAATGAACGGTCGTTTGAATTTCGCAATCAAATTGGGCACTACTTCATTGTCCATCAAATATTTCATTTCATAAGGCACTCCTGGTAACGAAATAAAAACAGTATCGTTTTTTTCCATCCACATTCCGGGTGCAGTTCCCATTTTATTGAAAAGAATTTTAGCTTTTGACGGCACTTGAGCTTGCTCTATATTGATTGCCGTAATTGGTCTTTTGTAGATTCCTTCAATTAATTCTTTGACGTGCGCCAAAACCAAAGGATTTTCAACCAACTCATCTTCAAAATAATCACAAAATGTTTTTTTGGTGATATCATCTTTTGTTGGACCTAATCCGCCCGTTACAATAACAACATCTACTTGATTTTGTAATTTTTCTAATGTATTTAAAATATGCATTCTATCATCTGAAACCGAACGCATTTCGTAAGTCCCGATGCCAATTTTATCTAATGCTTTAGCGATATAAGAAGAATTTGTATCTAATATTTGACCAATGAGAATTTCATCACCAATGGTAACAATTGCAGCTTTCATTTTAGGTTTATTTGGGGATAAATTTAAATTTTAAAATCTTTTTTGATTTCTTTTACAGCTAAATCAACACGCTCTTTTAAAGACTTGTAGGTTTCTTTAATTTCTTTTTTCTTGCCTTCCGATTTTGACCATGCCATAATTTGTAAGTTTTCATCATAAGCCAAATCCATTCCTAACAAATCTAATGAAGGTTTAATCTTATGTGCTGCTGAATAGACTCTAGAATAGTCTTTTTCATCGATACCCACTTTTATTGATTTCAATTCATCTGGAACTTCTTGCAGAAATAAATTCACAATTTGCAAAGCAAACTCGATATCATTTTCTGATATTTCATAAACCTTCGCTAAATTGTATTGCAATGCCATTTTATTTTACTTTTACTTTAAACATTGATTTTCCTTCCAAAAAACCTTCTAAAACATCGCCTTCTTTTACTGCTGCAACTCCTTTTGGGGTTCCGGTGAAGATAATATCACCTTTTTTAAGCGTAAAATATTGGGAAACATAAGCAATAATCTCATCAATTTTCCAAAGCATTAAATTCGTATTGCCGCTTTGAACTATTTGACCATTGTTTGTTAACTCAAAATTAATGTTTTCCATGGAAGAAAAATCTTTTTTCGGTAAAAAGTCACTAATAATCGCTGAACCGTCAAATGCTTTGGCTTTTTCCCAAGGTAAACCCTTTTCTTTCAGACGACTTTGTACATCGCGAGCCGTAAAATCGATTCCTAAACCAATTTCATCGTAATATTTGTGAGCAAATTTGGGTTCGATATACTTCCCAACTTTATTTATTTTCACTAAAACTTCCACTTCATGGTGCACATCTTGACTAAATTCAGGAATTACAAAAGGGAATTTCTTCAAAACAACAGCGGTCTCTGGCTTTAAAAAAATTACGGGCTCTGATGGTCTTTCGTTGCTTAATTCAGTAATATGATCGGCGTAATTTCGCCCTATGCAGATTATTTTCATTTTTCTAAGATGATGGATGTTTGATGATGGGTGATGGATGTTTGGTGGTGAACAAAACCTATTACCTATAACCCATTACCTATTACCTTATTTCGTGTTTAACTTTCTCAATTTAATAGCTGTCAGTACTTTTTTGGTATATAACGGAAAATCCGCGTTTTGAATCCAACCGAAATAACCAGGTTCTTTATCAAAAACATCGTCTACCAAAGCACCTTTGTGTTTTCCGAAGGTAAAAATTTCTTTTCCCTCATTATTTAATGCGATAAATCCAGCAAAATCAACAGATTTTTTACGCGTGGTGAATTCAGATAACGATTTCATATCATTTTCTAAATTCTCATATCGATCCAATTGTGATTTTAAGATTTCATAGGTTGCCATCGTATCAGCTTCGGCACTGTGGGCGTTTTCTAAACTTTGTCCGCAATAGAATTTATATGCTGCACTTAAAGTACGTTCTTCCATTTTATGAAAAATTGTTTGTACATCGACAGAAACTCGGTTTTTCATATCAAAATCAACTTCAGCACGCAATAATTCTTCGGCTAAAAGCGGAATATCAAATCGATCCGAATTAAATCCAGCCAAATCAGAATCTTTAATCATGTTATGAACTTGAGTAGCTAATTCTTTGAATGTTGGTTCATTGGCTACTTTTTCATCGGTAATTCCATGCACAGCAGTGGTTTGTGGCGGAATTGGAATGGTAGGGTTTACCAACCAAGTTTTACTTTCTTTATTTCCGTTTGGATATACTTTAAATATTGAGATCTCTACAATTCGATCTCTGGCAACATCAATTCCTGTAGTTTCAAGGTCGAAAAAGCAGATTGGGCGTGTTAATTTTAATTCCATAGCGATTTTATATAAGGCAAAGATACTTTATACAAAGCATTTTACAAAAGCTTTATTTTGTCTTAAATAAAAAGTAAATATTCAACAACAAAAACTATTTTTGTATCAAATAGATTTAAAAAAATGAATAAATTCCTTTTTATAATACTACTAACAAATTTCTTATTTAGTCAAGAAAAATTAGTGATTGATGAAAAATACCTACAAACAGGAATTGACTTTAAAGAAAAGCAATATTTAGTTTTTAATGATCCAGATTTTTATTATTCAAAAAAGTTTGACTCAAAATCTTGGAATAAAAACACTTTAAAATTTAACGAAACGCCTAAAGAAGATAATTTTCCTTACAACTTCTTCCACATAAAAGGAAAAAATTATTTAGTTCATAATGGATGCGGGACAGTTTATGAATTTAAAAATGATTCCATAATTCGAATTGATAATTCATTTGAACACAAGAATCAATTCATGGCTTCGCCTTTTGTTTATAAAGATGAAATTTATTATTTTGGTGGTTATGGTTTATTCACTTTTAAAAACATTTTAACAAAGTTTGATTTTAAAACCAAAGAATGGGAATTAGTAAAATATTCCAATTATAAAAAATTACCTGAACCAAGGGCAAATTCACTAATCTTTCAAAAGAATGACAAACTATACTTAATTGGTGGATTGACTGATAATTTTGAAACTAATTTAACTACAACAAAAAATATCAAATTAAATGATATTTGGGAATTGAATCTTAACACAAAAGAATGGATTAATTTAGGAGAACTAAAAGACAAAAACTCAATCAATTTTGAATATTACAACAGTTTCATAAATAACAAAAACATTTATGATTATGGAAAATTAATCGAATTTGACTTTGATAATAATATTCTAAAATCTACCGATCCAAGAGATAAATATTCATTTTCATATTTTGAAAAATTTAATCCAAAAACAAACGAAATATTTTATGCTTTAGGAAATTCAAATGATGGGAATAGAAAATTAGAAATTATTGTTGAAGATTTTGAAAGTTATAAAAGTGATTTTACAAATGAAGAAGAATTATTTGAAACTCAAAATTCATATCTTTTATATGCAACAATTTTATTCTCACTTGTGTCGTTTGGATTTCTGCTTTTCTACTTGAAGAAAAGAATAAAACCAACTTATGAAAACAAAATAACTTTAAAAGATTCTAATTTTTATTTTAGAGATAAATTGATAAATAACTTATCGAGTGAAGAAAACGATTTATTACATTTTTTCTTAAAGAATAAAAATAAATCATTACCTATGAATGAAGTTGTTGACTTTTTCTCTAAAAATGACAACACACCTTACAACACTCTAACTAAGAAAAAGGATTTAGTATTGAATGGATTAAAGCAAAAATTGGCTTTTATTTTAGAAATCGATGAAGATGATTTATTTATAACACAAAAAAATACCGAAGACAAGCGTATTAAAGAAATACAATTAAATCCTCGGTATTTTAGTTCATTAAATTAATTTTTTTTCGAAATTGTATTGATTAATCCCTGAACAACAGAATAATTACAAGGTCTTGATTTATATTCATATTTTAATATTTCATGAGCTTCGTACCAACCTCTACTTGGAAAAGTGTCTTTATGTTGAACATAATACTCATAAGTTAATTCAATAAAAAGTGATGTGATTTTCTTGGTATTTACATCGCTTATTCTGTAATGAATTGATCTGTCATAGAAAATTTCATTAACAATAGTTGTTGTCGTTTCAATGAAAGTATAATATTTTCCTTTTCTTATTAAAGGAATTTCCATTCCTTTCTTAAATTTTTGAATTATTAAATCGTAAATCTTTTCCATAATTTAATTCTTTACAAATTTAAAAACTCTATTTACTTCTCCTTTAATTGAAAGAATATAAACTCCTTTAGACAATGAACTAACATTAATTATTGAAGTTTCCTTATCTAATTTCCCGTTCATTATTTCTTTCCCAATTAAATCAACAATTACATATTCATCATCAAAGCTAAAATCTAAATTTTCAACAATAAGCTTATCAATAGTTGGATTTGGGTAAATTTTAAAATTAATTAATTTTTGTTCATTTACACTTAATGAACCTTGTTGATAGATGTGTAAAATTTCTGTTGGTGTCAAAACTCTATCCCAAACCCCTATATCATCAATATTCCCAATCATTGTGTTATTACCGCCTGATTGCAATCCACCAACTCTCCAATATCCAATGTAATTTTCAGCACTTGTAACAGAATTATTTTGAGCAGAAAGAACACCATCAATATAAACTTTCATTCCATCAGAAGACAAAACAGAAACAACATTATGCCAATTATTATCTTTATAATTTCCAGTTGTAATACAAAATTGTTCACTACCATTAAAAGCATATAATACTAAATTTCCTGATGCATTTATAAAAGTATATCTATCCCATTGACCTCCATGGATACATTGACCACTATCCAATCCAAAAAGAAAACCTTCATTTTGAGTTTTGAACCAAATAGAAGTAGAAAAAACTTGAATATTATTAAAGCTATTAGTAGTACAAACAATATCTGATCCTGATACAAATGAATATGAATTACCAACATTCCCAAATCTATCAACTACATAATTACTTGAACCAACAATGGTTCCATCGTTATTATTACTTGTATAATCATTTGTTGTGTTTTCAAATCCCCAATAACTAACCAAACCATTAGTTGGCAAATAAGATGGAACTGTTTGAGCGAATGAATAAAAAAAAGGCAACACAAAGACGAAAAAGAGTAACTTGTTTTTCATATTAATTAGTTTAAAATTATATAATCCAAACTTAAAACCATTACAACTTTTATAAGAAAAATATATAAGAAACAATAATTTCATATATTTTTAATTCTGAATATCAATGAAATACAAAAATTCAAGAATGAAGATTAAAATGAATTTTCAAATATATTTTGATTCAAAATCAATACAAATCCAACCTAGCCCTGATGGTAGAGAAAATCCTTTTTAAACTTTTTGGAGTTTAAAAAGATTGCAACGAACAGCAGGAAAATGGTAACCAAGAAAGCCCAAACAATTCGCTCCAAAACAAAAAACCCGACACTTTTCAGTATCGGGTTAATTTATAATTTATTTCAAATTAGAAATCTCTATTTACATCAAAAGCTTCTAAGTAATCTGCAACACGTTTTACGAAACTTCCTCCTAACGCTCCATCTACTACTCTGTGGTCATATGAATGCGATAAGAACATTTTTTGACGGATTCCAATGAAATCACCTTCTGGAGTTTCAATAACTGCTGGTACTTTTCTAATAGCACCTAAAGCTAAAATACCTACTTGTGGTTGGTTGATAATTGGCGTTCCAAAAACAGAACCAAAAGTTCCCACATTCGTAACTGTATAAGTTCCACCTTGCGTATCGTCTGGTTTTAATTTTCCTGCTTTAGCTCGGTTTCCTAAATCGTTAACCGCTTTCGCCATTCCAACTAAGTTTAATTGATCAGCATTTTTAATTACAGGAACAATTAAGTTTCCGTTTGGTAACGCAGCTGCCATTCCTAAGTTGATATTTTTACGTTTGATGATATAATCTCCATCAACTGAAATATTCATTCCTGGGAAATCTTTCAAAGCTTTTGCAACCGCTTCCATCATAATTGGTGTAAAAGTTAACTTCTCACCTTCTCTCTTTTCGAAAGCAGCTTTAACTTTATCTCTCCATTTTACGATGTTTGTTACATCCACTTCAATGAAAGACTGAACGTGAGCCGAAGTTTGTACCGAAGCTACCATGTAACCCGAAATCAACTTACGCATTCTGTCCATTTCAACAATCTCGTCACCACCATTTACAGAAACCGGAACAGCTTGAGCTACTGGAGCTGGAGCTGCTTTTGGAGCCACCACGGATCCCGAAGTTTCGGGAGCAACAACTGCAGGCTGACTTCCTCTATTTTTGATATAATTTAATAAATCTTCTTTGTTTACACGACCATCTTTACCAGAACCAGCAATTGCTTCTAATTCAGCTAATGAAATTCCTTCTTCTTTTGCGATATTTTTAACTAATGGCGAAAAGAATTTTTCTGATGCTGAAAAATCAGCTGGAGCAACAGTTTCTTTTGCTACTTCAACCGCTTTTGCTACTTCTGCAACTGCAACTGGAGCGTCTGCTTTAACTTCTGGAGTTGATGCAACAGCACCACCTTCCGTTTCGATAATAGCGATAGTTTGTCCAACTTGAACTACATCATCGGTATTAAATAAAATTTCAACAAGTGTTCCTGCAACTTCCGAAGGCACTTCGCTATCTACTTTATCAGTAGCAATTTCAAGTACTGCTTCGTCCATTTCAATTTTATCGCCAACTTTTTTTAACCAGTTGGTAACTGTTGCTTCTGCAACACTTTCACCCATTTTAGGTAATTTCAATTCAAACTTTGCCATATCTTTAAACTAAAGTTGTGTTTTTGTATTTGGTTTGCAAAAATACTAATTTTTCGTTCGTTTTATAAAGAAATCAATAATTTTTTACAACAAAATTATTTGTCCTCTATCGTTCGAATTATTACTTCCAATTAGGTAATTCGAACTCGAAATGTAATTCTTTAAACTTAGATTTTTACTCTTATTTAACTGCATAAAAGTAATAATTTCGACAAAACTAAATGTCGTCGTATCAAATATTATTTCAATGTTTTTTTGCGGTTGATTCTCAAATTGATTAAAATCAGGTAAATAAGTTGCTTTTTTTGACAGGTTTAACTCTAAATTTCCTCTTGAAAAAACGACATATTCATCAATAATTCTAACTTCATTCTTTTGTTGATTCTTCTTTAGAAGACTAAAAACAAAACTTCCCACTTGCATCATCACATCAAAAAACCAAGATTTTTTAAAGTGTTTTTTGTAGAAAAATTGCATCGCTTCGCGGAAACGTTTCATATAGGTTCCATCACGAACGGTGCTTTCTCCTTTATAATGAATCACAGAAGTTTCATGAAAGTAATAATTCGATTTTCCTGTTTTCAAAACCAAATAACTCAAATCGATATCATCAGAATACATAAAGCAATTTTCATCAAAACCACCAAATTCTAGATACAATTCGCGTTTCATCATCATAAAAGCACCAACTAAAATATCAACTTTCCCAGATTCGTTTTCAGATAAATGTTGGGCGTAATATTTTCCGAAATAATTCGAAATTTTATACAATCCGAAGATTTTTGTAAAAGCTACCCAAGGCGTTGGAACGCCACGTTTACTTTCGGGAAGAAAATTTCCTACACCGTCGATTAATTTACAACCGATAATTCCAAGTTGCGAGTTATGAGTTATGAGTTGCGAGTTTAAAATTTTTGAAAAAGTATCTTCTGCAACCACAGTATCAGGATTCAAAATACAAATGTATTCGCCTTTTGCTTGAGCGACACCGATGTTATTTCCTTTTGGAAAACCTAAATTTGCTTCGTTTTCAATGAGTTTTATGTGTGGAAATTTGGTTTTCATCATTTCACAACTAGCATCAGACGAAGCGTTGTCAATAACAATAATTTCTCCATCAATGCCTTCCAATGCTTTTTGAACACTGAGAACGCATTGCTCTAAAAAATAGCGTACGTTGTAGTTGAGAATGATTATGGATAGCTGCATTATAATAGTTTGATTAAATCATCTGGATTTCTTAAATTATTCCAAAACAATAATAACTCAATCAGACTTAAATCTTTATTTATTTTGTAAAACAATGTTGTCTGTTCGGATATTGACAAAGAATAAATATTATCTACTTTGAAATTTCCAATCATTGGATGAATTGACAATCTTTTTAACTCATTTTCAACTAAACTTTCAAATTTATTTACCTCATAAATATTCCACTTTTGTAAAATAAATTGAGCTTCCTCGAAAAAGGAAATTTCAGCACGAAAAGTCCATTCAATTTTGTAAATCATTTCTGCAATGGAAATTTTTCTCTAAATCGTTTCATTACTTCTTCGTGCGTGGATGTCTTCCCTTCTTCAATTTCTTTGATGGATTTTTCTAATAATTGAACTAAAACAGGATGCAAATTCTCAGAAGTTAACTCACTTTTCGGAGTTACTTCGTAAGCTTCTGTTGGCTCTTCAATTTTATTTTTCTTTTTGGAAGTCATAAAATACATTTTAACAAAGTTAGGAAATAATCTATAATCTTTAGATACAATAAACTATTTTTGCATTTCTAAATTGTATTATGAATTACTTATCAGTCGAAAATATCTCCAAATCTTATGGCGAACGTATTCTTTTTAAAGACGTTTCGTTTGGAATTAACAAAGATCAAAAAATAGCTTTTATTGCTAAAAACGGTTCGGGAAAAACCACCATTATGAACATGATTAATGGTTTGGATGAACCCGATACCGGTCAAGTAGTGATTCGAAAAGACATCAACATGGCCTTTTTGTCGCAAAACAATAATTTGCAAGACGAATTAACCATTGAGGAAAATATTTTTGCTTCGGATAACGAAATTCTGAAAGTAATTGAACGCTACGAAAAAGCCTTAGAAAACCCGAATGACGAAGAAGCGTATCAAAGAGCTTTTGACGATATGGACCGCCACAATGCTTGGGATTTTGAAACGCAATTCAAGCAAATTTTGACTAAATTGAAGTTGGAAGACTTAAAAATGAAAGTTAAAAACATGTCGGGTGGACAAAAAAAGCGTCTATCATTAGCGATTATTTTAATTAGCAAACCTGATTTATTGATTTTGGATGAACCAACCAATCACTTAGATTTAGAAATGATTGAATGGTTAGAAGATTATTTTGCAAAAGAAAATATCACGTTGTTTATGGTAACACACGACCGTTTCTTTTTGGAACGTGTTTGTAACGAAATTATCGAATTAGACAACGGAAAAATATACCAATACAAAGGCAATTATTCGTATTATTTAGAGAAAAAAGAAGAACGTCAAATTTCTGAAAATTCTAGTATTGACAAAGCTCAAAACCTTTTCATCAAAGAATTGGCTTGGATGCGTCGTCAACCAAAAGCTAGAACTACCAAATCAAAATCGCGCCAGGATGATTTTTACGTAATTAAAGAAAAAGCAGAAAGCCGAAGAAAAGAAAATGTAGTAGAGCTCGAAATCAACATGGAGCGCATGGGAAGTAAAATTATCGAATTAGTAAAATTAAACAAAGACTTTCCTGACAGAACCATTTTAAAAGATTTTAGTTATTCGTTTCAACGTGGCGAACGCATTGGAATTATTGGTAAAAACGGAACAGGGAAATCGACCTTTTTAAATATTTTAACCCAAACGATGCAACCAGATTCGGGTAAAGTGATTATTGGTGATACGATTAAAATCGGCTATTACACGCAAAGTGGCATCAATCCAAAACCGGGACAAAAAGTAATCGACATCATCAAAGAATATGGCGAATACATTCCGTTGACAAAAGGCAAAATTATTTCGGCTACGCAGTTATTGGAACGCTTTTTATTTGATGCAAAAAAACAATACGATTTCGTAGAAAAATTAAGTGGTGGCGAATTGAAACGTTTGTATTTATGTACGGTTTTAATTCAGAATCCAAATTTCTTGATTTTGGATGAACCTACGAATGACTTAGATATTGTAACATTAAATGTATTGGAAAGTTTCTTATTGGATTTTCCAGGATGTTTGTTAGTAGTGAGTCACGACCGTTATTTTATGGATAAAATTGTGGATCACTTGTTTGTTTTTAGAGGCGAAGGTCAAATTGAAGATTTCCCAGGAAATTATTCTGATTTTAGAAGTTATGAAGATTCGGCCGAACCTAAAATACTTTCAAGTGTTAGTACGGAAAAAGTAAGTTGGAAAGAAAAAAGCACCGCTTCTGCAGGTTTGAATTTCAACGATCAAAAGGAATTCAATAAATTAGAACGTGAAATCAAAGATTTAGAATACAATAAAAAACAAATCGAACAAGAATTCGCCGACGGAAAAGTTGCCGATGATAAAATTGAAGCAAAAGCAAACGAATTGCAAAAAATCATTCAAACTTTAGAAGAAAAAGAAGAGCGTTGGTTTGAACTTTCAAGTAAAATGGAATAATTATTACACAAAGATTCACAAAGAAAAACGCAGAGTTTCGCCAAGCTTTCTTTTTTCCTTTGTGTAGCTTTGTGAAAAACTTTGTGAATCTCTGTGTTACAACAAATAAAATCATACCTGAAATTTCTTTTACATTCCAAAAACGAACATGGAGTGCATTCGCCATTTGTATTTGATTTGGTCACGAAATGCTTTTACGACAACACAAAATATCCTGAATTCGAAGCATTAAAATCCTACCGAAAATCGCTTTTAGAAAACAAAAATACAATTGAAGTAACGGATTTTGGTGCAGGTTCACGAGTTTTTAAATCGAATACTAGAGAAATTTCAAAAATCGCACAAACCGCTGGAATTACACCAAAAAATGCGGAATTGCTTTTTAGAATAGTTCATTATTTTCAACCCAAAAACATTTTAGAAATTGGAACTTCTTTAGGATTAACCACTTCGGCTCTTTCGTTAGGAAATTCAAATGCAAAAATCATCACTTTAGAAGGTTGTCCAAACACAATGGCTACCGCTAAAGAAATGTTTCAAGTTTCAAGTTTCAAGTTTCCCAATAATATTGTTGAGTTTGTTAACACAGAATTTAATTTATTTTTTGAAAACCTGAAACTTGAAACCTTAAACTCGAAACCCCAAATCTTCGATTTGATCTATTTCGATGGCAATCATTCCAAAAAAGCGACTTTAGAGTATTTTGAAGCGTTACTTCAAACCATTTCTAATGATTCTGTTTGGATTTTTGATGATATTCATTGGTCGGCCGATATGGAAGAAGCTTGGGAGATCATAAAAAATCATCCAAAAGTTTCAGTGACAATTGACACCTTTCAATGGGGAATTGTGTTTTTTAGAATCGAACAAGAAAAAGAACATTTCATCATCAATCCGAATAAAACGATTAGTTCGCATTTGTTTGAAAGAATTCGCTTTTAGTTGTAACAAATTCATTCCTTTTTCTACTTATTATAGTGTTACATCAATAATATTGTCATCTCGAGCGAAGTCGAGAGACTAAATTCTAATTTCATTATGGCAAATCCGTTAATCAAAATAACCAATATCAAAAGAGATTTTCCTTTAGGAAACGAAATCGTGTATGTGTTAAAAGGCATCGATTTGGAAATCAATAAAGGCGAATATGTAGCTTTGATGGGACCTTCAGGTTCTGGAAAATCAACATTGATGAATATTTTAGGTTGTTTAGATACACCAACATCAGGAACTTACATTTTGAACGGAAAATACGTAAGTGAAATGCAAGACGATGAATTGGCAGGAATACGTAATATAGAAATTGGATTCGTTTTTCAAACCTTCAACTTAATGCCAAGAACAACGGCTTTGGATAATGTGGCTTTACCAATGGTATATGCCGGGCATTCCAAATCGGAACGTATGGAACGTGCTACTGAAGTGCTAACACAAGTTGGATTAGACGATAGAATGGATCACAAACCCAACCAACTTTCAGGTGGTCAACGCCAACGTGTAGCAGTCGCTAGAGCATTGGTTAACAAACCTTCTATCATTTTAGCCGATGAGCCAACCGGAAACTTAGACAGTAAAACTTCAGTAGAAATCATGAATCTTTTTGACGAAATTCATGCCAATGGAAACACAGTTATTTTGGTTACGCATGAGGAAGATATTGCCAAACACGCGCATCGAATCATTCGCCTTCGTGACGGTGTTATTGAGAGTGATGTGAAGAATAGGTAATCTTTAGAAAATAGAAGATAGAGGTTAGAAGATAGACTTTAGATTTTCGAATTTTCAGATTTAAAGTTGACTTTTTTGAAAACAGATTAGAGAAATCGAAATAATCTTTGAAATCTTATATGGACTTATAAACGTAACCAGATTAAAGTTAAAAAACTTTATGACTTATATGTTTAATTTTGGTTTCAAGTTCATTGGAATTTGGAATTTGTTTTTTTCTATTTGTTCTTGAACTTGTTCTTGATTTTTGCCCTTGACTTTTTTCAGTTATCTTTACGAAAATTTAAAAAAATGTATTTCCTAATTGCGATTTTAACTTTTTTGTACCTTGTTTTGCGTTTAGTCAAAAGGAAAGAGTCAAGAAATTTGAATCATAGAAAATCATTCAAACTAAAATCTTACAAAAAGAAACAAGAGGATTAGACATTGAGTCAAAATCCAAAATTTATATAAAAACGCATTAAACATAAAAAATGAAAGTTTATACCAAAACAGGAGACAAAGGAACCACAGCACTTTTTGGTGGTACACGTGTTCCAAAACACCATATTCGTATTGAAAGCTACGGAACCGTTGATGAATTGAACTCACACATTGGGTTAATTCGTGATCAAGATATCAATCCGCTATACAAAGCTGTTTTAATTGAAGTACAAGATCGTTTGTTTACTGTTGGTGCTATTTTAGCCACTCCACCAGAAAAAGAAACACTTAAAAATGGTCAACCACGATTAAATATAAACCGAATTTCTGACGAAGACATCACGTATTTAGAAACAGAAATCGATAAAATGGATGCCGAATTACCTCAAATGACGCACTTTGTATTGCCCGGTGGTCATACTACCGTGTCATATTGTCATATTGCGCGCTGTGTTTGCCGTAGAGCCGAGCGTTTGTCAGTGCATTTACATGAAATAGAACCGACAGATATTCAGGTATTAACTTATTTAAACCGACTTTCTGACTACCTTTTTGTGTTGGCACGAAAGTTGTCCCACGATTTGAACGCAGATGAAGTAAAGTGGATTCCAAGAAAATAGTTTACAATCACAGTTAACAGCTTACAACAAAAGATTTAAACTGAAAATTCACTGAAAACTGAGACTGAAAACTGCGACTAAAAACACGTTCTTAAAAATAATAGTAAAATAAATCAAAAAAAACTTGACTTTTTAAGTTAAAAATTTATTTTTGCATAAAACTAAAATCAGTATAAAGATGTATTGGACATTAGAATTAGCATCCTATTTAAGCGATGCCCCTTGGCCAGCTACCAAAGATGAACTTATCGATTATGCTATTAGAACTGGTGCTCCACTTGAAGTAGTAGAGAACTTGCAGTCAATAGAAGATGAAGGTGAAGTTTATGAGTTGATGGAAGAAATTTGGCCTGACTATCCTACAGACGAAGACTATCTTTGGAACGAGGATGAGTATTAAAAAAAGATAAAAAACACAACCTTAGAAAAGTCTCACCTAGAGGCTTTTTTTTTGTAATTTTGTCGATATTTACACTATAAATAACAATAAACTAATGAGTTTAATTAATTCCATATTAAAAGCATTTGTAGGCGATAAATCTGAAAAAGATATCAAAGCTATCAAACCGCTTATTAACAAAGTAAAAACTTTTGAATCGGCTTTACAAGCGCTTTCTCACGATGAGTTAAGAGCTAAAACCGAATTTTTCAAAAAAACGATAAAAGATGCTCGTGCTGAAAAAGATGCAAAAATTGCTTCTTTAAAACAAGATGCCGAACAAACGTCAGATATTGATTTGCGTGAAGATATTTACACCCAAATCGACACAATTGAAAAAGAAGCATACGAAATTTCTGAAAAAGTATTAGATACTATTCTTCCAGAAGCTTTTGCCGTTTTAAAAGAAACAGCACGTCGTTTCAAAGAAAACACGCATATCACTGTAACGGCTTCTCCAAAAGACCGTGAACTATCTGCATCAAAATCATACATCACTATCGAAGGTGATAACGCGGTTTGGGCAAACTCTTGGGACGCTGCTGGAAAAGCGATCACTTGGGATATGATTCACTACGACGTACAGTTAATTGGTGGTGTGGTTTTGCACCAAGGTAAAATTGCTGAAATGCAAACGGGTGAAGGAAAAACATTGGTAGCAACACTTCCATTATACTTAAATGCATTGACAGGAAATGGCGTTCACTTAGTAACCGTGAATGATTATTTAGCGCGTCGTGATAGCACATGGAAAGCTCCAATTTTCGAATTCCATGGCTTAACGGTTGATTGTATTGATAATCACCAACCAAACACCGCAGCAAGAAGAAAAGCTTACGAAGCTGATATCACGTACGGAACCAATAACGAATTTGGTTTTGACTATTTACGTGATAATATGGCACATTCGCCAGAAGATTTGGTTCAAAGAAAACACAATTATGCAATTGTGGATGAAGTTGACTCCGTTTTAATTGATGATGCTCGTACACCATTAATCATTTCTGGTCCAGTTCCTCAAGGCGATCGTCATGAGTTTAATGAACTAAAACCAAAAGTAGACAACCTAGTTACGTTACAACGTAAAATAGCTACGGAATGTTTAACAGAAGCTAAACGCTTAATCAAAGAAGGAAATACCAAAGACGGTGGATTTTATTTGTTGCGTTCGCACAGAGCATTACCAAAAAGCAAAGCGTTAATCAAATTTTTATCGGAAGAAGGAATTAAGCAATTGTTGCAAAAAACCGAAAACTTCTACATGCAAGATAACAACAGAGAAATGCCAAAAATTGATGAGGCACTATACTTTGTTATCGAAGAAAAAAACAATCAAGTAGAATTGACAGATAACGGAATTAAATTCCTTTCTCAAGATACTGACGAAAGTTTCTTTGTTTTACCAGACATTGGAACAGAAATCGCTAAAATTGAAAAATTAAACCTTGCTACAGAGGAAGAAGCTGAAAAGAGAGAAGAATTATACAAAGATTTCTCAATCAAAGCAGAAAGAATTCATACGTTAACGCAATTACTGAAAGCGTATACTTTGTTTGAAAAAGATACGGAATACGTAATCATGGATAACAAAGTCATGATTGTAGACGAGCAAACCGGTCGTATCATGGATGGTCGTCGTTATTCAGACGGTTTACACCAAGCGATTGAAGCTAAAGAAAACGTAAAAATTGAAGCAGCTACACAAACTTTTGCTACTGTAACACTTCAGAATTATTTCCGTATGTACCGAAAATTATCAGGTATGACGGGAACTGCTGTTACAGAAGCGGGTGAGTTTTGGGAAATTTACAAATTAGATGTTGTTGAAATTCCAACGAACCGCCCAATGGCTCGTAAAGACAAAGAAGATTTGATTTACAGAACTGTTCGTGAAAAATTTAACGCAGTTATTGAAGATGTTGTACAATTATCGAACTCAGGTCGTCCTGTTTTAATTGGTACTACTTCGGTTGAAATATCTGAGTTATTAAGTCGAATGTTGAAAATTCGCAATATCCCTCACAATGTTTTGAATGCTAAAATGCATAAGAGCGAAGCAGAAATTGTTGCCGAAGCTGGAAAACCTGGCGTAGTAACAATCGCAACGAATATGGCTGGTCGTGGTACCGATATCAAACTTTCTGACGAAGTGAAAAAAGCAGGTGGTTTGGCCATTATTGGAACAGAACGTCACGATTCGCGTCGTGTGGATCGCCAGTTGCGTGGTCGTGCAGGTCGTCAAGGTGATGTGGGAAGTTCGCAGTTCTATGTGTCATTGGAAGATAACTTGATGCGTTTATTTGGTTCGGATAGAGTAGCAAAAGTAATGGATAGAATGGGCTTGAAAGAAGGCGAAGTTATCCAACACTCGATGATGACTAAATCTATCGAAAGAGCGCAGAAAAAAGTAGAAGAAAACAACTTTGGAGTTCGTAAACGTTTGTTAGAATACGATGACGTGATGAATGCGCAACGTGAAGTCGTTTACAAGCGTCGTCGTCATGCTTTACATGGGGAACGTTTGAAAGTGGATATCGCGAATATGATGTACGACACTTGCGAATTAATCGTTCAAAACAACAAATTAGCAGGTGATTACAAAAACTACGAATTCGAATTGATTCGTTATTTCTCAATTAGCGCACCAGTTACGGAAGCGGAATTTGGAAAATTACCAGAAAAAGAAATCGTTGGAAAAACATACAAAGCCGTTTTAGCACATTACGAAGATAAAACTGCTAGAAATGCTGCCGAAGCCTTCCCTATTATCAAAAATGTATACGTAAACAACAACGGCCAATACGAGCGAATTGTAGTTCCGTTTACTGATGGCATCAAATCGTTGAATATTGTTACCAATTTAGAAAAAGCGTACCAAACTGAAGCTAAATCGTTAATTACCGATTTCGAGAAAAACGTTTCTTTAGCAATTATTGACGAAGCTTGGAAAAAACACTTACGTAAAATGGACGAATTGAAACAATCGGTTCAGTTGGCGGTTCATGAGCAAAAAGATCCTTTGTTGATTTACAAGTTTGAAGCTTTCAATTTATTCAAACGTATGATGGATGGCGTAAATAAAGAAGTAATTTCGTTCTTGTTTAAAGGTGATTTGCCTTCACAAAATCCAAATGAAATTAGCGAAGCCAAAGAAGTAAAACAAAAAGTAAATTACACTGAAACTAAAGAAGACGCTTTAAATTCAGATGAATTAGCATCACGCAACAGAGAAGCTGGAGCACAAACGCAAAATCGTCCGCAAGTAACAGAAACGATTACTCGTGAAATGCCAAAAATCAATCGTAATGATTCCGTTACTATTAAACACGTAATGAGCGGCAAAAGCGAAACTATGAAATACAAAAAAGCCGAAAGCATGATTGCTTCTGGCGAATGGGTTTTGGTGAACGAATAAACTAAAACTTACTAATCATATAAATCCTCAATCCTAAACCGATTGAGGATTTTTTTATGAAATTTAGTCAAGAACAAAAATAAACTTCAAAATTCAAACTTGAAGCATAACACCGCAACACCCCTAAAGTCCCCTCAAGGGGACAATCCCTTCTAAGAACTTTAGCATAAATAAGTTTCAATAAGAAAATCCGTAATCATCAGCAAAATCAGAGTCATCAGCGTTCTAATAACAAAGTGAAATGCCTCTGTGTAACTCTCTCAACACAATCCAATTCAAAAAAACTCCGTGCAACTCTGTGTGAACTTTGTGAAACTTTGTGTTACAATCCTAAAACTTCAAACAAAAATAAAGTGAAACGCCTCTGTGCAACTCTTTACAACACAATCCAATTCAAAAAACTTCGTGAAACTCTGTGTGAACTTTGTGAAACTTTGTGAAACTTTTTGTTACAACATTTCAAGCTCAAAACTTAACTTCAAAAAATCCGTTATCATCTGCGCTTCGAAGAACCCGCTTCATCCGCGTTCCGATCTCAATACAATACTATTCAAAAAACTCCGTGAAACTCTGTGTAAACTTCGTGAAACTTTGCGTTACAAACCCGAAACAAAAAATAAACAAATAAAATTCCCTATATTTACTAAAATAAATCATAGAAAATATGGCAAAAAGTCAAGATGCTAAGAAAACAGCAAAAAAAGAACCGTTAAAAACGGCCAAAGAAAAGAAAGAAGACAAACGACAAAAGAAAAATACGCCTAAAAGAGATTAAATATTTCTCCTCAACTATGATAAGTAGTTGGGGATTTTTTATCTTTGGTAATTCTACAAAAAAATAAACACTATGAAATTGAAATCCCTTATTATTGTATGCTTTCTAGCTATTAGCTCCGTTGTGGCGCAAGATATGAATGTATTGAAAGTAGAGGCTTTAAAAGCCTACAAAGCTGGAGCAAGCATGAATTATGACGCTATTTTTGAAACTACGTATCCAAAAGTTTTCGATATTATTCCAAGAGAGCAAATGAAACAAATGATGGAGCAAATGATGGAAACCGAGCAATTTGCTATCAAAATGGTGGAAACAACTCCTAACTTTACTTTTGGCGAAATTAAAAAAATTGGTAAAAAAAGCTTTTGTATGATTGATCACGACAATGTAATGCGAATGACTTTTGTAGAACCTATGGGTGAAGATGTGAACATGATGATAGACATTTTCAAAACCTCAATGGAAGCAACCGAGGTTACGTTTGACGAAGCGACCAATTCTTTTACCATTAAAATTCGCGCAACATTAATTGCTGTAGCGGATGAAGTGACCAACAACAAATGGAAATTTCTAAACAAAGACAAAGAAAATCGTTTGTTCGCAATGATTTTTGATGAAGAAACCAAAAAAGCTTTAGGATTATAACATGAACGAAAACAACATCACCTATACCGAGTTTTTTAACCACGTTAGAGCTAGTATTGCCAATGGAACTTTTGCCAAATTAACACTAGCCAAAACCGTGGGAAAACCCGAATTACAAAACATTTACGTAAAAACGATAGTAGAAGACAACGTGCTAAAGTTGACCATGACGTATAAAATTTACACCACCGAAAAACAGGAATTGGTAAAAATTTGCGATTTAGCCGATTTAGAAGCTGAGCTAATTCCGCACATCAACAACCCGTTTTTAACCGCTTTGTTATTTACTACGGAAGCTGATATTACCATGAAATTAAACAAAAAACGTGTTGCCAGCATCATTGAACAACCACCAACGTTCAAAAATGCGGATGCGAATTTGGTGGAGTTTTTGGGGAAGTAGTCATATATGATTTAAAGTAAATAATTGACATTGATTTTAAAAAAAAAGTTATTATATAAAAAATATAGTTATTGGATACTGATAAAGAAAAAAACGAAATTTTTGCTCATATAAAATATGAAGGCGAATTAGTGAAAGATGGCTTTCTTGATGCTAGAAAAGCTGGCGAAGCTCTTATTGGAATTGACGAATCTTTAAGATATTTCCTTTATCAAGAAGATAAAAAATTCAGAAAAGTTGAATTTGAAATTCCAGTTCGAATAAGAAAAGGAAGCTGGGAAACAATTTTTTTAGAAAATTTTGACGCAATCTTAATAAAAACAGCACTTGCATGGGGAGCTTCCAAATATTTTGGAAGTGCTTTAAGTGAAATGGCAAAAAATGATTTTAAAGATATTGGTTTCAAAGATGTTTTTAAGAAGTCATTTGTTGCAATGACTTGGGTTTTAAAAATTTCTAAACATTTAGGTACATTAACTAAGAAAAAATTTGAAAACCTAAAATTTACAAAAAACAATACAGAAGTTTTAATTACAAATTATAAAGGAGAAATATTAACTGTTCCATATCAATATTTGGAAATATTTTCGAATTGTCCAGATAAATTATTTTCAAATTTAGCAAAAGTTATAGATGAAGAAAGAGAACTAGTTATAGGATATAATGATACTGTAAGTAATAAATTTGAATTTGTAAGAATTAACAATATTGAAAAACAAATTTTTATTCCCACAGAAGAATCTGATGAGACACTTTTCCCCGAATTAATTCATAATTCTTATATTGAACTTGAAGGACACATAACACGAGGAAATGAAAAATCAAATACTATTGGATTTTTATATGAAGGACACATTTTAACTTCTTATCCAACAACTGGAAATGTAAAAGAATTTAAAAATGTACTTTTCACAAATTGTATAATAAAAGGATACATTGACAGATTAGATAAAAAAACAGGTGAATTTATAGAAAAGCGTCCAAGGATAAAATTTATTGAAATTTTATCAAACGAACCTGAAAACAGACAAACTAAATTATTCTAAATAAGCTATTCCCCATCAGGAAAAATCTTCCCTGGATTCAATACATTATTGGGGTCAAAAATAGCTTTGATGCGTTCCATTAATTCCAAATGCACTTTGGAAAAAGCAATATCCATATAGTTTTTTTGTACCAAACCAATGCCGTGTTCGCCAGATAACGTTCCTTTCAATTGCACGGTCAATTCAAAAATCTCGCGAATGCCTTTGGGAACTTCGGTATTCCAATTGGCATCGCTCATTTCACCTTTGATGATGTTTACATGCAAATTGCCATCGCCCGCATGACCATAACATACGGAGTGAAAACCGTATTTCTTGCCAATTGCTTTAATTCCGTGTAATAATTTTGGCAATTCATATCTTGGAACCACCGTATCTTCTTCCTTATAAACCGAATTCGATTTTACAGCTTCACCCACTGCCCTACGCATTTTCCACAAAGCGTTTTTCTGTTCTTCAGTATCGGCGAATAAAACCTCATCAATTTCAAATTGTTCTACCACATTTAAAATTTGTTCCGCTTCTTGCATCAAAATTTCAGGATAATTCCCATCCACTTCAATTAACAAATGAGCCGCAATATTTTCCTTAATTTCTATATTTACGCCGTCAATGTAACGCAACGTCCAATCAATCGCATCGCGTTCCATGAATTCCAAAGCACTTGGCGTAATTCCTGCTCTAAAAATAGCCGAAACCGCTTCACATGCTTGCTCCGCTTTATAAAATGGAACTAAAAGCAATACATTATGTTTGTTTTGAGGCAATAATTTCAAGACAATTTTAGTAACAATTCCCAAAGTTCCTTCACTTCCAACAAGCAATTGTGTCAAATTATAACCGGTTGAGTTTTTCAATGTATTGGCTCCTGTCCAAATGATATCGCCTGTTGGTAAAACAACTTCTAAATTCAGCACATAATCTTTGGTTACACCATATTTCAAAGCTCTAGCGCCACCCGAATTTTCCGCAATATTTCCGCCAATAAAACAACTTCCCATACTACTAGGATCAACAGGATAAAACAAGCCTTTTTCGGCAACAGCTTCGCGAAGAACTTGCGTAATTACACCAGGTTCGGTAGTAACTTGAAGATTTTTCTCGTCAACTTCCAAAATCTTATTGAATCGTTCCATTGAAATCGCAATGCCACCATAAATGGCTAAAGCACCACCGCTCAAACCCGTTCTTCCACCAATAGGAACTGTTGGAATTTTATACGTATTGGAAATCTTTAGGATTTGTGCGACTTCTTCCGTTGTTGCTGGTTTCACCACGACTTGCGGCGGAAAGTTCAAATCTTCCGTTTCGTCATGTCCGTAATCCGTTCTTGTGGCAACGTCAGTAAAAATATAATTCGATCCAACAATAGCTTGTAGTTGGTTGATAATTTCAGGATTCATAGTATGGAATTGATGTGTAAAGATAACTAATTTTTGTTTTTTGGAACACAGATTTTTTAGCCACAAAGGCGCTAAACCGCAAAGGATTCAAAAAACTTAGTGTGACTTTGTGTTAAACTTTGAGCAACTTTGAGCAACAAAACACAAACTTGTCACGCTGAAAGCGTCTCTTTTATGAACTTTAAAACACAATCAATACAATTTTAACTTATATGACTTTTATGTTTTAAAAACTTAGCGCAACTTCGTGCTAAACTTTGTGAAACTTTGTGTTACAAACAATAAACTACAACTTCAAAATAAAATACCAAAAAGCAACAGTAATCAAAGACAACGGAATTCCAACACCCACCATCATGCTACTTAGTTTAGGTTTTAAACCGTAATTGGCAGCTAAAATAGTTCCTGTAATCATTGGTGCCATCGCTGATTCTAGAATGGAAACGTTGATTTCTAAACCATTTCCTCCTAAAATTATTTTGTATAACAGATAGAAAAATGCGGGCATTATGAGCAGTTTGAAAAACAATCCCAAACCTAAAAAAGACCAATGTTTACTCTTCTTGTCAATTTTCAATTGCAAACCAACAGCTACCAATGCTACTGGCGTTACCGTATTTCCAATTCGTAAGAAAGCGTTTTGTAAAGCATTGGGAAATTCAAAAGAAAAAATCGTAAAAAATAATGCAATTGTGAAAGCGATAAAAGGTGGAAACTTTACAATTTTCATCAGAATTTCAGACGTACTTAAATTGCCTCTTGAAAAACTGGCAGCCACTAAAATTCCTAATGTGGTTACCACTACAAATGAACCCGGTTGGTCAACAATTATGGCGGTTTTCAAACCTTCCGCTCCATATAAAGCTTCAATAATGGGAAATCCTACGAAAGACGTATTGCTCAAACCAGCGGTTAAAATCAAACAACCTGTTAATTTTTTCGACCATTTGAAATAGGTTCCTAAAGCGTAAAAAAACACAAAAGATAGTCCAAATCCCAGCCAAGCAATTCCTAACGGATAAAGCAAAGCTAATGAAATGGTAATTTTTGGAATGTAATACAACGCCAAAGCCGGAAGCGAAACATAAATGACGTATTGGTTCAAACTTTGGTAAGCGTTTTTTGGAAATTGTGGCACTTTTTGAAGCGCAACACCCAAAAGCAAACACAAAAATAAAAGTAGGATGTTTTCCATGTACTGAAATCAAGAATACAAAGGTAATTAAACCTTGAGATTTCGATGTTTTATATTCCTACAATTTTTGTATTTTTACACAAAGTAATTGTCTTTTGAAAACACCAAAGAAAAAATCCGCACTTTCAGAAATTCACGGCGTGGAACAACCCGAAACTTTGAGTAGCGTTGTAGCTAGCCAAATTCAGCAATTCCGAAGAAAACAACCTTCGGCCGAAGAATTAGTAGCTGGAATTTTGAAAGGTGATAAAACGGCTTTGAGTCGCGCTATAACTTTGGTAGAAAGTACGAATCCTGAACATTTAGCCAAAGCCAATGAAGTAATTAAAGGTTGCTTGCCGCATGCCAATCAATCGGTTCGTATTGGAATTACTGGTGTTCCTGGCGTTGGGAAAAGTACGTTTATTGAAGCTTTTGGTAAATATTTGACTTCCATTGGAAAGAAAGTCGCTGTTTTGGCGGTTGACCCAAGTTCATCGATTAGTCACGGCAGTATTTTGGGCGATAAAACCCGAATGGAAGAATTGGTAAAAGATGAAAATGCTTATATCCGACCAAGTGCTTCGGGCGATACATTAGGCGGAGTTGCAAGAAAAACGCGTGAAACTATCATTCTTTGTGAAGCTTGCGGATTTGATACGATTATTATTGAAACAGTTGGTGTGGGTCAAAGCGAAACTGCCGTCCACAGTATGGTAGATTTCTTTTTGTTGTTGAAAATTTCAGGCGCTGGCGATGAATTACAAGGGATCAAGCGCGGCATCATGGAAATGGCGGATACTATCGTAATCAACAAAGCCGATGGCGATAACATTGCCAAAGCCAAATTAGCCAAAACCGAATTCAATAGAGCATTGCATTTATTTCCAGCCAAATCTTCAGGTTGGATTCCAAAAGTAACGACTTGTAGCGCTTTCGAAAAAACAGGAATTGACAACGTTTGGGAAATTATTTCGGAGTATTTCGAATTGGTAAAATCCAATCACTATTTCGAAGAAAAAAGACAAAATCAAAACCAATTTTGGATGATGGAAACGATAAACGAACAATTGAAATCGCATTTTTACAATCATCCGAACATCATACAATCATTGGAAGAAAACAAAAAAGCCGTGCAAAACAATGAAATTTCACCTTTTGCAGCGGCTGTAAATTTATTGGAAGAATATTTTAATAAATGATATTAGTACGGATAAGTCAATGACTTGTCGCTACGGGAACGTAATCTTTGATTACTCTTGTTCGTAACGCTCCATTTCTCTATCGTAGAATTCTCCAGCAATGGTAATTAAATGTTCCATTTCTGATTCTAATTCTTTTTCGTCTTCTTCTTCGATGTCTTCTAAAAATTCTACTTCGTCATCTTTCAAATTGATTACGAATCTTGGAAATTCTAAATGAATAATAAAAATATCATCAGGAAAATCGGTATTGTCTCCGATTACAAATTTTGGTAAATCCATTTTATTTAATGTTTATAGTTTTTTGTTTGTTGTTTATTGTTTTTGAACTTGAAATTGTACTTGTTCTTGTTCTTGTTCTAGTACTTGTTCTTGAATCATTTTTTTCGTTAGATAATTAAAGCGAATATACAAAAATATTGCGGCGGCTGTTAATCCAGCCAATAATCCTATCCAAATTCCCACGGCTTTCAAATCAGTATACAATCCTAAATAGATTGAAATTGGAAATCCTATTACCCAATACGCCACAAAAGTCATGTACATTGGAATTTTTACATCTTGCAATCCTCTCAAGGCTCCTAAAACTACAACTTGTAATCCATCTGAAATTTGAAATACTGCCGCAACTAATAATAAATTGGCAGCAATAGCCATTACTTCCTGACTTTCTACCAAAGTAGTCGCATCGTTTAGGTTTACAAAAAGTTGGGGTAAATATTGGTGAAACAAAACGAAAATCAGAGCAAAAATTATTTCTAGAAATGTGGCCAATAAAAAAATCGATAGCGCTACAATTCTAAGTTTCTTATAATCTTCCAAACCTTTTTGATTTCCTACACGAATCATCGCTGCTACACTCAATCCCATGGCAAACATAAACGTAAACGACGCCAAACTCAAGGCAATTTGATTCGCCGCTTGACTAGTAGTTCCCAATCGACCCGAAAGCCAGATTGCTCCTGTAAAAAGTGCGACTTCAAAAAACATTTGCATAGCGGATGGCGTTCCTAATCGAATGATGGTTAGATTCACTTCGCGTTTAATTTCTTTGAATGAGAATCCTTTGAAATACGGATGAAATTTCTTTTTCAAATTCATCATATAATGCATGTAGCCCAACATCACAAAACGGGAAGCGATAGTTCCAATAGCTGCACCAATAATTCCTAATTCAGGAAAAATCCAAATACCATAAATTAGTAAATAATTCAAAACTACATTCACAATATTTGCTAAAATGGTTGCCCACATGGAATATTTAGTTTCGCTCATTCCATCAGCAAACTGTTTGTAAGCCTGAAACATAATTAACGGAATCAACGAAAAAGCAACAATATCTAAATACGGTTTTGCCAATGTTACCACATGTTCTGGTTGTCCCATATAAGCGATTAATGGCTTTGAAAAATAGATAATCCCAAATAGTACAATACCTAAAATCGTACATAAATACAATCCGTGATGGAAAGCACTTCTCCCCTTTTCTACATCATTTTTCCCATCGGCTTCTGCAACTAATGGTGTGATTGCTGTTGAAAAACCAATTCCTAATGACATCGCAATAAATACAAAGCTATTTCCCAAAGAAACCGCTGCCAATTCCGCTGGACCTAATTTCCCAACCATGATGTTATCAACAATTCCCACAACCGTATGACCTAACATTCCCAAAATAATAGGATAGGCCAATCGAAGGTTATATGAAAACTCTTTGGTGTAAGTCGCTAAGGTCATTTTGCAATTTTGGTGCAAATATACAGAATAAACCTAGAGATAAATCGTTAAATTATTGCTCTGATAATAGGGAATCGCGATAATGTGCAATATTCTCTTTAATGTTAGCGTCCAATTCTGGATAACAAATATCGGTGTATTTGGCTAGTTCTTCCCAAATGGTTTTGGCAACTAAATAACGAGCCGTTTCTTTGTTATCTGCTGGAATTACATACCAAGGTGCATATTCTTTTGACGTTTTATTTAAAATATCTTCATAACATTCTTGATACGTAGACCAAAGTGTTCGTTCTTTCAAATCGGCTGGAGAAAATTTCCAGTTGTGTTTTTCTTCATCCAATCTCCTTACTAAACGCAATCTTTGTTCCTCTTTACTCAAATGCAAGAAAAATTTAAGTACAATTACGCCGTTGTTAGTAATATGTTTTTCAAAGCTATTGATACTTTCAAAACGGTTTTCCCAAAATTCATCCGTAATATCATCAACGGAATTTATACCTGGAATATTTTCGTTTAAGATATAGTTAGGTCGCACTTTTGTTATCAAAACATTTTCATAATGCGTGCGATTAAAAACTGAAAACTTTCCTTTTTCTGGAAGTGCTAAATAATGGCGCCACAAGTAATCATGCTCTAATTCGGCTCCATTGGGTGCTTTAAAACTGTAAACATTAACTCCACGTGCATTGAACTCTTTAAAAACCTCACGAATCAAACTGTCTTTTCCTGCTGTATCCATTCCTTGTAAGCAAATCAAAACACCATATTTGTTATGGGCGTACATTTTGTCTTGCAGTTTGCTCAATTTCTCCCGAATTTTTTGTAGCTCCTTTTCTTTCTTCTTTTCTGAAGTCGCAACGTCAATAAAAGTTGGTATTTCGGCTAAAGTTATGGGTTGCGTAACTTTTAAAGATTCAACTGCAATGTTTTTCATTGGATTGGAATTAAAATTATTCCTAAATTTAAAAAATATTTTACTATCGTCCCAACCTTTTCCAACTTTTAGTACTCTATATAAAAAAGCAAATGCAAGAACAAGTTCAAAAGTCAAGGACAAGTTGAAATTGAAATTAAAAAAATATGGATATAACCATCATACAAGCCTGTAAAAAGCAACAACGGGAAGCCCAGCGGCTCGTCTATGAAAAAATGGCGACCAAGTTGTACTATGTGTGCAAACGCTATTTGAAAAAAGAGGAAGAGATTGAAGAAGTTTTGGCCGATACTTTTTTCATCATCTTCACTAAAATTGATCAATTAAAGGAGTTACATGCTTTTGAGGCTTGGGCAAAAAAAATAGCCGTGAACCAATGTTTGTTGCAATTGCGTAAAAATTTGAATTTCAATTTGTATTTGGAAGACATGAGTTATGCCAATCAACCTTTAGCAGATGAAGTGACCGATTTAGAAGAAGCCGATTTGATGAATTTACTCAATTATCTTCCCGAAGGTTGTAAAGCGATTTTTAATTTGTTTGTTGTAGAAGGTTATTCGCATAAAGAAATTGCCCAACAACTTCAAATATCGGAAGGAACGTCGAAATCACAATTGAATGCTGCTAAAACCAAATTGAAAGAATTAGTCACAACTTTTTATTACCAAAAAGCACGATAATCATGAACACTGAAGATAAAATACACAAAAAAATACAACAAGCATCTGAAAAGCTGCCCAATGATAGCTTTCCTGGTATGGATAAAGTTTGGTCGCGAGTAGAAGAAAAACTCGATACCAATGTCTTGAAAAAAGAAAATAACCGTTGGAAGAAATTTAGCGTAGCGGCTGCGTTAGCAATTGTTGGAACATTAATTTATCAATTTTCACAACCTGAAAATATCATAACAACAAACGAAACTGTAGTTACTATTGATACTTTACAACCGATTTTAACTGAACCAGAAGAAGCAATTGTTACAGCTGAAAAAACAGAAATAGTAGAAGAAAAAGAAATTATTTTGCAAAAAGCCATTGAAAAACCAACACTTGTGATGGCTGAAGAAGTTATTGTAAACAAAAATAATGAGATTATAGTTTCTGAAAAAGCTACACAAGGTTTCTACAATGCCAAGGAAATTTCTCCTGCTGCTGCTGATTTTGAGAATAAAGCAGTATCTAGTTTCGCTCCAACAACTAAAGCTAAAAAAAGTGAAGCTTATTCCAATTTTATTGCTTCAGATACAGATGATGTTGGGAAAAAATTACCACCATTAGTTGTTATTGATGGAAAAGCTTCGAAAACCAGTGATATTAAAAATATTGCTAACGAAGATTTGGAAGCCGTTATTATACTCAACGATCCCATTTACATTATTAACGGAGTGATGTATACCGAACAGGAACTTTTTGGACCTAACCCAACGAGTCCGTATGCGCCCTTGCAAAAGCAAGATATTATTTCCACCACCATATTACAAGAAGAGGACGCTCTGAAAGCCTATGGCGAAAAAGGAAAAAAAGGAGTAGTTATCATTAAAACCAAAGAGGGCAAACCCAAAAAGTAACGCCTTCTAATTCAATCGTTTCATTTAAAAATTAGAATCATGAAAAATGTAAAAATTATTTCATTAGGGATTATTATGCTTATAACTTTCCTTAATCTGACCACCGTAAAATTCACCGAACAAAAGATTTCTGGAGTAGTTTCAGATGCTCTTGGTCCGTTACCTGGCGTTTCTGTAACCATCAAAGGAACCAACAAAAAAACCACAACCGATTTTGATGGAAAATATGCCATAATTGCCAATGAGAAAGATGTTTTATTGTTCTCTTACATTGGTTATAAAACGCAATCTATTACTGTTGGTAAAAAAACTACAGTCAATATTACAATGAAAGAAGACATTTTGACTGGAAGTGAAGTTGTAGTTCAAGGATATATAAAAGAAGAAAGAGTTGTTTTTGACGACAACGCACCAAAAGTAAAAAGCACAATGTTGCAAGGTCAAGGTAATGGTCTTCAAATTGGCACAAGTTCTGGTGCACCAGGAAATTCCAATGTTGTAATCAGAGGTGTTTCCTCTTTAGATAAAAAGCAGGAACCCATATATATTATCGATGGAAAACCCGCAAGGGCTGAAGATTTTAGAAAGTTAAATCCCAATGATATTGAAAAAGTAGTAGTATTAAAAGATGAAAAATCAACAGCATTATACGGAAGTCGAGGCAAAAATGGAGCCGTTACTATTATAACTAAAAATGGATTACCAACCGAAAAAAAAGACATTTTAATAAAAGAAATTGCACCTTTTGATAACTCAATTCCATCAATTGAACCTAATCAAGAAGATTATGAATTGTTTGTTGAAAACCAATTTACAAGTCCAAAAAGCGAACCTTTATCCACGTTTTCTATTGATGTTGACAATGCTTCTTATACCAATGTTCGTCGTTTTATTAACCAAGGACAAACCGTTCCAAAAGATGCTGTTCGTGTGGAAGAAATGGTCAATTTTTTCAAATACAATTACGAAAAACCAACAGGAAATTATCCGTTTGCCATTGCTACAGAATACGGCGATTGTCCTTGGAACGAAAAACATAAATTGGTTAAAATTGGTTTACAAGGAAAAGAAATTCCAAATGATAAATTACCTAATTCTAATTTTGTTTTCTTGATTGATGTTTCGGGTTCTATGAATTCACAAAACAAATTGCCTTTACTGAAAGAATCGATGAAAGTTTTGGTCAATCAATTGCGTAAAAATGATAAAGTAGCCATCGTCGTTTATGCTGGAGCAGCTGGAATGGTTTTACCTCCAACATCAGGCGACGAAAAAGAAACTATCATAAAAGCATTAGACAAATTATCGGCTGGTGGAAGTACGGCTGGTGGTGCTGGAATTGAATTGGCATACAAAATGGCAATCGAAAATTTCATCAAAGGCGGCAATAATCGAGTAATTTTAGCAACTGATGGCGATTTTAATGTTGGCGCTTCTTCTAATAAAGACATGGAAACCTTAATCGAAGAAAAAAGAAAATCGGGTGTTTTCTTAACGTGTTTGGGTTTTGGAATGGGCAATTACAAAGACAGCAAAATGGAAATTTTAGCCAATAAAGGCAATGGAAATTATGCTTATATTGATAACATTCAAGAAGCGAATCGTTTTCTTGGAAAAGAATTTAAAGGAAGTATGTTTGCGATTGCGAAAGATGTAAAAATTCAAATTGAATTCAATCCAAAACACGTGCAAAGTTACCGTTTAATTGGCTACGAAAACCGAAAATTACGTCCAGAAGATTTTAAAAATGATGCTATTGATGCGGGTGAGTTAGGCAGCGGTCACTCGGTTACAGCATTGTATGAAATTATCCCAACCGGAGTGGAAAGCTCATTCAATCAAGATATTGCCGATTTGAAATATTCTGAAATAAAAATTGCTCCAAAAGACTATTCGGATGAATTGGCAACGATAAAATTCAGATATAAAAAACCTGATGGCGAGAAAAGTATTGAAATGGTTGAAACCATCAAAAATAGTGTACTTTCGCTAGCAAAAACTTCTGAAGATTTCAAATTTAGCGCTGCTGTTGCTTGGTTTGGATTAAAATTGCGCGATTCAAAATTGGTCACCAATAAAACTTCCAAAGACATCAAAGCATTGGCATTACAAGGAAAATCAAAAGATGAAGACGGTTATCGGGCAGAATTCATTCGATTGGTTGAAGCGGTTAATTAGTTGGCTGTCGCAGTTTTCAGTCTCAGTTTAAAATAATAATTCATCCTGCAAGGTGTAATAGCCTTGTGGGATTTTAAAAACAAATTATGAAAAAATTCATCGTAATATTCACTTTATTCACCTTTAGCTTTGGGATAAGCCAAAATAAAAAAACTTCCAAAGAGAAACCTTTAATCGTATTAAATCAGAAAATAATTTCTTATTCCCAATTCGAACAAATTAATCCTAATTTAGTAGATAGTATTTCCGTTTTAAAAGATAAAAAAGCCATTGATAAATATGGAGAAAAAGGAGAAAACGGCGTAATCGAAGTTTATACCAAAAAGCCAATATTTCAACCCATTATGAAAACTAAAACCATCTATTTATTGGGCGGAATTGCAGCTTCTATAACCAAAGAAGATATGGAATTTGCCAAGAAATATGGTTTTATATTCCATAATTTTGGTTGTATTGCTCCAGTAGATTTTGAAAAATATGAAACCAAAAATGCCCAAGTTTTTGATTGGCTTAATGAAACCTATGGAACCGATTGGCAAAAAGAAATGAAGTCAAGTGCTTTTGGTTTTGAGAAATGGAAAATGAAAGAATAAGGCGTAAACTACTCTTAATCTTTTTTAGTTAAAACCCTTCGGTGACATTCTAACTGGAAATTCTTTTTCAAAAGCACAACCTATTTGCAATAATTTTTCCTCTTCAAATGGTCGAGCTATAAATGTAATACCAACGGGTTCTCCTAAATCAGTATATCCCATAGGAACAGTTAAACAAGGATATTTAGCCATTGCTGCATGACCAGAATTATAATTATTTATAGATAAAATAGCATCTAATTTATGCTCTTGAATAGGAGTTTCAAAAAAAGAAACGGCTTCTTTATTAAATTTAATTTTCAATTGCTCGAAATCATTTTCGGAAATAGTTTCTGCCACAATTCCTTCAAATAAAGCTTGTCCGTAGGGAATTCTTAAAAGTGAATCTTGTTTGTTAAAGTTGACAATATCATTAACCGTTTTAAAACTAACTGAAACAGAAGAATGTGTTTCTAAATATTTAGGCAAATCTACTTTCATATCAGCGTTTAAAAAAGTAACAAAGGAACCAAAATCCATATTTTGAGGTTGAATTTCGATAATTTCAACTCCTTGTTGCTTCAAATTTTCTATTGTTTTTTTGTAAATAGGATTATTCAAATGCGACTTAAATACACCAAAACGTTTTCCTTTTAAAGGAGAATTTGAAAGATTAGTCCAAAAATTAGTAACAGTTCCAGAAACAGTCGACACATCATTTTTATCATATCCTGAAATGGCAGATAAAAGTATAGCTGCATCAATTGTATTTTTAGCCATTGGACCTGCAGTATCTAGAGTAGAAGAAATTGGGATTATACCTGTTCTACTAACTAAACCAATAGTAGGTTTTAATCCGACTAAGGAGTTTTGACTTGAAGGTGAAATAATTGAACCTGATGTTTCAGAACCAACAGCCACTGCCGCATAATTTGCCGCTACCGCTACTCCACTACCAGAACTTGATCCGCCTGTATCGAAAATTGTTCGCCCGTAAGGATTTAAAGTTTGTCCACCCAAAGCGCTATAACCGCTAGGACAACCGTTACAAAGAAAGTAAGCCCATTCACTTAGATTTACTTTTCCTAAAATTATACCTCCTTTGGCAATAAGTTGTTCCGCAATAAATGCATTTTCTGTTGTATTATTTTTTAATGCTACAGCGCCAGCAGTAGTTGGCATTCCTTTTGTATTTATGTTGTCTTTGAGTAAAATTGGCATTCCAAAAATAGGATGTGATTTGTTTTTACTTCTTTTACTATCGCATTGTCTTGCTTCTTCAACGGCGTTCTCATTTATGGAAAGAATTGCATTTAAAAAAGTTTCTTTATTGCTTTCAAATTTCAAAATTCTATACAAATACCATTTAGTTAATTTTTCGTAATTCAATTTTTTTGCATCAATACTACTTTGAATACCTAAAATGTCTTTATCTAAAATATAAGGTAATAATTCACTGTAATCATTTTCATTGAAGTTACCAATCTGTTTTTGGATTGATTTAAGAATTAAATTCTTATCTAAGTTTTTGGATTGAATGAGTTTAAAACGCATTCTTTCATTCTCTTTAGTAGCAAAACTTTCTATTTGAGAAGTTTCATCATAAGGAGTCCAAGTTTTATTGGTTGTAATATTTTTAGAACAAGATAAAAAAGCAAAAACTATAAATAAGTAACTGTATTTCATTTTATTTTCTATTGATTAACAAATATATCAAATATTGGAATACTTTTAAAAACAAAAAAGCCCCAAAATTTGGAGCTTTATTTGAATTAAATATTTTTACTTCTCAATCTCTTTCAACGAATTCATTTTTTTGATTTCTAAGAAACCTTTTAAATCTTCGAAATGTTCTTTTACACGTTTGTTACCAAATTCGAACACTTTTTCAGCTAAACCGTCAAGGAAATCACGGTCGTGGGAAACTAAGATTAGAGTTCCGTCGAAATCTCTTAAAGCATCTTTAATGATGTCTTTGGTTTTCATATCCAAGTGATTCGAAGGTTCATCCAAAATCAACAAATTCACTGGTTCTAACAACAATTTAATCATCGCCAAACGCGTTTTTTCTCCTCCAGAAAGTACTTTTACTTTCTTCTGAATATCATCACCTTGAAACATGAATGCGCCAAGAATATTTTTTATTTGGGTACGAACATCTCCAACAGCAATTCTATCAATAGTCTCAAAAATAGTGGCATTTTCATCTAATAACGACGCTTGATTTTGGGCAAAATAACCAATTTGCGCATTGTGACCAATTTCAACGCTTCCGCCATCAATTTCGATTTCTTTCATGATGGCTTTAATCATAGTTGATTTTCCTTCACCATTTTTTCCTACGAAAGCCACTTTTTGTCCGCGTTCGATAACGATATTGGCATCTTTGAAAATTACTTTATCGCCATAACTTTTGCACAAATCTTTTACTATAACTGGATATTGTCCAGAACGAGCCGAAGGTGGAAATTTCAATTTTAAAGCCGAATTATCTACTTCGTCCACTTCAATTGGAACAATTTTTTCTAACATTTTAACACGCGATTGCACCGATTCTGTTTTTGAAAAAGTTCCTCTAAAACGATCAATAAACGCTTGATTTTCGGCAATGAACTTTTGTTGCTCTTCGTATGCTTTTTGTTGGTGTATTCTTCTATCTTTTCGAAGTTCTAAATAGTGCGAATATTTGGCTTTGTAATCGTAAATTCGTCCCATTGTTACTTCGATAGTTCTATTGGTAATATTATCTACAAAAGCTCTATCGTGCGAAATTACCATAACTGCTTTGGCTTGGTTTACCAAAAAATCTTCCAACCATTGAATACTGTCCATATCCAAGTGATTGGTTGGCTCATCCAATAAAATCAAATCGGGTTTTTTTAGAAGAATTTTTGCCAATTCAATACGCATTCTCCAACCTCCAGAAAATTCAGAAGTTTGACGAGTAAAATCAGCTCTTTCAAAACCTAAACCTTTTAATACCTTTTCAACTTCTGCTTCATAATTCACTTCTTCAATAGCATAATATTTTTCAGAAAGTTCCGAAACCCTTTCAATCAACTTCATGTAAGCATCACTCTCATAATCCGTACGAATAGTCAATTGCTCATTGATTTCTTCAATTTCAGCTTTCATATCTAAAACATCAGCAAAAGCTTTTGAAGTTTCTTCCATGACCGTACAATTGTCATTTGACAACAAATGCTGAGGCAAATAGGCAATCACTGCTTCTTTTGGTGCCGAGATATTTCCGCGAGTTGGTTTGTTTTGTCCTGCAACAATTTTTAAAAGTGTAGATTTTCCAGCTCCATTTTTACCCATTAAGGCAATTTTATCGGTTTCATTGATGGCAAAAGTAACTTCGCTAAAAAGTGTAGTTCCGCCAAATTCTACGGCAATGTCGTTAACTGTAATCATAATTATACTATTGGAAGTCAGAAGTTGGAAGTTGGAAGACTAAAAAACTGCTGATTTTTTTTGATGGGCAAAGATAATTCAATAAACCAATTGCGCAATTATAATAAGAAAGTTAAAACCAAAAATAATTGAAAATAAACATTCTTTTAACTTTCGTATGTTGATTCAACTTACAATTCTTAGTATCTTTGGAATAAATTAAAACAATTGAAATGAAAAAAATAGCAGTATTAGCTTTGGCAACCTTATTTTTGGTTAGCTGTAAAAAAGAAGAAAAAACAGCAGTTGTAGTTGAAGAACCAACAGGCTTACAAATTATTTCAGATTCTACACAAGTCAATTGGACTGCTTATAAAACAACGGATAAAGTGGGCGTTAATGGAAAATTCAACCAAATTGAATTAAAAAACACGCAATCGGGTGATACTCCAGAAGCCGTTTTAGAAGGCGCAAGTTTTTCTATTCCTGTCAGCAGTTTGTTCACCAATGACTCGGATAGAGATAGCAAATTAAAACAATTCTTTTTTGGAGTTTTGAAAAACACAGAAATGATTGGTGGTACATTCAATTTTAGAGACGGAAAATGTTTTATGACATTAACTTTAAATGACGTAACCAAACAATTAGAAGTTGCACATACTTTTTCAAATAATAAATTTACAGTGAATCATACTTTGAATTTGGAAGATTTTGGCGCTCTTGACGCTGTTGAATCTATTAATAAAGCTTGTTTTGACTTACATAAAGGTCCAGATGGTGTTAGTAAAACTTGGAGTGAAGTTGCAATTTCAGGATCCGTACTATTTAAATAAAAAACTAAAAAGTCCCGATTTTTATCGGGACTTTTTTTATAAATTCATTTTGAAATCTTCAATTACTTTTTCGGCTTTTAGTAAATCGCGTTCTTCTATAAAAAGTTCTACCGCTAAACCCATATTTCCAAAACCTGAAACGCGTGCTGCTTGAAGATTGTTTTTCACTATTGGAAAAATTGAAATCTCTTCTAGTTTTTGTTTTAATCCCATTGCCATAATTTCGCTTCCGGAAAAAATCTTTTTTAATGCCATTCTCTTTATTTTAGTTAGTTTCGTCGTCTGTTTCATCCATTTCGAAAAACAAGGGCTCAATCATAATTTTTTCGGCAAGAAATTCTACTTTTTCTGTTATTTCACTGCAAAAGAAAAGGCGTTGTACTTTAGCAATACTATCCGAAATTCTTTTAATTACAGCATCTAATCTGTATTTCAATAAAATGTCTGCATCGTCAACTATTACCATTTGCAATCGGTTAACATTATAACCAGCAGTTGAAAACATTACGTTTAATTTACTTGGTGTACCAATCAAAACGTCAATTCCTAATGAAATTTGGTTTTTATCTTCGTCTAAATCGGTTTTATCGTGAACACCATAAACACGCAAATCATTGTTTTTCCCTAATTGGTTGAACAAATCGAGCATTTCTAGAACTTGAGGTTTATCCTCAACCATGATTAAAGCTCGTGGTGATTCTTCCGTTGGTTTTACTAAGCGTTGAATAACATTAATCACTATAGTTGTGGTTTTTCCAGTTCCTTTTGGCGATTGAATTACCGCATCTGCACCACTTTTAATCGTTGAAAAAGTTTCTCGTTGCAATTCATTAGCTTCTGTTAAACCTTGAGCTATTAGGCGTTGTTGTAAACCTTCGTTTATTTTTTTTAACTGCATTGTATCATCTAAAAATTGAAAAATCTAAAAAATCTAAAACATTAATTGTTTTCAAATTTAGATTTAGTTATTTGCTTGCGAATAGTTGTACATCTTGTTCCGAAATCTCATTTCCACCCAAAATGATCAATCGCTCTATCACGTTGCGAAGTTCGCGAATATTTCCGGTCCAATCGTACTCTTGGAGTAATTTTATTGCTGCTTTCGAAAATTGTTTTGTAGAGTTCCCTTGTTCTAATGCAATTTTTGCAGCAAAATGCACTATCAATTCAGGAATATCTTCTCTCCTTTCATTCAAAGCAGGAACTTTTATTAAAATAACCGCTAATCGATGATACAAATCTTCACGAAAACGACCTTCTTCTATTTCCTTTTTTAAATCTTTATTGGTTGCTGCAATCACACGAACATCCACTTTAATATCTTTATCAGCACCAACACGTTGAATTAAATTTTCTTGTAATGCTCGTAAAACTTTAGCTTGCGCTGGCAAACTCATATCACCAATTTCATCTAAAAAAATAGTTCCGTTATGGGCTGCTTCAAATTTTCCCGCTCTATCTTTAACGGCAGAAGTAAAAGCGCCTTTAACATGACCAAACAATTCACTTTCAATAAGTTCTGATGGAATTGCTGCGCAGTTTACTTCAATAATTGGCGCATTGCAACGCTCGCTTTTTTCGTGTAATTGGTGTGCTACTAATTCTTTTCCCGTTCCATTTGGCCCTGTGATTAACACTCTGGCATCTGTTGGCGCTACTTTTTCAATCATTGTTTTGATATGATTGATGGCTTCGCTGTTTCCTATCATCTCGTAGTTTTTAGAAACTTTCTTTTTCAAGATTTTATTCTCAACTACCAATTGTTTTCTGTCCAATGCATTACGAACCGTATTCAATAAACGATTCAAATCAGGTGGCTTTGAAATATAATCGAAAGCACCTAATCGCATGGTATTTACGGCTGTTTCCAAATCACCATGACCGGAAATCATCACCATTGGAATTTCAGGTTTTATCTTTTTTACCGCTTCCAAAACCTCAACACCGTCCATTTTTGGCATTTTGATGTCGCACAACACCAAATCATAATCTTCATTTTTTATTTTCTCTACACCTTGTAAACCATCTTCCGCTTCTTCTACTTGATAGGTATCATTTTCTTCGGAAAGAATTTTATTTAGTACTCTTCTGATGGCTGCTTCGTCTTCAATGATTAAAATTTTTGGCATTTTTTATTGGTATTTGGTAATAGGTTTCAGGTAATTGGTATTGGCAAAGTTAACAAAAATATAGAATTTCTTTTTTTGTAAAGCAAGAATCAGACCAATTTACTTTGAAATGATGTGAATATCGCGTTGTGGAAAAGGAATACTAACTTTGTTGGCACGAAATTCTTGGTCAATTGCAAAACGAATTTCACTTTTGGTTTTTGGAACAGTAAAAGCATCATTGATAAAGAAAAACAATTCAAAATCTAAGGAAGAATCACCAAAATCTTGAAACAACGCTACAATTGGACGATCTTTTAAAACCGCTGAATGTTGTTTGGCGCAATTCTCTAGAATGGTTTGTACCAATTTGGTATCGGAACCATAAGCAACGCCAACCCTAATATTTTCTCTAATTTCAGGACTATTCTGTGTCCAATTGAATAAAATGTCACTTAAAAACTTGTGATTGGGAATTACCATAACACGATCGTTTCTGGTAACGGCTTTGGTAGAACGCAAACTTATTTTTTCAACTCGACACACTTTCCCATCAATTTCAATAATATCGCCTACATGAAGGGATTGGTCAAGAATAATTAATACTCCAGAAATCAAATCTTGAAACAACTGCTGCAAAGCAAAACCCAAACCAATAAAAATTGCCGCAGATGCGGTTAACAAAACACTTACGTCTACTCCGGAAGTTCGTAAGGTAAACATTATCACAAAAACATACACAATGTATTGTATGAATTGAAAAACACTTACAAACTTGTTTTTGTCTTCGTTGGGAAGATTACGAGTAACCACTTTACGAACAATTTTAAGAACATAAGAAGTTATCAAAAAAGCAATTACCAATGCAATTATTGCGCCTAATGTGATGTTTATTTCTTCTGTCTTAATAAGACTAAAACCAAAAAGCTCCTTTATTTGATCTATTATTTCCATGTGTTTTAAAATTGAATTGTAAGTTACAAAAAAAAGAGTTCAAAAGAAAAACTTCTGAACTCTTTACTTTAAACTTTGTACTTTAAACTTTGCACTTTATTAATATTTCATCCATTTGTATAATTCCTTCCAAGTTGGTTTTTTGCCGTACATCAAAATACCTACGCGATAAATTTTAGAAGCAAACCAAACTACAAAAGCAAAGGTAGCAAACAAAAGAATAATCGAAACTATCAGTTGCCAATAATGACTTGAATCTAAAAACGGAATTCGCATCAACATTACAATTGGCGAAGTAAACGGAATAATGGAAAAAACAGTTGCTACAGTCCCATGTGGATCATTGATTACGGTAAAAAATCCAATGTAAACCGCTAACATCAATGGCATTATGATTGGCAATAAAAACTGTTGCGAATCGGTTTCTGAGTCCACTGCTGCTCCAATGGCTGCATACAACGAACTATATAAAAAGTAACCACCAATGAAAAAGATTACGAATGAAACCAACATTAAGGTTAATGGTAAATTTAAAATTTCATTGATATACAATTGCACTTTTGACAAACCAGCCGCTTGTTGCGCTTGTTCCATCATTTCTGGGGAAACTGCGGAAGATGCTCCCATTTGTAATCCAAAAAATGAGGAAGCAATAAAGAATAATAATGCTCCTACAACTGCCCAAATCATAAACTGTAAAATTCCAGCCAATGAATTTCCAATGATTTTTCCCATCATCAATTGGAATGGTTTTACTGATGAAATGATGATTTCGATAATACGATTGGTTTTTTCTTCAATTACGCTTCGCATTACGAAATTTCCATAAATGATAATAAACATCATAATCATATATCCCATGAAACCGCCAATTGCTACTTTGATTTCGTTCAATCCTTTTAGGCTTTCTTCACCTGAAAATTTGGATAATTTTAAAGATGTTTTTGCTTTTGCTTTTTCTATTTTTTCGGTATCAAAACCTAGAACGTCTAAATTTTCTTTAGTGATTTTGGCATTAATTACACGTTCTACATTGGTAATAAATTCCATACTTGGACTGTCATCGGAAATGTATTCTACTTTTCCATCCAATTCTGGTAAAGCCGCTACTTTTGGAATAAAAAGCAAACCTTTGTAGTTTTTCCCAGCCGTATCTTTGGCAATTGCAAATGGCATTTCTGACAAATCAACATATTGTGTATGCTTGTCGCTTTTAAAATCGTTTTTTAAATAACCCGCTTCATCATGAATGGCAATTTGGGTTACCGAATCTTTATTCATTGACGCTAAAAAGCCAATCAAAACCGCCATTCCCACAAACAATAACGGACTCAAAAACGTCATTACGATGAATGATTTATTACGCACTTTGGCAATAAATTCTCTTTTTATAATTAAAGTTAATTTGCTCATAATTATTGGCTTACTGTTTGAATAAAAATATCATTAACACTCGGGATTTTTTCTACGAAATGCGTTACTTGACCAAATTCGGTTAAAATTGACAACAATTCATTTGAGTTGTGATTTCCTAATTGTACTTCTAACTTCAAATCTTCATTAAGAGATTTAAAATTAGTTTGTCCAACAGTGAATTTTTGCGTCAATTGATACATCAAACCTTCTACATTATTGGTTAAAATACCAACTTGGAAAGAATTACTTCTGTATTGACGTTTTACATCGTTTAATTTTCCTTCGATTAATTTATTGGATTTGTGAATTAACGCAATATGATCACACATTTCTTCTACAGATTCCATTCGGTGTGTAGAAAAAATTACGGAAGTTCCTTTTTTATTTAGTTCAATGATTTCGTCTTTGATTAAATTGGCATTTACTGGGTCAAATCCTGAGAACGGTTCGTCTAAAATTAATAATTTGGGTTGGTGTAAAACCGTTACTACAAACTGGATTTTTTGCGCCATTCCTTTAGAAAGTTCTTGTATTTTTTTGTCCCACCAACTTTCGATCTCGAATTTTTCGAACCAATATTTCAATTGTTTTTTAGCTTCTTGCTGACTTAATCCTTTTAATTGTGCCAAATACAAACATTGTTCGCCTACTTTCATGGTTTTGTACAAACCGCGTTCCTCTGGCAAGTAACCAATGGCACTCACGTGTTCTGGTTTTAAAACTTCACCATCAAATAAAACGGTTCCACTATCAGGAATAGTAATTTGGTTAATAATTCTGATTAGCGATGTTTTCCCAGCCCCATTTGGTCCCAATAAACCATAAATACTTCCTTTTGGAATGGTTAATGACACATTATTTAGCGCTGTATAATCACCGTATTGTTTGATGACGTTTTGAACTTCTAAAATAGCACTCATTGAATAAGTTTTAGTGATTTTTGTTTTATTAGTAGTAAAAATAAGGATTTTGTTACAAAAAAAACCCACCCTATCTTTGACAACAGGATGGGAAAAATTGCTATGAAAAAGAAAATCACTTTCCTAAAAAAGTGAAGTTCAAATGTATATATTTTTATTTAATTATGAAAACATATCTTTTACTTTTTCAAAAAAAGATTTATCTGTCTTTTCTGGAGAAGGAATAAAGTTTTCATCATTTAGCATTTTTTCGAAAAATTGCTTTTGTTCTTTGTTTAATGTTTTTGGAGTCCAAACATTTACATGAACTAATAAATCGCCATTTCCGTAGCCGTTTATATTTGGAATTCCTTTTCCTTTTAGTCTTAAAATTTTACCCGATTGAATGCCTTCATCTAATTTGATTCGGACTTTTCCACCAACAGCTTCAATTTCTTTAGAAACTCCTAGTGCTGCTTCTGGAAAACTGATATATAAATCGTAATGAAGATTTTCTCCTTCACGTTTTAAAAACTCATGCTCAACTTCTTCTATAGCTACAATTAAATCTCCGGGAATACTATTGGTTCCAGGCGCTTCATTTCCTTTGCCAGCCACTTTTAATTGCATTCCATCCACTACTCCAGCTGGAATTTTGATTGAAACCGTATCTTCATCCATAATCATACCTTGTGCATCGGCACCTGCAGGTTTTTGATCTAAGATTTGTCCGGAACCACTACAAACATGACAAGTCGTCGCAGTTTGCATTCTTCCTAGAATCGTATTGGCCACTTTCATTATTTGTCCAGAACCGTTACACGTTGGACACGTTCTGTAAGTTACACCTTTAGCTTGTACTTTACGTTTTACTTTTACTTTCTTTTCTACACCGTTAACGATGTCTTCCAAAGTAAGTTTCACTTTGATTCTTAAGTTGCTTCCTTTTACACGTCTTTGACCGCCACCGCCGCCGAATCCGCCGAATCCACCACCAAAAGCACTTCCAAAAATATCACCAAATTGACTAAAAATATCATCCATATTCATGTGATGACCACCACCAAATCCGCCATTTTCAAAAGCTTGATGACCGTATTGATCGTACTTCGCTTTCTTGTTAGGATCGCTTAATACTTCGTAAGCTTCAGCTGCCAATTTAAAATTTTCTTCCGCTTCTTTATCGCCTGGATTTTTATCAGGATGGTATTGAATCGCTTTTTTTCGGTAGGCTTTTTTAATTTCTTCAGCCGTTGCGCTTTTGCCAATACCTAATATTTCGTAAAAATCTTTTTTCATTTTTAAATACTATAATAATGATTATAAACGCGATGAATCGCATTTCTACAAATGGTTGTAATTGAAATTAATTTCCAATTACAACCTTTGGAAAACGAATAATTCTATCGCCTAACTTGTATCCTTTTTCAATTACATCCACAATTTTTCCTTTCAATTCTGCAGTTGGCGCTGGAATTTGTGTAATAGCTTCTGCAAAGTCAGCATCAAAAGCATCTCCTGGCTTTACATCAATTTGTTCCAAACCTTTACCTACCAAAGTTGATTTTAGTTTTTCATGAATCAATGCCACACCTTGTACTAATGCTTCGTCTTCCGATTTTTCAATTTGAACCCAAGCTCTATCAAAATCATCTAAAACTGGTAATATGGCTTGTAAAACCTCTTGATTAGCTGTCTTAAACAAATCTATACGCTCTTTTGAAGTACGTTTTTTGAAATTTTCAAACTCAGCAAAAAGTCGCAAAAAACGATCTTTTTCCTTTGCTAAATCTTCTTGCAATTGTTCTTCAATAGTTAATTCTGGTTGTTGTATTTCTTGATTTTCTGAAACATTTTCCTCTTGAATGTTATCTTTTTCGATGTTTTCAGTAGTATCTTGACTCATATTTTTAAATATTTTTTTGAACATTTTTTTATTTTAATTTGAATTGCAAATGTATTGCCAAACCTGAATAAATGTCAAATTGTCATACTCATTTTGTGAAATTATTTAAATTTTATAGTTTTTAGGAATAATTTTACACTTTTTTATGTTTATTGTATCATTAAATTTAATTATATTTGAAGGTGACTTTTGAGAGTCATAAAAAAATTAAACCAATAAAATTTATTTTACTATGAAAAAATCTTTATTAAGTTTTGCTATTATTGCGTTGATTAGTTTTACAAGTTGCAAAAAAGAATCAACTGAAGATGCTACAAAAACAGATGAAGCATCTGAATCAAGTGCCTCAGGATCTTATACTGTAGATGCTGCTAGTTCTGTGATTAATTGGGTAGGCTCTAAACCAGCCGGAAAACATACCGGAACTATTTCACTAGCTGATGGAAGTTTTGATGTTACTGATGGAAATGTAACAGGTGGTAATTTTACTATCGCCATGAATAGTATCACTGTGACAGATTTAGAAGGTGAAGACAAAATGAATTTGGAAACACATTTAAAAGGAACTGGAGACAAAGAGTCTGAAGATCACTTTTTCAATGTTACTAAATATCCTACTGGAAACTTTAAAATGCTAAGTGCAGAACCAGAAAGCGGAGCTTATTTTGTAAAAGGAATTTTAACATTAAAAGGAATTTCAAAAGAAGTAAATTTTTCAGCTGAAATCATCATGACAGACACAGAAATTAAACTTACTTCTGATCCGTTCAAAATCAATAGAACAACTTGGAATGTAAACTATGCTTCAAAATCACTTTTTGATAATCTTAAAGATAAATTTATTGATGACGATATTGAATTAGTTGTAAAAGTTATAGCAAAGAAATAATATTCCAGACAAAAAAATTAAAGCACCTTAATTGGTGCTTTTTTTATTTTAACAAATTTAGCAATGCTTTATCTAAAGCAGCAAATTGAAATTGAAAACCTTTGTCTAATAATTTTCTAGCACTAACATGCTGGCTTGAAAACAATATTTCATGCATTTCACCTAACAGTATTTTCATAACAAATTTAGGAATATTAGGAAGAAAAAGAGGCTTTCCTAACACTTTCCCAATTGCTTTAGTCATTTCATTATTGGTAACTGGGTAAGGAGAAACACCATTAAAAACACCTTCGTATTGGTATTGCATAATAAAATAGAAAATCTGAGCTAAATCCTGTACATGAATCCATGATTGGTATTGTTCGCCAGAGCCAAAAGCAGCACCAACTCCCATACTTATGGGTTTTACCATTTCTTGCAGTGCACCACCTTTTTTAGCGAGTACAATTCCTATTCGTACTTTGGAAACTTTTATTCCCAAACGTTCAAAAGCGTTTATTTCATCTTCCCATTTAGCTACTACACTTCCTAGAAAGGAATCATCAACCTCTAAATTAGATTCGTTGTAAATGGCATCAAAGCTATGCGGATAAATCCCAATTGCTGATGCACTTATAACGTGAGTTACTTGATGTGAATTTTTAGCAAGATATTGAAATAATAATTTGGTACTCAAAACCCTACTTTCAATAATTTCTTGTTTGTGTGATTTAGTCCAACGTTTAGCAACCGAAGCTCCTGCTAAATGAATAATAGTAGTGACGCCTTCAAATGCATTGGTATCCATTTCTGAAGTTGCAGGATTCCAATAAAAACCTTTGTAATTTTCTTTTTGTTCTAACTTACGTTTAGAAGATGACAAATAATGAATTTGAACTCCATTTTGAAGAAACAATTTCACAATTTCACTTCCAACTAACCCAGTTGCTCCTGTAATTAAAACTTTCATTTTCAGATATTTTATTCAAATTTACGAACGAAATTCTGGAAAAGGATGACAATTAACTTATATTAACAAAAGTTAGGGAACCTTATTGTCTTACTTTGATTGTCCATTCAAACTTAAACTCGGAAACTTGCTCTCCTTTTGAATTGAAACCTAATGATGTTAACCAAATTGTTTGCCCTTCTTGAGTTGCAATAGCTTTTGCAATGGTTTCCTTTACAAGTAAGCCTTCTTTACAGGTGAAAATTATTTTTCCAGTGGCTTTTTTAGTAAAAGTAGCTTTGTTTTTTGCTACCAACATAGAAATATTTTTATCTGTTTGTTTAATTTGATACATAACCAAAGCTCCTGTTGTAAATTCAGCTGCCATTGCTTGTACTGCAAAATACATAGAATTAAAAGGATTCTGATTGAACCAACGGTGCGTAACTTTAGTACTACACTCGTCCGCCGTAATACTTTTTACTCGCACTCCAGCCCAAAATGCCGATGGCAATTTGAAAAACATATAAAGATTCAATTTAAAAGGTGTAAATTTCATAAGGCCTTTATTTTCGGTAAAAATACAAAAAATAGTATGCACTCATATAAAATTAAAAATGTTAAATTTATGTTAAATATTAGTACTATGCGTAACATAATACTTGCTTTTAGACTTATCTTTGTATAAGAAATTAATAGGTTATAAATCTTTAATGAAAAAACCATGAACATAGAAAACACTAAAGCACAAATGAGAAAAGGAGTTTTGGAGTTTTGCATCTTATCAGTCTTAAGAAACAGTGATGCATACACTTCAGAAATTCTAGAAACACTCAAAGATGCAAAATTACTAGTGGTAGAAGGAACAGTATACCCACTACTAACGCGATTGAAAAACGACGGATTACTTCATTACCGATGGGAAGAATCCACTTCTGGACCGCCAAGAAAATACTATGGCTTAACAGATGAAGGCAAAGAATTTTTATTAGAACTAAACAACACTTGGACTGAATTGTCTGACGCTGTAAACATTATAACCCAACAAAACTAGAAATCATGAACAAAACAGTTAGTATAAATTTAGGTGGATTTTTCTTTCACATTGATGAAGATGCGTACCAAAAGTTAAGTCGCTATTTTGAAGCGGTTAAGCGTTCACTTTCTTCTGAAGGAAGAGATGAAATCATGAAAGACATTGAAAGTAGAGTGGCTGAAATTTTTCAAGATAAATTGAAAAACGAAAAAACGGTGATTGGTCTTTCTGAAGTTGAAGAAGTAATTAGTATCATGGGACAACCGGAAGACTATAAAATTGATGAAGAACCAAATTATAAAGAAAGTTCTAAAAACTATTATAACATACCACAAAGCAAGAAATTATATAGAGATAAAGACAATGCTATTTTAGGTGGAGTTTTATCAGGTATTGGACATTATGTAGGTGTAGATCCATTATGGTTACGTTTATTGATGGTGGTTTTAATATTTGGTTTTGGAACAGGAATTTTAGTATATCTTATTTTATGGATATTAATTCCAGCTGCCGAAACAACTGCGCAAAAATTAGAAATGCGTGGTGAACCTATAACCATTTCAAGTATCGAAAAAAAAGTAAAGGAAGGATTTGATGAAATTTCAGGGAAAATCAACAATTTAGACCATCAAAAAATTGCAGCTGGCGCAAAAACAGGTGCAGATAAAGTAGCTTCTGCAATAGGTGAAATTCTAACTGCTATATTTAAAGCTATTGGAAAGATAATTGGAGCTTTTGTCTTCTTTTTTGCAGCAATGAGTTTAATTGGAATTCTTGTTGGATCGCTTTTTATGATTTTTTCAGCAACCATGCCAGATACTTTTATTTTCAATCATATTAGTAGTCCGTTTAACACTGATGTTCCGCTATGGCTGCAAGGTATTTTATTGTTATTGAGTATTGGAATTCCACTTTTCTTTTTCTTGATATTGGGTTTAAAATTATTAATTAGCAACATGAAATCCATTGGAAATTATGTAAAATATACACTTTTGGCCATTTGGATTATATCTTTAGCAAGCTGTATTTATTTAGGAATCAAACAGTTCAATGAAATTGGTTACAATGGAAAAACCACGCAAAAAGAACAAGTTAGTGTACAACCAACAGACACCTTATATGTAAAAATGCGTTTTAATGATTTTTTTGCCAAAAACGTGAACCAAAGAGAAAGAAACAAGTTAGTGCAAGATGAAAACAATAATGAAGTTATTTATTCCAATAGCGTACGAATTCATTTAATGCATACTGACGAAACCGTTCCTTTTGTTCAAATCGAAAAAGATGCTGATGGTAAATCGTATAAAGATGCTAAAAGCAGAGCCGAAAAAATAAACTATAATTTTGATATTCAAGGAAATAGAATTAATTTAGACAACTATTTTACCACAGCCTTCGAAAATAAATTTAGAAACCAAGAAGTGCATGTTTATTTGTATTTACCAGAAGGAACGGTTCTTTATCCAGATGAAAGTATCAGCAAATTTTTGAGTTCACACAACTCCGATATTGATATTTATTATGGAAAAGAGAATTATTATTACAAAGTAAACAACAAAGAAATGGAATGCTTAAATTGTCCTGACAATGTCAATGACGAGCCATTAGACGAAAATCTATCCATCAGACTTAACAATAAAGAAATTCAAATTAACGTTAAAGAAGATGGAGTAAACATTCAAACAAAATAAAAACACAACAACTATAAAAAACTATCATGATTAAGCTAATTATTCAAATTACGAGAATTATTATTGCCGCGATAGCAAGTCTACTCTTTCAATCGTGTGTCAATTTTGATGGAAATTTCGAAATTGTTAATGGCAATGGAGATGTAACTTCCGAAACGCGAAACCTTTCGGAAGATTTCACTTCAATTGAAGCCAAAACAGGAATCGAAGTAATAGTGACTCAAGAAAATTCACACGGAATTAAAGTTGAAGCAGATTCTAATTTACACGAACACATTATTACAGAAGTAAAAGATGGTAAATTAAAAATCTATTGTGATGCCAACTTAAAAAATGTAGCCGCTAAAAAAGTTTTTGTTCAAATGCCAATAATTGAAAGATTACAAACTTCTAGTGGCGCTTCAATTACTAATAAAAATACCATTAAAGCAACTTCACTCGATGTAGAATCAAGTAGCGGAAGCCAAATAAAAATTGAAGTAATGACTAACGAATTAGCATGCGAAAGCTCAAGCGGAAGTGAAATTATTTTAATAGGCGAAACCAATAAATTAAAAGCGGAAAGCTCTAGTGGAAGTACAATTGCAGCAGCAAAACTCACCACTAATGAAGCGGAAGCAGAAGCTTCAAGCGGAAGTGAAATAAAAATTAATCCAATAGAAAAACTAGTAGCCAAAGCTTCAAGTGGCGCTACTATTTCCTACTCCAGCCAACCAAAAACCATCGAAATAAAAAAGAATTCGGGTGGCGAAGTACGATTGAGATAAGAACTAGCAAAAACATCAGCTCAAACTGATGTTTTTTTTTATATTTGTGTTTTAAGAAATTTTGGAATAAAAATTGCACTAGCCTATAAAAACAAAACACAAATGAAAAAAGCATTACTACTTGTTGCCTTATTATTTACATCTTCAGTTATTTTGGCTCAAGGAAAAGAAAAAATAAAAGGTTCAAAAATTATCACACATGCGATTCATGAATTGGAAAGTTTTGAAAATATCGAAATTGAAGATAATTTAGAAGTCTATTTGGTAAAAGGCGATAAACCATCAATCGAAATTGAAGCTGATGACAATTTACACGATGCTATTAGCTATAATGTAATGGGAAATACATTAAGAATTACTTCTCAAAAAGATGTAGTTAGCGCTAAGAAATTTTCCGTACGAATTAATTATGCCGACAATTTAAAATTAGTAGTAGGAAAACATGAAACCAAAATTTTTGCACTAAATGATTTGCAATTGGAAAACATTACTATTAAAAACTATGACAAATCTAGTTCATTCTTAAATGTAAAAGCGACCGATTTTACTTTAATTTTAAACGACAAAAGTAAAGCCGAACTAAACATAAAAGCACAAAATACAGTATTAGAAATAAGTAAAAGCGCAAAATTGAAATCACTTTTGGTAACTACCGAATTGAAACTGGATATGTATGAAAAAAGTGAAGCGCAAATTGAAGGTGATGTAGCAAATGGAAAATTCCGTTTAGACAACAACGCTAATTTGACAGGAAAAAAATTAACTTGTAAAACGTTAGATATTACCTGTGAACATTACGCAAAAAGCAATGTAAATGTAGTTAATGAAATTACAATTTCCGCATCTGGAAAATCAGAAATCGAATTGTATGGAGAACCTGCAATTATTATGAAAAAATTTAGCAACAACGCTATTTTGTACAAAAAATAAAAAAATCCAGCTTTTGCTGGATTTTTTGTATCATATAAATTTCAAAACTTATTCTTTCGAAGCTAAATAACGCTCGGCATCTAACGCAGCCATACAACCTGTTCCAGCAGCAGTAATTGCTTGACGATATACATGATCAGCGGCATCACCACCAACAAAAACACCTGGAACATTGGTTTTAGCTGTACCAGGAACATTTATAATATAACCCGTTTCGTCCAAATCTAAATAATCTGCGAAAATATCCGTATTCGGTTTATGACCAATAGCTACGAAGAATCCAGTTGCAGGAATTTCAATAGTTTCGCCAGTAGTTCTGTTTTTTGCACGAACACCCGTTACTACTTGTCCGTCTCCTAAAACCTCATCCGTTTCTGTGTGTAATAAAATTTCAATGTTTTCTGTTTTTCTCACACGCTCTTCCATAATTCTGGAAGCTCTAAATTTGTCGCTACGCACTAACATCGTAACTTTTTTACATAATTTAGAAAGGTAATGCGCCTCTTCACAAGCACTATCTCCTGCTCCAACGATTACAACTTCTTGATTTCTGTAGAAAAATCCGTCGCAAACTGCACAAGCCGAAACACCACCACCTAATTTCAAATAATGTTGTTCCGATTCTAATCCTAAATATTTAGCAGAAGCTCCCGTTGAAATAATTACGGTATCTGCATGAATTTCTTTGGTATCATTTATCCAAACTTTGTGAGGCTCGGCAGAAAAATCTACTTTAGTTGCCCAACCGTCACGAACATCAGTTCCAAAACGTTGTGCTTGTGCTTGTAATTGCACCATCATTTCAGGACCAGTAACACCATCTGCATAACCTGGGAAATTTTCAACTTCATTTGTTGTGGTTAATTGACCACCAGGCTGTGTTCCTTGGTATAATACGGGATTCATATTTGCTCTAGCCGCATAAATTGCTGCAGTATAACCTGCTGGACCTGAACCTATAATCAAACATTTTACTTTTTCTATTGTATCAGACATAATCATATTTTTTTAACGAAGAGCAAATGTAAGTTTTTATATAAAAATATACACGTAAAAAGGATTAGTTTTAACTATTTAATCATAATTAATTAAAATGAAAAAACCTTCTCAATTTCTCAAGAAGGTTTTTTGTCGGGGTGGCAGGATTCGAACCTGCGACCTCCTGCTCCCAAAGCAGGCGCGATAACCGGGCTACGCTACACCCCGAAAAGCGTGTGCAAATATACAATTAATTTCATTCTACACAAATTGTAATGATTTTTATTTGATAAAATATTTTTTCTATTTTTCTTAAATCAATCAACTAAAGATTTCAAAATTTAGTTTTCAATCTGTGACACTAGCATCCTTTTCTTACTCGTGTCAACCATCTATATTTTTTTAGCACACATTCTCAAAACTTTCTATCCAAAAACAAAAACAACAAAAAATATTATTCCTATTTTTGCTCCATCAAATTAGACAACACAAATTATGCTTATTATCGGAATAGCTGGAGGAACAGGAAGTGGTAAAACTACTGTAGTACATCAAATTATGAATGAATTACCGGCAACAGAAGTTGGGATAATTTCTCAAGATTCGTACTACAAGGAAACCCATCATTTGTCTTACGAAGAACGCACAAAAATTAACTTTGATCACCCAAGAGCAATTGATTTTGAATTACTTGTAGCACATTTGAAAGATTTAAAAGCTGGAAAAACCATTGAACAACCTGTGTATTCATTCGTAACACACGATAGAACCGACGATAAAATTTTAACGCATCCAAGAAAAGTAATGATTGTAGAAGGAATTTTAATCCTTACCAATCCAGAACTTCGTGAAATGTTTGATATTAAAGTCTACGTACATGCTGACTCTGACGAGCGATTAATCCGAAGACTAAAACGAGATATTGCAGAACGTGGTCGTGATATGGAAGAAGTTTTAAACCGTTACCAAAACACCTTAAAACCAATGCACGAGCAATTTATCGAACCAACAAAAGCTTTTGCCGACATCATTATTCCAAATGACAAATACAATACAGTTGCAATTGATGTCGTTCGTGCGGTAATTAACCAAAGAATTAGTTAAATTTACCAAATGAAAAAAATTAAAGCATTTCTCAATCAGTTTTGGTTCCTAAAAGCATTAGTGAATCGATACGTTTTGGTGCTTTTGTTTTTCGTTATTTGGATGGCATTCCTAGACAATTATTCCTATCTTGAACATCGCGTTTTAGATAAAGAAATTGATCTATTGGAAGAAAACATCAACTATTATAAAAAAGAAATCAAAGAAGACAGCATTCGAATAAAAAAACTCAAAAACGAAGATCACGTAGAGAAATACGCTCGCGAAAAGTACTATATGAAACGCGAAAACGAAGACATCTACATTATTGAGTTTGAAGACCAAAAGAAAGCTGAAACTGAGAAAAAAACTAGTAACAATTAAATAGATAATTCGTGGCTAACAACAATTTATTTTCTGATTTTGAAGCCGTTTCTTCTAAACAATGGAAGCAACAAATTCAATACGAACTAAAAGGGGCTGATTATAACGAAACTTTAGTTTGGGAAAGTCCAGAAGGCATTAAAGTGAAACCTTTTTATCATAATGATGAAACTGAGGCGAATTTGAATGCAATTATTCCAACAAAACCTTTTGCAATCGTTCAAAATATTTTTGTTCACGATGTAAAGAAATCGAATATTCGTGCACTAGAAACTTTACAAAGAGGAGCTGAAAGTATTCGTTTTACATTAGAAAGTGATTCAGTTTCCATTAATGAATTAATGCAAAACCTTCCAACAGAAAATGTGAATTATTATTTCCATTTACCATTTCTATCTGTTGAATTTTCGAATAAAATCAATGATTTTGCTTCAAAAAACAATGCCAATATCTTTATTCAAAATGATCCAATCGGACAATTAGTAAAAGATGGTAATTGGTTTGAAAACCTTGAAAAAGATTTTGAAAAGCTAAATACAATTGCTTCAAAAACAACTGTTCCATTTTTAACTATTTCAAGCGGAATTTATCAAAATGCTGGCGCGAATATCGTGCAACAATTGGCATACACTTTAGCGCAAGCAAATGAATATTTCAATAGAATTCCAGCCATCAACCAACCGATAACGATTGAAATTGCTGTTGGAACGAATTACTTTTTTGAAATCGCAAAACTAAGAGCGTTACGCCTTTTATTCAACACATTAGCAACAGAATACAATCATAATTTCGATTGCCATATCATCGCAACTCCAACCAAACGCAACAAAACTTTATACGATTACAACGTAAACATGTTGCGTACGACTACTGAATGTATGTCGGCCATTTTAGGTGGAGCCGATGCAGTTGCGAATTTAGCTTACGATGCCATTTACCACAAAGACAACGAGTTTGGCGACAGAATTTCGAGAAACCAATTGTTAGTTTTAAAACACGAAAGTTATTTCGACAAAGTGAACAATCCTGCTGATGGTGCGTATTACATTGAAGCTTTAACGGAAGAATTAGCTGAAAAAGCCTTAGAATTATTCAAAGATATCGAGAAAAATGGCGGTTTGATTTCGCAATTAATCGATGGAACAATTCAAAGAAAAATCAACGAAAGTGCTCAAAAAGAACAAGAACTTTTCGATTCAGGGAAAGAAGTTTTATTGGGAACTAACAAGTACCCAAACAAAAACGACCAAATGAAAAACGATTTGGAATTGTATCCTTTCGTAAAACAAAACGCCAGGAAAACGCTAATCACACCGATTATCGAAAAACGTTTGGCTGAAAAATTAGAACAAGAACGATTAGCATCAGAACAATAATAGCATGAAGAAAATACTTTTTTTAATTATTATAAGCGCATTATTTTCTTGTGAAAAATTAACAAAATCTGCTTCTGATCTTATAACTAAGAATGATGAAAGCAAAACTTTTGGCAGATATCATACAATAAAGCAAGAAAACATTAAAGTGTATTTACCCGAAGAATTTGAATTTATTACATTGAAAGATTATAAAAATTTAGTAAATAATTCAAATGACACCTTATTTAAAAAAAGAGAAATTGAAAGATTAGATATTTTAGAGAAAAGCAATCAAAATATTTATTTTTTTGAGCATATTGAATCTGGAAGCATTTTAAATATTTTACCGACGAAATATGTTTTATTCAACAAACAGGATGCAACTTACATGCTTTCAATTGTTAACAGTATCACAAAACAAAATTCACCAGAAGGAACAAATCTAGAAAATATCGCAGCAGAATTTAAAAAAAGTAATAATAAACAAATTTTTAAAGCTATTTATAAATTCAGGATTCCTGGTCATGAAATAGATTATTACAAATATGTATATTTTATTAGTCATAATAGGAAAAGTGCATTATTAAATCTAGAAACTCCGATATTGACTAATTTTGATGAATATATATTCAAAATGAAATTGTAAAATAGTTTTAGAACTATGAGAAAAGATATACAACATTTAACTTTGGAGAAATCCAAAAACTTGAAACCTGAAACGTTAAACTTGGAACAAAAGTTTACAACTGCAGAAGGAATTGAAGTAAAACCAACTTACACTAAAGAAGACATTTCCAATTTAGAACATCTTGGTTTTGGAGCTGGTTTTGCACCAAATTTACGCGGACCTTACGCTACCATGTACGTTCGTCGACCTTGGACTATCCGTCAGTATGCGGGATTTTCAACTGCGGAAGAAAGTAACGCTTTTTACAGAAGAAACTTAGCGGCTGGACAAAAAGGATTATCAGTTGCTTTCGATTTAGCAACACACAGAGGCTACGATTCTGACCACGAACGAGTGGTGGGTGATGTTGGAAAAGCCGGAGTTGCGATTGACTCCGTGGAAGATATGAAAGTACTTTTCGACCAAATTCCGTTAGGTGAAATGTCGGTTTCAATGACTATGAATGGTGCGGTTTTACCTATTATGGCATTTTACATCGTAGCTGCGGAAGAACAAGGCGTTGCTCCTAACCTATTATCAGGAACGATTCAGAATGACATTTTGAAGGAATTCATGGTGCGAAATACCTACATTTATCCACCAACACCTTCGATGAAAATTATTGCGGATATTTTCGAATATACGAGTAAAAACATGCCAAAATTCAACTCGATTTCGATTTCGGGTTACCACATGCAAGAAGCGGGAGCTACTGCTGATATTGAATTAGCATACACTTTAGCAGATGGTTTGGAATACATTCGCACTGGTTTAGCGGCTGGAATGGATATTGATACCTTTGCTCCTCGCCTTTCGTTTTTCTGGGCGATTGGAATGAATCATTTTATGGAAATTGCCAAAATGCGTGCCGGTCGTATGCTTTGGGCAAAATTATTGAAACAATTCAACCCAAAAGACGAAAAATCATTGGCTTTAAGAACGCATTGCCAAACTTCGGGTTGGAGTTTAACCGAGCAAGATCCTTTTAATAACGTGGCTCGAACTGCTATTGAAGCAGCCGCAGCAGCCTTTGGAGGAACGCAATCGTTACACACGAATGCATTAGATGAAGCCATTGCTTTACCAACTGATTTCTCAGCACGAATTGCTCGTAATACCCAAATCTTTTTACAAGAAGAAACCAAAATTTGTAAAACGGTGGATCCTTGGGCAGGAAGTTATTATGTAGAAAGTTTAACGGCTGAAATTGCTGAAAAAGCTTGGGCATTAATTGAAGAAGTAGAAGAATTAGGTGGCATGACCAAAGCCATTGAAGCTGGAATTCCAAAACTAAGAATTGAAGAAGCTGCTGCGCGTAAACAAGCGCGTATCGATAGCAGTCAAGATATTATTGTTGGGGTGAATAAATACCGTTTGGAAAAAGAAGATCCGTTACATATTTTGGATGTAGACAACCAAATGGTGCGCAAACAACAAATTGAACGTTTAGAACAAATTAAAGCGACTCGTGACAACACTAAAGTTGCCGAATGTTTAGCAAAATTAACAGAAAGCGCTAAAAATGGTGGTGAAAATTTACTATCTTTAGCAGTAGAAGCAGCACGAAACAGAGCTACATTAGGCGAAATTAGTGATGCTTTAGAAGTAGTTTTTGGAAGATATAAAGCACAAATTAGAAGTTTTAGCGGCGTGTATAGTAAAGAAATTAAAAACGACGAAAGTTTTGAAAAAGCAAAACAATTAGCCGACGCTTTCGCGAAGAAAGAAGGTCGTCGTCCTCGTATTATGATTGCGAAAATGGGACAAGACGGTCACGATCGTGGAGCAAAAGTAGTAGCTACAGGTTATGCCGATGTAGGTTTTGACGTAGACATTGGTCCGTTATTCCAAACGCCACAAGAAGCAGCCAAACAAGCGGTTGAAAACGACGTACACATTTTAGGCGTTTCTTCTTTAGCGGCGGGACACAAAACCTTAGTACCACAAGTCATTGAAGAACTAAAAAAATACGGAAGAGAAGACATTATGGTAATTGTTGGCGGTGTAATTCCTGCACAAGACTACCAATTCTTATTCGACGCTGGAGCTGTAGCGGTTTTTGGTCCTGGAACTAAAATTAGTGATGCAGCGATTACGATTTTAGAGGTTTTATTGGAGGAGTAAAGTTGTTCATCTAGTATAATTTAAACCTGACAGGTTTTTGAAACCTGTCAGGTTTTCTTTTGGCAAAATAATATTTTTACATACATTTGTAATTATATAAACGCCAAACAATCATGATACAAGCCTTACAACATGGTAACTATTACCACATTTACAATCGTGGAATAAATAGTACAACGTTATTTAAAGAAAAAGACAACTACGAACATTTCCTTAAACTTTTCGAATTACACATTGAACCAATTGCAGAAACTTTTGCATGGTGTTTAATGAAAAATCATTTCCATTTTATAGTACGAATAAAAGAAACTTCTGAAACTAATTTAGAAAAGAAAATTACTCCTTCACAATCTTTTTCAAATCTTTTCAATGCCTATACAAAAGCTTTCAATAAGAAATATAACCGACATGGTGCCTTGTTTGAAAGGCCATTTAGGAGGAAACAAGTTAACTTTGACAACTATTTACAAAACGTAATTGCTTACATACACAATAATCCTGTTCATCACAAAATTTGTTCACACCCAATAGAATATCCTTGGAGTTCTTACATTTCTTGTTTATCTGATAAACCAACGAAAATTAAGAGAACAGAAGTTATTGCATGTTTTGGAGATTTAGAAAATTTCAAATATGTACATCAAGAAAAAGGAAACTATTTCGCAATTGAAAATTTATTGGGAATTTAATTTATGTTAACGATTTAAACCTGACAGGTTTTTGAAACCTGTCAGGTTTAATACCGTATAAAACACCAGCAGAAATGTTGGTGTTTTTTATCTAAATTTCTTTAATTCCGATTTTAATAAAAAAATCAAATGTACCATCATACATAAAGTCCGGCCTTGTTGAATCTTCATTATTCCCGTTCGGAATATAAATAATCATGCCTTGCCTTGCTCTTGTTAATAAAACCCTATAAGAATTAATCAAATATTTTATTCTTTCAGTATTACTACAATTCTTCCAAGTTGTTCCTGTAAATTTTTTATAATTCCATTGATTATTATTATAAAACAAATCACCATCCCAAGCAACACAAGTCCAATCTAATTCTAATCCTTGAATATCAAATTCTGTCGCAACTTCTTCCAAGAAGTATGATGAACGAATATCTTCCTTCTCATTTAAAAACCAAATTGGCGCATCAATTTTAGCTTTTACATTTAATCCAAAAGGTCTTAATCGAATAGCTCCTGACGACGCAATAATTCCTGTTCTTTCTGTCCCTTTTGCTTGTTTTTTGAGCCAGTTTTTTGCTTTTTCTAAATCTCGAGTTATTCTAATTGGATACTCTTTTTTAATAAACTCTTGATAAATATTATTTGCCTTTATAATATCATTATTTATAATTTCTTGAATAAAACTTGATAATTGAGCGCTTCTAAATGAACGCAAGGAAACAGATAAATGAAGTTCATCTTTTCTTACCGCACATTTACTTTTTAAAATTTCCAAGGCATTATTGTCCTTTATATAATTATCATCTTCTATTATTTTTGATGAATAATAAATATCCCAATCTTTGAATTTATCTTCAAAAGGTCTTATCCATTCTTCTAAACCAGCTTCACCAGTATTTATTTCTTGTCCTCCTCCAATCAAACAGACAATTGTACACCAATCTTTATGCCTGTCCATAACTTCAATTAAAAACTCAGGTTCAGATTTATTAAACTCTGAATTCCCTTTATTTCTTTTCATAAAACTCGATGCTTGTTCCTTTGTCCAAGCTCTTTGAGCTTCATCGAATATTGTTACTTTTTCAATTGGCGCTTTGTCGTCTCTTAAAGATGCATCTCTAAAATGATGGATATTTTGTATAAATGATTTAACTTGAGATTTAGCATTATCTTTTGATAAATATTCTCCATTTTCCTTCGAAGTTTTCACTTTGTCTCTTGCCAAAGCTTCTCTTAGAACATCAACCAATGGTCCATTTCCTGATAGAAAAACAGCATGTTCTTCCTCTATATAATTTGAACGAATATTCGCGATATTTAAACCTGCTAATGTTTTTCCTGCTCCTGGAACTCCTGTAATGAAACAAATCGATTTTTTATTATTCCTTTTTGAAAAATCAATTATTTCTGAAATACAATTTGAAGTTACTGATAAATTTTCAGCACCAGAATCACTTCTGGAAATTTCTGAAACATTATGTTTTTTATATAGAGCCGTAGCAGCTTCAATAATTGTTGGAGTTGGCTTGTAAATAGATTCTTCCCAAAACTTTATATCTATCTTCTCAAAAGATTTCAAATTTTGTAAAGTGTTATTAATTATATCCTTAAGATTAGAAGAATTTGCAAAAATAGTCTGATACAAGCAATCCAAACTTTTTGAATATGTATTTATAACTGAAGGAGCTTTATCGGCAATTAAAATTGGAATTAAATTTTTATTATGACTTCCTTCATGAAAATTATTCAAGTCTAATCCATAATCAAAAGCTTGTTCTTTAGCTGATTTATCATAAATATCAGAACCAATTTTAAATTCTAAAACAAAAATACAATTATCAATAATTAGTATATTATCAACTCTTTTTCCCATTCTTGGGATTGTAAACTCAAAATAAATCTTTCCACTAAATGTAGAAATAGATTGTTTTAAAATTTCAATTTGCTTTTTCCACGCATTTGATTGCTGAATAGTCAACTTATTCAAATCGTAATTTCCAGAAATTTTTCCGTAAATTGAATTAACATCCTCTTTGATAAATCCTTCAATAGAATTTGAGTAGTACGACCTATTCATCGAATAAATCTTTAATTTTTACATCAAGAGCTTTGGCTAATTTTTCAACTACTTCAATGGAAACATTTCTTTCTCCTTTTTCTATTGTAGGCAAATATGTTCTGTCAATTTCAGCTAAATTAGCTAATCTTTCTTGCGACAAATTTTTTGCTTTTCGCAATTCTTTTACTTTGAGACCAAATTTCTGCTTAATATTCATAGCCTCAAAGTTTAAAAAATGAAGACTACTAAACAACGGAGTATTGTCTACAAAAATAAAATTAGAATTTACTTCACACCTTCCACCGCCATCACACCTTCCAAAAAATCAATACTTTTCACTTCTTCAAAAAAGTCAATTTCGGTTTCGTGAGGTAAAAAATCGGAGATGATGCGCACGATAAAATCTTGTGGTTTTTTCAAAAATTTAAAGGTGTAATCTTCCATATTTACAACCGTTTTTTCGGCTAAATCGGTTGTTCTTACAAACTTGTCGGAAGTTAAGGAAGACAAACAAGGTAAATTTAATTTTGGCTTTTCGGTAATGATGGGTTTTCCGTTTTCAAACAAGCCGCCTTCGTAACCGTATAGCGAAGCATTGGTAATTTCGATAGGTTTTCCTAAATGCAAATAATCGGGTAAATGGGCTTCTTTTCCTACCACAGCAGCAAAACCCATTAACACACAAATATCGTGTGGTGGCATTTGCATCATCGCCTTAGCCGTACTTTCACGACCAATTCCAGAAACGATTACTTCGTACGTATGATTCAAATTCGGAATTCGAGCTAAAGCGTTTAGTACTTTTTCTCGCTCAATTTCCATTGGGGTTAAGATAATTACTTTCAAAATCTTAGAATTAAATCACAAAATAAAGTAATTTAAAGAAATTAGAGCGTGTATATTTTTTATATTTTTGAAAATAATAAACTTTAAAATAGAATTTGCTTTTTTAAGTTTTAAACCACATAGAAATATAGACATTCGTAGACTTTAAAAGTCGTTTCACTTTGCAATAGGAATCATAGCTATATGTAACAATTAATTGGCTATAACTGCCTTTTTACCTATGTTTCTATGTGGTTAAATTTTATCAATAGGGAAATGAAGTAAAGGTATTTCAAAATGACTAAATTTGTATTTAAGTATGAAAAACAAAGAATCCATTACAATAATTACCGACAAAAAAATTGGCGCAACATTAAGAAAAATGGTTACTCTAACAGATGAAAATCGTAAAATTATTGTTTCAAAACTGAATAAAAATCGAATAAATCGGGAATAAATTTAATAAGCTTTTTCGTTTTCACTAAATTATATCATGTCAAAACTACCAAACATAACTACTAGCATATTTTCCGTAATGTCGCAATTAGCGAACGAGCACGGAGCCATTAATTTATCGCAAGGATTTCCGAATTTTCCTGTTGATTGTCGTTTGTTGGATTCTGTAAAGCAGTTGCTTCATGAAAATGTGCATCAGTACACGCCAATGGCTGGTTTGCCAATACTTTTGGAAAAAATTGCCCAACAAACCCAAAAGCAATACGGCAGAAAAGTAAATCCCAATACAGAAATTTTAATCACTGCTGGTGCCACACAAGGTATTTATACCGCAATTAACGCATGGATTCAAACGGGTGATGAAGTCATTGTACTTGATCCGTGTTACGACAGTTACGAACCTTCAATACTAATGGCTGGAGGAAAAGCTGTTCATGTAGCATTAAACCCTGATTACACGCCCAATTTCAACCAAATTGAAGCTGCTATTTCTTCCAAAACCAAAATGTTAATTATCAATAATCCGCATAATCCAACAGGAAAAATTTGGAACGAACAAGATTTTGAAGCTTTGGAAACCATTTTGGACAAGCATCCACAAATTATCTTGCTTAGCGATGAAGTTTATGAATACATTTCGTTTGCACAACCGCATATTTCTTGCAACAGTCGCGAAAAATTAGTTCACAAAACGGTTGTAGTTTCTTCATTTGGAAAATCGTTACACATTACGGGTTGGAAAATGGGTTATTTAATTGCTCCAGAAAACCTACTCAACGAAATTAAAAAAGTGCATCAATTTTTGGTTTTCAGTGTGAATAGTGTTGCGCAAAATAGTATTGCAGCTTATTTGGACATTGTAAATTTGGAAGAAGTAAAAGCGATGTACCAAAGAAAAAAAGAATATTTCAGTAGTTTGTTGCAAAACAGTAAACTCCAACTTTTACCTTGCGAAGGCACGTATTTTCAAGTGGTAGATTACAGCACCATTTCGAAACAAAACGATGTGGATTTTGCCAAAGAATTAATCACAAAACACGGTGTGGCTGCTATTCCAATTTCGGTCTTCTACGAAAACAAAACCGATTACAAACGCTTGCGATTCTGCTTCGCTAAAACCGATGAAACTTTGGAATTAGCCGCGGAAAAATTGAATCGAATTTAGGGTTATTGTGACACAAAGTTTCGCGAAGTTTTACACAAAGTCTCACGAAGATTTTTATTTTTTTAACTCAAAATTTAATCTTTATCTTCTAATTAAAAATCTGCGAATCTGCGGTAAAACGCGCTTCGTCCACTTGCCAATCAAGTGAAACGCTCTGCGAAACTCTCTCAGCATAATCTAAATCAAAAAAACTCCGTGAAACTCTGTGTAAAACTTTGTGTGACTTTGTGCTATAACTTTTCAAGAACAAGTGCAAGAGCAAAAATCAACTTCGAACTTCAAACTTGAAACAAATAATCCAAAACCAAAAAACCCTTTCAAATCAACCAAATACAACTTTAAAGCATTGTTAACAATTTTACCTTGAAAAAACCATAAATAATTGTATTTTTACCACTTAAAATTTTTATTTATCAAATGGGTAAAATCATTGCAATTGCCAATCAAAAAGGTGGCGTAGGAAAAACAACCACTTCGGTTAACTTGGCTGCTTCTCTTGGTGTTTTAGAAAAAAAAGTATTGCTTATCGATGCAGATCCGCAGGCGAATGCTAGTTCGGGTTTAGGAATTGATGTAGAAAGTGTGGAAATTGGAACCTACCAAATTCTTGAACACAGCAATACTCCAGAAGAAGCCACTATTCCGTGTTCAGCGCCTAATGTTTGGGTAATTCCATCGCATATTGATTTAGTTGCGATTGAAATTGAGCTTGTTGATAAAGAAAATCGCGAATACATGCTCAAACAAGCATTGGAAAGCATCAAAGACAAATACGATTATATCATAATTGATTGCGCGCCATCATTAGGATTATTAACATTGAATGCCTTAACAGCAGCTGATAGCGTAGTGATTCCTATTCAGTGCGAGTATTTTGCATTGGAAGGTTTAGGAAAATTATTGAATACTATAAAAAGTGTGCAAAAAATCCACAATCCAAATTTAGATATTGAAGGATTGTTGTTAACCATGTACGATTCGCGTTTGCGTTTGTCGAACCAAGTGGTGGAAGAAGTTCAAAAACACTTCAATAACATGGTTTTTGAAACGATTATCCAAAGAAATATCAAATTGAGTGAAGCGCCAAGTTTTGGTGAAAGTATCATCAATTATGACGCAACAAGTAAAGGTGCTACCAATTACTTAAGTTTGGCAGAAGAAATTATTAAGAAAAACCAATAATAGGAAAAGATGACAAAAGCGGTAAAAAAACAAGCCTTAGGACGAGGATTATCAGCTTTATTAAAAGATCCAGATAACGATATCAAATCGGTAGAGGATAAAAATGCAGATAAAGTTGTTGGAAGTATTATCGAATTAGATATTGAGGCTATTGAAATTAACCCGTTTCAACCTAGAACCAATTTCAACGAAGAAACTTTACAAGAATTAGCCACTTCGATTAAGGAATTGGGTGTAATTCAACCTATTACTGTTAGAAAATTAGATTTCAATAAATACCAATTGATTTCTGGAGAACGTCGTTTGCGCGCTTCAAAATTAATTGGAATGAAAACTATTCCAGCTTATATCCGATTAGCTAATGATAATGAATCATTGGTTATGGCGTTGGTAGAAAATATCCAACGTCATGATTTAGATCCTATTGAGGTGGCTATTTCGTACCAAAGATTAATTGACGAAATTAAACTTACGCAAGAAGAATTGAGTGAGCGCGTAGGAAAAAAACGTTCTACGATTACCAACTATTTGCGTTTGTTGAAATTAGATCCAATCATTCAAACAGGAATGCGTGACGGATTTATTTCAATGGGTCACGGTAGAGCTTTGATTAATATTGACAACCAAGATGTTCAAAGTGATATTTATCATAAAGTGGTTACCCAAAATCTTTCGGTTAGAGAAACAGAAGCTTTGGTAAAAAACTACCAAGACAGTTTAAAACCAAAAGCAGCCAAACCAAAAGGAAACAACTTCGAAATCAAAGACGACGAAAAGAAAGCATTTGCTAACTATTTCGGAACAAAAGTGGATGTAAAAGTTGCTGGAAATGGAAAAGGAAAAATCACCATTCCATTTCATTCGGAAGAAGATTTCAATCGTATTTTAAAACTAATAAATTCGTAGTGAAAAAACTTCATTACATACTAATCGTTTGTTGTTTTTTGCTAAGTTTTTCTAGTAATGCACAAGAAGAACTTTCAATTGTTACAAAAGATACACTTAGAGCTTTCATCAACCCGAATGCGCCTGCAAAAGCCGCTTTTTATTCTGCTATTTTACCAGGATTAGGACAAGCGTACAACAAAAAGTATTGGAAAATACCTTTAGTATATGCTGGTTTAGGAGCTGGTGTATACTACTATACATGGAATCAAAAAAAATACCATGAATTTAGAGACGAATACAAAAGACGCCTAGACGGAACCTCCGATCCAAATCATCCTATTTACGGTGATGTTGATAACGACCGATTGATTCGAGCGCAACAATTTCACCAAAGAAACAGAGATTTATCAGCCTTAATTACCGCTGGAATTTATATTTTGAATATTATTGATGCTAATGTTGATGCGCATTTATTGCAGTTCAACGTGAATGAAAATTTATCTATTAGTCCAGACATTCATCACAATCCAATTGAAAATAAATTCAATACTGGGTTGCGACTCTCATACGAATTTTAACAACTCTTTAGCTAACAATACTAACATTAGCCATACTAATAACACATGAAAATTGCACTTTTAGGATACGGAAAAATGGGAAAAGTTATTGAGCAAATTGCTCTTGACCGCGGACATGAAATTGTGCTAAAAAAAGATCAAAACAATACGTTTGACGGATTAGAAAATGCCGATGTTGCTATTGATTTCAGTATACCCGATAGTGCGGTAACTAACATTTCCACTTGTTTAGAAAATGGAATTCCAGTGATTTCTGGAACAACAGGTTGGTTAGTTGATTACCAAAACATGGTGGATTTATGCCAAAAAAATAACGGAAGTTTCATTTATGCTTCCAATTTTAGTTTGGGCGTGAATGTATTTTTTGAATTGAATGACTATTTAGCTAAAATGATGGCAAACTTGAAACAATACCAAGTTTCCATGGAAGAAATTCATCATACACAAAAGTTAGATGCTCCAAGCGGAACCGCAATCACATTAGCAGAAGGCATCATAAAAAATACGAATTATACCCAATGGACATTAGAAAGTCCAAAGGCAAACGAAATACAAATTGAAGCCAAAAGAATAGAAAACGTACCTGGAACACACAGCATTTTTTACGACAGCACTGTAGACCAAATCGAAATCAAACACACGGCACATAGTCGTGAAGGTTTTGCTTTAGGAGCAGTTGTAGCCGCAGAATGGTTGGTAGGGAAAAAAGGTGTTTTTTCAATGAAAGACGTCTTAGGAATTTAATTAATTGTTTATAGTTTATTGTTCGTGGTTGCCAACTATCAACAATAAACAACAAACCAAAAACATAAAAGAAAATGGAATTATCATCTTGGTTACTTTTCATCTTACTAGTTCAATTGATTCATGGAATCGGAACTTGGAAATTATATATTGCTGCAGGTAGAAAACCTTGGGGAGCTTTTATTCCAATTTATAACGGCATTGTTTTAATGCAAATCATCAACCGACCAAAATGGTGGGTTTTATTGCTTTTCATTCCCATTATCAACTTGTTCATTTTTCCAATAATCTGGATTGAAACGTTACGAACATTTGGTAAAAAATCAACTGTTGATATGGTTTTGGGCGTGCTAACTTTTGGTTTGTACATCGCTTATGTGAATTACACACAAGAAGTGACTTATCATGCGAATCGTGATTTGCAAGCACCAAACAAAACTATGGACACTGTAGGTTCGTTAGCATTTGCTATTGTAGTGGCGACTTTTGTTCACACGTATTTTATTCAACCGTATACGATTCCAACTTCCTCTTTGGAGAAATCATTATTGGTGGGCGATTTCTTATTCGTTAGTAAATTTAATTATGGAGCAAGAACACCAATGACAACGGTTGCTGCACCAATGGTTCATGATACATTACCACTTGTAAAAACAAAATCATATACCAAATTTCCGCAATTGCCTTATTTCCGTTTGCCGGGTTACCAAAAAATCGAGCGTAATGATATTGTAGTTTTCAACTGGCCAACGGATACGGTTCGTTTTTTTGGAGATAGAACGAGTGTTGGAATAAGGAAACCAATCGATAAAAAATCAAACTATGTAAAACGTTGCGTGGGAATTGCTGGTGATTCCATCAAAATTGTTGACGGAATTGTTTACAACAATAACGCCATTTTGAAAATGGAAGATCGCCAAAAAGTGCAATATTCGTATAAAGTTGCGATTGACGGCAAAACTCCAATCAATTTTGAATATTTAATTGCTGATTTGAATATTACGGATGGTGCTTATCAAATTGCGCCTGATACCATTTTATTCAGAGCATTAACAAATGCTGGAGCTGAGCGTTTGAAAAATGTTCCTGGAATTACTTTAGTACAAAGAAATGTTTCGCAAGAAATCGAGAGAGCTATTTTTCCACATACAAAAGCTTGGAACGTTGATAATTTAGGTCCAATTTACATTCCAGAAGCTGGAAAAACGGTTACTTTAAACAAAGAAACCTTACCGTTTTATAAAATGGTTATAACGGAATATGAAAAAAATAAGTTAGAAGTTTCTGGTGATGTAATTAAAATTAACGGTCAAGAAACCAATTCTTATACGTTCAAGCAAAATTACTATTGGATGATGGGTGACAACCGTCACAATTCGGAAGATTCGCGTTATTGGGGATTTGTTCCTGATGATCACATTGTAGGAAAACCTATTTTCATTTGGATGAGTATTGATGGAATCAACGATGGAATTAAAAACTGGAAAATCAGAGGAAGTCGTTTGTTTACAACTGTTTCTGGTGATGGCGAACCGCAATCCTATTTCAAATATTTCCTTATTTTATTGGGAATTTACTTTGTAGGCGATTATTTTTGGAAGAAAAAGAAAAAAGAGAAAGAACTTAACGACCTATAATTGTAAATGGAAATTCTTTTATATCCTACTTATTTTCCTTCAATTAGTCACTATGTGGCTCTATTGCAAGCTTCATCTATTACTTTTGAAGTGGAAGATAATTTCCAAAAACAAACCAATAGAAACCGAATGTACATTTATAGTCCAAACGGTGTTCAGTTACTTAACATTCCAATAAAACACAGTAACGAAGCACATCAAAAATATAAAGATGTTCGTATTGAAAACGATTTTGGTTGGCAAAAAAATCACTTCAAATCGTTAGAAGCTGCTTATCGTACTTCGCCTTTTTTTGAATATTTTGAAGATGATTTTCGTCCAATATTTGAAAAGAAACACGAATTTTTAATGGACTTAAACTTTGAAATTTTCGAACTTGTTAATTCGGCTTTAGGTGTGCAATTGCCTTTTGAAAAAACAACGGAATATTTTCATGAAGTTCCCAATAAAACCGATTTCAGACCATTGGTAAACGGAAAAAAAGATACTTTCGTAAACGAACCTTACACCCAAGTTTTTGAAGAAAAACACGGATTTTTACCTAATTTAAGTGTTTTGGACGTTTTATTTAACGAAGGAAGACACGCGGTTTCCTACTTAAAAGCGCAACAGCTTTAGTCTCTTTTGAATTCCAAACGTGTCATTAATGGGAAATGATCGCTTAACTTAACTTGATCATTGGTTCGGAAATCTTTTACTTTAATATTATCGTTTACGAAAATATAATCAATTCGCGCTGGATAAAATTTGAAGTTATAGGATTTACCAAAACCTGTTCCAGCTTCTTCAAAAGTATCATTCATGTTGTCTTTGATGTTGCGATATACGTAAGAAAACGCACTGTTATTCATATCGCCACAAACAATTTTTGCATACCTACATGAATCATAATGTGCTTTCATTAGTTCAGATTGCAATTGTTGTTCTTTAAAAGCATTGCTAATCCTTTTGAAAATGAATTTTGACTTATTTTCATCTAAACGTTCGTGAATATCCGTGCTAATTTTAATCGATTGCAAATGCATACTATACACTCGAACGGTGTCTTTTTGGTTCACAATATCCGCAAAAATTACATTATTACTCGAATTGGGAAACGTGATTTCACCCGTATTTACAATCTCAAATTTGGAATAAATCGCTTGTCCGTATTTGTTGCGATTGCCGTGTAAAACGATGTGTTTATATGGAAAATTCCGTAGACGAACGGCATCATTTGGCGAATATTCTTGCAAACATAAAATATCCGGATTATAATCTTGAATAACATCGGTAATTTGTTCGGGAATATTTTTTTCTGGAAGCCATTCGTACAAATTGAACAAACGTACATTGAAACTCATTAGTTTGAATTCGTGTGAAGATTCGGGTAAGTTAGTTTCAGAAAATTTATAAAACTTACTAATAAAAGTAAAGCCAATTAATAAGACAACCGCCGATAAAAACGCTTTTTTCTTCAATTGTAAAACCCAAATCATAAAAAAGATGAAGTTTAAAATGATGAAAAGCGGCATCAAAAGCGTTAAAACACTCAAAAATGGAAATAATTTGGGTGCCAAAAACGGCAAAATATAAGCAAGAATAGTCAGTAAAGCCAAGACTTTATTAAAAAAGAACGCAATTTTACTAATCCATGATTCTTGTTGCATTTACTTTCCTGCTTTGAATAAATATTGTTTTTCTTCTTTGGTCAAACTATCGTAACCCGATTGACTGATTTTATCTAAAATAGCATCAATTTTCTTTTGATGCATGTCTTTTTCTGTATTAGAAAATGAACTTTTGGTTGGATTCGTATTGCGATGTACTTTTTTGAAACTGTGTTTTGGTTTGGGTTTGGACCAGTTTTCAACAACATCTTGCAATTTTGAAATTCCTTTTGATAAATCGGTTCCTTGTTGCAACAATTTAATGTAAAGATAACCAAAAATTGCTCCGCCCAAATGCGCAATATGTCCGCCCGTATTTTGTATTGGTAATTGAATCAAATCAATAGCTAAAATTACTGCCGCAACATGCCACAACTTTACTATTCCAATCAGTGGAATTCGCAAACTCATATTTGGTGCATAAGTGGCTGTTGCAATCAAAACCGCCATAATAGCTCCGCTAGCTCCAACTAACTGTGACGACATTCCCAACAAAAAATACGACAGTAAGTACACAATTCCAGAGAAAATTCCACCTAAAATAAAGAGACCAAATAATTGTCGCCCTGTGAAATAGGTTGTAAACAAACGTCCGGAAAAGTTCAAAACAATCATATTGAATAACAAATGTAAAAACCCACTATGCAAAAACACATACGTAAAAAGTGTCCATGGGTTTTGACTAAAAACAGAAAGATTAGAATGTAACGCTAACCAATTCGGTAATGCAAAATATCCTTTTGTAAACTGATAAAAAAACACCAAGGATAAAATAAAAATACCCACATTCCAGAAGATTAGTTTTTGTACTATTCCTCCAGTTTTGTATTGTAGTTTTAAATCGTTTATAAAATTCATAGTTCAAAAATCAAGTGCAAATTCAAAAATCAAGTGCAAACTTCAACAAAAACTCTGTGAAACTTTGTGTAATAAATCTTCCATAAGCCTTCGACTCCGCTCAGGGTGACAAAGTGGTCATCAGAGATTCAAAGATTATTTCAATTTCTCTATCTGTGTTCCCAAAAAAAATCAAAATCAAATTCAAAAATCAAACTCAAGGACAATTGTTTTCGCTTCGCTCAAATGTTTTGCCTACTTCATAGGAGATTCCTCGTAAACTCGGAAAGACAAAGTAGAAGAAAAAATCCAAATCAAGTCTATTCTCTAACTTCTAATCTCTATCTACTAAAACCCATCACCTATCACCCATCACCTACTACCTATCCCACCTATTATTATCAAACTGGTTTTTCTTCCAATACCACATCATGATAAATCCAAATAAAGCACCGCCTAAGTGAGCAAAATGTGCAATTCCTGTTCCTCCGCCAAAAAGAGAACCGCCGTTTAATCCTAAATACAAATCGATTAGCAATAAACCTGGGACAAAATATTTCGCCTTAATTGGAATTGGAATAAACATTAATGCTAATTCTGCATTTGGGAACATAAATGCAAACGCTACTAATAATCCGTAAACGGCTCCTGATGCGCCAACGGCTTTTCCGATGTAGGATTGAATCATTTGAGTAAAATCACTTGGATTCATCATTTCTTGCCAACGTGTATCAAATTTTTCTTGTGCCAATAAGGAAACAATTTCTGATTTATTAATTCCTTCCGAAACTAAAAAATCCAATCCTTGATGATATCCGTAATAATTAACTGCTGAATGCACCAAAGCAGCACCAATTCCACAAGAAAAGTAGAAAAATAAAAACTTTTTACCGCCCCAAAAATGTTCCAAAGCGCTTCCAAAGGAAACTAATGCAAACATATTAAAGAAAATATGCATCAATCCGCCATGCATAAACATATGCGTAATCGGTTGCCAAAGACGGAATTTATCACTTTCAAAGTAATGCAACGCCAGAATTTCTGTTGCTTCTGGCACTAAAAAGCTTCCTACAAAAAATATTATATTAATGATTAGCAAGTGCTTAACCATGTCTGTCATTGGCATCATATCGTGAATTTTTTATCTATGTCTTCCACACTAATCGTGATGAAAGTAGGTTTATTAAAAGGGGAAACATTGGGTTCTTTACAAGCAAACAAACTGTTTACCAAATTTTCTTGTTCCAATTCGGTCAAATACGTTCCTGTTTTTACAGCTATACTTTTGGCCATAGATTTGGCAACACCATCAAATAAGGAAAAATTATTCTCGGGTAACTCGTTTTGTAATTGGGCAATTAATTCTTCAAAAACTATCCCAACTTCACTTTCTTGAATATGAATGGGAATTCCTGAGATTTGGATGTTGTCATTTCCATTGGTACCAAAAACAAATCCAGTGCTTTCTAACGAAGGTTGCAATTCTTTTACGAATGCCATTTCTTCATGAGAAAAATACAATTCCAAAGGAAATAACAATTGTTGACTCGACGCTTGTTGTACCGTAATATTCGTAAGAAATTGTTCGTACAAAATGCGTTGGTGCGCTTTGTTTTGGTCAATTACTAACATTCCTGATTTTATAGAACTTACGATGTATTTCTTGTGAATTTGATAGGTTCTTGAAAACGTATTTTCATTGGCTGAATCATCAAAAAGTTTACTAGTAACTGGCTCACTTTCGAAAGAAATAGAAGCCACTTCTTCCGTATCTTGACGTAAATCGACATACAAACTTTCCCAACTTGCCGAATTTTCTCGTTTACTAAAACCATCCGAATACGTTTTAAAAGACGCTTTCTTAACTGGTGTTTCCGTTGCAAAAGGATTAAAATTAGCATCCACTTGAATTAAGGGCGAACCAATTTCTTTGTCTTTGTAATCGTAAGGTGTGTCCAAAGTAGCATCGCGTTCAAAATCTAGCACTGGCGCTACGTTGAACTGTCCTAAACTATGTTTTACTGCCGCTCTTAAAATGGCGTAAAGCGCTTGTTCATCGTCAAATTTAACTTCCGTTTTTGTGGGATGAATGTTGATATCGATCGTATGTGGCGGAACGGTTAAATACAAGAAATAACTAGGTTGGTTGCCTTCTCGCAATAAACCATCATAAGCACTCATAATTGCATGATGCAAATAACCGTTTTTGATGAATCGGTCGTTTACGAAGAAAAATTGTTCGCTTCTACTCTTCTTAGCAAATTCGGGTTTACCAATAAATCCGCTAATTTGGATAATTTCAGTCTCTTCACTGATTGGAACTAACTTTTCATTGGTTTTACCACCAAAAACATTAACTATTCTTTGACGATAATTGCTCGATGGTAAATTAAAAACTTCGCTTCCGTTGTGAATTAGCGTAAAATAAATATTGGGATGCGCTAAAGCAATGCGTTGGAATTCATCAAAAATATGACGCATTTCAACGGTATCCGATTTCAGGAAATTGCGACGCGCTGGAATATTAAAAAATAGATTTTTGACCAAAAAAGAAGTTCCTTTAGGCAAAACTGCAACATCTTGCGTTACAAATTTACTTCCTTCGATGATGATGTGTGTACCTAATTCTTCTTGATCTTGTTTGGTTTTTAGTTCTACGTGAGCAATAGCAGCAATTGATGCTAATGCTTCTCCACGAAAACCTTTGGTATGCAAATCGAATAAATCTTCTGCGTGACGAATTTTTGAAGTAGCGTGACGCTCAAAACACAAACGTGCATCAGTAACACTCATTCCTTGTCCGTTATCGATAACCTGAATTAAGGTCTTACCAGCGTCTTTAACGATTAATTTGATATCGGTAGCTTTGGCATCGATGGCATTTTCCATAAGCTCTTTTACCACAGAAGCAGGTCGTTGCACGACTTCTCCTGCAGCAATTTGGTTTGCCACGTGATCCGGTAACAGTTGAATGATACTAGTTGCCATTATTTTCTTTTAAAAATTGAAAAATCAAAATCGATGATAAAGAGAAAAATGAGCAACAAAATACCAACAATTATCAATACTCTTCTATTAGCTTCTTTATTTTGATTTGTTCTAAAATCACCTAAAGCTTTAAAAAATTTTGTTTTCAAACCACTATCTGAACCAACAGTTACACGAAATTCATCAAACTTATGTTTCATTTCATAAGGACTCCCTTCACCTTCGTAAAAACGAGGTTGGTAACTGAATTTTTTATTTTTTCTCTTTCCTAAAAGTCCCATTGCGCTGTGATTTATTCAATAATAAAAGTTTCTAAATAATAAATTCCAATCAACAATAATACCAATAATAGCAATAAGACTTTTATTGATATAGTGGTTCTCGATTTTCTGCTTTTTTTCTGCTCTTTTGTCCAACTAGATACAAACGTATCATCAGTTGAAGAAATAGCAGTTTTAGTTTTTGTTGAAAAACGAGGTTGATACGTAAAGGTTCTATTTTTAGTTTTTGAAAGCAAATTAATTCTATTTAAATCTTTTGAAGAATATTCAAAATTAAGGATTTTTAAACTTTTATACTACAATTTTTTGTTAACAAAAAATCCCGACTAACATCGGGATTTCGGTATAGTTTTCAACAGTTTGAATTATCCTTTTCTATTCAAATCAACCATTTTGATAGCTGCAATAGCTGCTTCAACACCTTTATTTCCATGTTTTCCACCACTTCTATCTATAGATTGTTGCATATTGTTATCTGTTAACACACAGAAAATCGTTGGAATATCATACATTAAATTCAAATCTTTCATGCCTTGCGTAACGCCTTCACAAACAAACTCGAAATGCATCGTTTCGCCTTTGATTACACAACCAATAACGATTATGCAATCTAATTCTAATTTTTCGTGCATTTGTTTGGCACCAAAAATCAATTCAAAACTTCCTGGCACATTCCATCTAATGATGTTTTCTTGTAAAGCACCACAATCGGTCAACGCTTGAACAGCGCCGTTGTACAATCCTTCTGTAACTTGTTCGTTCCATTCTGAAACAACAATCCCAAACCGAAAATCTTTCGCATTTGGGATTGTGTTTTTATCGTATTGTGATAAATTTTTATTTTCTGTAGCCATATTATTCGGTCATCAAGATGTAAGCATCAATATTTGCTGCTTCTCTTGAAGTTTCGTATTTTTCTTTGATTTCTACAAATAATTTATTAGCTTCTTCTTTTTTATTGTTCAATAACGCCAATTGAGCCGCTTTGAATAAAAATCTTGGAGAAGTATAAATATTATCATTTTTAGCTGCTGCTTTTTTGTAATTTGAAATAGCATCATCTACTTTGTTTAACTCAGAATAAGCATCACCTAAAGCTCCTAAAGCTGTAGCTCCAATTACCGCATCACTAGATTTGAATTTCAACAAATGAGTTTCAGCATTTTTAAAATCACTCAAATGCATAAATGACATTCCTGCATAATAGTTAGCTAAATTTCCTGTTTTAGTTCCAGAAAACTCATCAGCAATTCCAACAAAACCTAATTTCCCTTCAGCACCATTCAATGCTAATTTAAATAAAGAATCAGCAGTAACTGGATTAGAAATAGCATCGTTAAAAAACTCTTGCGATTGGAACATAATAGACATTGCTTCTTCCTCTTTAGGCTCTACAATAAACTTATTGTACATTAAATAACCTACAGTAGCAAATGCAATAGCTCCAACAATTCCTAAAATAACTTTTTGGTTTTTAGCTACCCATTCTTCAGTTCTTGAAGCGGTTTGATCTAAAGTATTAAAAACATCTTCTGTGGTGCTTTCGCCTGATGCTACAACTTCATCAAATTCGTTATCAATTGAATCTTCAACTTCTGGTTTTGGGCTTTTGTAACCTCTTTTGTTATATGTTGCCATTTATGTTAAATTTATTAAGAGGTGCAAAAATATAATTTTTATTCAAAATTAAAAGTTCTTTTTACGGTTATTTTTTATTTTACTACTACTTTTGCAAAAAAACATTCCTAAAAAGTGACTTTAAAGCACCTAACATTACTAAACTACAAAAATATTAGCAATCAATCGTTTGATTTTGATAGCAAAATAAATTGTTTTGTTGGGAAAAACGGAGCTGGAAAAACCAATATTTTAGATGCCATTTATCATGTAGCATACGGAAAAAGTTATTTCAATCCACTAGCTTCGCAAAACATCAAACATTTGGAAGAGTTTTTTTTGATTGATGCACTATTTGAGAAAAATGACAAAGAAGAAAAAATTGCTTGTAGTTTAAAAAGAGGGCAAAAAAAAGTCATCAAACGCAATAACAAAGTTTACGAAAAACTATCGGAACACATTGGATTAATTCCATTGGTAATTATTTCGCCATCTGATAGTGACCTCATCATTGAAGGTAGTGAAACCCGAAGAAGCTTTATTGACAGTGTTATTTGTTCGTTGGATCAAATGTATTTGAACCAATTGATTCAGTACCAAAAATTAGTAAGTCAGCGTAATGCGCTTTTGAAATATTTTGCTGCTAATCAAACATTTGATAAAGACAATTTAGCTATTTACGACGAACAATTAATTCCTCTTGGAACACTTATTTTCGAAAAAAGACAGCAATTTTTATCCAATTTTGTACCCATTTTCCAAAAGTACTACACCTTAATTTCAGATGCAGCTGAGAATGTTTCGCTTCACTACCAATCACAATTATTGGAACATGATTTTGCAACCCTTTTGAACGACCAACTCCAAAAAGATAAAATTTTACAATATACCAGTGCTGGAATTCACAAAGACGATTTGATTTTTGAAATTGAAGGTTATCCGATTAAAAAATTTGGTTCGCAAGGCCAACAAAAATCGTTTTTAATTGCGCTGAAATTAGCACAATTTGAATTCATAAAAGAAAAGAGTGGCGAATTACCGATTCTACTTTTCGATGACATTTTTGATAAATTAGACGAAAGTCGCGTGCAAAAAATTGTCGCTATGGTGAATGATGCTGTTTTTGGACAAATTTTTATTTCAGATACACATGCTGAGAGAACAGAAAATATAATAAAATCAACACATCAAAGTTATTCGATATTTCCATTGTGAAGATAAATTGAGAAGATAGAAGATTGAAGTTAGAAGTTAGATTTTCGGATTTTCAGATTTTGGAATTTTGAATTTGGAATTTGTTCTTGAACTTGATTTTTGTATTTGATTTTGACTTTCAATTAAACATTTTAATAATTCCCACTTTAATACTACATTTGAAAAAAATTATTCTGTGATGGAAATTCAAACCAATTTTTCTTTAAAAAACTACAATACTTTTGGTATTTCAGCAACTGCTAAATCCTTTATTTCTGTTACTTCTGAAGACGAATTAAAAACCGTTTTACAACAACAGCAAGACATTTTTATTTTGGGCGGCGGTAGTAACATGTTGTTAACCAGAGACATTGAAAAAACGGTTGTTCATGTAAATTTAAAAGGAATTGCTGTTACCAAAGAAACTGAAGATTACGTTTGGGTTACAGCTCAAGCTGGTGAAAATTGGCATGAATTTGTACTTTGGTGTTTGGAAAGAAATTTTGGCGGATTAGAAAATTTATCACTAATTCCGGGGAATGTTGGCACTACTCCTATTCAAAATATTGGCGCTTACGGTGTTGAAATTAAAGACACTATGGTAAGTTGCGAAGCAATTGCTATTAAAACGCAAGAAAAACGAGTTTTTACCAATGCTGAATGTGCCTTTGAATACCGTGAAAGTATTTTCAAAAAAGAATTGAAAAATCAATACATTATAACAGCTGTAACGTTCCAACTAACAAAAAAGAAGCATCAGCTAAAAACTTCTTACGGCGCAATTGAAGCGGAACTGCAACAGAAAAACATCAGCAATCCAACCATTCAAGAAGTTAGCCGAGCGGTAATTGCCATTCGTCAGAGTAAATTACCTGATCCAAAAGAATTAGGAAATAGTGGAAGTTTCTTCAAAAATCCGATTATTCCAAGAACAACTTACGAAAAAGCCTTGCAAAACTTTCCTGAAATGCCACATTACAAAGTTTCGGAAGAATTGGTAAAAGTGCCAGCAGGTTGGTTAATTGAACAAGCAGGATTTAAAGGAAAACGCTTTGGCGACGCAGGAATTCATAAAAACCAAGCTTTAGTTTTGGTAAATTATGGTAATGCAACTGGTGCTGAAATTGAAGCCGTTTCAAAAGATATTCAAAAAACAGTTTTAGAAAAATTTGGAGTTGCTATTGAAGCGGAAGTGAATATTATTTGATGACGGAAGTTGGTGATGGTTTTAGAAGATAGAAATTAGAAGTTAGAGAATAGACTTGGTTTTGTCATTCCGAGTTTACTAGGAATCTCCTATGAAATAGGTTTTTATTTAAGCGAAGCGAAAACATTTGTCCTTGAGCTTGATTTTTGAATTTGTACTTGATTTTTTTGGGAACACAGATTAAAGAAATTTAAACAATCTTTAAAATCTTATATGAACTTATCAACGTAATCAAAGTAAACTTTAAAAAACTTATATGACTTATATGGTTAATTTTGGTTTCAAGTTTTAAGTTTCAAGTTTCAAGTTTTGGAACGCGGATAAAACGGATTTGACGGATTTTCACTGATTTTAATTTTGAATAATTGTCCGCTAAAGCGGAAGCAGATTGATACGGATTTTTTTTGCAATCGAAAACCGCTACTGTGACTAATTTTGGAATTTGGAATTTGAGCTTGAATTTGAACTTGATTTGAATTTTCTTTTGTAAATTTGCACTTTAATTCTAAAGAGATGAAACTAGCGATACTTACCATGGGACTTTTAGCGCTTGCTGTAGCAGGAATTGCAATCAAAATTTGGTTGAAAAAAGACGGAAAATTTTCAGGAACTTGCGCTAGTCAAAGTCCGTTTTTGAATAAAGATGGTGAAGCTTGTGGCTTTTGCGGAAAAACACCTGATCAATTTAAAGATTGTAACGAACCTTCTCACTCTTAATCGCCAATAAATCCGTATGATTTTTGATATTCTACTCCTTGGATTAGTTGCTGTTGTACTATTTCAACTGATATATTACATTTTTATTTTTGGCAAATTTAGTTTCGCTAAAACAGAGACTCTTCCCAAAAAAAATATTCCTATTTCAGTAATAGTATGCGCCAAAAACGAAGCGGAAAATATCAAAAAATTCATTCCTCTTTTGGTGAACCAAGACTATCCAACTTTCGAATTGGTATTGATAGATGATGCGTCAAGCGATGAAACGCGCGAATTATTCGAAGAGTTTGAAAAACAATATGCCAATGTAAAATTGGTAAAAGTAGATAATAACGAAGCTTTTTGGGGCAATAAAAAATATGCTTTAACCTTAGGAATTAAAGCCGCCAAATACGAATACTTACTTTTTACCGATGCCGATTGTTACCCAACATCAAAACATTGGATAAGCAACATGAGTGCTAATTTCACCATGAAAAAAACCATCGTTTTAGGCTATGGTGCTTATGAGAAAATTAAAAATTCGTTTTTGAATAAAATCATTCGTTTTGAAACTCTTTTGACAGCGACTCAATATTTTGCTTGGGCTAAAATTGGCAAACCTTATATGGGCGTTGGTCGTAATTTAGCTTACAAAAAAGAAGAATTCTTCCGAGTGAGAGGCTTTATGGATCATATGAAAATTCGTTCAGGCGATGATGATTTATTTGTGAACCAAGCCGCTAATGGTAGCAACACAACTATCTGTTTTTCACCTGAAAGTTTCACTTACTCAGAACCAAAAAGAACCTATAAAACTTGGTTCAATCAAAAAAGGCGACACGTTGCCACAGCTAAACATTATAAAGGATTTGACCGTTTTCAATTGGGATTTTTTTATATCATTCAATTCTTGTTTTTTGTTTTAGCTGCTGTACTTTTAGCTTTTCAATACCAATGGATGATAGTAACTGGAATTGTAGTTCTTAGATATATGTTCACGTGGATTTCATTAGGATATGCTGCTGGAAAATTAAAAGAAAAAGATGTGATGTATTGGTACCCAATTATTGAAATTTTTCTTATCTTCACACAATTGAACGTATTCATTACCAATATTTTTGCAAAACCTGTACATTGGAAATAACATCAGAAATTATTCAAAAAAACATTGCTAAAGCAAAATTGGGTGACCAAGTTGCCTTTACTTTTTTATTGGATTTTTTTTGGAACGAAGTATACGGTTTCATGCTCAAACGCACCGAAAACGAAACCGATGCCGAAGATATTGTCATAGAAACCTTTGCAAAAGCTTTTGATAAAATTGCTACTTATAATCCGGAATTTGGATTTAACACTTGGTTAATTGCCATTGCAAAAAATGTGCATATCGATATGCTTCGAAAAAAGAAAACTTCTCTTTTTATTGATATTACCGAAGAAGACGAACACCAAGCATACAGCGTAGTTGACGACTCTAATTCTGCAGAAGACGAATTGATTATCGAACAAAATTTAGCCCAATTACTGCAATACATCAAACAATTGAAACCTGCATATCAGGAAGTGATTCAAATGCGTTACTTTCAAGAAATGACATACCAAGAAATGGCAGAATCTCTGGAAGAGCCGTTGAATAATATTAAAATAAAACTGTTACGTTCCAAAAAACTTCTTTCAGAAATAATTACTTCGAGCGAGAAAAAGAAATCTAAGTAAGAATTTTTATATTTGACCCAAATCCAAATGAGGTCATGAACACTTTTACTACGCAAGAAAAACTAAAACATTTATTCTCTTTACCTGTAATTGTTGCCGCACTAGGCTACTTTGTAGATATTTACGATTTATTACTTTTCGGAATTGTTCGTGTACCCAGTTTAGAAACTTTAGGCGTTGATGTTAATGTAGCGGGTTCGACTATTCTAAACTATCAAATGATTGGATTGCTTTTAGGCGGAATTATTTGGGGAATTTTTGGAGATAAAAAAGGAAGACTTTCTGTTTTATTTGGCTCCATTTTAGTGTATTCATTAGCTAATATTGCTTGTGGTTTTTTACCTCATTTTCCTCAAGAACATATTGTAGAAATTTATGCTGCTTTGCGTTTTATTGCCGGAATTGGACTTGCTGGTGAATTAGGTGCAGGAATCACATTAGTTTCCGAATCTTTACCCAAAGAATTAAGAGCTATTGGAACTTCCATTGTAGCTGGATTTGGTTTATTGGGTGCTGTTGTTGCGCAATTAACTGTTGAATTAGCTGGCGATTGGACTATTGCTTACTTTGTTGGTGGCGGACTTGGGTTGTTACTGCTATTCTTGCGAATTGGTGTTGTAGAATCAGGAATTTATAAAGATATTCAGGAAAAATCAGATGTACAAAAAGGCAATTTTTTATTGTTTTTCAACAATTGGAATCGTTTTGTTAAATACATCAAATGTATCGCAATAGGTTTACCAACATGGTTTTGCATTGGAATTCTCGCTGTTATGGGAAATCAATTTGCACCTGCATTTGGCATTGACTCCATCGATCCAGGAAAGGCTATTATGTGGGCTTATATTGGAATTTCAGCTGGAGATTTCGCTAGTGGTTTTATTTCTCACGCGTTAAAATCACGAAAAAAGGCAATTTTTTACATGATGTTATTTACTATAATTGGTGTTGTTCTAATGTTATTTGGTGGAACAAAATCAGAAAACATGTATTACTTTTATTGTACTTGGCTCGGATTGGGAACTGGCTATTGGGCGATGTTTGTAACGGTTGGCGCAGAACAATTTGGAACCAACATTAGAAGTACCGCAGCAACCACAATTCCAAATATGGTTAGAGGATTGTTACCCGTTATGCTCATTAGTTTTGATTATTTAAAAATCGGAAACGGTGTAATTGTTGCAGCTGCCATTGTTGGTTTCGTTGTATTTGCCATTGGAATTTACGCTACATTAACTGTTCCTGAAACACATAATATTGACTTGGATTTTGTTGAGTAATTATAGAAATACAAAACAAATCCTAAAATTGTATTAACACAATCACTTTTTCTAAACGCTACATTCCAAATTCTAAATTCTAATCGTATCTTTGCTTTTCAAAAAATTGAATTATGAATACGGTTGATGCAAATGTTTTTCCACCAAGGGAACCAAAACCCAAATGGTTGCGCGTAAAGTTGCCAACAGGACAAAAATATACAGAATTAAGAGGCTTAGTCGATAAATACAAATTAAACACGATTTGTACTTCGGGAAGTTGCCCGAATATGGGTGAATGTTGGGGCGAAGGAACCGCAACGTTCATGATTTTGGGTAATATTTGTACACGCTCTTGCGGCTTTTGTGGTGTAAAAACGGGTCGACCAGAATCTGTAGATTGGGATGAACCAGAAAAAGTGGCGCGTTCTATCAAAATTATGAACATCAAACATGCGGTAATAACAAGCGTAGATCGTGATGATTTAAAAGATATGGGTTCGATTATTTGGGCTGAAACGGTGAAAGCCATTCGCCGAATGAATCCTACCACCACTTTAGAAACTTTAATTCCTGATTTTCAAGGAAATACTACCAATATCGATCGTATTATTGCAGTTGCTCCAGAAGTAGTTTCGCATAATATGGAAACCGTAAAACGTTTAACGCGTGAAGTTCGTATTCAAGCGAAATATGAAAAAAGCTTGGAAGTTTTACGCTATTTAAAAGAAAACGGCATCAAAAGAACCAAATCAGGAATCATGCTTGGTTTAGGCGAAACTGAAGAAGAAGTAATTGAAACTTTACACGATTTACGCGATGCCAAAGTAGACATTGTTACCATTGGTCAATACTTACAACCGAGTAAAAAACACCTTCCGGTGAAAGAATTCATTACGCCAGAACAATTTGCTAAATATGAAAAAATTGGCAAAGAACTAGGATTCCGTCATGTGGAAAGTGGTGCTTTGGTGCGTTCTTCTTACCATGCGGAGAAGCATATTCATTAGGCTGGAAATCATAAATTCCAAAAAATAAATCCCAAATTCCAATGAGAAGCTGAAATAAATTCAGCTTGACAAGGATAACTTTTCAACTTTGAACTTGAAACTTGAAACTTGAAACAAAAATAAAACTTGAAACCTGAAACAAAAATAAAAGTAGCTATTAACGGTTTTGGAAGAATTGGAAGAAATTTATTCCGATTGCTTTTGAATCATCCTACTATTGAAGTAGTTGCCATCAACGATATTGCTGACGCGAAAACTATGGCGCATTTGTTGAAATACGATAGCATTCATGGAGTTTTAAAAGCCAATGTCCAAGCAGATGAACATTATATTACTATTGATGGAAAATCATTTTTATATTTCAGAGAAAAAAACATCAAAAATCTTAATTGGAAAGACTTACAAATTGATTTGGTAATAGAAGCTACTGGAAAATTCAAAACTTGGGATTCTGTTCACCAGCACATTGAATCTGGTGCTAAAAAAGTAATTCTTTCCGCGCCACCAGAAGACGACCAAATTAAAACAATAGTTTTAGGCGTTAACGAATCTATTTTAGACAAGAACGACTTGATTGTTTCTAATGCGAGTTGCACTACAAATAACGCAGCACCAATGATTAAAGTCATTCAAGAATTGTGCGAAGTGGAACAAGCCTATATTACAACTATTCACTCCTACACTACCGACCAAAGTTTGCACGACCAACCGCACAAAGACTTAAGAAGAGCTCGTGGAGCAGCACAATCTATAGTTCCCACAACAACTGGAGCCGCTAAAGCATTAACTAAAATTTTTCCTGAATTAGATGGAAAAATTGGCGGTTGTGGTATTCGTGTTCCTGTTCCTGATGGCTCATTGACAGATATCACTTTTAATGTAAAACGCCAAGTTACGATTGAAGAAATTAATACTGCATTTAAAAAAGCTTCAGAAACTTCACTTCATGGCATTTTAGATTATACCGAAGACCCAATAGTTTCTGTTGATATCATTGGTAATACTAATTCTTGTGTTTTTGATGCTCAATTAACATCTGTTATCGATAGAATGGTAAAAGTTGTGGGTTGGTACGACAACGAAATTGGTTACTCTTCTCGCATTATTGATTTAATCCAGTTGCTTTCAAATAAATAATTTATTACATTTATAAATTCAAATTTTGCCACAAAACACTAGTGGTAAATTATTTAGTAAAAATTATTCATTTGAAAAAGTTTTTTTGTCTCATACTACTAACAACAGCATTTATCATTGGTAAAGCCCAACCGCTTTACAAAGAAGTCGCACAAATAAATGATAGTGTAGACTACTATTTAGAAATCGCTATTTTTAATAAAGAAGATAAAAAGTCATACAACAAAGCCATTATTTATACCGAAAAAGCCATAGATTATGCAAAAAATGAAAAATTAGAGCATAAATTGGGCGATTGTTATTTGGTTTTGGGAAGAATTTATTATGACCTTAACAAACTTGACGATGCCATTGAAAATTTCATAAGAAGTATTAATATCTATACCAAAAAAGAAGCGAATTACAACCTAGCATTCGCCTACTATAACTTAGGAAAATGTTATTTGGAAAGTAATAAAATTGAACTTTCTGAAATCTATTTCAAAAAAGCAACCAATATTTATGAAAAGCTAAACTTAAAAGACGCTATTCAACTAATTAATCTCCAAAAAGGGATTATCCAAAAAAATAAAAAACAATATGAAGCCGCTTCCAAACTATTTCAAAATGTAATAGACAACATTGAGACAGAAGCTTTGCTAGATGTTGAAGTAGAAGCGTTCTTGCTTTTAGGTGAAATAGAAACCGAAAAAGGAAATCCATATAAAGCAATAGAATTTCTAGAAAGTGCATTAAAACTAAATGCTTCTGGTAACAATAATACCAATTTACAACAGCGTATTTTAAAAGATTTGATGCAGGCTTACAAAAACATTGATCAATTTAGTAAGTCACAATTTTATGCTGAAAAATATATTCAAATTAGCGATTCAATAGGAAACTTTTTTAACACTAGTTTGTATGAAAATGCATATGATAAAATTCAGTTTGACAAACAATTACAAACCATTCAACAACTTGATGAAGAAAAGAAAAGCCAGCAAAAAACACTACGTTTTTCTAAACTTATTAGTATTTTAAGTATTGCTTTAATTTCTATTTTGTCATTACTAAGTTTATCCCTTTTCAAAAACAATAAAATCAGAATTAATACCAACAAGCTTCTTAAAGAGAAAAACAAAGAATTAATAAAGGAAAAAGAAAAAGCCGAACTTGCCTCTAAAACACGTTCTGAATTTTTAGCGACGGTAAGTCACGAACTACGAACACCTTTAAACGCAATTAACGGAATAACCTATTTGCTGTTACAAGAAAATCCAAAAGAAAGTCAGATGAATTATCTGAAATCTCTAGAATTTTCTGGTAATTATCTTTTAAACTTTATTAATGATATTCTAGAAATCAACCGATTGGAATCCGATAAAGTTCAAATTGAAAAAATTAGTTTCAATATCAATGAATTGGTGGAAAACCTTAGTACCTCATTCAATGAGTTTACCAATGAAAACAATGTAACTTTTCATGTATCAATAGACAAATCTATCAAAAACTTAATCGTTGGAGATATTACAAAACTCTCTCAAGTGTTGATTAATTTAATAAACAATGCTATCAAATTCAGTAAAAATGGTGATGTTTGGTTAAATATTAAAAACACCCATCAAACGGAAAATCAAATCACATTGTTTTTTGAAGTTAAAGATAATGGTATTGGTATTCCTTTTGAGAAACAAGAAAGCATTTTCGAGAGTTTTAGTCAAGGTTCTGTAGAAATCAATCGAACGTATGGCGGAACAGGTTTAGGACTTTCTATTGTGAAAAAATTAATTGAACTTTTAGATTCTACTATCAAACTTCAGAGTGAACCTAACAAAGGAACTGCTTTTACGTTTGAAATTACGTTTGACAAAGGAAACTCGTTAGAAAACACTTCTTCTGAAGAAGTCACCACAAGAGTTGACGGTAAAACATTCAAAAATAAAAACGTTTTATTAGTTGAAGACAATAAAATCAACCAAATGATTACTTGTAAAATGCTCGAAAGAAAAGCTATCAATTGTACTATTATTGACAACGGCGAAGAAGCTATAGAGCATTTAAAAACGAATACGTATGATTTAGTATTAATGGATGTTCATTTACCAGGCATCAACGGAACAGAAGCTACTGCTATCATACGAACTTTTGATACAAAAACACCAATCATTGCCTTAACCGCAATTTCCTTAAACGAAAACAGAGAAATGTTACTTTCTTACGGAATGAATGAAGTTATCACGAAACCTTTTGTTCCTGAAGACTTCTATACTGTTTTGGCTTCTTATTTAACTAAAACTGAAGAATAACGTTTTTAATTAAATTACGAACAAAAGGCTCCGCTTTTTTAGCTGCTTCCAAAACTTCTTCGTGATTGACTTCTTCAATATTTTCTTCGTCACCCATGTCGGTAATTACGGAAATCCCTAAGCAATCCATATTCATGTGTTTGGCAACAATTACTTCTGGAACAGTTGACATACCAACGCAATCTCCACCAACGGCTTTTACCATTTTATACTCGGCTAAAGTTTCAAATGTGGGTCCTTGTAAACCTAAATAAACACCAACTTTCAAATCCAACTTCATTTCTTTGGCAATAGCTTTCGCTTTTTCCATCATTGCTACAGAATACGGCTCACTCATATTTACGAATCTTGGCCCAAAACGCTCATCATTAACACCACGTAATGGATGTTCAGGAAACATATTGATATGATCTTTGATTAACATCACATCGCCCACTTGAAACGATGGATTTACTCCACCAGAAGCATTGGAAACAATTAATTTTGAAACGCCTAAATATTTCATCACACGAACAGGAAATGTAACTTGCTTCATGTCATAACCTTCATAATAATGAAAGCGACCTTGCATAGCAACTACTTTTTTGTCGCCAATAGTACCAAAAAGCAAAGCGCCTTTATGTCCCACAACAGTAGAAACAGGGAAATTTGGAATTTCTGAATAAGGTAAAGTGAATGCCACAGTAATTTCTTCCACAAAACTCCCTAATCCTGAACCTAAAATCACACCATATTCGGGTGAAAAATTGGTTTTATTCTGAATGAACGCTATGGTTTCTTGAACTTTTTCCCACATAATTTAAAAGGGTTGCATTAAAATCATCTTGCTGTGAAAGTAGTTCGGTTTTTATGGGTAAATAATACAATTGCTTGTTTGGAATTTTCCCTTTCAATCGCATGAAATCTTTCTCAGTGGTAATGATTAATTGGTTATTGGCACTATTTTTTATTTTCAAAATATCAGCTTCCGAAAAATCGTGATGATCTGGAAAAACCAAAGTCGTATCTTGTTCTTTCTTTAAATGATTGAAAAACAAACTCGGATTGGCAATGCCGGCGAGAATTACTTTTGGACTTTCTAAAGCATTTACTTCTAATTTACCATTTTCGTTATACACAAAATCATCATAAACAATTGTACTGAAATAAACCGCTAAATTGGTTTTTAAACGTTTTCTGATATTTTCTTGTGCAAGTTCGGACAAATCAAGCGGACATTTGGTGACAATTATCAGGTTTGCTCTTTTTTTTCCAAAAGCGGGTTCGCGTAGGTTTCCAAATGGCAAAATATAATCATCTACGAATAAATCATTGAACGTGGTAAGTAAAATATAAAATCCTGCTTTCACTTTTCGGTGTTGGAAGGCGTCGTCTAACAAAATCACATCTGGATTTATTTTTTCTTGCAATTGAGCAATTCCGTTTCTTCTATCAGCATCAACAGCTACGGCAACATTTGGAAATTTAGAATAAAACTGAAAAGGTTCGTCTCCAAGAATTGCTGCATTAGTAGCAGCATCAGCCAAAACAAAACCTTTTGAAGTTCGTTTGTAACCTCTACTCAATGTGGCAATTTTATAATTTAAGAGTAATCTAATCAAATACTCAATATGCGGCGTTTTTCCTGTTCCACCAACACTTAAATTTCCAACAGCAATAATTGGTATTTCATACGACTGACTTTTAAATAGCCCAATGTCATAGCACCAATTCCTTAAAAAAGTAATGAGCCAATACAAAATGCTGATGGGAAAAAGTATTTTTCTTAAAAAAATCATAGTACGAAAGTAAGGTTTTTTTATCTTTGAAAGAAATAATAAGTTTATGAAACTTGCTGCACTACTTCCGATTCTTGAAGAGATGGCTCCATTGGCTTATGCCGAAGATTTTGATAACGTGGGACTATTGGTTGGAGACAAAAACCAAGAAATTTCAGGAATTCTCGTTTGTCATGATGCTTTGGAACAAGTAATTGAGGAAGCTATTGCCAAAAAATGCAATTTAGTCGTTTGCTTTCATCCTATTTTATTCAGTGGTTTGAAGAAAATTACGGGCAAAAATTATGTGGAACGTGCTATCATCAAAGCAATTAAAAATGAGATTGCCATTTATGCGGTTCATACAGCTTTGGACAATCATCAAAACGGAGTCAACAAGATTTTTTGTCAGGCATTGGGATTAATCAATACCAAAATTCTTATTCCAAAAGAAAATTTCATAAAAAAACTAGTAACCTATACCATTCCCGAAAATGCAGAAAAATTAAGAAATGGCTTATTTGATGCTGGAGCAGGAAAAATTGGGAATTATGAAGATTGTAGTTTCAATTCGCAAGGTATTGGAACGTATATGGGCAATGAAAATTCCAATCCAGAAATTGGGGAACGCTTCGAATTTGTAGAAAACACTGAAATTAAGATTGAAGTTACTTTTGAAAAGCATTTGGAAACGAAAATTTTAAAAGCACTTTTTACTCATCATGTGTACGAAGAAGTAGCGTATGAAATTTACCAATTGACCAACAAACATCAAAATATTGGTTTAGGAATGGTTGGTGAATTACCAAATAGTCTTTCTGAAACTGAATTTTTAACTTTAGTGAAAGAAAAAATACAAACAGGCGGCATCAGACATTCGGCTTTTTTGAACAAACCGATTCAGAAAGTGGCTGTTTTGGGTGGTTCGGGAAGTTTTGCTATACATGCAGCAATTGCTAGTGGTGCCGACGCTTTTTTGACCGCAGATTTAAAATATCACCAATTTTACGAAGCCGAAAACCGATTGCTTTTGGCAGATGTGGGACACTTTGAAAGTGAAAGATTTACAAAAAATTATATTGTTGATTATCTTAAAGAAAAAATCACTAATTTTGCAATCATTTTATCAGAAGAAAATACAAACCCGGTTCAATACTTTTAATATGGCAAATACAAAAGAGCTAAGCGTAGAAGACAAGTTAAAAGCAATATATGCTTTACAATTAATCGATTCTAAAATTGACGAAATCAGAAATGTAAGAGGAGAATTACCTTTAGAGGTAGAAGATTTAGAAGACGAAGTTGCAGGACTTTCCACTCGTTTAGAAAAATTGAAGACTGATTTAGAAGTAATCGAGACTCAAATTAAAGACAAGAAAAACGCAATTGACGATCACAAAGCGAGTATCAAAAAGTATACTGAGCAACAAAAAAATGTGCGTAACAATAGAGAATTTAACTCTTTAACCAAAGAAATTGAGTTCCAAGAATTAGAAATTCAGTTGGCTGAAAAGCACATCAAAGAAATGAAAGCTTCTATTGAGCACAAAAAAGAGGTTGTGGCGCAAACTAAAGAGCGTTTAGAAGCGAAACAAACGCATTTAAAACACAAAAAAGCAGAATTGAGCGACATTATGTCGGAAACAGAAAAAGAAGAAAATTTCTTAACTGAAAAATCTGCTGAATACCGTGGAAAAATTGAAGCGCGTTTATTAGAAGCTTACGACAGAATTCGTACTAGCGTAAGAAACGGCTTAGCAGTTGTTTCTATTGAGCGTGGTGCTTCGGCTGGTTCTTTCTTTACCATTCCACCACAAACACAAATGGAAATTGCCGCTCGTAAAAAAATCTTAACGGATGAACACAGTGGACGAATTTTAGTAGATAGCGTTTTAGCTGATGAAGTTAAAGAAGAAATGGACAACATTTTTGCTACTATTTAATTCTCAATTTAAATACCAATTAAAAGCTCTTGAAAAAGGGCTTTTTTGTTTTTATTACACAGAGATTCACATCACAGATTTTTTTGCTCGCAAAGACGCTAAGTCACAAAGATGAAAAACTCTGTGTAAAACTTCGTAAAACTTTGTGCTACAACTTTACAAGAACAAGAACAAGTTCAAAAATCAACTTCAAACTTCAAACCTGTGAAACTTCTATATCATACCATTAGCCTTCGACTCCGCTCAGGGTGACAATTCTGTAAATCAAATTTTAAAGGTTATTTCAATTTCTTCAATCTGTGTTCCAAAAAACTTAAAACTTGAAACAAAAAATTAACCATATAAGTCAGATAAGTTTATTCAATTTGGATTGCATTGAAAAGCTCATGAAAGTTTTTGCTCGCAAAGACGCTAAGTCACAAAGATGTAAAACTCTGTGAAACTTTGCGTAAACTTTGTGAGACTTTGTGTTACAACTTGAAACCTGAAACTTGAAACTTCTCCCCTAACATTTTCATTATTTCCTTTTCGTTAAAAAAGTTATCTTTGCAGTATGGAAGCAGATAAATTAGTTCGTATTAATAAATTTTTATCCGAGTCGGGATTTTGTTCGCGTAGAGAGGCTGATCGTTTGATTGAGCAAGGAAGAGTTACGATTAACGGAAACGTTCCAGAAATGGGCACGAAAATTGGTCCAGAAGATGAAGTCCGTGTGAATGGTAAATTGATTCAGGAGAAGAAAGACGAAAAAATTTATTTAGCGTTCAACAAGCCTGTAGGTATTGAATGTACTACAAATTTAGATGTGAGAGACAATATTGTGGATTACATCAATTATCCAGAACGAATATTTCCTATTGGACGGTTAGACAAAGCCAGTGAAGGTTTGATTTTCATGACCAATGATGGTGATATTGTAAACAAAATTCTAAGAGCGAGAAACAACCACGAGAAAGAATATATTGTTACCGTAAACAAACCAATTACCGATAGATTCATTCAGCGTATGGCTAATGGTATTCCAATTTTGGAAACGATTACCAAAAAATGCAAAGTAGAACAAGTGAGCAAATACGTTTTCCGAATTGTGTTAACACAAGGTTTGAATCGTCAAATTCGTAGAATGTGTGAATATTTGGATTACGAAGTAACCGCTTTAAAACGTACCCGAATTATCAATATTTCTTTAGATGTTCCTGTTGGGAAATACCGCGCTTTAACTCTAGCCGAAATAAAAGAACTCAACACTTTAATTGAACCCTCAAGCAAAACCGAAGAAGCGAGTTTACCAAGTAATAAAGGGAAGTTTACTGGGAAAAGGAATTATGGGGAGAGGAATAGGTAGGAAATCAAAACTTTAAATTACTCCAAAAAAGAGTGTTATATTTTACTTTTTCAAATGAATGTTCTTCCTCTTTGTTTTTTATTTGGTTTGGATTTAGAATATTAAAATTCTTCCAATTTGAATTTACTGTAATTTCAAATTCTTGTTTTTCAGCTGCATTGTTATAAACATTTCCAGATAAAACACTTGTGGATTGTGTAATGAAATAGTACTCACCAATCTTTGTAAAATCTGTATGCATGGATTCGTTTTTATATTCTTTTGAGGTGAATTGTAATAACGAATTTTTAAGATTAAATCCTTCTTTAAACTGTTCTGGGAAATCAGTTACAGACCAATTTTCGAAAATCTTTACAATGGCGAAATCTTTTTTATTCACATACAAATATCCAGAATAATTACTTAAAAAAACTCGTCTTGTAAAAGTGGAATGATTTCTTGGTGATGAAAAACTAATAACAAAAACTTCTTCGTTGTTGTACATCTTAGTTTCTTCAATTTGAAAAATAAATTTCTTAAACTTTCCTTTTTTCAAAAAAGGCGCATATTTTATAGGACAATTATACATTAAACCATGATATTCTCTTAAACTTTCAGACAGAAAATCACCTTTCTTATTCCATCTTAACTCTTTTATATTTTTTGTACTTCTATTGATATGATTTAAATAACCTAAATCATATTGTTCGGCAATAAAATCAAAATCGAGATAAGTAACATTTGAAACTTTGGCTTGAATATTGGTTTTCATCTCAGAACTAAATGGATTATCAGGATAATTTCTTTCAAAAGATTCTATCACATTTTGCATAACCTGATAAGCTGTTCTTTTTGCATAAACAACTACTTCATTTAATTCTGTTTTCTTAAGCTCATCATCATTAGGCTCTGATAGATTAGCCGTTTGTATATCTTTAGCTTTAAAAACTTTATTCTCTTCATCTGAATCTATTATAGTAGAAGGTGTAACGCTTCTAAAATAGAGATAACCATCATGCAACTCATTCAATTTACTTTCCACAAAGGTAATTGGGCTAAAAAGTCTGTTCCATGCTAAAATTTGCATTCCGCTTTGGTTTGAAGAAATAAAAATGTGTGGAGAAGTATTTTTCTCTTTTAAGAAATACTCAAATGAGTGCTTTTTAATTGGTGTTTCATGCCATTTATTTTGAAGAAATATAGAATCTTCAGCTGTTACCGCGGCTAAACTGTACACTTTGTTTTTTAGTTCTTTTTTAATATAAGAACCCATTGGTACAAATTCTTTTAATATAGGCTCATTAATTGAACTCATATTATTTACGAAATGTGCATTGGCTCCCCAACAAATTATTTTAGCTTCAGGATTTTGTTTTAAGTAAGCTAATAAATTATCCGCCATTTGCTTGTCACGAATATTGTCGTATGAAGTTGTGTTGAAAGTACTTAAAATCTCTTCTTTTAAAATAGCATCATAACCTAACTCTAAAAGACTTTTTATAATTTGATTCCAATAAAATTTTTCGTCAGAATCTTTTTGTTGACTAATTTTAGTTTTAAATAATGTTAATTCGGTTTTAAATTGATCATAAGAAATATCTTCTTCATCAAACATACCAGAATTAGTCATAGATTCTAAAAGCAACTCAAAATCTTCTTGTTTAAATTTTATTTTATGATTGATTTTTTTAGCATATTCGAATAAATCTTTAGCTAATAATACATTTCCATTATTACCCGTAATCTGATAATCAAAACCGAATATTTTTAAATCTTTCTTATTCTGATTATAAAACTCGATAAAACTTTGAAATTCGTTTCTTTTTGCCCAAATAGAAAACAAAGAATTTGACAGTGCTTCCTTTACATTTTGCCCTTCACTAATACTTTTTTGAGCTTTCCACACATCATAAATTCCAGATTCAAAAGCGATAGTAGTAAAACCCATTTCTTGATGCAAATATTGAACGATTTTGGTTTTCATTTCAAATACATTTCCATCAAAATGCGTATTTTCTCCAAGCATAACTACTTGAACACCTTTTAATTCTTCTTTTAAAAAACTAAAATCAGTGATTTCGGGATTTTGTGAAAGAGTTATTATTTTAGGATTGAATTCTTGTGCAGATGATGTTAGATAGAATAAACTATAAAGTACTATTGCTATATTTCTCAATTTGGTTATTATTTGATAGTATTAAAAAATATAACGCAAAAACAATTCACTTATTACATTATGTTAACCTCCATCACATAATCATCCATCACATATCCATTTCCGATATCGATTACTTCTTCTTTGGTAATGGTGAAACCTAGTTTTTGGTAGAATTTTTGAGCGTTGTTGTATTTGTTTACATTCAAGAAAATAGCGGTTTGTTGGTTTTCTTGTGCTTTGGTTTTTACTACATCGAAAAGTTGCTTGCCAATTCCTGTTCCTTGTGTTTCGGGTAACACGTAAATTTTATGGATTTTCGTTTTATTGGGTTCGCAGTTAATTTCGTAGGAAACAAAACCAACAAATTCTTGATATTCGTTTTGGGCTAGATAAAAAACTTGTCCGTTTTCTAATTGTTTTTGTAAAGCTTCCAAATTATAAAATCTATCGAGCATATAATGAAGTTGCTCTTTGGAAAGTATAGTTGCATAAGCTACTGGCCAAATTTTCTTGGCTAAATCCGCTACGATTTGGAGTTGCTCATTGGAAGTTACTTGTATTACCTGCATGGTTTTGACAAAAGTAAAATTTATCATGCTGAATTGATTTCAGTTTCAAAAAAACTATCAATTGATAAATGCTGAAACAAATTCAGCATGACAAATTATGTTATTTACGCTTGACCCGTTGGACCGAAATTCAAAGGAATATTTGGACTTTCTCCTTCGGTGATTTCGCCGTGTTGTGCTTCAAAACGTCTGATATTTTCAGCCATTGCTTTTAGTAAGCGTTTGGCGTGTTGTGGCGTTAAGATAATTCTTGATTTCACTTTAGCTTTTGGAACACCAGGCATGATAGCAACAAAATCCAAAACAAATTCAGAATTGGAATGGTTGATGATAGCTAAATTCGAATAAATGCCTTCTGCTGTTTTTTCGTCTAATTCAATATTAATTTGACCTTGTGGGTTGTTATTATTTTCCATAATTTATTATTTTAAACATATAAGTCACATCAGATTTATTTGTGTTTATATGTATGATTACGTTCATTTATGTAGTGTATAAATCTTATACAAGAATAAGCAATATTTTGAACAAAAAAAAACCTAACAGCGAACTGTTAGGTTTTAGTATGGTATTTTGTTCACTAATTAGTAGTTGAACTCTTCTTTTGCAGCCATTAATTCTTGATACTCATCTTGAGAACCTACGATAGTATTGTCGTATTCTCTCATACCAGTACCTGCTGGAATTCTGTGACCTACAATAACGTTTTCTTTCAATCCTTCTAATGTATCGATTTTACCTGCTACTGCAGCTTCATTTAATACTTTAGTAGTTTCCTGGAACGATGCCGCAGAAATGAATGATTTCGTTTGTAACGATGCTCTTGTAATACCTTGTAAGATTGGTGTTCCTGTTGCAGGAACTACATCACGTGCTACTACTAAGTTTTTATCGTTACGTTTTAACAACGAATTTTCATCTCTTAATTGACGTGCCGAAATAATTTGACCTGGTTTCAGGTTTTCAGAATCTCCTGCTTCGTCAACCATCTTCATTCCGTATAATTTATCGTTTTCAATGATAAAGTCTTTTGTGTGAATCAATTGATCCTCTAAGAATAAAGTATCTCCTGGATCCACTACTCTAACTTTACGCATCATTTGACGAATAACTACTTCAAAGTGTTTGTCGTTAATTTTTACCCCTTGTAAACGGTAAACCTCTTGAATTTCATTAACCAAATACTGTTGAACAGCTGATGGCCCTTTAATTCTTAAGATATCTTCTGGTGTAATTGCACCTTCAGATAATGGTGTTCCCGCTCTTACGAAGTCGTTTTCTTGAACTAAGATTTGGTTAGAAAGTTTTACTAAGTATTTCTTTACTTCACCAAATTTAGATTCTACTGCGATTTCGCGGTTACCTCTCTTGATTTTTCCGAATGTTACTACACCGTCAATTTCAGTAACTACAGCTGGGTTTGATGGGTTACGAGCTTCTAATAACTCAGTAATTCTTGGTAAACCTCCAGTAATATCTCCTGCTTTAGAAGAACGACGTGGAATTTTTACTAAAATTTTACCTGCTTTAATTTTCTCGCCATCGTTCACCATTAAGTGAGCTCCAACTGGTAAGTTATACGAACGAATCAATTCACCGTCTTTACCATAAATATGTAAAGTTGGGATTAATTTTTTATTACGTGATTCAGAAATTACTTTTTCTTGGAAACCAGTTTGTTCGTCAATTTCAACCAAGAATGATTCTCCTTGTTTGATATCTTCGTACTCCACTTTACCAGTAAATTCAGAAATAATAACTCCATTATAAGGATCCCATTTACAGATAGTTGTTCCTTTTTCAACTGAATCACCATCTTTAACAAAGATGCTAGAACCGTAAGGAATATTGTGTGTGTTTAATACAATTCCTGTATTTACGTCTACTAATTTCAATTCTGTTGAACGAGAAATAACGATATCTACTTGATTACCTTCACCATCTTCACCTTTAACTGTTTTAAGATCTTCTATTTCTAAACGACCTTTGAAACGTGTTACGATACTTGATTCTTCTGATAAACCTCCAGCAACCCCTCCAACGTGGAACGTACGAAGTGTTAACTGTGTTCCTGGCTCTCCAATTGACTGTGCAGCAATTACACCAACAGCTTCTCCTTTTTGAGTCATTTTACCAGTAGCTAAGTTTCTACCGTAACATTTAGCACAAATTCCTTTTTCAGCCTCACAAGTAAGTGGAGAACGAACTTCTACACTTTCAATTGGAGTACCTTCAAGACGTTTGATATCTGCTTCTTTAACTTGTTCACCTGCATGAATAAGAACTTCAGAAGTTAAAGGATTAATTACATCTTGTAATACAACTCGACCTAAAATTCTTTCTCCTAAAGTTTCAACGATTTCCTCGTTTTTCTTTAAAGCAGAAACTTCAATTCCACGTAACGTACCACAATCCACAGAACTTACAATAACATCTTGCGATACATCATGTAATCTTCTAGTTAAGTAACCCGCATCGGCTGTTTTAAGAGCGGTATCCGCTAAACCTTTACGAGCACCGTGCGTAGAAATAAAGTACTCTAAAATTGAAAGACCTTCTTTAAAGTTAGATAAAATTGGGTTTTCAATAATTTCACCACCTGCAGATGTTGATTTTTTAGGCTTAGCCATCAAACCACGCATACCTGTTAACTGACGAATCTGTTCTTTCGAACCCCTTGCTCCTGAATCAAGCATCATGTACACCGAATTGAAACCTTGTTGGTCTTCTCTAATGTTTTTCATTGCTAATTCAGTAAGTAAAGCATTTGCAGAAGTCCAAATATCAATTACCTGATTGTAACGCTCGTTGTTCGTGATTAATCCCATGTTATAGTTCATGGTAATTGCATCTACTTGTTGACGTGCATCTTCAATTAATTGTCCTTTTTGTTCTGGAATTCTAATATCTCCTAATGAGAATGACAATCCACCTTTGAAAGCGAATTTGTATCCCATATCTTTCATATTATCTAAGAACGCTGCAGTTGTAGGTACATCTGTTACACCAAGAATTCTACCAATAATATCACGTAATGATTTCTTAGTTAATACTTCATTGATGAAACCAGCTTGTTCTGGAACTACCTCGTTAAACAATACTCTACCAGCTGTAGTTTGGATAATTTGGTATACCAATTCTCCATTTTCATTGAAATCTTTAGCTCTAACTTTAATTCGAGCATTCAAATCCAATTTACCTTCGTTGCTAGCAATATTTACTTCTTCAGCTGAGTAAAAAGTTTGACCTTCGCCAGCGATTTTCACTTCTGGAGTAGACAAACGCTCTTTGGTCATATAATATAGACCTAATACCATGTCTTGAGAAGGAACCGTAATTGGTGCACCATTCGCAGGATTCAAAATATTGTGAGAAGCTAACATTAATAATTGTGCTTCTAAAATTGCTTCAGGTCCTAATGGTAAGTGAACCGCCATCTGGTCACCATCAAAATCGGCATTAAACGCCGTACATGTTAATGGGTGTAACTGAATTGCTTTTCCTTCAATTAATTTAGGCTGAAACGCTTGGATACCCAAACGGTGCAAAGTAGGAGCACGGTTTAGTAATACTGGATGTCCTTTGATTACATTCTCTAGGATATCCCATACTACTGGCTCTTTTTTGTCGATAATTTTCTTAGCTGACTTAACTGTTTTTACAATTCCTCTTTCGATTAACTTACGAATAACGAATGGTTTGTATAGTTCAGCTGCCATATCTTTTGGTAAACCACACTCAAACATTTTCAATTCTGGTCCAACAACAATTACAGAACGAGCAGAATAGTCCACACGTTTTCCTAGTAAGTTTTGACGGAAACGACCTTGTTTACCTTTTAATGAATCTGATAATGATTTCAACGGACGGTTAGATTCTGTTTTAACAGCAGAAGCTTTGCGCGTGTTATCAAATAATGAATCTACCGCTTCTTGTAACATACGTTTTTCGTTACGTAAGATTACTTCTGGAGCTTTGATTTCCATTAATCGTTTCAAACGATTGTTACGGATAATTACTCTACGGTATAAATCATTCAAATCTGAAGTTGCGAAACGACCTCCATCTAGTGGTACTAACGGACGTAATTCTGGTGGAATAACCGGAATTGCTTTCAAGATCATCCAAGAAGGATTGTTCTCTCTGTTTTTGTTAGCATCACGGAATGATTCTACAACTTGCAAACGCTTAAGCGCTTCCATTTTACGTTGCTTAGACGTTTCTGTACTAGCTGCGTGACGCAATTGGTATGATAATTCATCTAAGTCGATACGTTGTAATAAATCCATAATACATTCAGCACCCATTTTAGCGATGAATTTATTTGGATCTTGATCATCTAAATATTGGTTTTCCATTGGAAGTGTATCTAAAATATTTAAATACTCTTCTTCTGTTAAAAAGTCCAAACGGTTTAAAGACTCACCATCTACACCTTGAGCAATACCTGGTTGAATAACCACATAACGCTCGTAATAGATAATCATATCTAATTTTTTAGAAGGCAATCCTAGTAAGTAACCAATTTTATTTGGTAACGAACGGAAGTACCAAATATGAGCAATAGGCACAACCAAATTGATGTGTCCAACTCTATCTCTACGTACTTTTTTCTCCGTAACTTCTACACCACATCGGTCACAAACGATTCCTTTGTAGCGAATTCTTTTATACTTTCCACAAGCACACTCATAATCCTTTACAGGACCAAAAATACGCTCACAGAAAAGACCGTCTCTTTCTGGTTTGTGCGTACGATAGTTAATGGTTTCCGGTTTTAAAACCTCACCTCTAGATTCTGCCAAGATTGACTCTGGAGAAGCTAATCCTATCGTAATTCTGTTAAATCTCTTAACGGTGCTTTTATCTTTTAATTTTGTCATGATATTACTACTATCAATTATATAAAAAACGTTTTAATCAGTATACAGTTTTCAGTCCCAGTTTTCAGTCGCAAAACTGATTACTGCGACTGAGACTGTTAGCTGCTTATTATTCTTCTAATCTGATGTCTAATCCAAGACCTTTCAATTCGTGCATTAATACGTTGAATGATTCTGGTAAACCTGGTTCTGGCATAGTTTCTCCCTTAACGATAGCTTCGTAAGTTTTAGCTCTACCAATTACATCATCGGATTTAACCGTTAAGATTTCTCTTAAGGTACTTGAAGCTCCATAAGCCTCAAGAGCCCAAACCTCCATCTCTCCGAAACGCTGACCTCCAAATTGAGCTTTACCTCCTAATGGCTGTTGCGTAATCAATGAGTACGGTCCAATTGAACGTGCGTGCATTTTATCGTCAATCATATGTCCTAATTTCAACATGTAGATAACACCTACAGTTGCTGCTTGGTGGAAACGTTCACCTGTTCCTCCATCATATAAATACGTATGACCGAATCTTGGAATTCCAGCTTCATCAGTAAATCCATTGATTTGATCTAATGTAGCACCATCAAAAATTGGAGTGGCAAATTTCTTACTTAATTTTTGACCTGCCCAACCTAAAACGGTTTCATAAATCTGACCAATGTTCATACGAGAAGGTACACCAAGTGGATTCAATACAATATCAACAGGAGTTCCATCTTCTAAGAATGGCATATCCTCTTGACGCACAATTCTTGCTACAATACCTTTGTTACCGTGACGACCTGCCATCTTATCACCCACTTTCAATTTACGTTTCTTAGCGATGTAAACTTTAGCTAATTTTAAGATTCCAGCTGGTAATTCATCACCAACAGTAATAGTAAATTTCTCTCTTCTTAACCAACCTTGTAAATCATTTAATTTGATTTTGTAGTTGTGAATTAAGTCGTTTACTAATTTATTTGTAGCGTCATCAGTAGCCCATTGCCCTTTTGTTAAGTGAGCAAAGTCTTCTACTGCATTTAACATTTTTTGCGTGTATTTTTTACCTTTTGGCAATACTTCTTCACCCAAATCATTCATTACACCTTGAGATGTTTTACCATTTAAAATAGTAAACAACTTTTCAACAAGAATGTCTTTCAACTCATTGTATTTTACTTCAAACTCTAATTCAAGTTTGTCGATATCTTCCTTGTCTTTTGAACGTTTACGTTTGTCTTTAACTGCTTTAGCAAATAATTTTTTGTCTAAAACAACACCATGTAATGACGGAGAAGCTTTTAAAGAAGCGTCTTTTACATCACCGGCTTTATCACCAAAGATAGCGCGTAATAATTTTTCTTCTGGTGTTGGATCTGATTCTCCTTTTGGAGTAATCTTACCAATTAAAATGTCGCCAGGTTTAACCTCTGCACCAATTCTAATCATACCATTTTCATCCAAATCCTTAGTTGCTTCTTCAGAAACGTTTGGAATATCATTAGTTAACTCTTCGTTACCTAACTTAGTATCTCTAACTTCTAAAGAATAATCATCGATGTGAATTGAAGTAAAAATATCATCACGAACTACTTTTTCAGAAATTACAATCGCATCCTCGAAGTTATACCCTTTCCAAGGCATGAAGGCAACTTTAAGGTTTCTACCAATTGCCAACTCTCCATTTTGCGTTGCGTATCCTTCACAAAGTACTTGTCCTTTTGTAACTCTATCCCCATTTCTTACGATAGGTTTTAAGTTAATACAGGTACTTTGATTCGTTTTTCTAAATTTGATTAACTGATATGTTTTCTCATCTGTATCGAAACTTACCATACGCTCTTCATCAGTTCTATCATATTTGATAGTGATTTTATCAGCATCTACGTAAGTAACAACTCCAGAACCTTCAGCATTAATTAACACTCTTGAGTCAGAAGCTACTTGTCTTTCTAAACCAGTTCCCACAATTGGAGATTCAGGTCTTAATAAAGGTACAGCTTGACGCATCATGTTTGATCCCATCAAGGCACGGTTCGCATCATCGTGCTCTAAGAAAGGAATTAACGAAGCTGAAATAGAAGCAATTTGATTTGGCGCAACATCAGTATAATGAACAACTGTTGGATCAACTACTGGGAAATCACCCTCTTCACGAGCAATAACTTTATCAGCAGTAATTTTACCTTTAGCATCCATCTCGATGTTTGCTTGCGCAATCATTTTTCCTTCTTCTTCTTCAGCACTTAAGTAAATAGGTTCTGAAACAATATCAACAACTCCATTTTCAACCTTACGGTAAGGAGTTTCGATGAATCCCATGCTATTTACTTTAGCATAAACTCCAAGTGACGATATCAAACCAATGTTTGGTCCCTCAGGAGTTTCAATTGGACATAAACGTCCGTAATGTGTATAGTGAACGTCACGCACCTCGAAACCGGCTCTTTCACGAGAAAGACCACCTGGTCCAAGAGCAGACAATCTTCTCTTGTGTGTAATCTCGGCTAATGGATTGGTTTGATCCATAAACTGAGATAATTGGTTAGTTCCAAAGAATGAGTTGATAACTGATGATAATGTTTTAGCATTAATCAAATCAATAGGTGTAAACACCTCGTTATCTCTTACATTCATTCGCTCACGGATGGTTCTAGCCATACGAGAAAGACCTACTCCAAATTGTGCTGACAATTGCTCTCCAACCGTTCTAACACGACGGTTTGATAAGTGATCAATATCATCAATCTCTGCTTTAGAGTTAACTAATTCGATCAAATATTTCACAATTGTTATGATATCTTCTTTAGTTAAGACTTGTTTGTCTTTAGAAGTATCTAAACCAAGTTTTTTGTTAATTCTATAGCGACCAACTTCACCTAAGTTATAACGTTGGTCTGAAAAGAATAATTTATCTATGATACCACGAGCAGTTTCTTCATCAGGCGGTTCTGCATTACGCAACTGACGGTAAATGTGCTCTACGGCTTCTTTTTCTGAATTGGTAGGGTCTTTTTGTAATGTGTTGTGAATAATTGTGTAATCTGCAGCATTACTATCTTCTTTATGAAGTAGAATCGCTTTTACATCAGCTTCAATAATTTCTTCAACATTATCTTTGTCTAGAATCGTATCACGATCTAAGATAATTTCATTACGTTCAATTGAAACTACTTCACCAGTGTCTTCATCAACGAAGTCTTCGTGCCATGTATTCAATACACGAGCAGCCAATCTACGACCAATATATTTTTTAATTCCTGTTTTAGAAACTTTAATTTCTTCAGCTAAGTCGAAAATTTCAAGAATATCTTTATCTCTTTCGAAACCAATAGCTCTAAATAAAGTTGTTACAGGAAGTTTTTTCTTTCTATCGATATAAGCGTACATAACACTATTGATATCGGTAGCAAATTCAATCCAAGATCCTTTAAAAGGAATAACTCTCGCCGAATAAAGTTTAGTTCCATTTGCATGGAATGACTGCCCAAAGAAAACTCCTGGTGAACGGTGCAACTGAGAAACTACTACACGTTCCGCACCATTGATAACAAAAGTACCACTAGGCGTCATGTAAGGAATAGTTCCTAAGTAAACATCTTGAACAATTGTTTCAAAATCTTCATGTTCAGGGTCAGTACAATATAGTTTCAAACGTGCTTTTAAAGGCACACTATATGTTAGCCCTCTATCAATACACTCTTCAATTGTATAACGAGGTGGGTCAATAAAATAATCTAGGAATTCTAATACGAACTGATTTCTCGTGTCCGTGATAGGGAAATTTTCCATGAAGGTATTGTACAGCCCTTCGTTGCCTCTTTCATCAGATTTGGTTTCCAATTGGAAAAAATCTTTAAACGATTTCACTTGAATATCTAGAAAATCTGGATATTGTGGAATGTTTTTTGTCGAAGCAAAATTTAATCTTTCAGTCTGATTAGTTATCATCAATGGACAAAATTTTGATTTAAAAAAAGTAATTTTTGTGTATAAAACACTGCTATTGTAATACTTCCTTTTTTTGCGATCAATACATCTTTAAAAATAAACCAGGAAAGTTAGCTTATTTTCTTTCTTCGTTATTGATTGCTTTATAACGCATAAAAAACACAATAATTTAATATACGCAAAATGGTTTAGGTCTTTGAGAGCACTCTCAAGACCTAAACCTAGCTTATTTATGAGTATAAATTATTTTAACTCAACTACAGCTCCTGCTTCTTCTAAAGCTTTCTTAAGACCTTCAGCCTCATCTTTAGAAACTCCTTCTTTAACATTTGTTGGAGCAGCATCAACTAAATCTTTAGCTTCTTTAAGACCTAAACCAGTTAATTCTTTAACCGCTTTAACAACTCCTAATTTAGAAGCACCAGCCTCTTTTAAAACTACTGTAAACTCAGTTTGCTCAGCAGCGCCAGCACCTTCACCACCACCAGCAGCAACTACTACAGCTGCAGCAGCAGGCTCGATACCATACTCATCTTTTAATATTGTTGCTAATTCGTTAACTTCTTTTACTGTTAAGTTAACTAATTGTTCTGCGAATTGTTTCAAATCTGCCATTTTTTCTATCTTTTAAAATGTTTTGTAAAAATATAATTTATTAAGTGCGTACTTATTATTCTGCTGAATCTTCCTTACCTGGTTGATTCTGAAGAGCTGCAATAACTCTTTGTGCAGGAGATTGTAATAATCCAATAATTTGAGCGATAACTTCTTCTTTAGACTTGATAGCTACTAAGCCGTCTAATTGGTTGTCACCAATGTAAATTTCTTGGTTAATATAAGCTCCTTTTAAAAGTGGTTTGTCACTTTTCTTACGGAATTCTTTAATGATTTTAGCTGGACCATTAGCAGTCTCAGAAATCATTAGAGCAGTATTACCTTTTAAAACTGAAGGTAAATCACCGTAATCATTAACAGAAGCTTCCATTGCTTTTTCTAACAATGTGTTCTTAACAACTTCTAATTTGATACCTGCTTTAAAACAAGCTCTTCTTAAATTTGAAGTAGTATCTGCATCTAATCCTGAAGTGTCTGCTAAATAAACAACGTTCACATCCGCTAAGCGTGCAGTTAAATCTTCAATAGCGATTGATTTTTCTTCTCTAGTCATACTAAAAATTTTTAACTACCAATTATACCGCTTTAGGATCTAAAGCAATAGCAGGACTCATTGTACTTGATAAGTGAATAGACTTAATATAAGTACCTTTAGCTGCAGTTGGTTTTAATTTGATTAATGTTTGAATAATTTCGTGTGCATTATCGTAAATTTTATCAGCTTCAAAAGAAACTTTTCCGATTCCTGCATGAACGATACCAGTTTTATCAACTTTAAAGTCAATTTTACCAGCTTTTACTTCTTGAACAGCTTTAGCAACATCCATAGTTACAGTCCCTGTTTTAGGATTTGGCATTAAACCTCTTGGTCCTAAAACACGTCCTAATGGACCTAATTTACCCATAACAGCTGGCATAGTGATGATAACATCAATATCAGTCCAACCATCTTTGATTTTTTGAAGGTAATCATCTAAACCTACGTGGTCTGCACCAGCAGCTTTAGCTTCAGCTTCTTTATCAGGAGTAACAAGAGCTAAAACTCTTACATCTTTTCCAGTTCCATGAGGTAATGTTACAACCCCTCTTACCATTTGATTCGCTTTACGAGGATCAACTCCAAGTTTTACAGCGATATCAACAGACTCATCAAATTTAGCAGAAGCAACAGATTTAATTAACGCAGATGCGTCTTTTAAACTGTATAATTTGTTCTTTTCAATTTTAGATGCAGCCTCTTTTTGCTTTTTAGTCAATTTTGCCATGTCTAATTCTTTTAACGATTAAAAAGGAGCATCTCCTGTTACTGTAATACCCATAGATCTTGCAGTTCCAGCAATCATACTCATAGCTTTTTCTAATGTAAAAGCGTTTAAGTCTGCCATTTTGTCTTCTGCAATAGCTTTGATTTGATCCCAAGTAACACTAGCTACTTTCTTACGATTTGGTTGGCCAGAACCAGACTTAATTTTAGCCGCATCCAATAACTGAATTGCAGCTGGTGGCGTTTTAACAACAAAGTCAAAAGACTTGTCTTTGTACACAGTAATTTGTACTGGTAACACTTTGCCAGGTTTATCTTGTGTTCTTGCATTAAACTGCTTACAGAACTCCATGATGTTAACTCCAGCAGCCCCCAAAGCAGGTCCAACCGGTGGCGATGGATTCGCAGCACCTCCCTTAACTTGTAGTTTAACTACTTTACTAATTTCTTTTGCCATTTTCTTTTAAAAATTTAGCACATCTAACAATTGGAAGCGAAGATGTGAGTGTATATGTAACAAAAATTATACTTTTTCTACTTGCATAAAACTTAACTCTAATGGTGTTTTTCTTCCAAAAATTTTCACCATAACTTCAAGTTTACGCTTTTCCTCGTTAACCTTTTCAATTGTTCCATTGAAACCATTGAAAGGACCATCGATTACTTTTACTGTTTCGCCAATAGTATACGGAATTGCAACATTATCAACTTTAACTGATAATTCATCTACTTTTCCTAACATCCTATTAACTTCTGACTGACGTAGCGGCACAGGCTCGCCACCTTTTGTTTCACCTAAAAAACCGATTACTCCAGGTATCGACTTAATAATGTGAGGTATTTCACCTGCAAGATTAGCTTCAATCATGATATAACCTGGAAAGTAAACTCTTTCCTTAGCTATTTTTTTACCATCTCGTACTTGAACCACCTTTTCAGTTGGCACTAAAACTTGAGAGATAAAATCTGACATCCCTAAACGAGCAGCCTCAGTTTCAATATAGGTTTTAACTTTATTTTCTTGTCCACTAACCGCTCTTACAACGTACCATTTTTTAACATTGTTTTCTGCCATAATAAATTATTTTAGAATGTTAAAAAATCCTTCTAGAGCTTTTACAAACAATTGGTCTACACCATACGTCAAAAGCGCGAATATAATCGAAAACACTGCAACGATAATAGTTAAACGTTGTACTTCAGCCCATTCTGGCCAAGTCACATTGCTTTTCAGTTCTTGAAACGCTTCAGATATATAATTAACGAATTTTGTCATTACTTTATAATTTGCACGGGCGGAGGGATTCGAACCCCCATCAATGGTTTTGGAGACCACTATACTAGCCCTTGTACTACGCCCGTTTGTTTAAGCCAGTTGACGCAAAAGCATCAACTGGCTTTAAAATATTATTTAAACTTATAATTAGTCTAAAATTTCAGTTACCTGACCAGCACCTACTGTTCTACCACCTTCACGGATAGCAAAACGTAAACCTACTGATAAAGCGATTGGGCTTAATAATTGAACATCAATTGTTAAGTTATCACCAGGCATAACCATTTCTACACCAGCTGGTAAAGAAATTGTACCCGTTACGTCAGTTGTACGTACATAGAACTGAGGACGGTAGTTATTGTGGAATGGAGTGTGACGTCCACCTTCTTCTTTTTTCAAGATATACACCTCAGCTTTGAAATGAGCGTGTGGCTTAACAGATCCTGGCTTAATAATAACCATTCCTCTTTTGATATCTTCTTTAGCAATACCTCTTAATAACAAACCTACATTATCTCCAGCTTCACCTCTATCAAGGATTTTACGGAACATCTCAACTCCTGTAATAGTAGAAGTTAATTTTTCAGCTCCCATACCAATAATTTCTACTGGATCACCTGTATTAGCAACACCTGTTTCGATACGACCTGTAGCAACAGTTCCACGACCAGTAATTGTAAATACGTCTTCAACTGGCATCAAGAATGGTTTTTCAACGTCACGAACTGGTAATTCAATCCAGCTATCAACAGCTTCCATTAAATTCATTACAGTTTCAACCCATTTTGGTTCACCGTTTAATGCTCCTAAAGCAGATCCTTGGATAACTGGTCCATTATCACCATCATATTGATAGAAAGATAATAAATCTCTGATTTCCATTTCAACAAGCTCTAATAACTCAGCATCATCAACCATATCCACTTTGTTCATGAATACAACCATTCTAGGCACACCTACTTGACGACCTAAAAGGATGTGCTCTCTTGTTTGTGGCATAGGACCATCTGTAGCAGCAACTACTAAGATAGCACCGTCCATTTGAGCAGCACCTGTAACCATGTTCTTCACGTAATCCGCGTGACCTGGACAGTCAACGTGTGCATAGTGACGATTTGCTGTTGAATACTCAACGTGTGATGTATTAATTGTAATACCTCTTTCTTTTTCTTCTGGAGCGTTATCAATCTGATCGAAAGATTTTGCTTCTGAAAGACCTGCGTCAGCCAATACTTTAGTAATAGCTGCAGTCAAAGTTGTTTTACCGTGATCTACGTGTCCGATAGTACCGATATTTAAGTGCGGTTTCGAACGATCGAATGTTTCCTTTGCCATGACTTAATAATTTAATCTTAGTTTATATATTAGTGTTCAAAATTATACACATTTAAGAGCCAATGACGGGAATTGAACCCGTGACCTCTTCCTTACCAAGGAAGCACTCTACCCCTGAGCTACACCGGCTTTTGTGAGTTCAGAAGTTAAAATTAAAAAATAGAAAAATCTAAATTCTAAATCTTAAATTCTTAATTGTGGGGAGAGCAGGATTCGAACCTGCGAAGACGTAGTCAGCGGATTTACAGTCCGCCCTCGTTGGCCGCTTGAGTATCTCCCCAAACCTTTTATTTTCAATTACTTAAAGAACTTGAGCCGATGGAGGGACTCGAACCCACGACCTGCTGATTACAAATCAGCTGCTCTAGCCAGC
>NZ_QLST01000049.1 GCF_003293845.1 Flavobacterium tibetense | reverse complement strand
ACCGTTCTTCTACAACTCAGACTATCAACCAGCCGTTCAGTACCAAGACAGCTACGGCACTATCTTTTTATAACTTCATATTTTAACCACTTAACTTTACATTCTTATGGCAAAAGGTTTAGGAATTATCGGTAACTTCAAAGGCAAGGTCGGCAACATCGTCGGCTACAACCTCAAAGACAGTAACAACAAGCAGACGCAGGGCCTCCGTGCCTATCAGCCTGTAGTACGTAACCCAAAGACTGCACGTCAGGCAGAACAGCGTGCCAAAATGGCACCAATCAACGCAACCTATCGCGCACTGAAAGGCATCATCGACCGTGGTCAGGAGGGCGTGGCCTATGGCAACAAGTCGCGCCTGCGCTTCCTCTCGGAGGCCATGAAGCAGTTCGACGGTCCCTGGTTCGAAAAAGGCGATGCCGTGACGCTTCCCATCAAGACCAACATCACACGCGGCTCACTGCAGCCGATTATCATCGAAGAAACCACTGAAGATGGTTTGAGTACAGTACTTTCTGTAGGTGCTGTTGAGCAGATTGCCACTGTGGGTGCTTTGTCAACCGCTCTGTTGGCTAACAACTCTTTCCTGAAAGAGGGTGACCAACTCACTTTCGTTCATGGTAAGATTGGCCAGATTGTTGTTGTCTCTGTCATTCTTGACAGCACTTCGACTGTAGCTACTACCAATTTCATTGGTAACGGCGGAACGCTGGATTTCAATCCGGGTCATAACATCGAAGCGGGTTTGGTATTCGGTGCTGCAATCCTCTCTCGCGAAGGTGACAACGGACAGCACCTCCGCTCGACAACTGCTCTTCTTTTAGGCGGTACCACTGAAGATGACCAGCACTACACCTCTGCCGCCAAGGATGCCGCCATCGAGTCCTACATGGCAGCTAACGGCAACACCGATTGGCCTCAGGAACAG
>NZ_QLST01000048.1 GCF_003293845.1 Flavobacterium tibetense | reverse complement strand
CCCTTTTTCTTCAGGTGGACGCACGAAGTGCGGACGCAAGACAGAGAGGGCATGACCTGGGAATAGTCAGCAGCGTAATGATGCCATCTGGGAGGTGGGAAGATGGAGGAAAAGAGCGAAACATGTATTAACATACATTAACGATAGGTTAATACATATTAACGCTAAGAATTTGGATATGTCAATACTTTTTTGTACCTTTGTAGTATAGAAATCAAGTTAATAACCCTTTAAAAACAAAGAACAATGAAAACGAAAATCTATTTAGTCAAGAACTACCTGAGGTTTCAAGATGACGAGACACCAACCAGGGAGATGAGAAAGAGAGCAACCGTACTTTGGGCTACAGACACAAGAGAAGAAGCAGTGGAAGACGTAAGAGAAAACGTAATGAAAGAGAAGAGGAGAATCTTCGACAACTACAAGAAGTACTGGTATATCCAAGAAGTTGACTTATTTAAAGCCCTTAGCAACGACTAAGGGCTACAAACCACCAAAAGACAGAGAGCCATGACGACAAGTATCAACACAGAGAGCCTGCTGGTAGGCTGGCAACTCGGAGAACAGGTAGTAATGTGCGGTGAGAACGCTGAGAAAGCAGCTGCCATCTTAGGAACGTCCACGGAACCATCACCAAATGGGACACCGAGACTTCTATTAAAAAGACGGTACCAGGACACAGCATTCCCGAAGTTAGTACAAGCTGGATATAAGATAGCTATCAGGGTACCAGACTAAGCGCCAGGGGCGCCCAACCAGGGCGCCCGCAGGGCGACCGCAAGACAAAGGGTGATGGGAGCCAGCAGCGCAGAAGAGGGAACCCCCCATAAACACCAAGGGTGGTCGCAAGACCACCCCAAAGAAAAAGAAAAAAGGGAGGGTAAAAGGGAGATAAAAATAAATATAGATTAAAAGTGCTAGCTTGTTGTGCCGGGG
>NZ_QLST01000047.1 GCF_003293845.1 Flavobacterium tibetense | reverse complement strand
CTTTTATTATTTAGAAGAAAGGATATAAAAATGAAACGTTTACCTAAATATACGCCTGCGGAAGTACGGAATGATCCATACGGATTTACTTACAAAGAAATGTCGGAAGTTATTGGCGAGAATGAAGCAAAAGCCTTATATGAAGAATTATATAAGCAATTACCACGCAAAAAAAATCTATCAATGTTGGTAAAAAATATTTGCAAAAGCAGTGATACTGAAAAGTATGTTTACGAACTGAAAGACAACAAATACATTGAAACGGTTTTTATCAAGCGGCGAGATGGTGGAACTGTTTGCGTGAGCACACAAGTCGGTTGTCCTGTTGGTTGTATTTTTTGTGAGTCCGGGCGAAATGGCTTTGTTCGTAATCTAACATCGTCAGAAATCGTACAACAGATTATATTGTTGCGTCGAAAAGTAAACCGTATCGTTTTTATGGGTATGGGAGAGCCTTTATTCAATTATGACAACTTGATAAAAGCAATCCATATTCTCCGAGATAGATATGGGCTCAACTTTCCAACCGACGGCATTACCATATCAACAGTTGGTCCGGTCGATCAATTAAAAAAATTGCGCGAGGAACATCTTAAAATTCAGTTGACAATATCTTTACACGCAGCAACACAATCTGCAAGAAATCGTATTATTCCTCACATGCGCATATATGCTATTGAAGATGTTGTTAAGCAAGCCTTATCCTATTCTGAAAGGCATAATCGCAAAATTGTCTTTGCGTATTTGCTTTTACCGGGTATAAATGACCGGCCCTCAGATGTAAGACAACTTGCAAAATGGTTTCGGGGCAAAAAAGTTATGATTAACGTGTTACAATACAACCCAACAAGCAATTCAAGAATTAAAGCACCACAGAAACGGGAAATAGTTGCATTCAAACATCAATTAGAGCAAGCAGGACTTGAAGTTACTATG
>NZ_QLST01000046.1 GCF_003293845.1 Flavobacterium tibetense | reverse complement strand
TCTGCGCTTGTATGCCTTCCTTTGCGGATAAGATGAGGACTGCTCCATCAAGCATTTTGAATGTCCGCTCCACTTCCGCAATAAAATCCATGTGTCCCGGAGTGTCAATGATATTGCATTTCACTCCATTCCAGATAATAGATGTCGTAGAAGCCCGGACAGTAATTCCTCTACGTTTCTCTATATCCATAGAGTCCGTTATGGTGTCACCATTATCCACACGGCCGCACTTTTCCGTTGCTCCACTGGCAAACAGCAGATTCTCGGTTACGGAAGTTTTTCCTGCATCAATGTGAGCAAGAATTCCTAAATTTATAATATTCATTTGGATTAAGCAATAATATACTACAGTAGATGCATTGTCGAAACGCACCTTTTAATACCTCCTCGTAGCATATGAGAACTACAGGATTACTAACTCGTATTAATATGTATATTATTACTGCCGCATAACGATTACAAAATTACACAAAAAAATATATCTAACAAAAGTGGGAGGATTTTTTAACTTTTTACCATAGACATTTTATGAGAAATATCAACACCTACAACAGAAGAAGCACCGTGTTCCATCGCATAAATACAGTGCCATCCATAGCCGCATCCTAAATCAAGCACACGCTTATCTTTAAAATCCGGCAGCAGCTTTCTCAATGTTTCCCATTCTCCTGCACCGGCTAGTCCCTGCTGTGAGCGACTCATTTGACTGTATTTTTGAAAAAATATATTATCATCATATTTGTTTTCTTTCATCTGAATTCTCCTCGTTTAAAAAGTTATTTATCTCCGTTGCAATTTTTTTCACTTCTTTATAAAGCTTCTCGGTCATATCGTAGCATTCAAAAAGTGAAAGACCGAGTACTTCAAAAATATGATTAACTCTTTCGGCATATTTTTCAGGTTTATATTCAAAAGTTTCAAGCAGTTTTATAGCTTTCTTTTCGCCCTTTATTTGCTTACC
>NZ_QLST01000045.1 GCF_003293845.1 Flavobacterium tibetense | reverse complement strand
CGGTGTCTGTCAGTCATAAAGCACAAATTTCAAAACACTATTGATTGTTTTGAAATTCATGCTTCATGACAGACAGGCGTTTATTTCGGCTGTCGCTTACCAATGCTCCGGCAAACTATTTGAGGGCAAGCAAAGCAGATGACACACGGTTGCGTGTCATCACCTTTGCTTGCTGGGGCTTTCGATGCTCCGTGAACAAATTCAGCGGATTTTTTTAAAAAACGTTGGGGTGGTACGTTACTCACCCCACGTTTTTTAAAAAGGTATGCACGTGGTGGCTGCGCTACCCTGGTTTCTACGAGATTGAACGTCTCTACGGCCTTTTGGGCTATTACGTCTGAAAACGTTGGGGTGTCTGTCCGTGGGGCTTATTGAACGTTCGTGATGACACCCCACGTTTTCAGACGTTGGGACAACCTCTTGGGGGGTTGTCTATGGTTGGTTGCACCAGCGTACGTTAACGTCCCCGTCGGACGTTATTGGGTTTTCTTCTCGTTGTTTGCGCTCCATGTGCGCGGTGCGATAACGGTCTTTTCATTATCGGATTCGATAATGACCGTTATCGCTGTCCCGTGATGTCGGGTGGCTATAGCCACCCTCCGTTTCCGTTCGTGTTCTCCCTGCTTTTGGTTCGTGAGGCTATAGCCTCACTCACGTCAGCAGGCACTCACTCTGGTTTGCTTTGAGGCGGGGGGCTACGCCNCTCTGGTTTGCTTTGAGGCGGGGGGCTACGCCCTTGTGATGTCTTCGGTGGCTCGGTTCTCACTGCGTTCGTACCGTGCGTACGCTTCGTGCCTAAGGGCTTTGGGCTGGGTTGCTGCGGCTTCTGTGTCGGGTGTGGACGTTCGGCATAAATGCCTCACTTGCTTTGTGGTTTGGGATTGCTCCGCTGTCGCAATCCCAAACCCCAAAGCACCACACCCGGCACAGAAGCCTTGCAACCCTTACCCAAAGCCCTTTTAGGCACTTGCGTCCGCCGCTCGCTATCGCTCGCGCCACCGTTTC
>NZ_QLST01000044.1 GCF_003293845.1 Flavobacterium tibetense | reverse complement strand
GGAAATAACTTGGGCTAAAACACTTGGTTTTTTGATGGTAAAACGCAAGTATTTCTTCAAGTTGTAGGTTAAACTTGCCATGAGTACATGTTTGTTTGCGTTTTTGATGCCTCGGGTGTTGACTCGTTTCATGTTCGTGAAGTTGACCAAGGTTCCAATCACAGGTTCGACTGTTTTACTTCGTATTCTCGACATCTTTTTGGCATATTTGGCATTTTGTGTGAGTTTTTGATGCATACGGTCGTAATGTTCTTTGTGGATGCTATCGTCTAGCTTTTTAAACTTAGTGCTTTTGCCACAACATTGTTCTCTGAGTGGGCAGTTTTTACAGTCACTCTCGCTGCTTCGGTACGTGCGTTTGGTGTAGCCTTTACTATCCGTTTTTTCGCCTTTGAAAAGGAGTTTGGCTTGGTTGCCTTCGGGTTTAGTGCATTGGTAATAATTTTCCTCTTTGTTGAAGGTAAAACCTTCGCGCTCGGGTTTGTATTGCCCGAAGTTAGGAATGTAGGCATCAATATTTTTTTTATGTAAATACGCCAACGCTTCGCCACTGCTGTAACCGCCATCGGCTAAAAGTTCTTCTAATTCAATGTCGTTTTCGTTTAGGTTTTCTTCGATAAGTTCCACAATTTTTTCTAAACATTGACTATCGCGCTTGTCTGCAAAATCAGAACACGCTCCAGTAATAACATGGTGTGCATCGTCTACTGCGATTTGTCCAAAATAATTTAATTGTCGCGCTTTCCCTGGTTTTACACTCACTCTTGCATCGCTATCTGTGGGCGAATAATGCGTGTGATTCGATACATATTTGGGACGAATGATATTCCCAAATTCATCTACTTTGTCTTTGCCAGTAGCATTAGGCATTCCTTTATAAGCTTCTTCTTTCCAAGCGTGATGTTGTTCTACTAGCTTCTTTCGGGTGCTGGTAGTTTTAAATTCGCTGTTTTCTTCTAATTCGTTTACAAAAGCACTTGCATCTTCCAAAACTTCTTTCTCTACCAAACTATCCATACTCGCATTGGCTTTGATAAAAACG
>NZ_QLST01000043.1 GCF_003293845.1 Flavobacterium tibetense | reverse complement strand
GGAAATAACTTGGGCTAAAACACTTGGTTTTTTGATGGTAAAACGCAAGTATTTCTTCAAGTTGTAGGTTAAACTTGCCATGAGTACATGTTTGTTTGCGTTTTTGATGCCTCGGGTGTTGACTCGTTTCATGTTCGTGAAGTTGACCAAGGTTCCAATCACAGGTTCGACTGTTTTACTTCGTATTCTCGACATCTTTTTGGCATATTTGGCATTTTGTGTGAGTTTTTGATGCATACGGTCGTAATGTTCTTTGTGGATGCTATCGTCTAGCTTTTTAAACTTAGTGCTTTTGCCACAACATTGTTCTCTGAGTGGGCAGTTTTTACAGTCACTCTCGCTGCTTCGGTACGTGCGTTTGGTGTAGCCTTTACTATCCGTTTTTTCGCCTTTGAAAAGGAGTTTGGCTTGGTTGCCTTCGGGTTTAGTGCATTGGTAATAATTTTCCTCTTTGTTGAAGGTAAAACCTTCGCGCTCGGGTTTGTATTGCCCGAAGTTAGGAATGTAGGCATCAATATTTTTTTTATGTAAATACGCCAACGCTTCGCCACTGCTGTAACCGCCATCGGCTAAAAGTTCTTCTAATTCAATGTCGTTTTCGTTTAGGTTTTCTTCGATAAGTTCCACAATTTTTTCTAAACATTGACTATCGCGCTTGTCTGCAAAATCAGAACACGCTCCAGTAATAACATGGTGTGCATCGTCTACTGCGATTTGTCCAAAATAGTTTAATTGTCGCGCTTTCCCTGGTTTTACACTCACTCTTGCATCGCTATCTGTAGGCGAATAATGCGTATGATTCGATACATATTTGGGACGAATGATATTCCCAAATTTATCTACTTTGTCTTTGCCAGTAGCGTTGGGCATTCCTTTATAGGCTTCCTCTTTCCAAGCGTGATGCTGTTCTACTAGCTTCTTTCTGGTGCTGGTGGTTTTAAATTCACTGTTTTCTTCTAACTCGTTTACAAAAGCACTCGCATCTTCCAAAACTTCTTTCTCTACCAAACTATCCATACTCGCATTGGCTTTGATAAAAACG
>NZ_QLST01000042.1 GCF_003293845.1 Flavobacterium tibetense | reverse complement strand
GTTACAAATAAAGTTTGGAACGGACAAACATCGGAGGTTAATCGGAGTTGCATCGGAGGTAGGACGTAGAATTACCAAAAAGTTTTACATTTTAACTAAAATTGAGGGGAAAGATGGTAACATAGTTTAACGGACGTTAAGGAGAAATAACGGAGAGGGCTGTAACGATGTTACAGCATAGGAGACAAAAGAGGGTGGTGGGTAACGGTAGAAGTTTGGTTATGTCAATACTTTTTTGTACCTTTGTAGTACAAAAATGAAGTTATAAACAATCAAAAATGCATGAGTTATGATAAAGGAATTCGGAATCTACCTGAGCAGCGTCAAAGGGTACAGCGAAAACACGGTGATAGCATACAACGTGGATTTGCGGTCATTTGCACGCTTTATCAAACAAAGGAAGAGCACAGGACGGTGGTCAACGGTAACCAGGGAGGACATAGATGGAGTATGTGCCAAGACGGTCAACAGGAAGCTGGCAGCCATCAGTAGTCTGTATGACTATATGAAGAGAGAGGGCATGGACGTGGAAAATCCATGCAGATGGGAAACGAGACAGAAGACAGAAGACAAGGTCATCAATACCATACCAGCAGATGACCTTAAGGCCATCATCAGCAAGACGCACGGACGTACTAAGATACTGATTCAGCTATTAGCGACAACAGGCATCCGCATTCAGGAAGCCTTAGACATCAGGGTAGGCGACATCATGCCAAGTAATTGCAGTATCAAGATACATGGCAAAGGAGGCAAGCAGCGGTATGTGTACACCACGGTGGAGGTCATGGACGAGATTCAACAGTACATGCCGAAGTGTGCAGCAGCACACCTCTTTACAGGCATGACACAAAGAACGGCACGGTACGACATCTACAACGCCATGAAAGGACAGACAGATGCCAAACAGTTAAGTCCCCACGCCATCCGTCACACATTCGCCACAGAGATAGCCGCCAACGGCATGGAAGCACCAGCACTGGCCGAACTGTTAGGACACAGCAGCATCAAGACAACGCAGAAGTACATCGACAGTACGAAACTGCGAGTACAACAGCAATATATTCAATTCAAACCATTCTAAAAGAGACAAACATGGAAGAAAAAGAGAACATGAGCATGGTGCCTGAAATGGCCACCATTAGAAAGAAAGCCAAGTGGGGAACGAGAACACAGAAGATGGTATCGTTCAGAGCAGACAATGAGA
>NZ_QLST01000041.1 GCF_003293845.1 Flavobacterium tibetense | reverse complement strand
CCATTGAATCTTCCATCCCATCCTTGTCCTTGTGGGCTAATTTGTTTCAACAGTTTACCATATCTGTCAAAAATATAGATTCTTGCTTCAGGTTGGTCTTGTAATCCAATAATATTCCAAGTATCGTTAAATCCATCTCCATTTGGTGTGAAAAATGGCGGGTAATCTATTACCAATACTTCTATAGTCAAATATGTACATCCTTGTGTATCGATTACAGTCACTGTATGTAATCCTGCTGAAACGCTAGTGAAAACATTTGATTCTTGGAAGCCTTCACCATCTAACTGATATAGTAACGTTCCTGTTCCGCCTGTTACACTTACTGTTATGGTAGCATTATCTGAAAACGCATCTGTAACTGAAGCGGATGCAGCTGTGGCTGGTTGTACTTCTATTACATTGGCAAACACCTCCTCAGATATACATCCTGTTATTGTATTGGTTACAATTAATGAATACGTTCCTGGTTGTGTAGCTGTGTATGTGTTTCCTGTTGCTCCTGCAATCAATGTATCATTGTAATACCAATCAAAATCATACATAGCACCACTTATCCCACTCTGCAATACATACGTCTGGAAGGTAACTCCTGAACCATCAACACAAATCGCTCCGTCTTGTAACGTAGGACGTGGCAATGGATTCACTCTAACTATGAAATCTGTAGTATTTCCAATACATCCATTCAAACGTGAAGTTACACGGTAACGGATAAATCCTTGTTGATCCGTTTCATTAATCAATATGTCATCAATCAATATCGGTGATACTCCTGAACCTTGAGTCGCATAACCTGCTGTGATATTTACAGCCTCAACTACTTCCCAATCTAACTCCGTTCCTGTCATCAATGGCGTTACCGAAATATTTAAATTCGCATTCTCGCCACTACAAATCTCTGATATTGGTAAACCTATCGGAGTGCCCGGAATCGGATTAACTGTAATAACTGGCGTTACAACTGAAACTCCTGTACATCCATTACGAATCGGAGTAATCTCAAACTGAATCGTTCCAGCTACTAATGGATCAGTAGTAACTAAAGTAACATCGATATCACCCGTAGTACTTGTGCCACTAGTTACTCCGCCAACTATCGTTACTCCATTATTATTAATCGCTTGCCAAGTGTAACTTAACCCACTTGGAATACCAACTACACTTATCGATACTTCATTATTAGAACAAATCGTCTCTGCACTTACATTTACATCCGTAATCTCTGGTACTGGATTAACAACAACTTGAATCGTAACTGCATCTCCATCACAATTATTAGCTCGTGGGATTACAACTATAGTAACAAAACCAACAACCGTAGGATCTTGTAATTGAACTAACTGATTAATATCTGTACCATCTCCATCTAAAACAAATGAACCCTCAATATTGGTAGTCGATGCTGACCAAGTATAAGTAGTAC
>NZ_QLST01000040.1 GCF_003293845.1 Flavobacterium tibetense | reverse complement strand
CGATTAATTTAGCTACTACTGGTGCAACAGGCGCAACTTTCTCAGGTTTACCAGCAGGAGTTACGGGTACATGGGCAGGTAATGTGGCTACTATTAGTGGCACCCCTACGGCAGCTGGAACATTTAACTACACGGTAACTACAACAGGCGGATGTCCACCAGCGACTACAACAGGAACTATTACAGTTAATCCACANAAATACAATTGCAGCAGGTACTAACCAAACGGTTTGTATCAACACAGCAATTACTACGATTAATTTAGCTACTACTGGTGCAACAGGCGCAACTTTTTCAGGTTTACCAGCAGGAGTTACAGGTTCATGGGCAGGTAATGTGGCTACTATTAGTGGCACCCCTACGGCAGCTGGAACATTCAACTATACGGTAACTACAACAGGCGGATGTCCACCAGCGACTACTACAGGTACAATTACAGTAACGCCATCAAACACAATTGATGTAGGTATAAATGAAACTGTATGTATTAATAACGAGATTAATGAAATTAATCTAGTTACTACAGGAGCTACAGGAGCTACATTTACCGGATTACCAGCAGGAGTTACCGGTACATGGGCAGGTAATGTAGCTACTATTAGTGGTACACCAACGGTATCTGGAACATTCAACTATACGGTAACTACTATAGGCGGTTGTCCTTCAACAGTAGCAACTGGTACAATTGAAGTTACCCCACGTCCAATAATGACCGCTTCACCTAATCCATTGGTGTTGTGTAATGGCGCTACGATGAATTTGGTTTTAAATAGTGATGTTGCTAGTACTACTTATACTTGGTCAGCATCGACTACCAATATTGAGGGTTCATTTGTTTTAGATGGAGATGGTACAGATATTAATCAGTTAGTTCAATTACAAGATCCTACGGTTGTTGGTTTTGTTACTATAGTTGTAATCCCACGAGCTAATAATTGTGATGGAGATGCAGTTACGATTCAAGTTGTTGTTAATCCAGTACCAGAGATTACGGATGTAAATGTAAGTGCAGAGACGATTTGTTCTAATAATGAAGTATCGATAAGTGTAGTTGGTATTCCAAGTGGGTTAAGTTACACTTGGCAAGCGATTAATAATAATGGAGTAACGATAGTTGGCGGAGTAACTAGTGGCACAAGTACTACGGGTGATATCGATGTTACTTTAGTTACTACTGATCCATTAGTAGCTGGAACGATTCAGTTTGAGATTACTCCGATTCGTAATGGATGTACAGGAGTTTCAGTTGTAACGCCAGTTATTACAGTTAATCCGATTCCGGGCACTCCGATAGGTTTACCAATATCAGAGATTTGTAGTGGCGAGAATGCGAATTTAAATATTTCGGTAACGCCATTGATGACAGGAACGGAGTTAGATTGGGAAGTAGTTGAGGCTGTAAATATCACAGCAGGTTATGCGACTCAAGGTTCAGGAGTATCACCGATATTGATTGATGACATATTGATTAATGAAACGGATCAACAAGGATTTATCCGTTACCGTGTAACTTCACGTTTGAATGGATGTATTGGAAATACTACAGATTTCATAGTTAGAGTGAATCCATTGCCACGTCCTACGTTACAAGACGGAGCGATTTGTGTTGATGGTTCAGGAGTTACCTTCCAGACGTATGTATTGCAGAGTGGGATAAGTGGTGCTATGTATGATTTTGATTGGTATTACAATGATACATTGATTGCAGGAGCAACAGG
>NZ_QLST01000004.1 GCF_003293845.1 Flavobacterium tibetense | reverse complement strand
TTGGAAAAAACGGTCAAATTGACCACCACTTTCCAGTCTAAATTGACCACCGATTTCGGTGCAAACTGACCACCTAATTCCAGTCCAAATTGACCACCTAAAATTTAGGATAAATTAGACATTAAAAACAGTTACTTTTTTTCATGTTGTTAGCCCATACATTCGTACAAAAAATACGGATTATGGCAAACAAAGTAACAGACATGAGTAAGATTAGAAAAGTAATTAAATTTCACTGTAGTGGTAAGAGTAAATTGTTTATTAGCATTTACTTATCACTTTCAAGAAATACGGTAAAGAAATATATTTCTTTATTTGAACTTCTAGGCTTAAGTTTTGAAGCTATTGATGCCAAAACAGATGCCGAACTTGAAGTTTTATTTTCACAGAATACTGTTGAAAGCATAGATCCTAGACTACAAAAGCTTCATGATTTTTTTCCACAAATGGAACGCGAACTCAAGAAAGTTGGTGTTACCGTCCAGCACATGTGGGAGCGATATATTGCTATACACCCTGATGGTTTTAAGAGTTCTCAATTTAGACATCACTTTAAAATATGGGGTAAACGCGTTAATCCAGTAATGCACATGAATCACAAAGCAGGTGATAAAATGTATGTGGATTATGCTGGAAAAACACTTTCTATTGTTGATAAAGATACAGGAGAGATTAAAGAAGTTCAGTTTTTTGTTGCCATACTAGGCGCAAGTCAACACACGTATGCAGAAGCTTCAATGAGTCAACAAAAAGAAGATTTTGTGACTTCGGTAGAGAATGCTATGCGTTTTTTTGAAGGTGTTCCTGCGGCAATTGTTCCCGATAATCTAAAGTCAGCCGTAATTAAGAGTAGTCGTTTTGAACCTACAATTAATGAAACCTTAGCCGATTTAGCAGAGCATTACGAAACTACCATATTACCTGCAAGAGCTTACAAACCAAGAGATAAATCATTGGTAGAAGGAGCTGTAAAAATCTTGTATCGAAGAATTTATGTACATCTAAAACAAAAACAGTTCTATAGTTTGGAAGAATTAAATCAACAAATATGGGATTTATTAGATGTTCATAATCACAAAAAGCTCACAGGAAGACCGTATTCTCGCTATGAATTATTTATAGAAGATGAGAAGCAAAAACTACGTCCATTACCTCAAGAACGTTTTGAAATCAAGTACCAATCCTTCGCTACAGTAATGCAGAACGGTCATGCATTATTAAGTCAAGACAAGAGTTATTACAGTGTTCCGTACCAATACGTGAGAAAAAAAGTAAAACTTTTGTATACCAAAACTTCGGTTGAAATCTTCTACAAATACAACCGAATCGCTATTCATCCCAGAAATTACAAACCTTACCATTACACAACTATTGCTGAACATTTAGCTAGCACGCATCAGTTTGTTGCTGATTGGAGTGCTAGTCGTTTTATTGATTGGGCAAACAGTATTGACCAAGCTGTAGCGGATTATATTATCCAAATTATCGAAAGTAGAAATCATCCAGAGCAAGCATATAAAAGTTGTTTAGGAATACTAAACTTTGAGAAGAAAGTAGGAAAACAACGATTAATCAACGCTTGTAAACGTGCACTCGATTTTAGGATTTACAGTTTTAAAGCCATCCAAAACATTTTAGAAAACAACTTAGACAACGCTGAGAATGAGCAAGAAGAAGAATTTGAATTACCAAATCACAACAACATCAGAGGAAAAAACTATTACAAATAAATTAAAATCAAATACTTATGAATGAAATCACCACAACCAAAATGAAACAAATGAAGCTTTATGGCATGCATAACGCTTTTAAAACCGCTATTGAAAGTGGAAAAACAGATCATTACACGCTAGACCAATTTATCGCAATGCTCATTGATGCTGAATGGGATGAAAGACACAATCGTCGCATTGAAAGAAGTATTAAAAACGCTCGATTCCATTACAAATCTAATATTGAAAATATCAATTTTGATGCTTCACGCAATCTGGATAGAAACGTGGTGTTGAGATTAGCTGCATGCGATTTTGTTGAGAAAAATCAGAATGTATTAATCACAGGAAGTACAGGAGTAGGTAAAAGTTTTTTAGGAACCGCATTAGGTTATCAAGCTTGCATCCAAGGATATAAAGTCAGTTATTATAACACATCTAAGTTATTCGCTAAGTTAAAAATGGCTAAAGCCGATGGTTCTTATCTGAGAGAATTAGCCAAAATAGAACGACAAGACGTCATTATATTAGACGATTTTGGACTTCAAGCGTTAGATAGTCAAAACCGAATTACACTTTTGGAAATCATTGAAGATAGACACAATAATGGTTCTATAATCGTAACTTCTCAAATACCAGTACAAGGTTGGTACGATATAATCGGAGAAAAAACCATAGCTGATGCCATTTTAGACCGACTCATACATCAATCCCATCGCATTGAATTACTAGGCGAATCCATGAGAAAGAAAAGAGGAATTAACAAAGAGTAATTTTAGTATATTTGAATCACAAATTAACACAAGAAAAAATGTAGTTTTTAATGAAAAATGGAGGTGGTCATTTTGCTCCGAAATTAGGTGGTCATTTTGAATTGGAATCAGGTGGTCACTTTAAATTGGAATTGGGTGGTCAATATCACTGGAATTTGCACTCAAAAAGAGAATCATCAATTTATACAATTAAAATCTATTAAATTTAAATATAGATTTGACAAACTAGGTTGTGATGGAACATGTGTAATTGAGTTTGAATTTCCTGATAAAAAAAATATGGATATTTCAGAATTTCAATTTAATATTTCAAATCTTTCAATAGATAAAAAAGATAAAGAACTTGTAACAAATTCAGTAATATCAAAAAAAATCAACACAGTTCTTAATAAGCATAAACTGGAAAAGTATGAGGTTTTCAAAAACCAAGAAGTTTAGAATATTATTAAGGAATACACTAAAAACGAATTAATGAATATTACTAAACTCCAAAAATATTGGGAAGACTATAAAAGATATTTTGAACTTCCAAAATCAGAACACCAAGAGAAATATAAATGGGGTGTTTTAAATCAAGTTTATAGTAAATGGAACTGGAATGCTGAAGATATTCCAGAAATGTATAAAAATGCTTTTATTGTTGAAGGGAAAAGGAATTTATGGGAAAGTGGTAACTTTTACCCTACTAAACATACTCTTTGGATGTTTGAAAACTTTAAAGAAGAGACTATTGATGAATTCAATAATTTATTCAATGAAGAAATTGAACTAAAGGAGAGAATAAAAAATTTCATAAAGTTTTATGATTCAAAACTTCCTGAACTTCAAAGTTTAGTTCCTGATAAAAAGATAAACTATCACAGTCATAAAGACTTTAGAGCTATTGCACTATACCTAACTTTACATTACCCTGAAAAGTACTTTTTGTATAAGTTTACTATGTTTAAAAACTTTAGCTTAAAACTTGAATTACCAAAAGTTAAGGCAGGAGATTACAATAATCTTTTAAACTTCCTTGATCTTTCTAATGAAGTTTTAGACTTTATAAAAAAAGACTCTGATTTTATTAATACCTATAAAAAATTTACTTCTGAAACTGAAAATTACAATGATGATAATCTTCATCTACTGACACAAGATTTCATATACACCATTGCTAGTCATTTCAATGAAGGTAAAAAATATTGGAGAATAGGAAGTAATGATGGAAACAACTCATATTATAACCAAATGTTGAATGAAAATTATATAGCAATTGGTTGGAATGAAATTGGTGATTTAGAAGAGCAAGAGGTTGAAGATAGAAATAAAATTCAGGAATTGTTAACAGAAGCAGGGTATGAATTTAAAGATAAAAAAACATGTTCAAGGAAAGCAGGAGAAATTTATGATTTTTATTCTAATGCCGCTATTAATGATGTTTTTACTTTAATGGATGGAAATTCAGTTTTGGCAATTGGTAAAATAATTACAGATTATAATTTTGATGATACAAAACCATTTTCGCATTATAGAGAAGTTGAGTTTTTAAAAAAAGATATTTCAAATTTTGTAATTTCTGATGGTCCACAAACTACATTTTATAACCTTTCTAAAAAGGAAACATTAAACAAAATTGAATCTGAATTAAAAAGTACAACATCTTCAAACACTAATGACAAAATGCAAGGAACTTCTAAAAACAAAGCATTAAATCAAATACTTTTTGGTGCACCAGGAACAGGAAAAACCTATTCAACAAAAAAGATAGCTATTGAGTTAATAGATGACAAAAGCTATGAAGATAAGACAGAAAAAGACAGAGATGTAATTTTAAATAGATATAAAGATTTAGTAAAATCAAACCAGATTCATTTTACCACTTTTCATCAAAGTTTGAGCTATGAAGATTTCATAGAAGGAATAAAACCTGAAAATGTAGATGATCAAATAAAATATGAAGTTAAAGATGGTATTTTTAAACAAATAGCTGGATATGCAGATGTTAAAAATGATTCAAATTTTGAAGAAGCATATAGTAATTTGGTAAAAGAAATTTTAGAGAAAGACAATGACTATTTAGTTCTTACAACACCTAAAAACAAGACTTTTAGAGTTAATGTTAATTCTAATAATAATCTAAATCTATTTACATCTGAAAACATAAATAAACAAGGAACACTTACAAAAGAGAAACTCTTCAAGCAAGTTAATGGTCATCAGGAATTTAATGGATGGGAAGGGTATGTAAACAGTGTAATTCAATATTTAAAAGAAAAACATAACCTAAAGATAAATAGCAGTACAGCTGAAAAAAAGTATGTACTAATTATTGATGAAATAAACAGAGGTAATGTTTCATCTGTTTTTGGAGAATTAATAACATTACTTGAAGAGGATAAAAGAAAAGGAAACAGAGAAGAAATAGAAGTGATATTACCTTATTCTCAAGACAAATTTTCAGTACCAAATAATCTGTACATTATTGGCACAATGAATACAGCTGATAGAAGTGTTGAAGCATTAGATACTGCATTAAGAAGAAGATTTTCTTTTGTAGAAATGTCTTCAAAGCCTGAGTTATTAGAACTTGTGAGTATTGAAGATGCAAAAGAAATTAATTTAACTCAAATGCTAACAACAATTAATGATAGGATAGAATTGTTAATTGATAAAGACCATCAAATAGGACATTCATTTTTTATAAACCTCAAAAAATTAGAGGAATTAAAATCTGTATTTAAAAATAAAATTATTCCTCTTTTAGAAGAGTACTTTTTTGGTGATTTTGGTAAAATAGGTTTAGTTTTAGGAGAAGCTTTTATAGATGAGAAAAAAGAAAGCAAAGCTAAATTAGCAAAATTCACTCCTTATGAGGATACAAGTTTCTTGACTGAAAAGAAAATGTATCAAATTAAAAACTGTGATAATTTAATAGCAAAAGATTTCATTTCTATCTATGAGTAAAAAGAACTTCATACAGGTATTTGAATATCAAAAATTGAAATATGATGAAAATTCAGATTTCAAAAAAAATCATTTTGATGCAATGGTTCTATTCAATGAAAAGAACCAAAACAAGTACTTTACTATAGTTCACAAAGGAGTTTTATTTAATAGTTATGTTGGTGTAATTCAAATAGGTAGTTTAACAATTGAGATACTTCCAAAAGCAGACAAAAGTGATAACCCTGACAAGGGAACTTGGCAAAATGCATTACTAAACATGCTTAAGGTTTGTAAACACATTCAAGTAGATAATGTTTCAGAAACTAACCTTAATAAAAAATACAATTCTATTTTAGAAGTGTATTTTGAAATGTACTTAAATGAAATTGAAAGCCTTGTAAAAAAGGGATTAATCAAAAAATACAGAAGAGTTCAAAGCAATCAAAATGCATTAAAAGGTAAATTAGTTTTCTCTCAAAATATTCAAAAAAATGTAGTTCATAAAGAAAGGTTTTATTGTGAACACCAAGTTTATGACAAAGACCATTTAATCCATCAAATATTATTCAGAGGATTATTAGTTTTAGAGGATTTACTAAATAATCATTTAAAAGATAAATTAAACAGATTGTTGTTTGAGTTCCAAGATTACCAGCAATTAAACATTAATAAATCACATTTTAACAAACTAAATACTGATAGAAAAACAAGACCTTATTTAAAATCTATTGATATAGCAAAAATGTTGATTTTAAATTATTCTCCTAACTTAAATTCAGGAAATGATAATATGCTAACCTTATTGTTTGACATGAATAAGTTATGGGAAGAGTATATTTATAGAATACTACAAAAACACAAGCCAGAAGGCTATCAAATTTCATTTCAAAATAAAGAAGACTTTTGGGAAACAAAAACAATTAGACCTGACATAGTAATTACTTCTAATACAGGAGAAATATTTGTTATTGATACAAAGTGGAAAATTGTTGAAGCAAATAAACCAGCAGATGATGATTTAAAACAGATGTTTACCTATAATTTACACTGGAAAGCTGAAAAAAGTATGCTTTTATATCCAAAAGTCAATCAAGAGGATAGTAAGTTTGGAGAATATCATTATAACGACTTAAAAAAGAAATGTAAGTTAGGTTTTGTAAGTGTTTTAAATGGTTCAAAAGTGAGGGAAGGAAGAATTTTATCTCAAGATATTTTTGATAAACTGGTTGTTAAAAACTAATCTTAATTGTGAATAAGTTTGACTTTCCTTTAATATAATAAAGGGTAATCTTTGTAAAAAGTTATAGATAAGATGGGCAATAAGGCAACAAATTTTAATGAGCAAATAGTGAAGCTTGAAGAAAGAGGAATGGAGCTTGATTATGACAAAGACAAAATCAAAGAGTTTTTATTAGATATTGGTTATTATAGGCTTGGCTTTTATTGGAATCCATTTGAAATTGATAAAGACCATAATTTTGCAAAAGGGACTAAGTTTTCAAATGCTGTTTTATTATACTATTTAGATGTTGATTTGAGAAACATACTTCTTAAGTACATGAACAGAATTGAAATAAACTTTAGAACAAAAGTTGTTTATTACGCCTCAAACACTCACAAAAATTCTCCAACTTGGTTTATAGATCCAAAGGTAATTAATTCTGAATTTATTAATGCTGTTGAAAATCACTATAATGATGAATTTAAAAAAAACAACAAAGTAATAAAACTTCATCATCAAAAATACATTAATGACAAATTTGCTCCTGCGTGGAAAACCCTTGAGTTTTTTACTTTTGGAACAATTTTAAAAATTTATAAATCATTTTTGGATAGTGAAATAAAAAAGAGAATTGCTAATGAATATGGTATTATCAACATTGATAAATTTATTAATCTAATGGAAACTATTGTTTATATTAGGAATACTTGTGCTCATGGTGGTGTCCTTTTTGACCTTAGATTACCTAAAGGAATATCTGCAATACCTGGAATAACTTTTAACAATAACAATAGACATTCTCTTGATTCATCAATAAAAGTAATTCTATATATTTTAGAACAAATTTCAAATGACAGAAAAAATGAAATGCAAGAAAAGATAAAAGAAACTTTTGACAAGCATTCTGAAAATGAAGTACTTAAAAATATAATCACAAATGAAATTGGTTATATAGATTAATTTGTATATAACAAATATGTTATGTATCTTTGCACTACAAAGTGCCCTATTATTCATTATGCTTTAATACTGCACTATAAAAAAATAAAACAACAACCCAGACTTGCTCTGGGTTTATTTTTTTATGACAAACCCAGCTAAAAAGCTGGGTTCTCATTTAACTCAAAAACCAAGCATAGTTGGAATCACCATCACTTAGTGCTTTTGAGATGCCTTTACTGAAATCAAAGGCATTCACTCCTCTTGAAAGGAAAGTGTCAATGTAGGAAGATTTGTTGCTTCCGGTTAATAAGTTATAAAATTTCCAAAGGTTAATGTCACCATTTGTATCTCTACAAAAGCTTTCATCATTATAGTAGTCTTTTGCTACAGCATTAATATGCCCATCATTCAAAAGCAACTCAGGTATATGTGCTTTTTCATTTTTTGGCAGGTAATTATACAGTTTACTTTTACCAATAATTTGAGCAAATTCCCTTTCTGAAAGTTGGAAATTGTTAAGGTTTTTCAAGGTTGCAACATGCTCCTCCATTTTGTATTGCTGAATTGTAAGTTTTACCTTTTCCAAAAGATCATAATTACTTATTGCCTTGATTTCACTTTGGTAACCATCAGTAGAAATACATAAATTACAGCAAACCATATTTTTGAATCCAATAAAAAATTTGAATTTTTCATATGTCTTTTTGTTGTACAAGTTCTCTTGATTATAGGCTCTCACCCCTCCAATTGTCAATTCTAGCCTGTTTCCGCCAACATCTTGAGCAATGCTAGGGATTTTAATGCAAAAAGCCATTCTTTCATAATACATGGTTTTCTGGTGGTCTAACAGCTCTTTAGCAGGAACATGAAGTGCATCAGGAGTTCTTCCTCTTATCAAATGACTGGTTCTGATTTCAGGAGATTCAATGGTTTCATTTCCAAAAACTTGACTAACTGCTTCTAAAACAGTTTCTATAAATTGTTGATGGCTAATAGTTATTTCATTATCCTTTGTAAAGACAGGTATGATACAATTCTCTTTCAAATGAGAGAGGCTAACATTTTCTGTATTAGCTTCAATAAATGGAAGTTTTGGCAATACTAATGGTTGTTTTACTTCTAAAAAAGTAGGAGCTTTTTTCTCTACAAGTCTCTCAAGAATTGTGATACTGTTATTTGCTGGTGCTAGGGTAAGTTCCATTTCCATTGCTTGAAATTTTTGAAGTTAAATTATTAAGAAGGTCTCTTTTGTTGACAAAATCTTTTTCAATACTTGTGGAAAGAGAAATATTAGCATGGTATAAATCCGTTAATTCCTTAACAGTCATACATTCCACAATTTTCTGTTGTAACTGTGCTATAGTAAGTGTGCTATTACACCATTGCAAAATTTTACTACCAGTACTTGCATTAATTAGAAATTGTGGCTTCCCTTCAAAAAGCAAAGTTCTGTCTTTTGATGCAGTAGCATAATGTTTGCTATCAACATCAAATACAATTGTAAATTCATAGCTTATCTCATCTCTTTGAATTGCCTTTAATCCTACTTTTTCAGGCACCATTTTACCATTTTTTTCACTCAACACATAATCCTGTTTTACTCTCATGGTACAAATTACATGGGCATTACATTGTAAAATCTTATCTACAAATGCTTTTTGTCTTGGAGTGATTTTTGCCCAATTTGTAAATGAGTTACCGGGTAATGAAGAATGATAATCTATTAAATAATCCCATGCATGACTTATGGAATCTAAAATTATCACTTCCATTCCTGCTTTTTCACATACTTCAATTGCTTCAATATATCTCTCTGGAGAATGTGGAGCTTCTAAATTTAAAACATTGTAGCCCCCTAGATGTGCATAAAGGTTTCCAGAACCATTTTCTGAATCAATCAAAGCTACTTTTGATAAATTTCCATTTGTAATTCCTTGTGCTAGTAAAATAGCACTCATTGATTTTCCTGAACCACTTGGTCCTTGTAAAGCCATTTTTATCTTGGCTTTACTTCTTTCTGATTTTTTTAATTGCATTTTTTTGAGTTTTTGAATTAATAAAAAAAGGTTTGCTAAACAGCAAACCTTGAATATTCGTAATGTGTAATCACACTTTCTTGAACCAACCTATTCATTTCTTTGTCAATAATATCGTTATCAAAATCTTTTAAATAACTCATTGTTATGGCAACATTTTTATGCCCCATTGATTGAGACACAATATCAGTTGCAGCTCCAGAATGCTTTAGATTTGTTGCAAAACTATGTCTAGCTACATAACTTGAAATTGGTTTGTTTATTTCAAGTATTTCAGCCATCTTTTTTAAATCACTATTAAACTTTTTTAACTTTTTATGCTTCCTATTTTGAATCTCTGTAGCAGTCATGTTTTCCTTTAATAATATGGGAAACACATAATCTGTTCCTAAGTTTTGCATTTTGTAGAAATCAAGTATTTCTTGAACTATTGGTAAAATTTCAATGTTAAACCTCCCTTTAGTTTTTGATCTAATATAGTAGATTCGATTTCCAGAAATATTAGCCCACTTTAATAACATCATATCGTAAAAATTCATACCTCTACAAAAATATGAGAACAAAAAAAGGCTCTTTCCTTCTGCTAAATTTGGATATAGTGAAACATCAAAATTTTCAATTAGCCTAACTTCTTCTCTTGTTAATGCCTTTTTAATGTTTCCAATTTTCAATTTTGAGATTTTATAGATTTTAAATGGATAATACTTTTCCTGAACTACACCTTGTTTAATAGCTTTATTGTAAACAGAACGTAATTCTCTCATTTTGAAAGCTACACCTCCATCAGAATTATTGTTCTGCTTTAGAAAAACTTCATACTTATCTAACATGGATGGTGTTATCTCCTTGAAAACTATGTTTTTCCTTTTACAAAAAGAAAAAAATGATTGCTTAGTTTCTCTTATTGCTTTTGCATTTCCAACCCTTCCAGATTTAATTAAATCAGTTATTAATTCATCGAAGAACTCAAAAACAGATATTTTATTAAGTTCTTTACCCCTAAATTTTTCTTCAAATTGTTCTAAAGTAAAGTCAATCTCATCAAGCTGAAAATCATTTATTACTTTCAATGCCTTTTCCTTAATCCTAGCTAGTGCAAGGTTACTTTGGCTGTGATTGTGAAATGACTTTTTAAACTGACTATTTGAATCATTCCAATCATTTAAACTACACTTAAAATTAAGTGATATAATCTTGGATTTTCTATCTTTTGTAATTCTTAAAACAACAGGATATAATCCTTCATTATTTACTTTTTTTCTTAAAATTATCTTGACATTTACCATGGCTATTATTTCTTTAAGGTTTACGAATTCCACATATACTATGTTGTAAAAGCGTAAAGTTTTAATTATTTATAAATTGTAAATACTTTTGAAGTAATTGAAGTTTTAAACTTGATTTAAGATTTGTCAAATCATATTTTTCTAAAAGTTGATTTAACTTTCTAACATGATTAGCTTTTGTAGTTCTTGTTTTGTTTTTAATTTCATTATTCCAAAATCTTGGATTTGTGTATTTATTTAGTAAAATCAAATCTTTTTTATCAATGTTTTTTTCACTGTAATCATCAATAATTAACATCTCATCAAACCTTTTAGTCAATAAAATAAACAGTTTTCGTAGCTTATTTTTATCTCTTAAATCTGAAATATTGTATACTCCAAGTTCCTGAAACATACTTTTTCTAAAAAGTTTTAATTCAAATCTTAAAATATTTTTTTTCTGTTTATACATTTTGCCTTTATCATAAATTTTAATGTAAAATTGAGTATAATCAAATTGAAACATTTTACCTCCACCTGAATAATTGATATCGCGATTAAATCCTTTAAAGCTATGAAAATGAACATTTTTTTCTAAAAACTCTTTTGGTGAAATCTCCAAGTCCAGATTCAAACCTACTTCTAATTGAGTTAAAGCAATAATGTCAAAATCAACAATTCTTAACGATAAATAATCTATTACTTCTATCAAATTTGAATACGTAAAATCATTGTAATTTTGCTCTTCTCCTGTTTTCCAACTATTGTAGAACTTATGTAATGAACCATATACAAAGCCTAAATTATTGGTAATGTTAATTTCAACGTTTTCAATTTTTGACTTATATGGATATTTAAGCTCATCTGACTTATAATCAAACACACAATTAACTTCATTAACTCTTGAGTCAGTCATAATAGATTCTTCTAACTTAAATTTATCCTTGTAGAATATTCTAACAAAATCTATCATAACTTTTGATTTTTGTTAGTTCTACTTAAATAAGAAGTAACATCAAGTTCTACTTCTAAAGATGAATCTACTCTGGCATTTGTTATCCAGTTATTCAATTCTTCTTTTTTGAAGTAAATCTTTTTACCTCCAGGATTGTAAAAAGGAATTTCCTTTTTACTGGTCATCTTGTATAATGCTGACTTTGACAGATCAAGATACTCTGATGCTTCATTAAGAGTTAAAAACTCTTTAAAAAAGGTATGCTGATTTTTTAACAATACCTCAATTTCATTTAACTTTTGGATTAATTCCATAATTTTAAATATTATGGAAAAGCGCTTTTCCTTGTTAATTATGAAGCAAAGAAACAGCATAAAAAAACCCCAAAATTGTTAGTGTAAGGGGGACTTAAGGCAAAGTGTAAGGTAAAATGTAAGGTTATTTCAAATGAGTTGATTTAAGTTCTTCAATTCTCTCATTTATCTCTTCTATCAAAGGGTCTTGATTGTTTTTGTTACGTGATTTAACTGCATACATATCATTTGATGCTAAAAGTTTATGTTGTTTGTTAGAAAACATTTGACTTTTCTCAATTGTCATGAAATTTAGATTTTCAAAGAATGGCTGTATTCCCTCTAGTAAAACAACTATAGGGTAATTTTTTTCAACAAATTGAATATGGGCTGATGAACTTGGCTTTGTGCAGCTAAACACTTCTATAAAACTATCTTCAGTTAATGATGTGTCATCAATCAAAAATAAATCTACACACAAGTCATAAAGCTCAACTAAAAAAGATTTTTTAATATCTGGCTTTAATCCAAAATACGTTTTTGATGTATTAGCACTAGCTCTGTTGAGAAGTAAACTTCTGAATAATTTGTGGGTTTTAGAAACATCTCCATATAAGGAATAAATCTCTTCTACAACTTCATTAATTTCCTTTTGAATAATAGCTTGATTTTTATTACTGGAAATATTAATCTTCTTAAATATTAAATAAATTTCATCAAAAATATTGTTGAAGAATTTATTTTTTTCATCATCAATTAAACAAAAGTTATTAGTATACAAGTAATCAAATAATTGATTTTTATATACTTTTAATTTATTTTTTGCAAAATCATTTCTGTCTATACTAACAACATGCAGTTCAAATTTTTCACCTGCTTCAATTAAATTAGTCAATAAATAGCAGTCATTATCTGGAATGTAATCAAATCCTTTTTCTAAAAGTTCTGTATTATTTAAAAAATCAGATAATAAAATATCTTGACTTTCATTAAAAGCTAAATCGTAGTAAAATTTGAGACTTTCAGGCAACATATTATCAATGGTTTTGAAAGATAAAAATATTGAATATTCAATAATGTTTGACCTATGTTTGACCTGATAAAAAAACAAAGGCTTCACATCTCTGTAAAGCCTTTGTTTTCTTTGTGGTCCCACCTGGGCTCGAACCAGGGACCACCTGATTATGAGTCAGGTGCTCTAACCAACTGAGCTATAGGACCAGTTTTGAGTGTGCAATATTACTACTATTTTTTTTGGGTTGCAAGATTTTTTTATTTTATTTCTTGACACAACTCAATTAGCACGCCATTTGTGCTTTTAGGATGTAAAAAGGCAACTAATTTATTATCAGCTCCTTTTTTAGGAATTTCGTTTAAAACTACGAAACCTTCTTGCTTTAGTCGTTGAATTTCCGCTTCAATATCGGTTACATCAAAAGCGATGTGGTGAATGCCCTCTCCCTTTTTTTCTAGAAATTTTGCAATTGGACTTTCTGGGTTTGTGGCTTCTAATAACTCAATTTTATTCGGTCCGTTCATGAAAAAGGATGTTTTTACGCCTTCGCTAGCCACTTCTTCTTCTTTATAAGGTGGTTGACCAAATAATTTTTCAAAAACAGCATTTGACTCTTGTAAATTTTTAACGGCAATACCGATATGTTCTATTTTATTCATTTTGCAAAAGGTTTATGGATTACCATCTAGCCCTGATTGTAGTGGAAATCCTTTTTTAATTCTTTCAACGTTTTAAACCTGAAAGAATTAAAAAAGATTGCAACGGAAAGCAGGAAAATGGATTACAAAAATAACAGAAACTTTCGCTTCAAAAAACAAAATTGCTAACTTTAAACCGCTTTTACGTATTTTTGCACCATGGAAACAAATAGACAAAAGAAAATAGGCGCTTTATTACAAAACGATTTAGTAGATATTCTACAAGGTGAAGTGCGCAAAAATGGGATTACGAATTTAATTATTTCGGTTTCTAAAGTAAATGTAACCTCTGATTTATCGATAGCTAAAGTGTTTTTGAGTGTGTTCCCTTCGGAGAAAGGCCCAGAATTATTAGCAGCAGTAAAAACAAATGCACCGCTAATCAAACACAATTTAGCGCAACGTGTAAAAAACCAATTGCGTAAAGTACCTAACTTGATTTTTTACATTGATGACAGTTTAGATTACATTGAAAAAATTGACAACGCTTTGACTGGAAATGAAAATCCGTTAGTGAACCCTGAATTATTAGACAAAAGAAAGAAATCGTAACTTGAATTTTTCTTTTTACATAGCCAAACGTTACACTGCGAGTTTTAGCAAAAATACCGCTATCAATATTATAACAGGTATTGCATCGCTGGGCATTATTGCTGGAACCATGGCGCTTTTTGTAGTGCTTTCGGCATTTAGTGGTTTGCGCAACTTTAGTATTGGGTTTACCAATGCCAGCGATCCCGATTTAAAATTGGCTCCCAAAGAAGGAAAAACACTTTTTATTACTTCCCAACAAGAAACTGCTCTAAACAACAGTAATTTAATTGCGAATTACAGCAAAGTAGTTGAAGATCGCGTGCTTTTTTTTTACGACCAAAAAGAACAAGTGGCTTATTTAAAAGGAGTTGATAGTGTATTTACCAAAGTAAGTGCTATTGACCAACATTTGTATGTAGGCAATTGGCTGGAAGACAACACCAAAGAAGTGATTGTTGGTGCCGAAATTAGCCGAAAACTCTCTCTAGGTTTGTTTGATTATACCAATAGATTAGAAGTTTACACACCAAAACCAGGAAAAGGAACTTTTGACCGACCGGAAGATGCTTTCAATATTGCTACTTTACAACCCGTTGGGATTTACAACATCAATGAAGAAGTTGACGTAAAATATGTGTATTGTTCGTTAGATTTAGCCCAAAATGTACTGCAATTACAACCCAATCAAGTTTCGCACATTGAATTTAAATTACAACCCAATGTTTCTGAAAAAGAAGCCATAACTTTTATTGAAAAAACATTCAACAACGCCGTAACGGTAAAAACCCGAATGCAGTTGAATGATGCATTATACAAAATGCTCAATACAGAAAACGTAGTGGTTTATCTGATTTTTACTTTAGTTATTATTATTGCCTTGTTTAATTTAATTGGTGCTTTGGTAATGATTATTATTGATAAAAAAGAAAACCTAAAAACCCTTTACAACTTAGGCAACACCATTGGAACGCTTCAAAAAATATTCTTATACCAAGGTTTGTTAATCACAGTTATTGGTAGCGCTATTGGATTGATTTTAGGAAGCGCCTTAGTTCTTTTACAACAGCAGTTTGAATTTTTGATGATTACGCCCACTTTAGCTTATCCTGTGGTTTATGAATGGCAAAACATTGGAATTGTATTAGCCACCATTGCTACACTTGGGTTTGCCTCTTCTTGGATTGCTTCAAGAACGGTGAGTAAAAATTTGTTTGGGTAAAAATCCACTACTCCGCTGGTAACGGTGCTCCTACAGCAACATCACATCTATGTCCATCTTGTCCGTGTGGTGGATTCATTTTTGCACCTGATATAGTTGCAGAACCTGTATTGGTATTGATTTTCATTTGTGGTTGTTCTGCCGGTTTTTGATTCACTACTTGCGGTGCCGTTTGTGGTGTTACTTGCGGTTGACTTGTAGTTGGTTGCGAATTTAAAGGTGCGCCAACTGCAATTTCACATCGGTGACCTGGTTGCCCGTGCGGAGGATTAATTCCTGGAGGTGTTTCTGTTGCATTTGTTTGTTGGGTTTGTTGCGTTTGCGCTGGTTGCACTTGTGGTTGCCCTATTCGTTGTTTCAGCCATTGCTCTCCTGTGATGGGTTGGGCTGTTTGCTGTGTTTCTTCTGTTATTTTTGTTTCTTCGTCTTTTTTACATGAAGTTAAAAACAACGAACTTATAAGTAGGGATAAAAATAGTTTCTTTTTCATTTTGCAATTGATTAAGTACCAAAGGTAAAACTTTATATTTTTATTTGGAAATGGATGTGAGAAATATTTTAATCAGAACAAAAGCATTCAATCTGATAATTGATTCAATGTATTATTTTAGCTTCTTGAAAGAAGCCAGAATTGAATTAAAATAATCTTCATCATTCTTAATCACATTTGCGAAACCGATGAACATCCCATTTATTTTTCGCATATGAAAAAGCCTTTGATTTTCCTTAAATTCATATTTAACATTCTCTTCGTCTAATAAAATAATAAAATCTTTACGTTCCAAAAAAGAATGAATTAATGCCGAACCATTCTTGCTATCAGTAACAAAAACAGTCGACGAATCTTTTCTTGTAAATCTATATTCTTTTGATGACGTTCCATTAAAAATGATTTCTTTTTTTGATAAATCATTTGGAAGTTCTATTTTAAATTTCGAATTACCAAATTCTAGCTTAAAATAACTTTCCTGTTTTAAAATTGAGCAGGAAACACAACAAAAAAGGCTTATACAAAAAATTATTTTAAAATTTAAAAGCATAAAACAAATGAATAATTGTTATTTATAAAAAATGAAAATACTATTACCTTTCAAAAACAATACCACCATCAACTATATATTCTTTAATATTGTTTCCTTCCAAAATAAAAACTAATGCAATTATATCCTTAATTTTTTTATCATCAATACTAATTAGTTTGTTTTTAAATTCATCCAAATCTATTTCTTCCAAATAAGTAATGTATTCTACATATATTATTTTTTCACTAATTCCAGAAAAAGTGATGATTCTTTTACTTTTTCTATGCTTGGATAGCGTTTCTAAATAGGGATTTCTCTTGTTTTGAAATCTTTTATTAATCTCTTTTTGTAAAAAGTTAAATTCTTCCTCATTTAATCCTACTTTTTCTAACTTTTCGACATTATATTTATCTCTGCTGTTATTAGAGTAATTGGCAATATGTTTATTAAATTCAAAAGAACCAAAATAAGGATTTACAACATACGCGCTGTCTATTAAATAAGGAGCAGATTCAATAACGGTCTTATAACATTCTTTTAGAATTTTTTTCTCTATTCTTGACAAACCACTTTCATCCGTTTTGCAACTAACTAGAAGAGTGAATAAAGGGAGAAGTATTAAAAATTTTAGTTTCATATAAAAGTTAGAATTTTAAAATCGAATCAGAATGATTTTTCGGCAAAATGTTGGCTAAATATAAATAAAAAATCCTTAATTAACTGTAGTCAGTTAATTAAGGATTTATGAAGTACCCGGAGTGGGAATCGAACCCACACACCTAAGTACACGAGTTTGAGTCGTGCGCGTCTACCAATTCCGCCATCCGGGCTGCTATTGATTCTCTCAGTAAGCGAGTGCAAATGTAATTAAAATTTTAAAAAACAAAACTAAAATACTTGAAAAATTGCTTTCAGAGTCGAAATTAATTTCTAAATTTGCACCCTATTTACAACAACACAACACTAACTAACTACTAAACAATAAATTAAAATGTCATACAAAGAGCCAGAAGCAAAAATTTTTGCATGTTCTCAAAGTGTGTATTTAGCCGAACAAATTGCTGAAAAGTATGGCGTTCCGCTAGGTAAAGTTACGTTCTCAACTTATAGTGACGGTGAATTTCAACCTTCTTTTGAAGAATCAATTAGAGGTTTACGCGTGTTTCTAGTTTGTTCCACTTTTCCAAGTGCCGACAACCTAATGGAACTTTTATTGATGATAGATGCTGCTAAAAGAGCTTCTGCCAGACATATTACCGCGGTAATTCCTTATTTTGGCTGGGCAAGACAAGACAGAAAAGACAAACCAAGAGTACCAATAGGAGCGAAATTAGTTGCAAAATTATTGGAAACTGCTGGAGCCACTCGAATCATGACTATGGATTTACACGCCGATCAAATCCAAGGCTTTTTCGAAAAACCAGTTGACCACTTGTTTGCATCGACTATCTTTTTGCCGTATGTGAAAAGTTTAAATTTAGAAAATTTAACTATCGCATCACCAGATATGGGTGGTTCTAAAAGAGCTTATGCCTATTCTAAATTTTTAGAATCGGATGTAGTAATCTGTTACAAGCAAAGAAAAAAAGCTAATGTAATTGACACTATGGAGTTGATTGGAGAAGTTACAGGAAGACATGTTGTTTTAGTGGACGATATGATTGACACCGGTGGAACATTAGCAAAAGCAGCCGATGTAATGATGGAAAAAGGAGCATTGAGTGTTAGAGCGATCTGTACACATCCAATATTATCTGGCGAGGCTTACGAAAAGATTGAAAATTCTAAATTAGTAGAATTAATCGTTACCGATTCTATTCCGTTAAAGAAAGAATCAAAAAAAATAAAAGTGGTAAGTTGTGCCCCATTATTTGCAGAAGTGATGCACATGGTACAAAACAACAATTCAATTAGCGGTAAATTTTTAATGTAAACCGTTTTTTGAACCAAAAAGAGAATTTTTATTAATTATATATATTTACAAATGAAATCAATTACGATTAAAGGATCAGAAAGAGAAAACGTAGGCAAAAAGGCAACTAAAGCCGTACGTGATGCTGGAATGGTTCCTTGCGTTATTTACGGAGGAAATCAACCAGTACATTTTGCAGCAGATGAAAGAGCATTTAAAGACTTGGTGTATACTCCAAACGCTCATACTGTTGTAATTGAATTAGAAAGTGGTAAAAAAGTAGATTGTATCTTACAAGATATCCAATTTCACCCAGTTTCTGACAAAATTTTACATATCGATTTCTTCCAATTAAACGATGAAAAAGAAATTGTTATGGAAGTTCCTGTGAAAGTTACGGGTACTTCACCTGGTGTTTTATTAGGAGGTGTTTTACGTTTAAACCAACGTCGTTTGAAAGTAAAAGCTTTACCTAAAAACTTACCTGATTTTGTTGAAGCTAACATTACTCCATTAGAAATGGGTAACAAATTGTATGTGACTAAAATCCCTACAAACAACTTCAAACTAATGCACCCAGACAACACAGTAGTGTGTCAAGTGAGAATTTCTCGTGCGGCAATGAAAGCTGCTCAAGAGGCTGCAAAAGCTGCAAAAGACGCAGGAAAAAAGAAAAAATAATTTCTTTACCACATACCAAAAGAGCACCAGTCAACACTGGTGCTTTTTTATTGAAATGAATTCAATATTTTTCTAATTAAGTGAGTTACCGTACTTTTACAGAATGAAATGGTGGAAACATTTATTTAACAAGGAAACAGACAACACAAAACAAACTATGAAAAAATTCTTGATTGTTGGTTTAGGCAACATTGGAGCTGAATATGTGAATACACGTCATAATATTGGTTTTAAAATTTTGGATTATATAGCTAGAAAAGAAGGTATTTCATTTGAAACGGCTAAACTTGGTGAAATATCAGAACTAAAAGTAAAAGGACGTTCAATTCTTTTACTTAAACCCAATACCTACATGAATTTAAGTGGCAAAGCAATTCATTATTGGTTAGAAAAAGAAAATATTCCAAAGGAAAATTTATTAGTGATTACCGATGATTTAAATTTAGCTTTTGGAACCATTCGAATCAAAGCTAAAGGAAGTGATGGTGGCCATAATGGGTTAAAAAATATTCAGTTGGTCTTAAACACTACAGAATATGCGCGATTTCGTTTTGGTATAAGTGATGCTTTTAAAAAAGGACAGCAAGTCAATTACGTCTTGGGCGAATGGGGTGAAGAAGAGAAAGAAAAGCTTAAAGAGCGCCTAGAAATAGCCTCAGAAGTGATCAAATCTTTTGCTCTAGCTGGATTAGCAAACACAATGAATGCATTTAATGGGAAATGATGGTATCATTTTTGAAACTTAACTTTTTATGAAAAAAATTCTACTATTAACTTTTATCACTGCGTTAGGTTTTGGGTGTGCCAATTATAATAATGCAAGTAAAGAGCCAATGAAAGAGGAAGCAAAATCAATTTGTCCTGAAGATGGTGTTTGTACTCCAAAAATTTTCAGAAACCAACAATTACAGATTGAAGTTGATGAAACAGGAGCCCTATATTATCGTTTGACTGAAAACAAAAACACTTCAGTTATTAGCTACGAATATAAAAAGCACACTGATTCCACTTTAGTTGACAATCATTATTCTGAAACCATTTTATTTGAAATAGAAAACAATTCGAAAGAACTTAACTTAAAAGATGAAAATCTACAAAATGTTAAAATGTTGTTTGACAAACAATGCTTTTGTAGAGGACAAGCTGGGGTTTACAAAATAACAAGTGGACAATTAGTCTTTACCAAAGAAAACGAATTAAACACTATTCAATTATCGTTTGAAATTCAAAATACTGATCAAAAACTTAAGACAATTCGTTTTTCTGTAAAATAAAAAAGTGCTGGCAATGCCAGCACTTTTAGTATTATGTATTTAATAACGACTATTCAACAACAATCTTTTTAACTTGTTTTTGAGCTCCGTCGAGAACAGTTACCATATAGATACCTGATTGCACATTGCTTAAGTTAATATTCTCATTGAAAAGACCCGAATTATTAAAACTTCTTTCAAAGATTTGTCTTCCTCTAATATCGTGAACCAATACTTTAATTTCATTCCCTGAATTAGAAGAGAACTGCACATTAAAGTTACCACTGTTAGGGTTTGGATAAATCACAAAATCATTTAAGGTAACGCTAGTCGATGATAAGGTAACTGTTTCTCTACAAACTTCTACAAACCAAGAATTAATACTACCCGTATCTCCAATATATCCATCTCTTGCTAAAAGAGTCCATATTCCGTTTGATGGTTTTCCATTGTATGCAGACAAAGGAGCCGAAGGAGCAAATGTCCCTGTCATGTTTGCAACACAAGTAAAAGCTGGAGCGCCATCCTCTAAGGTAACATTAAAGTTATCATTGGCACCACAAGCTCTATTCCATACCATAACCTGAGTAACATCAGGATGATTAATAGCAATTTGTAAATCCTGAGGATATGTATGAGTTACATTTAATCCAATTCTAACTTGTGAAATATTTCCTGTTGCAGGAACATTAATGGTATTTGAAACAACTGCTCCATAAACATTTTCCCCTGTTCCATCAGGGATATTAAGTACTGTTGAGTTTGTGTAAGTGTCACATTGTGTAACCACTGTGTAGCCTAATGCAAAATTTGGTGAAACTGCATAAAAAATATTACCAACAGCTTCAATAAGAATTCTACAATTCACAGCAGGTGTTGCTGGCATAGTTACATCTTGAGTACCATCATTAGGCGTATTAGCTAGTAATGTGGTAAAAGTTGTTCCGCCATCTGTAGAAATTAAAATATTAACATTAGCTGTATTAATACCATTTGCAGTAGTTCCTGCAACATCCCAAGTTATGGTTTGTATTGAACCTGTATCTAATGAAGCATTCAAAGTTGGGCTAGTAACTCGAAACGGTCCAACTGCAGCAGTTGTGACAGTCATATCTGCTCTATTTGTCATACCTGCACCAGCGCGGTTATCTCTTACCGTTAATGCAAAAGTCATTGTTCTTGCAACTGTGGGCACAACTTCCCATGTTGGTGCTAAATTTCCATTTAACACATCTTGAAATCTTGGAAAATATCGTGTAGGAGAACTTGAAGGTGTCACCGAACGAAAATTTGGACCAGTAGTAGCAGTGGTTAATGGTGGTTGTGTACTAACATTATTGTTATATTGTTCCCAACAATACGTTAATGCATCACCATTAGCATCTGTAGCAGAACCTGTCAATCGGAAAGCTGTTCCATTTGGAATAGTATAATTTGGACCAGCGTTTACTACTGGAGCTGTATTTCCTGAAGCACTAAGTTGTCTACAGTTAGCTGAAGCGCTTAAGACAAAATTAGTCATTTCTAATATACTTCTAGAATGAAAATAAGCATCAGAATTGTTTTGTACATTAGGAGCACAAATTCCAGCATACCCTAAAATTGTACTTGCGCTTCCTGGTTCAAAAGCAGAAGCACCTGAACGGTTACAGTTGTTGTTTTGTGTATGATTAGCTCCAAATTGATGTCCCATTTCGTGAGCTACATAATCTACATCAAATGGATCTCCAACAGGATTTGGTTGACCTGTAACTCCTCGGGCTTTACCAGTATTATTACAAACTGATCCTAATTGAGCAACTCCAGAGTCTGTTGTACAAAAAACATGGCCCATATCATAGTTTGCAGAACTAATGGCTCCGTCAATAACTGCTTGTACTTCATTAATCAAAGTGCCAGCATTGTTATTTGTTAGACCATCATCAACTGAAGGATCAACAAACACAATAGCATCATTGCTAGCTATCAAATTCATTCTAACCGCCATGTCCCTTTCATAGATTCCATTTAATCTTGTTAAACTAACTACTATTGCAGAAATTACAGTAGCTTTTTTAATATTTTCTGGATCTGTCAAAGGAACACCTGCAGCATTAAGGTGATACACTGAATATTCATTAGTACATGCCACAGCTAAACGGTATTGTCTTAAATTACCATCGTTAACCATTTCTTGATTGTCAAATCTTCCAGCATCAACCGACATTGACTCTTCGTCTTGAACTAAACAACCAAACTGTCGAGCTGGTTGAATGTCTTTTCTGCTGTATACAATATAATTATTTAAATCTTTGGTATAAGTATCGATATAGTAAGTTCCTAAACCACCCGAAAGCGACATCACGTGTAAACCAAAGTTAGTCACACTAAAACGCAATGTTGCAGACTTGTCGTCTATACCTTGAGCTGAATACGATTTAATAGAAGGGAATTTATCCATTAGCTCCTTTTCCATGACAGGGGCTTCAAAAACTTTAAATCTAGATAAATTTCCATTAAAATCGGGAAATTGTAAAATTAAATCTGATTGCAATTCTGGATTTTCCATTGGCGCATTTACCAATAAATTCTTGAACAATTGAAAATTCAAGTTGTAAAGTTGGGCTTTAGAGGGATTAGTTGCTCTTTCAAACTTTTCCTTCGAAGCAAGCTTAGCCTCGTCAGTTTTTACCCAATAACCCTGTTGGCCAAACCCTAAGTTTAGCGACAGAATTATCAATAATAATGTAATTTTTTTCATAATAAATGTTATTTGGGGAAATTAATTGTCAATTATAAAAAAGCTAGACAAATGTCTAGCTTTTTCGTAAAAATTGTTGAAAAAATTTATTGAATTACAATTTTTTTAACTTGTTTTTGAGCACCATCCAAAACAGTTACCATATAAACTCCTGATTGTACATTGCTTAAGTTAATATTCTCATTGAAAAGACCTGTATTTGTATAACTTCTTTCAAATATTTGTCTCCCTCTAATATCATGAACTATTACATTCACTTTTTCAGATTTAGGACTAAATTGTATTGTAAAAGACCCGTTATTCGGATTTGGATATAATGCTAAATTATTAATTTCAAAAGAATCACTATTTAAAGTAATTTGCTGTGTACAAATTTCAAGTGTCCAGTTACCAATATTTCCAGTATCACCATTGTAGAAATCCGCAGCCAACAATCTCCAAGTACCAATTGATGATTTTCCTCCGAAAGCGGATAGTGGTGTAGCTGGAGAATAAGTTCCAGTAACTCCAGCACAAGCAGCAGGAATTGCTGCGTTCCCATCAGAAAATGTTAAATTCGCAATTCCATTACTATTCCCACAGTTTCTATTAAACAATGTAACTTGAGTAGCATCAGGATGTTCTAGTGAAATCACCAAATCATTCATCCAAGTATGAGTAATTCCTAAAGTAGCTCGTACGCTTGATATTGTAACATCAGGAGTGGTAACATTAATAGATTTAGAAACTACAGGTCCAGATGCATTTGCACCGACTCCGTCAGGGATATTTAATGCTGTATTATTAGTATATGAATTACAAGTTGTAGTTATAGTGTAACCTACCGCAAAAACCTGAGAATTCACATTAAAGAAAATATTATTTGAAGCCTTAACCATTAACCTACAAAAAGGCGCTGGAGCAGATGGCATAGTAACATTTGCAGAACCTGTATTTGGAGTATTAGCTAATAAAGTAGTCCAAGTTTGACCATTATCCGTAGTAATAAGAACATCTACATTAGCACCGCCTGCAATTAAATTTGTATTGTTTACAGTCCATGAAACCGTTTGAACAGTATTCACATCATATGAAATACCTGCAGTATTTTGAGATGTAACTGTTAAAGGACCTCTAGTCCCATCAACTGTTACGACCATATCTGCAAAATTTGTTTGACCTCCATTTAGTTCATTATCTTTAACAGTTAATCTGAAATTTAGAGTTCTAGCTACTGAACTGAGGGCTTCAACTAAGATATTACTTCCCGCAGTTGTAGTAGAACCATTAAAAACTGAGTTTAAATTAGGGAAATATCTAGTTGGGCTTGTTGTTGGGCTATATGATCTGAAATTTGGTCCCGATGCTTTTGTTGGAGACGCAGCACTTGCTGCACCAGTTTGAGTACCTGTCATAGTATCATATTGCTCCCAACAATACGTTAAACTTCCTCCACCTACATCAGTTGCAGAACCGGTTAGCATAAAAGGAGTACTTATTGGTATTGTATAATTTACACCTGCATTCACAACGGGAGCACCGTGGGTAATAGGAGTAGATGTAGGACAAGTTTTAGCTACCATATTCGCTTGAACTTGTTGGATAGAAGCAGCGTGAAAATAATCATCAGAAGCCAAAGCTGCATTTTGAGCAGTAATACCCGCATATGCCATAATAGTTGTTCCTCCACCCACTTCTTTTTGAGCGAAATTTGGCCCTTCACTAGCATGAGAAAACGTATGTCTTCCTCCAAATTGATGACCAAACTCGTGAGCAACGTAATCAACATCAAAAGTTTCTCCTTCTGGAGGATCAGCTGCTGTAAAAGCACTTCCTTTACCTGCATTACAAACACAACCAATACATCCAGCATTACCATTATCAGGACCAAAAACAAATAAGTGACCTACATCATAATTTGCTTCTCCAATAACGTTTGTTAAAGTAGTTTGTAATTGATTGTTATAATTCGTTGTATAAGGGTCTGTTGCGGGATTAGTATAAACAACCAAATCATTATTACCAATTAAAACCATTCTTATTGCAAGATCTCTTTCATATAATCCATTATTTCTGGTCATAGTAGTATTAATTGCAGCCATTGCACCAGCTACAGTTCCGCCATGATATTGAGCATATTCTCCAGTACAAGAAACAGCAGTTCTAAATGTTAATAAACGACCATCACTAGCCATTGTTTCATTTTGAAGACGACCATTAATTTCATCGAAGTTTAATTCTTCATCAGGTGTTGCACAAGTAAAAGGTTTTTTGTTTTTATTGCTCCCTTTGTTTCTATCAGATTTGTAAAATGCGTGGATAGCACCATCTGTTGACATTGGAGTAAAAAATTCTGTAACGCCATTACCTCTAAGAATCATACCATTAAGACCACGTGGATCAACACTCAATCTTAAAACCGTTGCCTTATTCTTTAAAGACACACCAATGTAGGAGTTAATTTGAGGGAATTTGGCCTTTAGTTCGTCTTCAAAATTTGAAGCTTCAAACATCATGAAATCTTCAAAGTTACCTTCAGCGTCTGGAAAAGATATCACTAATGATGAAATCTTAGTTTCAAAACGATCAGGAGCGCTTTGCAACGCTGTAACAATTGCATTTAAATCTAACTGCAATTTTGTAAATTGACTAGGCAAATTACCATTTTCAGCATAAGTTGTTAACTGAAAATCCTGTTTAATAGATTGACTCCAAAAATTCTTGCTTTGAGAATAAGTGAAGTTAATTCCAAAAAACAACATTGAAAATAAAAGTATTGTTTTTTTCATAATATAGGGGTTATAAAGACTTGTTTTAATTAACAAAAATAAATAAAAAAAGCGGTATTACAAATAATACCGCTTTTTTTTAATAATTATCTTAAAGATTATTTAATAATAATTTTCTTGGTTGTCTTTGTATTTCCGTCTTGGACAGTAATTAAATATACACCCGACTGAACATTATTCAATTGAATTGACTCATTAAAAACACCGTTATTTTGGAATTGTTTTGAGAATATTGTTCTACCTCTAACATCTAAAACCACTACATCAAATTTCTCAGAAGTAGGATTGTAATGTAAATTAAACAACCCATTGTTAGGATTTGGATATACGTTAAATATATTTTCATTAACAAAATTATCAGAAGAAAGTTCTTCATCAATTGTAACTGAAGTTGTTTCTGAATTTGCATATGCTCCACCAGTTCTTATTGTAGCACCTTCTGCAGTTGTTAATGTGTAAGACCCAATTCCATAATCACAGCAAATACCGTCTCCAAAACCATCATAAATAGTAAATGTATAACATTCTCCTACAACAACATTAACTGTTTCATCTATAGGGGTTGAGTCACCATCGGTATAAGGTCCTCCTGAAGCAAGTACAGCACCATCAGAATCTCTTAAAAATTCCCATGTAATTTCCGAACCATAGTCATCAGGAACTATATTAATATTTACTGAAGTTGTCTCAAAATAAGCAGCGAAAGATGAAGAAGTTTGAGAATCATTAATACTATTACCATCGGTTCCTCCGTTAGGGTTTGAAACTGTAGCGGTAAACGTATGCGTTCCAGCTGTTAATGAGATTGAAGGTAAGTTAATTAGCGCACTAGCATTTTGAGCTAAAGAACCTGTCCAGTTATATGTTGCAGAAGGATTAGCGTCTATTCTATAACTAATAGTTGCAGATGTTAAAGTGGTAGTTCCTCTATTAGTTAACCTAACTATTGGAGCCATTGTTGTCCCGCAATTAGCAATATTTAAATCTTCAATTTGACATTGACCATCAAGTGGTACCGCTGAGAAACAAACACTTGAAGTTTTTAATGACGCTCTTCTTGGTGACACATCCATAACTGTTAACATTCTTGCTTTTTGATCATTAGTAAAAATGTTCATACATGTATCATTTGTATAATCCATGTAATTTTCAATCATATCTACTGTACCGCAGGAAACGTGTCCCGTTGGACAACCTCCATTTGAAGCATCAGATTCTGGAGTATCCGCACAAAAATCATCTACACCACATGCGCCATCTCCCCAAATATGTCTAAGTCCTAACCAGTGACCGATTTCGTGAGTTGTTGTTCTCCCTTTATCATATGGCACTGCATAAGAACCTGCTGGATAAATCGTTGAAGATCCAAAAGCATTAAACGCCATAATAACCCCATCTGTTCCCGCAGCTCCACCATTGGCCGGCATACCCGCTAAACCAGAAGAACTAGGAAACTGAGCGTAACCTAAAACACCATTTAAGTCACCACCAAAACGCGCTGTCCAAACATTTAGGTAAGAATTTGGATCCCATGAAGTATTTGGTTTTAAATTACCTTCAACACCTGATTGATCCCAAGAAGCAACACCTAAGTTAACTCTATCGATACCATTTGTTGGATTTCCATTAGGATCTACAACAGCCATACAAAATTCAATTTCCACATCAGCACCGTCAGGATGATTATTGTAACCAGGAGTGCCTAACATTCTTCTAAAGTCTTCATTCATAACCTGAATTTGAGAAAGAACCTGCTCATCTCTGATGTTTTCACCTGTTCCATACGCATCCCCATTGTGAATAACGTGAACTACAACTGGAATGGTAATAACAGCATTGGGTTGGTTAGGATTAGCTGCTCTTTTTGCTTTTAATGCCGCTACCTTAGGCGCTAACCAGTTTTCAAATTCTTGATCTGAAACAGCCTGTTTTTTGCCTTGTAATTGTTTGTTATACTCTGTTGACGCACAACGCACAACACCGCTTGGACCAAATGATCTTGCTTGCTCCATAGCCGCAGAAAAATCGAATTTGCCTTTATTCGTTTTTACCTTCTTATCTTGAGAAAAAGAGGTAATAGTAAGTGATAAAGCCAAAAAAGTTAGTAATATTCTTTTCATTTTTGGTAAAATTATGAGGTTAATGCGCAAATATAACAAAAAACCATTACCGTGTTAAATAATTCTTAATTTATTTTTAAAAGCATATTACCTAACATTATCTTATATTTGCAATTGATAATTCTTATGCAAACCCACCACTCCATACACGATTTTTATTCAACAAAAAGAACCATAATCACTATTGGCACTTTTGATGGTGTACATCTTGGGCACCAAAAAATCTTGAGTCAATTAGTTGAAGAAGCCAAAGCCTTGCAATATGAAAGTTTGGTGCTGACTTTCTTTCCGCATCCGAGAATGGTTTTAGGAAAAGAGAATTCCATTAAACTCATTAATACCATTGAAGAGAAAAAGCTATTATTGGAAGCCCTTGGAATTGACAACCTCATTGTTCATGAATTTGATACCAATTTTGCTGATTTAACCGCGTTTGATTTCGTAGAAAAAATTCTTGTTGGGAAACTTAATGTTGGGAAAATAATAATTGGTTACGACCATAAATTTGGCAAAGGAAGAACAGCTGACATTAATGATTTAATTGAATTTGGAAAGCAATTCGGTTTTGAAGTTGAACAAATTTCAGCTGAAGAAATTGGTGACATAGCTATAAGTTCTACCAAAATTAGAAAAGCATTATTGGAAGGAAATATAAAACTGGTCAATCAGTTCTTAGGTTACACTTTTGAATTTACTGGAAAAGTGATTGAAGGCAAGAAAATTGGCAGAACAATTCAATTTCCAACAGCCAACATTTCTATTGAAGAAAATTACAAATTAGTACCCAAAAATGGGGTTTACATTATAGAATCAGAAATTGACAACATCCTTTATCACGGAATGATGAACATTGGAACCAATCCAACATTGGGAGAAAACCAACAAACCATCGAAATTCATTTTTTTGATTTTGACCAGAACATTTACAAAAAAATGCTTGCAATAAAAGTTTTGGAAAAAATAAGAGAAGAACAAAAGTTTGATTCCCTTGAAGCCTTGCGATTGCAATTAAAAAAAGACCAAACCTTTTCTAAATCGTATTTTGACAACCTATGAAAGAGCGATTTTTTCAACCCGTTGATAATGCACCACTAATTGTCTTTAGAATCTTTTTTGGATTTTTAATGGCTTGCGAAAGTTTTGGCGCAATCATTACAGGTTGGGTTAAAAATGTTTTAATTACTCCAAAATTTACATTTTCATTTATTGGTTTCGAGTGGTTGCAACCTTTGTCTGGAAACGGCATGTACTTTTACTTTGCTTTAATGGGAACTTTTGGGTTGTTGATCATGCTTGGTTTTCGTTATCGCATCGCAATAATAAGTTTTACGTTACTCTGGGCTGGAGTGTATTTCATGCAAAAATCAGCTTACAATAATCATTACTATTTGGTTTTATTAATTAGCTTTTTAATGGTTTTTCTTCCTGCCAATAAAAATTTGTCTTTGGATACTAAATTTGGAAAGGTGAAAACCGAAAACCAAATGCCTTACTGGATTATATTCTTATTCATTTGTCAGGTTACTTTTGTTTATGTTTATGCGGCAATAGCAAAATTTTATCCGGATTGGTTAGACGGCACTTTTACTAAAAATTTATTACAAGGAACCACTACAAGACCATTCTTCTTAGAAATCTTCAGTCAAAAATGGTTCTATTTGTTTATAGCTTACGCGGGAATTGCATTTGACTTATTCATTGTACCATTTCTCCTTTTTAAACGAACTCGAACATTAGCGTTAATTGCTTCCTTGGTGTTTCATTTGTTTAATTCTATCACGCTTCAAATTGGAATTTTTCCTTTTTTTGCGTTAACTTTTGCATTGTTCTTTTATCCACCAATAACTGCTAGGAAACTTTTTTATCCAAAAAGACTAAAACAAGACTTTGTTATTTTGCCTTTTAGTAATTCCAATAAAAATGTATTTTACTTCTTGATTATTCCTTATTTGATTATTCAATTTGCTTTACCATTGCGACATCATTTTATTGCAGGTGATGTTTTGCAAACCGAGGAAGGCCACAGAATGAGTTGGCGCATGATGCTTAGAGAAAAATCAGGATTTATAGTTTTTAAAGTAAAAGATAATACCACAAATGAAGTTTGGATTCATAACTATTACAACGATGTAACGCCAAAACAAGCTTCAAATTTAGCCACTAAACCCGATTTTATTTGGCAGTATTGTCAAAGAATTAAAAAACAAAATGAAGGAAAAGATATTTCCATTTATGTTGATTGCTCCATTGCTATAAATCGTAAAGAATACAGACCACTAATTGACCCAAAATTTGATATGGCAAAGGCAGAATGGAGTCATTTCAAACATAACGAATGGATACTTTTACAAGAATAAAAAATCCCGATTTTTACATCGGGATTCGTTTTATTTAGTCATTTCGGTGAAATACTTGTAGAACAATGGAATAGTTTCAATTCCTTTCAAGTAATTAAATACCCCAAAATGTTCGTTTGGCGAGTGAATAGCATCGCTATCTAAACCAAAGCCCATCAAAATGGTTTTACTCTTTAATTCTTTCTCAAATAACGCTACAATTGGAATACTTCCACCAGAACGAACAGGAATGGCAGGAACATCAAACGTTTCCGTATACGCTTTGTTAGCCGCTCTATAGCCAATGCTATCAATTGGTGTAACATAACCTTGTCCGCCATGGTGTGGTGTAACTTTTACTTTTACTGATTTTGGAGCAATACTTTCGAAATGCTTTTTGAATAATTCTGTAATTTCTTCCCAATCTTGGTTAGGCACTAAACGCATCGAAATTTTTGCAAAAGCTTTACTTGCAATAACCGTTTTAGCTCCTTCACCAGTATAACCGCCCCAAATTCCATTTACATCTAACGTAGGACGAATGGAGTTTCTTTCATTGGTAACATAACCTGCTTCTCCATGAATATCTTCGATATCTAATGCTTTTTTGTAATTTTCTAAGCTAAAAGGTGCTTTTGCCATTTCCGCTCTTTCTTCCAATGATAATTCTTGAACTTTATCGTAAAAACCCGGAATTGTGATATGATTGTTTTCATCATGCAACGAAGCAATCATTTTAGCTAAAATATTAATTGGATTAGCAACTGCTCCACCATATAATCCAGAGTGCAAATCGCGATTTGGTCCTGTAACTTCAACCTCAACATAACTCAATCCTCTTAAACCAGTTGTAATTGATGGCTGTTGGTTTGAAATCATTCCCGTATCAGAAATTAAAATCACATCATTAGCTAATTTAGCTTGATTTCTTTCTACGAACCAACTTAAGCTTTTTGACCCAACTTCTTCTTCACCTTCAATCATAAATTTCACATTACAAGGCAAACAATTGTTTTGAATCATGTATTCAAACGCTTTCACATGCATGTACATTTGTCCTTTGTCATCACAAGCACCACGAGCAAAAATTGCTCCTTCAGGATGAATTTCTGTTGGTTTGATAACTGGTTCAAACGGTGGCGACGTCCATAAATCCATTGGATCTGGTGGTTGCACATCGTAATGTCCGTAAACTAGAACCGTTGGTAAATTTTTATCAATAATTTTTTCTCCGTAAACGATTGGATAACCCGGTGTTTCACATAGCTCTACGAAATCACAACCCGCTTTTTCTAAGCTTTTTTTAACTGCTTCAGCTGTATCAACTACATCTTGAGCATAAGCACTATCCGCGCTTACCGATGGAATTTTCAATAAATCGATTAATTCATTAATGAAACGTTCTTTATTTTCCTGAACGTACTGTTTTATATTGTCCATTGTATTGATTTGATAAAGTCAAAAATACAAAATTGAATTGGGTAAAACAACAAAAAAGCCCAACTGATAAAGTTGGGCTTTAAAAACTATCATTAAGAAACTAGAAAACTATTTTCTTTGTTATAATTTGACCATTTATCAACTCTACTTTCACAAATAAAGCTTGATTTGCTGGAAGAATAGAATTGATTGAAGCTGATTTTTCTTTAAATGAAGCATCATTAAATAATTTTCTACCTAATAGATCAAATACTTTAACTTGTTTAATACTTTCAGGAGCATTAATCGTTATTGCATTATTAGTAGTATAAACAATTAAATCTCCGCTGTTAATGAAATCCTCATTTGACAAAGTACTGTTTTTGAATACAATTTCGAAACGGTTTTCAAATATTCCTTCAGAAGAACCAAAAGTATATGCTGATTGTTTTAAATCATGAATTACATTGGAAGTATTGTCTTTTAAGAAAATATCTTGACTAGCGAATAATCCATCAAAAACTTCAATTGAAATGGAATAATTTCCAGAAGTCAATATTTTTAATCCAAGCGGAATGACGTCTTCATCGGTAAACGGCAAAGCTCTACCTTGGATAACGTATTTTTCATTATTCACTAAGTTATATAAAAGTGGTTTTTCACTTTCCAATAATTTACCATCAATCATGTTATCAACTCCATTAGTAGCACCTTCCATGTAACCCACCAAAATTTGGTTATAAGAAGTATTTTCATCGTTAAGATTTAACCAAATTCTATGTTTTTCAATCGTTTCGGTTAACTCAATTTCTGATGATCTAAAGAATTGCGAAGACACAACAGATTTTTCTCTTAAATCGTTTGTAAAAGTAACAGCACCTGCACTACTAGTAAGTACATAAAACCCTTGTCCTGTTTGAATTCTGCCATTTGGAATTGTAGCACTTGCAAAAGCAGCAGTACCCCCTAAAGTTGTGTAAGCAGCAAAATTATTTTGCGGATATGAACCACCTGAAGCAGGAGTTGTGTTCGTCCAAAAATACAAAGTACCAATTGAACTATTAGCCATCAAGAATCGATTAGCGTCGATAGGTGATGGATAAGGATTTCCTAAAAGATTATATCCTAAACCAACTGATTGGTTTACAACACCATTTACAGGAACACCATTAAATACACCACCATGAGATGCCGCAACTGTTGAAGAAGCGTTATCTGCTGCTCTAATCATATATCCTTTTCCGCTAACAAAATTAGTAGAAGGATCTACAGATTGATAAGCTGTTGGTGTTGTGGTACCTGTGAATAGATATTCGTAGAATCTTGTAACTACAGTATTTGGTGAAAAAGCTAACAATTGTTGTCCAATAACTGGAGATGACCATGCGGTATAATCCAAACGAATCATTGGAGATGAATCCCTTTTAACAACTGCATTTCCTGAATTGATAGCCGCGTCATCAGTCTGTTTTAAAGCTCCATTTTGTTCAATGTTTAAAACAGAACCATTTGCAATATTAACCGATCCAATAACATCAAATGTATGTGTTGGGTTAATTGTAACAACAGCATTATTAGTAATTGAAACTGAACAAGCCTCTACATCAGAAGAAGATGAAAAATCACCGTTAAATGTTACCGCATGAACTTTAGAAGGTGTTCCATTTGACCAAGTTGATCCATTCCAGGTTGTAGCGATGTCTCCACAAATAATTCCTGTTGCTGGTCCAACAGCATAACCTCCTCTTAAATTAGAGTTAAATGTAGCGCTAAAAACAACATTTGAACCAAATGCACCAATAGTCACAGGTATTTCCTCTACAGTATAGCTAGTGAAGTTCGTAGCATTGATTAGCGAAATTGGTGTGTCTATAGCTTTAATAATTCTTAACTCTGTTCTCGATTTTCCTGTTGCTGCTTCCCAAGCTGCAACTTCAGCTTCAGAGAAATACATTGAAATTGTATAGCTACCTGAAGGTGTATCATTAGCAGTAGTTACATAAAACGTTTTAGACAATATGTGATTTTGAACATTTGTTGCAATAAATGGGGCTGTTGCTGCACCTTGACTAGTGTTACTTCTATTTACTTCAACTTCTGTACAACCATAATTAAAATTACTAGTAGCATTGATACTTGCCATTATTCTGTTTGTTGAAACATCAGAAGCAAATAATGTTCCTGAAGAAGGAAGTGTAGCCGTATAACGAGTTGAATTGTTCACTTCGGTTTGAACGTTTGTATTAACTGTAGCATTAAAGAGAACAGTATCAATTAACAACAATCCAACATTGTTTGCAGTTGCGTTATTGTGCCTAAACACTAAATAACCTGTTTGTCCTGCTAAAGCATTCAAATTATAGGTTCTCAATTGAGTTGTATTTTCGTTTATAACTAAAGCAGCTTGTACAATTGTACCATTTTGAATTGTGGTTTGATTCGTAATATCTGTAGTAAAATAAACGATAAGATCACCTGCATTTCTAACAGGTCCACCATCATCATAAGCTCCAACTATAAAAGATAAATCTACATTTGTTGCACCAGCAGGAATTGAAATCTGAGGACTAATTAAATAATTATTAGGATTAACTGTACTATTTGTTCCAAAATAATTTAATCGTTTAGCTGAATATCCCGCTCTTCCTGTAATCGTATTTGGTGCTGTACCAAAACCATTCAAACCATTAACTGCACCCCAATTATTACCATCACCATCTCCATCAAGCACTAACCAACCTGTCAAATCTTCAAAATCTTCAGACAATAAATTAACTACTTGAGTTGAAACTGGTGCTAAATCATCATTCGTGATTGTTATAGTCATTGAACTTGCACTTGCGTTTAATACGGCATCACCACCATTAGCATTTAAAGACAATCCTATTTGAATGGTTTCATTTGGTTCTACCAATCCATCATTAAATACTCTAATAGTGAGATTTTGCGTAGTCATGTTACCTGCAGGAAATGTCACAGATGAATTTACAATTGCATAATCAACGCCTTGTGTAGCTGTTCCTCCTGTTACCACAAAAGACACAACGGCATTAGCAGACGCAGGTCGCAAGATATTAATTGGGAAATTATAGTCTGAAAAATTACAATTACTTTGTTCTATTATAGAACCTGTTGGATTACCAAATTGAATAAAAGGTGCTGGAGCTAAACATTTCGTTGAAGAAGCTAAAGAAGCCCTTCTTGGCGAGTTAGCCATTACAACAAGCATACGGTCTTTTTGGTTTTGTGTGAATCGATCCATACAAGCATCATCGGTATAGTCCATGTAATTTTCAATTTGATCTGGACCGCCGCCTGCACAAGAATCTGCTCCTGTAGGACAACCATAATTTGGACCAGCTGCTGCTGGGGTGTCTGCACAAAAATCATCAACAGAACAACCACCGTCTCCCCAGATATGTCTTAGTCCTAACCAGTGACCTACTTCGTGTGTAGTTGTTCTTCCTTTGTCATAAGGCGCGCCATAAACCCCTGCTGGATAAATATCAGACGAACCAAAAGCTGTAAAAGCCATTACCACTCCATCAGTATTAGCTGCTCCACCGGTTGCATTCAAACCGGCTAAACCAGATGCATCAGGGAACTGAGCATAACCTAGTATACCTGCGTCTCCACCTCCAAATCGCACGGACCACATGTTCAAATATTCATTAGGATTCCATTGTGTCGTAGGTTTAACGTTTGAATTTACTTGTGTCATAGTATAAGAAGCCTGTCCTAAATTCACTCGGTTAATTCCATTAGTTGGGTTTCCATTTGGATCAGTTTGTGCCATACAAAATTCGATTTCTACATCTACTCCAGGCCCAAAACCAGGAGTTCCAGCAATTCTTCTGAAATCCTCATTCATCACCTGAATTTGAGAAAGTACTTGTAAATCAGCAATGTTTTCACCACTACCAACAGCATCTCCATCATGGATGACGTGAACAACTACTGGAATAGTAATTACAGCATGCGTTTGATTAGGATTTGCTAATCGAGCACTTCTAAGTTCTTGAATTTTTGGCGCTATCCAATTTTCAAAAACATCATCAGGAGCTGCAAGTCCATTTTGTTGCATTTCTCTGTGATGTTCAGTTGTATAACATCTCACAACACCACTTGGGGCGAATTCTCTCGCATGTTGCGAGTGATTATTTTTTGAAAAAGGATTAGTTTTAGAAACTTGTATTTCTTTAACTGCACCACTAACTTGTTGTTTTTTTTGGGATTGCACATCACTAGCAAAAAACAATAAAAAAGCTACAAACAGAAAATAATTTTTGTTCATAACAATAAATTTGGGGAAATTTTAAGCTAAACTATCAAAATAAAACAAAAAAAGCAACCATAAGGTTGCTTTTTAACAATAAAAGTTATTATTTATTAGAAAATTATCTTCTTAACTATCTGAACTCCATTACTTAATTCAACTTGAACAATTAACGCTTGGTTGTTCTTTTGTAATGAATTAATTTCAAAAGAAGATGAATTTATATTTGATTTATCTAATAAAAGCTGACCTAATACATTATAAACCTTGATATTTGACAAAATTTCTTTGTTAGACTCAACAACAATTGAAGTATTACTATAAACTGTTGCTAAATCATTGCTAATAAAATCATCATTATCTAGCGTTTCATTGGTATATCTTAGAATAAATCTAGTATTATTTTCTCCTGTATTTGTTGAGAACGAATAAACAGATTGTTTCAAATCATGAATAATCCCTAATTCAGTATCTTCTAAATAAATGTTTTGATTATCTGAAAACAAACCATCAACAGCCGCTATACCAATACTAAAAGTTCCTGTTGCTGGCACATAATAGCCCAATTGAACTTTATCATTTGGATTAAATGGCAATTCTCTTCCCTGAATAGTCATTTTATCAGTAGCAATTACAGAGTACAATCTCATGGTTGTTGTTACTGAAGTAACTGCGTCGTATAATCTGTCTTTATCATTTGTTGCGTTACGAACATAACCTACCAAAGTTCTATTCGCTGCGTTGTTGCTATTGATAATATCTAGCCAGATTCTGTTTTTATCATTGGAAGAATTTTCAACATTCGAAGTTCTATAAAATTGACTATTATCGTAATTTTTATCTCGAAGTGAATTGTTGAAAATCACATTATCTGAACCAGCAGCTCCGTCTAACATGTTCACTAAAAATCCTTGACCGCCAGCCATAAAGCCATTAAATCCGATTGGACCGCTAACTGTTCCTACTCCATTATGAGTTATATAATCATCTGGTGTATAATTCGCTTGATACGAACCATAAAATGGGTTAGAAATTGTTGACGACGGTAATGTTCCATGTGTCCAAATTCTTACTGCTCCTTCAATATTCGTATTCAAGTTTAAGAAATCTTCCACATTAATTGAAGATGGATACGGATTTCCAATTAAATTCCAGTTATCACTAAAACGTGTAATAGTAATTCCGTTTGTTCCTGCATAGTCTGCTCCTTCGTAAGCACCTCTTTCAATTGGCATTGAAATGACACCATTGTTTGGCACACCGTTAAATGTTGTAGTGGTAGCAATAGGTGTTGCTGAACCATTTGAAGCTCTTGCAATATAACCTTTACCTGCTATCATGTTCCCACTTGCTGCAACCCATGTTCCTTGACCACCATTAGCATTAGCTATTGTAGTATTCCAAATGTAACGTAAAGAATTAGGCAAATTACCAACATTAAAAGCAGCAACAGGCGAAGACCAGTATACATAATCTAAGTTTCTTGCCATTGCTGTTCTTTGGTAAGTAATATTTCCTGTGTTTACTCCTAAATCATTTACTTGAATCAATGAACCATCATTTAACACATTCAAGCTACCATTAACAGTTAAATCATTTTCAATTAAAACAAAATCATTAGCTTGAATATTCAAAGTAAATGTAGCATTAACAAGCAAGCTACAACATTCGAAATTTCCATGAGTAGTTGTATCGTAATTGCCGTCAATAATTGCATAAGACCCAATAGTCGGAACTCCGTTACTCCAATCTGAACCGTTCCAAGTAGTATTGGCAATATCAGTAATTTTTACCGCATTACTAGCTGTATAACAAGTGGCAGTATTTTCTCTGATTTGACAATAATACTGATAATTTATAACACCAATAATCGAAGAAATAGTCAAAGAAGCGGTTGTTGCACCACTGTATATACCTCCATTTGTAACAGCTGTCCAAGTTGTACTACCAGGTGCCGCAAAATACCATTGATAAGCCAAAGGATTTCCACCCACAAAACCTTCATTACCTGCAGTTGTTAAAACAGCAACTGTAGAGTTACAAGATGACACATAATTTGGTTGATTAGTTACTACTGGTATTGCTCCCGATGGAAGCGTTAATCCCGCACTTGGATAACATTCGCCAGCCGCTAATGGGATGGTAACCCAATCTGCCGCAACAAATGTTGTTCTAGCGCTTAATGCACCATTATCTCTAACCATATAATAACCAGCCGCTGGAATATAAGTATGAACATCATCTATAACAACACTTCCATCTGCATTTCGCAATTGAATACCATCATTTTCGTTAAATCCGTTAGTAATTGTTCCATTTGTGGACGCTGGACCGCAACTTCCAACAGAAACTTTTAATATACCCAAAGCTCCAGGAGCAATAGTTCCTGTTAAAGTAGCATAGTTAACATAAGTACCACCGTAATCACCTGTTCTCCAAATACTGTAATTAACTAAATCAACCGTTGCAGTTGTACCATTATACAAGGTTATAAATCCTCCTGAACCTGTTTTCTCATCATGGATATCATAAATTATTAAATCCGTAGTTGCAGAAGCACCTTCACAAGATGTGTTATCATTGGTAATTAAAGTAAAAGAAACTATAGCATCACAAGGTTGATTATCTGTAATTACTATTGTGCCGTTTGTTGCTCCAACAGGAACTACTACTACCATTTGAGTACCATTATTTGAAATAATAGAAGCAGCTACACCTCCGAAAGTAACTGACGCTCCTGTTAAATCTCCAGATGAAGCAGTGATTGTTACTTCTGTTCCTACTGGACCGGAAGTTGGTGTAACTGTTACAGCAGCAGGAGTACATGCACTTCCGCAGAAAACATTAACATTATTCAAATACCAAGGAGAAGTTGTTGAAGAAGCCTTTCTAAATCTTATATAAACTGTTGAATCAGCAGTGTAAGCAGATAAATCAACCGTACATGCCGTTGTTCCCGCAGAAGTGGTGTTTGAATGATTATAGGTTGACAAAATAACAAAAGGACCTGTTTGACTTGTTGTAGAGACCTCTATAATCATGTCTTTTAGACTAGTATTATTTGTTCTTCTTAAATCAAATGTTAAGCTTGAAGGATTTGAAACTGCTATTGTGGTTAGTTCTCCATTATTAGAGCCAAAAACAGCCTCACCAGCCGCATAAGTAACTCCAGTTGCTGTCCAACCTGATGGAAGAGCTGTAAATGTAATCTGAGACAAACAAGGTCCAACACCAATAGTAATAACCAATGTTTGATTATCAGAACCTACACTATTTGTAGCTGTAATTGTTACATTATATGTTCCTGAAGTAGTTGGCGTTCCCGTAATTGCGCCTGTTGTTGTGTTAATAGACAAACCTGCTGGCAAACCTGTTGCATTGTAGCTTGTAGGTGAATTTGTAGCAGTAATGTTATAGGTAAAAGGTGTTCCTTCATTTCCTGAAGCCGTTAATGGACTTGTAATAACTGGCGCACTAATTCCCGTTCCTTGAATGGCAAAAGTATACGGATTTTCATCAGCATCGTTATTGGCAATACTTATAGTTGCCGTACGTAAACCATCAGCCGATGGATCAAAAGCGATTCTAAAAGTGGTTGAGCTACTAGCTGCAATACTATTTGAAGGAAATAACATAACCGCAAAATCTGTGGCATGAACTCCAGAAATTACCACATACGGACTCGCTCCAGTTAAACTTAAAGCTGCCGTTCCTAAATTTTGAATTGTAAATTCTCTTACAACAGAGCCTGAAGCCGTACTTACCGATCCAAAATCAGTATGGTCAGCTAAATCAGGTGTTGTATCTCCTGAAACAATTGAAACGCCGTTTCCTTGTAAGTTGATTTCAGGGGAAGCGGCTGTAGGAGAAACAATACCTCCAATTGCTAAACCATAAACACCAGCAGCTGAAGAAGTAAACCCCCAACCACCTGTAGTTGTTTGACCACTAGCATAATATCGAATTGTAATAGTAGTCCCATCAGCCACATTTTGAAGAGCAGGAATACTTGATAAATCTATTTGAGGCAAAACTGCTGGGGTTCCAACCGTAATAATTGGAGAGCCGATTAAGGTAAAAGTAACTCCATCTAAACTATAAGCAAACTGACTACTAACACCTGGACTAGCAGCAAATGTTGCTGTCCCTGCAAATCTCGCATCAATTGTTGTTAAAGACAATGTGTTACCTGAAGATGCTGATAAGGTAAATTGAAAATAGTCTGTATTTGCAGTTGAAATTCCATTATTCTGAAAACCTGTAGTTCTAAATGAATTAGCTCCAGCAGATGCAATAGCTCCTGAACCTCTAGTTAGTAAATTAGACGAATCAAGGTTTGCATCAAAAACTTCGGCAGTTGAAGTTGCTAAAGTAGTTTCTCCCGTAAAATCCCAAGCAGCAATCTGCCCCCATCCAATAACCGAGCAAAACAAGGTTAAAAAAAGTAATTTTAATTTCATAGATTTGAGTACTAAAAATTAATTTTGTTTGTAATTGCATTTCAATAAAGAAAAGCCTACAAAGATAAATCATAATTTTTTGATTTTCAAATATTTTGAAGTTTAATAAATAGTTAAGAAATTGAAAGACAAGTCAAATCAACAATATTCATTACAAGAAATTCAGCAAAAGCTAGAGTATTATTGCGCTTATCAAGAACGGTGTTACAAAGAAGTGGAAAGCAAATTGTTTGACTTTCATTTAACAGCGAAAGAAAAAGAACAAGTTTTGATTTACTTGATTGAAAACAATTTTATTAACGAAGAACGCTTTGCCAAAAGTTTTGTTCGTGGCAAACACAACTATAAATTTTGGGGTAAAAATCGCATTACAAACGAATTGAAATTTAGAAACATTTCTTCACGCCTCATACAAGAAGCATTAAAGGAAATCCCCGAAACTACTTACTTAGAAAATTTTCATCGATTGGCTGAAAAACATTGGGATTCCATCAAAGAAAGAAAAGGACCAAAAAAGAATAAAAAGTTTGTAGATTTTTTACTTCGTAAAGGATATGAAACGAACTTGATTTTTGAGAAGTTGAGAGAACTGGAAGCCAATTGAGTTATTACACAGAGATACACGAAGTAACGCAGCGATTCACAGAGGTTTTTAATTTACTTTGTGAATCTTTATAAACACAGATTGCACAGATTATCACAAATTTATAAATATCTACTTTGTGTCACTTTGTGAAAAACTTTGCGAAACTTAGTGTAACAAAAAACCGCAGATTCACGGATTTTGAAATTTATTTTGTGTAACTCTGTGAAAAACTTTGCGCTACTCTGTGTAACAAAAACCGCAGATTCGGAGATTTTGAAAATTTACTTTGTGTCACTTTGTGAAAAACTTTGCGCTACTTTGTGTAACAATAAAACCGCAGATTCGCAGATTTTGAAAATTTACTTTGTGAAACTCTGTGTAAAACTTTGCGCTACTTAGTGTAACAAAAAACCGTACTTTTGCAAAAAATAATGCCATGTTAGAAAATAAAGACCAATCGAGAACCAGTATAGCGCAATTAGGAGAATTTGGATTAATTGAGCACTTGACCAAACATTTTACAATTTCGCAAGAATCTACTTTAAAAAGTATTGGTGATGATGCTGCTGTTTTGGATTTCAAAGACGAAAAAGCCGTAGTTTCGACTGATTTACTAATTGAAGGTGTTCATTTTGACTTGGCTTATATGCCATTGAAACATTTGGGATACAAAGCGGTTGTTGCCAATCTTTCTGACATTTGCGCTATGAATGCTACTCCAACGCAAATTACGGTTTCGATAGCGGTTTCGAATCGTTTTCCTTTGGAAGCATTGGAAGAATTATTTGAAGGGATTACTTTGGCATCTAAAATCTATAATGTAGATGTTATTGGTGGTGATACGACTTCGTCTCAAAAAGGATTAATTATTAGCATTACCGCTATTGGCACTGTAAAATTAGATGCTGTTGCTTATAGAAATGGCGCTCAAGTTGGTGATTTATTAGTGGTTACTGGCGACATTGGTGCTGCTTATATGGGATTACAAGTATTGGAACGCGAAAAACAAGTATTTCAAGTAAATCCTAACAACCAACCCGATTTAGAAGCTTATACCTATTTAATTGAACGCCAATTAAAACCCGAAGCAAGAACTGACATCAAAGAACTTTTGGAAAAATTAGAAGTAAAACCAACGTCGATGATTGATATTTCTGACGGACTTTCTTCTGAAGTGTTGCATATTTGCAAGCAAAGTGGCGTGGGTTGTAATTTGTATGAAGAAAAAATTCCGGTTGATCCACAGTTAATTAGTGTTTGTGAAGAATTTAATTTAGACATTACGACCATTGCGTTAAGTGGTGGCGAAGATTATGAATTGTTGTTCACCATCAACATGAACGATTACGATAAAATCAAAGCCAATCCCAATTTAACCGTAATTGGTCATATGACAGAAGCCAAAGAAGGTAATCATTTGATTACTAGAATTGGTACAAAAATTCCACTAAAAGCTCGAGGTTGGAACGCCTTGCAAGAAGAATAAAACAAACGAAGAGGATTTAATTCCTCTTTTTTTATGAAAAAAATTAGTTTTTTCAATTCTATATTGTAATATTGCAATATATAAATAAAACTACTTTATGGCTACGGTTAAAAAAATAGCGTTTTTCGAAAAATACTTAACGGTTTGGGTATTTCTTTGCATTGTTATTGGCATTCTATTAGGTGAAATGGCTGGCGATTCTATTGCAGTTATTAGTCAGTGGAACGTAAATTCCATTAACATTCCAGTTGCGATTTTGGTTTGGTTTATGATTTTTCCGATGATGGTTCAGATTGATTTTAGCTCCATTAAAAAAGCAGGAAGCAATACCAAAGGACTTGGTTTAACCTTGTTCATCAATTGGGTAGTAAAACCGTTTACCATGGCATTTTTTGCTTGGTTGTTTTTCGTAAAAATTTTTCATGCGTTTATTAGTCCGGAATTGGCTGGTGAATATATTGCTGGTGCCATTTTATTAGGCGCTGCGCCTTGTACGGCAATGGTTTTCGTTTGGTCGTATTTATCAGATGGTGATGCCAACTATACTTTGGTACAAGTTTCGGTAAACGATTTAATCTTGGTTATAGCATTTATTCCAATTGTTGCTTTACTTTTTGGGTTAACTGGCATTGACAAAACGGTTGAGATTCCGTATGATGTATTAACGTCTTCGGTAGTGATATTTGTGGTTATTCCTTTAGTTTCGGGTTATTTGGTGAACAAATGGTTGTTGCGTACAAAAGGGGAAGATTGGTTTAAAGCCCAATTTATGCCCAAATTAAAACCGTTTTCGATTTTAGCTTTATTAACTACGCTAGTGTTACTATTTGCTTTTCAAGGCGAACAAATTTTAGCACAACCGTTCAATATTTTACTAATTGCCGTTCCGTTGATAATTCAAACGTATTTTATCTTTTTTGCATCTTGGTTCATTGGGAAGAAATTCTTGAAATTGCCTTACTGCATCAACGCACCAGCAGGAATGATTGGCGCAAGTAATTTCTTTGAATTAGCCGTAGCAGTTGCCATTTCTTTATTTGGATTGAATTCTGGCGCTTCTTTAGTAACGGTTGTTGGTGTTCTGATTGAAGTGCCAATTATGCTGTCTTTAGTAGCTTTTGCGAATAATTACAATTACGATAAATAAACTTATAAATGAAAAATCCCAAATGTATTTTCGACTTCGCTCGAACTGACATTTGGGATTTATACTTTGTACTTTGTACTTTTTACTTTGTATTTCGTACTTCGAACTACATTTTCATCAACCAGTTTCTCATGGAAACTTCATTACTGATGATGTCACGTAATTTTGCTATTTCAACTCTATCTTGTTGCATAGAATCTCTATGACGAATCGTTACGGTTTTGTCTTCCAATGTTTGATGATCAACCGTAATACAGAAAGGTGTTCCTAATGCATCTTGTCTTCTATAACGTCTTCCAACGGCATCTTTTTCATCATAAGCCACATTGAAATCCCATTTCAAATCATCAATAATTTTACGCGCTACTTCTGGCAAACCGTCTTTTTTAACCAATGGTAAAACAGCAGCTTTTGTTGGCGCTAAAACCGAAGGCAAACGTAAAACTGTACGAGTTGAGCCATCTTCCAGCGTTTCTTCTTGTAAGGATTTTGAGAAAACTGCTAAAAACATTCTATCCAAACCAACAGAAGTTTCTACAACATAAGGTGTGTAATTTTTATTTTCTTCGGTATCGAAATATTGTAATTTTTTACCTGAAAATTCTTCGTGCGCTTTCAAATCGAAATCGGTTCTCGAGTGAATTCCTTCTAATTCTTTAAATCCGAATGGGAAATTGAACTCGATATCAGCAGCAGCATTAGCATAATGCGCTAATTTTTCATGGTCGTGGAAACGGTAATTTTCTTTTCCTAAACCTAACGATTGGTGCCATTTTAATCGCGTTTCTTTCCAGTATTCGTACCATTTCATTTCTTCACCTGGTTTCACAAAGAATTGCATTTCCATTTGTTCAAATTCGCGCATACGGAAAATGAATTGGCGTGCTACGATTTCGTTTCTAAACGCTTTTCCTGTTTGTGCAATTCCAAAAGGAATTTTCATTCTTCCTGTTTTTTGCACGTTTAGGAAGTTCACAAAAATACCTTGAGCAGTTTCTGGTCGCAAGTATAAATCCATTGCACTTTCGGCAGAAGCACCTAATTTGGTGCCAAACATTAAGTTGAATTGCTTCACATCGGTCCAGTTTTTTGAACCGCTATCTGGACAAGCAATTTCTAACTCTTCAATTAAAGCTTTTACATCAGCAAGATTTTCTGTCTCTAAAGAACGGGCCATTCTTTCTAGAATCTCTTTCTTTCTTGACAAATATTCCATCACACGTGGATTTGTTGACTTGTATTGTTCTTCGTCAAAAGCTTCTCCAAAACGTGCGCGTGCTTTTTCGATTTCTTTTTCGGCTTTTTGATTTAATTTTTCGGCATAATCCTCAATTAAAACATCGGCACGATATCTTTTTTTGGAATCCTTGTTGTCGATTAAAGGATCATTGAACGCATCTACGTGACCAGAAGCCTTCCAAGTAGTTGGATGCATTAAAATTGCAGCGTCTAAACCTACAATGTTTTCATGCATTTGCACCATGGATTGCCACCAGTATTCACGGATGTTTTTCTTTAATTCCACACCATTTTGTGCGTAATCATAAACCGCACTTAACCCATCATAAATTTCGCTCGACGGAAAAATGAATCCGTATTCTTTTGCATGCGAAATAACGTTCTTAAAAATATCGTCTTGTTTTGCCATGATGCAAAAGTAAAAATAGGATTTTAATAAAGAAAAGATTTTTTACAATTAAATGAAATTAATTGTATTCGAAAGTAGTTGAGCCAATTTTCTTGAAATCAGCATAGATATTAACCAAGTATTTTCCTTTTACTGTTTTGTTTTTTTCCAAGTTTACATAAGTGCAAACATCGGTATCCTTTTGATTAAAATATGCAGTTACTTGCTCGCTGTAAGTAAGAGTAGTTTCACCTGTTTCAAGAGACGTATTGTTAACCGAAATGATTTGATTTTTGGGATTTACCACTTGAATGTAAATGTTTTTATCACCTTTGGTTATAAATTCATTGTTTTCCAATGTAAAACAAACACGAATTTGTTGAATGTTTTTCTCTGGAGATGACGCGTATAAGTCAGATAAAATCTTTACTCCTTTAGCATTAACATTAACAGCGCTTAAATAATGTACTTTTTTATTCGCTCTTTTCTTATCGTCAAAAGAAAGCTTATTTAACTCTTTGGTATTAAAAGAAATTCTGTTGGTTAAAAAAACTACTTCATTTTTATCTTTATCTATGGAAGTTTTTAGCAAATTGATTTTATTAGCAACTTTGCTATCATCTTCAAATACAACTTTTGGAAAGTCTTCACCAATTACTGGTCTACTAGTATATGCGTTGGCATCAGTCGCTGCTTTTAAAGAATCATATTTACCAAAAATTTCATCAATTTGATTTTGTAACGCAATATTTTCTAATTTTGACTTTGTTTCAAATTCTTGATGAACCGAATGATTTCGAACCAATTGAAATATCAAAACCGAGCACAGCACAGCTAAAGCACCTGCCACCAGTTTAAATGTATGAATTGATTTTTTATACATGGTTTTTAAAATTTTTATTAAATTAACAAAAAATTAAACTATAAGAATTTATTATTCGATGAAATGCTAAAAAATCTGTTAAAACTCTTTTTTCCTGAAACTTGTTGCGGTTGTAACTCATTATTACTTTTTAACGAAGTATTAATTTGTTTGAAATGTCGGCATGATTTGCCGTTCACTTATCATCATGAAATTCCACACAATGATACAATAAAAAAGTTTTATGGCCTAATTCCATTAGAATTTGGAGTATCCATGTTGTACTTTCATCATGGCGGAATTGCGCAAGAATTGATTCATAATTTAAAGTATAGAAACCAACAAAACATTGGTTCATTGCTAGGAGAATTGTATGCAAAAGATTTACAAAACTTTGAACCTATTCGTTCAGTAACAGAGATTATTCCCGTTCCATTACATCCAAAAAAATTAAAAGAAAGAGGCTATAACCAAGTAGATTCTTTTTGCGAAAGCATTGGAAATCAATTACAAATTCCGGTAAATAAAAACGTATTACTGAGAACGCAATACAACAAAACACAAACCAAGAAAAACAGAGAAGCTAGACAACAATTAACACGAGCTATTTTTGATGTGAATTTCACATCGAATGATGAAAACAAGCATTTTTTATTAGTAGATGATGTAATTACCACGGGTTCCACTTTGGAAATTTGTGCCAAAGCATTATTGAAAATCCCTAATGCAAAAGTTAGTATTTTAACTATTGCTTATACCCAATCTTAAAAAAAATTAAAATGACTATTTTAGCTCGAATTATAATTGTTATTTTGTAGTTCGTTTAGAAGCTCATGAAGAAAATATATTTAATCATACTATCGCTTTTTTTTGGCAGTCTTTTATTACTTCCTAGTTGTGCCAAACGCGGTTTTATTACTGGTGGAGCAAAAGATACTATTCCACCAAAAATTGTAAGTAGTTCCCCCGAAAATTACAACACTAATTTTTCTGGAAAAGAAATCAAAATTGTTTTTGATGAACTCATTAAAGTGAAAGACATCAATAAACAATTGATTATTTCGCCTCCAATGAATAAACGACCTATTATTGTTCCTCAAGGAAGTGCTAGTCGCTTTATTTCCATCAAAATTCAAGATACGCTTCAACCCAACACAACTTACAGTTTCAATTTTGGACAAAGTATTACAGATAATAACGAAGGAAATCCGTATTCACAATACCGTTATGTTTTTTCAACTGGTTCTTATATAGATTCTTTGCAATTGGGCGGAAAAATAAAAGATGCCTTAGAGCAAAAAACAGATAATTTTGTTTCTATACAATTGTATGAAGCCGCAACGTTTACCGATTCTACTATTTACAAAGAACCTCCATTATACATTGCCAATACTTTAGACAGCTCAAAAATTTTCAAATTAGAAAATTTAAAAGCAGGAAGTTATTACATGATTGCTTTAAAGGACCAAAACAACAATTACAAATTTGACCCAAGGTTTGATAAAATAGGTTTTCTTAAAGACAAAATCACTTTGCCTAACGATACCATTTTTGAATTGGAATTATTTAAAGAAAAACCAACTTTAAAAGTGGACAAACCGACTCAAGAAAGCAGTAATAAATTCTTTTTAGCTTTTGAAGGTGAAATTAAAAAAGCAAAAATTTCAGCAACGAATGGTAAAGAAAATATTCCTGTTCGAATGATGAATTTCCCTGTTAGCGGAAAGGACTCAGTTCAACTTTTTGTTCCCAATATGGAGAAAGATTCGTTAATTTTTACAATTGAAGCAGACAATTATAAGAAGAGTTTCACTTCCAAAATTAAAAAAATTCAAGAAACGGATTCTTTGAGTATCGATGCGAAACAAAAAGGAGCTTTGGCATTTAGAGACCAATTTACCTTGAAAACGAATACACCAATTGATCAATTCAATAACGAAAAAATCACGCTTTTAAATAAAGATTCTGTAAAAGTTGCCTTTACCACAAAATACAATGAATTTGAAAGAGAAATTGTGTTCGACTTCAAAAAAGAAGAAAACGAAAAATACAAAATGACTGCTTTACCCGGTGCTTTTGTAGATTTTTATAACACGCCAAATGATACTTTGAAATTTAATTTTACTACCAAACAATATTCGGATTATGGAAATTTGAGAGTGAATTTAAAAAGTGCTACTCGTTTTCCTGTGATAGTAGAAATTTTAAAGTCAAATGGCGAAATAGCAGCTCAAGGGTATTCGGAAGGCGAAACTTCACTTAATTTTGAATTATTGGAGCCCAATTTATTTACTCTTCGAATCATTTACGACGACAATAAAAATAGAATTTGGGATACTGGAAATTTCCTCGAAAAACGCCAAGCTGAAGAAATTATTTACTTCCCAAAAGCGATTGATGTAAGAGCCAATTGGGATGTAGAACAAGATTTTTAGCATATTTCAAACGCATCTCGATCGTTTAAGAAATTCAACTTTTGACGTGTAGTCATCATGGTGGTTTTATCTAATTCGTAGATAAAAATTCCTTGTTCCGACTCGCAATCAACAACGATATTTCCTAAATAATCAATTACCTGCGAATGACCTACGTATTCCAGTTCGTTAGCGTCTAAGCCAATTCTATTCACACCAACGGTATAACACATATTTTCGATAGCTCTAGCTTTCAATAAGGCATCCCAAGCACTAATTCTTGGCTTAGGCCAATTGGCTACATAAAGCATTACATGATAATCTTCTACATTTCTTGAGAAAACCGGAAAACGCAAATCGTAACACACTTGTAAGCAAAATTTATAATCTAAATACTGTACAATTTTCTTCTGTTTCCCAGCTTGATATTTTTGATTTTCACCAGCCAAAGTAAACAAATGGCGTTTATCATAATATTCCATTTCGCCTGTTGGAAACACAAAAACCATGCGGTTGAAATACTTCCCATCTTCTTCAATGACCAAACTTCCGGTGATGGCACAATTTTTCATTTTTGCCAATGATTGCATCCACTTAATGGTTTGCCCATTCATAGCTTCGGCTACATTTTGGGGATTCATGGTAAATCCAGAAGTAAACATTTCAGGAAGCACTAATAAATCGAACATCTGTGTTTCGTTTACAACGTATTCTTCTATAAACTTTCTGTTTTTTTCTGGGTTTTCCCAAGCTAATTTGGTTTGAAATAATGCGATTTTCATGTGTTTAATTTGGTTTAAAAATACAAAAAAAAACGCATCCAAATGAATGAATGCGTTTTAGATTATTTTGAAAAGCAACTAATTACTTAACACTTGCTTTTAAGAACTCTCTGTTCATACGTGCAATGTTTTCTAACGAAATTCCTTTTGGACATTCGATTTCACATGCGCCAGTATTGGTACAATTTCCGAATCCTTCTTCGTCCATTTGACGTACCATGTTTAAAACACGTTGAGTTGCTTCTACTTTACCTTGTGGCAACAAAGCATATTGCGACACTTTTGCTCCCACGAATAACATCGCAGAACCGTTTTTACAAGTAGCTACACAAGCTCCACAACCAATACAAGCTGCTGCCATAAACGCTTTATCCGCATCGTCTTTTGGAACTGGAATAGAATTCGCATCGATAGTATTACCTGAAGTATTTACAGAAACGAAACCTCCAGCTTGTTGAATTCTATCAAAAGCAGATCTATCTACTACTAAATCTTTAATCACTGGAAATGCTTTACTTCTCCATGGTTCGATATAAATCGTATCACCATCGTTGAACATTCTCATGTGTAACTGACAGGTTGTAATTCCCGTATCAGGTCCGTGAGCACGTCCGTTGATGTATAAAGAACACATTCCACAAATTCCTTCACGACAATCGTGATCAAATGCTACAGGCTCTTTCTTTTCATTTACTAATTGCTCGTTCAATTGGTCTAACATTTCCAAAAACGAACTTGCAGTAGAAACATTATCTAATTTATAAGTTTCCATGCTCCCTTTTGAACTAGCGTTCTTTTGACGCCAAATTTTAAGGTTTATATTGATGTTTTTTGCTGCACTCATAATCTATTATTTGTAATTTCTAGCTGCGATTTTAATTTCTTCGTAAACTAATTCTTCTTTGTGAAGTTCTTCTTTACTGATGTCATCACCTTTGTATTCCCAAGCTCCAACAAATTTGAAGTTTTCGTCATCACGTAAGGTTTCTCCTTCAGCATCTTGATATTCTTCACGGAAGTGACCTCCACAAGATTCTTTACGTTGTAAAGCATCCATTGCCATTAATTGTCCTAATTCGATGAAATCAGCTACTCTTAATGCTTTTTCTAGCTCAGGATTTAATTCGTCAGCACTTCCAGGAACATAAACCTCTTTGTAGAAATCTTCTTTTAATTGAGCGATTTCAGCAATAGCTTCTGTTAAACCTTTTTCGTTACGACCCATTCCTACTTTATTCCACATAATCAAACCTAATTTTTTGTGGAAATAGTCAACAGATTTGGTTCCGTTATTATTTAAGAACATGTTGATTGAATCTTTAACTCTTGCTTCAGCTTCAGCGAATTCTGGAGAATCTGTAGAGATCTTTCCAGTTCTAATTTCGTCAGCCAAATAATTTGAAATCGTATAAGGTAATACGAAATATCCATCTGCTAAACCTTGCATTAAAGCAGAAGCTCCTAAACGGTTAGCTCCGTGGTCAGAGAAGTTCGCTTCTCCTGCTACGAAACAACCTGGAATTGTAGATTGCAAGTTATAATCAACCCAAACTCCACCCATTGTATAGTGAACCGCTGGATAAATTTTCATTGGCGTTTCATAAGGATTCTCATCCGTGATTTTTTGATACATAGTAAACAAGTTACCATATTTCTCTTCCAACCACTGTTTTCCTAAAGCTGTAATTTCTTCAGGCGTTGGGTTATGATTTCCTTTTGCGTACGCCGATTGTTTTCCTTTAGTTTGAATTTCTGTTGAGAAATCTAGATAAACTCCTTCGTTAGTATCATTTGCTTCGATACCGTGTCCAGCATCACAAACTTCTTTTGCAGCTCTTGAAGCCACATCACGAGGAACTAAATTTCCAAAAGCTGGATATTTTCTTTCCAAGTAATAATCTCTATCTTCTTCTGCAATTTGAGTTGGTTTTAATTTACCAGCTCTAATTGCTTCAGCATCTTCTTTTTTCTTAGGAACCCAAATACGTCCTGAGTTACGTAACGATTCAGACATCAATGTTAATTTTGACTGATTCGTTCCATGAACTGGAATACATGTTGGGTGAATTTGTACATAACATGGATTTGCAAATAACGCTCCTTGTTTGTGGATTTTCCATCCAGCAGTTACGTTACTTCCCATGGCATTTGTAGAAAGGAAATATACGTTACCATAACCTCCAGAAGCAATAACAACCGCATGAGCCGAATGTCTTTCAATTTCTCCTGTAACTAAGTTACGAGCGATAATTCCACGCGCTTTTCCGTCTACTTTAACGATATCTAACATTTCGTGACGGTTGTACATTTTTACACGACCTAACCCGATTTGTCTCGATAAAGCAGAATATGCTCCTAGTAATAATTGTTGACCTGTTTGTCCAGCAGCGTAGAAAGTTCGTTGTACTTGCGTTCCACCAAACGAACGGTTGTCTAACATTCCACCATATTCGCGAGCAAAAGGTACACCTTGAGCTACACATTGGTCGATAATATTCCCTGAAACTTCTGCTAAACGGTGCACGTTTGCTTCACGCGCACGGTAGTCACCACCTTTAATAGTATCATAGAAAAGGCGATACACACTGTCACCATCATTTTGGTAGTTTTTAGCTGCATTCACACCACCTTGAGCTGCAATTGAGTGCGCACGACGAGGTGAATCTTGAAAACAAAAAGCTTTCACATTGTATCCCATTTCTCCAAGAGAAGCAGCTGCTGAAGCTCCTGCTAAACCTGTTCCTACCACAATAATATCGATTTTTGGTCTATTATTTGGAGCAACTAACTTTAAATGGTTTTTATGGTTTGTCCACTTGTCTTTTAATGGACCATTTGGTATTTTAGAATCTAACTTCATAATCTATATGTGTTGATTATTTACTGAAATGAATATAAATTGGGATAATTGCAAATAGTAAAGGAACAATTACCGAAAATAGCTTCCCAAATAATTTGATTGCTGGAGTTAATTTTGAACCCGTTGCACCCAAAGATTGAAAGGCACTTTGAAAACCATGCCATAAGTGAAAAGCCATAGCCAACATAGCTAATACATAACCTAATGTAAAGATTAATCCAAATTTCTCATCTTTAAAGAATTCGAAAGTAATTTTGTGTAAGTCTTTATAACCTTGACCAACTTTTAAATTCAATTGAGGGTCATAAAAATCAGTAACATTCCTCACTTCAACAGCTTCTTTGTTTACATAGCTTCCATTAACTGTGTTATACAAAGTTAACTCCCCCATTGGTGATTCAACAACAGTTTCTTGCAAAGGCATACTTTCATCAAAATGCATTTTTGCCCAAAAGTTTACCATGTGCGTCACAATAAAAACCAAAATAATTGTTCCTAAAACAGCCATGTTTCTTGAAGCAAAACTACTTGAAGAACCATCCGTTTTAGCATAACCAATTGGTCTTGCCGCTTTGTTTTGGAATGTCAAAAGAATTCCATCAATTGCATGGAATAAAATAGAAATGTAAGTTAAATAAGAAAGAATTTTTACTGCTGGATTGGTAGTCATGAATAAAGCATATTCATTGAACTGCAAACTTGTTCCGAAAATTAACTGTAAATTTCCTGCCAAGTGACCCGCCAAAAACAAGCATAAAAATAAACCTGTAAGAGCCATCCAGTATTTTTTAACGATAGATGACTTTAAAAGAGCTGATTTTGCCATAATTTGTATTTGATTGTACTAGTTTAATAAAAAATCAAACAAAAATACAGCTATTTGAAATTAACCACAACCTTTTGGCGCTAATTTATAATGAATTTAAAATGAATTTAACTATCGTTGAATATCAATGGATTAAGAGACTAAATCGTATTGGTTTAAAACACTTTTAATATTTCACACAAATAATTCTACACAACAAACTGACTAATAAGACCTTGTCACATCTTCATCTATAACGAGAATAAAGTTAGCTTTATTGTAATTTTCGCTTTCTAATTTGCCTAAATCTTTTTGTTCAACCATAGCGATTGTGATAATTTTTATATTATCATCTAGTTTTTTTAAATACCAATTAATTCCTTCATAATTATCGGAATGATACGTTCCGTTGTAATGAATGAAAACGCTATTTTCTTTTCGGTTTTTATTAATAAAATAAGCCATTGTTGCATCTTTTATCGCTTGTGCTTTTGGCATTTTTTCTCCAGCATGACCGCCTTGCATGCCCATCATGCTTTTATAACCTGGTAAATTAATGTCGAATGCAATTGGCAAAGGTGCAATCCATGCTTTTTCTTGAGAAGTAAGCGAATCCAATGCTACCAAATCTTTTCTAAAAACCAACGAGGCATAACGTCGTGGAATATTGGTAGCTATAAAATCAATTTGTTTTGATTTTGCGAAATCAACCAAAGGTTTGTAATCGGTTATGTAATTTATCCAAAGTCTAGCTAAAGTATCCAATCCTTTTTGATTAATTGCTCCTTTCAAATAGCGATTAACCACTTCTTGATTATCAGCTTCCAACATTTCAGCACCTAAAACCAAGTTTTTTCTTTTGGCTAAATCTTTGGTGAATTCCAATTGTAACCAATGTACCAATGAATTATCATGATATTCTCCAAACAAAACTACATCCGTTTTTTCGGAAGCTTTCAAAACTTTTTCGTAAGTAACTCTTTTGCCTTTGGAATCAAAAAACTGGTATGCTTTTTTATCTTGTGCAATTATGTTACACACAAACAAAAAACCAACTATAGAAAAAACGAACTTCATACTTATTGTTTTTTGGGAGCAGTTAGTTCAAACGTTTTACTTTCTGAAACTTTATCTTTGGAAATCGTTACTTTGTATTTCCCAATAGGTAAATAAAACTTCTTATTTTCAGCTTCTTTAATCTTGATGTTCTTATCTTTTTTATTCCAATTATCAGCTACATTTTTTGGCATCGAATAATCAAAAACAAACGAATTCAATCCTTTTTTTGCTGCTACATTTTGAGTATGAACTGCCTTTCCTGATTCATTCGCAATCGAAACATTCACCTTTCCATCAGCATTTGAATAGAACCAAATTTCTTGCGAAGGCTCGCTCGGTGTTCCCCAAGCGTAATTTTGAGTTCCCCAACGATCGGATTTGGTTCTATCGTTTACTTTGAATAAATATAGATTTTTAGCCAAAACTTCATTAGTTAATTCCTGAACTTTCGAAATATCAATTTTGTAAATCGAACGACCGTGTGTTCCCATGATTAATTCTTTAGCTTTGGTTTGGATAACCGCATCATGAACTGCTACTTTTGGCATTCCGTTGGAGAAATCTTGCCATGTTGCGCCTTTATCTAACGAAATAAACAAACCGTTATCCGTTCCAACGTACAAAATATTCTCGTTAACCGAATCTTCTACAATTACGTTTACTGAATTGGTTAAACCTAAGGAAATATTACTCCAAGTTGCTCCAAAATCTTCCGAAACAAAAGCATAACTTTCAAAATTATCGTTTCTATATGCGTTCAAAGTAGCATAAACCCTTTCTTTTTTATGAGTTGAAGCAGCAACTCTTGAAACCCATAAATTTTGAGGTAAATTACCCGAAATCAATTGCCATGAAGCGCCACCATCTTTAGAAACGTTAATTTTTCCATCATCTGAACCTGCATAAAGCAATCCGAATTGGAATTTACTTTCTGAAATTGTAGTTAGTGTTCCAAAAGCCACATTTCCTTCTTTAGCACCATGTGTTAAATCACCCGAAATTCTTTCCCAAGTTTCGCCTTGATTCATGGAACGGTGCAAAAACTCCGAACCCATGTACAAAATATCTTGGTTGTGCGAAGACAATAAAATCGGTGTTTGCCAATTAAAACGATACGGTTTTTCTCCTTTTGGAGCTCTTGGTGTGATGTAATCGAACTTACCTTCTTTCTGATTGATTTTATAGTAATTTCCAAATTGATATCCTGTGAAAACCACATTTGGATTGCGACTATCGATTTGCGTTTGCATTCCATCGCCACCCATTAATTCTTGATACGGATATTTCCCTTCTTGATGCCAAGCTACATTGTGCGAGTAATTATTTGGACCAAACCAAACGCCATTATCTTGCATGCCGCCATAGACATTATAATTTTCTTGATAATCCACGTTTACCGCATAAAACTGACTTACCGCTTCATTGTTGCATTTAATCCAATGTCCGCCATTATCATACGAAATATTCACACCACCATCATTTCCGTTGATTATATGATTTGGATTTTCAGGATTTACCCAAGTTACGTGATGATCGGCGTGTACATTTTCTTTTGAGATGATGTCAAATGTTTTTCCTCCATCTTCTGAAAACAATAACGGAACACCGCCAATATAAACACGATTTTGATTTTTTTCATCTACCGAAATATTCGCAAAATAGTAACCATACGTGTAAAACATATCGTCGATGTAATTTTGATTCGCTTTTTTCCAAGATTTTCCACCATCTCCCGATTTGTAGACTTCGCAACCAATTACTTCGGTTTCAAATAAAGCTTTATTAGCATCCGATAAAACCGCTAAAACTTCTTTTGGTTCCATATTATTATCGGCAACCCAATTTTTAATGTTTTCCGCACGATATTTATCTCTAAAACCACTTTCTTTCAAAGCAATATTCAATTCTTTATTCGAAATTTCCATAAAATCCGCACCTGGAGTTGACAACATCGTAGTCAATTTATTTTTTGAAGCTACTTTTGGTCGCTTGTTTTGATTGTCTAAAACCGCATAAATCACGTTTTCATTGAATAGTGCCAAACCAATTCTTCCAACACCTTCATTAGCAGGAAATCCGCTTTCTTTTGAGGTAACTAATTGCCAAGAAGTTCCGCCATCTTCACTTTTATAAATCCCTGATTTTTCTCCATCACCATCAAAGTGCCACGCTTTTCTATCTTTTTGCCAAGATGCCGCAAACATGACTTTTGGATTATTTTTCGAAACGGCTAAATCGATAATTCCAGTGTCTTCTGCTACAAATAAGGTTTGTTTCCAAGATTTTCCTCCGTCAGTTGATTTGTAAATTCCTCGTTCTTTGTTGGTAGTATATAAATGTCCGACCGAAGCCACCACAATTTCATTTAAATTACTTGGGTTGACCCAAATTCGGCTAATATGATGTGAATCTTTTAATCCTAAATTTTCCCAAGTTTTACCTTTATCAGATGATTTTAAAACACCAACTCCAGCATAAGACGAACGCGAAGCATTCACCTCGCCTGTTCCTACCCAAATCGTTCCCGAATTCCAATCCACCGTAACCGAACCACAATTTACGGTTTCCGCTGAATCCATTACTGGAGTAAAAGAAGTTCCGTTGTTGTTGGTATACCAAAGTCCGCCAGTAGCATACGCCACGTAAAACTCGGTTGGATTTTTTGGATTTACTGCCAAATCTACCACACGACCACTCATAATCGTTGGTCCAATATTCTTAGCTTCGACTTGATTAAACAAGGAATTTTGAGAAATTGCAGATTGCACTAGCAATAAAAACAGGATAGTAATTTGCTTCATCTTGAGAAATTTTGTTGAAAATTAGCCAAAAAAGTGCACTTCAACAAAATTTCTATAGTATTTAACAACTTTTCATATTTATCTTATTAATTTTGGAAAACTTTTTTTACCACATAGAAACATAGAATTTTGATTCTTTAGAAAAGGCATTCTATTATTTCAGTAAACATAGCTCAAACTATCTGAAAATGAAATGCTATATTTTCTCAAACTTTTTAGTCAAGCCTATGTATCTATGTGGTTAAATTTAAACATTAAAAATATTCACATCATGAAATACCATCCAATAGACCGCGATTTATACATAAAAAACAGAGCTAAATTCACAGCTCAAATGAAACCAAATAGCGTTGCAGTTTTTAATTCTAACGACATATACCCAGTAAGCGCTGATACTACTTTGCCTTTTGCGCAACATAGAGATATTTTCTATTTATCGGGTGTGGATCAAGAAGAAAGTATTTTATTGCTTTTTCCTGATGCACCATATGAACATTTGAGAGAAATTTTATTCTTAAAAGAAACGAATGAGCATATTGCGATTTGGGAAGGTGAAAAACTTACTAAAGAAAGAGCTTTTGAAGTTTCGGGAATTAAATCGGTGATTTGGTTACAAGATTTCCACAAGACATTGAAAGAAGTTATGGCTTATGCTGATACGATGTACATCAATACCAATGAACATTACAGAGCCGTGATTGAAACCGAAACTCGTGAAGCGCGTTTTGTAAAATGGTGGAAAGAAAATTATCCAGCACATAAAGTAGAAAAATCGAATCCTATTTTACAAAAATTACGTTCAATTAAGGAAAGTGAAGAATTGGATTTAATCCAAAAAGCGTGTGATATTACCGAAAAAGGATTCCGAAGAATTCTAAGTTTTGTGAAACCAAACGTAATGGAATACGAAATTGAAGCTGAATTTGCGCATGAATTTCTAAGAAATCGTTCGAAAGGCTTTGCTTACACGCCAATTATCGCTTCTGGAAACAACGCAAATGTGTTGCATTACATCGAAAACAACCAACAATGTAAAGCCGGTGATTTGATTTTATTAGACGTTGGTGCAGAATATGCCAATTATTCAAGTGATATGAGCCGAACCATTCCAGTTTCAGGTCGTTTTACGGATAGACAAAAAGCGGTTTATCAAGCGGTTTTAAATGTGAAAAACGAAGCTACTCAACTATTAGTTCCAGGAACATTATGGAAACAATACCATCTAGAAGTAGGCAAAATCATGACTTCTGAATTATTAGGTTTAGGATTAATCGACAAAGCTGATGTACAAAACGAAAATCCAGATTGGCCAGCGTATAAAAAATATTTTATGCACGGCACTTCGCACCACATGGGATTAGATACTCACGATTACGGATTATTACACGAACCCATGCAAGCCAACATGGTGTTCACGGTTGAACCTGGAATTTACATTCCAAAAGAAGGTTTTGGTATTCGTTTAGAAGATGATGTTGTGATTCAAAAACAAGGCGAACCTTTCAATTTAATGCGAAACATTCCAATTGAAATTGATGAAATTGAAGCGATAATGAATAGTTAGTTTTCAGTTTCAGTCTCAGTTTACAGTATAGACGGCTTGCAGAAATGTGAGCCGTTTTTTTTCTCTACTTGTCAAGCTGAACTTGTTTCAGCTTCTCTAAAATAACTCGAGATTCTCAAACAAGTTCAGAACGACAAGATTGTTCTAAATGTATTTTGGAAAATCGGCACCGCTTTTTACTTTTGAGTGCGCTTCTTTAATTTGTTGGATTGTGAACATAAGTGAATAATTTTATAGTGCTAAAATACGTTTTTTACTGAGATTTGTCCTTTCGACAAAGGAGAAATCGCATTATGATTTTGTTTCTTGAAACTTAATTAATGGTTTACAATGTCTTTTTTCAACCACTTTTTTTCTCAACATTTTTTTATCTTTAAAATGTCTTGAAATATTTTGAGTAATTTCCGTATAATTATCTTTTATTTTGTTTGTTTGTTTATCTAAATATTGATAATAAAAGACTTTCATAGAAAGACAATTTTCATTCTCAAAAATTGTGCTTAGTAATGTTCTGTCAGACAATCCACACGAATGACCCATAATAAAAACTTGAAATGGTCCAGATTCTATAAAACTATAAAGATTCTTATAATTTGAGTGCTCTAAATACTGTATTGATTTAAAATTTTTCAAGTATTCATTATCGTCAATATCTTCAATCAATTGATATTCTTTATCCATTTCATCACCAAATCCGAATATAATTGGCAAATCTTTTGAATCAATTTTACCATGAATATAATTGTAGTAAATATCAAATTTTGATTTCAAGATTTCTTCAGAATAATCAAAAACAGTTTTCGTGTAATTAAAGCTTAATAAGGTTGTATTTTCTATGCTAAAGTTGTCCAAATTATTGAAATACTCTTCTTGCTTAATATCAAATGAAAAATCGTTGAATTTTGTATCTTCAATTAAATTTTGAATAATTTCATCATTCTTTATTTTTTCCCAATTATAACTTTCTTCAAAAACCCTAATGAGATAACTTTCAAACAAATTTTTAATTTCTTCAAAATCTTCATTTAATTGTTTAATTCCCAAAATATAATTTTGATTTTGTAATTCTCCTTTAGCTCTTTCTTTTAAAGTTTTATAATATAAATTTTTAATGTCAACCCAATTCTCTATTGATTCAGAACTCATCAATTTAAAAAATTTATTTTTATAATTGATAATTTGAATTCTATTATTTGCTAGAGGTGTAGGATTTTCTTTTATTTTATAAACTTCTATACCATCTCTCTTGTATATATTTTTGATTTTTGCGATTTCATCTATCAATTCATCTATGTTTTTATGGTTTTTAAATTCAACAAAATTATCAAGATTAAAAGACACTAATCCATTATGATTACTATCTTTTACATTTCTCCAATAATCCTCAATAAAATCGCTGTATCTCGTTGGCAAACCATGTGCTAAATCAAAACCGTTTCCAATAATCACTAATCTATTCATAAACCTAAAAATGCTTTTCTCAAAAATACGTTTTTTATTTATATGATGTGATTTCTCCTTACGTCGAAATGACAAAAATGACAAAAATATTTTCCTTGCGTACTTCGCGAAAAAACTTTGCGGGCTTTGCGTTTAAATCCTAACTTTGCCCACATGAAAACCACCAACTTCAAAAACACCAAAATCAGTTTCACCGACCAAGGAAAAGGAACGGCTGTGGTTTTATTGCATGGTTTTTTGGAAAATCAATCGATGTGGAAGGCGTTTATTCCTGAATTGGTTAAAAAACACCGCATCATTACTATCGATTTATTAGGTCATGGTGAAACAGAATGTTTGGGTTATGTCCACACCATGGAAGACCAAGCTGATATGGTGCATCATGTGTTGCACGAATTAAAAATCAGAAAAGCGGTTTTAATTGGACATTCGATGGGTGGTTATGTGGCGTTGGCTTTCGCCGAATTGTATCCTGATAATGTAAAAGGAATTATGTTGCAAAATTCCACTTCCAAAGCTGATAGCGACGAACGAAAAGCAAATCGTGACCGCGCTATTGTAGCAGTGAAGCAAAATTATTCGGCTTTTATTCGCATGAGTATTGCGAATTTGTTCAGTGAAGACAATCGAGAACGTTTGGCAAATATTATTGAAGAAGTGAAATTAGACGCTTTACAAACACCGCTTCAAGGTATTGTTGCTGCGTTAGAAGGCATGAAAATTAGAAAAGACCGCGAAGTGATTTTGCATTTTGCACCTTATCCTATTCAACTAATTTTAGGTAAAAAAGATCCTGTTTTAAATTACGAAGAAAATTTAGAACAAATAGAAGGCACGCAAGTAGAACTCACCACTTTTGAAGATGGTCACATGAGTCATTTTGAAAATGAGGTGGAATTGTTGGCGGTTTTGAGTGGTTTTTTGAAAAGGGTTTAGTTATTTTAACGCAAAGCCCACAAAGTTTTTTCGCAAAGAACGCAAATTAGCAAAGCCACAGACTTCACAGATTAGCAGAATTTTAAATCTGTGTAAATCTTTCAATCTGCAGCAAACTATTTTATATTTAATTAGTAATCAGCTCGATAGCTTTTTCTAGCAATTCATCTTTTCCTTCACGAATTCCTTTTATTGTTGGCTCCATTTTAATATCTGGAATAATTCCGACACGTTGCGTTTCAGAACCATCTGGATTTAAGACTCCAATTCCTGAAATGTAAGTAAAAATATTTCCTGGTAGTGTAATTCCAGACACATTGCCATCTGCTCCAGCGGTTGTGCTTCCTAAAACTACTGCATTTGGAGCTACACGTAAGGCCATAGTAGTATATTCTGCATTACTTTGCGTTTCTTCATTAATCAAAATAATTACCTTTCCTTTGAAGTAATCTTTATTTTTTCCACCAACCTGCATTTCTCCTCCTCTTAAAGTAAATAATCCGGGTGTTTTGATGTCTCCAGCGGTGAACTTCACAAAATCTTTTTTCTCATTTAAAAGGTATCTTGTTAAGCTGAAAACAATAAAATCAGATGGATAACATCTTAAATCCACTATCAAACCTTTTTTATCTAAAAACTTATCCATGATTTCGTTAATTTCACCTTTTTTCAATGTTCCTGGATATAGGTAACCTATGTTTTCATTGATAATTTTATGCGAAATAGGTTCCTCTTTGAAATATTTGTACTTAATAGTATTAACCGTTACATCCTTACTTCCTGACTTATTTTCAATTGTAAGTTGGACAGAATTATCGTTTGAACGTAAAATTTTTCGTGCCACATCTCGCAATTGTGTTGGGTAATTGGAAGCAGGAAAATATTTCAAATTGTTTTTTATCCAATCTTCCACTGTTGTTCCATTGATGGCTAAAATTACATCACCAACTTCTACGTTTGCATCCTTGAATTCGTCTTCTAATTTTACAACTACAACTTTATTTTCTACAAATTTTATTTTTAAAGGAGCAATATTTTCACCAAAATAAGTATCTAAAACTGAATTATAACGCCAAATATTGGCATGCGTATCTTGAATTTTTCCTATTAATTCCAATAAGGTTAACGTGTATTCTTTTTTATCTTTTGTAGCCGATATTTTTGGTATAAACTCTTCTAAAACTTTGTCCCAATTGTCATCCATCAAATGACGGTTTGGGAAAAAGTATTCAATCATGTTCCAATATCTAAAAGCAGCTAAAAGTTTAATTCCAGTATCGGAATATTTCATTTTAACATATACTTTTTCATTCGTAAAATCAGGATTATTTACGTTTTTAAATAATTGGATGTAATAGTTTTTATCGCTTCTTTCTGCATGGTTTACCTTTTGAAGTAATGAAGACAATTCTGCCGAAATTAATTGGGTATCAGAAATCCATTTGGTATTGGGTAGTAATTTAATTTCGCTTTCTTTTGGAAGTTTTTGAGTTCTAGTTTTGAAAGTTCCTAGTTTATTAATCCATTCAATCAGTTCATCATCAAAATTTTTATTATCAATTTTTGGCAACATTCTAAAAAGTTCATAATCCCAACTAATTTTTCCTTCAGCAATTACAGGATGATGATATTTTACAAAACCCCAAACTTTTCCTAATACGAATACATTTCGCTTTTGAATTTCATTTAATTCAGTCAATTCAAATTTAGAGCCTTCATCAAATTCATTGTCTTTATCAATAATAGAAAGTTCTTTTTCAATAGGCTTTAGCGATTCAATTGGTTTTCCATCAATGGTGACTTTAAAATTATCAAACCAAGCTTTTCCTTTACCAACTAAAATTCCAGCTACAAAAATATGATCTGCATTTTCTTTGAATTCAATGGTTACTTTGTGTTTTTTCCATTCCGAAGTTCCTTGCAATTTTTGGTTTTGCATGTTATCAAATCCAACGGATTGTCCGTCTTTATCCATTCTAATAAGCAAACCTACAAAACCATCAGTAGCGTTTTCATACTTCATGTAGCCTTCTAAAGTAATTTCTTTACCTTTAAAATTCGCAGGAAGTTTGTAAGCAACACAACCAAAAGATTCGCCATTTTTTGAATCAATGAGTAATGCATTTTTTCCTGATACAGCTATTGTTGAGTCAATGATTAATTCATAATCACCCCATTTAATCCAACCATTTGGTAAGTCATCATTTTTAGAATATTTTTCAAAATCGAGGTTAAAATCCGGAACTTGTGTTTGCGAAAACAAACTAATTGCCAATAAAACGAAAGCAAATGAGAAGATTTTTTTCATACTAAATTTTCGATTACTATATTTAGTAAAGAAAACGAAAAACAATGTATGAAAAGTATAAGAAAACGTTAAACCTTTTCTTTAAACGGAATTTCAGCATTAAAAATTTCCACAATCAACGTTTCTAATTCCAATTTAAAATCTTCTAAAATTTCGCTTGAAATAGCTAATTCACTGTCTTTTCCTTTCCCTAATCCGAAAGGTAAAAAGCCGCTTTTCATGTTTTTAAACGAAATAATTCCGGCTGAAACTTCTCGGTTTTGTTTTAATTCGTGATTTTCAAACATCAACGCATAGCATAACAATTGGATGATTTTTTCATTTTTAATATCGGAAGTCAAATCGGTAAAATCGTTAATTTTTAAACTATTACCAAGTACTTTTCCAGTTTTGTAATCGATGATTCTGATAGCGCCGTTTCGTTCTTCGATTCGATCGACTTTACCCGCAATTTTTATTGGAAATGGTAATGATTTCACTTCGATTTCACAAGACAAACTCGCTTCTAATAGCAATACTTTTATGGCTTGACCTTCTTCGATGTCTTTCTTTTCCAATTGTAGAAAATTGTAGACATTTCGTTTTGCTACTTCAAAAGCCAACAGATTTTTTCCTTTGGTGATTTCGCCTTCTTTGTAAATTTCTTTGAAATGTTTTAGAATAACTTCGTCAATTTTTGTTTCCATCGCTTCAATATGATGCAATGCCAAAAACTGATTCAAATACGGTGTATACAAATCTTCCAACGCATTATGAATAATGGTTCCCAATGTATTTACCGCGATATTTTCTTCCACTTCGTCGGCTTCGTTAATGCGCAAAATGCGTTGCATGTAAAACTGTAATGGATTTCGAATATAATTCGTCAACGACGATGGCGAAAAGCCTTTATCGGTTGCGATTTCGTGCAAACGGGTTAGAATTTTATCTGTTTTTGGAATTGTTACTGGTTCATACGCTTTTTCGGGCAAAACGGCGTTGTAAATTGTGCTTGTAATATTGTGTTTTGGTTGTTTTTCAATTTCTAATTGGGTAATAAAACGACTTTTTTCGCCGGCATCAATTCCTTCATTATCGGTGTTGTAAAGTAACCAAACATTTTTCGCGCGCAACAACAAATGATAAAAGTGATAACAATAAATCGCATCTTTTTCTTTGTATGTTGGCAAGCCTAATTCTTTCTTTACATCATATGGAATAAATGAATTTTGAGATTTTCCCGCTGGAAATTTTCCTTCATTGACCGAAGTGATAATCACATTTTTAAAATCCAATACACGGCTTTCTAAGACGCCCATTACTTGAAGTCCTGACAAAGGCTCGCCTTCGAAAGAAACTTCAGCTAAATCGATAATTTGCTTGTAAATAGCTTGAAGCGATTGCAAGCTTTCAATTTGGTTATACGTTTCGTGGTAATTGGTTAATTTATTTATCGTTTTAAAAACTGAATACACAAAAGCTTTCGTTACTTTTTCTTCAGCATCTTCATTGCTTAAATAGGATTTTATGGTGAGTAATACCGCTTGTAAATTTGCTAAAATATCGGAAAGAGAATCATCCCAACGTGTGAATAACAATTGGAAGAATTTGTTTTCTGAATTAGGATATTTCTCTTCGTATAAACTGAATAATTTTTGATTGGAAAAGAACGTGAAATTGTTGTTGTTAATGATTTTTACGACTTCTGCCACCTTGCAATAAGGTTCGACTAAAGGATGATTTAAAATATCTAAAACTTCTTTGTAGTAAAACGTGTAGCTTTTTTCGTTTCGCTGTTTGGCATTGGTATGCAACTTAAACAACTTGCTAATCAACAATTGCGCAGGATTATTTTTACTTGGATAACCCATCGTAATATTCAACGCATCCACCGATTCTGGCAAGCCATATAAAACAGGAAGTAATAGATTTTCATCTCCTAAAACCACGGCTGTTTTTTCTAAATTTGGGTTTTCGGCTTGAATATTTTCGACAATCGTCCCAACAATTTTGGCTTGACCAATGCTTTTTGGGGTTCCTATAATTTCAATGTTTTTTTCTTCGCTGAAATGATTTACAACCCATTCGAAATCTTGATTAACAAAAGGTTTCCATTCTTTTTTGAACTTACGAATGAACAAACCAGCATCATGATACGAATCATTCAAAAACACCTCATCAATATCCCAATAGATTTTGGCTTTATTCTCGTTGGCTAAATGTTTGAATATTTTTTCTTCAGCCTGATTTAATGCGTTGAATCCTGCGAAGTAAATTTGATTGGTAATGGTTGTAGTAAACGAAGCTAAGTTTTTCACTGCTTCTCTGTACAATAATCCTTGATAACCGATTCCTTTCTTTAATAAATGGGTGTAAAAAGATTCATAGTACAACGGTAATTTAGCCCAAAACTCTAAATGTGTGTCTATTAATTTGGTGGTATTTGATGGTTCTAAATTCCAACGCTTTAATGCTTCAATATCCTTTAAGTACGAAAATACGTGATTTGGTTCTAATAAATAGCGATCAATTTCATTAAAATCTTGTATGGCGGTTTTAGCCCAAGTAGCAAATTCTTCAAACGATTGTTGCTTGGTTTTTTCTGTAACAGAAAGATAAACTTCGTAGAATTCAAATAGTAATTCAATTGGATCAATGGTTCGCAATCCTGAAATTTCCTGAATAAAATCTTCAATACTAATGATAGTGGGTGCAAACGAAGTACTTTCTAATTGATTTTTTAAGCTTTCTAAAAGAAACACTTTAGCTCTTTTATTAGGTAAAACAATCAAACAATTCGATAATTGAATATCGGATTGTGATAAAATAGCTGCGCTTAACTTATCTAGAAAAGTATTTGAATTCATTTTATAAAAATAAAAAAACGCCCCGATAAATCGGGACGTTTCTTAATATATTTTAGAAAGAAATTATTTAACTAATTTCACTTCTACTCTTCTGTTGTTAGCTTTACCTTTTGCAGTTTTGTTTGTATCTACTGGCATAGTTTCACCAAAACCTTTAGAAGTTAATCTGTCAGCAGCAATACCATTCTCAACTAAGAAGTTTTTAACCGCAGCAGCTCTTTCTTCAGATAATTTTTGGTTCATAGCTTCAGCACCATCGCTATCAGTGTGTCCTTCTAAAGAGAATTTAGCAGTTGGATACTCTTTTAAGATAGCTGTCATAGCTTCTAAAACAGGTATAGTTTGTTTTTGGAAAGAAGCCTTACCAGAATTAAACAAAATAGTTTTACCATATTCGTTTAATTTTTTCATAGCGTCATCAGAAACTTCTGGACAACCATTATTTGCTACAGTACCAGGAACTGTTGGACAAGCATCATCTTTATCAGCAACACCGTCACCATCAGTATCTGGCCATGGACAACCTTTGTTTTCTTTAGGACCCGCAACTGTTGGACACTCATCATCTTTATCAGCAACTCCGTCACCATCAGCATCAGGACATCCATTCATAATTTTAGTTCCTGGCTCAGTTGGACAAGCATCTTCTGAATCAATAATTCCATCACCATCAGTATCAGGACAACCGTTTAATTCTTTTGGACCTGCTTCGTTTGGACAAGCATCATCTTTATCAGCTATACCATCTCCGTCTGAATCTGGACAACCTTGAAATTCTTTTAAACCAAATTCATCAGGACAAGCATCATCTTTATCAAAAATACCATCTCCATCAGTATCTTTACCTCCAAACTTGAAAGTCAAACCAGCGAAATGTTGAATATGTGAAGGAACATCCATATTAGCTACTCTATTATCATCAAACGAATGTTTGTAAGTAGATTGAAACGAAATACCCACTTGATCTGTTAACCAAAAAGCTAAGCCTAAACCTCCATTAACCGTTCCTGCTGATGCATCACCAAAGAAAGTATAACCACCACCAATATTTAATGATGGATCAAGCCACTTAGACTTTAACATTTCTTGGAAACTATATTTAACTACAGCATCAATTCCATAATAAGACAAATCTCCAGGATTAACAACCATATCTGTAGATTGAGTACCTGGAACTCTTGTTACCCATCTTGTGATTCTATTCACAGAACCATTAAGACCAAATGAAAATCCGTCACCTACATATCTGGAAACTCCAGCATAAGAAACTGATGGTAATAAATTCCAATTATCATTAGCATTAGCTAATTGAATCCATTTTGGACTATCGTTACCAACAGCACTTACTTTGGTATCGACCCCATTTACCCCAAAAGACACTGCCCATGGGTTGTTGCCATCTTGTGCTTGCGATGTTAAACCAGCAAACATTAATGCAGCAGCAAATAATTTGTTTAGATGTTTCATACTTTATTTATTTAATTACAATACTTTATAATCTGAGCAAAAATACTATTTTTTTTTAAATACAAAAAGTTTTGTTAAAAAAATGTAGTATAAATATGCATTTAAATGATTTTTAACATTTTTGCGACTTCTTCAAACGCATTTATTGCCTTATCCAAATGCTCTTGAGTGTGTGCCGCTGAAAGTTGTACTCTAATGCGAGCTTTCTCTTTAGGAACAACCGGAAAGAAAAATCCTATAACATAAATTCCTTTTTTAAGTAATTCCTCTGCCATAATTTGCGATAATTTAGCATCATATAACATTACTGGTACAATTGCAGAGTCGCCATCGATGAAATCAATACCTGCTTTTCTTAATCCTGCTTTGAAATAATTGGTATTCCATTCTAATTTATCTCTAAGCGTTGTATCTTTTTCTAATAATTCAAAAACTTTTAAAGAAGCCCCAACAATTGATGGCGCTAATGAATTAGAAAACAAATACGGGCGTGATCGTTGACGTAAAATTTCAATAATTTCTTTTTTAGCAGTTGTATAACCACCCATAGCGCCACCTAAAGCTTTTCCTAAAGTTCCAGTGATGATGTCTACTCTTCCCATTACGCCTTTAGCTTCTAATGTTCCTTTACCTGTTGCGCCAATGAAACCAGCAGCATGACATTCATCCACCATAACCAAAGCATCATATTTATCTGTTAAATCGCAAATTTTATCTAATGGCGCTACTAATCCGTCCATTGAAAAAACTCCATCGGTTACGATTAATTTAAAACGGTGACCAGCTTCAGTTGCTTTGATTAACTGTTGCTCTAAGTCTTCCATGTTGTTGTTTTCGTAACGGTAACGTGCTGCTTTGCACAAACGAACACCATCAATAATAGAAGCATGATTCAAACTATCAGAAATAATACAATCTTCTTCACCTAATAAAGGTTCGAAAACTCCACCATTTGCATCAAAAGCGGCTGCGTATAAAATTGTATCTTCTGTTCCGTAGAAATTTGCGATTTTTTGTTCTAATTCTTTATGGATATCTTGAGTTCCACAAATAAAACGTACTGATGACATTCCGAATCCATGTGAATCTAAAGCATCTTTAGCAGCTTGAACAACTTCTGGATGTGATGACAATCCTAAATAATTATTCGCACAAAAATTTAAAACGGTTTCTCCTGTCGAAATCGTAATTTCTGCTCCTTGCGGTGACGTAATAATGCGTTCTTTTTTAAATAATCCGTTTTCTTGAATCGTATTTAATTCGTTTTGTAGGTATTGTTGGATTTTTCCGTACATATTATTGCTGTTTGTAGTTATTGGTTTATGGTTGCAAAGTTACTATTTCTATACTTTCTCCTATATATATAAGTGCTTTTTTTGCAACTGTATATTTCATTTCTTGTAAAGCCAATTCATATTCTTCTAATTGTGCTCTGTGTTTATGGTGCTTTTCTCCTGTTTTATAATCTAACAAATACGCCACATTATCTTTAATTACAACTCTATCAGGTTTACTGTTTTTTGTGGCTTTTTTAATTATGTTTTGCTCGTTGAATACTTTTGCATTAGCATCAAAAAACGAAATCAATTCTTTATGATTCACAATATTAGCTATCGTTTCTTTGAAAATTTGTTGCTGAGAAAACGTAATCAATCCCAATTCAGTTGCTTTTTGAATGGCTAAATCTACATCTTCTTTAGTATGAATAAACGCCATAATTTCATGCAAGATATTTCCAAAGTTAATCGCGTCTTGCTGAATGGTTCCCCACATTAAAGCCTCACGTTGTGCAATTTTGATGTTTTTTGGGTTTAATTTATGGGTAACAATTCCAATTTGATTGTTTTTGCCTTCGTGAGCTTTGTTAGTTGAAATTCGCATTGGATTTCCAAATTCGTATTCCGATTTTGTATCTTCATATTTGCCTGAATTCTGTAAAAACTCTATAAAATAATAAGATAAATTATTGGTAACCAAATCGCCTTTTTTGGTCAATAATTTATTTGAAATCACATACAATTGTTCTTCAGCTCTCGTTAAAGCCACGTACAAAACGTTAATCGTATCTAAAACCTCTTCTTGATTTTTGGTTTGAAAAATAGTTTTAGCTTCGTTCCCGTAACTTTCCACTTCTTTTCTGTTATTAATTAACGCTTTTGGTAAATCAATATTTGAATCTTCAAGCGGAATCCATAATTTTTCTTTAATTTTTCTTGAAAAATCTTCTTCGGCAAACGGAAAAATCACAACCGGAAATTCCAAACCTTTCGATTTATGAATCGTCATGATACGAACGGCATTGGTTCCTTCTGGTGACGGAATACTTTTTTGGTACCCAATTTTATCCCAATACTCCAAGAAATCTGCAATGCTCGATTGCACTTTTACATCTTTTTCCAAAACCAAATCCAAGAAATATTGCAAATAAGAAGTATTCACTTTGTCAATTAAAAACGTCGCAATTAAAATTTCCACTGCTTCATACAACGATTTTTTCTTGCAATTTTTGAACGAAATTTCAATTCCAATGGTTTTTAAAAACGATTCTAATTCTTCCGAATTCTTATCTTTGGCAACCAAAATGAAATCGTGAATTGCTACTTCCGATTGTAAATATTTCGCAATGAAATACAAGAAATAGACTTTCGATTCGTCGTCTTTTGGATTTTTCAAATAACGAAGCAACGCAATCAACAACTTCACTTCGGTCGCATTTTGAATCAATAAGGTTTCCGAGGATAAAATTGGAACGCTATTCTCGGTTAAGAAATTCGCTAATTTAATTCCAGGTGCTTTGGTCCTTGTAAGCAAAACGATGTCTTTGTATTCAAATCCGTTAGCAATACATTTTTCAATGGTTTTTAAGGTTTGATTCAAGTAAAATTTATCTTTTACCGAAATCGAATCGTTGTCCGAATCAAAACCTTCGACTTCAGTTTCGTCTTCTGGAACTTCAATAAACGACAAATTCACATAACCACCATTTTTTGAATTAATGTCTTGATGCGAAAGGTTTTCGTATAGATTTCTGTAGTCTGGATTTTCAAATCTATCAGATAATTGCTTGAAAAAAGCATTATTGAACTGAATAACTTCACTAAAACTACGGTAATTAGTTCCTAAACGAAGCGTTTCTTTGTCTTTATTTGAAAATGGATTGTGCTTTTTATCTTCTTTTGCTAAATCAATAAATTGTTCGGCTTTTCCACCGCGCCAACGATAAATCGCTTGTTTTGGGTCACCCACCAACATTAATGTTCCTTGTTGACCAAAATCGTCTTGACCAGAAAGTGCATTGTCGATTAATGGAATCAAATTTTGCCATTGCATTACCGAAGTATCCTGAAATTCATCGATAAAATAATGACGGTATTTTTCGCCCAAACGCTCATAAATAAACGGTGCTGGTTGGTTTTGAATTTCGTTATGAATGATTTTATTAAAATCGGAAATCGAAACTAAGTTTTGTTCTTCCTGAATTTGTTTGAATTCCTGATAAATCGTATTTAAAAGTGAAAGTGGATTTAGATTTTGCAGAAAAGCTTCGTACATAGCCACTTTTCCTAACTTATCGTAAATCGATTTTAATTGTAAAACGATTTCATCAATAATTGATTCAATAATGGCAACATCTTTAGCCGATTTTAAAATCTTAATATCATCAGGAGAAAAATATTTTTTTTGAGTATCTTTCAACTGATTTGACTCAATATTATTCAAATGATCATTGAAATACTTTGGAAAAGAACTTAAACTCGCACCATTTGATTCAATAAAATGCTTGATTTTTTTTCCATCTTCGCTAGTTTCGGCTTTTATTTGCTTAATTTCTTCCTGTAATTTCTTTTTGATTACGCCAAAATCATCCAAACTCTTATCTGCCATTTCTTTGATTTCTTCCGAATTGTTTTCGTTAGTAATCAATTGGGCAACTTTTAATAATTCGGCAGAAATATCCCAATTTTTATCGTTGTCGGTTTTTTCTTTTGAAAATTCTATTAATAACTTGGTCAAATTTACATCATCACCAGCTTTAGAAATCACCAAGTCGATGGCTTCTTGCAAAAGTGAATCGGTTTCCAAAGACACTTCAAAATTCGGGGGTAAATTCAAATCTTGTGCAAACGTTCTAATAACTTTGTGCGTGAATTTATCAATCGTAGAAATATCAAAAGCAGCATAATTATGAATGATATTTTTGATGATGGCTTTCGATTTATCTTTTAAAGTAGCGATGCTTAATTTGGTTTCCGAAGCAACATCTTTTAGCAATTCCATCGCTTTATCGGAAGTAGTATCAATGGAAAACTCGTACAAACTGGAAACAATTCGACTTTTCATTTCTTCCACCGCTTTGTTAGTAAAAGTAATGGCAAGAATTTTTCGATACGCATCATCATTCGTAGCTAAGAAAAGAATTTTTAAATATTCTTTCGTTAGCGTATAGGTTTTTCCTGAACCAGCCGAAGCGTCATATATGGTAAAAGCTGTTGTGTTCAAATGTTATATTTGTCTTAATAATAGTGGTATAAAAACTATCTATTTTTAATTACGAAGTTTAATTTGTAAATTTGGTGAAAATATTACTAATCTAAAAATAAAATATTATGGCTTTTGAATTACCACAATTACCTTATGCATACGATGCATTAGAACCACATATTGATGCAAGAACAATGGAAATTCACCATTCAAAACATCACAATGCTTACACTACAAATTTAAACGCTGCAATTGCAGGAACTGATTTGGAAGGGAAAAATATTGAAAACATTTTAATTAATTTAGACCCAAATAACGCAGCTGTTAGAAACAATGGTGGTGGTTTTTATAATCACAATTTGTTTTGGAAAGTTATGTCTCCAAACGGTGGCGGTTTACCATCAGGTGAATTAGCTGAGGCTATTGAAAGAGATTTCAAATCATTTGAAGAATTTAAAGCTCAATTTGCAAAAGCAGCAGCAACGCGTTTTGGTTCAGGATGGGCTTGGTTATGTGTACACAAAGGTGGAAAATTAGAAATTTGCAGTTCGGCAAATCAAGATAACCCTTTAATGCCAGGCATTGGATGTGGTGGGACACCTGTTTTAGCACTTGATGTTTGGGAACATGCTTATTATTTAAACTATCAAAACCGTCGTCCTGATTATGTGGAAGCTTTTTTCAATGTAATTAACTGGACAGAAGTAGCAAAACGTTTTGCGGAATCAAAATAATTAATTCTTTTACATAAAAACAAAAAGCAGAAGTTTTCACTTCTGCTTTTTTTTATTTCTAACCCAATAAAAAAGGTGAAATTTCTTTCACCCTTTTTGCCCCAAATCTACCATAAAACTTAACCTACTAATTTTCTGGTAGGGCTAAAGTATAGTGATAATTTCATAGCGAATAATTTAATTGTTGAATCGTCAAAATAATCGACGAAATGCATTTTACTTAGAATTGAATGTTTTCTTGATGGGTAATTTTAAAAAACATAAAAAAAAGGTGAAATTACTTTCACCTTTTTGCCCCAAATCTACCATAAAACTTAACCTACTAATTTTCTGGTGAGGCTAAAGTATGGCGATATACTATGCTAGCATAAAAAAATTGTTAAACGAATGAAAAAGTCGTTGAAATGCACTAGATAGGTTTATTTGTATAAAAAAACGGCTTATTGGAAAATAAAAAAGGCACGCATTGCGTACCCTTTTTGCCCCAAATCTACCATAAAACTTAACCTACTAATTTTCTGGTAGAGCTAAAGTATGGTGGGATTTTGTATTCCTATAAAAAAATTGTTAAACGAATTGAAAAAATCGACAAAATGCGTTTTTAGTAAGCACGTGCGTCTTTCCCTTCGTAGAAATTCATAAAAGCACGGTTTACCACTCGATTTCCTCCATCGGTTGGATAATCTCCTGTAAAATACCAATCGCCTAAATTCTTTGGACAAGCAATATGTAAATCTTCAACCGTTTGATAAATGATTTTTACTTCAGCTTTTGTGTTTTCAGGTGTAAGCATTTCGGCAATTTTATCTGAAATTTCTTGATCGGTGAAAAGTGCGTAAATTTCTTTTACATAATTCACTACATCAGCATCACTAAAATCTTCTTGTGCTTTCGACTTTTGGTATACTTCCTCTACAATATGATATAAATTGCGTTCTTTCAGTAAATCCAAAGCCGCTCTAAAAGCTACTAAACCTTCTAATTTCGCCATATCAATTCCGTAGCAATCTGGATAACGGATTTGAGGTGCTGATGAAACCACGACGATTTTCTTTGGATGCAAACGGTCCATCATTTTAATAATACTTTGTTTCAAGGTAGTTCCTCGCACAATACTATCATCAATAATTACCAAATTATCTGTTGGTTTTACTACTCCATACGTTACATCATAAACGTGAGCTACTAAATCGTCTCTACTACTGTCTTCGGTAATAAACGTTCTTAATTTAGCATCTTTAATCGCAATTTTCTCTGTTCTAATTTTTACTGAAAGTAATTCCTTCAAGGTGTCTTCAGTCAAGGTGTCTTTTTGCTCAATAATCATTTTGGCTTTTCGTTGGTTTAGAAAATCCTGAGCCGCTTCACACATACCGTAAAATGAAGTTTCAGCCGTATTTGGAATGAAAGAGAAAACCGTATTATCTGTATCGTTATCTATTGCATGTAAAACACTTGGAAAAATTAATCTTCCTAATTCTTTACGCTCTTGATAAATTTCAGCGTCACTTCCGCGAGAGAAATAAATTCTTTCAAACGAACAAGCCTTTTTAATTACAGGTGTTCTTACTTCTTCAATAGAAACATTTCCATTTTTCTTGATGATGATTGCGCTTCCTGGAGTTAATTCTTGTACTTTTTCGAAAGCAACATTGAAAACCGTTTGAATTACTGGTCGTTCTGAAGCCACTACTACAATTTCATCATCTTCATAGAAATACGCAGGACGAATTCCGGCAGGATCGCGTAATACAAACGAATCGCCATGACCAAAAAGTCCAGCCATTGCATAACCTCCATCGAAATTTCTTGAAGCGCGTTCTAAAATGCGTTGCACATTTAATCGTTCTCCGATAATTGGCGAAGCTTCTTGTTTAGAATAGCCTTCGTTCTTGCATTGTTTGTATAATTCGGTAACTTCATCATCTAAAAAATGCCCAATTTTTTCCATTACGGTAACGGTATCGGCCATTTGTTTTGGATGTTGTCCTAAATCAATTAAGTTTTGGAACAACTCTTTCACATTGGTCATATTGAAATTACCTGCCACAATTAGATTGCGATGCATCCAATTGTTTTGACGTAAAAATGGATGAACACTTTCGATGCTGTTTTTACCAAAAGTCCCGTAACGAACGTGACCTAAAAACACTTCTCCTATGTAAGGAATGTTTTGTTTTTGAAGCGCTACGTTGTTTTGATATTCTGGATGTTCTTCTAACTCGCGACTGATTCTGTCGTTAATTTGAGCGAAGATATCCTTGATAGGTTGTGGATCGTTAGAACGGATTCGGCTGATGTATCGTTCTCCTGGATTTACATCCAATTTGATACTTGCTAATCCAGCTCCGTCTTGACCGCGGTTGTGTTGCTTTTCCATAAGTAAGTACATTTTCTGTACACCATAGAAAGCCGTACCGTATTTTTCTTTATAGAATTCTAACGGTTTTTTTAATCTTAGTAATGCAATTCCACATTCGTGTTGTATAGCGTCACTCATAAGTTGTTGTGTTGTTGTAGGTTGTTGTAATTCTTATTCTTTTTGAAACAAAAAATGCCCCGAAATTTCGAGGCACGTTTTTATTCTTCTAATTCTATTTCAAATTGCGTTAAGGCTTTAAATTGTTGCAAACGCGCATTCACTTCTTTTTTATTTAAAGTTTCCATTCTTTCTGTTCCAAATTTCTCAACACAGAATGATGCTAAATTGGAACCATAAATAATTGCATTCTTCATGTTTTCGAATGAAATATTTTCTGATTGTGCAATGTAACCTGCAAAACCACCAGCGAAAGTATCACCAGCACCTGTTGGGTCAAAAACTTCTTCTAATGGTAACGCTGGAGCAAAGAAAACTTCTTTGTTATGGAATAATAATGCTCCGTGCTCTCCTTTTTTGATTACCACATATTTTGGTCCCATTGTATGAATTTTAGCTGCCGCTTTTACCAAAGAATATTCTCCTGATAATTGACGCGCTTCTTCATCGTTGATTGTGATTACATCAACACGTTTGATAACGTCTAATAATTCTGGTAAGGCACAATCCATCCAAAAGTTCATCGTATCCAAAACCACTAATTTTGGTCTTTCGGTCATTTGGTTTAAAACTCCAGATTGTACAATTGGGTGTAAGTTTCCTAATAAAACTACATCTGAATTTTTATAGGCTTGTGGAACTACTGGATTAAAATCAGCCAAAACGTTTAATTCGGTAACTAAAGTATCGCGAGAATTTAAATCGTTGTGGTATTTTCCACTCCAAAAGAAGGTTTTTCCACCTTTTACGATTTCGATGCCTTCTATATTTACTCCTTTGTTTTCTAATAAATCTAAATATTCCTTTGGAAAATCTTCTCCTACTACCGAAACAATAGCTGCATCAACATTAAAAAAGTTAGACGCTAAACCTATGTAAGTTGCGGCTCCGCCTAAAATTTTATCTGTTTTTCCGAAAGGCGTTTCAATAGCATCAAAAGCTACTGTTCCTACGATCAATAATTTGTTCATCAATGTAAATTTGAAATAAGGTGCAAAGATAAGTTTTTGTTTAGAAGTTTAAAAGTTTAAATTCCGAAACTTCGGGATAAAAGTTTAAATGGCTTTTAACAATATAATTTTGCGCTATTTTTTGTAAATTTGTAGAAAACCCAACAATTGAGTACTACATCATTAATAAAATGCAGTTCCTGCGGAACATTTAATCGAAATTTGGATTACTGTTCCAATTGCGGCGCATTGATTAACCCCGAACTTCTTCGAAAAAAAAGCGTTGAAAAAAGAAAGAAAGCGTTCAGTGAACAGTTAAAAAAAGAACATCTTGAAACTAAAAGCACTTTTTTTTACAAGTTGCTTCATCACCGTTTTTGGTTGGTTCGCATTTTAGCTTCAGCACTATATTCGGTTTGGATTGTAATTATGGCTATTGGGAGCTTTTTAGCTTGGTTGGCCGCAGCTATTTCAGCCTAATGAAAAAACAAAAGAATTATTCCTTTTTGATTTTTATAACTTTGGTATTGAGTGCCGCAACAGTATATTTCCTTCAAAAAAACAAAATAATCTTACCAAAACTGATAAACAATCACTTTAACGATTTGGTTGCACTTCCAATTGTACTTAGCATTTGTTTATGGAGCATTAGAAAAATTCACAACAACCCGAAATTCCAATTATCATTTTTACAATGCCTAATGATGGTGCTTTTTTACATTGTATTTTTTGAGGTTTATTTGCCAAAAGTCAACACACGTTACACAGCAGATGCTATTGATGGTGGGTTGTATTTAATTGGCGGATTATTGTTTTACTGGTGGCAACGAAGAACTTATTAGAAAACCATCTTGATTTTTTATTTCTCTTTTTGCAAAAATGAAATGGAAAACCCGTTCATAAATATTTTTAATGGTAGTCATAAAATTAATTAATTAATATTTTTTTAACATTTAAATTTAATAAATAGTATTTTTGAAAGCTAACCCTAAAATTTTTTTATGAAAAAATTAAAATTATTACTCGCTTTCTTACTTTGTATTAACTTTATCTATTCTCAGGACTACGTTGATATTGTAAAGCTTTCTGTAAATAACACTACCTTAGGTAATATTGAGGACGATTACGAAACTAGTGTTAACAACACCAACTTTGAATTGTATTATCCGAAACAACTTTCTGAAAAATTTGTTCTTCTTATGGGTTTAACTGCCGAAAACACAAGATTAAATTTAGCAGAAAACGCTGAAAGAACAAGCTTGACCATGACGCGATTGAATTTAGGATTTAAATACCAACATTCAGAAAAATGGTCTGGAACATATGTTTTACTTCCAAAAATTGCTTCTGATTTTGACAACATTGGTTCAAACGATTTTCAAATTGGTGCTTTAGCGATTCTTGATTACCAATACAACGAATCGTCTAAAATTAAGTTTGGTTTGTATAGCTCTACAGAAAACCATGGTGCTACCTTAACTCCGATTGTTGGTTTATGGCACCGTTCAAAAGACAGTAAGTTTTACATCAATGCTACTTTACCAATTCGAATGGATGCTAATTATGCACTTACTAAAAACTTCAGCGTTGGATCTGATTTATTAACATCAATTAAATCTTATAATTTATCGGAATTTAATTCAAATGCTTATGTTCAAGAAGAATCTATTCGTTTTGCTTTTTATGCAGCATTGGGTTTAATGGAAAATTCGATTATTTTGAGAGGAAAGATTGGTTTTGACACTACTGATTATGGGGTTTTTGACAGTAACGAAAAAGTTGGCGTTCAAGTGTTAACATTCCCTTTAAGTACTGACAAAAGAACTCGATTCAACTCAGAATTTGATTCAGCCTTGTATTTAGGTTTTGATGCCATTTACCGATTTGATTTGACGAAAGCTAAAAAAGATGAATAAACAATAAGGGAGCTGAAAAGCTCCTTTTTTTATGCCTTGAAAAATATGTTTTGAGAGAAATCTGTAGACTTGTTAAAAACTACAAATGAAATATTTTAAAAAACTAACTTTAATTGGCTTAATTATTTCTTTCTACTTTATTCAAGTTTCTTACAACGGAAGACCAAGCGAATCATTAGGAAGTGGATTAAATAATTTTATATCAGAAGGCTATTTTTTTGATACATATTTAATCTACATTGCTGTTAATTTGTTATTTATCTTTTGGTTTTTAAAATCCGAAAAAAGATATTCTCTGTTATTTATTATAATTCCAATGCTAATTTGGTATTATTGGAAGACTATATATGAAGGAATTATTGATATAAATTTGTATTTAAAAAGCTCTATACCTTATCTTTTTTTCTGTTTTGTATCATTATTTATTGGAATCTATAAACCAAAAGAATAATCTACAACAACTTACCTTCTTCTCTTTCGTAAAACTCGTCAATAGATAATTTCTCTTGTTGGGAAGCCATAACCGCTAACTCATCGCAACGTTCGTTTTGTGGATGACTGTTGTGTCCTTTTACCCATTGAAAATCGACTTGGTGTTGGCGGTATATTTTTAGGAAACGAATCCATAAATCAGGATTTTTCTTGGCTTTGAAGTTGATTTTTTCCCACTGAAATACCCAGCGTTTTTCTACTGCATCCACCACATATTTGGAATCGGAAACGACTAAAACCTTTGTCTTTGGGTTTTTTAATTTTTCCAAACCTACAATCACCGCTAATAATTCCATTCGGTTATTGGTTGATAATCTAAAACCTTCGAAAAATTCTTTTTTATACGGAGTTCCAACCATTTCCATGACTACGCCATAGCCAGCCGGACCAGGATTCCCCTTGGCGGCACCGTCTGTATATATGTGGACTTCGTGAGACAAGTAAAAAGGGATTTAGATATTAGGGATTAGTTTTTCTATTATTTCTGGAAAATAGCGCTGTTCCAATTCATGAACCTTTTGTGCAATTTCTTCTGGTGATTTGCAATCTTCAATATTTACGGCTTTTTGGAAAATGAACTCGCCTTCATCGTAATGTTCGTTTACATAATGAATAGTAATTCCAGTTTCTTTTTCCTTGTTTTCCAAAACTGCTTGATGCACATGGTTACCGTACATTCCTTTTCCTCCATATTTTGGCAATAACGCTGGGTGAATATTAATCACTTTTGGATATTCTTTCAAGATGAATTCAGGAAATTTTAGTAAAAATCCAGCTAAAACAATCAAATCAGGTTGAAACCGATGTAATTCATGTAAGACAAATCCTGCGTTTAATTCCGATTTAGGAAAAACCACCACTGGTATTTGATGGTTTTTTGCCTTTTCAACTACTTTGGCATTAGAATTGTTTGAAAAAACCGCGACTACCGTTCCTTGATTCGAATTTTTAAAATATTGTATGATATTTTCGGCATTAGAGCCATTACCAGAAGCAAAAATCGCTATCTTTTTCATTAGTATCAGAATAATTACAGTACAAAAAAAAGAATAATTATTGGTAAAAAATAGAAAAAAGACGTCTTTATGAATTATTTTTTTTATTTTCGTAGTCACATTTAGTAACAATAATGTTGTTTTAAAATAAAGTTTTTTATTTTTGCCAACAAATTAAATTAAAAATTAAAGATTATGTCAGACATTGCATCAAGAGTAAAAGCGATTATCGTAGACAAATTAGGTGTTGACGAAAACGAAGTTGTAACAGAGGCTAGCTTCACTAACGATTTAGGAGCTGATTCATTAGACACTGTTGAGCTAATTATGGAATTCGAAAAAGAATTTGATATTCAAATTCCAGATGATCAAGCGGAAAACATTGCTACTGTAGGTCAAGCTATTTCTTACATCGAAGAGGCTAAGAAATAATATCTAATGCATCCATGAGGTTCGCTTCATGGATGTTTTATTATTTTAATGTACTGAAGTCTTTTTAAGATTTAAACATTGATTGTATTACAATCATCACTTATAAAATATGTAATACCCATTGTTTCTTTTAGTTTTCATTAAAAGCACTTTGGGTTTTTTTATATAACATAAAATTCTAGTCTATGCAATTAAAACGTGTTGTAGTTACAGGTCTTGGAGCCTTAACGCCTATTGGAAATACCCTTCAAGAATATTGGGACGGTTTAAAAAACGGTAAAAGTGGTGCTGCCCCTATTACTTACTACGATACTGAAAAGCACAAAACTAAATTTGCTTGCGAAATCAAAAACTTCAATGTAGAAGATTTCATCGACAAAAAAGAAGTTCGTAGAATGGATAAATTTGCTCAATATGCCATTGTAGCAAGTGATGAAGCAATTAAAGATGCTGGAATTTCATTAGAAAATGTGGACAAACACCGCGTAGGAGTAATTTGGGGTGCTGGTATTGGAGGTTTACAAACCTTCCAAGATGAAGTAATGAATTACGCAGCTGGTGATGGAACGCCACGTTTTAATCCATTCTTTATCCCAAAAATGATTGCTGATATTGCTCCAGGACACATTTCAATGCGAAATGGTTTTATGGGACCAAATTATACTACAGTTTCTGCATGTGCTTCTTCTGCGAATGCATTGGTAGATGCTTTCAATTACATTCGTTTAGGTATGTGTGATGTTGTTGTTTCTGGAGGTTCTGAAGCAGCAGTTACTATTGCTGGAATGGGCGGATTCAACTCCATGCAAGCTTTATCAACAAGAAATGAAACACCGGAAACCGCTTCAAGACCATTCGACGCTACACGTGACGGATTTGTTTTAGGTGAAGGTGCTGGCGCTTTGGTTTTAGAAGAATACGAACACGCGATTGCTCGTGGTGCAAAAATTTACTGTGAAGTTGGTGGTGGTGGTTTATCTTCGGATGCGTATCACTTAACGGCTCCACACCCAGAAGGAATTGGCGTTATTGCCGTAATGCAAAACTGTTTGCGTGATGCTGGGTTAAAACCAGAAGACGTAGATCACATCAATACACACGGAACATCAACGCCACTTGGTGATGTTGCCGAATTAAAAGCAATTAGTCATGTTTTTGGTGCACACGCAAAAAACATCAACATTAATTCAACTAAATCGATGACGGGTCACTTATTAGGTGCTGCTGGTGCTATTGAGGCAATTGCTTCTATTTTAGCTATGCAACACAGTTTAGTGCCGCCAACGATTAACCATACTACGGTAGACGAAAACATTGACCCATCATTAAACTTAACTTTAAATCATGCGCAAAAACGTGAAATTAAAGTAGCCATGAGTAATACTTTTGGATTTGGTGGTCATAATGCTTGTGTTTTATTCAAAAAATTTGAGAACTAAGATTGCATGCGTCGCCTATTTAAAAAAATAACAAAAAATTCCCGCTCTGAAGAAGACGGGATTTTTTTTGATAAACTTTACAAAATACTTGGTTTTAAACCTACCGAATTAAAATATTACAAAAAAGCGTTCACGCATCGTTCTTCCAACAAATTAGACGAAAAAGGCAATCCCTTTAATTATGAACGTTTGGAATTTTTGGGTGATGCCATGCTAGGAAGTGTAATTGCAGCACATATTTACAATGAAGTTCCTACGGGTGATGAAGGTTATTTAACCAAAATGCGTTCAAAAATTGTAAGTAGAGAACATTTGAACGAATTGGGTAGAGATTTAAACCTCATCCAATTTCTAGAAAGCAAAGTGAATCCGCAGCATTTTGGAGAAAACATCTTCGGGAATATTTTCGAAGCTTTTATTGGTGCTATTTATCTCGACAAAGGCTTTATCTATTGTGAAAAATTCATTCATAAAAAAGTAATTGAACCCTATGTTGATATTCCAAAATTGGAAGGAAAAGTAATCAGCTACAAAAGTTTGGTTATTGAATGGTGTCAGAAGGAGAAAAAATCATTTTTGTTTGATATTTTCGAAGACAATGGCATGGAAAATCAGAAATATTTTGGTGTAAAATTAGTGATTGACGGGAAAATAATTGCTAAAGGTCGTGCCACTTCCAAGAAAAAAGCCGAAGAAAAAGCAGCCCAACGCGCTTACTTTGCCTTACAAGAAAAAATGGATAAAAAATCCTAGTTTACTAAAAGGTTTCGGCTGCTAAAAATTCGTTAACTTCTACTTTTGGAATGCTAAAACATATTTAAAGTAGTATCTTTGTCGCAAATAAAATCTGCAATGGCAATTCATAAAATTCAAATAGATGATTTTGATTCAGCTAATTATGAAGTAGTTGCTATTCATGCTTCCATTGAAGATTATCGATTGGCTTATTTTTTGAACCAAACTTTCGGTATTCAATTAAGCAAATGCGACCATCCTATCGAATTGAAGAATAAAGAAGGAAAAAGTAACTTCCAATTGTTTGTATACGATGACGAGTTGCAAGATGTTTGCTGGAGTTTAATTGAGAATCAATCCGTGGTAAGCGAAGAAAATGAAGCTGTTGTTGGAATTTTCGATGCTATTGAAACCCGTTCGTTTTTATTGCCCGAAGTCAAAAAAGCCGATTTTATTTTGAAAATTGAAAACATCGATTCGCAGTTCAATGCCGTGCAATTGGCTCAAAAAATAAGTGAAATAGCCTTTGTAACTACTGCATATCCAATTGAAATCGAAAACTTTAAATCTAAAAACAATTTAATTTTTTAATTAAAATGCCAACAAATAAAAAAACGAAAATAGTTGCCACATTAGGACCAGCTTGTAGCACAAAAGAAGTAATCAAAGACATGATTGATGCTGGTGTAAATGTATTCCGTATCAACTTTTCACACGCCGATTATACCGATGTTAAACAACGCATCGACACCATTAGAGAACTGAATGAAGAATTTGGTTACACCACTTCCATTTTAGCTGATTTACAAGGACCAAAATTACGTGTTGGGGTAATGAAAGAAGATATCATGGTAAACAAAGGTGATATCATCACATTTACTACCGCCGAAGACGTTTTGGGAACTGCTTCTCGTGTATACATGAACTATAAAGAATTTCCAAAAGATGTAAATGCTGGTGAAAGAATCTTATTGGACGACGGGAAATTGATTTTCGAAGTAATCAAAACCGATAAAAACACCGAAGTAGAAGCAAGAGTAATTCAAGGCGGTCCATTGAAGTCTAAAAAAGGAGTGAATTTACCTAACACCAAAGTTTCACTTCCTGCTTTAACAGAAAAAGACATTAAAGATGCTTTGTTTGCTATTGAAAGTAAAGTGGATTGGATTGCATTATCATTCGTAAGAACATCAAAAGACTTAGAAGATTTACAAGATTTGATTAACAAACATTCGGATCATAAAATTCCAATTATTGCCAAAATTGAAAAACCAGAAGCAGTAGAAAATATCGATAAAATTGTAGCTTTTTGCGACGGTTTAATGGTAGCTCGTGGCGATTTAGGTGTAGAAATTCCAGCGGAACAAGTACCGTTAATTCAGAAAAAATTGATTCACAGAGCCAAAACCGCTCGAATTCCAGTAATTGTGGCGACGCAAATGATGGAAACGATGATTACCAGCTTAACACCAACAAGAGCCGAAGTAAACGACGTTGCCAACTCGGTAATGGATGGCGCTGATGCGGTAATGCTTTCAGGAGAAACTTCAGTAGGAAATTATCCGGTGCAAGTAATTGAAACCATGACGAAAATTATCGAAAGCGTAGAAGATTCGCCGTTAATTAAAGTCCCACAAAGTGCGCCACATATTAGAACCAAGCGTTTTGTTACGAAAAACATTTGTTATCACGCAGCAATTATGGCTGATGATATCAATGCCAAAGCTATTACAACATTAACGAATTCTGGTTACACGGCATTCCAAATTTCGGCATGGCGACCAAAATCACATATTTTAGTATTTACTTCTAACAAACGTATTTTAACGCAATTGAACTTGCTTTGGGGTGTTCGTGCTTTCTATTATGACAAGTTTGTAAGTACCGATGATACTGTAGACGACATCAACCAAATTTGCCAAGAAAAAGGCTATGTAAAACAAGGCGATATGCTAATTAACCTAGCCGCGATGCCCATTGTAGCAAAAGGAATGGTAAATACGCTTCGTGTTTCTGAAATAGAGTGAAATTTTTAAATAATTGTTCTTAGCTAAACCTAAAAAAAATTAATTTTAATATATTTGCATAATCTTTCAAATTGGAATCAAAATGAGTAAATTACCAAACGCTCCACTTGTTGAAGTAGTATTTGAATTAAGATGGGATATAAATTCAAAAAATGATTTGATTGACTTCCAATATCTTCATGGTGATTTATACTCTATGATTAAAGAATCATTTCCTATAAGAGAAAATTTAATACCACCTGATATACCGTTCGAGGCATTAAGATCCATCCCCGTTTTTAGGTTTAGGAAAAATCATAATTCTTATCCTTTAATTCAAATTGGACCAGGTGTTATTTCATTTAACACTATTGATGAATTTTACATATGGGAAAACTTTAGAGATGAGGTAAATTCATTAATTGATAATATAAACAAAATATATCCAAAGTTTGAAAACTTATCAAAAAAAACCAGTTTGATTTATGTTGATTTTATAAAGTTAGACAACTCAATTAATAATTCTATTGATTTTATAAATAATAATTTTAATATTAATATTTCTTCTAATATTTTACCTAATTACGTTGAAAAGAAACTTGACGAAGTAAACTACACATTTAATTATAAAATTGAAAATAATTCATTATCTTTAAATATTGCAAATGGTAAATTAAATGACGACAACCAAGGATTGATTTTGCAAACAAAAGTAAATAGTTTAGTTTCAAATTTAAATATTTCAGATTTAAAAAAATGGTTAAATGAATCTCACGATTTGAGCAGTGACACTTTTAAATCAATAATCAAAAAAGAGTTGTACGACACTTTTAAATAATTACGTTATGCCTATCTTCCAAATATCTGATGCCGAAATAAAATCTTTCAACGAGTTAAGAAACAACCATGAAAGATATGCAGTAATTTCTACTATTACAAAAGATGATATCTTTAAAAAAAATAATTTTACAGAAGATGTATATGTTGCATTTAAAAATATTGATACAATCACTACAATTAAAAAAAGTCAAGCCTTTGAAAGATCAATATACACTTGGAATGAAGTTAATTTTGATAATTTTGATATTACTTCCAAATTACAAAAATCTAAAAGTTTTAAAATTTTAGCAAGAGTAAAAAAAGTATCTAAATTCAATCCTAAAATTGATTTATTGTAAATTATGGAGTTTAATTGGTATAAATCAATATCAAATTCAAATATAATTGAACAAGGGGATTTAATACCAAATTGTCCAATAATTGTCCCGCCAATAACAATTGAAGAAAATGGAGAATATGATGTTGAAGTAATTCAAATTAATTCAATTATTTTATCGCAATCATGCGATTTACTAAATAATAAGATTGAGATTGTATTGGTTTGTCCCATATTGACATTAACTGATTTTAAAACCAATCTACCAGAATCCGAACAAGGCAGTAAAGCATTCAGAAAACATGTTGAGAATTTAAAAAAAGGGCATCTACCTGGATACCATATACTAAACAAAGATGATAATCTTGAAATCAAGGATTATTTAGTTGTAGATTTTCGGAATGTTTATGGTATAAATATCAATAATTTAAAATCAATAGCTTTAAATCTGGGCGACAGAGTAAGACTTAACCCTCCATATAGAGAACATTTATCTCAAGCTTTTGCTCGATATTTTATGCGAGTTGGTCTACCTCAAGATTTGATAATTGAAGGAATATGAAATCCATTGTTTAGTTTTTTCAGCTTAAATTTTCACTCTAATAAAACTCAAACTGCAATTGCACCGAAACACTTTTTTGCTTGGGAGCTTCCTTAGTTTTTTCTTGGTTGTTCAAATTGTTTAGTGATAAACCCAACAAACGAACTGAGTTTTTCAAACGCTCTTGATACAGCAATTCTTTGGCAACATCAATGATTAAATTCTTATCGGAGATGTAATACGGCAAAGTTTTACTTCGGGTTTGCAGTGAAAAATCGGAGTATTTGAGTTTTAGTGTGATTGTTTTTCCTGCTATTTTGCTTTTTTGTAATCGTTTTTCTAATTCGTTAGCAATGCTGATAATTTTCTCTTCCAAAAATACTTCCGAAGACAAATTTTCAAAAAAAGTACGTTCCGCACCCACCGATTTCACTGTTCGATTGGGTTTTACCGCACTGTTGTGAATGCCGCGACTGATTTGGTAGTAGTATTGGGCACTATTCCCAAAATGTTTTTCTAAAAATTCCAATGGTTTTTGCTTCAAATCATATCCTGTAAAAATGCCTAATTGGTACATTTTTTCGGCAGTAACTTTTCCAATTCCGTAGAATTTTTTAATATCCAATTGTTCCAAAAACGCCCCAACTTCTTCTGGATTTACCGTTTTTTGTCCGTTAGGTTTGTTATAATCGGAAGCGATTTTGGCCACAAATTTATTTACCGAAATCCCTGCCGAAGCCGTTAAACCCACTTCCTCAAAAATACGTTTTCTGATTTCTTGCGCTAAAATTGTGGCACTTGGAACGTTTTTCTTGTTTTCAGTAACATCCAAATACGCTTCATCTAACGAAAGTGGCTCGACCAAATCTGTATATTCGAAGAAAATTTTCCTGATTTTTCGTGAAATTTCTTTGTAACGGTCAAATCGTGGTGGCACAAATAAAATTTCCGGACATAATTTTTTAGCTTGCACGCCACTCATCGCACTACGAACACCAAACTTTCGAGCTTCATAACTCGCCGCTGAAACCACACCACGAATTTCACTTCCACCAACAGCCAACGGTTTCCCTCTCAACAACGGATTATCCATTTGCTCCACAGAAGCATAAAACGCATCCATGTCGATATGAATAATTTTACGATGTGAAATGGATTCGGTCATGATACAAAGTTAGTTATTTTGGGAATTGAATGATTTTGGATTTTCAGATATTTGTTTTGCCACAAAGACACTAAGACGCAAAGATTTTGTTTGAAGTTTTAGAACGCGACTGACACGGATTTAAGCTGATTTTTTATGCTCGCAAAGACGCTAAGTCGCAAAAGATTTTTTTAATTTCTTCAATCTGTGTTCCTGAAAAAGAAAAAAGATGTTAGAAAATAGAAGTTAGACTTTAAATTTTTGATTATTATTGAATTTTGAAATTGAACTTGTTCTTGAAATTGAACTTGATTTTTGAACTTGCCCTTGAATTTGTTTACCTTTGAATAAAACTTTTCCATGATTGAAATTGAACGTAAATTTTTAGTCACCTCAACAGCTTTTTTAGATGAATTTCGTACCAAAAACCGAATTGTACAAGGCTATTTGTCTTCGGTTCCAGAACGAACGGTTCGTGTGCGCATCAAAGGAGATAAAGGCTTTTTAACTATCAAAGGAAAAAGTTCGGATTCAGGCATGAGTCGGATGGAATGGGAAAAAGAAATTGCCTTGGAAGAAGCCGAACAACTGTTGCTTTTGTGCGAAGCCGGTGTAATTGATAAAATTCGCTATGAAATTCCGGTTGGAAAACATTTGTATGAAGTTGATGTTTTTTCAGGGGAAAATGAAGGATTAATTCTAGCAGAAATTGAACTAGAATCAGAAAATGAAACTTTTGAAAACCCGAATTGGCTAGGAATGGAAGTAACCAATGATACTCGTTATTACAACGCCTATTTGAGTCAAAAACCTTTTAAAACTTGGTAAAATGAGATACTTTTTAACTTTTTTTGGAATCTTTATGATTTTGGCATGTTCCAATTCCAAAACGGCTACTACGAAAACTAGTGCGGAAAAACCGAAACCGACTACTAAACACGAAATTTTTGAATACAAAGAAGGCGACACCACTTATGTAATGCAAAAATATTTTTTGGTTTTATTGAAAAAAGGAAGTAATCGCACCCAAGATGCAACAACTGCTGCCGAAATTCAAAAACAGCACATGGAACATTTAACTTGGTTAGACAAATTAGGAAAAGTAAGTGTTGTTGGTCCAAGTCAAGGACATGAAACCGTTGCTGGTTTTGTTTTGTTTAATACAGAAACCTTACAAGAAGCCGATAGCTTAGCTAAACTAGATCCAGCCGTAAAAGCAGGACGATTAGAGGTTGAAACTATTCCGTGGTGGGCAGCTAAAGGAAGTAAATTGAAATAGAAAAGCTATTGGTTTACTAAAATTCTAAAAAAACACTTCGACTTCGCTCAGTGTGACAATTTAGAACTTCAAAATAAACCAATAGCTTTTAAAATTATTTTGTTTTCTTAACGTATTGGGTTAAGATTACGATATGTTGGTTTTCTACTCTACCTTCGATTTGCTCGGCGTTGTCCCAAACCAATTTGATATTATGAACCGCAGCTCCGCGTTTTGCAGTAAAATTAGCTCCTTTTACATCCAAATCTTTAATCAACACTACCGAATCACCATCTTGTAAGATATTACCATTACTATCTTTGTGAATGATTTTACCTTCTTCCTCTTCGCCTTCGCCAGTAGCTTTTGCCCATTCCAAAGCTTCTTCATCTAAATACATCATCTCTAGCAAATCGTTGTTTTTCAAACGGGCTAACATGCGCCAAGACAAAATTTGAACAGGTAAATGCTCGCTCCACATACTTTCAGACAAACTTCTCCAATCGTTTTCGTTTGTAGTTTCTGGATTTTCAACTTGGTCTTTTAAGTTTTTGGTCAATAAAACCGAATGTTCTACACTTTCAGTTGTAAATGGTGGCAAGGTATAAACTACTAAATCATATTCGGCACCACTAATTTCGCAAACGGAATTGCTTCTGTCTTTTAATTTTTTTTCTATTATGCTCATGCTTATAAATTAAAACTTACTCCAACAGAGAAGTTAAATTGGTTATTAAAATTTTGATATCCTGTCGGGTCGTTCTCATAAGTAGCAATTGGAAATTGAACTTCAGAATAGACTCCAATTCCATCTGTGAAAAAATAACGTATTCCTGCATGTGCTCCAAAATTTCTAACACCAATATCTAGTCCTGGATAAAAATCAAATTTTTCCTCTATATCAAAAATATCCGCAATATGCGCACTAAATCTTCCTCTGATATCAAATCGGTCTTCAAATTTTGGGCTACTATAAACTAAATCTTTTACACCTAACAAATAAGTAGCTTGAAAACCAACTGACATGTTTTTACCTAAACCAAAATCGGTTGTTGCGGTAATTCCATTGGCATATTCTTGAAAAATGGCTCCTACTTGAAATTTGGTGTCACCTTTTCCTTTAAAAACTTGCGCTTGACCAAAAAAACCTGACAATACTACTAAGGCTAATACTATATTTCTCATTTTTTTTATGTTTAATTTATGAGGCAAAGATACAATTTATGAATTAATTGCGTCCGTTTTCATCTGGATACAAATCGGGTAAGGCGTCACTTTGGAAGTATTCTTTGGTATCTACGTTCATTAGGGTTAATTTCCCATGAAAAGCAGCTCCAGTATCTACATTCCAAATACAAGCTTTTTGAATAGGAACCTTTTCTCCAATTCGAGTTACTGGTGTATGACCAATGTAAATTTCATCATACAACTTGAAGCGATTGGGATAAAAATCATCCGTTATTTTTAAATTGGGATTTAATGACAAAGCGGTTTCCCACAACGTTCTATCCCAATAATACATAGCTTCAAAATATTCGAATTCCACACCTTTTACATTGGTAAAACCCGCATGAATAAATAGTCTATTTTGACTGTCGATGTAATAATTCTGCAATTCGTTATCTAAAAAATTGATGTGGCGCTTTTTGGTAACTTTATCCACATTGGCATAGGCTTTAATAGTAGATTCACCACCGTGTTTGTACCATTCTTCATGATAGGAATTGGTTTTCAAATATTTCGAAAGCAACTCATCATGATTTCCTCTAATGAAAACACAATTTTGTTTAGTTTGTAAGTCCATTAAAAAATCAATAACGGCAGCCGATTCGCTCCAACCGTCCACATAATCACCTAAAAAAATCAACTGATCTCCAATTTGTACTTGAGCTTTCGTTAAAATTTGTTGTAAGGCTCTTAATCCGCCGTGAATGTCTCCAATTACAAATGTTTTAGTCTTTGTCATATTTCATTTTTCTTAAAACGCGCATAGCTTCTTTAAAAGCTACATACGGTTCTTGATTTTCCAATTGTTTTAAATGCGGTTTGGCATCAATTAATTTTTGTTTGGCTTCCTGAAAACCATTCAAATAACAAATCATTAAAGTGGCTGGTAAATTTTCAATCTCTTTTTGATTCAAAATTCCGCTAATTCCTTGTTTTTCCAAACGCTTGAGCAAAGATAAGCTAGAATTATAAATATGATGCAACATTTTTCGGTTGTATTGTGGCGGTTCAAAGAGCATTTCGGTTTCCATTTTGTAATACCCGTTGTCAAAAAATGTGATGGTCAACTGTTCTAAAGGATAATAAGAAGTTTTATCATTAATTCCCAATGGAATATACTCAGTTATTACAAAAGTGCTATCGGTGAAGTCAATGGTAACATCGTCCATAGCAGAATAAAACAATTTTACTTGTTCGTTTACCAATTCAATATCCACTCTGGAATAAAACGTTTTTTCACGGATTTTCTTCTTAATTCCAGCCCAACAAACCACAAATAATTCTTTAAAAACTTTATGTTTGGCATTCAAATCTTTGTGCTTGTTTAGCATAAAATCTAAAACACCATCAAGCGTGTGTTCAATGCTATTTCTCGAATTATTTTCGATACTAATAACAATTTCGATATTGCTTTTTGAAAATTGAATTTTATCTTCCGTTGGTATAGAATTACTTCCGCGTCTAACAAAATAGGAATTTGCTGTTGTAGTATGAATTCCTTTTTTGAAATATGAAACTTTACTTTTGGGACGAATGGTTACCAATCCAATAACCCTATCTTTTGGTAAATGCGGAAAAGGAATGTTTTCATATTGAATTTTTGGTGGATTTTCCAAAAAAGCGTTGACTAAATTTTGAATGCGACTATCATCAAAAAAGTCTACTCCAACCATTTCATTCGTTTCATCTTCTACACCAATTACAATATAAGAATTATTAGCAGGATTGGAATTAGAAAGGGCACAAATGTGTTTTAAAAACTTTGCTTTTCCTTCTTTCGAATGTAAATTCAATTGCCGCTTCTTATCATAAAAACTGTTCTCATCATTGTGAGCTAATAGATTTTTAATAAGAAGGCGTTTATTAATCATAACTTACCGCAATTGTGTAAAACAACATGAATTGACTATGAATATCGTTAAAAAAATAGGTCTTTACAAATTTTTTCTTAAAAGTATAAAACTAAATCATAAATAAGTCCCAAAATCAACTATTTTTGCCGTTTTTTAACGCTATATTAACACCGAAATCTTAAATAAATTTTCAATTTTGAAAAGTTGAATATTTTTATAAAATTTGACCCAAATAAATACTAAAATGGAAGAAACCACAACAACACTAGACATTAGAGCAATTAATGAGAAGATTGAAAGAGAAAGCGCTTTTGTTGATCTTTTAACCATGGAAATGAACAAAGTAATTGTTGGTCAAAAACACATGATTGAACGATTACTAATCGGCCTTTTAGGTCAAGGCCATATCTTATTAGAAGGTGTTCCTGGTTTAGCTAAAACCCTAGCTATTAATACATTATCTCAGGCGGTTCACGGTTCATTTAGCCGAATTCAATTCACACCTGATTTACTTCCTGCAGATGTAGTAGGAACCATGATTTACAACATCAAAGCCAATGACTTCTCGATAAAGAAAGGACCAATTTTCGCTAATTTCGTACTTGCCGATGAAATTAACCGTGCGCCAGCCAAAGTACAATCGGCTTTACTTGAAGCAATGCAGGAAAAGCAAGTTACTATTGGAGATGAAACCTTTAAATTGGACAAACCTTTCTTAGTAATGGCAACGCAAAACCCTGTAGAACAAGAAGGAACGTATCCGTTACCAGAAGCGCAGGTCGATCGTTTTATGCTAAAAACCGTTATTGATTATCCAAAAATGGAAGACGAAAGAATGGTTATTCGTCAAAATTTAGCAGGAAAACATGAAAAAGTAAACGCAGTGGTTTCGGTAGAGCAAATTTTGAGAGCGCAAGAAGCCGTTCGTGAAGTGTATATGGATGAAAAAATTGAAAAATACATTTTAGATATTATTTTCGCTACGCGTTATCCAGAAAAATACAAATTAGAAAGTCTTAAACCGTTAATCAGTTTTGGTGCATCGCCTCGTGGAAGTATCAACTTGGCAACTGCTGCTAAATGTTATGCTTTCATCAAACGTAGAGGTTATGTAATTCCAGAAGATGTTCGTGCTGTTGTTCACGATGTATTGCGTCACAGAATTGGAATAACTTATGAAGCCGAAGCCGAGAATGTAACATCTGTTGACATCATCAACAAAATTGTAAACGAAGTAGAAGTGCCTTAATTTAGTTAACAGTATTCAGTCTCAGTTAGCAGTTGACTCTGTAAAATCACTGCGACTGCCAACTGCGACTGCCAACTAATAAAAATGGATACCAAAGAAATACTAAAAAAAGTTCGTAAAATAGAAATCAAAACCCGAAGATTGAGTGATCATATCTTTTCGGGCGAATACCATACGTCTTTTAAAGGTCGCGGAATGACGTTTTCTGAAGTACGCCAATACCAATACGGAGACGATATTCGTGCGATTGATTGGAATGTAACCGCACGCTACAACGAACCTTACGTAAAAGTATTCGAAGAAGAGCGCGAACTCACCATGATGTTAATGGTAGATATTTCAGGTTCGGAAAGTTTTGGAACAAAAAACCAACTGAAAAGTGAAGTGGTTACCGAAATTGCCGCCACTTTAGCGTTTTCTTCCACCCAAAATAATGATAAAGTTGGATTGATTCTATTTTCAGATGCTATCGAATTGTATATTCCACCGAAAAAAGGAAAATCGCACGTGTTGCGAATTATTCGTGAGTTGATTGAATTTCAACCCAAAAGCAAAAAAACCGATTTGGCACAAGCTTTGAAATTTCTTTCTAGCGTAATGAAGAAAAAAGCTATCGTGTTTTTGATTTCGGATTTTATGACTTCCAACTACGAACATACGTTAAAAATTGCGGCTAAAAAACACGATGTTACAGGAATTCGTGTATTTGATCCACGTGAAGCTTCATTGCCAAATATTGGTTTGGTAAACATGCTAGATGCAGAAACAGGTCAAACCCTTTTGGTGGATACTACTTCCAAAAAAACACGATTGGAATACGAAAAATTCTATCACGAAAACGTGAAATATTTCACCGAAACCTTTTCAAAATCAGGTGCAGGAAGTTTGAGTTCGAGAGTAGATGAAAGTTATGTAACCAAACTTTTGGGGTATTTTAAAGCGAGAAATTAAGATTAAGAATATAGAAGTTAGAAATTAGACAATTCAATCAACTTCAAATTAATTAAGAAGAAATGAACACTAGTAAAAGAAATATTTATAGCAATTGGATGAAAACATTTTTTGTTTTTTTCCTGTTTTCGAGCATTTCTTTTTCCCAATCGATAACGTCTTCTGTAGATTCAACGGCTATTAAAATTGGTTCGCAATTTCATTTGACCATAAAAGCCAATGTTTCTAAAAAAGACAAAGTAGTTTTCCCTGACGGTCCGTTTTTTGGTCAATTAGAAGTTTTAGAATCCTATCCAATTGATACCATCGCAAAAGAAGATAAATTAGAGTTAATCAAAAAATACGGCTTAACCCAATTCGATTCAGGTCGTTATGTAATTCCAAAATTAGTAGTCTTAATCAACAACCAATCCGTTAAAACCGATTCGTTTGCTGTTGTAGTAAATCCAGTAATTGTGGATACTTTAAAGCAACAAATGTATGACATCAAGTCTATAATTGAAGCTGAGAAACCCATGGATTGGTGGTGGTTGTACTTGATTTTGTTTTTACTTGGATTAATCGCTTTAGGTTTTGGGTTGTATTATTTTATCAAAAAGCGCCAAACCAAAAAGAACGAAGCCGAAGCCATTCTATTTGCATCGCCTATCGAAAAAGCATTAATGCAGTTACAAAATTTAGAGAAAAAAGAACTTTGGCAAAAAGGAGAAACCAAAACCTACTATTCTGAATTAACCGATATTGCTAGAAATTACATAGAAGAAGCCACTGAAGTTCCGGCAATGGAAAGTACTTCTAACGAATTGTATGACGCGATGAAAATAGCCATTCGTCAGAAAAAAATCAAATTAAGTAATTCTGATTTAGAAAATTTCAAAAAAGTATTATCCAATGCCGATTTAGTAAAATTTGCCAAATCGAAACCACTGGATTTCGAAATTCAAAACGACAAAAAAAGCATTGATACCTTCTTGATTTCCTTAGATAAAGCCATTCCAAGAAGCGAAGAAGAAACCGAAAATCTTTTCGCCGAAGAAATGAAACGCAAAAAAGAGAAAAAACAAAAACTACAACGCATTTTAATTCCGGCTTCGGCTGTTGGATTTATTCTTTTATTAGTTGGTGTTTTCTTTGGCGTTACCAAAGGTGTTGATTACGTAAGAGAAAATTGGCTAGGTCATACCGCAGAATCGCTATTGAAAGAAGAATGGATTACTTCTGATTACGGTGATCCAGCAATTTCTATTGCAACTCCAAAAGTATTGAAACGCGTCATTGACGAACGCATACAAAACAATTTGCCACCCAATATCAAATCGGCAAGTATGTTTGCTTATGGAAGTGTTTTGGATAATTTTTCTATTGTTTTAAAAACAACAGCACTGAAAGACACGACTTCTATTGATTTAGAAATGACTTTGGAATCTGATTTAAAACAACTTCAAGCAATGGGCGCTCAAAACATCACTGTAAAAGTAGATGATTACGAAGACCCAAAAGGCTTAACTGGAAAAAGAGCTTACGGAACATTCACCGCTTTGAATCCGTTGAAGAACGAACAAATTCAAATGGGTTACGAAATTTTAGTTTTCGCACAACCTTCAGGCGCACAAGAATTGTTCTTGATTTATAGAGAAGACGACAAATTTGCTCGTGAAGTAATGGATCGGGTTTTGGCATCTGTTGAACTTAAAAAAGCCGCACAATGATGACAAATATAAGTTTTCTTCATCCCGAGTTTTTTTGGTTGTTTTTGGCTTTGCCACTAGCCATTGGCTGGTATTTTTACAAACGTAAAGAGCAATCGCCAACGTTGAAAATGAGTTCGCTAACGCCTTTCGGCAATCAAACTTCATTGGTAGCAAAATTGAAACCATTACTTTTTGTGTTGCGCTTATTGGCTTTGAGTAGCATCATTGTTGCATTAGCCCGACCAAGAACGGTTGATGTTTCTGCCAAATCAAGAGTTACCAAAGGTATCGATATTGTAATGGCAATCGACGTTTCAGGAAGTATGCTAGCCAAAGATTTAAAACCTAACCGATTAGAAGCATTAAAACGCGTAGCCGCCACTTTTGTAGAAGATAGAATCAACGACCGAATTGGATTGGTAGTTTATGCAGGTGAAAGTTATACACGAACACCAGTAACTTCAGATAAAACCGTGGTTTTGCAATCGTTAAAAACCATAGAATACGACGATACTATAATTGCTGATGGAACAGCAATTGGCGTTGGTTTGGCAACAGCAATTAACCGTTTACGCGATAGTAAAGCCAAAAGCAGAATCATTATTTTGTTAACCGATGGTGTGAATAATTCAGGAACTATCGACCCAAGAATGGCTTCTGATATTGCGGAACAATACGGCATCAAAGTGTATACCATTGGTATTGGAACAAATGGTGTAGCGCCGTTTCCAATTGGAAAAAAGAATGGCGAATTTGTATACCAAAATATGCCAGTGGAAATCGATGAAAAATTGATGCGAGAAATTGCGAAAACTACCAATGGTAAATATTTTAGAGCCACAAGTAATAAGAAATTGGAAGAAATCTACGAAGAAATCAACCAATTAGAAACCACTGAAATCGAAGAACAAAAATATTTCAATTACGACGAAAAATTCAAACCGTTAGTATTATTGGCGATGTTGCTTTTAGCTATCGAAATGCTATTGAAAAACACCGTATTTAGAAGTTTTATTTAAAAGCTATGTATCTATTAGAAGAACCAAAATATTTGTATTTACTACTACTAATTCCCATTTTAGTAGCGCTTTTTCTTGTCCAAATGCTTTGGAAAAAGAAAAAACAAAAAGAATTTGGCGATTTAGCATTGGTACAAAAATTGAGTCCAGAAAAATCGGTTTTTAAGCCTGTTTTGAAGTTTGGTACCTTACTTTTGGCTTTGATTGCTTTGATTTTTGCTTTGGTCAACCCAAAAATTGGTACCAAAATGGAAACCGTAAAACGTCAAGGAATTGATATCGTGTTTGCGCTTGATATTTCAAAAAGTATGCTAGCAGAAGATGTTGCTCCTAACCGATTGGATAAGTCCAAACAAATTATTTCCCAAATCATCAACAATTTAGGAAACGATAGAATTGGAATAGTAGGTTATGCCGGAAGCGCTTATCCCGTTTTACCGATGACGACAGATTATAGTATTGCCAAAATGTACTTGCAAAATATGAATACCAATATGGTTTCATCGCAAGGAACGGCTTTGAATGATGCAGTGAATTTGGCAACCAAATATTTCGATGCGGTTGATACCAGTAAGCTAATTATTTTGGTTTCTGATGGCGAAGATCATAGCGAAGGACAATCGGAAGCGATTAATTTAGCGATTGAAAAAGGTATAAAAATCATCACTATTGGCGTTGGAACCGAAAAAGGTGGACCAATACCAATCAAAGCCGATAACAACGTAATTGCAGGTTATAAAAAAGACAGCAACGGTGAAACCGTTATTACCAAATTAAATCCAAGTTTGTTAACCGAAATCGCAGAAAGCACAAAAGCAGGTTATATTGATGGAACTTCAACTAAAGTCGTACTTGAACAAATCAAAAACGCTTTAGATAACATAGAAAAAACAGAATTTGAAACCCAACAAATAGCCGAATACCAAACGCAATACCAATGGTTTATAGGTTTTGCCTTTTTGTTGTTATTATTAGATGTTTTCTTTTTAGAACGCAAAACGGCTTGGTTACAAAAGTTGAATTTATTTAATGAGAAAAAGTAAGATGAAGAGGATTATATTGATAGCATTACTTGGAATTTCGTCCTTTCTTTCCGCCCAAAAGAAAGACAAAAACTTGTATGAAGGCACGCAAGAATTTGGCAGTAAAAATTACATTAATTCGGAAGCTAATTTTCGTGTTTCTCAATCTAAAAATGAAGAAAAAAGAGCGGTTGCTAATTACAATTTGGGAACTAGTATTTACCGCCAAAATCAACCAGGTGAAGCCAAATTCAAATTTTTTAATGCTATAGAAAGCGCTAAAACCAAAGAAGAAAAGCACAAAGCCTATCACAATTTGGGCAACACCTTTATGTTGGAAGAAAATTATCAAGCGGCTGTTGATGCTTACAAAAATGCATTACGAAACAATCCATATGATGAGGAAACGCGTTACAATTATGCATTGGCAAAGCAAAAATTAAAAGAAAATCCGCCAAAAAACAATCAAGACAACAAGGATAAGGACAAAGATAAAGACCAAAATCAGAATCAAAACCAAGACAATCAGGACGATAAAAAGGACAAAAAAGACAACGGAAAAGACAAAGACAAAAAAGATTCTGATCAAGGCGATAAAGACGATAACAAAAACCAAGGCGACAACAAAGAAGATAAAAACGAGGACAACAAAGACGACAAACAAAGTCAGAATCCAAAACCTTCTGGAGCCAACAAACAACAAATTGAAAGTATCTTAGACGCTGTAAACAATGCGGAAAAGAACATTCAAGACAAAATAAACGCCAAAAAAGTAAAAGCACAACCCAAAACAAACGATAAAGATTGGTAATTTGAAAATGAAAAAGCTAGTACTGTTATTTACCATTTTTCTGCACACACTTTTAGCCGCTCAAGATGTTAAGTTTGAAGCAAAAGTGAGTAAAAACTCGTTGGGATTAAACGAAAATTTACAAGTAAGTTTTGCTATCAACCAAGATGGTGATCACTTTTCGCCGCCTGATTTTGAAGGTTTCCGTTTGGTGGGTGGTCCGTTTCAGTCTACGAGTTATTCTTGGGTAAATGGAGTAAAATCATTCAATAGAAGTTTTACTTATATTTTACAACCTACTAGAAAAGGAACGTTTACCATTAAATCGGCGAGCATTGAATTTAATAACGAAATTTACAAAACAACGCCAATAAAAATTACAGTAACCGATGCCATTCAACAACCAAAAGACCCAAATAGTCCAGATTATAAAGCTGGTGAAGGCATTCATTTGGTAGCCGAAGTTTCCAAAGGAAATCCGTATATGAACGAACCTTTAACTGTAGTTTACAAATTGTATTTCGATCCAAGATTCATTGTTAGAAATGTGCGAGAAGTGGCTAATCCAAAATATAATGGTTTTTGGAGTCAGCATATTGATATTAAAAAATTAGAAGCCGTTGCTGGAACTTATAACGGACAAGATTATGCGATGGTGGTTTGGCGAAAAGTAATTTTATATCCTTTAGAAGCGGGAAATAAGCCATTGGAACCACTTTCTATTCATTTAGATGTAGATGTTCCTACAAGAAAACGAATCGGTTTCATGGAAACTACTAGTTATTCCACAACTCAAAAAACCGTTTCAGCTGGAGCCAAATCCATCAATGTAAAACCATTACCAGAAAAAGGCAAGCCAGAGAGTTTTACTGGAGCCGTTGGTACTTTCGATTTCAGTGTGAAAGCTTCTAAAACGCAATTAAAAGCAGGCGAATCTTTGGATTTAGTAGTAACCGCATCAGGAAATGGCAATTTGAAGTTATTCCAATTACCAAAACCAGAATTTCCAAATGCATTTGAAGTTTTTGATCCGCAGCACAAAGAAGAAGTCAATACGCCATTAACGGGAATGACTGGAAAAATTTCAGATACCTATACCATTATTCCGCAATTCAAAGGAAAGTATACCATCAAACCACAAACATTTGCCTATTTTGATTTGAGTTCCAATTCATACAAAACCATTACTTCTGAACCAATTGAAATTACGGTTTTGGAAGGAAATGCAGTAGCTGGTTCCAATCAAAATGACAACAAAAAACCAGTAGTTAAAAACGATACTTTCCAATACATTAAGCTGACTTCGTATTTAACGCCAATAAACAAAACGCCATTTTTTGGTTCCAATTTGTTCTACGGATTATTAGTCGCGCCATTCTTGTTGTTACCCATCATTATTTTGGCAAGAAAGAAAAAAGAAGCCAGAGATGCTGATGAATTTGGAAACCGCGTGAGAAGAAATACCAAATTAGCGAAGAAATTCTTAGCCGATGCGAAAAAACAAATGGGCAACAAAGTACCGTTTTATTTGGCAATGGAAAAAGCGTTACACAATTTCTTGAAAGCCAAATTACACATTGAAACTTCCGAAATGAGTAAAGAAAATATTCAAGAATTGTTGTTGAACAAAAAAGCTACGGAAGCTACGGTTGGGCAATTTATTTCCTTAATGAACGATTGCGAATTTGCGCGCTACACGCCATCATCAGAAGTAGCCATGCAACAAGATTATAACAAAGCCGTTGAAGTGATTTCAGAACTTGAAAAACAAATTGTTTAATTCGAAACAAAGAACAAAATGAAATTTATAGTATATTTTTTCCTTCTTTTTTCCTCATTCGTTTGGGCAGATGAACCTGCGCCGAATGTTAATGACATTTTCGAATTAGCAAATGAAAAGTATCGCAATGGCGATTATGCTGCTGCTGTTGAAGGTTATGAATCTTTGGTGACCAATTTTGAACGCGAATCTTCAGATTTATACTTCAACATTGGAAATTGTTACTACAAATTAGGCAAAATTGCCCCTGCGATTTACTATTTCGAAAAAGCGTTATTACTCAATCCCAATGACGAAGCTATTCAAACCAATTTATCTTTTGCGCAAAAAAGAGCCATTGATGACATAAAAGAAATTCCAGAAATTGGATTTGGGCAAATGGTGTTTTCTTTCACCAAAATGGCTTCGGTGGATACTTGGGCTTGGATAGCGATTTTTGGTGGTTTTGGTTTTTTATTGAGTTTTATTATTTACTATTTCGGACAAACCACTTTATTGAAGCGTAGTTTTTTCATTGGTATGTTTGCGTTTTTGATAGTATTATTTGTTGCTGTTTTAGCTGCAATTATCCAAAAAGAAATGGAAGCTAAAATTCGTCCTGCGATTGTATTTGCAGAAGAAGTTGCCGTAAAAACCGAACCCAGAACCAATGCCGAAACCGCATTTGAACTTCACGAAGGCACCAAAGTTTTCGTGCTAGAAACCGTAGCCAACTGGCAACAAATCCAACTCACCGACAAAACCCAAGGCTGGATTGAAAAAGAAGCGATTAAGGAGTTGAAGTAAGTCTTCAGTGAGCAGGTTTTAGTGTTCAGTGGATTGTTTTGAGGTTTTTAAGAAATATTTGATTATTTGATAAACGTAACTAAGTAGCACTAATACATCCGATTTGGGGAGTATTGGCGAGTAAATGTATCGTATATAAACAAGTTACAGGATATTGTACCAAAACTGTGCGTTAAAAAAACAATCTAAAAATGACAATATCTGAAATAATTACAAAACTATCTCACGTAATAGTAGACACTAAAGTAGAATTATCTCCAAAAGAGCATTTAGAAATCTTAACCAAACTGACTAATAGTTTATTCGGTGAATAGTTTTAATTCAGTTTCTTGGAAACAAACTTCATCCCATTTATTAGTATTTTCATTATAATATTTACATCTATAAATACTTGGGTCTTTATATCTATCAGCAACTTGTTTAATAGTTGGGTTTTTTGGAGGACAATTATCAATAATTGACATTTTAAATTTATCTGTAGTTTTATGAACTACTATATCTCCCACTTTAAATTTTTGTTCAATTTCAGCCATAATAAAATAATTTTACCAAATATAATAAAAGAATGGAATACCTAATCATAGCAATTTTATTAATTGTCTTATTTTTAGTAACTTTGCATAAAAATAGAACTAAAATGGAAACTTTGTTAAATAAGATGTCTGACTTTGTTATACTATATTGCCAAAATAAAGGGGTAAGTATAAATCCATTGAAACTACAAAAATTACTTTACTACATTCAGTCTTGGCATATCACAAAATTTGAAAAGGACATACTTTTTGAAACTATGCCTGAAGCTTGGGTAAACGGTCCTGTATATAGACCTATATATGATAAATATAAAGCAAGTTTCTTCAGAAATGAGAATTTTCCAAATAGTTTAGATGAGGAAATCTTGTCACAAAAATTATCTGAAAAATTAAAAAGTCTAAATTTATCAGAAGATAAGCATAAATTAATTTTTGCAGTTTTAGATGCTTATGGTACATTAAGTGACGAAAGACTTGTTTTGATGACTCACAGCGAAGAACCTTGGAATGAAGCAAGACAAGGATTGTCTCCAATCGAAAGGTCTGAGAGAAAAATTTCAGAAAACAGTATTTTTGAATACTATAATAGAAGAATAGCGGAAAAATCAAATGCTTGACGAAATACACCAACAAATAAAGGACTTAACAGAATTTGATGGTATAGATTTAAAAGTAAAACACGGTGATGAAATACTCCCTGTAATTGAAAAATCTTCACTTTTCATTTCTTATGACTATCTATTAAACGATGATTCAGAGTTTTCTTTTAATAGTGAAAATTTTTATGAAAAACATAGTGAATTTCATGATAATAGAACTGATTATCAAATTTACTTTGATAAGGTAAAAAGTATATGTTCAACAAGATTTGACACAGTAAAACAAGATACGTTTAATTTTAAAGTTGTTTCATTGAATAAAAACTTTAGAGAAGTCTTGAAAAATGTTTATGATGTTAGTGGTTTTAAGGCTGAACAAACACCTGCATTTATAGAAATACTTTTATATACTAATAAAAAAACTAACAGAGCTCCAAGGGTTTTTGGATTTTTAGGAAATGCTAATGTCATCTACATACTGTTTTATGACCCTTTTCATAAAATATTCGACGCAACTAAGCCGAAATTATAACAACATCCTGTAACAGCGGTTTTGCAAGATGGCTACAACAGTTATAAATTTAAACTTCGGGCGTGAAGTAAAAAAACAGTAATTAAGAAAGGCTATACGAGATTACACCACCTCGCAAAGCCACAAAACGTTAACAAAACTTATTCTTTTTTAAAAGAAAAGTAAACTAACCTTCACCCTCCACCGTTTCCTTCAAACTTTCATAAATCGTTTCAATTTGCGGGTAAATAAAAGCGGCAACTTCTTTAATTGGGTTGTAAAAAACAGAGTTATCTAAAGTCTCTTGTTCAACTATGGTGTTGTTTACATTGATTTTCTCAAAAAATAAAATCACAATACTTAATACCAAAATCGTTTTCAACACACTAAAAAAAGCGCCTGCCAATTTATTCATCCAACCCAATTGCGCAAAATCAGCCATTTTAGTCAATAGTTTTGCCGAAAGATGAATACCAATGACAACTAATAGAAACGTCAATCCAAACGCTACGATTTGAATGTATTTGGGTTCCCAACTCACTTTAGTTTCCAAAAATCCTTGAACCAAAAAGGAAAACTTCAATGCCAAAAATATCCCAACAATAAGCGCAACCAACGAAGCAACCTCAACGAAAAGTCCGTTTTTCAACCCTTTATACAACGCTAAGCACAACAAAACCGCAAAAACAAGATCCATCAAATAATTTTTTTAAAAATTGACCAAAGAACAAAGATAAAAGAATTGTCGAAAGTAGCATTCTGTAGTATCTTTGCAAAAAATTTGTTGGAGAACAAGAAGCATTCTAACTTCTAATTTCTGACTTCTAACTTCTTATTATGTCAAGAGACGAACAATTAAAACTACGTTGGGAAAACGTAATCACTATATTATCTGAGAAATTTGCCGGTGGCGAAGACTTAGATTTGGATGGCATTATTTACTTAATTGGCATTCAAGAATTAGGAAAAATTCACGAATCGTTCAAAAAAGACGAGAAAGTCAATTTGATGCATATTGCTATTTGTCGCTTATTAGAACCTTATGGTTACTACGAATTTGAATATTTCGATAACGACGGTTGGCCGCATTACAAAGCAAAAGAAGAATTGCCACCACTAAAAGCCGGCGAACAAACTATTCTAATGAAAGAAGCCATTGTGAATTACTTCTTAGAAAAAGAATTAATAGATTAATTTATAGTACAGATAAGTCACCGACTTGTCTCTCCAAAAAAAATCCATAAATTTGCATCCTTACAAAATCGAGCGATGATAGAAAAGATAAAAGAATACATTGTTGAAGCAGAATCTTTTACAACCGATAATAAAGAAACCTTAGAAAACTTCCGAATTCAATATTTGGGAAGCAAAGGTTTATTAAAAGAACTTTTTGCCGAATTTAAAAATGTTCCCAACGAACAAAAGAAAGAATTCGGACAAGTAATCAACCAATTAAAAACGGTTGCTGAAGAAAAAGTAAAAAGCATTCAAGACGCTTTAGAAAGCAAAGAAAGTGCTGTTGGCATCTACGGCGATTTGTCGCGTCCAGGCGAACCGATGAACATGGGTTCACGTCATCCCATTTCGATTGTAAAAAATCAAATGATAGATATTTTTTCAACCATTGGTTTCAACGTGTCCGAAGGTCCAGAAATCGAAGACGATTGGCACAATTTCACCGCATTAAACTTACCAGAATACCATCCAGCACGAGATATGCAGGATACGTTTTTCATTCAAACCAATCCTGATGTTTTGTTGCGTACGCATACGTCATCGGTTCAAGTGCGTTACATGGAAAACAACAAACCGCCAATTCGTACGATTTCTCCAGGAAGAGTTTTTCGTAATGAAGCGGTTTCGGCGCGTTCGCATTGTATTTTCCATCAAGTAGAAGGATTGTATATTGACAAAGACGTTTCGTTTGCCGATTTAAAACAAACTTTATTGTATTTCACCAAAGAAATGTTCGGAAAATCGAAAATCCGTTTACGTCCGTCGTATTTTCCATTTACAGAACCAAGTGCTGAAATTGATATTTATTGGGGCTTAAAAACCGAAACCGATTACCGAATTACCAAAGGAACCGGTTGGTTAGAAATCGGAGGTTGCGGAATGGTTGACCCTAACGTATTGAAAAACTGCGGCATCAATCCAGACGAGCACACAGGTTTCGCTTTCGGAATGGGAGTTGAACGTATTGCCATGTTGTTGTACCAAATTGGCGATATCCGTATGTTCTATGAAAACGATGTGCGTTTCTTAGAGCAATTCAAATCGAGTATATAATCAATTCCGACGCAAAAAGGAATTGTTATAAAGAAAATAAAAACTTTGAGCCTTTGTGGCTTCGCGGCAAAATGAAAAAAGACATTATCATCCCAAAAGTAGAAGGCGTTCACATTGTAGCTTTTCAAGAATGGAACGACGATTTCATGGAGAATTCTTGGTATGCTTACTTGATAAACGATACCGATGATTTGCTGGAAATGGCTATGGTAGTTTCACGCGCTTACGGTTTAATCAATGGCGAAGAACGCAAAACAGGAACTTTCCGTCATGCGTTTGCCAAAGTAGAACCAAGAACTGCCGTTAAAGTAGAATTGTTAGAAAACAACGTCTTACAATTGAATAACGAATTTATGTTGTCGTATTTTTCAAACGGACAATTATACGATAAAACCTTTGTTTTCAGAACCAATTCCATCAACGAAAAAGCTACAGCCGATTTACCAATAATCAATAAAAAAGGCGTTTTCGCGAATTAGATTTTAAAAAACTTACCGCAGATTCGCAGATTTAATTATTAATCTATGAATCTGTGGTTTTTTCTTTCACCACATAGAAACATAGATTAACTTTATAAATGTTGAGTTGTTTCACTTTACATAGTCAACATAGAAAAACTTATATGAACTTTTAAAGACAAAGAGCTTCTTATACTTTCTTATATGACTTATATGTTTAAATTTCTACACAATCTATGCAACCTCAAAAAAGTGAAACGCCTACAAAAGAAAAATTCTATGTTTCTATGTGGTAAATTTCTAAAAACTAAAACCGTTTTCTTCCCTAAAAATCATATTTCTGTCTCGTTTTAATAAGTAAGATTGTTTACTTCATATTTTTTTCTCAATTTTATGCTTTCAAAAAGTTTAAAATGAAGAAAATCCTTTTCTTTTTACTCTTGATTTCCCAATTTGGATTTAGTCAATCTGAAGAGCGTTCTGTTAACATAGAAGTTTACATTATGAACGAACCTTTAGCTGGAGCATCAGTTTACATTAAAGGTAATAATTCAACATTTATTACTGATTTTAATGGAAAAGCAATTTTGAATTTTGATAAAATTTATTCAGATTCCATTTTTGAATTGAGATTTATGGGTTCGCCAGTAAAGTTTAAATTGTATAAAAATTGCAATCTGATTAAAATTAAAATTAACTCGAAAAAAATAGAATACTTTTTTGATGATAAATTATTGAAAAAGAAAAAATTAAAAACATAACACAACTTCAACACAACAACATGAAACCATTTCTTATTGCTTTAGCCTTTTTAACTACTACTATTTCCCAAGCGCAAGATTACGCCAAACATGTCAACCCATTTATTGGAACTGGCGGTCACGGACACACTTTTCCTGGAGCAACCGTGCCTTATGGAATGGTGCAACTTTCTCCTGACACCAGAATCGATGGCAGTTGGGATGGCTGTGGCGGGTATCATTATTCGGATAATTTGATTTATGGATTTTCGCACACGCATTTGAACGGAACCGGTGTTTCGGATTATGGTGATGTTATGTTGATGCCAACCATGGGCGAACCTTCGTTTGACAATAAAGTGTATTCTTCTACTTTTTCTCATGCCAATGAAAAAGCTTCCGCTGGATTTTATTCTGTGAAATTAGATAAACACAATATCGATGTGCGTTTAACGACTTCAACTCGTGTTGGTTTTCATGAATATACGTTTAATAAAGCGGGCCAAGCTAATATTATTTTGGATTTGAATCACCGCGATAAATTATTGGAAGGAAGAATTCGAGTGATTGATGACAAAACCATTGAAGTTTTAAGAAGAAGCGAAGCTTGGGCAACCAATCAATATGTTTTTGCTCGAATTGAGTTTAGTGTTCCAATGAAAATTAACAAAGAAAAAACCAATTATAAAAGCGAAGGAAAAGTTTACGAAGGTGTTGAATTGGCTTTAAGTTTTTCGAAGCAAGTCAAAAAAGGAGAAAAAATCCTAGTGAAAGTCGCGCTTTCTCCAACAGGTTATGAAGGCGCAAAACTTAACAGCTCCGAAATCAAACATTGGAATTTCGAGAAAGTACATCAGGATGCTATTGCACTTTGGAATAAAGAATTATCAAAAATTGAAGTCACTTCCAATGATAAAGACAAATTAGCGATTTTTTACACGGCTTTATATCACACGATGATGCAACCGAACATAGCGCAAGATTTGGATGGAAAATATCGTGGTAGAGACAACAAAATTCATGTTGCCGAAGGATTTGATTATTATACGGTTTTCTCGCTTTGGGATACATTTAGAGCAGCGCATCCATTATACACTTTGATTGATAAAAAACGAACAGCAGATTACATCAATACCTTCATCAAACAATACGAACAAGGCGGCAGATTACCGGTTTGGGAATTGGCTTCCAATGAAACCGATTGTATGATTGGTTACCATTCCGTTTCTGTAATTGCGGATGCTATGGTGAAAGGCATTAAAGGTTTTGATTACGAAAAAGCCTATAAAGCTTCTAAACATTCCGCAATGTTAGACCATTTGGGATTAGATGCTTACAAAAAACAAGGTTTTATTTCTATTGACGACGAACATGAAAGTGTTTCTAAAACGTTGGAATATGCTTATGATGATTGGTGTATTGCCCAAATGGCGCAATTGTTAGGAAAGCAAGAAGATTATCAATATTTCATGGAACGTTCGCAATACTGGAAAAACTTGTTCAATTGGGATAACAAATTCATCCAACCAAAGAAAAATGGCGGTTGGGACAAACCTTTCGATCCAAAAGAAGTAAACAATAATTACACCGAAGCCAATGCATGGCAATACACGTTTTTTGTACCGCAAGATATTCAAGGTATGATTGAAGCTTACGGCGGAAATGAAAAATTTGAAGCCAAATTAGACGAAATGTTCAATAGCGTAAGCGAAACTTCAGGTCGTCATCAAGTGGATATTACGGGATTAATTGGCCAATACGCTCACGGAAACGAACCGAGTCATCATGTAGCTTATTTGTATAATTACATTGGCAAACCAGAAAAAACTAAAGAAAAAGTACATTATATTTTAGATAATTTTTATACCAATACGCCAGATGGTTTAATTGGAAATGAAGACTGCGGTCAAATGAGTGCTTGGTATGTGTTGAGTGCGATGGGGATTTATCAGGTTACACCGGGAATTGATAAATTTGATTTAACAAAAGGGATTTTTGATAAAGTTGTGATAGATTATGGAACTAATAAAAAAGTACTTGGTTATAATGAATCAGGGGATTTTAAAATTACTTCAATTCCAAAAAAATCTTTTCCAACGATAATTCCCGTTCCAGTAATTCAAGCGGAAAGTAAAGCATTTAAAGATAAATTGAAGATTGAATTGAAATCTCAAAATCCAAAGGATGAAATTTTTTATATCTTTAAAAAAGCGCATTTGGATAAACCAATTTGGATTAAATACGAAGGTCCAATCGAAATTTTAGAAACTTCAACTATTGAAGCTTATGTAAAAACAAACGAAGGGCAAAGCAAAACCGTTTCCGCTCAATTTTTCAAAAAACCTAACAATTATACTATCAACATCAAATCGGTTTATAATCCACAATATCATGCTGGTGGCCCAGATGGTTTATTAGACGGCATTTACGGCAGCGAAAACTGGAGAAAAGGCGATTGGCAAGGCTACCAAACCCAAGATTTTGAAGCGGTTGTAGATTTGCAAACCAAGAAAAATATTCAAGAAATTAGCGCCAACTTCCTGCAAGACACGAGAGCTTGGATTGTGATGCCAACAGAAGTGAGTTTTTATGTTTCTGAAGATAATATTTCGTTCCAAAAAGTAGCTACTATTGCCAATACGATTCCAGCGAATGATTATGAAGTGCAAACCCAAAAATTAACCGAAAAGCTGAATACTTCTGGAAGATACGTAAAAGTTATTGCGAAAAACTTCGGTAAATTACCAGATTGGCATCAAGGATTTCCATTTGATGGGGAAGCGTTTATTTTTATTGATGAAATTGAAGTGAAGTAATCAAAAAAACGAATTCCAATAATTTAGTCGATTATTGGAATTTGTTTTTTATTTAAACCCTAATATTATTCTTTCCAACCCCAAGGCGCTTCTGGAGTAGCAATGGGTTTTAGCAAATCAAAAGTTACAGTAAAAACGCGATCAGAACCAATGCGTCTCAAATTGTACGAAAAGCTTTTTTCATCTAAAGTTATCCACCAAACATTGGTTGAAGCATAACCAATTAAATCCGCAGTAAATTGGTCAGCAGGAAAAAATTGAATGTTTGGCAAACCTGAATTAGGCGATTTTCCGCCGTATTGTGTGATTTTATCTTCCGAACCATCTTCATGGCGGTGGTCGTGTTTTAATTGGATTTGGTCATTATCAAAAGTCAAAACCCAAGTTCTAGATTTATCATCGCCCACAAAAAAAGGAATGCGAATTCGATTTTCTTCGCAACTTCTTACGTGCATCACTAATTTTTTTCCTACGAAAGGATCATTGGGGGTTGCTCCAGCGGTTATTGTTCCTTCAAACGTTTTTCCGCAGTGTTGTTTTAATGTATTCCAAAATTGTTTTGCACCTGATTCCTTTTGAGCAAACCCCAATTGGAACATGAAAAACAAAAATATACTGTAAATAAATCGCATCTTTTTTTGTTAAAAATAAGCAATTAATCCTTAACTGGAAATAAAATCGAACTTAAAACCGAAAGCACTAAAACGCCACCCACAACCGAAAGCGAAACTGGCGACGAAATATGATAAAACGGCGCAATCAACATTTTAACACCAATAAAGGCTAATATTAGCGCTAATCCGTAATGCAAACGACTGAACATGTACATGAAGTTAGCTAACAAGAAATACAACGAACGTAAGCCAAGAATCGCAAAAATATTGGAAGTATATAAAATAAACGGATCATCTGGTGCAATGGCAAAAATAGCCGGAATACTATCCACTGCGAAAAGTAAGTCTGTGAATTCAATGATAGCAACCACAACAAACAAGGGTGTTGCCATTTTTACACCGTTTTTAATGGTAAAGAACTTATCACCGTCATAATTATCGCTTACTTTAAAAAATTTATGTACAATTTTAGCACCTGGACTTTTTGAGAAATCTTTGTTTCCATCATCTTCGCCTCCACTAAACCAAGATTTAAAACCAGCAACGATTAAAATAATTCCAAAAATAGTTAGTAGATAATTGACTTTGACCGTTTGTCCGAAAAGTTCCATTTCAGGTAAATAGGTATAATTTAGTAACCAAACTCCAGAGAAAATAAAAATAGCTCTAAAAGCTAACGCACCTAAAACTCCCCAAAACAATACTTTATGATGCAGTTCTTTCGCTACATTGAAATAACCAAAAACCAAAATAAACACAAATAAATTATCAACCGAAAGTGCTTTTTCAATCCAATAAGCGCCTTGAAATTGAGTGAACTTTTCAACGCCCATATAATGGTAAATAATAGCACTAAATCCCATGGCAAGTGAAATCCAAATAAAAGACCAAATCGCCGCTTCCCTATTGGAAACCACATGACCTTTTTTATTTAGAACGCCTAAATCTAAAATCAACATCGCAATAATTGCAATTGTAAAAACAGTAATAATTCCAGGATGGTTGATTAAACTATCCACATTGGTTTGAAGAAAATACATGGGTCAAAAATTTGTCAAATGTAAATAAAGAAAATTGCACCAAGGAAACTATTGTTAAACAATTAAAAATCAACACTTTACAATAAAACGCAAAAAACAAAAAAACAAGTTAACTATCTGATATTCAAATAAATAAACTTGTTTTTATTACTAACGTTGAATTAAAAAAAATTTAATCTAATTTTTCAGTTAATTTTTTAAATACTTTTTTAGGTTCTTTTCCTTCATATAAAATGCTGTAAACGGCATCTATAATTGGTGTTTTGGCTCCATACTTTTGGTTCAGCATGTAAGCACTTTTCGTAGCATAATAACCTTCTGCTACCATACTCATTTCCATTTGAGCCGATTTTACCGTATACCCTTTACCAATCATATTTCCAAACATACGATTTCTTGAAAAAACTGAATAACCCGTAACCAATAAATCGCCCAAATACGCCGAATTATTGATATTACGTTTCATTTTATGCACTTTTTGAATGAATTTTTTCATTTCTCGAATACCATTACTCATCAAAACCGATTGGAAATTGTCGCCGTAGCCTAAACCATGAGCAATTCCGGCTGCGATGGCGTATATGTTTTTCAACATTGCGGCATATTCTGTTCCAATGATGTCATCGGATGTTTTGGCATTGATATAGTCACTACTCAGGTTTTTGGCCATGGTTTTTGCCTTTTTAACATCGCCACAAGCAATTGTTAGATAGGACAAACGTTCTAATGCTACTTCCTCCGCATGACACGGACCCGTAATTACACCAATATTTTCGTATGGAATTTTATAATGAATATGAAAATGTTCCCCAACAATTAAGCTTGTTTCTGGAACAATTCCTTTAATAGCAGAAAAAATGATTTTATTTTCTAAACTTTCAGTAAGTTTTTCCAATTCGCCTCCTAAAAAAGCAGACGGAATCGCAAAAATAACATAATCCGCAAAGGCAACGGCTTCATTGATATTGCTTGTTAAACGTAATTGATTCGTATCAAATTCAACCGAACTCAAATAGTTAGGGTTGTGTTTTTGTGTTTGTAAATGTTCAATAGCAGCCGTGCTTCGCATGTACCAAGCAATTTCTGTTTGGTTTTCACACAACATCTTAGCTATAGCGGTTGCCCAACTTCCTCCTCCAATAACAGCAAATTTGGGTTGATTTTCCATGTTTTTTTCTAATTTAGAGAACCTCAAAGATATATAAATATTTTAAGTATTAAAAAATTCGGGAAGTGCAATAAAATTAATACTTAAGCAATTGTCAATTAAATTTTAACATTTTATTATATATCAAACATACAATTTTAAAAGTAAAACTGTCGTTATCAATTCAGATTCATGTTTAGTTTAACTAAATCTACCATAAAATAGTTTGGGTTTATCTATTTTTAATTTGGGTTGGTAAAAAAGCGTTCAAGTTTCCTTGAACGCTTTTTGGTTTTAAAATACCTTTTCAGGCTTTATCGAAATCCAAGTCTCTTGATAAAGAAACATTTCGACTACGCTCAATGTGACAATAAAATAAACTAGTAACTCATTTCTACAATAGCTCTAACTTTTTCAATCGTAACGTTTTGCTTTTCGCCCAAACCTTTCCAACCTCTTTCTTCAAAACGATTTACGATGAAATCAGCAGTGTTTTCATAGTTTGCTGCGTTTTCTGAAATTTTGGTTTTCATTCCCATTTTGTGGAAGAATTCAACTGTTTTTTCAATCGCTTTTTCAGCAATTTCTTCGGTTGAATCGCCTTGAATGTTCCAAACACGTTGACCGTATTGCGCTAATTTGTCTTTTTTAGTATCGAACATCACTTTGTACAAATTCGGAGCAATTATAGCCAGTGTTCTAGCATGATCAATTTCGTACAAAGCCGTTAATTCGTGACCAATCATGTGTGTTGCCCAATCCGAAGGAACGCCTTTTTGAATTAGCCCATTCAAAGCCATGGTAGCACTCCAAACAAAGTTGGAAGCCAATTTATAATCACTCGGATTCTCGACTACATCAGGACCAATTTCAATTAGCGTTTGTAAAATACTTTCCGAAATTCGGTCTTGTAATAAAGCGTCATGAGTATAAGTCAAGTATTGCTCCATAACGTGTGTGAACGCATCTACAACACCGTTTTGCAATTGTCTTTTTGGTAACGAAATAATTACTGTTGGATCTACAATGGAAAAAACTGGAAACAAAGCACTTCCACCTAAAGTTAATTTTTCTTGTGTAGCTTCAATGGTAACCACAGCGCCCGAATTCATCTCCGAACCCGTTGCTGGTAACGTTAAAACTGTTCCAAAAGGAATCACTTTAGAAACATCTTTAAACAAGATTCGTTTCTTCAAAATATCGGCTTCATCTCCTTCGAAATTTACAGCTGCCGAAATAAATTTCACACCATCAATAACACTTCCGCCACCAACAGCTAAGATGAAACCAATTTTTTCAGCACGAATAATTTCAACGGCTTTCATTAAAGTTTCAAAACGTGGATTCGGTTCAATGCCGCCAAATTCTACGATATCGTGATTCGGTAAAGCGGCTTTCACTTGGTCGTAAACACCATTTTTGAAGATACTTCCACCGCCATAAGCAAGCAGAATCTTAGTATTTGTTGGAACTAAATCAGTTAATTTAGCGATTTGTCCTTTTCCAAAGACATAGTTTACAGGATTGTATAATTCAAAATTGTTCATAGTATTGTCTTGCTGAATTTAGTTCAGCATATTGACAAAGTTACGGAATGTAAGGTGGAATTTTTGGTAAAGGAATGTTAAGAGTCTGTTTTATTAGACTCAAATTTATTTTTGAAGTAATTTAAATTTTTAATAATATCGTCCTTGTCATTTTGAAAGCTAAACAAATTAAAAACCTTTTTACCTTTAGAGTTTGAAAAAATTATCAATTCATAATAAGTAATATATCTACTCGGTTTTACTAATACTCCAAAATCATAAATATCGTTCCATAAAAATGTTATGTTTTCAATTTCAATACCTAGTAAATTTATTTTTATGATTTTATTCTTTCTATTCGATGTGAAAAAATATCCAAGTATCATCACAATTACTATAATACTTATAATGAAATAAATAACTATTGGTTCTTTAAATCTTAATGTAACAAAAACAGCAGCGATTCCTGCTAATAAAAAATTACCAAGAGTTGATTTTTTATTAGCAAAAATAATTTCTTCTTTATTAATTGTTGAAATACCAAATTCTGTAGAACGCAAAAAGTAATCTTTGTTGAAAAGTTTATCTTTTAATGAATTTCCCTTTTTGGGTAAATTTTCGATTTGTTTTTCAAAATTTGTATTCATATTGAATAATATCTAAATAATTTTATTTATTTCTTATAAAACAAATTATGCTCCACGTATTCCCAAACTTTATTGGGTAACATTGGCACTACATTTTTACCCTTTTTAATGCTTTCCCTAATGAATGTTGATGACAATTCAATTACAGGAGCGCCAATTCGGTGGATTTTTGGATGATTGACAAATTGCTCGTCTAAGACTCCAGAGTTTAATCTTGGATAGACATAAATATCATGGTTTTGCAAAATGACTTCGTAGTTTTTCCACTTGTGAAGCGAATTCAAATTGTCTTCGCCCATGATTAATGAAAACTCGTGTTTCGGGAATTTTTCTTGTAAATGCGCTAAGGTGTTTACGGTATAATTCGGCTGCGGTAACTTGAATTCGATATCCGAAGGTTGGATTTTTGGGAAATCTTCTGCCGCCAAATGCACCATGTGCAATCGATGGTAATCATCTAACAACGAACTTTTCTTTTTATGCGGATTGTGCGGCGTAACAACCATCCAAATTTGATCCAAATCAGCATGCTCCGCCATGTGATTGGCAATAATCAAATGCCCAATATGAATGGGGTTAAACGTTCCGAAATACAGACCTATTTTCATTTTGTTACACAGAATTTCACGAAGTTTTACACAGAGTTTCACGAAGTTTTTTATGCTACTTGGTGCAAAACTTAGTGAGACTTTGTGCTATACTTTTATTTATTTATAAATTCTTTCACCAACTGATACGCTTCCTCTTTTGCCGTGTCCAAATCGTAATTTTTGATTACAATGTCAAACTGTGGTGCGGTGGCTAATTCTACGTGGGCTTTTGCAATTCGCATGTTGATTTTGTCATCGCTTTCTGTGGAACGTTGTTTTAAACGGCGTTTTAGTTCATCCACACTTGGTGGTTTTACGAAAACGGCTAAGGTTTCTTCTGGAAATTTATGCTTTATGCGAAGTCCGCCAGCTACATCAATATCAAAAATTACGTGTTTTCCTAGAGCCCAGATGCGTTCTACTTCGGCTTTTAAAGTGCCATAGAAATTATCGGTATAAACTTCTTCCCATTCCACGAAATCTTCCGCTTTAATATGCTTTTTGAATTCCTCCCAAGAGATGAAATAATAATCTTTCCCATCTACTTCTTCGCCACGAGGTGCACGTGTGGTACACGAAATCGAAAATTCTAAATTCAAATCGGGTTGGGCTAATAAATGTCGTACTATAGTGGTTTTTCCTGAACCAGATGGCGCAGAGAATACTAATAATTTTCCTTTAGTCATGGTGTTGTTTGTTTAATAATAAATTTCCAAGTTAAACCTTTCAATTACATCTAGGTGTTCATTAAAAATAACCATTATTATAGTTGAAACTATAATGCTTATCAATAATGAATGGGAAAGAACTTTTAAATTTTCCTGATTTATAATTTTTAGAATACTACCCAAATTTAGAATACTACCCAAACCAAAAGGAATAACAATAGTAATAAACGGAATCAGAAAAAATGGTCCAAAAGCATAAACTTCCTTAGAGTTTGCATAGACTAAATAGGTAATCAATAAAAATAAAATTGATATTAAAAAACTGTAAACTATTGTTTTATTAAAATTGATTTCTTTCCTAAAAAGAAAAATTTGCAAAAAAGTTACAACTAATACGGCTAAAATCACTATATAATAAAACAACAAAATAATCCCCATTTTAATCTGATTACAAAACGTTTAATACTTGCTCCTTAATCTTCTCCAATTCATCTTTCATCATCACTACCAATTTTTGCATTTCGGTATGATTGGATTTAGAACCCATGGTATTGATTTCTCTTCCCATTTCTTGGGTGATGAAACCTAATTTTCTTCCGTTAGCTTCTGTCCCGTTCAGTGTTTCTAAAAAATAGTTCAAATGGTTGCCCAAACGCACTTTTTCTTCGGTAATATCATATTTTTCTAAATAAAAAATCAATTCTTGTTCGAAACGATTTTCATCAACATTGACTTTTAGTTCGTCTAAAGCAGTTCGTAAACGCGTTTTTACGGTTTCCACGCGTTCGGCATCGTAAGAAACGGCTTCGTTCATTAAATTATTGATGTTTCCGATACGCAATTGGAATTCTTTTTCCAAAGAAGCACCTTCATCTTTTCTAAAATTCGCGATGTTTTCCAAGGCTTCATCAATCACGGTTTGGATTTGTTTCCATTCGTTTTCATCGATTTCGTCGCGCTCGGTTTTTAATGCGTCGGGCATGCGAACGGCCATTTTCATTAATTCCGTTTCATCTGCAGTTGGAATAACGGCTTTCATTTGGTTAATGTAGCCTTTTACAATTGGCACATTGATTTTGGAAGTTGTTTCCTCGCCAGTAACTTCTACATAAAGCGAAAAATCTACTTTTCCACGTTCTAAACGCTGCGAAATTTGATTGCGTAAACCCAACTCCATTTCACGAAAGACCGATGGCATACGTGTATTTAAGTCTAAACCTTTACTGTTTAGCGATTTGATTTCTACGGTAATTTTTTTGGTTGGTAATTGCAAAGAAGCTTTCCCAAAACCCGTCATGGATTGTATCATAATTTTATAAAAATGTCTTCAAAGATATGAAAAAGTTTTCAGTCACGGTCGCAGTTTTCAGTCCTATACTGTGACCGTCAACTGAGACTGCCTACTTTTTCTGGGTTACCAAATAAACGCCGACAAATATCAACACCGCCGAAAGTAATTTCACCAAACTCAAATCGTCTTTTCCTAAACTTACGGCAAAAATGGTAGCAAAAACGGGTTGTAAGTAAATAAAAACCGCTACGGTTGTTGGCTTTAGTTCACGCATGGAAACTAAATTCAGCAAATACGTTAAGAAAGTCGAAAACACGACTACAAAACCGATTTTCCAGATAATATCTATTGGTAAAACAGTAAAATTTACGGCTTGAAATTCGTTCCAACCAAAAGGTAATACCATCAAGAATCCGAAAGTATAAATCCATTTAACGAAAGTGAAAGCGTTGTATTTATCCATCAATTTCTTTACAATAATCAGATAAAATCCGTACGAAACGGCGTTTACAAAAACTAAAATATTTCCTAAAGTAGCATTGGTGGCATTGACCATTGATTTTCCGTAAAGGATTAACGTTACAGTTCCAGCTAAGCCTAAAATGATTCCCAATATTTTTCGGTTTTCCATCCGTTCTTTCATGATGACTGCGGATAAAACGAGAACAATCATTGGCGTTGTTACCATCAAAACGGCTCCCATAATGGGCGAAGTATAACTCAATCCTTTAAAAAAAGTCAACATATTTAAAGCTACTCCAAAAAAAGCAGCAGCAATAATTCGAGGGAAATCGGCTAAATCAATTTTTTCTTTTGGGCCAAAAAATGAAACCAACCAAAACAATACCACCGAACCTCCAACGCGCATCACAATAAATCCGAAAGCATCAACAAATTCGGGCATCACATCTTTGGCAACTGTAAAAGTTACGCCATAAATGATGGAAACCAAAGTAGCAGCAAATAAAGCCCAACTTCTCTTTGACATTAGCTTAAAACAGTAATTACTTCTTGAATGTTTTTTTGGTTATTTCCAATGTAAATTTTACCATCTATGATAAAAACAGGACGACTCAAAAACGTATAATGTTCTAAAAGGTATTTTTTAAAATCGGCTTCGGTTAAATTTTTGTCTTTTAAGCCTAACGATTTGTACAATTGTGCTTTTTTACTAAAAAGTGCTTCGTAACTCCCCGCTAATTGGTACATTTCTTCTAATTCGCTTTCCGAAATTGGGTTTTGACGAATATCAATAAACGTTAATTTATTGGAATTTGGAAGTGATTTGATGATTTTTCGGCAGGTATCACAAGATGCCAAATAGTATATTTTATTCATTGCATTTATTTTATATTTTCTGTGACAAAAATACAGCCTTTTGAATTCTAAAAATCAGTAATTTTATAAAAAAATTAAGTAATGGAAGCAACTTTCAGAATTTGGGAAACCAGCCGCGGATTATATCAAACTTTTTTAGACAATTACTCATTAGAACAATTGAATACAATTCCAGAAGGAATGAGTAATAATTTAATTTGGAACATTGGTCACATTATTGTTTCGCAGCAAAAATTGGTTTATGCTTTATCGGGCTTGCCGATGCATATTTCAGATTCCCTTTTTGAAAAATACCAAAATGGTTCACGACCAAATGGAAAAACTTCACAAATTGAAGTAGATGAAATCAAGAAATTACTATCAGAAATGGTTAAAAAAACTAAGGTCGATTTTGAATCTGGAGTTTTCAAAGAATTTCATCCGTATCAAACCAAAACTGGTTTTTATTTAGGCACATTGAAAGAAGCAATGGAATTTAACAATTATCATGAAGGAATTCATTTGGGAATCATGATGACGATTAAGAAATACCTTTAAATTAAAAAGCCGAACATCTATAAATACGATGATTCGGCTTTTAAAAAACAAAAAACATTTTTTAGGAAGCTATTGATTCTTCTTTTTCTTCTTTTTCAATTTTTATGTATCCTTTTACATTTTCTATGGTAAAATTGGCCGCTCTTTTGTATTTGAGGTATTTTTTGATTCGAATTTTAGACAAGTCATAAAAAATGATTACCACCAAAATACCACTCACCACGTAGAACATTTTGAAACCCAAAAACATATAAGTAAAACCGGCAATTACAGCTCCAGCTACATACGAAATTGCAATTGACAACAATAATTTTGCCTTGTCAACTAATGCTGGATTGTTTCGGTATTCGGCTTTTGTGAACATGGAAAACAATATTCCTAAATCGGTTGTAGTTCCGGTTAAGTGTGTTGTTTTAACTGTAAAATTTGAAATACTTGCGGTTAATCCGTTTTGTAAACCCATGGCAAATAACATTAGTGCTAAAAGCAATTCGGTTTCTACTAATGTTTCCTTGTAGAAATATTGACCGTAAATTCCAACGGTTAACAAACAAAGTATTTCCAAAATTAATGGCAAAGCATGAGCAAAATACGTGTTTTTCTTGTTGAAATGAATGACCATTAAATTAGAAGTAAAACTTCCAAAGAAAAACAAGAAAATCCATGAAAAAACTACGGCAATTTGGTAGAAATTTCCTTTTACAATTTCTGCAGCCAAAATAGCATAATGCCCCGTAACGTTAGATGAAAAAGAAAAGAACAACAATAGCGACCCAATATTCACCATTCCTGCGGTAAATGCAGTTAGTGTTCCGAGCTTAATATTGTCGGAAAGTGATCGACTATTACTATATTTTCTTAGCATATTAATTTATTTTTTCAAATGTTAGGCGAGCAATTCCTCGCGTGTGTGTATCCGTGTCGAAATTTAAAATCAGTTTATCGTCTGATAGTTCTGTTAAGTTGTAGTGCTCTACACTATTGTCGTCATATTTTATTTCTAAAATATTTCCTCTTCCTTTCATGCACCAGTTTACTTCTTTGGTATAATCTTCACCTTTAAGCAATAAAATTCCATTGGGTAAAAACTGCCATTTTTCAGCTTTATGAATAACTAAATCTTGACCAATAGTCTCTTTTACATAATTGGAAATTCCTTCATATTCATTGTGTACGGAATCTTTTTTATCCACTTTTTCGTATTCCCAAGCTAATTCATTCCATTCTCCTTCAATAATGAGTTCCGGATTTTTTGCCACACTTAGAAGCGTTAAGAATACCAGTAAACCAATACCAAAAAAAGCCAAATATTTGAACCAAACTTTCATGTTTCGTTTTTTATCCAACCTGTGCGTGGTTGAAAAACACTTCGGCAAGTTTTCCTTTTTCAGGAAGTGTGGCAACTTCACCAGCGTTGATTACAAATACGTCTACATTACTTTTTTCAATGAAGGTTTCTAAATTGAAGCTTTTAGAATTGGTTAAACGCAATTTCTGATTGGTCATTACAATTTGTTCTACTCTATTACCTTCTAAATAATTGTTAAAAGCCGCTTGATTGTATCCTGTAAACAAATCAATTCGCATGGAATTAATCTGAGAATCAAACTTGTTTTTAATTACTTCAAAAGCTTCTTCAAATTCTGGATTAGTCAAACTAGCAATTTGTTTGGCTTTGGAATAAAACAATAAATCTCTAATAGAATCGCTTAAGCTCACACCGTGTAAAAGAACAATGTCAAATTGTAAATTAGTTGTGTTATTAGCCAAAACTGTCTTTAAAACGTTTAGCGATTGTACGGTAAAATCTGTTGGAATTAAAATGGTTTTTTTCATAGCATTAATCATTTTTAGATTACACTACAAAATTAGAGTCAGGAAATTAGAGCGGTTTAAATCTAGGATTAGAATGTTATTAAAATTTGCCTTTCTAGATTAAAATGAGATTAGAAAAGCCTAATTTTAAGTTAAAAACCTTTAAAAATTCTGAAAATCAGCACTTTTACTAACTTTAAGGTTGCCAAACAGGTAACGTAATTTGAACAGTTGTTCCTTGATTTTCTAGAGACGTAACCATCATTTTACCGTTATGCATTCTGATAATATTTCTAGTTAGTGGTAAACCAATTCCGTAACCTTCATAGTTTTTGGTATTAGAAGCCCTAAAAAACGGATCGTAAATGTACTTGATTTCATTTTCGGGAATTCCAATCCCTTTGTCTCGTATTACTACATAAACAAAATCGTCAGAAGCGCCAATAGAAACTACAACCGTATCATAATCGGAATATTTGCAACCGTTGCTAATAATATTACTGAAAGCCAAATGAAGAAGTTGTTGATTTCCGTTTACTTTTAATTTCATTGGATTTTCTGGAAGTAATTCCATGTCCAAATGAATTTTATTTTTAGCATTTAAACTTTCTAAGTTTTCTTTTACATCCCAAAGTAATTGGTCAATTCGAACTTTATCGAATTTCTGCACCTTTCCATTGAAACCCGTTTGTGCCAGAAACAATAGTGCTTTGGTTTTATTATCTAATTTTTCAGCTTCATGCAGAATAATATAAAGTGATTCGATGTAATCTTCGGGTTTTCTTGGTTTTGAAAGTGCCACATCGGCCTCGCCAATAATTGCGGTTAATGGCGTTCGTAATTCGTGAGAAGCATTGCTAATAAAGTTGTTTTGGGTTTCAAAAGAAGTTTCAATACGATCAAGCATATCGTTGAATGTGCTTGCTAGTTCGTTTAGTTCATCACTACGATTGGTATCTTTCAGACGTAAATGCAAATTTTCAGAGCTAATTTCTTTTACTTGTTCTGTTATAATAGAAATGGGCTTGAAAATATTTTTAGAGAAATATAACGCAATGTACAAAAGCAGTAAGATTGAAGCTACAATTGCAAATAATAAGGTTTGAATTAAATTTTCCGCTTGATTGAGTTGGAAGTAATTTTCAGCTGCGGTAATAACAATAAATTTTCCAGATTTGGATTGGTAATTAATTCCTTTATAAAGGTAACGCTCAGAAACATATTCGTCACTATTGTTTTTAACTACATTTCTTAAAAAGTTTTCCGGGATTCCAATTCTTTGGGCTTCAAACGTTAGATCGATTGCGTCATCAATTGGAATAAAAAAATCTTTTTCGTGAGGTAACTTTTCAGAAAAACTAAGTTTATCAAGTACATTTCTATCTACAACTTCTTCATTGTCTAATTGTTCTTTGGCAACTTTAAAAGCTCTGGCTTCTAGAAGTTTAAAGAAATAATTCTCTGAATAATTGGAAACCGAATAATAAATGAAAATACTAAACGAGAAAATCACTATTAAAAAAGGAATTAATAGTAACAAAATGGTTCTCGATTGTCTTTTCATGGTTTTGATTGGCATGGCGTCTCTTTTAAGCTTCTTTTAAAACATATCCCATTCCAATTACGGTATGCAATAGTTTCTGATCTGGATTCGTATCAATTTTTTTTCGAAGGTAGTTTACGTAAACATCTACCACATTAGTTCCTAAATCGTAATCAACACCCCAAACAGCTTCTAAAATATCGGTTCTAGAAAGCACTTTGTTTTTGTTGTTTATGAAATAAAAAAGCAATTTAAATTCGGTTGAAGTAAGTGAAATTTCTTCTTCTGATCGCGTTACTTTTTTCGTGTAATCGTTTAGCACTAAATCACCGAACGTATGAATATAATTTTCTTCAATTTTACGCTCTTTCTTTTTTAATGGTTTTCCTTCTGCTCTTCGTATTAAGGTTTTAATTCTTGCTACTAATTCTATGAACTTAAAGGGTTTTACCAAATAATCATCGGCGCCATTCTCTAATCCCAAAACCACATTTTCTGATGTTCCTAAAGCTGTCAAAAATAAAATAGGAACCTGCGGATTTTCTTCTCTTATGGCTTTACAGACTTCTAATCCATTCATTTCGGGCAACATAATATCCAAAACAATGATGTCGAAAGTGTTTTTCATAGCCATTTGTAGACCTGATTTTCCATCGAAAGCTACAGTTACTTCAAAACCTTCTTCAGTTAATCCTTTTTTTATAAAGGAAACCACATGAGCTTCATCTTCAACAACAAGTATTTTTTTCATTATAATTTTGGGTTAGAAATGTTTAAAAAAGTCCGACTTAATTAGTAACAGTTAATTAATTGTGAAAACTCATCGTAAACATTGTTGCAAATTAAAAAAAATCAAACAAACTTAATACCTTTGTAACTTAAAATTAAGAAATAATGAAATTTAATACCAAAACCATACACGGTGGTCAACACTATGAAAAAGTAACAGGAGCCGTTATGCCTCCAGTATTTTTAACCTCAACTTATGCCCAAGTTTCTCCAGGTCAGCCTGTTGGTGATTACGAATACAGCAGAGCTGCAAATCCTACAAGAACAGCATTAGAAGATGCTTTGGCTAGTATTGAAAATGGAACTAGAGGTTTGGCTTTTAGTTCTGGATTAGCAGCAACGGATTCTGTTCTAAAATTATTAAAACTAGGCAACGAAGTAATTGCGATGGATGATTTGTATGGCGGAACCTATAGAATGTTTGCAAGAATTTATCAAGATTTCGGTATTAAATTTCATTTTATCGATATGACTGATTTGGTAAAATTGGAATCGTTAATTAATGAAAACACGAAATTGGTTTGGGTTGAAACACCAACAAACCCATTAATGAAGTTAGCAGATATTGCTGAAATTGCTAAAATTACTAAAAAACACAACATTCTTTTTGCGGTTGACAACACGTTTGCAACACCTTATTTACAAAAACCACTAGATTTAGGAGCGGATATTGTGATGCATTCGGCAACAAAATATTTAGGTGGACATTCCGATGTTATTGCTGGTGCCTTAATTGTTAAAGATGTTGAATTAGGCGAAAAATTACATTTTGCTCAATTTGCAACAGGTGGAACTTTAGGTCCATTAGATAGTTTCTTAGTTTTAAGAGGGATCAAAACGTTGCATTTAAGAGTACAACGTCATTGCGAAAACGGAATGAAAGTTGCGGAATATTTAAACCAACATCCTGCAATTGAAAGAGTATATTATCCAGGTTTAGCATCGCATCCGCATTTTGAAATTGCCAAAAAACAAATGATAGGTGGTTTTGGAGGAATGGTAACCTTTACGTTTAAAACTGGAAAACTGGAAAGTGCCAAATCGTTTTTAGAAAAAGTAAAAGTATTTACATTGGCTGAATCACTTGGTGGTGTAGAATCACTTGCAAACCACCCAGCTTTAATGACTCATGCTTCAGTTCCTGCTGAAAAAAGAGCTGAAATTGGTATAACAGATGATTTGGTTCGATTAAGTGTTGGAATAGAAGACATCGACGATTTACTAGCAGATTTAGAACAAGCCTTAAAATAAAAAACTATTAAAAACAAAAAATCCCGATTGCTAGCAATCGGGATTTTTTTATTGTTGTAATTTCTAATTAATCTAAATAGTAGATGTAACCAAAGTGAAACCAAAAGTTCCAATCATTTGCTTTGTTTTCTGTATAAATTTCAGGATCTTTTCTTAATCCGTCAACCCAGTCTGAAAAATAATATTGCCATCTAAACTCTACAAATAAATCAGATAATTCAGTAAGTTTATAACGAGTTCCTACAGAAGAAACCACTGACCAAGTACTTCCAGAACCAGACATGTATCCATCAGGTAAATACCTTGGATAAGTAGTTAATGGAGTTCCTAATGGTCCTAATTCAGAATAGGTGTTGTTTTGAAAAAAAGAATAGTGTGCACCTAAACCAACAAAAGGAGCCCAGCCACCCTGTGAAGCAGTAAATTCACGAATACTCCAAGGGAAGAATTCTAATTGCATACCGATGTCAGTAACTTTAGCTTCACCTTTCATAGCTCTTAATTGCTCTCCGTAAATAGATTCTTTTTCAACCCATTCTCCAAAATGTTCTAACTTGGTACTATTGTAAGAAAGTTCAGAACGCAATTTAAAGTGGTCATTAAAATAAGTGTCCGCAGTATAACAGTTACATTCTGCTCGGTACGAAAAGTTCATATAGTGAACTAAACCTATACCAATACCTGTATTTCCTGCATTTGTTTCAAAATTGCCACGTACTCCAAAGTCAGACTGAAAAGCCACACCGCCCATAAAGGCACCTACTTCATGCGAAAACCCAAATTGAGCCTGCATAGTAAATGGAGCTAAAATAAGCAATAAGATAAGGTGTTTTAATTTTTTAGTCATTGCTAAAATTTTTCTATTATCGGACAAATATATAAAAACAAAGTTCAGATTAAAAAAAAATATCAATTTTCTTGTTTAAAAAATCTTAAAATTTTCAAAACGCCTGAAAATAATGTTAAATCTTAATTTTTTTGTAAAATAAATTTACCATGATTTTTTTAAATGTATATTTGTCGAGTTTAACTAATAAGTTCTGTTAAACACAAAAAATATAAATTGATTTAAATTGATTTAATACAACATGGAACAAAAAATTAAAGATTTTATGGCGGAAGTAGAAGCCAAAAATCCAAATGAACCTGAATTTTTACAAGCAGTTAAAGAATTTGCTGAAACAGTAATTCCTTTTATTGCCGAACAAAAAAAATATGACGGAAAAAATCTGTTATTAAGAATGTCTGAGCCAGAGCGTTCAATCATTTTTAGAGTACCTTGGGTTGATGATAAAGGAGAAATTCAAGTAAACAGAGGTTTCCGAATTCAAATGAACTCAGCTATTGGACCATATAAAGGCGGTATCCGTTTTCATAATACAGTAAATTTATCTGTTCTTAAATTCTTAGCTTTTGAGCAAGTGTTTAAAAACAGCTTAACTACACTTCCAATGGGTGGTGGTAAAGGTGGTTCTGATTTTGACCCACAAGGGAAATCGGATGGTGAGATTATGCGTTTTTGTCAATCTTTCATGACAGAATTATGTCGTCATATTGGCCCAGACCTAGACGTTCCTGCTGGAGACATTGGAGTTGGAGCAAGAGAAATTGGTTACATGTTCGGACAATACAAAAGAATTCGCAATGAATTCACTGGAGTTTTAACTGGAAAAGGTTTAGCTTACGGTGGTTCATTAATTCGTCCAGAAGCTACTGGTTATGGTGTTGTTTATTTCACTGAGCAAATGTTGAGAACTAGAGGCGAAAAAATCGAAGGAAAAACAGTAGCAATCTCAGGTTTTGGTAACGTTGCTTGGGGTGTTGCTTTAAAAGTAAACGAATTAGGTGGAAAATTAGTTACAATTTCTGGTCCTGACGGATACATTTATGATGCAGACGGAATTTCTGGAGACAAAATCGAATACATGCTTGAAATGAGAGCAAGTGGCAGCAATAAAGCGGAAACTTATGTTGAAAGATACCCAAATGCAGTATTCCACAAAGGAAAAAGTCCTTGGGAAGCTAAAGTAGATATCGCTATTCCATGTGCAACTCAAAATGAATTAAATGCAGATGACGCTCAAAAACTTATTGCTAATGGCGTTATGTGTGTTACTGAAGCAGCAAACATGCCTTGTACCCTAGATGCAATTAAATTATTCCTTGATGCAAAAGTATTATTTGCACCAGGTAAAGCTGCAAATGCTGGTGGTGTTGCCGCTTCAGGTTTAGAAATGACACAAAACTCTATCCGTTTAAATTGGACAAGCGAAGAGGTTGATGCTCGTTTAAAAGATATTATGGTTGGTATTCACAGCCAATGTAAAAAATACGGAACAGAAGAAGATGGCTATGTAAACTATGTTAAAGGTGCTAACATCGCTGGATTCGTAAAAGTTGCTGACGCTATGTTGGCTCAAGGCGTAGTTTAATACAATCATATCCAAATATTTTAAAAGTCCATTCAGTTGAATGGACTTTTTTTATTTCAATAGCATAAATACAGAATTCTTACGTTTATACTATATTTGTATTAAATTGCTAGAATGAAACGATATATTTGGCTTTTACTCCTTATTAACTTTCAATTGTTTGCCCAACAAAACAATCAATTGTGGAAAAGTTATTTTTCGTACAATGAAATTGTTGATGTAACTAATGGAAGTACCAATGTCTATGCGGCTACCGAAAATAGCGTTTTCTCAAAAAACACAACAACTGGAAACTTAAGTCAAACTAATGCAATAAACGGCTTCAAACCAGAATCGATTACTTGCATTACACGTTCTGATGTTGTGAATAAAACTTTTGTTGGTAATACCAATGGTTTACTTTTAGTAATCAATGGGGATGGAAGCATCACTCAAAAAGTAGATATTATTACTGAAGTTCCTGTTCCGCCCAACAAAAAAAGAATCAACGATTTATACGAACACAACGGAAGAATCTATATTGCCACCGACTACGGAATTTCCGTACTCAACGCCACTACTCTAGAATTTATAACTACCTATTTTATAGGACCAAGCGGCGAAGAACTAGAAGTGTTACAAACAACTGTAAAAGACAACGAAATTTATGCAGTTACTAGAACAAACGGAATTAGAAAGGGCGATCTGAATAATCCTTTCTTATTTGATTTTGCTGAATGGTCTACATTTGACAACGGTTTTTGGACAGGAATTATCACTTTCAACAACCAACTTATTGCATCCAATACCAATGGGAGAACATATCGACACAACGGAAGTGCTTTTGTTGAAATTCTTAATCACTTTCAAGTTGGGTTGAGACTAAAAACCAATCAATCCGAGATTATTGTTACTACTCCAACATCCGTTTTTGTTTTAAACCAAACGTTTAACACTATTGCTACTATCACAAATGCTTCCATTCCAGAATACAATCCTCGCTTTACAGCAGCAACAGTAGTTAACGGAAAATTATTCATTGGAACTGAAAAAGACGGGCTTTTTGAAACCGCTTTGGCAAACCCAACTAATTTTGAAAATATTTCTCCCAATGGCCCTTTGCAAAACTATATTTTTAGAGTAAAAAAAGGCCCTAATCGAATTTGGACTGTACATGGAAGATACAACCAACAATATAATCCATATCCTTTGGATGAACTGGGAATTAGTTACTTTGAACACCAAAACGGTTGGAGCGTAATTCCTTATGAAGATTTATTGGAAGCAAAATCGTTATCCGATATCGCTATAAATCCAAGCAATCCGAATGAAGTCTATATTTCTTCTTATTTTTCCGGTCTTTTAAAAATTAATGGAAGTGATATCTCGCTTCTAAACAACACCAATACAGGACCAAATGGTTTAGAATCTTTAGTTTTAACTCCACCTAATCCTTCTTATGTTGACATTCGTATCAACAGTCCCACCTTTGATAGTGATGGAAATCTTTGGATTACCAATGCATTTGTTAATCGCGGAATTAAAGTATTACGTGGTAACCAATGGCAATCGTACAATCTACAAGGAATTACCGCTAATATTGCAACCGGACGATACAACACTATTGCTATAGATAAAAACAAAACCAAATGGATTGCTGCTTACAACGATGGGATAGTCGCTTTCAATGAAAATTTGAACAATAAATTCATCAATATTAATGTAAATAACGGCAACTTGCCCGATCCTGTGGTAACTTGTGTAGCATTAGACAATAGAAACCAGTTATGGATTGGTACATTCAGAGGATTACGAATTCTATCAAGTGTTGACAGATTTTTGTCGGAAACAGAATTAACCACAACTAATATTGTTATTCAAGAAGGAGATTTAGCACAAGAACTTTTCTTCCAACAATCCATCATCGATATTGCGGTTGATGGCGCTAATAGAAAATGGGTTTCCATAGCAAATGGTGGTGTTTTCTTAGTTTCTGCAAACGGGCAAGAAACTATTTATCGCTTTGACAAAGACAACTCGCCATTGCCTAGCAACAATATTTTAGACATTGAAATAGACGGAAATTCAGGCGAAGTGTTTTTTGCAACCGACAAAGGAATGGTATCCTTTTTAGGAACGTCTACCAAACCCAGCGATAGTTTAGCCGATGTTTTTGTGTATCCCAATCCAGTACGACCAGGATTTGTTGGCACAGTAAAAATTAGTGGATTAACCGACAAAGCAAACATAAAAATTACCGATATTGAAGGAAATTTAGTTTTTGAAACTACTTCTGCAGGTGGAACCATTGAATGGGATACAACCGCTTTTGGGAAATACAAAGTAGCATCGGGCGTCTACATGATTTTTGTAGCAAGCCAAGATGGAACTGATTCTACGGTTAAAAAAGTAATGGTAATTAGATAATACCTATCTCCCATCACCTAACACCCATCACCTTTAAAATGCTCGTCAAAACTAAAGCCATAGTAATTTCCACATTAAAATATCAAGAAAAAAGCTTGATTGTAAAATGTTTTACGCTTTCAGACGGACTAAAATCGTATTTTGTAAACAACGCATTTACTGGGAAAAAGAACAGCCAAAAAATAGCTTTTTTTCAACCGTTAGCTCAATTGGAAATTGAAGCGTATCACAAAAACAAGGGAACTTTGGAACGTTTTAAAGAAATTAAAATTCAAAATCCGTATCATTCACTACACCAAGATATTACCAAAACCACAATTATATTATTTCTTTCCGAAGTATTACATCATGCCATCAAAGAAGACGGAAAAAACGAACCGCTTTTTTCATTTCTTGAAACCGCTTTCACATGGTTAGACAACCACGACGAAATTGCTAATTTTCATTTGATTACTTTGTTACAAGTAACCAAATATCTCGGTTTTTATCCACAAAATCCCAATAATGATAATCCCTATTTTGAAATTACAGAAGGCGTTTTTGTTCCGTTTGAAGGTGTAAGTTGCTTATCGAAAGAAGTCACGCAATTATTTAGGAAACTGATGGAGCTGCGCTATCAAGACAGCCAAAAAATATTCTCCTCAACCCAACGTCAAGAACTGCTAAAAATTCTCATGGATTATTACACGTTCAATATTGATGGTTTTAAAAAACCAAAATCATTAGAAATTCTAAAGGAAGTTTTTGCTTAATCGCTAACTTTTGCCTTTTACCTTTTGCCTTTTACCTTTAAATCATTACTTTCGCAAATTGATTTAAGAAAGCGACAAAATGAGTACAAAATTTACTGAATACAAAGGACTTGACTTGCCAACAGTAGCATCAGAAGTTCTTGACTTTTGGAAAAAAAACCACATCTTTGAACAATCGGTAACTTCTCGCGAAGGAGCTACACCTTACGTGTTTTTTGAAGGGCCGCCATCTGCAAACGGTTTGCCTGGAATTCACCACGTAATGGCACGCGCGATTAAAGATATTTTTTGTCGTTATAAAACTCAAAAAGGCTACCAAGTTAAGCGTAAAGCGGGCTGGGATACGCACGGTTTACCTGTAGAATTAGGTACCGAAAAAGAATTAGGCATCACCAAAGAAGATATCGGAAAAACTATCTCGGTTACAGAATACAACGAAGCTTGTAAAAGAACCGTTATGCGTTATACCGATGTATGGAACGACCTGACCGAAAAAATGGGCTATTGGGTAGATATGGAAGATCCGTATGTAACGTACAAATCCAAATACATGGAAACGGTTTGGTGGTTGCTAAAACAAATTTACAACAAAGATTTACTATACAAAGGCTACACAATCCAACCCTATTCTCCAAAAGCGGGAACAGGTTTATCTTCGCACGAAGTGAATCAGCCAGGTTCATACCGTGATGTAACCGATACTACGATTGTAGCACAGTTTAAAGCAAAAGACGAAACCTTACCAAGTTTATTACAAGGTTTTGGAACGGTTCATTTCTTAGCTTGGACTACAACTCCTTGGACGTTGCCATCGAATACAGCATTAACAGTTGGTCCAAAAATCGATTATGTTTTAGTGAAAACATTCAATCAATATACTTTTGAGCCTGTAAATGTGGTTTTGGCTAAGAATTTAGTAGAGAAGCAATTTGGAAAAAAATTCGCTCCATTTGCTGCGGCTAGTAGTGATGGAAAAGGAGCTATACCAGGAACATATGATGGTAAGGTTTCCACAATTCCATATGAAATTTTAACTGAGTTTAAAGGAGCTGATTTAGTGGGAATTCGTTACGAACAATTATTACCATTAGCGTTACCGTATCAAAATCCAGAAAATGCTTTTAGAGTAATTTCTGGTGATTTTGTTACCACAGAAGACGGAACCGGAATTGTACACACCGCACCAACTTTCGGAGCTGATGATGCTAAAGTGGCTAAAGAAGTAACTCCTGAAGTACCGCCAATGTTGGTTTTAGACGAAAACGGAAATCCTGTGCCATTAGTAGACTTACAAGGTAGATTTATCCAAGGTTTAGGTGATTATTCAGGTAAATACGTTAAAAACGAATATTACAACGATGGAGAAGCGCCTGAACGTTCAGTTGACGTAGAAATCGCTATCCAATTAAAAGAAGAAAACAAAGCCTTTAAGGTTGAAAAATATGTACACAGTTATCCACATTGTTGGAGAACCGACAAACCAATTTTATATTATCCGTTAGATTCTTGGTTCATCAAAGTAACTGAAATCAAAGATAGAATGTTCGATTTAAATGACACCATCAACTGGAAGCCAAAAGCAACTGGAGAAGGTCGTTTCGGAAATTGGTTGAAAAATGCGAATGATTGGAACTTATCACGTTCAAGATATTGGGGAATTCCTTTACCATTATGGAGAAATGACGAAGGAACTGAAACAATCTGTATAGGTTCAGTAGAGGAATTATACAATGAAATCGAAAAATCCATTGCAGCTGGTTTAATGATGGAAAATCCATTTAAAGGATTCGAAATCGGAAATATGGCAGAATCTAATTATGATTTGGTTGATTTACATAAAAATATTGTTGATGATATCGTTTTAGTTTCGCCATCAGGAAAACCAATGAAACGCGAAACAGACTTAATTGACGTTTGGTTCGATTCAGGCGCGATGCCTTATGCTCAATGGCATTATCCATTTGAAAACAAAGAATTAATCGACGAAAATAAAGCCTTCCCAGCCGATTTTATTGCAGAAGGTGTAGATCAAACTCGTGGATGGTTTTATACGTTACACGCGATTGGAACATTGGTTTTCGATAAAATTGCATATAAAAACGTTGTATCCAACGGATTAGTTTTGGACAAAAACGGACAAAAAATGTCGAAACGTTTAGGAAATGCGGTGGATCCATTTACTACTTTGGCAGAATATGGTCCAGATGCTACACGTTGGTACATGATTTCGAATGCAAATCCTTGGGACAACTTAAAGTTTGATATCGAAGGTGTTGCTGAAGTAAGAAGAAAATTCTTTGGAACACTTTATAATACGTATTCGTTCTTTGCTTTATATGCCAATATCGATGGTTTCAAATACAATGAAGCCGAAGTTCCATTAAACGAAAGACCAGAAATCGACCGTTGGATTTTATCGGAATTACATACCTTAATTCAATTGGTAGATGAAGCGTATGCAGATTACGAACCAACAAAAGCGGCTCGTGCTATATCCGATTTCGTTCAAGAAAACTTGAGTAACTGGTACGTTCGTTTGTGTAGAAGAAGATTCTGGAAAGGCGAATATGCACAAGATAAAATTGCGGCGTATCAAACACTTTATACCTGTTTGGTGACTATTGCGAAGCTTTCGGCTCCAATTGCGCCGTTCTTTATGGATAAACTTTACAGAGATTTAACACAAGCTACAGGTTCTGAGTCGTTTGAAAGCGTACATTTGGCCGAGTTTCCAAAAATGGTTGAAAACTTTGTTGATAAATCATTAGAAAGCAAAATGGGGAAAGCACAAACGGTTTCTTCATTGGTTTTATCGCTTCGTAAAAAGGAGATGATTAAAGTACGCCAACCGTTACAAAGAGTAATGATTCCAGTACTTGACAAGAATTTTAAAGCAGAAATTGAAGCCATTTCTGATTTGATTAAAGCGGAAGTAAACGTAAAGGAAATTGAGTTATTAGACGATGCTTCGGGCGTTTTAGTGAAGCAAATTAAGCCTAATTTTAAAGCATTAGGACCGCGTTTCGGAAAAGATATGGGATTGATTTCCAAAGAGATACAGAATTTTTCTCAAGAACAAATCAATCAATTAGACAAAGAAAATGTGTTAACCATTGAAATATCAGGAAAAAGTATTAATTTAACATCCGAAGACGTGGAGATTTCTTCACAAGATATTCCGGGTTGGTTAGTAGCTAATGCAAACGGAATTACGGTAGCGTTAGACATTACCATTTCAGAAGAATTGCGTAATGAAGGAATTGCCAGAGAACTTGTGAATCGAATTCAAAATATCCGAAAAGATTCTGGTTTTGAAGTAACAGACAAAATACACGTTCAATTGTTAAAAAACGACACAATTGAAAAAGCAGTTAAAGCAAATGAAAGTTACATCAAATCAGAAACGCTTACTAAAGAACTTATTTTTGTAGACCAATTAGAAAATGGTACGGAAATTGAGTTTGATGAGTTACAAACAAGAGTATTAATTTCTAAATAACGGAATTATGGTAGAGGAAAAATTAAAATATTCAGATGCAGATTTAGCAGAATTCAAAGAATTAATTTTAGCTAAACTAGAAAAAGCGAAAAACGATTTAGAGCTTATCAAAAGCGCTTATATGAATGATTTAAACAACGGAACAGATGATACATCTCCAACGTTCAAAGCATTTGAAGAAGGAAGCGAAACCATGAGCAAAGAAGCGAATTCACAATTGGCAATTCGTCAAGAGAAATTCATTCGCGATTTAAAAAATGCGTTGATTCGTATTGAAAACAAAACCTACGGGGTTTGTAAAGTAACCGGTAAATTAATTAATAAAGAGCGTTTAAAAATCGTTCCTCATGCTACTATGAGTATTGAAGCGAAGAATTTACAACGCTAATTACCAAATACCAAATTTTAAATTCCAAATTCCAATTTGTTTTGATACATTTTGGGGTTTGGATTTTTTTTGTGAAACGCTGTGCTATAATTTTTGCTCGCAAAGACGCAAAGGCACAAAGATTTTTTTGATTACTTCAATTTCTTCAATCTGTGTTCCAAAAAAAGAAAAAAGATAAAGATTTAGAATTTAGATTTTCAGATTATGGCATTTAATTGAATTTTTGGAATTGTTCTTGATTTTTGAGATTGAAATTGTTCTTGCTCTTGATTTTTGAATTTGTTCTTTATTTTTGCTTATTTTTGCAATTCAAAAACCAAAAAATGTCACTGAAAAAGGCTTCATTACTAGTTGTACTCGTACTTTTAATAGATCAAATTTCTAAAATTTATATTAAAACCAACTTCTATTTGGGCGAAGAAGTAAAGGTTTTTGAATGGTTTCGTATTCATTTTATTGAGAACGAAGGCATGGCTTGGGGTGCAGTAATTCCTGGTGATTATGGTAAACTTTTCTTGACTTTATTTAGAATTGTTGCTGTTTTTGGTATTAGTTGGTGGTTGTGGGATTCCGTTAGAAAAAAACTTTCCAACTTTCTAATTACCGCAATTGCATTGATTTTAGCCGGAGCTGTTGGTAATATTATTGATTCGGTTTTTTATGGTGTTATTTTTAACGACAGTTACAATCAAGTGGCAACAGCTTTTGCTGCAGAACCTTATGGCACTTGGTTTTATGGTGAAGTTGTAGATATGTTCTATTTTCCTATTTGGGAAGGCAATTTACCTTCTTGGTTGCCTGTTTGGGGCGGCAAACACTTTACATTCTTCAATGCTATTTTCAACGTAGCCGATGTAGCGATTTCTACTGGTGTTGGAATTCTGATTGTATTTAATAAAAGAGCGTTTGCTGGTAGTGAGGAATAAGATCATCTAAAAGAGTAAGATGTTTCCATTAGATAATGAGTTTGTTTTTCTCTATTGCTGTTTTTTAGTAGCAATTCTCTATTTTGGAATACAAACGCAAATTACAAAACGACAATTTTACAAATTCAATTTAGTAATTCTTCTTATTTATACTTCTTGGTTTCTGTATATGTTTCTTGATGTCAATAATTTTAGTGGTGGTGGCTCACTACCAATGTTACTTTATCCTTTATTTGTCCTTTTTGTTCACCTCGCAATTTATGGATTGTTTGAATTGATTTTCTATTTTAAAAAGAAATAACCTCATCAGGAGTCACACAAAAATCTAGTTTCACATCACTTTCAAAAACATCATCAATTTTTTCTTCTGGCGGAAAAAACGACAATCCAATTTTAATGGTTTCAGGCTTACATTTGCTTAGAAAATTATCGTAGAAACCTTTTCCGTAGCCTACTCTATTTCCTTGTTTGTCGTAAGCTAAAAGTGGCACAAAAACCACATCAATTTTTACGTCAGGAACTTCAATGCCATCAACAGGTTCGGGAACGTTGTAATTGTTTTTCTTGATTTTTGTATTATCGGTTAATAAAAAATGGGTCATGCCTAAGGTTTCAAACTCACACTTCGAAATGACGATTTCTTTATCTTTTCCCGCTAAAATTTGCAGCATGTATTCCGTATTAATTTCTTTTTGCTCTTCGATAGTTAAAAACAAATGGTAATACAATTTATCCCAGATATCCATGCGCAACAATTGGTTAGCAATAGCCAAGCTTTTGTCTTCGATTTCCTCTTGAGATAACTTTTGCCTTTCCCCTTTTGCCTTTTGCCTTAACGATTTCTTATCCATTTCCAACAGCTTTCAATTCCATTACAAAGCTAGTTAAATGTTCGACTTCTACGTGATCCATCACCACAATTTTGTACCATTTATTATCGCCTTGATGTTGTTGAGGAACCAAACGGTATTTTTCAGCTAAGGTTTTTGGTAAATCACTAGAATCAATAGTAACAATATTCATAAAAGGTTCTCTGAAGTATTTTACTCCCAATTTATCCAATTCCTGACATAAAAATTGGGTTCGCATTTGTAAAATACTCACTTTTTCAAACCAACCATGTCCGCCATAGGTAAACAAAATCATCCAAACCGCAACGGCATTGGCTCCAGAACGACTACCGCAAAGGGTTAAGTCCATTCCTTCTACGTATTCAGCTTCTTTGGTTAATGTGTTTTCGATTAAACCTTTTCTACAAATGTAAATTCCTGTTCCGTAAGGTGCTTGTAACATTTTGTGAGCATCAATCGTAATAGAACTAATTTTGGGATTATTAAAATTAATTCCTGAATCCCGATTACTAAACGGATACACAAAACCACCATAAGCGCCATCAATATGCAAACGATACATTACTTGCTGATTTTCCAAAGCCGAAATATAAACTTCTGGATTATCTACCGAACCAAACATCGTTGTTCCAAGATTTGAAACCGCAATAAAGTATTTTTTTCCTTTATTTTTAGCTTCCAAAATTATAGTACCCAATGCAACTGCATCAATTTCACGATTTTCAAAACCAACTGGAATTTTCAACCAATCAATTTGTAATAAATTGGAAGCTTTTGGAATAGAATAATGGGTGTCTTCCGATGCTAAAATGGCAATTTCTTCCAATTTAGCGTCATATTGATGCATGAATTCATTTCTAAAAACCCAAATCGCTTGAATATTCGCTTCGGTTCCGCCTGGAGCAATATAACCATCAAATTCATTGGGTTTGGCTTTAAAAATATCAACTGCAATAACGTTTAAAACTTCACGCTCAATTTCTTGCGTTCCAGAAAATACACTTTCAGATGCACCAAAAGTATGACATCCAATGTTATTCGGATTGGCAACATAGGTTTGTAATGTGGGTGCGTCAGCTAGAAACGGAGCATCATCATAAAACACTTTTCCGTCTAATTTGGATGCGGGAAAGCCTAATGAAATGTCCTTTGTAAAGCTAATATTTTCCTGAAGTGCTTGTTGAATTCTGTTTTTTCGCTCTAATTGTGATAATTTTTTCCAGTACTGCATAATCTATTTTTAGGCAAATTTACCAACACTTTTTCCTAAAAAACATGATAATTGTTAGCTTTCTTTTTCTAGATGAGTCGAAATATGATAAATGGCGTCACCTTGATAAACAAATGGCGCATCATTTACGTTAATTAAATAACCTTCATGTGGCGCTTTTACTTTGTGTTCTACTTTTCCGTAAGGATCAGAAATGGTTGCCAATAAATCCCCTTTCTTAACAAAAGCTCCAATTACAGCAACACCATGAAACATGCCCGAAAACTTGGCACGTAGCCAACTCGATTTTTCAATATAAATGGGTTTTCGCTCGGAAAAAATCACTTTTTTTCTTGGATTCAACATGTCCAAATGCGCTAAAAATCGTTTGGTTCCTTCAATAGCTTCCTGCGTAATGGCATCATTTAAATCCAAAGATTTTCCACCTTCAAAAAGCAACATTTTCACACCTAATTTATCGCAAGCACTTCGAAAAGAACCAGAAATATTTTTGGAATACAAAGTAAATGGTGCATTAAAAATATCCGAAAGTTGTTTCAACTCTTGATTTTCTGGAACAATTCGAATTTGTGGTGCATTAAATCGACTGGCACCGCCAGCATGAAAATCGATTGTATAATCTACATGCGGAATTATTTCTTTCAGAATATGATAAGCAAATCTACTCGCCAAAGAACCTGTTTTACTTCCTGGGAAAACACGATTCAAATCTCGACCATCTGGAAATTCGCGTGTTTTGTTCACAAAGCCAAAAATATTGATGATAGGAATACAAATAATGGTTCCAATTTTTGGCTTGTTGATTTTTTGAACAATTAACTGACGAACGATTTCAGTTCCGTTAATTTCATCACCGTGCAATCCAGCGCAAAACAAAACCGTTGGTCCATCTGTTTTTGAACGTTCCACAATGATTGGAATTTTTAATTTATTCATGGTATGCAACTTGGCAATTTCCATATTAATGGTCTTACTTTCGCCAGCTAAAATGGTTTCTTTAAGTATCGTAAGCGGTTTAGATGCTGTCATTGGTTTGATTCTAAGGTGTTAAAAATACGAAAAGTTCAAGAACAAGAACAAAATCAAGTTCAAAAATCAAGATTTTATTGGAACACAGATTTAAGAAATTGAAAATTTCACAAAGTTTATAAAATCTGATAAAATCAGCGTTGTAATGCATCCGTATCATCCGTGTGCCAATTAAAACAAATCTCTTATCTTTGTTCTTTACCCTTTTCCAAAAAAATGCAAACACCATTAGAACTTCAAATCCAAACCTTGCCTGATAATCCGGGTGTGTATCAATATTATGATAAAGATGGGAAGATTTTATATGTTGGAAAGGCCAAAAACTTAAAAAAACGTGTCCAATCATATTTTACTAAGAACCACGACAATTATAAAACATCGGTTTTAGTTAAGAAAATTGTTGCCATAAAACACATTGTTGTTCCTACAGAAACCGACGCTTTGTTATTAGAAAATAATCTGATAAAAAAGTTACAACCGCGCTATAATGTGTTGCTTCGCGATGATAAAACCTATCCTTGGATTTGCATCAAAAACGAACGATTTCCAAGAATATTTTCTACTAGAAAAATGATAAAAGATGGTTCAGAGTATTTTGGACCTTATACCAGTTTTAAAACTGTTCACACAATTTTGGATTTGATTAAAGAGTTGTATCCATTACGAACTTGCAATTATGATTTATCAAAAGCGAATATCGATTCAGGTAAATTTAAAGTCTGTTTAGAATATCATATTGGCAATTGCAAAGGCCCATGTGAAGGGTATCAATCTTTGGAAGACTATCAATCTCAAATCGAAAAAATTCGTCAAATTTTAAAAGGAAATTTCAAAGAAAGTTTGAAAGATTTCAAGAAATTAATGGCTGATTTGGCGATGGAAATGAAATTTGAAGAAGCGCAAAAAATCAAAGAAAAAATAGCGATTTTAGAAAATTATCAATCGCGTTCTACTATTTTGAATCCGAAAATTTCTAATTTGGATGTGTTTTCTATTGTTTCTGATGAAACGATGGCGTATGTGAATTTTTTACAGATTTCGCATGGAGCTATTGTACGTTCCCATACTTTGGAATTAAAGAAAAAATTAGACGAAACTAACGAAGAATTATTAGAATTAGCGATTGTAGAATTGCGTGAACGTTTCCATTTAAATGCACGAGAAATTGTAGTTCCTTTTCCAATTGATTTGGGCGAAAACATCAAAGTCACCGTACCACAATTAGGCGATAAAAAACAAATTCTAGATTTATCAGAGCGTAATGCGAAGTTTTATAGATTAGACCAATTGAAGCAGATTCAAATTGTAGATCCAGATCGACACACGAATCGCATTATGGCACAAATGAAGAAAGATTTACGCTTGTCTGAGGAACCAAGGCATATTGAATGTTTTGATAATTCAAACATTCAAGGAACTAATCCCGTTGCGGCTTGTGTAGTGTTTAAAGACGGGAAACCGAGTAAGAAAGATTACCGCAATTTTAATATCAAAACCGTTGAAGGTCCAAATGATTTCGCTTCGATGGAAGAAGTGGTGTATCGAAGATACAAACGGATGTTAGACGAAAATCAATCCTTACCACAATTGATTATTATTGATGGCGGAAAAGGACAGTTATCTTCGGCTCTAAAAAGTTTGGATGATTTAGGTTTGCGTGGAAAAATTGCCATTATTGGAATTGCAAAACGTTTGGAAGAAATTTATTATCCTGGTGATTCGGCACCGTTGTACTTGGATAAAAAATCGGAAACTTTGAAAATTATTCAATTCTTACGAAACGAAGCGCATCGATTTGGAATCACGCATCATCGTGATAAACGAAGTAAATCAGCTTTGACAAACAGCTTAGAGAGCATTCCTGGCATTGGCGAAAAAACGATGATTACATTAATGAAACATTTTAAAAGTGTTAAAAGATTGCAAAATGCTACTGAAAATGAGATAGCTGCGATAATTGGACTTTCAAAAGCCAAAAAAATTTCCGACTTTTACAAAGAAAATAACTCAAAAACCTAATGAAAAAACTTTTCTTGTTGATAAGCCTACTAATTTTTACCCAAATCAGCTTAGGACAAGAACCTGTGAACCCAGATAAAACTCCAAAAATTGGACTAGTTCTGAGTGGTGGAGGTGCCAAAGGTTTGGCGCATATTGGCGTGCTTAAAGTAATTGATTCGTTAGGAATAAAGATTGATTACATTGGCGGAACCAGTATGGGCGCTGTAATTGGCGGATTATATGCATCGGGTTATTCAGGAAAACAATTGGATTCTATTTTTTCTCATGTTGATGTTGATGCACTTTTACAAGATTTTACGCCGCGTGATTCTAAAAATTTCTACCAAAAAAGAAATGATGAAATTTACGCACTAACCCTTCCGTTTGATGGTTTTAAACTCGGACTTCCTTCTGCACTTTCTAAAGGAATGTATAACTACAACTTACTTTCAAGGTTAACCAAACACGTAAGTCATATTAAAAATTTTAACGATTTACCCATTCCTTTTTTCTGTATTGCTACAAACATAGAAACAGGTAAAGAAATCATTCTTAACAGAGGAGTGCTTCCGCAAAGCATGTTAGCAAGCGGTGCCTTACCAACACTATACAACCCAGTAGAAATTGATGGCGAACTTCTAATTGATGGCGGAGTAGTAAATAACTATCCAATAGAAGAAGTAAGAAGATTGGGCGCAACAATTATCATTGGCGTAGATGTACAAGATGGATTAAAATCTAGAGAAGAACTAAAAGGAGCTACCGGAATGCTTACCCAAATTGCCAATTACAACATGATTGAAAAAATGGGAAATAAAATTGGCCAAACCGATTTATACATCAAACCTGACATTAAAGGTTTTACTGTGGTTTCCTTTGATAGAGGAAAAGCTATTGTTAGCAAAGGAGTTAATGCAGCAAACAAGTTAATAGATGATTTACAAAAAATTAAATACATTCAAGAAAAAAATCATATTGAACCAAGAAATTTTCAAGTAAAAAATGTTGATTCCATCTATATAAAACACATTCAAATTAACAACTTAACGAATTTTACTCGTTCCTATGTAATTGGTAAATTAAAATTTAAACCTGATAACAAAATAAGTTTTGCAACCTTTGAAAAAGGCATGAATAATTTGAATGCTTCTCAGAGTTTTCAATCCATTTATTATGATTTTGAAAGAAATGAAGACGGCGAAAAACTAATTTTGGATTTAAAAGAAAAGAAAAGCACTACGTTTTTAAAACTCGGACTGCATTATGACGAACTTTTCAAAAGTGGTCTTTTAATAAATTTTACTAAGAATAAGATTTTTGCAAAAAACGATGTTATATCGCTTGATTTCGTAGTTGGAGACAATATTCGTTACAACTTAAATTACTACATAGATAATGGGTTTTATTGGAGTTTTGGATTCAATTCTAGATATACAGGTTTTAATAGAAATGTTCAAAATGATTTTAACAACGGCGTTACATTTTCTGATCTCGAATTAAATTCAATTAATATTGATTACTCTGATTTTACCAATCAAGCCTATATGCAAACTATTTTTGCTCAAAAATTTTCTATTGGCGCAGGAATTGAACTTAAACATCTGAAAATTTCTTCAGAAACTCTAGAAAATACAAGACCCATATTTGAAAACAGTGATTATTTTTCAATTTATGGCTACATGAAATATGACTCCTTTGATAAAAAGTATTTTCCAAAGAAGGGTTGGTATTTTAATGGTGATTTAAAATCATTCATATATTCTTCAAATTACAGTAACGATTTTGAAAGATTTACCATTGCCAAAGCTGATTTTGGAGTTGCAAAAACTTTTTATAAAAAATTCACCTTAAAACTTCAAACAGAAGGCGGATTTTCTATTGGGGAACAGTCGGTAAATTATTTTGATTTTGCGCTTGGTGGTTATGGTTTTGCCAATTTAAACAACTTTCGTCCCTTCTATGGTTATGATTTTATTAGTGTTGTTGGTGATAGTTACGTAAAAGTTAGCTCGACCATAGATTATGAAATCTACAGAAAACATCACATTAACTTTACTGGTAATTTTGCCAACATTGGTAATAGAATTTTTGAGTCTGTGGATAATTGGATTAACAAACCCAGATACACAGGCTACGGTTTTGGATATGGTTTTGATTCCCTTATTGGCCCATTAGAAATTAAACATTCATGGTCACCTGAAACTCGCAATCACTTCACTTGGATTAGTTTGGGCTTTTGGTTTTAAAAAATCAAAAAAAATTACGATATTTGTCTAATGAAAAAGTGGGACAACTTACTTATCCTTCTCAAATACCTCATCAAGAGAAATCCGGAATGAGTTGATTTTGTTATGGTTAGTCAATACTGAAACTTTTCAGTGTATCTATAAACTTAAAAACAAAACACTATGCCGTTTTATCATAAATTAGGAAAAATTCCACACAAGCGACACATTCAGTTTCGTAAACCCAATGGTGATTTGTATTACGAGCAGCTTTTTGGTACCGTTGGTTTTGATGGTATGTCAACCAACTCGTATCACGAACATCGTCCAACACAAGTAAAAGCCATTCGTGCCCAATATAGCGTGGCTCCAAAAATTGCCAAAGAAAACAACATTCAATCCTACCGATTGAGAGGATTTCAAGTGAGTCCAGAAAATGATTTCTTAGAAAGTAGAAAAATTGTATTGACCAATAGCGATTGTCATATTGCATTAGCAGCACCTAAACAATCTACAACCGATTATTTTTATAAAAATACTGATTCCGATGAAATGCTATTTATTCATAAAGGTTCTGGAAAATTGCGAACTATTTATGGAAATTTAGATTTCAAATACGGTGATTATTTAATTATTCCTAGAGGAATTATCTACAAAATAGATTTTGACACGGAAGACAATCGTTTGTTCATAGTAGAATCGCATCGACCAATTTACACACCAAAAAGATACCGTAATTGGTTTGGACAACTATTGGAACATTCCCCTTTTTGCGAAAGAGATATTCGTAGACCTGAAGAACTAGAAACGTACAATGAAAAAGGAGATTTCATAATCAAAGTCAAGAAAAAAGACGAAATTATTGAAATGGTTTACGCTACGCATCCTTTTGATGTAGTAGGTTATGATGGTTTCAACTATCCGTATGCTTTATCCATTCATGATTTTGAGCCTATAACTGGAAGAATTCATCAACCGCCACCAGTACATCAAACTTTTGAAACCGATGCTTTCGTGATTTGTTCGTTTGTTCCGCGTTTATACGATTACCATCCTGAAGCAATTCCAGCTCCATACAATCACAGTAATATAGATTCAGATGAAGTGTTGTATTATGTTGATGGTGATTTCATGAGTAGGAATGATATTGAAGCTGGGCATATTTCATTGCATCCAGCGGGAATTCCACACGGACCACACCCTGGAGCAGCAGAAAGAAGTATTGGAAAAACAGAAACACAAGAGTTAGCCGTAATGGTAGATACTTTCAAACCGTTAATGGTTACAGAAGAAGCTATGAAAATTGCCGATGACAACTACTATTTGTCTTGGTTAGAATAATTTAATTAAAAAAATATTAATGAACAAAAGAAAACTTTCAGCTGATCCGGCTTCTTTAATTTTAGGAATTATAAGTTTAGTAACACTGTTTTTAGGATGTTGTTGCGGATTTTTTATAATTGCAGCATTAGTCATGAGTATTATTGGTTTGGTTTTAGCAATCAACAGCTCTAATGAATATCAAAAACACCCTGATGAATTTTCAGTACAGAGCTACAAAAATGTAACTATTGGTAAAATATTAAACATTATTTCAGTTTCCTTAAACGGATTGTATATTCTGATTTTTGCTTTCGCTTTGTTTGTTTACCAAATAAATTTTGCTGACAAATTCAAAGAAATCTTTGATGAAGTAAAAAACCAGAGAAACTACGAAAACACAATAATTTATGAAGATGATTTTGAGGATTTTGAGGATTTTTATATAGAATCCGATTCTACAATCATCGATTCAGTTGAAGTTATCAATTAAAAAAAACAGAAATTATGAGTACAGAAATAAAATCAGTAGAATACGGATTAGAAAAAATATTTGAAGGAGCACAAGACTTCTTACCTTTGTTAGGAACAGATTATGTAGAGCTTTATGTAGGTAATGCTAAACAAGCGGCTCACTTTTACAAAACAGCATTTGGCTTTCAATCATTAGCCTATGCTGGTTTAGAAACTGGAGTAAAAGACAGAGCTTCTTATGTTTTGAAACAAGATAAAATTCGCTTGGTATTAACTACTGCATTAAAAAGTGATTCTCCTATTGGCGAGCATGTAAAAAAACATGGTGATGGCGTAAAAGTAATTGCTCTTTGGGTGGAAGACGCTAGAAAATCATACGAGGAAACTACAAAACGTGGTGCTAAATCTTACTTTGAACCAGTGGTTGAAAAAGATGAAAACGGAGAAGTAGTACGTGCAGGTATTTATGGCGCTTATGGTGAAACCGTTTTTGTATTTGTTGAACGCAAAAATTATAACGGCATCTTTTTACCAGGGTATAGCGAATGGAAATCAGACTACAATCCAGAACCAGTAGGATTAAAGTATATCGATCATATGGTTGGAAATACAGGCTGGAATAGAATGAATGAAGCTGTTAAATGGTTTGAAGATGTAATGGGGTTTGTAAATTTCCTTTCATTCGACGACAAACAAATTACTACAGAATATTCAGCATTGATGTCTAAAGTAATGAGTAATGGAAATGGAAGAATCAAATTCCCTATTAACGAGCCTGCTCATGGAAAAAAACGTTCTCAAATCGAAGAATATTTAGACTTTTATGAAGATGAAGGCGTACAACATATAGCTGTTGCAACTGATGATATCATAAAAACAGTAGCAGAAATGCGAGCACGAGGAATTGAGTTTTTAAGTACGCCACCACAAGCGTATTACGATGCCATTCCAGAGCGTTTGAAAGATCATATGTCGAAATTTAAAGAAGATATCAACGAATTGCAAAAACTTGGAATCATGATTGATGCTGATGAAGAAGGTTATTTGTTACAAATTTTCACTAAGCCAATTGAAGATCGTCCAACCCTTTTCTTCGAAATTATTCAAAGAATGGGTGCCAAAGGCTTTGGCGCAGGTAACTTTAAAGCCCTTTTTGAATCGATTGAACGTGAGCAAGCTTTGAGAGGAACACTATAAAATTGAATTTTCATTAAACAATCATCAACCAACAGGGTGCAAAAACCGCTATTTTTGATAAAAAAATGTTAAAGTTTGTATTTTACTAACAATAATTCAAAAACAGTTATACCTTTGCACTCGCAAAACAAGGAGGTAGTTTGCCTTGTGGAGCAATAAATTTTTCATAATTTATAGTTTTTGGTTGGTTAATAACATAAAAACTCAGTCATTAATTTTGACTGGGTTTTTTTGTTTAGTATTTTTGGAACAGAAATTGTATTCTCATTACAAAAGAGATCATTATGAAAAGAATAGCACTTTTACTTTTGGTATTTATTACTACCAATTCTTTTGTAAAAAAGGAAGACGCTTTTACTACTGGTGAATGGTTCAAACTTCGCATTCACTATGGCGTTATCAATGCCGGTTATGCATCAGTTGAAATTAAAGAAGCCGTAAAAAACAATAAAAAAGTCCATCATGTTGTTGGAAAAGGCTGGACCGTTGGTATGGCAAAATTCTTCTTTAAAGTGGAAGACGATTACCAAAGTTATTTCGATAAAGAAACTGGAAAACCCTATCATTTCATCAGAAAAATTGACGAGGGAGGTTACACTAAAAATCAAGAAGGCTTTTTTGATCAAAAAAACAACACGGTTTTAGTGAAAGACTACAAGCACAAAACAGAAAAAACGTTTTCAGTACCCGAAAATGTTCAAGATATTGTATCTTCGTTTTACTATCTTCGTAATCATCCAAAAATTGACAAACTTAACGTAGGTGAATCCATTGCAATCGACATGTTTTTTGACAATGAAACCACAAAGTTTAAGTTAAAATTTATTGGTAGAGAAGATATAAAAACTAAATTTGGAAAAATTTCATGTATGGTTTTTAGACCTTATGTACAAGCGGGTCGTGTTTTTAAAGAAGAGGAAAGCTTAACCGTTTGGATTTCAGATGATGATAATAAAATTCCAGTTCGTTTAAAAGCAAGTTTAGCCGTTGGTTCTTTAAAAGCCGATTTAGAAGCTTTCAAAGGTTTAAAACATTCGTTTAAAGTAAAAGTAGAATAATGGAAATGACGCAAGATTTGCAAGGCCAATTGCAACAATTAGATGACAAATTCAAAGCAATTAACCAAAGTACAGCAACACACTTAGAAGGTTTGTTATGGTCAAAACCAATAACCTATTGGGATTATATACAAACCGATGCTTTGTTGAACTTGCAAATTCAGCGCACCACTTTACCTGATGAAATGGTTTTTATCATGTACCATCAAGTGAATGAGTTGATTTTCAAAATGATTTTGTGGGAAATTGACCAATTGTGTCATACCGAAAAACCTTCAACTCCCTATTTTACTGAAAAACTTGGAAGAATTAGTCGTTATTTTGATATGTTAACCACATCATTCAACATTATGACTGATGGCATGGAAGTGGATCAATATTTGAAATTTAGAAACACACTAACACCAGCAAGCGGCTTCCAAAGTGCGCAATACCGTTTAATTGAATTTGCTTCTACTGATTTGATTAACCTAATCGATAATCGCTTTAGAGCAACAATTGATAGAAATACGCCATACGAACACGCTTTCGAACATTTGTATTGGCAAGCTGCTGGAAAAGATCATAAAACAGGAGAGAAATCCTATTTAATTCAAGCTTTTGAAAAAAAATACAAGGCTACTTTCCTAACGTTTATGGAAGAATACAACACCATTAATTTATGGCGTAAATTCAAAGAAATTCCTGAAGTAGACCAAAAAAATCCTGAACTTGTTGCGGCTATGCGTCATTTAGATTATACCATTAATATTACTTGGGTAATGGGACATTTCAACACAGCCAAAAAATACATAGAAAGTACGCCAGGAAATCATGAAGCAACTGGTGGAAGTGATTGGAAAAAATACATGTTACCCAAATACCAAAAACGAATTTTCTTTCCAGAACTATGGACCAAAGAAGAAATTGAAAACTGGGGTGAAGGATTGTAAAATTTGAAAAAGACAAAAAATTGAAATATTTAGTTCTACTAGTATCATTAAGCATATTTATTTCTTGTAATAAAAAAGAAGAAAAGGAAACAACTACTGAAGCGCCAATAGTTGTGGAACCGATTATAAAAGAATTTGGAATTATTTTCAACGAATTCAAAGTTGTTAAAGACACCATAAAATCAGGTGATACTTTTGGTAAAATGCTGCAAAATTATCAGTTACCAGATAGTATGAATGTGCATCAATTAACTGAAAAAGTAAAAGATTCTTTCAACTTAAGAGGAATTAAAGCAGGCAAACCGTATCTTTTATTTTTCGACAAAAACAATCCTAAAAAACTACAACAATTTGTATACATAAAAGATCAAATACATTATACTGTCATTGATTTACGTAATGGTGTTAGTGTTCAAAATAAAGAAAAACCTGTTACCATCAAAAAAAGAACTATTGCAGCTGAAATTGAAGGCTCCTTATCTGTTACGCTAGAAAAAGCTGGAGTAAGTGCTGGTTTAGCACCCAAATTAGCTAACGTTTATGCCTATTCTATTGACTTCTTCAAGATTCAGAAAGACGATAAATTTGCTGTTACCCTTTATGAAAAATTTATCGAAGATTCTATTTATGTGGGAATTGACCGCATTGAATCGACTTATTTTCAACATAGAGGAAAAGATTTTTACGCATTTCCTTATAAATTAAAAGACAACCAGAAAGAAGCCAGCTATTACGATGAAGAAGGAAAGGCTTTAAAAAGTATGTTCTTAAAAGCACCTCTAGATTATTTTAGAATTTCTTCCAGATTTTCACCACGTCGTTTTCATCCTGTTCAAGGAAGATGGAAAGCACATAACGGAACCGATTATGCAGCAGCTCATGGAACACCAATTAAAACAACCGCTTCAGGAACCGTAGAACGAACAGGTTATACAGCAGGAAACGGAAATTATGTTAAAGTAAAACACAACAGCACCTATTCTACACAATATTTACACATGTCAAAAATTTTGGTAAGAAACGGTCAATATGTAACGCAAGGACAAACTATTGGCTTAGTAGGAAGTACTGGTTTAGCAACAGGTCCGCACGTTTGCTACCGTTTTTGGAAAAATGGCGTGCAAGTGGATCCGCTTCGCTTACAATTACCTAATGCAGAACCCATGGATGAAGCTGACAGAAAAAAATATGTGGAACATATAAAACCATTTAAGCAGGAATTAGACAGTATTTTAAAAGTAACATTCAAAAACTAAATGGCATTACCTTCAATCAATCCAACGAAAACGAAATCGTGGGAAAAATTACAATCCCACTACAAACTTTTACAAAACCGAAGTTTGCAATCGCTTTTTGTTGAAAATCCAAACCGTGTAAATGCGTTTCATTTGCAATGGGAAGATTTTTTATTGGATTATTCGAAGAATAAAATCACCGAAGAAACTTTCCAATTATTATTGGAATTAGCTGAAGAAACCGATCTAAAAAAAGCCATCCAAATGCAATTTCAAGGTGAAAAAATCAATGAAACTGAAGGTAGAGCGGTTTTACATACTGCATTAAGAACTACTGAAAATATCATCCCTGAAATTGCAGCAGTTAAAAATAAAATTAAAACATTTTCTGAAAGCATCATTTCGGGCGAAAAGAAAGGATTTACCAACTTACCTTTTACCGATATTGTAAATATTGGCATTGGTGGCTCCGATTTAGGTCCGGCTATGGCAGTGGAAGCACTACAATTTTACAAGAATCATTTGAATGTGCATTTTGTATCCAATATCGATGGTGATCATGTTGCAGAAATTCTAAAAAAATTGAATCCTGAAACTACATTATTTGTGGTAGTTTCTAAAACATTTACAACGCAAGAAACACTTTCCAATGCGGAAACTATCAAGAAATGGTTTTTGCAGTTTGGAAATCAAGAAGCTATTGCCCAACATTTTGTGGCCGTTTCTACGAATATCGAAAAAACAACGGAATTTGGCATTCATGAAACCAACATTTTCCCTATGTGGGATTGGGTTGGTGGTCGTTTTTCTTTGTGGAGTGCGGTTGGATTATCTTTGGTTTTGAGTATTGGTTATTCCAATTTTGAACAATTGTTATTGGGAGCTCAAAAAATGGATTCGCACTTTCAAACTGCTAAATTTCATGAGAACTTACCCGTAATTTTAGCATTGATTAGTGTTTGGCACAACAACTTTTTTGGTGCTGAAACTGAAGCTATTATTCCCTATTCGCAGTATTTACAAAAATTAGTTCCGTATTTGCAACAAGCCGTTATGGAAAGTAACGGAAAAAGTGTTGATAGAAACGGAAATCCTGTAGATTACCAAACAGGAACGATTATTTGGGGCGAACCTGGAAGTAATTCGCAACACGCTTTCTTCCAATTGTTGCATCAAGGAACCAAATTAATTCCAGTTGATTTTATTGGATTTAAGCAATCATTGCATGGAGAATTGTTGCATCATCAAAAATTAATGTCCAATTTCTTCGCACAAACTGAAGCCTTATTAATGGGAATTTCGGAAGAAGCTATTCGAAACCAAGCTACTTCTTCCAATGAAAAAGTAATTCCATACAAAGTATTCGAAGGAAATAAACCGTCCAACACCCTTTTAATTGACCAATTAACACCTGAAAGTTTAGGTAAATTATTGGCGCTTTACGAACACAAAATTTTCGTTCAAGGCATCATTTGGAACATTTATAGTTATGACCAATGGGGCGTTGAATTGGGCAAAAAATTGGCTACTACTATTTTGGATGAGATTAAAAGTAACACCGTAAGTTCTCACGACAGTTCTACTTCTTTCTTGATTCAGCAGTTTTTGGATACGAATACGCGTTAGTTTGATTTTATTGGTTTAAACCACTTCCCAACATATTTGGTTTTTTCGTAAATAATTTTTATATCTTTGTAAGAATCAACTTTAAAACTAATTTTATGTACACAGCACTTCAAACCGCGCATTCTGTTTTTGCTTATATTGTATTAGCTGTTTTGTTTTTTGCAGCCGTTAATGCTATTTCAGGTTTAGTTAGCAAGCGTTTTTTCGCTGCTAAAGATTTGAGAATCTCTCTGTTTGCGATGATTTTATCGCACATGCAATTGTTAATTGGATTCATCTTGTACTTTGTTTCACCACTTGGTTTTGATGCCTTAGGAAATATGGGTGACAAAGATTTACGTTTAACTTCTTTGGAGCATCCACTAATTAATATTATTGCTTTGGCAGTGATTACTATTGGCTGGTCAAAACACAAAAAAGAAGAAAGTCACAATGGGAAATACAAGAAAATTGCGGTTTTCTATACCATTGGTTTGGTTTTAATTTTATCGCGTTTGCCTTGGGCTAGTTGGTTCAACTAGTTTTTGGCACCACTTTTGTTTTACTTGCAGAAATTCATTCTTGTGAAATATTACATGTATTCCATAGCGCTTTTATTTCTGCTCACTATAGCTAGCAGCTTTTCTGTTTCGTTTCCTGAGAAACTAAACAGAAAAGCTGTTTTTTTGGACAGTATTCAACCCAAAGATAGTATTTTGGTTGACACACTAGCCGTTGCATTAAAACCCTTTAAAACCAACGTACACGCTTCTTATTACCACGATAAGTTTAACGGTAGAAGAACCGCCAGCGGACAAAAATTTGACAACAACAAACTAACTGCCGCACACAAAACTTTAAAATTTGGCACAAAAGTAAAAGTGACGAATCCCAAAAATCAAAAATCAGTTATAGTTACCATCAACGATCGTGGCCCGTTTACTAAAGGTCGCGAAATTGATTTGTCTAAAAAAGCTTTTTTTGAAATAGCTGGCTCTAAATATACTGGTCATATTATGGTGGATTTGGAGCTTGTGGAGGAGTGAGTTTTGGAAGTGAATTGTGGGCACGGAATGCAATTAATAAAAATATATAGCTATATTTGAAACACCTATACGCTTTTGAGTAGCGCCAATCTATCTATATTTAAGTGTATATGCGCTACTTTATATCGTCTTTAAACAAGTTAGCCAAATTTTACACCAAAAATGAGTAAAAAAGATATTTTAAACAGACTTAACGAGCTAACAAAATCATATTCTTTTATTTATATTTTATCATTAATTGTATTAAGAGATTTTTGTGGTACTATAGATAATTTGTTTTCAAAAAATGTTAGAGAACATTTAAACGATAAAGAATTATCATTTTTAATTGGTTTGTGGCTAAAAAATATCAAAAAAGATAAATTTATTGAAAGCGAAGACGAATTACAAAACAATTTTGAAGAGGTTTATACATTAATGGATAATCTCCATTTTACTTTTTTAGAAGGATTAAAAAATATTAATCCTCTCGAGAAACTAGACATTTATGAAATGTTTTCAAATGGTCCTTTCCTTCAAGAAACAATGATTTATTCTGGAACTGGCGCTTATGATGTTCAATATAAAAAACTTTCAAGCGAAAAATATAAATATGACAAAGAATGGTTTTTAGCAAATAAAGAATTTGATGTAGACTTATTTGAAAAATTTTATGACAACATCAAAGATAATTTGCAAAATAAACTAAATAATAGAAAATTGTTAAAAGCCATTTCTGACTATGAGCAAGTATTAAATATTTTTTGTTTATCCAAAATTGAAATCACCAAAAACGATCCTCATTTTGAAAACATTTTAAATTGTCTAACTACTGATATTTCATTAAAAAACAATACAGATTTTAATTATTTAGGAGATTTTAATATATTTTCTGAAAAACCAATCATCAAAATAAAAGATGACTGCTATTTTATTCCAAGTTCATTTTCAATTTCAGAATCATTATATGAAAGTCCTTTTTATTGGATGCTTCAAGATGCTAATTATAAAAAAATAGCCCTAAAGAACAGAGGTGATATTGCAGAAGAATTAACAACAAAAATGTTAGAACCAGTTTTTGGGAAATCTAATATTTATCAAAATGTTATTATAAAAAAAAACAAAACTGAAACGGTTTCAGATATAGATGTTTTGGCATTACATAATGATAAAGCTATAATATTTCAGATTAAATCTAAAAAATTAACAGCTCTTTCAAAACAAGGAAATATTGAATCAATAAAAGATGATTTCAAAAAAGCGGTTCAAGATGCTTACGAACAAGGAAATATTTGTAAACAATGTTTAATCGATAATTCAAACTTTATTTTCTTAACTGAATATGAAAATTTTGAAGATAAAATTAGCAAACTTTCTGATGTACATATTGTAACAATTGTACTCGATAATTATCCAGGCATTTCGCATCAAGTTCATATTTTATTAGGAAATAAAACTGAAGAACTTCCGGTGTCTGTAAATATTTTCGATTTAGAAATTTTACTAAAATATTTACCAAAGCCTGATGATTTTACCGATTACATAAAAAGAAGGATTAAATTTAGTAAATTCTATAAGGCTGACAATGAAATGTGTTATTTAGGATTTCACCTTAAAAAAGGTATTGAAAAATATGATGGTGATTATATTGCATTAGATGAAAGTTGGGCACAATATATTGACAAAACTTATTACAAAGAGATTTATAAGGAAAAAGTAGCTGAGTTTACTTCAAAGAAAATACAAAGAAATGATCCATGTTTTTGTTTAAGTGGGTTAAAATATAAAAAATGTCACGGTAGAAATTAAAAAACCTCGATAGCGCGGAAATTTTTTCCGTGCCCGCAAAATAGAACAACAAAAAACCCTGCAATTGCAGGGTTTTTATATATCCAAAAAGTAACTAGTCACTAATTACTTTTCACTAATCACTTACTATTACAAATCAAATTGAATACCTTGAGCTAACGGTAAATCTGTTCCGTAGTTAATGGTGTTAGTTTGTCTTCTCATGTAAGCTTTCCATGCATCAGAACCTGATTCACGGCCACCGCCAGTTTCTTTTTCACCACCAAAAGCACCACCAATTTCAGCACCAGAAGTTCCAATGTTTACGTTAGCAATACCACAATCAGAACCCGCAGCCGAAAGGAATAATTCCATTTCTCTCATGTTGTTAGTAAAGATAGAAGACGATAATCCTTGAGGAACTGCATTTTGCATTTCGATAGCTTCTTCAATTGTACTGTATTTCATTACATATAAAACTGGAGCAAAAGTTTCGTGTTGCACGATTTCGAACTCGTTTTTAGCTTCAATGATACATGGTTTTACGTAACAACCGCTTTCGTATCCTTTTCCTTCTAAAACGCCACCTTCTACAATTACTCTTCCGCCTTCTGCTTTTGCTTTTTCGATAGCGTTTAAGTAATCTTGAACCGCACCTTTATCAATAAGTGGTCCCACGTGATTGTTAGCATCTAATGGATTTCCAATTTTTAACTGTGCATAAGCTTTTGCTAATACGTCTAATGTTTTATCGTACACACTTTCGTGAACAATCAATCTACGAGTTGATGTACAACGTTGCCCCGCTGTTCCTACTGCTCCAAATACGGCTCCTACCAATACCATTGATAAATCGGCTTCTTTAGAAACGATAATCGCGTTGTTTCCACCTAATTCTAAGATAGTATTTCCAAAACGCTCAGCCACCGTTTTTGATACGTGACGACCAATTCTGGTAGAACCTGTAAACGATACTAATGGAATACGTTTGTCGTTATTGATTAAATCTCCAGACTCGTTACCAACCACTAAACAACTGATTCCTTCTGGTAAATTGTTTCTTTCTAATACCGTTTGAATAATATTTTGACAAGCCACACCACATAAAGGCGTTTTTGAACTTGGTTTCCAAATACAAACATCACCACAAATCCAAGCTAACATCGTGTTCCAAGACCAAACCGCTACTGGGAAGTTGAAAGCAGAAATGATTCCAACCACTCCAAACGGATGCCATTGCTCATACATTCTGTGCATTGGACGTTCTGAATGCATCGTTAATCCGTGTAATTGACGTGATAAACCTACTGCAAAATCACAGATGTCAATCATTTCCTGAACTTCTCCAAGACCTTCTTGATACGATTTACCCATTTCAAAAGACACTAATTTCCCTAACGCTTCTTTATGTTTACGTAATTCTTCTCCCATTTGACGCACAATTTCTCCTCTTTTTGGAGCTGGCATCAAACGCCAAGTCTTGAAAGCTTCAGTTGCTGCTTGCATTGCGGTTTCATAATCTTCTTTGGTTGAAGATTTTACTTTTCCAATTAACTCACCTGTTGCTGGTGAATACGATTCAATGATTTTTCCGTTAGAAAACCATTTTGAACCTGTTGACGTTCCTTCGTTAATTTCTTTAATTCCTAGTTGTTGCAATGCTTCTTGCATACCAAATTGAACTGCTGCTTCTGATATCATTTTATAACTTTTTATTCGGTTTTTGTTAGATTTATGCAAAGGTAAAAAATATATTTTAACTCGGCAGATGTTATTGTATTTTAAAATTTTAACCACAAAGATTCACAATGAAGGCACAAAGAACACAAAGACTAAATCTTTAAATTGTTTTTTTCGCTTCTAATTTCCTTGATTTTCACAGATTCCTTTGCGAGACTTTGTGAAAACTTTTGTGGAACTTTGTGTTACTGCATTATTTTTTTGTAAACTTCGAATTCGTTTCCATTACAGTACCACATTTTTGACACGTTCTTTTTTCTTCAGAACTGTAAAACTCTTGGAAATGCGGTAGAAAATCCTTTTCAATATCGTGTAACTCGAAATAGACTTCGTGTAATTTGTTGTTGCAAGTATCGCAATACCAAAGTAAACCATCGGTAAATCCTTTTCCAGCGCGTTTTCTTTCGATTACTAAACCAACCGAACCCGCAGTTCTTGATGGCGAATGCGGTGTTTTGGCCGGATGTAAATACATATCACCTGGACCTAATTGCATCGCTTTCTTTTCTCCCTCTTCTTGAATGAAAATAGTGATTTCACCTTCCAATTGGTAAAATAATTCTTCCGTTTCGTTGTAATGGTAATCTTTTCTGGCATTGGGTCCGCCCACAATCATCACGATATAATCTTCCGATGTTTCGTCGTAAATGGTTTTATTTCCAACGGGTGGTTGCAACAAATGGCGGTTTTCTTCAATCCATTGGTTCAAATTGAACGGCTTTTGAATTTTCATCTTTTACAAATTAAAAGGTAAAGTTACAAAAAAGAAAAAAGGTTAGCTGTAATTTTTGTTACCAACTAACCTTTTTAAATTTACTATCTTTTATTTATCTAACCTCTTTAATCAAATACACATACACTGGGAAGTGATCGGAAAAGCCTGGAACTCCATTAGAGTTTCGTAAAGGATATCCTTTCCATCTACCTTCTTTTTGAACTAAAAAAGGTTTGTTATATACTCCTGCTTTCCAATACATCCAACCTGTTGCTTCTTTTCTTACCAATGGTTCGGTTAACATCATTTGGTCAAACAGATCCCAAGAATCTCGATAAGCTAATGTCCCAATTCCTTTTTTAGACATTTCTTCCATTGGGTTGTAAATGCCAAATTCTTTAACATCTGATTTTTTCCCTTTAGCGCCTAATTCTTTTTTCACACTTTTATTCATTGGACCGTCATTCAAATCTCCCATTGTAATTACCTTAGCATTTGGATTGATTTTGTATAACGAGTCAATAATTTGTCTATTTAAACGACCCGCTGCTTCACGATAAGGGCTACTTCTTTTCTCTCCACCTGAACGCGATGGCCAGTGATTTACGATAAAACTAATTTCTTCTCCATCTAAATAACCTGTTACTAATAATTGATCTCTTGTATAAACGCGCTTGCTTTTGGTATCGGCAACGGTTTTATCATCACCTTCTTCTTCTTTTTCATCTGACTTTTTTTGTTCTTCAGCATCTCTATAGATTAACAAAGGAACATTAGTATAGCTAGTTGGTGTAAAATATTTACTTTGGTATAATAAAGCAGTGTCAATTCCTCTTCCGTCTGGAGAATCGAAATGAATAATACTATAACCGTGAGGAACCATTTTAGGATGCTTGATTAAGTCTTCAAGAACACCTCTATTTTCAACTTCACACAACCCTATTACTACAGGAGCGTTCTTTTGATTCTCACCCGTGCCTATTTCAGGAATAACTCTACTTAAGTTATCTAATTTCTTTCTGTAGTTTTTATTCGTCCAACCTCTTGTTGGCGTATACTCGTCGTCATTAATTTTTGGATCATTAATGGTATCAAATAAATTTTCAACGTTGTAAAAAGCAATGGTTTGAATTTTGAAGTTTTTCGCTTGAGTAAACCCTTGATTTACAACGAATAGCATTACAAAACTTGCTAAAAAATGTTTCATTTTCATAAAATGTATGTTATGTTACTGTCAATTTTAATACAAATTGGGTGCCAAAGGTAAATAATATTATTAAAAGTTATACATTTGCAGGCTGTTAAGTTTTAATTACTTAACTATTAACCTTTTATTAATTTTAATTTCATTTATGAAAAAACTTGTATTAAGCATTTTATTTGTGCTACAAGCTGTTTTTGTTTTCGCTCAGCAAAATCCTGCCTTAAAAGGTAAGGTTGTTGATCAAAAAACACAAAAACCTTTACAAAATGTAACCGTTACTTTACAAAGCAGTAATCAAACGGTTTTAACTGATTTTGGCGGTAACTTTGTTTTTCAATCGATTGCCGAAAAATCAGATGTTGTGGTTATTAAAACTTTTGGTTATGTAACACAAACCTTAGTTTTAGAACCTACTTTGGGTGAAGCCCTAGATTTAGGAGTAATTATTTTAGAAGTAGACTTAGCTTCAGAATTACAACTAAGTTTGGTTACAATTACAGAAAATGATTTAGGAGATGATAATAGTGGGTCGGAAAGTACTTCTGGTTTATTACAAGCTGCAAGAGACACATACCAACAAACAGCAGCTTTCAACTGGGGGCAAGCACGTTTTAGAATTAGAGGTTTAGACAACCAATACAGTACTACGATGATTAATGGTATTGTAATGAATAAATTATATGATGGTAGACCTCAATGGAGCAACTGGGGCGGATTAAATGACGCTACAAGAAACCAAGAATTTACAATGGGTTCTGCTCCTTCTGATTACACTTTTGGTAATGCTTTAGGAACACAAGAAATTAATACAAGAGCTTCTTATTTTAGACCAGGAAATCGTATTACTTTTTCTGGGACAAATTCGAATTACAGCTGGAGAGCTATGGCAACCCATGCTTCAGGTTTAGATAAAAATGGTTGGGCGTTTGTAGTTTCGGGTTCAAGAAGATGGGCACAAGAAGGTTACTTCGAAGGAACTGATTACGGTGCAAACTCTCTTTTTGCAAGTGTTGAAAAGAAATTTAATGACAAACACAGTTTAAATTTTACCTCTATTTACGCACAAAACAGTAGAGGTAAAAACTCACCAAATACTGAAGAAGTAAATAATATAATGGGAGTTCGTTACAACTCATATTGGGGTTGGCAAGATGGTAAAAAAAGAAATTCAAGAGATAAGGACATTGCTGAGCCAATCAACATGTTATCTCATTTCTGGAAAATTACAGATAGAACTTCTTTGAACACCAATGTTGCTTTCCAAACAGGTTCAATTGGAAACTCGCGTTTAGACTTCCAAAATGCAAATAATCCTGATCCAACTTACTACCAAAACTTACCTAGTTTTTTCAGTAATTTAGCTGGCGGATTATCTCCTGATGAGTTTCAAACTTATGCTAATATTTTTAGATCTCGTTCTCAAATTGATTGGAACGCCATGTATATAGCAAACCAAAACAGCGCTAACCCAGGAAGAAGTGTTTATGCTTTATATGAAGATAGAACAGATGATAAATTATGGAGCGCTAATACTATCTTAAACTCTAATGTTTCTGATAATTTAACAATTAATGCAGGAGCAAACTTTAGAAGATTAAAATCTAATAATTTCCAAAACCTATTAGACTTAATGGGTGGTCAATATTTCCTAGACATTGATCCTTTCTTTGCTGGAAATGCAGCACAACCTGACTTAAACAATCCAAATAGACAAGTTGGAGAAGGCGATAAATACGGTTATAACTATAACTTATTTGCTACTACAATCGACGGTTTTACGCAGTTTAAATTTACTTATGATAAAGCGGATTTTTATTTAGCACAATCGTTCTCAAGATCAGAATACCAAAGAGAAGGTTTATATAGAAACGGTATTTATGCTGATAATTCTTTTGGAAAAGGTGATAAGGCCATTTTTGAAAATTTTGGATTCAAAGGAGGATTAACATATAAATTAACTGGTCGTCATTTATTAGATTTTAATGGTCTTTACATGACACAAGCGCCAAACTTAAGAAATACCTTTTCAAACGCACGTTTAAACAACAATATTACTACTGATTTAGTTAGTGAGTCTATTGTTAGTGCTGATGCAAGTTACATCATTAGAGCGCCAAAATTAAAAGCGCGCTTAACTGGTTTCTATACCAAAATCAAAGACGCAACAGAAATTTCTTTCTTCTATGCTGAAAGTATTGGTGATGCTGGTGGAGATGAGGATTCATTCGTAAGTGAAGTCGTAACAGGAATTGACAAACAAAATATGGGTCTTGAACTTGGTTTAGAATACCAAATTACTTCAACCATTAAAGCAACTGCTGCTGCATCTTACGGACAATATATTTTCTCTGATAATGCACGATTAAGAACAAACGATGATAACCTAGCCGCTATTGGTCAAAACCCAGTTACTGATTTTGGAACCAATTACATCAAAGGCTTGAGACAAGCAGGAATACCTCAACAAGCATATTCTGTTGGTTTAGAATACCGTAACCCAAATTTCTGGTGGATTGGAGCTAATGCCAATTATTTAGCTGATTCGTATATTGATGCTTCAAATATTTTAAGAACAGATAATTTTACAATTGATGATAACACAGGTGTTTCTTTTCCTGGTGCAAATAACCAATCAGTAAGAGATTTGCTAAAACAAGAAAAATTTGATAGCTTTATGCTTGTGAATTTAATTGGTGGTAAATCATGGAGAATCAGTCGTAAAACTAGAGATACATTTGGTTTCTTCGCTTCTATCAACAACATATTTGATGTAGAATACAAAACTGGAGGTTTCGAACAATCAAGAAAGGCAACTTTCCCTGATTTACAACAAGATTTAGCTAACGGAACTCCAAGCTTTGGTCCTAAGTATTTCTATGGTTTTGGAAGAACGTACTTCGTTAACTTCTACATTAATTTCTAAAAAATTGCAATATGAAAAATAACATTTTAAAAATCGTTTTCTTGTTAGCACTTTCTTCAAGTGTTTTAACAAGTTGTGTGAAAGAAGATGATTTTGATATTCCACCTATCAAACAATTGATTTTAAGTGAAGGATTTGAAACATCAACTACAGGTAGTGGCTCAACAGAAGTGCCAATTAGTATTGAAGGTTGGTTGAATTTCAACACTACAAGTACTAGATTATGGCATGCAAGAATTTTTAGTTCAAATAAATATGCTGAATTTTCATCATTCTTTTCTGCAAATGGCACAAATGACGAAGCATGGCTAATTACACCTGCTTTAGATTTAACTACTACTGAAAGCGAATTGTTTTCATTTGATACTAAAATTCGTTTTTGGCAAGGAGCTGCTCTAACTGTTTTTATTTCTGAAGATTATGACGGTACTCAGGCGGGTTTAACAACTGCTACTTGGACAGAATTAAATCCTATTTTACCTGTTTCAGGTCAAGAGGATGTATTTTTAAATAGCGGCAATATAGATTTAAGCGCTTACAACAGTGAAAATGTTAGAATCGCTTTTAAATATACTGGAAGCAGAGCTGGGGTAACCACTACTTACCAATTAGATAATATTAAAGTTTTTGAAAATTAATAGCTATGAAAAATATTAAATTTTTATTAATCCCTGCTTTTTTTGCAACTTTAGTAAGTTGTGTAAATGGCGATGACTACGGTACACCTGATTTATCTAACGAGTGTGTAACCATTGATGCAAATGTACAAGTAAATACAATTACAAGTTCAGCAACTGCAACTGCAACAGAGTACCCTAACAATGAAGAAGGTGACGACTTTATTGAAGCTTACATAACTTCTAGTGATGAAGGAGGGAATTTCTTTAAATCAATCTCTATGATTGCTACTGATGGCGGAGTAGGTTTTAGTGTTCCTGTTGATTCATACAATCTATATAATAGATTTGAACCAGGAAGAAAAGTATATATTAAAATGGACAATCGTTTTTACAACGTTCAGAACAATAGTACGGTAATTGGATCTTCTTTCAATGGTGGTGTTGGTCGTATTTCGGGTGTAGAATACCAAGATATTATCTTACGCTCTTGTGAAAAAGTAAATGAAGATGAGATTGTAAACAATATTACAATTACTCAAGCATTAAATAACGCTAACTTGAACAAGCTAATTGAGTTTGATAATGTTCAATTTACTGATGCATCACTAGGGAAAACTTATTTTGACGAAAGTCTACCAAGTCCAGGTGGCGCAACAAATCATGAAATTACTGATGAATTTGGTAATAAAATTATTGTGAGAGTAAGTTCGTTCGCTACTTTTTCAGCAAACGCCATTCCAGAAGGAAGTGGAAAAATTAGAGGCGTTCTAACAAAATTTGGATCTACATTCCAATTTATGGTTAGAACACTTAATGATGTTAAATTGACTAATCCTAGATTAGATATTGACTTTTTCCCTCCAATAGTTGGTAATGCATTAAATTTTGATGCCACATTGAATGAGCCTTTTACATCTTATACCACAACAAACCAAAGAAACTTCCCTAAATACATCAACGATGCTGCTGTAGGAAGTAGATATTGGGAAAGAAAAATATTTGGTGGAAATACTTATATTCAAATGTCATCTTTTGGTGGAACTCCTGAAGCAAATAGAAGTTTATTCATCGTTCCAGTAAATATGACCGCAGCAAATACTTTGTCTTTTGAAACAAAAGCAGGTTTTGCAAATGGAAATGTTTTGAAAGTTTACTATACAACTAATTATACACCAGGAAGTCAAATAACTTCTGCAACTTTAGTAGATATCACATCAAACTTTACTATTTCTCCAGGATTACCTTCTGGTTATCCAACAGATTTTACTGCGAGTGGTGTTTACAATATTCCAGCAGGAATTACTGGAAACGGTTATTTCGTGTTTGAATATGTTGGAAACGGAACAAGTGGACCAACAACGACAATGCAAATTGACAATATTGTAATTAACTAATTGCATTACTTTTTATAAACTAAAGCGACTCAATTGAGTCGCTTTTTTTATGATTACTATTTCGCTACCTTTGTACTATATAAAGAACGATTATGTTAGAGAAAGAAGTTATTGACTTTGAAAAATCAATAGTAATTGGAATTGTAACGCAAAACCAAAGTGAAGAAAAACTCAAAGAATATCTTGATGAGTTGGAATTCCTTACTTATACCGCTGGAGGTACGGTTATTAAACGTTTTTCTCAAAAAATGGATAAGCCCAATCCAAAAACCTTTGTCGGAACCGGAAAATTGGAAGAAATTAAATACTTCATCAAGGACAACGACATCAAAACCGTAATTTTTGATGACGAATTAACACCTTCGCAATCCAAAAATATTACCAAAGAGTTAGATTGTAAGGTTTTGGACAGAACCAATCTTATTTTGGATATTTTTGCTCAAAGAGCTGAAACATCCTATGCAAGAACGCAAGTAGAATTGGCGCAATGTCAATATTTACTTCCACGTTTAACTGGAATGTGGACACACTTAGAGCGCCAAAAAGGAGGAATTGGAATGCGCGGTCCTGGAGAAACGGAAATTGAAACTGACCGTCGTATTGTGCGTGATAGAATATCCTTGCTAAAAGATAAAATTAAAGTAATTGACAAACAAATGGCAACGCAACGAAGCAATCGTGGCGCTATGGTTCGTGTAGCTTTAGTTGGTTATACCAATGTTGGAAAATCAACTTTAATGAATGCTGTTGGAAAAAGTGATGTGTTTGTAGAAAACAAATTATTTGCAACTCTTGATACAACTGTTAGAAAAACAGTAATTAAGAATTTACCATTTCTTTTAAGCGATACCGTTGGATTTATTAGAAAATTACCAACGCAACTAGTTGAATCGTTTAAAAGTACATTAGATGAAGTTAGAGAAGCCGATTTGTTGCTTCATGTGGTTGATATTTCACATCCCGACTTCGAAGATCATATTGAATCGGTAAACCAAATTTTACAAGACATTAAAAGTGCTGACAAACCAACCATCATGGTTTTTAACAAAATTGATGCTTACCAATCGTTACAATACGATGAAAACGATATTACTATTGAAAAAACAACCAAGCATTACACTTTGGAAGATTGGAAAAACACTTGGATGAGCAAATTAGGTGATAAAAATACCTTATTCATTTCTGCAACTGAAAAAGCTAATTTTGAAGAGTTCAGAGAAAAAGTATACGAAGCCGTTAGGGAAATTCATATTACGAGATTTCCATATAACAAGTTTTTGTATCCTGATTACAAAGATGCTGTTGAAAACGAATAAAAAAAAGACCTCAATTGAGGTCTTTTTTGTGTTATAAGCCAGTTCTGATTAAAAGTTAGCATTGAATCCTACACCAATCACTTGACGGGTTTGAAAACCTTTAAAAGCGTTATCATCATAAATGGTCTGGAAAGCAAAATTGGTAGATAAATATTTATTGATTTTCATTACAATGTTCAATTGGTAATCAATATCAACATTTTTTGCCTCATCTAAATAATTGGAATATAAGTTTAAAATATTTTCAACAGAGACATTTTCCATGATTTGGAATTTATAGTACCCATTTATTGCTGCTCCAAATTCAAAACGAGTTGTTTCTCCTTGCTCTACACCAAAAGAAGGTCCAAATTCGGTAAAATGATCATGAACTAAAATTACTCTTGACGTTGCTGGAGCAAAATTTACTTTCAAATTATCACTTTTTTTCCATAACATACCAGGCCCTAATTGAAAAAATGCTGGTGAAAAGAAATGAGAAATTTTAGTGGTTCTAGTCGCTGGATCTAAACCTGTATCCATCTGAGTTTTGAAATTGAAAAAAGCAGAATAAAACCAATTTCCAGATGCTTTTTTACCTAATAAGGAATTAAACTCAATTCTGTCATCTGTTTTTTGAGTATCCGCACCTTTAATTTTGGTTAAACCATAAGCTGCGATAATTTTATTATCCCAATTCCAATCGCCATTTTTATAATTGAAATCGTAATTAATATTGGCATTTCCAGCAAAGTTATTCTGACCACCAGCTAACCAATTATCAAAAGACGATTGATTGGCTAAAAGCGTGAAAACACCTTTTCTTGACCAATGTTTTGTAGTATCAATAGTTGTTTCTTGCGCAATAGTTGTCACAGTAACAAATAATGTTAAAAATAAAAACCTTTTCATCCTTCAAGTTTTAAAATTAAAGGCACAAAGATATTTATTTATTTTTAAACAAAGGAACAGCCGAACAAGCCTCACCAAACATAACACTTTTGGAAACTTTCATTAATTTTTGAATTGCCAATGTATAAACTTCGTTGGGAACTGGTTTTTTGGAACACCCTTTTAAGATGACTGGTTTTTGAAAATAATCTGTGTAGTCTAATTTATTCAAAATATCTTGGTACCATTCTATAATAGCAGCCTTTTTTGAGCCATGAATTACTTTTAGAGCAAATGGTGCCAAATGAACCGTAACCAAAGTGAATGCCCAAGCAGGCAAAACAGCATCTGTGGAACAACATAAGGCTACATATTTATCTTGGTAAATTGAAAAATCAGTGTGTTTTAATTGGGTTCTAAAATCGGATTCTTTCAGAATAAAACCTTCTAATAACCATTGGGAAATATCTAAATCTACCACATGATTGTCCGGAAAGTAATCTTCTAAATCGAAAACCATCAACGAACTTTGCGCTACTTTGTTTACTATTTCGTCCATATCTTAGTCGCAGTTTTCAGTCGCAGTTTTCAGTCGCAGTTTTCAGTAAGAAGCTCATAAACTGCTCACTGTGACTGCGACTGCTAACTATTTTACAACATACCTAATTCTAATTTTGCTTCTTCGCTCATTAAATCTTTGCTCCAAGGCGGATCAAAAGTAATTTCTACTTCACAAGATTTTACCTCATCAATAGATTTTACTTTCTCTTCTACTTCCATTGGTAACGTTTCTGCTACTGGACAGTTTGGCGAGGTTAATGTCATTAAGATTTTCACATCGTTATCTTCATTAATCATCACGTCATAGATTAAACCTAATTCGTAAATATCTACTGGAATTTCTGGGTCGTAAATTCCTTTTAAAACTTTGACTACGTTTTCGCCTAAGTTGATTGTATCGTTAAATTCTTCCATATTATTAAGTTTTCAGTCTCAGTTTTCAGTCTCAGAGCAATTAGAAAACTGCAAACTGAGACTAATTATTGCTTTGCTTGAAAGGCTAAAGCATACATTTTTATTTGTTTTATCATTGAAACCAACCCATTAGCTCTTGTTGGTGATAAATGTTCTTTTAATCCAATTTCGTCAATAAAATCCGTATTGGCTTCTAAGATATCCTTTGGTGATTGGTTAGAAAAAGCACGAATTAAAATCGCTATAATTCCTTTAGTTAAAATCGCATCACTATCGGCTGTAAAAACGATTTTTCCGTCTTGTTCTTTACCGTGAACCCAAACTTTGGATTGGCAACCTTTGATGATGTTTTCGTCTACTTTGTATTGTTCATCAATCAAAGGAAGTGATTTTCCTAATTCAATAATGTATTCGTAGCGTTGCATCCAGTCGTCAAACATTGAAAACTCGTCTACAATATCTTCTTGTATGGCTTTTATGGTCATCTTATTCTACTTTATCTGCAATTTCTAAAATTTTATTTACCAATTCCTCAATGTAAGCCGGCGGAAATCCACCATCGAAATCAGTTGTTTTATAGCTTTGATTCGCTTTAATTACTTCCAAGTTTGTTATGGGTGCACCATCATAAAAACGCTTTTCGGTTGGCGCTTCTAATGTTGGAATTTTATTTAAATCCAACTTAGTCACTAGACTTTTTAACTCCTCTAATTCAGAAGCGCTTAATACTTTAGTGATAGGTTGCCCTTCTCTAGTTGTTAAAACAGAAATTTTACCTTTTTCGATTGTAATCAATTTATAAAAACCTCTCGTGTGTGAATCATAAATTAATATTGGTAATTCCTGTGAATTTGTCATAGGGTCATTAATGGTGTAATTTGTCATTGATGTTGCTTTTTTGCAATTACAACCCAAGAAAAAAACCACACTTGTGATAAATAAAGTAACTGCTTTCATAATTTTCATTTTTTAAGATAACATCATTTGTGCTTTTTTAACCGCTTCTACAAAGATATCAATTTCTTCTTTGGTATTATAAAACGCAAAACTCGCTCTTATCGTTCCTGGAATATTGAAAAAATTCATGATAGGTTGGGCACAATGATGACCAGTTCTAACCGCTATACCTAACTTATCTATAATTGTGCCAATGTCATACGGATGAATCCCTTCAATATTAAACGAAATTACTGAAGTTTTGTTTTCTGTAGTTCCGTAAATCGTTACACCTTCGATTTCTTGTAATCTTTTAGTTCCGTAGACTAATAATTCGTGTTCGTAAGTGGCAATATTATCAAAACCTATCGAATTCATATAATCAATTGCGGTTCCAAGAACAATTCCACCAGAAATATTAGGCGTTCCGGCTTCAAATTTATGCGGTAAATCAGCATAAGTAGTTTTTTCGAAAGTAACTTCAGCAATCATTTCGCCTCCGCCTTGATACGGTGGTAATTTTCGCAACCATTCTTCTTTTCCATATAAAATTCCAACGCCTGTTGGTCCGCAAACTTTATGTCCTGAAAACACATAAAAATCACAATCCAATGCTTGTACATCTGGACGTAAATGTGGTGTTGCTTGTGCTCCGTCAATTAAAACGGCCGCTCCTACTCCATGTGCTTTTTTGATGATGTATTCAATTGGGTTAACCGTTCCTAAGGCGTTTGAAATGTGATTTACGGTTACGATTTTAGTTTTTTCGGAAAGTAAGTTGTCGAATGCTGAAATTACTAATTCTCCTTTTTCATTCATTGGAATTACGACCAACTTCGCTCCTGTTTTTTCACATAAAAATTGCCAAGGCACAATGTTGCTGTGATGTTCCAAAGCCGAAACCATCACCTCATCGCCTGCTTTTAGCAAACTTGAAAAACCATTTGCTACCAAATTAATTCCGAAAGTAGTTCCTGAAGTAAAAATGATTTCGTGATTGTGTTTGGCGTTTAAGTGATCTTGAATCGTGTTTCGTGAAGTTTCATATGCAACTGTAGCCAGTTGACTCAACGTGTGAACACCGCGATGAATATTGGCGTTGATTTCGCTATAATATTTAGAAATAGCATCGATAACCACTTGCGGTTTTTGCGAAGTAGCTCCGTTATCAAAATACACCAAGGGTTTACCATTTACTTTTTGCGATAAAATGGGAAAATCAGCTCTTACTTTTTGAACATCAAACATTTTCATTCTATTTGAGGACAAATTTACGATTTGATTGTTTATAATTGGAATAAATAAAGGTTAAAATCGAATTAAAATTGCTCTCCCGCTCCACCTCCACTAAAACCGCCGCCGCCAAATTCCATTGGGTTGGATTGTGTTGGCGCTGGAGTAGTTGCATTAGCTAATGATAAAACGGCTTGCGTGTTTAACAACAACGAATTGTCGGAATCTCTATCGGGTTGGAAAGTTACGCCTTCTGTTTTGTTTTTTAATTGTTGGATAATCAAATACGCTAATCCAAAAAGTAAAATTCCGCTGATGACCATTACGTATTCTATTGGGAAGAAATAGTAATAATGGCGAATGGAGTAAAATCCAAATGCCAGCGTTAATAATCCTGAATATAAAACTAATTTGTCTTTCCACTTGATTCCCAAAAAGAAATAAAGCAACGGAATTAAAAACGTGAGCACATAAAAAACAATTGCGAACGGAACATCGGAAGTATTGGTAATGGTTAAATTCATTAAAGATTCAGATAACTCACGAACTACTAAATAATTCATCGACAAATAACCTAAAAGCAAACTGGCTACTCGAAGGGTATCAAAAGTTTTAAAATACGGATAATAATTTTGGTTTTTACTTAAATGAACTACAAAAAAGTAAACTATAATCGCAAGTAGTAATCCAACAAACGACAGATAAAACTTGGGCATAACATCATGTTCAACAATTACATTGAAAAAAATGCCAACCAAACCTATAAAAGCCAATAAAGCCGAAATGGTATTGATGAATCGAATAGCAAAAAATACGCCTAGAACCAACATTGTTATTAAAACCGGCAAAAAAGCTTCCGTAAGAATGCCAATGCCAATTAAAAGTGATATTTGGGCGGAAAGCAAGAAAGCATCATCTAATCCGTGTCGGAAAAATTTCATTCTTACCAAAACTTCCAATCCAATGTAAGCCACAATAGCGTAAAAAAAGAACATGATTTGATATTGCTCTGTAATTAACTGAAGTAAAATCACCGAAATAGCACTAATTACAGATGAAAGCAGAAAGTTTCCCAATAGAAAAAACCCGATTCGAAAGAAAATATTGGAATTGGATTTCAATTGGGCTAATTGAGCACTTACTATTTGTAATTGCGCTTTAGAAAGAAATTTCTTTTGGAATAATTTTTTCGCTTCTTCGGCCAAAAAATAGTTTTCTAATTCGGATTTATTGTACGCTTGCATTCTTTTCGGCATTAAATTGTTTCACTAATCGGATAAAGAAATAAATACTGGCTATTACATAAAATGGAGAAACCATAATTACTAATTGATGAAAAAATCCAAAATCAATATAGAACAGGAATTTACCAATCAAAATATTCACGCCAAAATAACCATACAACAGCATAAATGCAAAAAGTGACGTAGCTAAAACACGATAACTAAATTTGTAGAAAAAATAGACAAATCCAATTAAAATTGGAATAAAAACAAACCAATGTTCCGAAAGTAAACCAGCCATAATACAAACGCCCAACAAGTGCAAAGCAAACGTAGCATAAACAAAGTGAAAATGTGCTTTGATTTTGGTTTTTAAACTGTGTTCCATCCAAACTAGCAAACCAATTCCTAAAACCAATCCAGAATACGTTAATTGTAAACTAGAATAGATTTCATTTTGAAATATACTTTTTGGTGATATAGAAATTCCAATGAATGCTGCCAAACTAGTAATAGCAAGAGAAAGCACAATTCGATTATCAAAATAATACGCAACAAAAAAGCAAAGCAAAGCCGAAATCAAAGAAACATAAGCATACGATTCGTCAAAAATTTGGTATTGAAAATTGATGTAACCCAAAAAAATACAAGCCAACAAACTTCCGGTTAAAACCAAATAATCATACAACGGATTTTCAAATACGACCTCATCATTGGCATAACCTTTTGCTTTTTTAAAACTAAAATAAAAGCAAACCAACATCAAAATAAAATTAGCCGATAGAATTGCTAAATGCCCAATAGAATCGATGTTGTTATACACAATTACTCCAATTCCAGAAGTAAATAGGATTACCGAAAAGTAAATCATCAAAAGTAATTCGCTTCGCAACGAAAAAATGCCTTTCTTTTGATAAATCACAATTTCCTCCAAGTCATTTTCGTTTAAAAACTCTTTTTGATGGAGTTTTTGAAGTAGTATTTCTGAAAAATGGGATTTTTCCATAAATTAAAATTTGAATAAAGATAAGGAAATTCTTAGTTGATTGAACAGAAACAATCAAATCAGTCTTATAATATAAAAAAGAGCGCAAAGTAGAAAACCTTGCGCTCTTTGTGTATTACTTGGTGTATTTGTGGTTTGATGCTACAAATCAAATCCCATATTCACTCCTAATTTTTCAGCAATAATTCTTGCGATTTTTGCTTTTAATTCAGGAATCTTTACACTGTTTGTTACTTCGCTTGTAAAGGCATACATCAACAAGGCTTTCGCTTCTTTTTTCGGAATTCCGCGTTGTTGCATGTAGAACATAGCGCTTTCATCTAATTGTCCAATCGTACAACCGTGCGAACATTTTACATCATCGGCAAAGATTTCCAATTGTGGTTTTGCGTTGATAGTGGCTTTATCGCCAATTAAAATGTTGTTATTTTGTTGGAAAGCATCGGTTTTTTGAGCTTCTTTTTCTACATAGATTTTTCCATTGAAAACTCCGGTGGAACTATCGTGTAAAATCGTTTTATAGTTTTGGTGGCTTTCGCAATTTGGTGTTGCGTGTTGTACCAAAGTATAATGATCTACGTGTTGTTTATCGCCAATAATGGTAATTCCTTTTAACGTTGAATCAATTCTTTCACCTTGATGATAGAAATTCAAGTTATTTCTTGTGATGTTTCCACCAAAAGAAAACGTATGCACTGCTACTCTACTCTCTTGCTTTTGGGCAATGTATGTATTGTCAATCAAATTAGCGGTTTGCACATCGTTTTGTACTTTGTAATAATCTACAATCGCGCGTTTCTGAGCGAAAATTTCGGTAACCGAATTCGTTAAAACGGGATTGCTATTTAAACTCTGATGACGTTCTACGATTTGCACGTGAGCGTTTTCTCCAACAATGACCAAATTTCGAGGTTGCACCATTAAAGCCGCTTCATTTCCAGTTGAAAAATAGATGATTTCGATTGGTTTTTCAACCACTTTACTTTTTGGAATGTTGATATAAGCACCTTCCAACGAAAATGCAGTATTTAGAGAAGTTAAACTTTCTTCTTTATTGGCAATTTGATTAAAATAGGTATCAATTACCATTTTGTATTTCGGTTTTGTTAATGCCGAAGACATCAAGCAAACATCTAGACCATCATGCGTAGTTGAAGACAAAAACGAACTGAAAATTCCGTCAATGAAAACTACTTTGTACGTGTCAATTTCATGTAAGAAATACTTTTTTACATCTTTAAATTCTATCGTATTTTCTTTCTTTGGGAAAACCGAAAAATCATTTTTTAAAATCGAATTTAACGATGTATATTTCCAAGCTTCCTCTTTTTTAGTAGGGAAACCTTTGTTTTCGAAATTTTTTATGGCGTGATTTCGAACTTCGTGCAAATCTTCATTGTCTTTGATTTTTTCTTCAAAAGCCATGAAGGAAGCTATCATTTTATCTTTTAATTCCATATTTAATGTTTATGGTTTATGGTTTTTAGTTTATAGTTGCAAGAACAATAAACAATAAACTACAAACAGTTAAACCAACTCGTTTTTAATCCAATCGTAACCTTTTTCTTCTAACTCTAAAGCTAAATCTGCTCCTCCTGTTTTTACGATTTTTCCGTCCATTAATACGTGAACGTAATCTGGAACGATATATTCTAACAAACGTTGGTAGTGCGTAATGACTAACACCGCGTTGTTTTCGTTTTTCAATTTGTTTACACCGTTGGCAACAATTCGTAAAGCATCGATATCCAAACCTGAATCAGTTTCGTCCAGAATTGCGATTTTTGGTTCTAACATTGCCATTTGGAAGATTTCATTACGTTTCTTCTCACCACCTGAAAAACCTTCGTTTAACGAACGCGACAAGAATTTTCTGTCCATTTCCAATAATTCCGATTTTTCACGGATTAACTTCAACATTTCGTTAGCTGGCATTTCCTCTTTTCCGTTGGCTTTTCTGCTTTCGTTAATTGCCGTTTTGATGAAATTCGTTACCGAAACTCCTGGAATTTCCACTGGATATTGAAACGATAAGAAAACACCCTTGTGCGCTCTTTCTTCTGGAGCTAATTCTGAAATTTCTTCTCCATCTAAAAAGATTTCTCCTTGAGAAACTTCGTAATTTTCGTTTCCAGCAATAATAGAAGATAAGGTTGATTTTCCAGCACCGTTTGGCCCCATAATCGCATGAACTTCTCCTGCTTTAATTTCAAGGTTGATTCCTTTTAATATGTCTTTGTCTTCTACCGAAGCGTGTAAGTTTTTTATCTGTAACATTTTGTAAATGTGTTATTTATTCTAATTTTAAAAATGATTATCCTACTGAACCTTCTAACGAAATTTCCAACAACTTCTGAGCTTCTACTGCAAATTCCATTGGTAATTTGTTCAATACTTCTTTACTGAAACCGTTTACGATTAAGGCAATTGCTTTTTCGGTTGGGATGCCGCGTTGGTTGCAATAGAACACTTGATCTTCTCCAATTTTTGAAGTAGTTGCTTCGTGTTCGATTTTTGCCGAAGCATTTTTACTTTCGATATAAGGAAACGTGTGTGCGCCACAATTATTTCCCATTAAAAGAGAATCACATTGTGAGAAGTTACGAGCGTTTTCTGCTCTTGCTCCTATTTGCACTAATCCTCTATAACTGTTTTGTGATTTTCCTGCTGAAATTCCTTTGGAAATAATGGTTGATTTAGAATTTTTACCCAAGTGAATCATCTTAGTTCCTGTATCAGCTTGCTGATAATTGTTGGTAACCGCAATGGAGTAAAATTCGCCAATTGAATTATCGCCTTTCAAAACAACTGATGGGTATTTCCATGTAATAGCCGAACCTGTTTCAACTTGTGTCCAAGAAATTTTTGCGTTTTTCTCACACAAACCTCTTTTGGTTACGAAGTTGTAAACACCACCTTTTCCTTCTTTGTTTCCAGGATACCAGTTTTGAACAGTTGAATATTTGATTTCTGCATTTTCCAATGCGATTAGTTCAACAACGGCAGCGTGCAATTGATTTTCATCACGACTTGGAGCCGTACAACCTTCTAAATACGAAACGTAACTTCCTTCATCAGCAATTAGTAACGTTCTTTCAAACTGACCTGTTCCACCTTGATTGATACGGAAATAGGTTGATAATTCCATTGGACAACGAACGCCTTTTGGAATATAACAGAAACTTCCATCAGAAAAAACCGCTGAATTTAAAGCGGCATAGAAATTATCTTTCTGTGGAACGATTGTTCCTAAATATTTACGAACCAACTCTGGATGTTCTTTAATCGCTTCAGAAATAGAACAGAAAATAATACCTTTTTCGTTTAATGTTTTCTTAAAAGTCGTTGCTACAGAAACCGAATCTACCACGATATCAATCGCTACGTTATTCATTTTCTTTTGTTCATCAACCGAAATTCCTAACTTTTTGTACATCGCCAAAAGTTCTGGGTCAACGTCTTCTAATTTTTTATTCGGATCGGCTTTTTTAGGTGCCGAATAATAGGAAATCGCTTGAAAATCAGGCTTTTCATAACGCACGTTTGCCCATTCTGGCTCAATCATTTCTAACCAAGCACGAAAAGCTTCCAAACGCCATTCAGTCATCCATTCGGGCTCTTCTTTTTTCTTTGAAATCGCACGAACAATGTCTTCATTTAACCCAATAGGAAACGTTTCCGAGTCCAATTCGGTATAAAATCCGTATTCGTATTCTTTATTTTCTAATTCGACTTTTAAGTCGTCTTCAGTGTATTTGCTCATATGTTTTATTTAAAAAATCTAAAAAATCTAAAAAACCAAAAATATATCGTTACGACTTTTTATTTTGCTTTTCCAGGTTTTTTAAATATTTAATATAATTTCCTAATTGTTTTGAAATTTCTAAAACATCATTTCTGTGATTATAGAAATTTTCTTCGTTAATATATTCAAGTAATTGTAAAAAATTAAACATATTTCTACATTCGCCTGCAGAACCTTTTGAAAAATATAAAAATCTAATTAACTCTTTTTTAGTCTCTCTTTCAAATCCTTCGGCAATATTATTAGAAATAGATAAAGCCGCTCTTTGCAATTGGTCTTTTAATCCATAATCTTTAGCAATTTTTTCATTTGTTAATGTTAGTTTGTAAACTTTAACTCCAAATTGAAGCGCTTTTTGATAAACCTCCATTTCTTCAAATGAATTGTACTTTGCCATTTTTTAGATTTTTTTAATAATACCTTTTTTGGATTTTTTTGATTCTTTGAATTTTTTTGATTCGTTTACAGCGAGAAACTCTCTCCACATCCACACGTTCTTTGTGCATTTGGATTGTTAAAAACAAATCCTTTTCCGTTTAAACCACCTGAAAATTCTAATATAGTTCCGGCCAAATAAAGAAAACTCTTTTTCTCTACGGCAATTTTTACATTATTATCTTCAAATACTTTATCGTTTTCTCCTATGGTATTGTCAAACTTTAAATCATAAGACAAACCGGAGCAGCCACCACTCTTTACGCCTACTCGAACGTAATCTTGGGCAGCATCAAAACCATCTTCTTGCATCATGCTGATGATTTTTTTACTTGCTGTGTCTGATACTTTTATCATGTCTATTTTGATTTTGTCTAAATTAACGACAAAGATACATGATAAAAAACTTTTTGCAAGATTTCCTAACATTTTTATAACTTATAGTTTGATAGTTTCTATTTATAGTAAATTTCGTAATTTGGCTGAAAATTGTTTGAAGTATGAAATTACATCCTATTGAAGCTGGAAATTTCAAATTAGATGGTGGCGCCATGTTTGGTGTGGTACCCAAAACACTTTGGAATAAAACCAATCCAGCTGACGAAAATAACTTAATTGACATTGCTGCAAGATGCTTATTAATTGAAGACGGAAACCGACTAACGTTGATTGATACAGGAATGGGCAACAAACAATCGGAGAAATTTTTCGGTTACTATTCGCTTTGGGGTGATCATTCGTTAGATAAATCCTTAAAAAATGCTGGTTTTCATCGCGATGATATTACCGATGTGTTTATGACGCACTTGCATTTTGACCATTGTGGTGGAAGTGTGAATTGGAATAAAGATAAAACGGGTTATGAAGTTGCTTTCAAAAATGCAAAATTTTGGACGAATGAAAATCATTGGAAATGGGCTACCCAACCCAACGCTCGTGAAAAAGCATCATTTCTTCACGAAAATTTAATTCCAATGCAAGAAAGTGGGCAATTGCACTTCATCAATCGACCGGATAGTGATTTTGGATTTTCTAATGAATTAGGTTTTGATATTTTTTACGCTGATGGACATACCGAAAAACAAATGATTCCGCACATTAATTACAAAGGAAAAACCATTGTTTTTTGTGGTGATTTATTAGCAACCGCTGGTCATATTCCAATTCCATATGTAATGGGTTACGATACTCGACCATTGTTGACATTGGATGAAAAAACAAAATTCATGAACGCCGCTGCCGATAATAATTACTTTTTGTTTTTGGAACACGACGCTCACAATGAAATTATCACTGTAGAAAGAACCGAAAAAGGCGTGCGTTTGAAAGAGGTTTTTACTTGCTCAGAAATTCTAAAATAATGTTAAGTTGGAGAAAACTGTAACAGATTAATCGTAATATTGACTAATAATAAAATTAAAAAACATACAAATGAAAAGAATTTTTAGACCCTTATATCTAAGTTTAGGTTTAATTTTTGCTCTTGTAAGCTGTGGAACTCCAAAAGTCATTGCTACATCAGTAGAAAACGTTGACCAATTACCTTTAAAAATTACACCATTAGCAGAAAACGATTTGCAACGTTGGAGCCACTTGGATTTTGTAAAAGATACGGTTCCAGGAATGAGCGTGGACAAAGCGTATGCTGAGTTACTAAAAGGTAAAAAAGGACAAAAAGTAATCGTTGGAATTGTAGATTCTGGTGTGGATATCAATCATGAAGATTTAAAAGCGGTAATTTGGACCAATACCAAAGAAATTCCTGGAAACGGAATTGACGACGACAAAAACGGTTACATTGACGATATTCACGGTTGGAACTTCTTAGGTGATGCTGTTCATGAGCAATTAGAAATGACGCGTATCGTAAAAAAAGGTCCAGGAACTCCTGATTATGAAAAAGCGAAAGCTGAGCTAGAAAAAGAAAGAAAAGAATTAATGGGTCCAAAACAACAATTGGATTTCATTTTAAATGCTGAAAAAGCGCTAACAGAATATTTCAAAAAGAGCGATTTCACTTTGGAAGAAGTAAAAAACATTCCTGATACCGAAACTAGTTTAGCCCAACCAAAAGCAGTTTTTACACAAGTTTTATCGCAAACAACCAAAAAAGAATTTGACAAAGAAATGGAAAGTTTCAAAGACTATGTGTATGGTCAATTGAACTACAATTTGAATGTTGATTTTGATGGTCGTTCTATTGTGGGTGATAATCCAAATGATATTACAGATACTAAATACGGAAACAACAACGTGATTGGTCCAGAGCCAAAAGAAGCGAAACACGGAACTCACGTAGCTGGAATTGTAGCACAACTTAGAGGCAATAATTTAGGTGGCGATGGTGTAACAAATAATGCCCAAATCATGACTTTAAGAGCCGTTCCAAATGGTGATGAGTATGACAAAGACATTGCGTTAGCCATTCGTTATGCGGTAGATAATGGTGCCAAAGTAATCAACGGTTCGTTTGGAAAATACTTTTCTCAAAACAAAGAATGGGTTATAGATGCCATCAAATATGCAGAATCTAAAGATGTTTTGGTAGTAATTGCTGCTGGAAATGAATCATACGATTTAGATGTAACTAATAAATATCCAAACGATACGTATGATAACTCTCCAGAATACGCTAAAAACGTATTAATCATTGGCGCACTTTCACCAAGTTACGGTTCAAAAATGGTAGCTAGTTTTTCTAACTACGGAAAAAACAATGTAGATATTTTTGCTCCTGGTGATAAAATTTACGCAACAACGCCATTAAACACTTACGAATATTTACAAGGAACCTCAATGGCTTCTCCAAATGTGGCTGGTGTGGCAACTTTAATTCGTTCGTACTATCCAAGTTTGACTGCGGTTCAAGTAAAACAAATTATCATGGAAAGCGGCACACCAATGAAAAATGAAGTATTGGTTGGCGAAACAAAACAAAAAGTAAAATTCTCTGATATTTCTAAGTCTGGAAGAATCGTGAATGCTTACAATGCCTTGTTATTGGCAGAAAAAATGGCGAAGTAATTACAATTATACTAAAATGTCATTCTGAAAAATTGTTTTTGGAATGGCATTTTTAATTTATAACATTATGAAAAAAATCCTATTGCTTTCCCTTTGTTTTTCATTGGGAATTTTTGCACAAAACAATCCCAATCCAGGTTATTGGCAACAACATGTCGATTACAAAATGGACGTGGATATGAACGTTAACAACTTCCAATACAAAGGAAAACAAGAATTAATTTATACCAATAATTCTGCAGATACGTTACACAAAGTATTTTACCATTTGTATTTCAATGCGTTCCAACCGGGAAGCGAAATGGATGCGCGTTTACAAGCCATTTCTGATCCTGACAAACGTATGGTCAGAACCTTTAAAGTGGCTGACAAAGAAGTAAAAGAAAGTAGAATTAGCACTTTGAAACCAAATGAAATTGGCTATTTAAAAATTTCAGATTTCAAACAAAATGGTGTGGCTGCTAAAACTAGAAGCGTTGGAACTATTTTAGAAGTTACCCTAAACGAACCTATTTTACCAAAACAAAAAACGACTTTCACTTTAACTTTTGACGGTCAAGTGCCTTTACAAGTGCGTCGTTCGGGAAGAAATTCGGAAGAAGGCGTGGCGTTATCGATGTCGCAATGGTTTCCAAAAATGGCGGAATACGACTTCGAAGGTTGGCATGCTGATCCTTACATTGGAAGAGAGTTTCACGGTGTTTGGGGAAATTTTGATGTAAAAATCACGATTGATAAAAACTACACTATCGGTGGAACGGGTTATTTACAAAACAAAAACGAAATTGGTCACGGTTACGAAGATGAAGGCGTAAAAGTGGTGCATCCAAAGAAAACCAAAACCTTGACTTGGCATTTTGTGGCACCAAATGTTCACGATTTCGCTTGGGGAGCTGATAATGAATACATTCACGATAAAATTTTAGGTCCAAATAATGTTGAATTGCATTTCTTCTACAAGAAAAACGTGAAAGACATTCAAAATTGGAAAAATCTTCCAGCTAAAACCGCGGAATTATTGGAATATTTTAATGCTGCTATTGGCGAATATCCGTACAAACAATATTCAGTTATTCAAGGTGGCGACGGCGGAATGGAATATGCCATGTGTACTTTGATTACAGGCAACAGAAGTTTTCCAAGTTTAGTTGGTGTAACGGCTCACGAATTGGCTCATATGTGGTTCCAACATTTATTGGCAACCAATGAATCCAAACACGAATGGATGGACGAAGGATTTACGTCTTTCATTTCCAATTTAGCCATGCAAAAAGTATTGCCTTCAAAAGAAGATGGAAACAATCCTTTTGAAAGTGCTTACAACAATTACCGTTATTTAGTAAAATCAGGTAAAGAACAACCGCTTTCTACTCATGCGGATCGTTTTGATTTAAATATGGCGTATGGCATTTCGGCGTATAGCAAAGGAGAAATCTTTTTGGCGCAATTAGGCTATGTTATTGGAGCTGAAAATTTAATGAAAACCATCAAGCGTTATTATCACGATTTCAAATTTACACATCCAACACCAAACGATATCAAGCGTTCGGCTGAAAAAGTATCTGGCGCCAATTTGGATTGGTATTTGTTGGATTGGACACAAACGACCAACACCATCGATTACGGAATCAAAGCCATTGAAGAAGTTTCTGGAAAAACAAAAATTACATTGGAACGAATTGGAAGAATGCCAATGCCAATTGATGTTTTAGTGGTTTATGAAGACGGAACGCAAGAAACTTTCTACATTCCAAATCCATTGATGCGTTGGGAAAAAGAAAATCCATATCCATTAGAAAGAACGGTCTTAAAACCTTGGGATTGGGCGTATCCAACATTCAGTTTTGAGATTAATAAAGCCAAAAGTGCTATTGTGGCTTTGGTTATTGATCCATCCGAATTAATGGCTGATGTGAATTTAGAGAACAACGTTTACGAGAAAAAATAAATCAAAAATTACCAATAAAAAGCCATCGCAAAAAACGATGGCTTTTTTTATACCTTTGCGCCATGGCATTTGATTACCCAAAACACGAAAAACTAAAAAGCAAAACCGCGATAGATTTACTCTTTTCGCAAGGAAAATCAGTTTCTAAATATCCGTTGCGTTTGGTTTTTGTGGAAAATCCTGATGGAAAAGAAAAAATGCAGATTGGCGTTTCGGTTTCTAAAAAACATTTTAAAAAAGCGGTTGATAGAAACTATTTCAAACGCTTACTTCGTGAAGCTTATCGATTAAACAAACATTTATTACATGATAACATAGAAAAAAATCATGTTTTTATGTTGCTTTACCAAAGTAAAGATCGCCTGAGTTTTCAGGAAATTAATGAAAAAACCGTACAACTTTTCGAAAAATTTGTAGCAAATCTGAAGTAAACCGAAATATTGGTTTAATTTTTGCGCATTATTCTTTACATTCGTAAAATATTAGAAATCAATTTTTAAATACTATGAAATTGTTCTTCAAAAGAAAAGTATTCCTTCCTATATTGGCTACCCTATTTCTATTTACAGCCGTAAGTTTCAAAAACGATTTTTTTGAAATTGCCAAACAAATCGAAATTTTTACAGCTGCTTTTAAAACCGTGAACCAAAACTACGTTGATGAGACCAATCCTGGTGAATTAATGGATGTGGCTTTAAAAAACATGCTTTCAGAATTGGATCCATATACCGTCTTTTTCAATGAGCAAGACGTTTTGAAATTCAAAATCAACAATACGGGAGAATATACTGGAATTGGCGCCATGGTTCAACGCAAAGAAGGTCGTTTATTTTTAAAAGAAATCTACAAAGGATTTCCTGCCGACAAAGCAGGATTAAAAGCAGGTGATGAAATCATACAAATTGGCGATGTGAGCTTGAAAGACTACAAAGAAGATGCTTCTCAGTTGCTTCGCGGTGCTAAGAAAAGTGTTGTGGTTTTGGAATATATCCGTCAAGGCAAAAAAAGCAAGACCAATTTAATTTTGGACGAAGTAGAAATTAAAGCCGTTCCTTTTTATTCGCTTTTAGCAGACAATTCGGGTTATATTGTGCTTTCTAAATTTACTGAAAAAGCCAGCGCTGAAACCAAAGCTGCCTTTTTAGATTTAAAAGGAAAAGGAGCTACTAAAATCATTTTAGACTTAAGGGGAAATCCAGGTGGATTGTTACACGAAGCAGTAAATATTTGCAATCTTTTTGTTCCAAAAAACGAAACCATTGTAACTACCAAATCAAAGAACCCAAAACACAATAATATTTACAAAACGACGCGCGAACCGTTAGATTTAGAAATTCCAATTGTAGTGATTGTAGATGGAAAAAGTGCTTCGGCTTCAGAAATTGTGGCTGGCGCGTTACAAGATCTAGACAGAGCAGTTGTATTGGGCAGTAGAAGTTTCGGAAAAGGATTGGTACAAAGACCGTTGAATTTATCTTACGGAACACAGGTAAAAGTAACCATTTCGCGTTATTATACCCCTTCTGGAAGATGTATTCAAGCCTTGGATTACACCAGAAAAGACAAAGATGGAAAAGCAATAAAAATTCAACAAAACGAATTCAACTCTTTCAAAACCAAAGGCGGCAGAACCGTTCAAGATGGTGGTGGCGTATTGCCTGACATCGCTTTGGAAGCAACTAAAACCAGTCCAACTACGGATGCATTGGTAAAAAATGACGCTATTTTTGATTTTGTTACCAATTTATATTTCCAAAATCCCAATAGAACAGGAATTCCAACCATCACTGAAGCTGATTTTACTGCGTTTAAAACCTTTATTAAGCAAGAGAAATACAATTTAGAGACCGAAACGGAAGTGGCTCTTAAAACCGTGTTGGAAAAAGCTAAAAAAGAAAAAATTGACGGTGTAATTGCAACCCAATATGACGCTTTAAAACAAGCTTTATTGAAAAGTGAAGACGAAGAAGTATCCAAAAATAAAACAGAAATCATGCGTCTTTTACAAGAAGAATTGCTGATTCGTTACCAATATCGTGAAGGATTATATCAATTTTTTGCAGAAAATAATCTAGAAATTAAAAGAGCACAATCCGTTTTAGCTAACAAAACAGACTACAGCTCGCTTTTGAAAAAATAAACACATGAAAAAATTCACATCTTTACTTTTTTGTTTTGTTTCCTTTTTTGCTTTTAGTCAAGAAGAAGAAGTACATTCCATCTATTTTGAATTTGATAAATTCAATTTAAAAGACGCTCAAATTGAATCGGTTGTTGCATTCGTTAAGAAAATTGACACTTCTCGTGTAGAAACAGTTGAAATCTTTGGTTATTGTGATGACCGAGGAAAAGACGAATACAATTTTGTTTTATCAACACGAAGAGCCAACACGGTTAAAGACAAACTTGTGGAGCGTGGCATCAAAAGTAAAATTATTATTACTTTGGAAGGAAAAGGAAGGATTATGTTGGATGAAGATTTACAAGAAAATGTTCCTGAAGCGCGTTCCAAAAACAGACGTGTTGACGTAGTAGTGAATTTTAAACCAACCACGATTGAAGAGTTAAGAATTCCTGGTGTTTACAGTACTATTCCAAAAGACCCTGTTGTAGGTGATCGTATTTACTTAGAAAGAGTTTTATTTGATAGAGGAAGTAGTAAATTAACCCATAAAGCGAAACAAGAATTAGATAGGGTTGGCAAACTTTTAATGAAATACAAAAACATTGAATTTGAAATTCAAGGTCACGTGTGTTGTACGCCAAGTTTTCAAAAAGAAGCCATTGATAGAGATACCAAAAAACGAGAACTTTCAAAAAACAGAGCACAATCAGTATACAAATACTTTAGTTTTAAACGCATAAACAAATCAAGAATGACCTTCAAAGGCTACGGCAACACCCAACCCTTAGGTAAAGGCAGCCAATTTGATAGACGTGTGGAAATTGTAATTACGAAGATTTAGAAAATCAAATACAAGGGCAAGTTCAAAAGTCAACTTTAAACTCCAAACTTAAAATCAGGAACATGGATTAAAGAAATTTAACTTAAAAAAATGAAATCATTAATTATAGCTGATATAGTTTTTCTATACTTTTTGTTAAAATCAAATAGATAGTTAACACTTCTAAATTTCTTTAATTAACTTTCGCGCTTATTCCCCCATGTAATGAAGATACTTATCGCAGACGATCACGCATCTATATTTGAGCCATTTAAATTCTTTTTTGAAACCGCATTTAAGAATAAAAAACACTCTTTTACAACAGTTATAAATTGCAAAGAAGCTGTCAATGAAATTGAACGTAAAAAATTGAAAAATAGCACTTTTGATTTTGCGGTAATTGACATTTCTATGCCTGGATACGCCGAAAAAGATATACATAATGGAAGTGATTTATGTAAATATCTCAATCAAGAAATGCCAAATTGCAAAACATTTATAAATACTGCTATTCTTGAAAACTTTACTCTTTTTGACTTAGTACAAAACTTAAAACCTGATGGAATTGCTGTAAAAAGCGATATGAAAGCTGAAGATTATATAGCTGCTTTTGAAAAAATATGGCAAGGAGAAATTTTTAGAAGTTCTTCTGTAGATAACAAAGTTAATGAAATATGGGGTTATGAAACCCTTGCTAATGAAACCAATAGAACCATCATTACCTGTTTAGCTAATGGTTATAAAATTAAGGAAATTGCTAATGAACTTCAACTAACAGAGGTAAGTATAAATAAGCGAATTAGTAAAATTAAAAAAGCACTTGAAATTAACGAAACTACAATTTTAAGAGAAGTCAAACGAAGGGGTTATGTTTAACCATACCAAGTGACATAGTTTTTCTATACTTTTAGTTAAATGTGAAATCAAAATTTTGTTTTTGAAATTTTTTATACCAAATTCGCCATTGGTATACCAAAAACAAAATATTAATTTTAAAAATTTAAAGAATTGAAAAAAATGATTTTCAGTGCAGTAGCACTAGTAGCATTCTCATTTGCTGGTATGGCGAATGACGGTACAGTTTAAGAATGTCAAAAAGAATATAAGGCTGCAAAAGACAAATTAATTGCAGATGGTATGAATGAAACTAAAGCTGCGGTAGAAGCTCAAAAGGTTTATCACGCATGTAGAAGTAGAACTGTTTCATTAGAACCATAAAACAATCGAAGAGTTGAGATGCAAATTGCGTCTCAACTCTTTTAAAACTTAAAAAAATGATCAAAAAAATAATTTTTATACTTTTCTTTATAAGTGCAAATTCACAAGAAAAAATTTGTATTACCTATAGGATGGAAAGAATTATACCTGAATTTACATCAAATGCAGAAGAAATTAGACGTACAAATAAGTATTTAGAAAATTTAAAATTTGAGTTAATTTTTACCAAAGAAGTATCAGTTTTTGAACAAACGAATAAATTAACTAGCGAAGAGATTTTAAATAGAACAGCTTATGTTCCAGATGATGCAATTATTTACATACACAATAATAAAAAATATACCGAAAACAGTGAATTTGTAGCAAAGAAAAATAGTTTTCTAATAGAGGAAGAATTTCCTATATGGCAATTGCATAATGAATCTAAAATTATTAATAATCTAAAATGCTTTAAAGCAACTTCTAAGTACACAACTGATGGTAAAAACTCATTTGATATAATCGCTTGGTATTGTCCGAATTTACCATATTCTTATGGACCAGACGGTATTGGAGGATTACCCGGTGTTATTCTTTTTCTTCAACAAGGTTTTGAAGTTTATTCTGCGACTAAAATTGTAAAAGATTGTCCGAAAGAAATATACTTTCCAGATAAAATTAAAATTTTGTCTTACGAGGAATATACCTCTTTAATTAAAAAATTAGAAGAAGAAATGTTTCAAGATTAACTAAATACAAAAATTCTTTCTTCTTTTCCTTGCAAAAAGCTTTTTAAAAGAAATGAAAATACAAGAACTATTGTTAGCGCCACAAACTGGTATAGTTTTTCTATACTTTTAGTTAAATGTGAAATTGAAATTTTGTTTTTGAAATTTTTTATACCAAATTCGCCATTGGTATACCAAAAACAAAGTATTAATTTTAAAAATTTAAAGAATGAAAAAAATGATTTTTAGTGCAGTTGCGCTAGTAGCATTCTCATTTGCTGGTATGGCGAATGAAGTGGAAGAGAAAGAAGAAAAAATTGTTGTAAAAACAAATTGTAGTTCATATGCTATGGCTTCTACCGTTGCAGAATCAAACTATTATGGAAATACAATGTCTTCATCACAATTTGCTGAAGCATATACATTTTATTATAATACTTGTGTAGATGCAAACAATAATGGAGCTATACTATTAGCTCCAGTTTTTGTTGGTTAATAATTAAAAACTTTAGGCTTTTCGATATGAAAAGCCTAAAGTAAAATTTTTTAAAATTAAGAATGAAAAGCTATAATTTAATAATAATTTTATACTTATTTTCCCTAAGTGTTTTTTCTCAGAAACTTGAATTTACATATGGAAAAATAACAACCCCAAACGAAGAAGAGTTAAATAATCTCAAAGATATTACTATTAAAAACAATATTATTGATATGAATAAATCTTTTGAATTAGTTGAATATCAATTATTAATAAATGAAAATATTGCTTCTTTTATGTATATTGAAAAAGTAAACACCCCTAACTTTAACAAAAGGGCAATAACTATGGGTGGTGGGGATGGCACTCGTTATTACGATAATAAAAAAAGCAATGTTATTCATAAAACAGAACTACTTGGAGATATTTACTTTGTTAAAAAAAGGATAGATCATTATAATTGGGAAATCACTAAAGAATCGAAAATAATAAGCGGTTTTTTATGTTATAAAGCTAAAACCAGCTTCCCTTTTGATGATTTTAGAGGAAAAGGTATAATTGAATTAATAGCTTGGTTTTGCCCTGAATTTCCTTATCCATATGGTCCAGATATTTTCTATGGATTACCTGGTTTAGTATTTGAAGCAAATCAAAAAAATTCAAAAATCAAGTTTTATTTAAAAAAAATTCAAAAATTCAATTCAATGCCTGATATAAAAATACCTACTGAAAAAACAATTTCTGAAGAAGAAATGACCACAATTTTCAACAAAGCAATGGAAGATTTAGTCAATCAAAATTAATTACTAAAACTACAATTATTCTAACAACCTCAATATTAAATCATTCTATTTTTTGTAGCTTTTAGCGTGTTAAATAATTGTAAATTACAATGAATTATGCGAAAAATCGTTTTTTTTCTCTCATCTTTTGTTTTGGTTAACCAAAACAAAGTATTAATTTTAAAAATTTAAAGAATAAAATCGAAGATTCATGAACACTAAAAAAACAATAATAATTCGTGAGTAAAAAAATGATTTTTAGTGCAGTAGCACTAGTAGCATTCTCATTTGCTGGTATGGCGAATGAGATTGAGGATAAAAAACTAATTGATGAAACAGTTTTAACAGATTGTGACCAATGTAACCAATGGGCAGATGGACAAGTTGTCGGACCTGACCCAACAAATTCACAATGGATGGATTTTGTAGATTACTGCTATGACCAAAGTAACTGTGACAACCCTCGATTCAGAGACACTGTTAAGAAAAAGAAACTATCAATCGAATAATTAATAATGCTGAATGTAAATAAAGGAGCCCTAGGGCTCCTTATTATAATAAATGAAAACAACACAATTTTTTTTATTTTTGAGCCTATTTAGTTTTAGTCAAAAAATAACAAACGAAGGAAAAATCACTTATAGTACTTTTTATAACGAATCTGAAGCAACAGAGGAATTAAAAAGAAAAAGTTTATGGCAATATCAGTTTGAACTTGAAAAAATTAAAATGGCTGAAAACTTTACATTTGAACTACACTACAAAGACAGTGTGTCTTGTTTTAAAGGCCTGAAAAAATTACCGAGTGATGCTATTGATATTAATAATTATAATTTAATATTAGGTAATTTTTATGGACATATTATATTCTACACAGATAAAGCTAAAGGAGTTAGTCATGAGATAGGCGAAATAAATAGCGAATATGAGTATGTAATAAAATATGATTCAAGTAATTTTGTTTGGAAATACACTAACGAGACCAAAGTAATTTCTGGGTATACATGCTACAAAGCAGAAACAGAATGGAAGTTTCACGCAAGAGGTAAAGATCATGCTTATAAAGTTATTGCTTGGTATTGTCCTGAAATTCCGCTACCCTATTGTCCAAATAAATACCCAAGTTTACCTGGGTTGGTTTTAGAATTATCGGAAGCAAAGAGAACTTGGATAGTGAATAAAATTGAGCTTAATACAAAATCCGACATAAATGACGTTTACATAAATGAGCTTGAAAAAGTAATTGAAAAACAAACTAAAAAAAAATTAAACAGATTTTAACTATTTACGCGTTTTTAAACACCAAAATCCCTAATCCTTTTCCTATTATTTCCTGTTATTTCTTTTTCTCAAAACTTGATTGCAACTATTAAACCTAATTTTGAGAATAAAAGTAACTACACTTTTGTTGAATTTAACTTGGGAAAATTATAATATTCTGTGGGAAAATTCGTTTTTAAAAAGAGTGTTCCCAGAAAAATAGAAAAAATAGAAAATGAAAAAAATTAATCAAAAAATCCTAATAATTATTTTATTAACTCGTTTTTGTTACTCACAAGAAAATTATTCCATTATATATAAAACATACCCAACTTATGGCTCAATTGAAGGTGAAGAAGTAATAAAAAATAGTAAAGTTAATTATATTTATAAAGGTTTAGATCAAGCAATAAAAATTACTGAATTTCAGCTAGACATAAACAGAAATGAATCTTTTTTTTATTTTAAAGACAAATTGTATGAAGATGAAAAAATTAAAAGATTAGCCAAATCATTCTGCGGAAGTAGTGACTTTTACATCAATACGGAGAAAAACTTAAAAATTAAAATAAATTATTTTGCAGAAAAAAAATATTTTATAAATGATACAACTCGCTATGACTGGACAATTCATAATGAAAGTAAAATGATTGATAATAAACCTTGTTATAAAGCAACAACAATAAAAAGAACATTAATAAACGATGTAATTAAAGAAAAGGAAATAGTTGCTTGGTTTTATCCTGAAATTCCAATATCATTTGGACCAAAAGGATATGACGGACTGCCTGGGTTAATAATGGAATTACAAGACGACAAAGTAACTTTTGTTGTGAGTCAAATTTTAAAAGATTCGAAAATTAAAATTTCGAAACAAGATCTCACCAACGTAATTTCTGAAAAGAAATACATTGAAATTGTTAGAAAAGAAAATGAAGAATTTTTAAAAAGTATTGGTTTAAGTGAAATTCCAAAAAAATAAATCGAAATAAAATAAACGCTAAAATCCCTTTTCCTTTTCCTACTATTCCCTGTTCTTTTTTTAAAAAAACATATGGTATAGTTTTTCTATACTTTTAGTTAATGCAAATTCCAGTGATATTGACCACCCAATTCCAATTTAAAGTGACCACCTGATTCCAATTCAAAATGACCACCTAATTTCGGAGCAAAATGACCACCTCCATTTTTCATTAAAAACTACATTTTTTCTTGTGTTAATTTGTGATTCAAATATACTAAAATTACTCTTTGTTAATTCCTCTTTTCTTTCTCATGGATTCGCCTAGTAATTCAATGCGATGGGATTGATGTATGAGTCGGTCTAAAATGGCATCAGCTATGGTTTTTTCTCCGATTATATCGTACCAACCTTGTACTGGTATTTGAGAAGTTACGATTATAGAACCATTATTGTGTCTATCTTCAATGATTTCCAAAAGTGTAATTCGGTTTTGACTATCTAACGCTTGAAGTCCAAAATCGTCTAATATAATGACGTCTTGTCGTTCTATTTTGGCTAATTCTCTCAGATAAGAACCATCGGCTTTAGCCATTTTTAACTTAGCGAATAACTTAGATGTGTTATAATAACTGACTTTATATCCTTGGATGCAAGCTTGATAACCTAATGCGGTTCCTAAAAAACTTTTACCTACTCCTGTACTTCCTGTGATTAATACATTCTGATTTTTCTCAACAAAATCGCATGCAGCTAATCTCAACACCACGTTTCTATCCAGATTGCGTGAAGCATCAAAATTGATATTTTCAATATTAGATTTGTAATGGAATCGAGCGTTTTTAATACTTCTTTCAATGCGACGATTGTGTCTTTCATCCCATTCAGCATCAATGAGCATTGCGATAAATTGGTCTAGCGTGTAATGATCTGTTTTTCCACTTTCAATAGCGGTTTTAAAAGCGTTATGCATGCCATAAAGCTTCATTTGTTTCATTTTGGTTGTGGTGATTTCATTCATAAGTATTTGATTTTAATTTATTTGTAATAGTTTTTTCCTCTGATGTTGTTGTGATTTGGTAATTCAAATTCTTCTTCTTGCTCATTCTCAGCGTTGTCTAAGTTGTTTTCTAAAATGTTTTGGATGGCTTTAAAACTGTAAATCCTAAAATCGAGTGCACGTTTACAAGCGTTGATTAATCGTTGTTTTCCTACTTTCTTCTCAAAGTTTAGTATTCCTAAACAACTTTTATATGCTTGCTCTGGATGATTTCTACTTTCGATAATTTGGATAATATAATCCGCTACAGCTTGGTCAATACTGTTTGCCCAATCAATAAAACGACTAGCACTCCAATCAGCAACAAACTGATGCGTGCTAGCTAAATGTTCAGCAATAGTTGTGTAATGGTAAGGTTTGTAATTTCTGGGATGAATAGCGATTCGGTTGTATTTGTAGAAGATTTCAACCGAAGTTTTGGTATACAAAAGTTTTACTTTTTTTCTCACGTATTGGTACGGAACACTGTAATAACTCTTGTCTTGACTTAATAATGCATGACCGTTCTGCATTACTGTAGCGAAGGATTGGTACTTGATTTCAAAACGTTCTTGAGGTAATGGACGTAGTTTTTGCTTCTCATCTTCTATAAATAATTCATAGCGAGAATACGGTCTTCCTGTGAGCTTTTTGTGATTATGAACATCTAATAAATCCCATATTTGTTGATTTAATTCTTCCAAACTATAGAACTGTTTTTGTTTTAGATGTACATAAATTCTTCGATACAAGATTTTTACAGCTCCTTCTACCAATGATTTATCTCTTGGTTTGTAAGCTCTTGCAGGTAATATGGTAGTTTCGTAATGCTCTGCTAAATCGGCTAAGGTTTCATTAATTGTAGGTTCAAAACGACTACTCTTAATTACGGCTGACTTTAGATTATCGGGAACAATTGCCGCAGGAACACCTTCAAAAAAACGCATAGCATTCTCTACCGAAGTCACAAAATCTTCTTTTTGTTGACTCATTGAAGCTTCTGCATACGTGTGTTGACTTGCGCCTAGTATGGCAACAAAAAACTGAACTTCTTTAATCTCTCCTGTATCTTTATCAACAATAGAAAGTGTTTTTCCAGCATAATCCACATACATTTTATCACCTGCTTTGTGATTCATGTGCATTACTGGATTAACGCGTTTACCCCATATTTTAAAGTGATGTCTAAATTGAGAACTCTTAAAACCATCAGGGTGTATAGCAATATATCGCTCCCACATGTGCTGGACGGTAACACCAACTTTCTTGAGTTCGCGTTCCATTTGTGGAAAAAAATCATGAAGCTTTTGTAGTCTAGGATCTATGCTTTCAACAGTATTCTGTGAAAATAAAACTTCAAGTTCGGCATCTGTTTTGGCATCAATAGCTTCAAAACTTAAGCCTAGAAGTTCAAATAAAGAAATATATTTCTTTACCGTATTTCTTGAAAGTGATAAGTAAATGCTAATAAACAATTTACTCTTACCACTACAGTGAAATTTAATTACTTTTCTAATCTTACTCATGTCTGTTACTTTGTTTGCCATAATCCGTATTTTTTGTACGAATGTATGGGCTAACAACATGAAAAAAAGTAACTGTTTTTAATGTCTAATTTATCCTAAATTTTAGGTGGTCAATTTGGACTGGAATTAGGTGGTCAGTTTGCACCGAAATCGGTGGTCAATTTAGACTGGAAAGTGGTGGTCAATTTGACCGTTTTTTCCAA
>NZ_QLST01000039.1 GCF_003293845.1 Flavobacterium tibetense | reverse complement strand
ATCGAGTAGACTGCCCTGCCAGAAACTGACAGGGTGAGCCTCTCACACCACCGAGCATACGGGTCACGTACTCGGCGGTTCGCAAAAAGATGGGTTGAGTTGAATGTAGATTTCCGTTAAGGATTCGTATCCTTTTTGTTTCAAGCGTTTCAAGGTAATAGTTGTTCCTAAAATGGGACTTTGGGCAATCGCCCAACCACCTTTTCGAGTTCTGCTCCATGCATAGGCGTGGTCTTGGTCAACCCCCAATCGAATCAGGTTTTTCCTTTTCCTTTCAGGTTTCTTCCAGTCGTGCCAAATACAATAGCGGATGCGATTCCGCAGCCAACCATCCATATCTCGTAGTTTTCCCATGATGTTGGTTCCTCGAAAATAGTTTAGCCATCCTCGTTGGATTTCCTTTATCTTGGTGATACGTTCTTCTAGTTTGGCTGGGGTGGTTTTTCGGGTAATGCTTTTGAATCGCATCTTTAGGTTTTTCCATGCCTTTTCGGCTACTACGAGTTGGTATTGATTCTTGTTTCCTTTATTGTAAACGGGCACAAATCCAAAGCCAAGTAACGTAAAGTTAGAGGGTTTTCTAATCCCACTCTTTTCCTCGTTGATGGTTAGTTTGAGCTTGTTCTTAAGGAACTTTTCAATCACTACGCTCGTAGCTTTCGCTTGATTATGGCTCTTGCAGTAGATACTAAAATCATCAGCGTAACGAACGAATTTATGTCCTCTTCGGGTCATTTCTTTATCCAATTGATGGAGTAAGATGTTAGACAATAGTGGGCTTAAAGGAGAACCTTGCGGAACGCCTTTTCTTCGTTTTCGTAGCTTTCCGTTGATTTTAATCGGTGCTCGAAGCCATTTGCGAATGAGTTGCATTGTGGTTTTGCATTTCACTTTTTGAAACAACAAATTCAGAAGTAAACAATGGTCAACTTCATCAAAGAAATTTTTCAAGTCAATATCCACAATGTGGTTCAGTCCTGAATGGATGTAGTCCCGTGCTTGTCCAACGGCTTGTCGGGCATTTTTGTTAGGTCTAAATCCAAAACTGCTGGGTTTGAATTCGGGTTCAAATAAAGGTGCGATGCTTTGTGAAACCGCTTGTTGCAACACTCGTTCGCTTGTTGTGGGAACTCCCAATAATCGGGTTTTTCCGTTGCCTTTGGGAATTTCTATTCCTAAAATGGGTTGAATTTGATAATTTCCTTGTTTTATTTCCATAATTAACTGGTCTTTCTTTTCTGGGAATACCTTGCGGAGTTCTTTGATAGAAACGCCATCAACACCTGCACTACCTTTATTGGCAATGACGTGTTCCAATGCTTTTTGAAAGTTGTATGGATGTACTACTTTTTCAATCATCTTAGTTTTGTTTTAACCTGTTTTCGTTAAGTAGGGCTATCTACCTAGGCAAGATTCCATTACTTATTGAAAACCTCTTTGCGTTCAGTCCTTCCTTGTTTGTGAGACCTGTGCGGTATCTATTCACACCTCGTTGCTTTCAAGTACTATGACCTCTGCTGACTTCTCTTTGTGATTAACTCGTAATCTAAGAGACCTCCCCTAGTAACCGCTTTTTCCTTCCGTCTATTCCTGGTACATCTACATGACAGTAATCTGATTTAGTAGCATGTTCAGAACACTGTTTTGGACTTCGTATTGCTGTGGATACTCATCCTTACTGCTATGCCTCTTATGTACTTTCTGTTCGTCAGTACAGACTTTTGCCGTTTGACTTCCTTCAGTGCATACCTCGCGGTAAACCACCTTGTCACGTACTAAACCTTCGAGACGTTACTCTCGCGGTTAAGGGACTCACACCCTCTGGAAAAATAACACCCCGAAAATTAGTTTTTGTAGTCAAAATTTGTATTTTTGAACTATTTGAAAAGCTTTCGGGGTGTGTCCTGCATATGCAGGGCACACA
>NZ_QLST01000038.1 GCF_003293845.1 Flavobacterium tibetense | reverse complement strand
TAATCGAGTAGACGGCTCCGCCAGAAACTGACGGAGTGCGCCTCTCACACCACCGAGCGTACGGGTCACGTACTCGGCGGTTCGCAAAGAGATGGGTTGAGTTGAATGTAGATTTCCGTTAAGGATTCATATCCTTTTTGTTTCAAGCGTTTCAAAGTAATAGTTGTTCCTAAAATGGGACTTTGGGCAATCGCCCAACCACCCTTTCTCGTTCTGCTCCATGCATAGGCGTGGTCTTGGTCTACGCCCAATCGAATCAGGTTTTTCCTTTTCCTTTCGGGTTTCTTCCAATCCTTCCAAATGCAGTAGCGGATGCGATTCCGTAGCCAACCATCGATATCTCGTAATTTCCCCATGATGTTGGTTCCTCGAAAATAGTTTAACCATCCTCGTTGGATTTCCTTTATCTTGGTGATACGTTCTTCTAGTTTGGCTGGAGTGGTTTTTCGGGTAATGCTTTTGAGTCGCATCTTTAGGTTTTTCCATGCCTTTTCGGCTACTACGAGTTGGTATTGATTCTTACTTCCTTTATTGTAAACGGGCACAAATCCAAAGCCAAGTAACGTAAAGTTAGAGGGTTTTCTAATCCCACTCTTTTCCTCGTTGATGGTTAGTTTGAGCTTGTTCTTAAGGAACTTTTCAATCACTACGCTCGTAGCTTTCGCTTGATTATGGCTCTTGCAGTAGATACTAAAATCATCAGCGTAACGAACGAATTTATGTCCTCTTCGGGTCATTTCTTTATCCAATTGATGGAGTAAGATGTTAGACAATAGTGGGCTTAAAGGAGAACCTTGCGGAACGCCTTTTCTTCGTTTTCGTAGCTTTCCGTTGATTTTAATCGGTGCTCGAAGCCATTTGCGAATGAGTTGCATTGTGGTTTTGCATTTCACTTTTTGAAACAACAAATTCAGAAGTAAACAATGGTCAACTTCATCAAAGAAATTTTTCAAGTCAATATCCACAATGTGGTTCAGTCCTGAATGGATGTAGTCCCGTGCTTGTCCAACGGCTTGTCGGGCATTTTTGTTAGGTCTAAATCCAAAACTGCTGGGTTTGAATTCGGGTTCAAATAAAGGTGCGATGCTTTGTGAAACCGCTTGTTGCAACACTCGTTCGCTTGTTGTGGGAACTCCCAATAATCGGGTTTTTCCGTTGCCTTTGGGAATTTCTATTCCTAAAATGGGTTGAATTTGATAATTTCCTTGTTTTATTTCCATAATTAACTGGTCTTTCTTTTCTGGGAATACCTTGCGGAGTTCTTTGATAGAAACGCCATCAACACCTGCACTACCTTTATTGGCAATGACGTGTTCCAATGCTTTTTGAAAGTTGTATGGATGTACTACTTTTTCAATCATCTTAGTTTTGTTTTAACCTGTTTTCGTTAAGTAGGGCTATCTACCTAGGCAAGATTCCATTACTTATTGAAAACCTCTTTGCGTTCAGTCCTTCCTTGTTTGTGAGACCTGTGCGGTATCTATTCACACCTCGTTGCTTTCAAGTACTATGACCTCTGCTGACTTCTCTTTGTGATTAACTCGTAATCTAAGAGACCTCCCCTAGTAACCGCTTTTTCCTTCCGTCTATTCCTGGTACATCTACATGACAGTAATCTGATTTAGTAGCATGTTCAGAACACTGTTTTGGACTTCGTATTGCTGTGGATACTCATCCTTACTGCTATGCCTCTTATGTACTTTCTGTTCGTCAGTACAGACTTTTGCCGTTTGACTTCCTTCAGTGCATACCTCGCGGTAAACCACCTTGTCACGTACTAAACCTTCGAGACGTTACTCTCGCGGTTAAGGGACTCACACCCTCTGGAAAAATAACACCCCGAAAATTAGTTTTTGTAGTCAAAATTTGTATTTTTGAACTATTTGAAAAGCTTTCGGGGTGTGTCCTGCATATGCAGGGCACACA
>NZ_QLST01000037.1 GCF_003293845.1 Flavobacterium tibetense | reverse complement strand
GACTCATGAACATCATAACCCAAAAACAAACGTATCGATAAACTATCACTACAAAAAGCAATTAATTGTCTATCGGAGTTGATGTTATTCAAATAACCTACCAACAAAATCTTGAAGAAAACAACAGGATCTATACTCTCTTGACCTTCTTTACCATAATACTTTTGGGTAGCTTTATAAATAAAATGTAAATCAAGTTCGGTTAACAATTTTCTGTAAAAATTATCCACTGGAACCATGTCCAACAAATTAACCGAAACAAATAACTGTGGGGTAAAACTTTTCTTTCCTTGCATGAATAAATTTACAAATTATCTCTTTTTTATGCAAGTTTTTGTATATTTGAGTTGTGCAACATGCACAGCGGTTTGCTTCAATGGCTACTTCCGGATCTTCCTACGGAAAATCCGCTGCTGAATGGAATGTTTTGTTATATTTGTAATGGCTTGGTGTTGGTTCAACGCCACTGAGAGCAAGCCACAGAACGTTGTACACAATTATGAAAATCAAGAAAATATTAAACCTTTTTATTTTAATTTCAATAGCTTTTCAATTGAAAGCTCAAGATTTGGTTTCTAACAAAATGATTGAAATTGAATTTCAAACAATTGAAAAAAAATCAAATGATATTATAATTGCATCTGTAATTGAAATCAAATCTAATGGCGAACGTATCGGAATCATTTACGGAGATTATGACGGAATTAGTAATTTTAAAGTTTGTTCAAAAAAAATTAAAAATGACAAAATCACTCTTAATGTTTATGGAATAAAGTGCAAACCATTTAAAAAAACCTATAAAATAGAAGATGACTCAAAAATAATAATCAACCTAAATTATGGTGAAACGAAATATAAAACTCTTGAAGATAGAAAATTTATTTTAGCCCAATTAAATATTCCAATTTGTGATGTAGAAATAAGTGAATCAGAAAATGATATAATTTATTATCAACACTGTGATGGTAGAATTAAAACCAAAAATGAAATACCAGATATTGAATTATCTGAATGGGAAAGAATTGAAAAATAAAATAACTGTGTACAACAACGGTAACTGTTGCACAACTACTATTTTTTAAAATAAAATCTCAAAAAACATAAAATTCCGACCTCGTTTAAACACTTTTAAGCGAGGTTTGTCTTTTTAGTTCCTGTACAAAATTCTAAAATTTTGGTTGCTTAAATTTGAAATTATAAAGTCTTGATAGACCGTTTTTATAAAAGCAAAGCACTTCCCTTGTTTTAAGGAAATAACTTGGGCTAAAACACTTGGTTTTTTGATGGTAAAACGCAAGTATTTCTTCAAGTTGTAGGTTAAACTTGCCATGAGTACATGTTTGTTTGCGTTTTTGATGCCTCGGGTGTTGACTCGTTTCATGTTCGTGAAGTTGACCAAGGTTCCAATCACAGGTTCGACTGTTTTACTTCGTATTCTCGACATCTTTTTGGCATATTTGGCATTTTGTGTGAGTTTTTGATGCATACGGTCGTAATGTTCTTTGTGGATGCTATCGTCTAGCTTTTTAAACTTAGTGCTTTTGCCACAACATTGTTCTCTGAGTGGGCAGTTTTTACAGTCACTCTCGCTGCTTCGGTACGTGCGTTTGGTGTAGCCTTTACTATCCGTTTTTTCGCCTTTGAAAAGGAGTTTGGCTTGGTTGCCTTCGGGTTTAGTGCATTGGTAATAATTTTCCTCTTTGTTGAAGGTAAAACCTTCGCGCTCGGGTTTGTATTGCCCGAAGTTAGGAATGTAGGCATCAATATTTTTTTTATGTAAATACGCCAACGCTTCGCCACTGCTGTAACCGCCATCGGCTAAAAGTTCTTCTAATTCAATGTCGTTTTCGTTTAGGTTTTCTTCGATAAGTTCCACAATTTTTTCTAAACATTGACTATCGCGCTTGTCTGCAAAATCAGAACACGCTCCAGTAATAACATGGTGTGCATCGTCTACTGCGATTTGTCCAAAATA
>NZ_QLST01000036.1 GCF_003293845.1 Flavobacterium tibetense | reverse complement strand
TATTTTGGACAAATCGCAGTAGACGATGCACACCATGTTATTACTGGAGCGTGTTCTGATTTTGCAGACAAGCGCGATAGTCAATGTTTAGAAAAAATTGTGGAACTTATCGAAGAAAACCTAAACGAAAACGACATTGAATTAGAAGAACTTTTAGCCGATGGCGGTTACAGCAGTGGCGAAGCGTTGGCGTATTTACATAAAAAAAATATTGATGCCTACATTCCTAACTTCGGGCAATACAAACCCGAGCGCGAAGGTTTTACCTTCAACAAAGAGGAAAATTATTACCAATGCACTAAACCCGAAGGCAACCAAGCCAAACTCCTTTTCAAAGGCGAAAAAACGGATAGTAAAGGCTACACCAAACGCACGTACCGAAGCAGCGAGAGTGACTGTAAAAACTGCCCACTCAGAGAACAATGTTGTGGCAAAAGCACTAAGTTTAAAAAGCTAGACGATAGCATCCACAAAGAACATTACGACCGTATGCATCAAAAACTCACACAAAATGCCAAATATGCCAAAAAGATGTCGAGAATACGAAGTAAAACAGTCGAACCTGTGATTGGAACCTTGGTCAACTTCACGAACATGAAACGAGTCAACACCCGAGGCATCAAAAACGCAAACAAACATGTACTCATGGCAAGTTTAACCTACAACTTGAAGAAATACTTGCGTTTTACCATCAAAAAACCAAGTGTTTTAGCCCAAGTTATTTCCTTAAAACAAGGGAAGTGCTTTGCTTTTATAAAAACGGTCTATCAAGACTTTATAATTTCAAATTTAAGCAACCAAAATTTTAGAATTTTGTACAGGAACTAAAAAGACAAACCTCGCTTAAAAGTGTTTAAACGAGGTCGGAATTTTATGTTTTTTGAGATTTTATTTTAAAAAATAGTAGTTGTGCAACAGTTACGGCTGTTAGCTGCTGCTTTTATTATGCTTACCAAAATTTCCACCATTCACGTTTGTTTTCTTTTATTGTCTGTTTCTTAATTACTTCATATAATTTGTCAAATTGTTCGGCAAGTTTTAAAAAATCTTCTGACCAACCATTTGATAGTGAAATCTCTTGATAAGTTGAAGTTGGCGCAAATTCCATATTTAGCTTGTCTAACGTTTCAAAGTCACAGAATTTGATTTTTTCAATGTCCGCATTTAAGTCAATCAAGAATTCTTTTCCGTTGTCATATCCAGCCCAAACTGTATCAGTTTCGTCTGTTGTCCAGCTTTTAATAATTTCTAGAATTTGTCTTACTTTTTGAAAATCTGTATAAAATGGAATTTTGTCAGTAAATAATTTAAATGTTTCTTTGTTGGTTATCTCTTCTAATTCGGTTAAAACGTTTTTTTTGTATTCATATGAAACAAGTCGTTTAGAAATTAGTTCTATATCTTGAAGCTTGTTTGTAATTAAACACCAAGTATTGTCTAAACTATCTCCAAATACTGCTTTCTCAATTGGTCGATTGTTTCGACAAATTCCGTCAATGTCACCACCATACGAATTGTAAATTTTTAGTTTCTCTATGTTTATACCGTTTTTCATAAAGTTGCAGCTAACGTTCTGCGGCTTGCTTTCAGTGGCGTTGAACCAACACCAAGCCATTACAAATATAACAAAACATTCCATTGAGCAGCGGATTTTCCGTAGGAAAATCCGGAAGTAGCCATTGAAGCAAACCGTTGTGCATGTTGCACAACTCAAATATACAAAAACTTGCATAAAAAAGAGATAATTTGTAAATTTATTCATGCAAGGAAAGAAAAGTTTTACCCCACAGTTATTTGTTTCGGTTAATTTGTTGGACATGGTTCCAGTGGATAATTTTTACAGAAAATTGTTAACCGAACTTGATTTACATTTTATTTATAAAGCTACCCAAAAGTATTATGGTAAAGAAGGTCAAGAGAGTATAGATCCTGTTGTTTTCTTCAAGATTTTGTTGGTAGGTTATTTGAATAACATCAACTCCGATAGACAATTAATTGCTTTTTGTAGTGATAGTTTATCGATACGTTTGTTTTTGGGTTATGATGTTCATGAGTC
>NZ_QLST01000035.1 GCF_003293845.1 Flavobacterium tibetense | reverse complement strand
AATAACCGTTGATGCATCTGGTGATTACCTAGTAGGTGGTGGTTTTGCTGCTCTAATTTATGATACCAATGGAAATTCTGTTACTAATGAAGGAGGAACTACTGATTTCTTCATTGCCAAATTTGCTACAGAACCTTGCAGCCCATTAAGCAATGAAACTTTCGAAACCAATACCATCAAAGTCTATCCTAATCCTGCAAGAAATGTTTTAACAGTGGCTATCAATGAAAATGCAAACTACGAACTTTACACCATCACTGGGCAGCTAGTAAAACAAGGCAAACTTACAACAATTGATAATACAATCGCGGTGCAAGACTTATCAAAAGGGTATTATCTATTAAGAATTGGAAATGAAAACGGGAATTGGCAGAGTATAAAAGTGTTGAAAGAGTAATATGAAGAAAACAATCCTCTATTACCTTTTGCCTTATGTCTTTTATCTTATGCCTTTTTTAGGCTGTGCCCAATCTTTTCAATGGATTAAAGACGGAGGAAGTGCTGAAAATTTAGGTTCAAACGATTATGAACAGGTATATAGTATTGCTACAGATAGTCAAAAAAATGTTTATGTTTTATCAAAAGTTGGCATGAGTAACCTAAACGTAGATGGCAACCCAAAAACCAATTATGACAACCCTAGTTCATTTCCTACCGACATTGTTTTAGCAAGCTTTTCTTGCGATGGTACCTACCGTTGGAGTAAAATTATTGGAGGATCGGGTACAGAAAACATCAGTTCCGTTCAAGTAGATTCACAAGACAATGTGTATGTAGCAGGTAGGATAGCATCTTGTGATAACGGTAGTGTTTCACAACCTTATCCAGGAAGAATCGAAAATGATTATACATTTAGCAATGCATCTAATGCTTGTAGTTTAATTTTTTTAGCAAAGTTTGATATAAACGGGGTATTTCAATACATTAAGCGTCCACAACTTCCAACAACATCTTCCAATGCAATAACCTATACAGCAAGCTTTAATTTCCAAATTCAAGATGATATTTTATATTGGTTTGTGTGGCTTCCACCTGGTACTTATGCTGATGGGGCTTTTACCAACAGTACTTCAGAAACCCACGCTCCCTATGTTTTAAAGTATAATTTAGATGGCTCTTTTATTGAAGCTACACAGTTGGGAAACATTCAAGGTATTTTCAGCATAATAGTAAATTATTATCGTAATCCTAATAATGGGTTTTATTATATGACTTTTGCTAAAACAAGTTCCACTACTTTCACTATTAACGGACAACCGGTTGTAAATGCGGCTGCTTTAGTTTGTTATGACAATAATGGTAATTTACTATGGAAAAGAGAAAACACGCAAGCAATGGCAGGCTCTCTCGTTATATATTCCTTAGATTTTGACCCTCAAAACAATATTTATATTGGTGGTAAAATTGCAGGAGCTGCCATCGATAGTTTTATGGGCTTTACAGCTTCTTTTAGCTCACCAGCATTTGTTATGAAGTTAGATGCTACTGCAGATAACTTGCTTTGGGCTTCTCATCACAGTACAGTTGCAACATCAGGATATGGTGCTTTAGTTTACAATGGTAATGAAATAGCTTTTACTGGTTGGTGTGCAGGAACAAATTTTACTTGGGGTACTCAATCTATCTATGTTACAGCAACTAATGAAGGTCAAGACGTTTTATTAGCTCGCTTTGATAGTACAACTGGATCTTGTTTAAGTTTGCATAACATAACTAGTACTGTAGGATCTACAGACAGAGGCACAGCAATAACCGTTGATGCATCTGGTGATTACCTAGTAGGTGGTGGTTTTGCTGCTCTAATTTATGATACCAATGGAAATTCTGTTACTAATGAAGGAGGAACTACTGATTTCTTCATTGCCAAATTTGCTACAGAACCTTGCAGCCCATTAAGCAATGAAACTTTCGAAACCAATACCATCAAAGTCTATCCTAATCCTGCAAGAAATGTTTTAACAGTGGCTATCAATGAAAATGCAAACTACGAACTTTACACCATCACTGGGCAGCTAGTAAAACAAGGCAAACTTACAACAATTGATAATACAATCGCGGTGCAAGACTTATCAAAAGGGTATTATCTATTAAGAATTGGAAATGAAAACGGGAATTGGCAGAGTATAAAAGTGTTGAAAGAGTAA
>NZ_QLST01000034.1 GCF_003293845.1 Flavobacterium tibetense | reverse complement strand
GACTCATGAACATCATAACCCAAAAACAAACGTATCGATAAACTATCACTACAAAAAGCAATTAATTGTCTATCGGAGTTGATGTTATTCAAATAACCTACCAACAAAATCTTGAAGAAAACAACAGGATCTATACTCTCTTGACCTTCTTTACCATAATACTTTTGGGTAGCTTTATAAATAAAATGTAAATCAAGTTCGGTTAACAATTTTCTGTAAAAATTATCCACTGGAACCATGTCCAACAAATTAACCGAAACAAATAACTGTGGGGTAAAACTTTTCTTTCCTTGCATGAATAAATTTACAAATTATCTCTTTTTTATGCAAGTTTTTGTATATTTGAGTTGTGCAACATGCACAGCCGTTTTGCAAAAGCGGGGGTTTCGTGCTTCTATGACAGTGAAGTGCTAAATTCAAGTTTTGTGCTTCTAATGAAGTTTAGTGGTAAAAATCCCCGCCTTCGCAAAGCGGCAAAACGTTAGTGGCAACCATAAAAACCGAGACAGTGACAAAATCTAAAACACTTGAAAAACTACTATTAGACCATTTGGAAGACTTTGAACCAAGTGGTGGTGGCGGTGGCGACCACAATCTTCCTGATTTTGAACTGTATGCAATAGATTATTTGGAATTTGCCGAGAAGCGACTTAACAATATTGAAAAATATAAAGACGATATTGACGAACTTATTAATTGTGTTGCTCACTTAAAACGTGCTGTTGACTGTCAGCTCGACACGTTTTTTCACTCAGTAGGACTTTACAAAACGATACAAGACAGAAATCTGAAATTTGAAAAGAAACTCGATTTTTTAAATGGCATAGGTGTTTTCAGTTCTCGTTCACTAAACAGACTTAATACACTAAGGAACAAAATGGAACACCATTACGAAATTCCTAAAATTAGTGACATTGAACTATACTACGACTTAGTATCTGCATTTATCGCAGTAATACAAGGACTAATTTTCTTGTTAGGTTTTCACCGTGAAGTCGACTTTTCCATTAACATCGAAGACAATAATTTTGGTGACTTTCAATCGGAGTATGATGACAAAAAATTGGAAATAAGAATAAAATGGAATTTAAAAAAGTCAGACAAGAAAAATGAGTTAGTTGCTAAACTTGACGAACTTGATGATTTCATCTATTTTTTCAAAGTTCATATATTACTTGTTCAACTTGACACATTTGCTAACTGGAAACATATATACGACAAAATTAAATTGACAAAAAACGACAAGAAGAATGGCAGCCACTAACAGCCGTAACTGTTGCATAACTACCATTTTTTAAATAAAATTTCAAAAAACATAAAATTCCGAACTCGTTTAAGCACTTTTAAGCGAGGTTTTATTTTAGTTCATGTACAAAATTCTAATTTTTAGAAAGCTTAAAATTGAGTTATTGTTGTCTAAAAAGACCGTTTTTATAAAAGCAAAGTACTTCCCTTGTTTTAGGGAAATAACTTGGGCTAAAACACTTGGTTTTTTGATGGTAAAACGCAAGTATTTCTTCAAGTTGTAGGTTAAACTTGCCATGAGTACATGTTTGTTTGCGTTTTTGATGCCTCGGGTGTTGACTCGTTTCATGTTCGTGAAGTTGACCAAGGTTCCAATCACAGGTTCGACTGTTTTACTTCGTATTCTCGACATCTTTTTGGCATATTTGGCATTTTGTGTGAGTTTTTGATGCATACGGTCGTAATGTTCTTTGTGGATGCTATCGTCTAGCTTTTTAAACTTAGTGCTTTTGCCACAACATTGTTCTCTGAGTGGGCAGTTTTTACAGTCACTCTCGCTGCTTCGGTACGTGCGTTTGGTGTAGCCTTTACTATCCGTTTTTTCGCCTTTGAAAAGGAGTTTGGCTTGGTTGCCTTCGGGTTTAGTGCATTGGTAATAATTTTCCTCTTTGTTGAAGGTAAAACCTTCGCGCTCGGGTTTGTATTGCCCGAAGTTAGGAATGTAGGCATCAATATTTTTTTTATGTAAATACGCCAACGCTTCGCCACTGCTGTAACCGCCATCGGCTAAAAGTTCTTCTAATTCAATGTCGTTTTCGTTTAGGTTTTCTTCGATAAGTTCCACAATTTTTTCTAAACATTGACTATCGCGCTTGTCTGCAAAATCAGAACACGCTCCAGTAATAACATGGTGTGCATCGTCTACTGCGATTTGTCCAAAATA
>NZ_QLST01000033.1:340-2308 GCF_003293845.1 Flavobacterium tibetense | reverse complement strand
ATGTCCACCAGCGACTACAACAGGAACTATTACAGTTAATCCACAAAATACAATTGCAGCAGGAATAAGCGAAACTGTATGTCAAAATACAGCAATCACTACGATTAATTTAGCTACTACTGGTGCAACAGGCGCAACTTTCTCAGGCTTACCAGCAGGAGTTACAGGTTCATGGGCAGGTAATGTTGCTACTATTAGTGGTACTCCAACAGCAGCTGGAACATTCAACTATACGGTAACTACAACAGGCGGATGTCCACCAGCGACTACAACAGGGACTATTACAGTTAATCCACAAAATACAATTGCAGCAGGTACTAACCAAACGGTTTGTATCAACACAGCAATTACTACGATTAATTTAGCAACAACCGGAGCTACAGGCGCAACTTTCTCAGGTTTACCAGCAGGAGTTTCAGGAACTTGGGCAGGCAATGTGGCTACTATTAGTGGTACTCCAACAGCAGCTGGAACATATAACTATACTGTTACTACAACAGGCGGATGTCCGCCAGCGACTACTACGGGTACTATCACAGTTAATCCACAAAATACAATTGCAGTAGGTACAAGTGAAACTGTTTGTCAAAACACACCAATCACTACGATTAATTTAGCTACAACTGGTGCAACAGGCGCAACTTTTTCAGGCTTACCAGCAGGAGTTACGGGTACATGGGCAGGCAATGTAGCTACTATCAGTGGTACACCAACAGTAGCTGGAACATTTAACTATACGGTAACTACAACAGGCGGATGTCCACCAGCAACGACTACAGGTACTATTATTGTTAATCCTACAACTACTCCGGTAACTGGATTTAGCTATACTACTCCAGTTTGTATCAATGCTTCAAATCCAACACCGATAACTATTGCTGGATTCACTACAGGAGGAATATATAGTTCAACAGCTGGTTTAACAATTGATTCATCTACTGGAGAAATTAATTTATCTACTAGTACAGCAGGTACATATACAGTAACTTATTTTTATCCAGCTACCACATGTGGTCCAGCATCTACAAGCACATTTGATATAACAATTAATCCATTACCTACGATAACATTAAGTTCTGCAGTAGCTACAATTACTCAAACCGTTTGTATCAATAGTGGTATTACTAATATTGTTTATGTAATTGGTGGAGGTGCAACTGGTGTAACTATAGCTGGCTTACCTATAGGAGTTACCGGTAACTTAGTAGGAAGTACTTATACTATTAGCGGTACACCAACGGTATCAGGAACATTCAACTATACGGTAACTACTACAGGAGGATGTTCTCCGGCAGCTACAGCTACAGGAACAATCACAGTTACTCCACAGAATACAATTGTAGCAGGAACAAGTGAAACGGTTTGTATCAATACAGCAATTACAACGATTAACTTAGCAACAACCGGAGCTACAGGCGCAACTTTCTCAGGCTTACCAGCAGGAGTTACAGGTTCATGGGCAGGAAATGTTGCTACTATTAGTGGCACCCCTACGGCAGCTGGAACATTTAACTATACTGTTACTACAACAGGCGGATGTCCACCAGCGACTACAACAGGAATAATCACAGTTACTCCACAGAATACAATTGCAGCAGGAACAAGTGAAACGGTTTGTATCAACACAGCAATTACTACGATTAATTTAGCTACTACTGGTGCAACAGGGGCAACTTTTTCAGGTTTACCAGCAGGAGTTACAGGTTCATGGGCAGGTAATGTGGCTACTATTAGTGGCACCCCTACGGCAGCTGGAACATTTAACTATACTGTTACTACAACAGGCGGATGTCCACCAGCGACTACAACGGGAACTATTACAGTTAATCCACAAAACACAATTGCAGCAGGTACTAACCAAACGGTTTGTATTAATACAGCAATTACAACGATTAATTTAGCTACTACTGGTGCAACAGGCGCAACTTTCTCAGGCTTACCAGCAGGAGTTACAGGTTCATGGGCAGG
>NZ_QLST01000033.1:0-180 GCF_003293845.1 Flavobacterium tibetense | reverse complement strand
ACAGCAATTACTACGATTAATTTAGCTACTACTGGTGCAACAGGCGCAACTTTCTCAGGCTTACCAGCAGGAGTTACAGGTTCATGGGCAGGTAATGTGGCTACTATTAGTGGTACACCAACAGCAGCTGGAACATTTAACTATACGGTAACTACAACAGGCGGATGTCCACCAGCGACT
>NZ_QLST01000032.1 GCF_003293845.1 Flavobacterium tibetense | reverse complement strand
CATCAAAAGCCCTTCAAACAGCAGACAAACGACCCTGCAGCGTCACTTTAACGTCATGCCAACCACCACCAAACGAACCGTCAGCACCCCAAATGCGACCGCCAAAAACCTCGTCACCGTCCTGTATGCAGCTGTGTTACAGCTGCCATACGACCGCCAAACACCTCGTCATCGTCCTGTATGCAGCTGTGTTACAGCTGCCTTGCACCCGACATACAGGCCACAAAGAACCCTTTGCGAACCCTCTGCCATCTTGTCAGTCACTTGTAACTCACTTGCGATTCACTTGCCCTACGATAGCGATACTATTGCGTGACTATTGACAGCCTATCACAAATCAATTATCCTCATATTCCGTCACAATTACCCTAATATAGCCCTATGAAGCAACAGAACTCAAACCCTGATGGAATGCTGATACCCGACAAATGCACCATTGAACGCTGCAACGATTGTCCCATCTATTTCGATTGTCTATCATCCATCCTTGAAGATGATAACTTCAACGTCTACGACCCATTTGCCTATGACCCTAATCTATTATAAGACATCATGTTCTGATGACCCTGGTTTATCTATGCAATAACACCGTTATTGCCTGAACATTGCCCCAAAATTCCGTCACTATTACTCTGATATAGCAGTCATGACTAAGAAATACCACAATCGTAAAGTCCTCAACGTCCTCATCGCCTGTGAAGAATCACAGGCAGAGTGCAAAGCCTTTCGTGACCTCGGCCACAAGGCTTATTCATGTGACATACAACCATGCGCCCCGAAAGGTAACCCAGCATGGCATATTCACGCAGACGTACGTCCTCTATTGGATGGTGCCAAAACGTTCGTAACACAAGACAATACCGTACACCACGTCCACCGATGGGACTTAATCATAGCCCATCCACCTTGCACATATCTATGTAAATTGTCATCTGTTCAGATGGTTAAAAAAGGTGTCCTCGATGAGCACCGCTACTTATTAATGTGTAAAGCCCGACACTTCTTCTACGAATGCCTCAATACATGTGCAGCTGACTACGTGGCAGTGGAGAACCCACTGCCAATGGCACGTGCCAAACTCCCGAAGCCATCATGCTTTATCCATCCCTCATGGTTCGGAGTAAAGTACACGAAAAAGACCCTCTATTGGCTCCGCAACCTACCGCCATTGATGCCAACAGTGACCTACCCAAATCCCAAATGCTTCGTCACATGCTCCCGAGGAAAATACCGCTCACGAACATTTCCCGAGGTGGCAAAGGCCATAGCTCTCCAATGGTCTGAATATATCCTCGATGAAATCAACCGAAAGCCCTAATATATCCCTCGTCCCTCTATGCAATAACACCGTTATTGCCCTCAAATTGCCGTACTATAGCAACCGTCCTGTATGTTGCCGTGGTACGGCAACCATTTTTCCCTGGTTCCTTTTAGGTTCATTGGTGCCTCGACCTTATCCATCGTTCATAGTTCGATTGTAGCTTTTTATCCCACCAAGTGCGTGACAATCACCAAGTGCGTGACAATCCACCAAGTGCGTGACAATCCACCAAGTGCGTGACAATCACCAAGTGCGTGACAATCCACCAAGTGCGTGACAATCAAAAGCACCGTGACAATCACCAAGTGCGTGACAATCACCAAGTGCGTGACAATCAAAATCCGCTGAAGATTAGTTACCAATGCCGCTACAATACCCATCAAATTTCCCTGCAATAAAGTTACCATTGCCCTACAATAGCAACCGTCCTGTATGTTGCCGTGTTACGGCAACAACACCAAGTGCGTGACAATCAAAAGCACCGTGACAATCACCAAGTGCGTGACAATCAAAAACACCGTGACAATCACCAAGTGCGTGACAATCAAAAGCACCGTGACAATCACCAAGTGCGTGACAATCACCAAGTGCGTGACAATCAAAATCCGCTACTAATTAGTTACCAATTACGCAACAATAGCCATGCAATAAAGTTACCATTGCCCTACTATAGCGTTGTGGCTTCCATCAATCGTTCCGCAAAAGGTGTCGGGCTGTTGGCCTGCTGTCGGTGGTTGCTTCGCGAAACCACCGTCAGCAGCCCATCAGCCCTTTTTCCCCTCTGAGCTTCCCCTCTGTTTCCTTTTCCGCAAAGGGTGTCGGGCTGTAGGCCTGCTGTCGGTGGTTGCTTCGCGAAACCACCGTCAGCAGCCCTTCAGCCCTTGTTCCCTTCTGGGCTTCCCCTCTGTTTTCTTTTCCGCAAAAAGTGTCGGGCTGGTGGCCTGCTTGTGGTGGTTGCTTTTTGAAACCACCACAAGCAGCCCATCAGCCCTTATTCCCCTCTGGGCTTCCCCTCTATTTTTGGTTACAACCCACTCGCTCCCTATAGGTCGATCGGGAGAGCGGTGTCGCCTATAGGCTCCGTCTTATTTTTCTGCTACCGCTTACCAATGCTCCGGCAAACTGTTTGAGGGCAAGCAAAGCAGATGACACACG
>NZ_QLST01000031.1 GCF_003293845.1 Flavobacterium tibetense | reverse complement strand
TTCCTTTATTGTAAACGGGCACAAATCCAAAGCCAAGTAACGTAAAGTTAGAGGGTTTTCTAATCCCACTCTTTTCCTCGTTGATGGTTAGTTTGAGCTTGTTCTTAAGGAACTTTTCAATCACTACGCTCGTAGCTTTCGCTTGATTATGGCTCTTGCAGTAGATACTAAAATCATCAGCGTAACGAACGAATTTATGTCCTCTTCGGGTCATTTCTTTATCCAATTGATGGAGTAAGATGTTAGACAATAGTGGGCTTAAAGGAGAACCTTGCGGAACGCCTTTTCTTCGTTTTCGTAGCTTTCCGTTGATTTTAATCGGTGCTCGAAGCCATTTGCGAATGAGTTGCATTGTGGTTTTGCATTTCACTTTTTGAAACAACAAATTCAGAAGTAAACAATGGTCAACTTCATCAAAGAAATTTTTCAAGTCAATATCCACAATGTGGTTCAGTCCTGAATGGATGTAGTCCCGTGCTTGTCCAACGGCTTGTCGGGCATTTTTGTTAGGTCTAAATCCAAAACTGCTGGGTTTGAATTCGGGTTCAAATAAAGGTGCGATGCTTTGTGAAACCGCTTGTTGCAACACTCGTTCGCTTGTTGTGGGAACTCCCAATAATCGGGTTTTTCCGTTGCCTTTGGGAATTTCTATTCCTAAAATGGGTTGAATTTGATAATTTCCTTGTTTTATTTCCATAATTAACTGGTCTTTCTTTTCTGGGAATACCTTGCGGAGTTCTTTGATAGAAACGCCATCAACACCTGCACTACCTTTATTGGCAATGACGTGTTCCAATGCTTTTTGAAAGTTGTATGGATGTACTACTTTTTCAATCATCTTAGTTTTGTTTTAACCTGTTTTCGTTAAGTAGGGCTATCTACCTAGGCAAGATTCCATTACTTATTGAAAACCTCTTTGCGTTCAGTCCTTCCTTGTTTGTGAGACCTGTGCGGTATCTATTCACACCTCGTTGCTTTCAAGTACTATGACCTCTGCTGACTTCTCTTTGTGATTAACTCGTAATCTAAGAGACCTCCCCTAGTAACCGCTTTTTCCTTCCGTCTATTCCTGGTACATCTACATGACAGTAATCTGATTTAGTAGCATGTTCAGAACACTGTTTTGGACTTCGTATTGCTGTGGATACTCATCCTTACTGCTATGCCTCTTATGTACTTTCTGTTCGTCAGTACAGACTTTTGCCGTTTGACTTCCTTCAGTGCATACCTCGCGGTAAACCACCTTGTCACGTACTAAACCTTCGAGACGTTACTCTCGCGGTTAAGGGACTCACACCCTCTGGAAAAATAACACCCCGAAAATTAGTTTTTGTAGTCAAAATTTGTATTTTTGAACTATTTGAAAAGCTTTCGGGGTGTGTCCTGCATATGCAGGGCACACACAGCGTATATAACTTATGGCGGGGAAAGTGGTAAATTCAAGCTTTGAGCTTTTAGGTAAGTTTGGTGCAAGCCGACAACAAAGTGCTTCGAAAACCGCCACAAGTCATATACGCAAAACGTTACCCACAATTATGAAGAAGATACTGCACATATTGACAATCATACTTATTCCATTTACTGTTTTAGGACAAGAAGAATATTTATCAAGATTATCAATTTTAGGCGGAGTATCAGAACTTGGAATTTCACCATCAGAAGAAATTTGGGTAGCAACAAAAGCGGGAAATGTTTATTACACCAAGCAAATTGGCGAACTATGGCATATTGGACCTTTTGGTTCGCTTGACCCTTACAATTTTAGTTCAGGAAAGACATTTGAGAGATTAAACTTTTTCTCTGAAGATACTATGATGATTTCAGGGTTTATTCAAGAAGGTGGAAAGCAAGACTTTGTTTTTTGGTCAGGGAATCACGGAAAGACTTGGGAAAAAGTAATATTCGGGAAAAGTAGTTGGATTGATGCTGCTTACATTAACGATAATGGAAAAGCTTGGATGAGTGGAAATTCTCAACTTATTTACTATAGTGAAAATTACGGCGAAACTTGGAAAAGCTTTGATAAAGCAGGAAACGAAAATTCATTAAGATTTTCGACAATTCACTTTGCTAAAGATGAAAAAACAGGCTTGTTTGGCTCTTTTTGGAACGTACTCTACAAAACGACTGATAATTGCCAAAGTTGGGAAAAACTACCTACACCTTTAAGTCAAGGAAAGTATCAAAGACTTTCAAAAGAAGATCGACCAGATATAAGGAAAATAAGAGTTTTTGGAAATTACTATATTATTAATCAACAAGGTAGAGTATTTATAACCAAATCTAATTCTATTGATTGGTTGTACTTGCCAAATGTAGCTGATTTTGAAATTACCGAAAATGAAAACCTTTACACAATTAATCAGGATTTGAGCATAAGTCTATATAATAGTGACTTTTATAAAACTTGGCAGTCTGAGAAAACTGTCGAAAATAATCCAAGAGCAATTGGAGTAAGAAATAACAACCTTTTCGTTTTAACCTTTGAAAGTATTTATAAGATTAATAGTATTGACTTTACAGTTTCTCAATTATTTACAAATGAAATTCCCATTCAAGAACCCTATTTGAAGCTTCAATTTGAAGGCGAAGAATATGGATTTGAGAACAAAGATATATTGCACTTTGATAAAAAGAAAAAAGCTTGGTATCATTTTATGAACGTGGACTTTTCAATCGCTAATGCTTCCTTATTTGATAGCAAAATTGTATTGGCAGACCGAAGTTTAAATAATCAATACAATTTTGACCCAAAAGAAAAGTCAGTTAATAAATATAGTTTGCCTGAAAGTCTTTTTTCTAATCTCTTAGTTAAGGAATTACATTTTGAAAATGGCAGTCAAGGTTGTTTCCATTCTAATAATTCATTAAGGTCTTACATTAAAAAAGGCGACAAATTTGTAGTTGATAAAAAAACAAAATCTTCAAAATATCTTTCCCGTGCAATTAGCGAAATAAACGCAGACAAAATAGAACAGATTATTGAGATAATTGATAAATCAAGATTTGAAAAGGTTTCATTGATAGATTTGAAAATTACAGATAGCGAAATAAAAGAATTCAAGAAGTTTATTGACAAGGAAGAACAACGTATAAAGAAATCAGGTATAGACCGTTTTGACTTTGATAATTTGTATTCATTTCCAGGAGAAAACACCGATTTCAATTTTTACAAGTCAATTGCCGACTCATTATTCACTTTAAGCGAAGAAGAAATCAATAATGCCTTTTGGCAAGCTTACGGAAATTGGAGTACTACGACAGATTGGAGAAGAATTATTTTTGTATTTCAAAACGGGAAAAAATTAATAATTGAAAACTCTGACGACAAACCAAATTATCTATATACTCCTTGGATAGTTGACTTTGAAGGATTAAAATTCCGAACTAACTCTATACTCTTTGGACAACAAATAGATGAAATAACAAACGGCCATTTTTTTAAGGAAATTGCACGAGATAAGAATTATGCAATCTTCAAAATTGCTGAATATATGTACAGAAAGAAATTAAATGAAAAATAACTGTGGGTAACAGCGGTAACTGTTGCATAACTACCATTTTTTAAATAAAATTTCAAAAAACATAAAATTCCGAACTCGTTTAAGCACTTTTAAGCGAGGTTTTATTTTAGTTCATGTACAAAATTCTAATTTTTAGAAAGCTTAAAATTGAGTTATTGTTGTCTAAAAAGACCGTTTTTATAAAAGCAAAGTACTTCCCTTGTTTTAGGGAAATAACTTGGGCTAAAACACTTGGTTTTTTGATGGTAAAACGCAAGTATTTCTTCAAGTTGTAGGTTAAACTTGCCATGAGTACATGTTTGTTTGCGTTTTTGATGCCTCGGGTGTTGACTCGTTTCATGTTCGTGAAGTTGACCAAGGTTCCAATCACAGGTTCGACTGTTTTACTTCGTATTCTCGACATCTTTTTGGCATATTTGGCATTTTGTGTGAGTTTTTGATGCATACGGTCGTAATGTTCTTTGTGGATGCTATCGTCTAGCTTTTTAAACTTAGTGCTTTTGCCACAACATTGTTCTCTGAGTGGGCAGTTTTTACAGTCACTCTCGCTGCTTCGGTACGTGCGTTTGGTGTAGCCTTTACTATCCGTTTTTTCGCCTTTGAAAAGGAGTTTGGCTTGGTTGCCTTCGGGTTTAGTGCATTGGTAATAATTTTCCTCTTTGTTGAAGGTAAAACCTTCGCGCTCGGGTTTGTATTGCCCGAAGTTAGGAATGTAGGCATCAATATTTTTTTTATGTAAATACGCCAACGCTTCGCCACTGCTGTAACCGCCATCGGCTAAAAGTTCTTCTAATTCAATGTCGTTTTCGTTTAGGTTTTCTTCGATAAGTTCCACAATTTTTTCTAAACATTGACTATCGCGCTTGTCTGCAAAATCAGAACACGCTCCAGTAATAACATGGTGTGCATCGTCTACTGCGATTTGTCCAAAATA
>NZ_QLST01000030.1 GCF_003293845.1 Flavobacterium tibetense | reverse complement strand
GACAAGGAATTTCGCTACCTTAGGACCGTTATAGTTACGGCCGCCGTTTACTGGGGCTTCAATTCAATGCTTCTCCGAAGATAACATCTCCTCTTAACCTTCCAGCACCGGGCAGGTGTCAGGCCCTATACTTCATCTTACGATTTTGCAGAGCCCTGTGTTTTTGATAAACAGTCGCCTGGACCTTTTCACTGCGGCCAGCATTGCTGCTGGCGACCTTTCTCCCGAAGTTACAGGTCTATTTTGCCTAATTCCTTAGCCATGAATCTCTCGAGCACCTTAGGATTCTCTCCTCAACTACCTGTGTCGGTTTACGGTACGGGTACTTATAATCTAAGTTTAGAAACTTTTCTTGGAAGCCCTTAGGCACACTATCCCCTTGGCCGAAGCCTCAGAGTACTATCGTATTTCACCAAAATCTACGGATTTGCCTATAGATCTTATAGCTAAGTACTTCAACGAACTATTCCGTCAGTTCGCGGTGCTTTCATCACTCCGTCATTCCATCACAATTATAAGTAGTACGGGAATATTAACCCGTTGGCCATCGACTGTCCCTTTCGGGTTCGCCTTAGGACCCGACTAACCCACAGCTGATTAGCATAGCTGTGGAAACCTTAGTTTTTCGGTGTGCGGGTTTCTCGCCCGCATTATCGTTACTTATGCCTACATTTTCTTTTCTAAACAGTCCAGCATGACTCGCATCACACCTTCGACCCAGTTTAGAATGCTCCCCTACCACTTTACTTAACGTAAAATCCATAGCTTCGGTAGTATGCTTATGCCCGATTATTATCCATGCTCGTCCGCTCGACTAGTGAGCTGTTACGCACTCTTTAAATGAATGGCTGCTTCCAAGCCAACATCCTAGCTGTCAATGCAGACAAACCGCGTTTTTTCAACTTAGCATACATTTGGGGACCTTAGCTGATGGTCTGGGTTCTTTCCCTCTCGGACATGGACCTTAGCACCCATGCCCTCACTGCTGGTAAACATTATATAGCATTCGGAGTTTGTCAGGAATTGGTAGGCGGTGAAGCCCCCGCATCCAATCAGTAGCTCTACCTCTATATAACTTATACCCAGCGCTGCACCTAAATGCATTTCGGGGAGTACGAGCTATTTCCGAGTTTGATTGGCCTTTCACCCCTACCCACAGGTCATCCGAAGACTTTTCAACGTCAACCGGTTCGGACCTCCACTATGTGTTACCACAGCTTCATCCTGCCCATGGGTAGATCACACGGTTTCGCGTCTACCATTACTGACTATGGCGCCCTATTCAGACTCGCTTTCGCTACGGATCCATGACTTAATCACTTATCCTTGCCAGCAACGGTAACTCGTAGGCTCATTATGCAAAAGGCACGCCGTCACCCCACGAAAGGGCTCCGACCGCTTGTAAGCGTATGGTTTCAGGATCTATTTCACTCCGTTATTCACGGTTCTTTTCACCTTTCCCTCACGGTACTGGTTCACTATCGGTCTCTCAGGAGTATTTAGCCTTAGCGGATGGTCCCGCCAGATTCAGACAGGGTTTCACGTGCCCCGCCCTACTCAGGATACCACTATCGATATCTTCTCTTACCCATACAGGACTATCACCCTCTTTGGTTTACCTTTCCAGGTAATTCCGGTTCAATCCGCATCGAATATCGTGGTCCTACAACCCCAAAATTGCCGTAACAACTCTGGTTTGGGCTAATCCGCGTTCGCTCGCCACTACTTACGGAATCACTTTTGTTTTCTTCTCCTCCGCCTACTTAGATGTTTCAGTTCAGCGGGTTTGCTCTCCTATCGGAGTGACATGTCTTCAACATGCCGGGTTGCCCCATTCAGGTATCTACGGATCAATTCGTGTGTGCCAATCCCCGTAGCTTTTCGCAGCTTATCACGCCTTTCATCGCCTCTGAGAGCCAAGGCATCCCCCATACGCCCTTATTTTGCTTATGTGCCGCCTATTCATATAAATATAAATAGGACTTTCTATATAAATACGCAATAAATTACGCATTTAATGTATTTTCTACTTTTTAAATATTTGCTTTTCTCAATATGTCAATGAACTTTTTTCGCTTTAGCGAATAGTGGAGAATATCGGAGTCGAACCGATGACCTCCTGCGTGCAAGGCAGGCGCTCTAGCCAGCTGAGCTAATCCCCCGTTTTTCAGTCGGCAGTTAACAGTTTGCAGTTAACAGTAACTTAAACGGTTAGCTAACCCCTAGAATTTCCTTAGTTATAATCAGTAGTCCCGCCCAGACTCGAACTGGGGACCCCTACATTATCAGTGTAGTACTCTAACCAGCTGAGCTACGAGACTCTGTATTGTAACTTGTATTATTTGAATTAACAGCGAGAGTAAAACCTAGAAGATAAAGAACCTATCTCTATCATTTCTCTAGAAAGGAGGTGTTCCAGCCGCACCTTCCGGTACGGCTACCTTGTTACGACTTAGCCCTAGTTACCAGTTTTACCCTAGGCAGCTCCTTGCGGTCACCGACTTCAGGCACCCCCAGCTTCCATGGCTTGACGGGCGGTGTGTACAAGGCCCGGGAACGTATTCACCGGATCATGGCTGATATCCGATTACTAGCGATTCCAGCTTCACGGAGTCGAGTTGCAGACTCCGATCCGAACTGAGACCGGTTTTGAAGATTCGCATCTAGTCACCTAGTAGCTGCTCTCTGTACCGGCCATTGTAGCACGTGTGTGGCCCAGGACGTAAGGGCCGTGATGATTTGACGTCATCCCCACCTTCCTCACGGTTTGCACCGGCAGTCTCGTTAGAGTTCCCGACATGACTCGCTGGCAACTAACGACAGGGGTTGCGCTCGTTATAGGACTTAACCTGACACCTCACGGCACGAGCTGACGACAACCATGCAGCACCTTGAAAGACGTCCGAAGAAGGCCTAGTTTCCTAAGCTGTCGTCTCCCATTTAAGCCCTGGTAAGGTTCCTCGCGTATCATCGAATTAAACCACATGCTCCACCGCTTGTGCGGGCCCCCGTCAATTCCTTTGAGTTTCACACTTGCGTGCGTACTCCCCAGGTGGGATACTTATCACTTTCGCTTAGCCACTCAGTCCGAAAACCAAACAGCTAGTATCCATCGTTTACGGCGTGGACTACCAGGGTATCTAATCCTGTTCGCTCCCCACGCTTTCGTCCATCAGCGTCAATCGTTGGTTAGTAACCTGCCTTCGCAATTGGTATTCCATGTAATATCTAAGCATTTCACCGCTACACTACATATTCTAGTTACTTCACCAAAATTCAAGCCCTACAGTATCAATGGCAGTTTCCTAGTTGAGCTAGGAGATTTCACCACTGACTTATAAGGCCGCCTACGGACCCTTTAAACCCAATGATTCCGGATAACGCTTGGATCCTCCGTATTACCGCGGCTGCTGGCACGGAGTTAGCCGATCCTTATTCCTACAGTACCGTCAAGTCCCTACACGTAGGGAGGTTTCTTCCTGTATAAAAGCAGTTTACAATCCATAGGACCGTCTTCCTGCACGCGGCATGGCTGGGTCAGAGTTGCCTCCATTGCCCAATATTCCTCACTGCTGCCTCCCGTAGGAGTCTGGTCCGTGTCTCAGTACCAGTGTGGGGGATCTCCCTCTCAGGACCCCTACCCATCATTGTCTTGGTAAGCCGTTACCTTACCAACTAACTAATGGGACGCATGCTCATCTTATACCGTTGGAACTTTAATTACCAAGTGATGCCACTCAGTAATACTATGAGGTATTAATCCAAATTTCTCTGGGCTATCCCTCTGTATAAGGTAGATTGCATACGCGTTACGCACCCGTGCGCCGGTCTCAAGGAAGCAAGCTTCCTCTACCCCTCGACTTGCATGTGTTAGGCCTGCCGCTAGCGTTCATCCTGAGCCAGGATCAAACTCTTCATCGTAGTTTTTAAATATTGTACGATAAAGGCTAGGTTCATTCTTTAATTCTTAAAAGCCTTACTCTCTCTTAATTTTTCGATTTACATTGCTGCAAATCGTGCTGTCAATCCAATATGTCTATGAACGTGTCATTCTGTTTTTGTTCGCTACTGTTTCAGTTAGCGGGTGCAAAAGTACAACTCTTTTTTAATCTAGCAAGCTTTTTTGAAAAAATTTTTTGATTATTTTTCCTAAACCACTTACCCAACATTTTTAAGAACCTGCACTCCCCAATTCCTTAGTTTCGGGTCGGCAAAGATACTACCTTTACTTTTTATTATCCAAATCTTTTTTCAACTTTTTTTAAAGTTTTTTAGACTTGTTTAACTCTCCAGTTTGTGTGTGAACTTCTGCTTTAATGCGGGTGCAAAAGTAATACTCTTTTCTTTACTCGCAAGGCTTTTACAATCTTTTTTTTCTCTTTTTTTTGATACTTTTCTTAACTTGTTGATAACAAGGATTTAATGTGGGAAAGTTTTTTTGTTTGCCGCGAAGGCACGAAGGCGCGAAGGGTTTTTTTTGGTTTATAGTTTGTGGGTTGTGGATTGATATACTTGTAACATCCCCTCCCCCCTTCCGATTAGGAGGAACACCTCTCATTGTATATTTGTTTGTTAAACATATAAGTCATAGAAGTTTTTTAATACTTATATATAGTATAGGCAAAGTTCATAAAAGAGGTTGGATGGGTTTCTGGTTTCTGGTTGTGGGCTTAACTGCGTTAAGCAATAGCCTACTGCGTAGGAGATTCCTATTCTGCGGAATGACAATTGCCCGCATTGCGAGAGATTAGTGCTCGCTTTGCGAGCAAGTGGAATGGTTTTATGGAATGCTGAGTGTCTTGAACTAGCCCCGATGGGAACGGCATCCTTTTATAAACCTGACAAGTTTTCGAAAACCTGTCAGGTTTGTAAAAGATAGAGTGGACAGCGGGACCAATAGTCTTTATGGAATGCGAAACGGCTGCTTCAAATCTTTTTAACATTATACCTTATATATA
>NZ_QLST01000003.1 GCF_003293845.1 Flavobacterium tibetense | reverse complement strand
TGTGAACTTCTGCTTTAATGCGGGTGCAAAAGTAATACTCTTTTCTTTACTCGCAAGGCTTTTACAATCTTTTTTTTCTCTTTTTTTTGATACTTTTCTTAACTTGTTGATAACAAGGATTTAATGTGGGAAAGTTTTTTTGTTTGCCGCGAAGGCACGAAGGCGCGAAGGGTTTTTTTTGGTTTATAGTTTGTGGGTTGTGGATTGATATACTTGTAACATCCCCTCCCCCCTTCCGATTAGGAGGAACACCTCTCATTGTATATTTGTTTGTTAAACATATAAGTCATAGAAGTTTTTTAATACTTATATATAGTATAGGCAAAGTTCATAAAAGAGGTTGGATGGGTTTCTGGTTTCTGGTTGTGGGCTTAACTGCGTTAAGCAATAGCCTACTGCGTAGGAGATTCCTATTCTGCGGAATGACAATTGCCCGCATTGCGAGAGATTAGTGCTCGCTTTGCGAGCAAGTGGAATGGTTTTATGGAATGCTGAGTGTCTTGAACTAGCCCCGATGGGAACGGCATCCTTTTATAAACCTGACAAGTTTTCGAAAACCTGTCAGGTTTGTAAAAGATAGAGTGGACAGCGGGACCAATAGTCTTTATGGAATGCGAAACGGCTGCTTCAAATCTTTTTAACATTATACCTTATATATAGGTATTATTTTTTTTCGGCTTTGGCTTTTTCGATTTTTGCTCTCCATGAGGCGGCGAGGTCTTTTAAATCTAGTGGTTTTGCTGGGGCTTGTTCTACTAGATGTCCTTGGCGAAAAGCGGTGATTAGAATACTTTCTATGTGAAAATCTTCGGCTTTGTCGTAAGGTTGGTATTGTTCTTTGATGTTAATATCGAATAGTTTGGCGGTGTTGCTTGACCAGAAGGCTTTCCAGCCGCTTTTGTATTCTTTGATTAAATCGAAAGTGGTTTCTCCGGTTTGGCGATGAATTAGTTTTACTAAAATTTGTCCGTCTTTTCTGGAAAGTTTCTTTAATCTTGGTTCAAATTCTTCTTCTAAATATTTTTCTACGATTTTGAAATACTTTTTCTTTTCTTTTTTGGTTTTCAGCTTTGCCATGTTTGCGTTGAGTTGGGTTAACTTTTCGGCAGCTGTTTTGGCATAAGGATAGGTTTTGTAAACTCTTCTTTTTAAAATAAGTAGCTTTTGACGTTGCTCTTCGAGTGCGGCGTCATCTTTTGACACCACAATTTCTCTTAACTCAATAGAGTAAATAACAGCCGAATCTTGAGCCGTTACTTTGATGGAATCTTGCACTTGCCCCGATGCTGTAAAACATAGAAAACTTAAAATAAATAAAAAGAATAGTTTCATTGCCGTAAAATAGTTATCCAAATGTAAATAATTTTGAACAATTATGATACCAATTTTATAATTTAGCAAAAAAATAATATATGAGCACAAAATCAATCTTAAAGAAGAGTTCTTTAACTTTTTTAGAAAAATATTTAAACAATGCTTCTCCAACAGGCTATGAAGCGGAAGGTCAGAAAATTTGGATGGACTATTTGAAACCGTATGTTGACACGTTCATTACGGACACTTACGGAAGTGCTGTTGGGGTAATTAATCCTGATGCACCTTATAAAGTGGTAATTGAAGGTCATTCGGATGAAATTTCGTGGTATGTGAATTATATTACGGATGACGGATTGATTTATGTGATTAGAAATGGTGGTTCGGATCATCAGATTGCGCCATCGAAGCGCGTGAATATTCATACCAAAAAAGGAATTGTTCGTGGCGTTTTTGGTTGGCCTGCGATTCACACTAGAGGAAGAAGCGGAAAAGCGGAAGAATCTGCAAAAATTGAAAATATTTTTATTGATTGCGGTTGTGAAAGCAAGAAAGAAGTAGAAGAATTAGGCGTTCATGTGGGTTGTGTAATTACTTACCCGGATGGATTTGAGATTTTAAACGAAAACAAATTTGTTTGTAGAGCTATTGACAACCGTATGGGCGGCTTTATGATTGCTGAAGTGGCGCGTTTGTTGCACGAAAATAAGAAGAAATTACCTTTTGGATTGTACATAGTAAACTCGGTTCAGGAGGAAATTGGTTTGCGTGGTGCGGAAATGATTACGCATACTATTAAACCTAATGTTGCGATAGTTACTGATGTTTGCCACGACACCTCTACTCCCATGATTGATAAAAAGATTGAAGGCGATTTAAAAATGGGTCGCGGTCCTGTGATTGCTTATGCGCCTGCCACTCAAAACATTCTGCGTGAAATGATTGTTGCCACGGCGGAAGCTAATAAAATTCCTTTCCAACGCAATGCAACTTCTAGAGTTACTGGAACGGATACGGATGCTTTTGCTTATAGTAATGGCGGTGTGGCTTCGGCTTTGATTTCGTTGCCGCTACGTTACATGCACACAACAGTGGAAATGGTACACCGCGATGATGTGGAAAATGTAATTAAACTGATTTATGAAAGTTTATTGAAAATTGAGAATAACGAGACGTTTAGTTATTTTAAATATACTTATGAATAAATGATATCTTAAAAATCCGAATGCACTTCGGATTTTTTTGTTTTGATGAAATGTGATTTTATAGGAATTTTGGTATATTGCAGAGTGTAATTCTTCAAATCAAACAGCACATTAATTTTTTCAACAAACCTTCTTTAAAATGAAAAAGCTTATATTTTTAACATTGGTATTAATTTTAATCTCTTGTAAAAAACAATTAAAAGAAGATATTATGCTTACTGAGATAGATAATTTAACTTCATTGACTGATGTTGAAAACTTTATAATGCTATTGGATTCTAAATTTTCAAAAGAAAATTACCGATTAGAAATGATAAAAGATTCAACTCGGTTGGTTCAACCTTTTTGCATAGGAGATTTTGACAATAACGGCTATAAAGATCTTTTTGTAGTTGGTAAAGACAAATACGGCTTTATATATTCCTATGCTTTTATGAGCTTTGGTAAAGACTCCATTAAAATTTCTAATCTTCATGAAGATGTAAATTTGATTGCTAGTACTACAAGAGAAAATAATCAGGATCTTTTATTAGTAAAAAGAAATTCTAGATTTCATTTTAGCAACGATATATTAATTCACAAATATGGTGGTTTTGTTAATTATAACAACAATCCAAAAAAATATAACATTGAAAAAATCTCATTTAAAGGATATGATATTAGAGGAAAATATGAAATAATAATAGACCAAAATCTCAATGCTAATTTTAAACTAACAAAAACTTTAAATTCTTATAAAGCCAATAGAAAATTAACTTTGAAGGAATATAAGGAGTTAATCGAATTGCTGAATTATTCAGATTTCCCAAGTTTAAAAGAAGACTATTTTGAAAGAAGTTCTAGTCAAATAATGTGCGATCTTACAATCACTTATAATGATAATAAAACAAAACACATATTTGATCATGGAATGGAAAATAATTATAGTTTAAAGACTTTTTATTCAAAATTAGAAGATTTAAAGAAAACGGTACAATTAGAACCGGCAGGAAAAGGTCTTTTATCAAACGAAGATGAATAATTACTTCTATTTTAAAAATCAATCTATTAATAAATCAAATGAGTAAACAATCAGACATTCAATTTTATTATTTTCCATTTAATTTATGGATTGATTCTTTAATTAAAATTTTTGTTATTATTTTAATAATTTCCCTATCATTCTAAAGTTTTAATCAACCTCAATATGAGAAAAAACACTTTAATAATTTCTTTAAGCATTCTGTTAATTGGACTTTTAACATTCAGATTGTTTTTTCAAGAAAAAAACGATTTACCATGTGTGCTTTCAAATAAAGATTTTACAGAACTTGAGAATTGTATCAAAAAACTAACCGTTCAAGATGAAATAAGAGGTCGTTGGATCTACCTTCGAGAACTCTCTCCTGATTTTAAAGAAGGTATTTTTGAATATTACCAACACATCTATAAGGATGGAAAAAAATCAGATTCTTATGAAGTTTTTCAAATTAAATTAATCACTGCAGAGAATGATATTATTCATTATGAATTTAGTGAACAAAAAAATAAAAAAGTTAAATCTGATTGGTCTGATTCTTACATTTGGAAACCTTATTATGTTTTAATAGAGAGATTCAAAAACGAAAAAAAACTTAATAATTTAAAAACAACTTTTAAAAACAATTTTCAAGCTGAATTAAATGAAAAAGAATTATTTCTAAAAGATTACACTTATGGCGAAAATTGTGGAGTTGGCGCAATGAACTCAAAAGAAAGAATAGAGTTAAATGATTTTGTTGTTAAGAACAACAAGAATAGTATTTTAAACTGGTTGAAGTCTACAAATTCTGAAAAACAACTTTATGCAGTTGAGGGGATTTTGAAATTAATAAAATCAGGAAGTCAATTTAGCAAACAAGAATTAGACTTATTTCGTAAAGTAACTGATAAAAAAGGAACAATAAAAGTATGTCATGGTTGTATTTATTCAACTCAAGAAGTAAGTGAAATAATAAAAAATATAAAAAGCCAACTTTAGCAACAAAAAAATCCCTCTATTGCGGAATTTTTTTTACTTTCTTTTTCTGGCTTGTTTAATCTGTTGAATGATTTCTTCTGTTTTTAATACTTTCCAGTTCATTATTTCATGACTTAATTTTGTCAAGTCGAGCAGAGTTGAGACTCTAAACTAAAAGTCTCGACTCCGCTCGACTTGACAAGGGTATGTTTACCAATAAATTATTTCAAAAGAAACAACTAAAATTCTTATCTACTCGCTAAATACTCCAACACATTCTTCTCAATGCGTTCGTTGATATTTGAAATATCAGCTTTAATGAATTTTTCTCCCAAAATATTTTCGAATAATTCAATGTAACGGTCGGAAACGGTTTCAATGTATGCGTCACTCATGAATGGAATTTGTTGGCCTTCTTTGCCTTGGAAACCATTTTCTATTAACCAACGGCGTACAAATTCTTTTGATAATTGTTTTTGCTCTTCGTTGTTATTTTGTCTTTCTTGATACCCTTCTGCATAAAAATAACGCGAAGAATCTGGTGTGTGAATTTCGTCAATCAAAACGATTTGTCCGTCTTTGGTTTTCCCAAATTCGTATTTGGTATCTACTAAAATTAAACCTCTTGAGGCAGCAATTTCAGTTCCTCTTTGGTATAAAGCTCTGGTGTATTTTTCTAGCACCAAATAATCTGCTTCCGAAACAATTCCATTTGCTAAAATAGCTTCGCGAGAAATATCCTCATCGTGAGAACCGTTATCGGCTTTGGTTGTAGGCGTGATAATTGGCGTTGGAAATTGATCATTTTCTTTCAATCCTTCTGGCATTTCCACACCGCAAAGTGTTCTTTTTCCAGCAGCATATTCACGAGCCGCATGACCTGATAAATAGCCACGAATCACCATTTCTACTTTGAAAGGTTCGCACAAATGCCCAACCGCTACGTTTGGATCTGGAGTAGCTACTAACCAATTAGGAACGATATCTGAAGTCAATTCCATGAATTTGGTAGCAATTTGATTCAAAATTTGTCCTTTATATGGAATTCCTTTTGGTAAAACTACATCGAATGCGGAAAGTCGGTCTGTAGCAATCATGACTAATAAGTCGTCATTGATGTTGTATACTTCTCTAACTTTACCTCTATAAACTGATTTTTGACCCGGGAAGTTGAATTGGGTTGCCGTAATTGTATTCATTTGTTGTGTTGTTGTTTGTGTTGTGCAAAAGTAAACTATTTATTTTCTTCCAAAAATAATTTCACAAAAAAAGAGAAGCGCTTTCGAACTTCTCTTCTCTTATAATTTTTATGAGGTTTATTTAAAACGAATGTTGTAAGTAGCACCTACACCAACGGTTTGAATATTGATATCATTTGCAGCAAATGTGTTTTGATAAAAAGCAAAAATATTCCAATCGTTATTATGGTAACCAATTTGAGGATTAACATACAAACCACCATCATTGTTTTCTACTTTAGTTAAGAATCCGTAACCCAAATCAGCACCAAAAAACAAACCACTTGGAGTGAAATAATAACGTAAAAAAACAGCTGCAGGAATAAGTCCGAAATCTTCAAACTCGTCTTTTGCAAAAAAGTGATTATAACCTGAAGCTAAACCAATTCCAAAATTTGGATTGATTAAGTATTGACCTCTTAAATCAACACCCAAAGCAAACGATGAAGCATCACCTGCATCACCAACAGGAATACCAGCAGTTATACCTGCTTTGAACCAAGAATTATCAGGTGTAATGTCCATTGTTGTTTCTTGACCAATAATAGAACTCAAACTAAATAACCCAATAAATAAAAATAATTTTCTCATGTTTTTTCTTTAAAAAATGTTCTACAAATGTCTATAAACCAAAATGAAATAAATTATACATTTTTGGTAAAAACTTACATAATTCAATGAAAAAACATCTTAATCATGATTTTCAATACTCTTATAAATAATACTAATTTTCTTCATTAACTCAGAAAATTGAAATTGGTTTTACTTCAAAAATTTCCTGTTGTCTACATTTTCCAAAACACTCATTTGCTGAATAGCAATGCGGTTGAGTTTGATTAATCGCTCTAGTTGTGGTAAATTTTCATCAATTAAAATCGCATTCAGATTCTCCATATTACTCAAACAAATCAATTCGTTAATTGAGGCATAATCACGCATATTTCCTTTTAAATCTGGATTTTTATCGCGCCATTCTTTAGCGGTTATTCCAAACAATGCTACATTTAACACATCTGCTTCATTAGCATAAACCCTAGCGGTTTGTTGTGATGTAAGTTCTTGCGGAATTAAATGCTGTTTTATAGCATCGGTATGAATGCGATAATTAATTTTAGCTAATTCTCTTTTGGCAGACCAACCTATTTGTTTTTGTTCTTCTTCTTTTAGACGTTGGAATTCTTTAACTAAATATAGTTCAAACTCAACAGAAATCCAACTTGCAAATTTAAAAGCGATGTCTCTTTGTGCGTAAGTGCCGCCATATCTGCCCGATTTAGAAATAAAGCCAACTGCATTTGTTGCAGTTATCCATTTTTGAGGAGACATTGTAAAAGCGTTTAATCCTGCCTCTTTTTTAAACCCCTCGAATTCGATGGGTTTAAAATTTGGATTGTGTATAGTTTCCCAAAGTCCTAAAAATTCAATGGTATTTCTATTGCGCATCCAATTACCAATCGCTGCACTAGTATCATCTGTTTTATGTTTTGCAATGTCAGTTATTGAGATATAATCCTTTTCATTAGTATTGATAATTGCAACTTCTGTTTCTTTTACATTTATTTTTGCCATAGTCTCATATTAAAATTATGTGATTAAGTTGTATGTTTCCAATAAAAAAAGAGCAAAAGCAAAAAGATAAAACAACCTTTTTTTATAATTCTTAAAAGCCAATAAACCAAAAATCACAACTAAACTATTAAAAATAAGATAGCGAACTTTACTTTTATATGTTGAATAAGTGCCAAAAAAATCTGAACCAAACGGATAACCTTCATCACTGATAAAATAAACCTGAATGAACTCTGAAAGAGACACTAAAATAAAAAATACTAAAAAAACCGAAATAACTATTTTCACTTTATCAACTAATCATGATTTTCAATACTCTTATACGCGTCAATAATTTTCTTAACCAGTTTATGACGTACAATATCTTTATCATCCAAATAAATGATGCCAATACCATCCACATCTTTCAATACCAAAATTGCTTCTTTCAATCCGGAAATAGTTCTTCTTGGTAAATCTACTTGTCCTGGATCGCCAGTAATCATGAATTTGGCATTTTTTCCCATACGGGTTAAGAACATTTTCATTTGCGAATGCGTCGTATTTTGGGCTTCGTCTAAAATCACAAACGCATTATCTAAAGTACGACCACGCATAAAAGCCAATGGCGCAATTTGAATGATCCCTTTTAAAATATAATCTTCCAAGGTTTGTGGTGGTAACATGTCACGCAGCGCATCATATAGAGGTTGCATGTACGGATCTAGTTTTTCCTTCATATCGCCTGGAAGAAAACCAAGATTCTCACCGGCTTCAACTGCTGGTCGCGTTAGGATAATTCGTTTGACTTGCTTTTCTTTCAACGCTTTTACTGCCATAGCAACTCCAGTATAGGTTTTTCCTGTTCCCGCTGGACCAATAGCAAATACCATATCCATTTTATGAATATAATCTACCAATTTTTGTTGGTTTGGTGTCATCGCTTTAATCAGCTTTCCTCCTACACCATGAACCAAAATTTTGTCGCTGTCTTGCATGTATTGCGTTTCTTGACTGCTACTTTCCAATACGCGAAGAATCACATTTTCATCAATACTATTGAATCGGGTGAAATGCTGCATCAATCTTCGAAAGCGTGTTTCGAATTCGTCTAAGATTTCTTCTTCGCCATAGGCTTTGACTATCGTTCCTCTAGCTACGATTTTTAATTTGGGATAATATTTTTTAATCGCTTCTAAATGAACATCTTGAGCACCCCAAAAATCTTTCGGCGTGATCTCTACTAATTCAATTACTCTTTCGTTCAAAGGCTTTCTATTTAAATTGTTTTTGAAATGCTGAAAATACATTAGCTTTGTATTCAAATTTAAGAAAAACAATTGTTGTTTCAAGAATAAGTTATAAACAAATTTATGTCAATAATTACGCTTACTACTGATTTTGGATTGAAGGACCATTTTGTGGGTGCTTTGAAAGGCAAAATCATTTCTGCTTATCAGGAAGTTACGATTATTGATGTTTCTCACGAAATCGATTTATTCAACATTTTCGAAGCGAGTTATTGCATTGCAGCGGCTTATAAAAGTTTCCCAAAAGGAACTGTACATCTTATAGGAGTAGATAGCGAACGTAGTGAAAACACACAACATATTGCTATGCAATGGGACGACCATTATTTTATTTGTGCCGATAACGGAATTTTAAGTGCATTGACACAAAAAAAAGTAGCCCAAAAAATTGTAGCTATCAATATTCATGACAGATTACATTCTGATGCTACTGATATGGATGTTTTTACCACTGTGGCTTGTCATATTGCTCGTGGTGGTTTGTTGAATGTTATTGGGAAAGAAATCAAGGAATTAAAACCAATAAACGAATTCATTGCAACAGTTTCCGATGATGGAAAAACCATTAAAGGTAGCGTGATTTACATCGATCATTTTGGCAATTGCGTGACGAATATTTCCAAAAGACTATTTACTGAAATCGCTTTAGGACGAAATTTCGAAATTCGTTTTCACAACAAAAAAATTACAACACTTCATAACCAATATAGTGATTTTAAAACTTCAGAAAGATTCACTTTAAAGTCTTTTGAAGGTTCGAGTTTGGCACTTTTCAACGAAAACGGCTATTTGGAAATTGCGGTTTACAAAAGTATTTCTAAAACCGTTAGTTCAGCACACACTTTATTGGGATTGAAGTTTAGAGATACCATAACGATTCAATTTAAAAATTAAAAAATGCTAGTACGAATTGTAAAAATGCGTTTTCAAGAAGATAAAATTGCTGCTTTTTTAGCCAATTTTGAAGAAAATAAAGATAAAATTAGAGGTTTCGAAGGCAATTTATTCTTAGAATTGTACCAAGATAAAAACGATGTTTGTACTTTTTTCACTTACAGTTATTGGGAAAACGAAGCCGCTTTAGAAAATTACAGACAATCGGCACTATTTGAAGGCGTTTGGCGTTATACTAAAAGTTTGTTCAGTGCTAAACCCGAAGCGTGGAGTGTAAATAAGTTAGTTACATTAGTTTAAGGTTTAACGTTCCAAGTTGAACAACCTTAAACTTTAAACTTTAAACAAAATTAAATAAAGATGAAAGCCTTATTATTTCGAGAGATTAAATCCTTTTTTGGTTCGCCCATTGGCTACTTGGTCATTGCGGTTTTTTTATTGCTGAATGGCTTATTTTTATGGGTTTTTGATGGCGATTTCAATATTTTAAATTCTGGATTTGCTGATTTGAGTCCGTTTTTTAAATTAGCGCCTTGGATTTTAATTTTCTTAATTCCAGCAGTAACCATGCGTAGTTTTTCGGATGAAAACAAACAAGGAACTATTGAATTGTTGTTTACTAAACCTTTATCTATTTGGGAAATTGTTGGTGGAAAATTTTTGGGTGCTTTTATTCTAATTGTATTAGCTATTTTACCGACATTGGTTTACGTTTGGATAATTTCTAGCTTAGGAAAACCTGCTGGAAATATCGATATGGGAAGTACGATGGGTTCTTATTTTGGCTTGTTATTTTTAATTGCAGCTTATACGGCAATTGGTATTTTTACTTCTACCCTTTCAGATAACCAAATTGTAGCTTTTATTGTTGCAGTTTTCTTGTGTTTCGTTTTCTATTTCGGGTTTGACGGAATGGCTTCATTCTTTGGAGATAACAGCCGATTTGTAGCTGGTTTAGGTATGGATTTTCATTTTAAAAGTATGAGTCGCGGTGTGATTGACACCCGTGATGTGGTTTACTTTTTAAGTGCTACTTTTTTATTTTTATCAATCACTGTTTACAAACTAAAAGCCAGTAAAGCCTAATGAAAAAGCCAATGAAACAACTTTTGGTTACTTTAATCGTATTGGTAGCCATCAATTACGGAAATCAGTTTTATTTCAAGCGTTTCGATTTAACGCATGACAAACGCTATACACTTTCTGAAACTTCTATGAACATCATCGAGCAAATCGATAGTCCGTTGTATGTGGATGTGTTTTTGGAAGGAAATTTTCCAGCCGATTTCAAGCGTTTGCAAATTGAAACCCGACAATTATTGGAAGAGTTTACCGCTTATAATCCCAATATTATTTTCCAATTCGTCAATCCAATTGAAAAAGAAGAAGAACGCGTTGCAGTAATGAAACAATTCTACGAAAGAGGTTTGCAACCACTAAGTGTAACCGTTGATAATAAAGGTAAACAAACCCAAGAAGTCGTTTTTCCATGGGCTGTTGCGAGTTATGGTGATAGAAGTAGTAAAGTTGGGTTACTTAAAAACTTAATGGGTGCTTCTACCGAAGAAAAAGTGATTAGTTCGGTGCAGCATTTAGAATTTGCTTTTGCTGAAGCTTTCCATAAAATCATCAACGAAAAACAGAAAAAAATAGCCATCATCAAAGGAAATGGTCAATTAGAAGATATTTTTATTGCTGATTTCTTACGAACGGTTAGAGAAAGTTATTTCATTGGTCCGTTTACATTGGATTCAGTTGCGAAACAACAACCAACGGAAACTTTGGAAGCCTTAAAAAAATATGATTTAGCTATTATTGCCAAACCAACAGAAGCTTTTTCAGAAGAAGAAAAACAGGTTTTAGACCAATATATCATTAACGGCGGAAAAACGATTTGGTTAATTGATAATGTTAATGCCAATTACGAAGATTTATATAGCGAAGCTGGCGCGCTTTTGGCACATAGTAATGAGCTGAATTTGACAGATATGTTCTTTAAGTACGGCATTCGAATGAATCCGTTATTAGTGAAAGATGAATATGCTATCCCAATTAAAGTGGCTACTGGCGAACAAGGAAGTCAAACGCAATACCAACAGTTTTTTTGGAAGTTTTCACCTTTTATTTATCCTGCGACCACGCATCCTATTGTAAAAAATATGGAAGGAATAAAATTTGAGTTTGCTTCTCCAATTGAATTGTTGAAAAATGACATTCAGAAAACGGTTTTATTAACGAGTTCAGAATATTCAAAACCAGTGGGAACACCAACACAAATTTCGTTGGATTTGTTAACCGAAGAAGTGAATCCAGAAGATTATGCGGGTAAAGGTTTGATGCCTGTTGCAGTACTTTTGGAAGGAAGTTTTAAATCGATGTACGAAAATCGAATTTTACCTTTTAAAGATGCTAATTTTAAATCGAATGGAATCGAAAACAAAATGATTGTGATTTCGGATGGCGATGTTATTAAAAATCAAATCGATAAAGGCGTTCCATTGGAATTAGGTTTTGATAAGTGGACCAACAACTTATATGGCAACAAAGACTTCATGATGAACTGCGTCAATTACTTATTAGACGACACCGGACTTATTAACATTAGAAGTAAAGATGTAGATTTGCCTTTATTAGACAAAGAAAAAGTATACCAAAATTACACTTGGGCACAACTGATAACTATCGGATTACCAATTGCAATTGTATTTGTTTTCGGGCTTCTATTTACCTATTTACGTAAAAGAGCGTATAGCAAATAGTTGTTAATAAATTGTTTTTGGTATTGGCAATAAATAGAATATATTTGTGAAAATAAAATCCAACAGATTTTAAAAATTAAGATGATGAAGTTTATAGTATCGAGTTCGTATTTATTAAAACAATTACAGGTTTTAGGAAGTGTCATCAACAGCAGCAATACGTTGCCTATTTTAGACAATTTCTTATTTGAATTGAACAACAACACTTTGACGGTTTCTGCTTCTGATTTAGAAACTACCATGTCGGCAACTTTAGAAATTGATTCTACAAGTACAGGTAGCGTGGCAATTCCTGCAAAGTTATTATTAGATATTTTAAAAACCTTTCCTGAGCAACCATTAACGTTTACGGTTGAGGAAAACAATACGGTTGAAATTAGCTCTAATTCAGGTAAATATGCATTAGCTTATGCGCCAGGAGAAGAGTTCCCAAAAGCAGTTTCTTTAGATGATCCATCGTCTACATTAGTTCCTGCTGAAGTATTAGCAACAGCTATTAGTAAAACGATTTTTGCAGCCGGAAACGATGATTTACGTCCAGTAATGAGCGGTGTTTTCTTCCAATTTTCTCCAGAAGGATTAATTTTTGTAGCTACAGATGCACACAAATTAGTAAAATACGCTAGAACAGATGTTCATGCATCGCAAGTAGCTGATTTTATTATGCCAAAGAAACCTTTGAACATTTTGAAAGGAATTTTAGGTGCTTCTGATGCTGATGTAAAAATCGAATACAACGATTCTAACGCAACTTTTTCATTCGAAAATTATGTGTTATTGTGTCGTTTAATTGATGGAAAATATCCAAACTACGAAGCAGTTATTCCAAAGGAAAATCCAAATAAATTATTAATTAGTCGCGTGCAATTCTTGAATTCTGTGCGTCGTGTGGCTATTTTTGCTAACAAAACGACTCACCAAATTCGTTTGAAAATTGCTGGAACTGAGTTAAACATTTCTGCAGAAGACATCGATTATTCAAACAAAGCAGACGAGCGTTTAACTTGTGATTACCAAGGTGATGACATGCAAATTGGTTTCAACTCAAGATTTTTAACTGAAATGTTAAACAACTTAACTAGCGACGAAATCCAACTGGAAATGTCGATGCCAAACCGTGCAGGAATCTTAACTCCAGTAGACGGTTTAGACGAAGGCGAAACGGTTACTATGTTAGTAATGCCGGTAATGTTGAGCAACTAAAAAAAAGAAGATAGATGTTAGAAGTTAGAGATTAGACTTTTTACTTCTTACTTACAATTTTATAACCAACCCTAACTTTAAAAACCACTGATTTCGCAAGAATGAAAGTGGTTTTTTAATTGATATAATTCTGATTTGTCAAGTCGAGCGAAGTCGAGACTGTTTTCAGGTGTTCTCGACTTCGCTCGAAGTGACATGTCGTAATTTCAAATCAAGGACAAAACTTCGGAAAAAGTAATAAAATAGTTTAAAGTAATAAAATAGTTTATAGAAACACTGATTGGAAGAATTTGGATAATTGTAAAACTTTAGTAACACAAAGTACCACGAAGTTTTTCACAAAGTTACTCAAAGGTCAAAAATCTGCGACTCGAGACCTAAAGTCGAACAGACGAAGTAATCTGTGGTTATTACATGCTATAAATTAAACATATAAGTCAGATAAGTCAAAAACGATTTTGATTGTTGTGAAAAGTTCATAAAAGAGACGCTTTACAGCGTGACAAACTGGGACTGAAAACTGATACTGAGTCTTAAAATTTAAAACTAATTAAATTCAATTTCTCCAAAATATATTCTAAAAACCGTAATTTAGCCAAAATTTCAATGCATGCCGTTTACCAAAAAACAAAATTTATTTCTTTTATTATTGCTATTTTCAGTAGTAATTTTATTTTTTGTTAATATTAGCTTGGGTTCGGTTGCAATTCCTTTAGAACAATTGACAAAAGGAATTTTTGGGCAACCGCTTGATAAATCTTCATGGGAAATTATTCTTTGGAATTTTCGTTTACCTAAAGCCTTTACTGCAATTTTTGTTGGAATCGGACTTGCTATTAGTGGTTTATTGATGCAAACTTTGTTTAGAAATCCTTTGGCCGGGCCTTACGTTTTGGGATTGAGTTCGGGTGCGAGTTTAGGCGTTGCTTTTGTAATTTTAGGTGTTGCTTTTTTACCGCAATCAGTCGCAACTCTTTTTTTATCGCCATTTGGTTTGGTTTTAGCATCTGGACTAGGAAGCTTCTTAGTACTTTTAGCTGTTTTAGTAGTTGCCAAACAATTAAAAGACACCATGGCAATTCTGATTGTTGGTTTAATGTTTGGAAGTTTTACTAGTGCAATTGTCAATGTATTATCGTATTTTTCAACTGCCGAACAATTACAGAAATTCACCTTTTGGTCACTAGGAAGTATCAGTAATTTATCATGGAAAGAAGTTGGAATTTTAGGAAGTTTTGTGTGCATCGGTGTCCTTTTGAGTGTTTGGGTGATCAAACCCTTAAATGCCTTACTTCTTGGTGAAAAATATGCACAAAGCATCGGAATTAACTATAAAAAAACCAAAATCATCATTATCTTAGTCACTAGTATTTTAGCAGGAAGTATTACCGCATTTGCTGGCCCCATTGCTTTTATTGGCTTAGCAGTTCCACATATAGCAAAATTGATTTTTCAAACAAGTAATCATGCCGTTTTGTTGCTAGGAACCTTGTTACTAGGTGCTGCCATTTTGCTGCTTTGCGACTGTATAGCACAATTGCCGGGCTCCGATTTAACTTTACCGATTAATGCTATTACCTCAGTAATTGGTGCGCCAATTGTGATTTGGTTGTTAGTTAGGAAAAAACGATTTTAGATTAACGTTATAGAATTGAGATAAAACCACATAGAAACATAGGTTAATTTAATATTGAGAAATACATAGAAAACATTTTTTTACTCATAGAGTAATATAATTCTAATCAATTATTTACATGATAAAAGCCTAAATTGAAAATGACACAAAAATATTTAGACGAACTAACATTTAATGTTATTGGAGCCGCAATTGAAGTTCATAAAAACATGGGAAGTGGTTTATTGGAAAGTGTTTACCAAAAGTGTATGATTGAGGAATTAACCAATCGAAATATAAACTTTATATCTGAATTTAAAGTTCCTGTAGTTTACAAAGGAAAAGAACTAAATATTGAATTTCGTTGTGATTTATTTGTAGAAAATTGTTTAATAGTTGAATTGAAATCAGTTTCTGAAATAAAACCTATTCATGATGCTCAAGTTTTAAATTATATGAACTTGTTAAAAGTTCCAAAAGGTATTATAATCAACTTTAATTGTTTTAATATTTTTAGAGAAGGTCAAAAAACATTTGTAAATGAATATTTTAAAAAGTTAGAAAAATAATAATACTATCAAAAACTTTAGTTTCTAAATAAAACTCTCAAAAAAAACTATGTTTCTATGTGGTAAAACCTATTTTTGTATTTGACAATGCACAAACAAAATTACATACTAAAAACTTCTAATCTTTCTATTGGATATGCTTCCAAAAAGGAGAAAACTGTTATTGCTTCTTCGATTAATATTCAATTGGAAAAAGGAAAATTAATAGCATTGGTTGGGAAAAATGGTATTGGAAAATCAACTTTTTTGAAAACCATAACCCAAATTATTCCACCAGTTGAAGGTACTATTTTTTTGGATGAAAAGCTACTTTCGCAATATGATGGAAAAGCATTGGCACAGAAACTGAGTTTGGTTTTAACAGAGCAATTACCACCAAGTAATTTAACGATTTATGAAATTGTTGCTTTAGGTCGCCAACCCTATACCAATTGGCTTGGAACAATAACCGAAGAAGATCAAAAGCACATCGAAAACGCTATTAACTTAACTGGAATAGAGACTTACCAACATAAGAAACATTATGAAGTGAGCGATGGTCAACTACAAAAAGCGTTGATAGCAAGAGCTTTGGCACAAGATACTTCGATAATCATTCTTGATGAACCTACAACCCATCTGGATTTGGTACACAAAGTCACGGTTCTAAAACTATTACAAAAACTTACACACGAAACAGGAAAAACCATTTTATATTCTACACATGATGTGGATTTAGCCATTCAGTTATGCGATGAAATTATTGTGTTTTCAGAAAACAAAGTAGTACAAGATCAGCCTTGTAATCTTATTGCAGATGGCACTTTTGCCAATTTATTCCAAAACGAAAACATTGTTTTTGATGCAACCATTGGCAAGTTTAAGATTGTGTAAGTTTGTTTAATTTTTACATTTTGTTTAACGTAATTTTCTATACTGTTTGCTACTTTTACTGAAAAAAGAAAATGAAACAACTTATTTTATTACTTATATTAACTTCATTTATGAGTTATTCCCAAATACAAAAAGTGATTTACAAAGATGGAAATCAAGAATTAGAAGGCTTTTTTGTCAAAGCACAAAAAGCAAATCCTAAGAAAATTGGTATCATTGTTTTACCTGCTTGGATGGGCGTTGATTCACATGCCAAAGAATCAGCGGAAGCTTTAGCTAAATTAGGCTACCATGCTTTTGTAGCTGATATTTATGGAGTAGGAAACAATCCAAAAAACACAGGTGAAGCTGGGAAAAATGCCGGTTTTTATAAAAACAATCCAGCGGAATATCAAAAAAGAATTCAATTGGCGATTGACCAATTAGTAAAAGCGGGTGCCAATAAAAATCAAATCGCAGTTATTGGGTATTGCTTTGGTGGAACGGGTGCTATCGAAGCGGCTCGAGGAAACCTAAATGTAAAAGGTGTTGTATCGTTTCATGGTGGTTTAGGTAAAGCAGCGAATAGTCCAACGAATGAAATTAAAGCGAAAGTCTTAGTTTTACATGGTGCCGATGACCCTTATGTTCCTACAAAAGAAATTGAAGCGTTCCAAAATGAAATGCGTGAAACCAAAGCCGATTGGCAAATGATTTATTACGCGAATGCAGTTCACGCTTTTACACATAAAGATTTGGATACAGATAGCAGCAAAGGCGCTGCATACAACGAATTAGCCGATAAAAGAAGTTGGGAAGCGATGAAAATGTTTTTTGAAGAAATCTTTTAATTATTTCTAACCCAAAACAGAAAAGAGTTATTTCACCTGAAATAGCTGTTTTTTTCACACATCAAAACCACTCACCTCCAAAACTTCACCGGCTTTCAAATCATTCAAATGAATGTTTCCTACTCTAACTCGAACCAATCGCAACGTAGGAAAACCAACCGCTGATGTCATTTTCCGCACCTGACGAAATTTTCCTTCGGTTAAAGTTATCGAAACCCAAGACGTTGGACCATGGCGTTCATCTCGAATCTTTTTTCCGCGTTCGCCTAAATTGAGAATTGATTCTAAAATGGTCGCTTTACATCTTTTAGTGATATACTTTTTTGCTTTGTACTTTTTCCCATGTAAACCAATTTCAACTCCATTTCGCAGTAGTTCAACGGCTTCCTCAGTAATTAAACCATCGACTTGGGCGTAATATTCTTTTTCTACTTTTTTACTTCGTACAATTTCGCTCATCATACCATCTGTTGTTAACAAAAGTAAACCTTCCGAATCTTCATCTAAACGACCAATTGCCATGGTATTTTCGGGAAAATCATATAATTCGCCCAATAGCTTTTTCTTGCGTTTTAATTCGTAAATAAACTGCGACAAATAACCATAAGGCTTGTGAATGAGGAAATGACGATGCATTTTTGAAATAATATTAAGAAAAAACGAAGATACTAAAAACAGATGGAGTAAAATAAAAAATAAGGAGACCTTTTAAGACCTCCCTGTGTCGATTTTGATTTATTATGTTTTTCTGATCCTCTGTTAATCGGGAAGAAAAAACGGCTGAATCTCTTTTTAGATATAAAACTAACGATATATTCAATAACTAATCAAAATCACAACGTAAAAGTATGAAATTTTCCAAAATAAGTTGTTGAATTTTAATTGTTTAACATTTAATTACCATTAAAATTCGATGAATGAATCATTCTATCGATTAACCTACTTTTAATAAAATTTGGAAGACTTTTAGTTGTTAATATGACTTCAAAATTTTATTTTTTGCTACATTTACAGTATTAAATAAAATCAGCAACCATGTCACAAACACTTTTAGTACTTGCCGCATTTATTATTGCTTTAGGAATTGGAATTTTTATTGGAAAAATATTGTTTTCCGCCAAATCACAATCAGAAAAATCAGGTTTAGAAGAACGAATTAATGGACTTTTAAATCAAATCGAGCAATTGAAAATCCAATTTCAAACCGAGAGAAATCAGTTTGAAAAATCATTTTTGCAACTGACTTCCGAAAAAGATAATCTTCAAAGAGAAAAGGAAAGTCTAGCTATTCATCTAGCCAAAAAAGAAAATGATTTTGATAATTTATTGGAACGCAATAAAGAGCAAAAACAAGAAGTAGAGCAACTTCAAGAAAAATTCACCAAAGAATTTGAAAATTTGGCTAATAAAATATTGGAAGAAAAAACCGTAAAATTCACCGAGCAAAACAAGGAGAATTTAAAAAATATTTTGTCACCATTACAAGATAGAATTCAACTTTTTGAAAAGAAAGTTGAAGACACACACAAAGAGAGTATCGATTATCATGCAGCTTTACGCCAACAAATTTTGGGACTTCGCGAAATGAACGAACAAATGAGTAAAGAAACCATCAATTTAACCAAAGCACTAAAAGGCGATAGCAAAATGCAAGGGAATTGGGGTGAATTGGTATTAGAACGCGTGTTAGAAAAATCAGGTTTAGAAAAAGATAGAGAATATTTCGTGCAACAAAGTTTTGTAACCGAAGAAGGTAATCGTGTGTTTCCAGATGTTATCATTAATCTTCCAGATGGCAAGAAAATGATTATCGATTCAAAAGTAACTTTGACCGCTTACGAGCGTTACATTAACGAAGAAGATTCGGATGTAAAAAATCAATATTTGAAAGAACATATTGTTTCTATTAATCGTCATGTGGAGCAATTGGGGAACAAAAATTATCACGACTTATACCAAATGGAAAGTCCAGATTTTGTATTGTTGTTCATTCCAATAGAATCGGCTTTTGCTATTGCATTAAACGAAGACACAACCTTGTACAACAAAGCATTTGAGAAAAATATTGTGATTGTAACGCCGTCTACTTTATTAGCTACTTTACGTACAATTGACAGCATGTGGACGAACCAAAAACAGCAAGAAAATGCGATTGAAATTGCACGTCAGGCTGGAGCTTTGTATGATAAATTTGAAGGTTTTGTTTCCGATTTGATTAAAATTGGGAAGAAAATGGACGAAGCGAAAATCGAGTATGGTAATGCCATGAATAAATTGGTTGATGGCAAAGGTAATTTAGTAAACAGCGTTGAAAAGTTGAAAAAAATGGGAGCCAAAGCAAAAAAAGCGCTTCCCGAATCGGTTTTAAAAAGAGCTACTGAAAGCGATACAAACGTATCAATTGAGAATGAACAATAGTAACTTAGAGCAAGAAATAATGAAAAAATACACTTTCTTTTTACTCTTCATTTTGATTTTCACCCAATGTGATACTGCAAAGAAAAACATGGAATCTGAAACCAATCAAAAATTTGCCATTGTAATTCATGGTGGTGCAGGAACCATATTGAAAAAGAATATGACTCCTGAAATGGAATTGGAATACAAACGCGTTTTAGAACAAGCAGTTAGAACAGGTTATGCAATCTTGAAAAACGGAGGTTCTAGCTTAGATGCTGTAGAAAAAACGATAAACATTCTAGAAGATTCTCCTTTATTTAATGCTGGAAAAGGAGCTGTGTTTACCAATCAAGGAAAAAATGAATTAGACGCTTCCATTATGGATGGAAAAACCTTAAAAGCGGGAGCAATTGCTGGAGTCACTACCGTAAAAAATCCAATTAACTTAGCAAGAGCTGTTATGGAGAAATCAGAACATGTGATGCTTTCCAGAGAAGGTGCTGAGTTTTTTGCAAGCCAACATAATATTGAACTTGTAAATCCAGCTTATTTTTATGTAGAAAGTCGTTATCAATCGTTACTTCGAGCACAAGAAAAAGATAAAACAACTTTAGACCATAATGGTCAATCCGAATTTTATGATTCCAATATCAAAGATGCAAAGTTTGGCACTGTAGGTTGCGTTGCTCTAGATAAAAAAGGGAATATTGCAGCAGGAACCTCAACTGGTGGAATGACGAATAAAAAATGGGGACGAATTGGTGATGCTCCAATTATTGGTGCTGGAACTTATGCAAACAATGCAACTTGTGGTATTTCTGCTACCGGTTGGGGTGAATTTTTTATGCGAAATGTAGTAGCCTATGATATTTCGGCCATGATGGAATACAAAGGATTAACTATAGAGAAAGCTGCTAATGAAGTCATTCAAAAGAAATTGACAAAATTAGGCGGTGATGGAGGAATTATTGGTTTAGATAAAAATGGAACTATTGTAATGGAATTTAACACCGCTGGAATGTACAGAGCTAGTATTGATACAAAAGGTAAATTAACTATTGGTATATATAAAGAAAATGAATAAAACAAGAAAATCCAACACAGTAGCGGCATCGAAAGTAACGTTTACCGAATTGATGTTGCCTTCACATTCTAATTTCAGTGGAAAAATTCATGGTGGATTTCTATTGCAATTGATGGATCAAATAGCATTTGCTTGTGGTTCAAAATATTCAGGAAGTTATTGTGTTACCGCTTCGGTTGATACGGTTGATTTTTTAAATCCCGTTGAAATTGGAGAATTAGTAACGCTGAAAGCTTCCGTAAATTATGTGGGAAATACATCAATGGTAATTGGTATTCGAGTTGTTTCTGAAAACATACGAACGGGAAAAATAAAACATTGTAATTCGAGTTATTTTACGATGGTTGCCAAAGACGAAGACGGAAACCCAACCAAAGTTCCGCATTTGGAATTAAAAAACTTTGATGAAGTTCGTAGATTTTTTGATGCCGTAAGACGCATTAACCAAAAAAAGAAACTCAAAACTTTGGAAGAAAAATTTGATTACCAATCACCAGAAGCGTTGAAATTGTTAGCCAATTATAATGTTGTTATTAAACTTTAGTATTGTTAAATTTTTATTTTTTTTAATATAATATTAAAAAATTGTTATATTTGGTTTAAACAAAAACAAACATGACAAAAAACTACCTACTAATTCTTTTACTCTTATTATCATCTATCACTTACTTATCCTGTTCGGAGGATGGAGATGATACTTACGAAAACATTACTACAGTTCAAGTTGACTTAACTCAAGTTCCTTACGAGAAATTATCGGATTACAATTTCTTTGATGGAGATTTAAAAAATCAAACACCAGCATTAGGTGTTCTTCCCTATTCACCTATTAGTAGTTTATTTACAGATTACGCTTCAAAAAATCGATTTGTTTGGATGCCAAAAAACACGAAAGCAACGTACAACGGAGCAGGAGAAATTTTGGAATTACCTATTGGGTCAGCCATTATTAAAACTTTTTATTATGACAATGTACAACCCAATAACACAACCAAAATTATTGAAACCCGTATCATGATAAAAAAAGCAACTGGTTGGATTTTTGCTGAATACGTTTGGAATGATGAACAAACCGATGCTTTTTTAGATATGAATGGAAGCACAACCACTTTAGATTGGATTAAAAACGGCGAACCAATTTCAATTAATTACAGAATTCCTTCAGAAGCTGAGTGTTTCATTTGTCATAAAGAAAACAATGTGGCTGTTCCTATTGGGATAAAACCTCAAAGTTTAAACGCTACTTATACCTATGCTACTGGTAGTATGAACCAACTTCAGAAATGGATTAATGTGGGTTATCTTGAAAATAATTTACCTTCCAATATTACCTCAGTAGTAGATTATTCAGATACTAGTCAAAATCTAGAACTTAGAGTTCGTTCCTATTTGGATATCAATTGTGCACACTGTCATAAAGAAGGAAGCCACTGTGATTACAGACCTATTCGTTTGGCTTTTGACGAAACAACGACACCATCTAATCTAGGAATTTGCATTGCTCCTGAAGAGAACATAAACAGTGCATTAACCAACATTATAACCCCAAACAACTTTAATCGTTCTGTAATGCATTTTAGAATTAACACCACTGATGAAGCTACAAGAATGCCTCTTATTGGTAGAAATTTAATTCATACAGAAGGTGTTCAATTAATTGAAGACTGGATTAATACTTTAACTCCTTGCAACTAACCTAAATCAAAAAATATGAAAATTAAAAAAACTACCTATTTACTAATATTGGGGATTTTATTTTCCCAATTTAGTTTCGGTCAAGATACGTGCGCAGGCGCTTTAAACATAACTACTGGATTACACGTTGTAACATCAGTAAACGGTACAGATGTTCCAACACCAATATGTGCTGGAAATGGTGCAATTACTCATGGAAGTCCAGCTGGTGAATGGTATATTTACACTCCTACTCAAAATTACAATTTAACTATAACTACTGACATTGCTCAAAATACACCAAGAATTGATACTAGATTTCATGTATATACAGGGAATTGCGGTGCTTTAGTTTGTTATGAAGGGGATGATGATTCTGGAGCAAATTTCTCATCAGTCAAAACGTTTCCTGTAATTGGTGGAACAACCTATTACATTGCTTTTGACAATCGTTGGAGTTCAGCAGGATTCACTTTTCAACTTATTGAGTCGGCCTATGTTCCACCTATTAGCAACCCAGTAACATTTAGCCCTCAAACCATTGGAACGATTTCGGGTTCATACCAAATTTGTGTAGTAGATTTAAACGGTGATTATTTAGACGATATTGTTACTGTTTCAAACACTAATGTTCAGGTGCATTACCAACAATCAGGTGGTGGGTTTACTTTAAGTAATATACCAACAACAGCTGCTACTTTTCTTCCAACTTGGAGTATGGCAGTTGCTGATTATGATAAAAACGGATTTAACGATTTAGTTTATGGTGGAGGATCTGGTGTGACCTTTATGAAAGCCAACGCAACAGGAACAGGATTTACACAAACATCTGGTTCACAATATGTATTTTCACAGAGAACCAATTTTGTAGATATTAATAATGACGGACATTTAGATGCATTTGTTTGTCATGATGTACAGCCAAATGTTTATTACTTAAATGACGGAAATGGAAACTTAAACTTTATTCAAGGAGGAATTGGAGACCATGCTGAAGGTGGTAATTACGGATCAATATGGGTTGATTATGACAATGATGGTGATCAAGACTTATTTTTAGCAAAATGTCGCGGAGGAAGTTCTACTGCAAAATTTAATGAATTACATAGAAATAACGGCGATGGAACATTTACAAATGTTTCAGTTCAAGCAAACTTGTATGATCCTTTACAAACTTGGTCTTCGGCTTGGAATGATTATGATAATGATGGATTTATGGATATTGTAGTAGGCGCAAGTTCTACTTCCGATGGCTCTCATAAGGTAATGAAAAATAACGGAGATGGCACATTCAGTAATGTAACTGTTGGTAGTGGCTGGGATACTAACCCAACATTAAGTACAGAGCATGTTAGTTATGACTTTGATAATGATGGATTTGTTGATGTTTTAGGAGGAAATGGAAAAATCATGTTTAACAATGGGAATTTTACATTTTCACCTGTTACTTATGCTTTTACAAGTGGTGCAATTGGAGATTTAAATAACGATGGATTTTTAGATATCCAAAACGGAAACACTATATATTATAATAGTGGTAATAGTAATAATTGGATTAAAATCAACTTGCAAGGAATTCAGAGTAACAGTAATGGCATTGGAGCTAGAGTAGAAATATATGGTAGTTGGGGTAAACAAATTAGAGATGTAAGAAGTGGAGAAGGTTTTAGATTTATGAACACACTAAACGTTCACTTTGGTATTGGTACAGCTACTTCAATTGATGAAATTCACATTTTATGGCCTTCAGGAATTGTTGATGTTATTGAAAACCCAAATATTAATCAAGCGCTTGTTGTTATTGAAGGCTCTTCACCTTTAAGTTTGGCCGATGTTAATGGAAATAAAATTACAATTTATCCTAATCCAACAACAAACTTTTTAAATATTACAAATTTAGATTTATTAAGTGTTAAGAATATTACAATTTACAACCATCTTGGACAACGATTAATGCAAAGTAGTTCTTCACAAAATCAAATTGACGTTTCCAATTTATCTGAAGGATTATATATACTAACCATAGAAACTACTGATAACAAAAAATATTCAGAAAGTTTTATAAAAAAATAAAAGCAAAAGCCTGAAATTTTATTTCAGGCTTTTTTATAACTAAATTTTCTAAAAAACTCTAACAAGATTAAATCCAAATCCAAACTCCCCTTTTCCCCAATCGCCAGTAGTTTGTCCTAAATATCCAGCCTCATGCATTGCATTTGAATTGGTAAAATGCATTTGAAAAACATGACCGCCAGTTTCTAAATCAAAACCAATAGACAACGGATTTTTATAAATGGATTCTTTAGTTCTATTCAAATGTGCAACATAATCAATATTTAAAGACCAACGATTAGTTAATTTATAGCGACCTCCCATTCCTATTGCAAATTGACTATTGTCTTGTGGATTTGGCATTATTACTTGGTTGTTTTCATCTAAAATATCACGTAAAGTATTTTCATGAAAATAAGTCGGTGCAATTTCAAATGACAACTTATCGCTTATCTTTCTTGAAATCAAAATTTGTGTCACATAGCTTAAACGATTTTCAAAAGTTAATTCTGGAAAATCTTTTTCTTTAAGCTCAGTGTTAATAGCTAAACTGTTAAATCCAACAATTGTTACTGGAAATCCTTCATTCCTTTGAGCTACTAAGCGATATTTAAGTGCCAAATCATACGTTTCCTGAAAACCACTTCTTGAAGCGTGAACAGTTAACCATTCGTTAATACCATATAGAAATTTTAATTGTGTATTTGCATTATCTAATCCAAAAAAATCATCGAAGCCATTATTGACAAAGCCAAATCGGTGCGCTACAATAAAGTAAAAATCTCCTTTTGAAGCTAGTTTTGTAGACTCTAGATTTACAATTTTTAATGATTTAAATGCGGATTCAACTATTGTATTTGTCTCATTAGTGCCAATTTCATCCAATAAATCTTCTTGTGCCACACCATAAAACGGAAGCAATAACAAGGATAGTATAATATTTTTCATGTATTCTAATTTTAATTGATTAGTAAAGTCTGATTCAATACTTGGCCATTTGACGTTATATTTACTTGATAAAAACCTTTTGCCAAATCATCAACTGGAACAGCTAATACGTTTTGATCGTAAATCAAATGTTTTACCTTTTTTCCAAGCATATCGAAAATTTGGATTTCAGCAAGCTGCAGGATTTCTGGCAATTCAATATAGACCATTGAACTAGCAGGATTTGGAAACATTTTCACGTTTGAAGTTGCAAAATCATTACTCCCTAAGGCAAAGTTAACAGCAGTTACTCCTCGGTTTGCTCCTCCATGATAAACTAATGAGTAATTATTAGTATTCGCTCTAGCCCAAATAATATTTAAAGTTGATGGAATGGATGGGAAAATAAAATCATTTGTATCACCCGTATTCAATGCTCTTGTAGCGGTTATGGTTCTAACATTTCCAGAAACAGTATTTGAATTTATTGTCCAATTTTGAACCGCTTCAGCAGTTGGAGCGCCAAAACCAGGCAAAAACCTATCAAAAGAGGTTAATGTTGCACCTGTGTGAACTAAAACAACATCTGTTCCTGCAGTCATTGATGTTGCTCCAAAACCTACAGAAAACCAGCGATCAGCTGGACCAGTTAAAGTCATGTTTACTTGTGAACCAATGTCTAATCGTAATGTCATAGCGAGTCCAGTGGTGTTACTCAATGTAATCGTTCCTGTTGAATAGGTTTGTCCAATTACTGCACTTGTTACTAAAAACAACAAGCTCAAAAAAGTAATTTTCTTCATAGTTTTTTATTTTAGAATTTGAATAAGTTCGTTGTCATTAAATTGTTTTGCATAATCCAAAGCCGAAAAATTTCTTGCGTCTTTTATGGTTGCATCTGCATTATGTTTGACCAAGAGCAACATTATCTCTTTGTTTTTAAATAACGTTGCATAAACCAAAGCTGTTGACTGATTCGCGTCTTTTAAATTTGGATTAGCGCCATTTTCTAAGAGTATTTTAGTAATCTCATAATTTCCTTTTACAACTGCTGCCATTAGCGCTGTTCCCATTTCTATAGCTGTATCAATTTTAGCCCCTTTATCTATTAATTCAAAAGCAACAGCTTGATTATTATAATAACTTGCCAATATTAATGGTGTACTTCCTCTTTTATCTACGGAATTTATAGCACTTGGGTTTTCTTCTAATAAAACTTTTAATTCATCAACAGTTCCGTTTTTAGCAATCTGAAAAATATCCGTTTGGGAAAAACCTTGCATACAGAAAAAATATAAAATCAACAATACACTATTTTTCATTACTAGTTCTTTTTAGTTATTAATATACATTGATCCAACTGAAATTCTTCTAATAATTCATCATAACCCACAAACCTTCCTTTTACATAAACATTTTCTAAAGTTGATTCCGCTATATTTTGAATGGTATCAAATCTTACTGAAATTTTATTGTCAATCATTCCTGATTTATTTTCAAAATCCAATTCTATTTCCTTTGCGTATATAGAAATAGTTTGATTGGTAAATGTTTCAGAAAATGTAGAATCACTATCAAATGCATGAATAAATTGCTCAGAAGTTAATTCTTTGAAAACTTTTTCTTCAGCAATATTGCGATGTGGTTGATAAATAAACTGCCTAACAAGCACAAAACCAATTAAAAAAAATAAAGCTGTACTAATTAAAATAATACCTTTTTTACTCATGAGAAAATATTTATTAAGTTTAAAAATTCCAATGTTAATCTTAGGAACTACCCTTTTTCTAAGTTGTACAACCGACAGTATCTCAGATTTAACCGTTATTGAAACCATTGATGAAGTTTCTTATCAGAGAGATGTAAAACCCTTAATTGGTTCAAAATGTAATAACTGTCACGGAAATCCCCCCACTTTTGGTGCACCAACTTCATACACTACATACGAAAATGTACGCAATGCGGTTTTAAATCAAGGTTTAATTGACAGAATTACACGACCAGAAAACACTTCAGGTGCAATGCCTTTGGGTGGTCCTAGATTATCACAAAATGAAATTAACATCATAATACAATGGAGCGAAGAAGGTTTTGCTCAATAAAAAACACACTATGAAAAAATATATCACCCTATTATTAATAAGTATTTCGATACTTAGTAAAGCTCAAGATAAGATGCTCACTAAAAATGGAATAGTAACATTTGAGGCTTCTGTACCAAGTTTCGAAGAAATTAAAGCTAAATCTAATATAGCATCATGTATTGTAAATACCAATACTGGAGAGATAGCCGCATTGGTATTAGTTAAAAGTTTCCGATTCAAAATTGCTTTAATGGAAGAGCACTTCAACGAAAACTATATTGAAAGTGACAAATATCCAAAAGCTACTTTCAAAGGAAAAATCGAAGGATTTAATTATTCCAAAATAACAACAGAAGCTAAAGATTTTAAAATAAATGGAAAGCTAGAACTTCACGGGAAAAGTAAAGACATCACAATAATTGCTAAAATTAAAAGAGGAAAAGATGGATTAGAAATACTATCAAACTTTTCAGTCAACTCAGATGATTTTGACATCAAAATCCCTAGTGTTGTAAGTAAAAAAGTTTCTAAAAAAGTAAATATTGAACTTGATTTTATATTAAAATAAATTCCTTCTTACTAAATAAAAAAGCCGCCTAGATATTTTCTGGCGGCTTTTACTATTTTATTTGCTCAAATACATTTTTCTTCTCGAATACAATTCGTAGAATTGATCGTCTCTTAAGTCATCAATAAATAAGATACTTTCCCCAGTAGATTTCATTTCTGGACCTAATGCTTTGTTTACATTCGGGAATTTATTAAATGAGAAAACCGGTTGTTTAATCGCATACCCATTTAACTTTGGATTGAAAGTAAAATCAGTAACTTTATTATGACCTAACATGACTTTGGTAGCATAATTTACATACGGCTCACCATATGCTTTTGCAATGAAAGGCACCGTTCTAGAAGCTCTTGGATTGGCTTCAATAATATAAACGATATCATCTTTTATGGCAAATTGAATGTTGATTAAACCAACTGTTTTCAGTGCTCTTGCAATTTTTTTGGTATGTCCTTTAATTTGGTTCATTACAAACTCACCTAAATTAAATGGTGGCAAAGTAGCGTTACTATCACCCGAATGTACACCACAAGGCTCGATATGCTCCATAATTCCAATGATATACACGTTTCCATCCGCATCACAAATCGCATCGGCTTCAGCTTCTATTGCGCCATCCAAATAATGGTCTAATAACAATTTATTTCCTGGAATCGATTTTAATAAATCTATTACGTGTTCTTCTAATTCTTGTTTGTTGATGACAATTTTCATGCCTTGACCGCCCAATACATAAGAAGGACGAACCAAAAGTGGAAAATCTAACGAATCGGCTAAAACTGAAGCTTCTTCAGCACTTTCTGCAATTCCAAATTTTGGAAAAGGAATTCCTAGTTCGGTTAACAAATTAGAAAAACGCCCTCTATCTTCTGCTAAATCTAAAGCGTCAAAGCTAGTTCCAAGGATTTTTACTCCGTATTTTGATAATTTTTCTGCTAATTTTAATGCGGTTTGTCCACCTAATTGCACAATTACACCTTCAGGTTTTTCGTGTTGGATGATATCATAAATGTGTTCCCAAAAAACAGGCTCAAAATACAGTTTATCAGCCGTATCAAAATCGGTAGAAACCGTTTCTGGATTACAGTTAATCATGATAGTTTCATAACCGCATTCTTTTGCTGCCAAAACGCCGTGAACACAAGAATAATCAAATTCAATTCCTTGTCCAATTCTATTTGGTCCAGAACCTAAAACGATGACTTTCTTTTTATCGGTAACGATACTTTCGTTGTGAACGTATTTGGTTCCATCTGCTTTTTCAATTTCAGCTTCAAAAGTAGAGTAGAAATAAGGTGTTACTGCTTTAAATTCAGCGGCACAAGTATCTACCAATTTATACACGCGTTTGATGCCTTGCTCATCACGCAATTTATACACTTGACTTTCCAAACAGCCCATCATGTGCGCAATTTGACGGTCGCCATAGCCTTTTTGTTTCGCTTCCAAAAGCAATTCTCTTGGTAATGTATCAACAGTGAATTTCGAAATTTCTCTTTCTAGATGAAATAATTCTTCGTATTGCTTCAAGAACCACATGTCAATTTTAGTAATTTCATGGATTCTACTCAACGGAATTCCCATCGCAATAGCATCATAAATCACGAAAACTCTGTCCCAACTAGCGAAAGTTAACTTTTCAATAATTTGTTCGTAGTTTTTGTATCCTTTTCCGTCAGCACCTAAACCATTTCTCTTAATTTCCAAAGATTGTGTGGCTTTGTGTAATGCTTCTTGGAACGAACGTCCAATTCCCATTACTTCACCAACCGATTTCATTTGAAGTCCTAATGTTCTATCAGCACCTTCAAATTTATCGAAGTTCCATCTTGGTATTTTTACAATTACGTAGTCTAATGTTGGCTCAAATAAAGCCGAAGTAGATTTGGTAATTTGATTTTGTAATTCATCTAAGTTGTAGCCTAATGCTAATTTTGAAGCAATTTTAGCAATTGGATAACCCGTAGCTTTTGATGCCAATGCAGAAGAACGTGAAACACGCGGATTAATTTCAATCGCAACAATATCTTCTTTTTCATCTGGTGAAACCGCAAATTGTACGTTACAACCACCAGCAAAATTTCCGATAGAACGCATCATTAAAATCGCCATATCACGCATTCTTTGGTAGGTAGTATCAGACAAAGTCATGGCTGGTGCAACCGTAATACTATCTCCAGTATGGATTCCCATTGGATCCATATTTTCAATCGTACAAATGATTACAACGTTATCATTATTGTCACGTAAAAGCTCTAATTCGTATTCTTTCCAACCCAATAACGCTTTATCAATAATTACCTCGTGAATAGGTGAAGCCTCTAAACCTCTAGTTAACAATTCGTCGAAATCTTCTTTTCTATGCACAAAAGCAGCTCCAGCACCACCTAAAGTAAATGAAGCACGAATTACCAATGGAAAACCAAATTCTTGCGCAATTTCTTTTCCTTTTAAGAATGAATTCGCAATTCTTGAAGGGGCTTGACTTATTCCAATAGAGTCTAATAAAGTCTTAAACTTGTCTCTATCTTCTGTAATATTGATAGCATTGATATCTACACCAATTAATCGCACACCAAATTCTTCCCAAATTCCTTTTTCATCAGCTTCGATACAAAGGTTTAATGCGGTTTGTCCGCCCATTGTTGGCAAAACAGCATCAATTTGTGGATGTGCTTTTAAGATTTCAATGATTGATTTTGTAGTTAATGGCTTTAAGTAAATGTGATCAGCCATTGAAGGATCGGTCATAATGGTTGCTGGATTGGAGTTAATTAAAATAACTTCAATTCCTTCTTCTCTTAACGAACGAGCCGATTGAGAACCTGCGTAATCAAATTCGCAAGCTTGTCCAATTACGATTGGTCCTGACCCAATGATTAATACCGATTTGATAGTTGTGTCTTTTGGCATTGTGTTGTTGTTTTGTAGTTGTTTTAGCAGAAATAATTATTGAATTATCGCTACATTTTTATTTTTAATGACGTTAAATTTAAAGAGAATTCTAAAAGTAACCGATTGAATTTCAGAAATCTTATTAAATTTTATAAACAAGTTTAAAAAAAAGCCGCTACTAATAAAAGTAACGGCTTAATATTGTTTACGCTATAAACATTATTTTTTGTGTCTTGGTTCGCAAGAAACAGTCAATTTATGTCTTCCTTTAGCTCTTCTACGAGCAAGCACTTTTCTTCCATTAGCAGAAGCCATTCTATCCATGAAACCGTGCTTATTTCTTCTTTTTCTCTTTGATGGTTGAAACGTTCTCTTACTCATTGCTAGTATTTTTTAAAATCTATAAATAAAAATCTTTTTTTTAAACTCATTAGGTTATAAGGTCTCCCGAAAACCGAGTGCAAATATACAAAGACTTTTTTCATTCGCAAGTACTTTTTTAAAAATATTTTTAATTGATTTTGTTACCTTTGCAACATCTAAAAAACAAACCTATTATGTTTCACAAAAATATTAAATTAGTAATTGCCGCTTTAATTATAGCGTTTGGAATTTATCAATTCACAGAAAGCAACATTGGGAATGGAATCTTTTTATTGTTATTTTCTACTATATTCATTTTCTTATATTTCAAAAACGAATTTATTTTGTTAGCTTTCCTTAAACTAAGAAAGCAAGATTTTCCTGGTGCTCAAAAATGGTTGGCTTATATTAAAAATCCGGAAACGGCATTAATAAGAAAGCAACAAGGCTATTTCAATTATTTAAACGGATTAATGGTTTCTCAAACCAATTTAACACAAGCTGAAAAATATTTCAAGAAAGCCATTGAATTAGGTTTATCTATGGATCAAGATTTGGCATTAGCAAAACTACAACTAGCTGGAATTGCTATGACAAAAAGAAGAAAAATGGAAGCTACCAATTTGTTGAACGAAGCTAAAAAATTAGACAAACACAACATGTTGAAAGACCAAATCAAGATGATGAAGGAACAAATGAAGAAGTTGTAAATTTATTTAAGGACGAGATAAGGGTTTAAAACACCAGAAGTGAATTTAAGAAGACAATTATGAAATATGCAATTTATTTATTTTTGATAATCTTTTTTTCTTCATGTGAAAGAAAAGAGATAGTAAAAAATTCTCCTGAAGATATTGAAACTGCAGAAAATTTTGTAAAAGATTTATATGAAAAAGTATCAAACGGTGATACAACAAGTGTCTTTTTAAAATTGGACAATTCTATCAATAATAGAGAGTTTAAAGATTTGTTCAATGCAAATTTAAAAAAGTCTGGATTATTAAATAAGTTAGATATTAACAGAGTGGAAACTGAGAGAGTTATTATAAATAAGGCAAATGAAACAATAATCTATAAAATTGAATTAACTGTTTACTATCAAAATTTAGTGAATATTGAAACCCTAGGCTTAATTAAACAAGACTCGGAATCAGCTAAGATATTTTCTTATTATTTTAAACCGGTCAATTAATATCCAATTCAATGTTGTCTAGCCTTTCGTCCTAAAAAGCTAAAAATAATTAGAAAATAGTGCTTTTTTTATTTCCCAAAGAGCATTTTTCCCGCAATCAACAATAAAATAACACCAAAAATTCTCTTTAACATTTTTTGATCTAGTCCAATGGCTATTTTGCTGCCAATAAATCCGCCAACAACAAAACATACAGCAATTACCAAAGCAAATCGCCAATCCAAATGACCTTCTTTGTAATACGTAAACGCAGCTATCGCCGTAACTGGAACCGCTAAAACAGCCAAACTAGTTCCTTGCGCTTGAAATTGGTTAAAACCTAATAAATAAACCAAAAGCGGCACCATAATAATACCACCACCAACACCAACTAATCCACTTAATATTCCGGCTAATAATCCAATTAAAATTAGAGATACAATTACTTGTGTTGTCATTGGTTTCATGAGTTAAGGTTTTGAATAACCTGAAATGGGAATTTCAAGTTCGTATTTTTTACCCGTTTTATTAATAAGTTTTTTATCGCGCAACCACGGATTGTGGATTTTTAAAACTTTATAATTAATTCCTTGCGATTTAGCAAAAGTAGCCAAATTATTTATAGTAGAATCTACTTCAATTTTCTTTACTGGAATAGGTTGGTACAAAACTTCTTTTGGCATATCAAAACCATATTTACTTGGATTTTGCATGATTTCTTTCAAAGCTAAAATTCGGAAAACATATCTTGAAGTTTCTTCGGTTAACAATAAATCATAAAAATCAGCAACTTCTTGCTCTTGTAAACGTTTTGAAATTCCTGCCATTCCACCATTGTAAGAAGCAGCTGCTAATGTCCAATTACCGAATTTATTTTTAGCTTCCAATAAATATTTACAAGCAGCAACAGTAGATTTTTCAAGGTGATATCTTTCATCAACCTGATCGGTTACTTCCATTCCTTTTTCTTTTGCCGTTTCAGGCATAAATTGCCAAACGCCTCGTGCACCCGCTGGAGAAACTGCATTTACTAAACTACTTTCAATAACTGCTAAATATTTAAAATCATCTGGCACTCCGTATTGTTTTAAAATCGGTTCAATTACTGGAAATACTTTATTGGCACGTTTTAAAACTAAAGTAGTATTGGTATGGTAATTTAAATTGGTAATCATTTCCCTATCCAAACGCTCTTGCACATCATTAATATAATAGGGAACTGCTTCTCCAGCAAAGTTCATTTGCTTAGGATACAATACGTGAATACTTTCTTTCTTTGGGGAAGTTGTTGAAAAAACAAAAACACCACTTACTAAAATGACTCCTAACAACACAGCAATCTTTTTCATTTTCATTGGTTTTAATTGGTTATTATTGTGGGCAAATTTTCATTGAACCACTTAAATTTATTGATTATCATAATGTGTGTTCCACCTTTAATTACGATACAATTTTTGATTTTATCGATTGGAAAAACACCATCTTTATCGCCATGAATATGAACAACCTTTTCATCAGGCTTGGTTCTCGACCATGAAATTACATTTTCTATTGACCAATCCAAATAGCTTTTTTCACGCAGACTTAAATATTTTTCATACAATTTGATTCGCTTAGCTACTATATTCTCTCCAAAAGCATAACGAACCAAAGTTTCAATGTTGGCTAACAAACTTGTAGGTATCAATTTATATGCCAATGTTTTCTTAGCCAAAAGCATACGCGCTGGAAATTCCTTGTTAGATTTCACACTAGAAATTATAATGGTTTTCCGAGTTGGAATCAAAGTACTCATTTCTTGTACCAAAATTCCACCAAACGAAACGCCAATTAAAACTGGATTTTCATGTTTGATTTGTTTTGTCATTCGCAATGCATATTGCTGCAAAGTTTCTTTATTTTCTGGAAGAAACCATTCCAATAACACCATTTCAAATTGATCTTCCGGTAAAGTAATATATTCAAAAATAGTACTACTTGCTGCCAAACCAGGCATGAAATAAACAGGAATTTTAGCCATTGACACCACTTTTATTTTCTATTTTCTAAAGGTCTTTAATTCTTTATTGATTTCAAAGAAATTAACCATTTTTTTGAAAAGATTTAACGTCTCAATAAGTAATGGTTTCAGCAACAAAACATTACAAAAGGATTGTATAAAAACTCAAAAATCACTATCTTTGTAGAATAGTACTGCTTTTAACAGTAAAACTAAGGATTGAGAAATTTACTTTTTAAAACCTTGTGATAAAATTAAAAATTATGGAAATTAAAGACAATGAATTGCTTCGCCAATTTGAAATTCAAACTACAACGGGTTTAGTAGCTATTGAATACGCTATACAAGAACGAAAATTGTTTTTAACCAAGTTTTGTAGTAACGAAAATCAAGACGAAGAATTACATTCCGAATTCATTTTCAATGTTTTAAAAATAGCCGAAGAAAGAAAACTGAAGGTAGTCCCAACTCATGTTAAATTCATCAGTTTCTTTAGAAAAAACAGAAAATTTCAACAAATGTTGCCTCCGGGAATTAAAATCTAGTCATGTTATGCCCTCTTTGTTCTGAAAACGCTGAACACTTTTATACCAAAAAAAATAGAAAATATTTTTACTGTTCTACTTGTGCTTCTATTTTTTTAGATCCAACCAATTATGTAGATGCTACAACCGAAAAACAGGTTTACGAAACTCACGTAAATAATCCTGATGACAGCAGATACCAAAATTTTGTTTCTCCAATTGTTAATGGCGTTTTAGAAAATTTTACTACTTCAGACAAAGGTTTGGATTACGGTTCTGGAACCAACTCAGCAATCATTAAAATGTTAAAAGATAAATCTTTCAATGTCGTTGAGTTTGACCCTTATTTTTCCAATAATCCAAAAGTTTTAAAAGACAAATACAATTACATCACTTGTTGCGAAGTAATGGAACATTTTTACTTTCCAAAAAAAGAATTTGAAAAGCTCTACCAATTGTTACTTCCAAAAGGAAAATTGTTTTGCAAAACAGATTTGTTTTCGGAAGATAAAAATTTTGACACTTGGTACTACAAAGAAGATCCAACACATGTTTTTTTATACACACCAAGAACAATAGAATGGATTGCTAAAAACATAGGTTTCAGCAATTTTTACATTGATGGTCGATTAATTGTTTTTGAAAAGTAATTAGACTTCTACATTCAAAAATTCCATTCGCACGCTTCCGTCTTCGTCAATTTTGGTTAGATTAATTTCGTGTAAGGTATTCACTAATTCAGGATTCCAAGGCGTTTTAACTTTTACATAATTTTCTGTAAATCCGTGAATATAGCCTTCTTTATTTTCGCCTTCAAATAAAACGGTTCTGTTGGTTCCAATCTGGCTTTCATAAAACGCTCTTCTTTTCTTTACGGAAAGTCCGCGCAACATTTTACTTCTTTTCGAACGCACATTCATTGGCACTACTCCATCCATTGCTGCGGCTTCCGTATTATCTCTTTCCGAATAGGTGAAAACGTGCAAATACGAAATATCCAAATCATTCAAAAAATGATAGGTTTCTAAGAAATGTTCATCTGTTTCACCTGGAAATCCAACAATTACATCTACTCCAATACAAGCATGAGGCATTACTTCGCGAATTTTACCAACACGTTCTGTATACAATTCGCGCATATAACGACGCTTCATTTTCTTCAAGATATCGTTAGAACCTGACTGCAATGGAATATGAAAATGCGGCACAAACGTGCGACTTTGGGACACAAATTCTATGGTTTCGTTCTTTAATAAATTAGGTTCGATGGAAGAAATTCGTAAACGCTCGATACCTTCCACTTCATCTAATGCTTTTACTAAATCTAAAAAAGTATGTTCGTGTTTTTTATTTCCGAATTCTCCTTTTCCGTAATCTCCAATATTTACACCTGTTAAAACAATTTCTTTGATGCCTTGTTGGGAAATTTCAGAAGCATTTTTCAATACATTTTCCAGAGCATCACTACGAGAAATTCCTCTTGCCAATGGAATGGTACAATACGTACATTTATAATCACAACCATCTTGCACTTTTAAGAAAGCACGAGTTCTGTCGCCAATAGAATAACTTCCCACGTAAAAATCCGCTTCTTCAATTTCGCAAGAATGTATTTCGCCCATGTCGTTTTTCGACAAGTCGTTGATGTAATCTGTAATTTTGAATTTCTCGGTTGCTCCTAAAACCAAATCTACTCCATCAACTGCGGCTAATTCTTCTGGTTTTAATTGGGCATAACAACCTACGGCAGCAACAAACGCTTTATCGTTCAACTTCATTGCTTTTTTGACAATTTGCTTAAATTGTTTGTCCGCATTTTCTGTAACCGAACAGGTATTGATTACATAAATATCTGCAATTTCTTCGAAACCAACACGTTCAAAACCTTCATTTTGAAAATCACGTGCAATAGTAGAAGTTTCTGAGAAGTTCAATTTGCATCCTAAAGTGTAGAATGCGACTTTTTTCTTGTTTTCCATAAGTTCACTCAATTAATGAAATCGTTGTCAAAAAATTGAGAGTGCAAATTTAATATTTTATTTCAATAAAATCAGAGACATTACCCAATGTATATCAAAATAAATTTTAATTTTGGAAGAAACTATCTCAATGACTTATAGAGAATTATTAGATAAATTAAAATCAGACATTGAAAATATAACCAATGAAACTGAATATTTAACCAAAGAACTAAATTTAAAAAATAATGATGCCAGAAAAGACTTTTTTGGATTATTTCAAACTGTAATTGATGAATATTATTTGGGATTAAATACATTTATTTTTTTCAAAACTAATAATCCAGTTAATATTTATAAAATTTATGTCTATGAGAATGAAATAAAATTACTTGATAATCATATCAGAAAATTGTTTGCAATAAAAGAAAATGAAGTTCTAAAGAAGAAATACATCAACAACTTAGAAAAAAATTTAATATTAGGTTGTTTTGCTGTTTTCGAAACATGTGTAAATCTGATTTTTAATAAAATTTATGAAGAATCTAAATTTCATGAATTTGTCATACAAGAAATAAAAAAAGATGAATCTAAATTTTTAAATCAAAATGATTTCAATGAAAATCAAAAAGGAAAAATTATTGAAAAACTTTTTGATAAATTAACTCTGCATAAAAAATTCAGATATTTATCAAAAGATAAGTATTCAAAAGAAATAAGAACTACAGATTTGGAATTTATAAAATTTATATCAGACTATAGAAATTGTATTATTCATTCAAATGGGATTTGCAATAATGATTTTGAAAAAACATATTTCAATTCAACTTTCATCTTTAAAAAGAATCATACAGTTAAAATTATCAATAAAGAAGATTTTTCATTTACGAGTTGGAGTATATGCTTTGAAATGAAAGACATTTTTATAAGGCTAATAAAAACTATCAACTACGATGAATTAATTGAATATCCAGAACAATAAAAAACATAAAGTGTAGATTTTTTATTAAAATTCATCTATTTTAAACTACTCTTTTCTATATTTCTTAGTTTCCTCAAAAACGTGTTCTAAAATGGCTGCATCTTGTTCCGTAAATTCCACATTTCTTCTACTCATTACAACTTTAGCCACTTCAAAGGCTTTTTTGGTCAAATACGTAGTGAATCCAGAAGCGCCACCCCAAGAGAAACTGGGTACAAAATTTCTTGGAAATCCAGATCCAAAAATATTGGCTGAAACCCCAACAACAGTCCCTGTATTGAACATCGTATTGATACCACATTTGCTGTGATCGCCCATCATCAATCCGCAGAATTGCAAACTAGTGCGTGCAAATCCTTCAGTTTCGTAACTCCACAAACGCACTTCTTCGTAGTTGTTTTTTAAATTGGAATTATTAGAATCAGCACCAATATTACACCATTCGCCTAAAACAGAATTCCCTAAAAACCCGTCGTGACCTTTATTGGAATAGCCAAATAATACCGAATTATTCACTTCGCCACCTACTCTACAATGCGGACCAACAGTTGTTGCTCCATAAATTTTGGTTGCCAATTTCACTTGCGCTTCTTCACACAAAGCAAATGGCCCGCGAATAACCGAACCTTCCATGATTTCGGCATTTTTCCCGATGTAAATTGGACCCGTTGATGCATTTAAAGTTACGAATTCTAGCTTTGCACCTTCTTCAATAAAAATATTTTCTGGTGCAATTACGTTGACGCTTTTTGGAATAGGCTGAGAGAATCTGTCTTCAGTTAACAATTCAAAATCTTCACGAATAGCGACATCATTTTTGGCAAAAATATCCCAAGTATTTTCAATTCGAAGCAAATCACCTTCATAATCAATCAAGTCATAAGCATCAAAATCAATGTCTTCTTGGGTATCATTGGTATAAAATGCAATAATTTCTTCACCTGCAATAATAGCTTGATTTTTCTCCAAATTCGTAACCATTTCTACCAAAATAGCATTAGGAAAAAAAGAGGCGTTAATCATCACATTGGCTTCCATTTCAACCATAGGATATTTTCCCATTAAATATTCCTCTGTTAAAGTAGTTGTGGTGTTTCCTAAATATTTTTCCCATTTTTCACGAATGGTTAAAATCCCCACACGAATATCCGCTACTGGACGAGTAAAAGTAAACGGAAGTAATGCATTACGAACAGTTCCGTCAAAAAGTATATAGTTCATATTTATATTTATTTATTGAGACAAGTCAATGACTTGTCTGTACTCTATTTTATCAATAATTTCATTTAATTATGAAATCAAAAATACAATTATTTCCACAAAAAAAGCCTCACGTAAGTGAAGCTTTTCTCTATTTTGAAAAAACAATAAATTATTTTGCTTTTTTAGCGTATTTGCTGTTGAATTTATCGATACGACCTGCTGTATCAATTAATTTAGATTTACCAGTATAAAACGGGTGAGAAGTACGAGAAATCTCCATTTTAAATACAGGATACTCAACACCATCAACTTCGATAGTTTCTTTAGTTTCTACTGTAGATTTTGTAATAAATACGTCTTCGTTAGACATGTCTTTGAAAGCTACTAATCTGTAATTTTCTGGGTGGATTCCTTTTTTCATCTTGTAAATCTTTTTTATTAATAATTATAAAGTTGTTTCGCGGCTCCGAATCTTCGGAGGTATAAACGCTTTATAACCTTTTGTTTATAATCGTTTTATTTTGAGAGTGCAAATTTACATTTAATTTTGAAATTACAAGCAACAGTGTAACTTTTTTTTATTTTTTTTCACTAATAGTCCTATTCCTTATTATTGTTATATTTGTAAATTAATTAAACTAGACTACTATGAACGAAATTATTAAGAAAAACGGAATTAAATTTGGTATTATTATAGGACTTTTAGCCATAGTATTTGAAGTAATTAAATATTTAGGTGGATTAGCGATTTATAAAATGCCTGTAGTTGGTTTAGTAATTGGTTTGGTTTATTGGATTATTAGGATTTATCAAAGCAGCGTTATTAAAAAAGAATTTAACAATATAATTTCTTTAAAAGAAGTATTTACAGCATTATTAATTTCTACAACTTTAGGTATTTTAATATCCATACTTTTTAATTTTGTCTTTTATAATTTTATAGTAGCTGAATTTAAACCTGAATTAAATGACTTTATGAATTCATCAATGGTTGAATTATTTAAAATTATGGGTAGAGAAACTAATGAAATTAAAGAACTTGCAGAAAACGACAATTTTTCAATAATTAACTTAGGAAAAAGCGGTGTTTTCTCCATTTTATTCAGTTCGTTTTTCAATTTAATTCTAGCTGCTATATTCAAAAATAAATCAAAAGACCAATTCTAACAAATGAATTTATCCATAATCATTCCGTTATTAAACGAACAAGAATCGTTGCCTGAGCTACATGATTGGTTGGTTTCTGTAATGAATAAAAACAAATTTTCATACGAAATCCTTTTCATTGATGATGGCAGTACGGATGATTCTTGGCACATCATACAAAACCTATCACAAACGAATCCGAGTGTGAAAGGCATTCGCTTTTTAAGAAATTATGGCAAATCACAAGCCTTACATGCAGGTTTTGCCAAAGCACAAGGTGATGTAATCATTACTATGGATGCTGATTTACAAGATAGTCCAGATGAAATTCCAGAATTGTATCGATTGATTATGGAAGACAACTACGATTTAATTTCGGGTTGGAAGAAAAAGCGTTACGATTCAGTTGTAGCTAAAAACATTCCTTCGAAATTATTCAATTGGGCTGCTAGAAAAACTTCTGGCGTTCAACTGCACGATTTCAATTGCGGACTGAAAGCTTATAAAAATACAGTAATCAAAAATATTGAGGTTTCAGGTGAAATGCATCGCTACATTCCAGTTTTAGCTAAAAATGCTGGATTTAGCAAAATAGGCGAAAAAGTCGTAATTCATCAAGCTAGAAAATATGGCGCAACAAAATTTGGAATGGAACGTTTTATCAATGGTTTTTTAGATTTAATCACCATTTGGTTCTTATCTAAATTTGGAAAACGCCCCATGCACTTGTTTGGAGCACTTGGTGTCATTATGTTTTTAATAGGTTTTATTTCAGCTGGAAGTATAGGCGTAATGAAACTTTGGAAATTGTATCACAACGAACCTACAATTTTAGTAACTAATAATCCTTGGTTTTTCATTGCACTAACCACCATGATTATTGGAACACAATTGTTCTTAGCCGGATTTTTAGGTGAAATTATCCTAAGAACCAAAAACAACGAAGAACGTTACAAGATTTCTGAAGAATTTTAGTTTTAAACTGCTATCACAATTTGTGATACCAAAATAATGAATTAAAAAATCGCTTTAAGATTTTTAAAATTATCAAAATTAAAAATGCATATCGAACAAAATATTTTAAACAAAGTAAATGAATGGTTAACCCCAACATTTGACGAAGCCACTCAAGAAGCTATCACAGCAATGATGACTTCAGCTCCAAAAGAACTCGAAGATAGTTTTTATAAAAATCTGGAGTTTGGAACGGGCGGTATGCGTGGAATAATGGGCGTTGGAACCAATCGCATCAACAAATACACTTTGGGTAAAAACACACAAGGTCTATCGGATTATTTACATAAATCGTTTCCAAATGAACAATTAAAAGTGGCTATTGCTTACGATTGTCGCCATAATAGTGACACATTGGCAAAAGTAGTTGCAGATGTGTTTTCGGCAAACGGAATTCAAGTGTATTTATTTTCAGATATGCGTCCAACACCAGAGTTATCTTTCGCTGTTCGTTATTTGAATTGTCATGCTGGAATTGTATTAACCGCTTCTCACAATCCACCAGAATATAACGGATACAAAGTATATTGGCAAGATGGCGGACAATTAGTACCACCTCAAGATGCCGAAATTATAACGATAATTGAAGAATTACAATACAATGCTATCTCTTTTGAGGCAAACGAGAATTTAATTCAATACATCGATAAAGAAATTGACGAGGCGTTTATTAGTTCTTCAATTGAAAATGCAAGTTTTAATACCCCTCAACAAGCTAAAGAAAATTTAAAAATTGTTTTTACTTCTTTACACGGAACATCAATTACATTAGTTCCTGATACTTTAGCGAAAGCTGGTTATTCCAATGTACACGTTGTTGCTGAGCAAGCCATTCCTGATGGTAATTTCCCAACAGTAAAATCTCCAAATCCAGAAGAACCAGAAGCCTTGTCAATGGCAATTGCAATTGCAGAAGAAACAAATGCTGACATTGTTATTGGAACTGACCCTGATGGTGATCGACTTGGTGTTGCTGTTCGTGATTTAGATGGAAAAATCAAATTACTAAACGGAAACCAAACCATGGTTATCATGACGACTTTCTTGTTAGAACAATGGAAACGTGCAGACAAATTTCAAGGAAACGAATTCATTGGTTCTACTATTGTTTCTACTCCAATGATGATGGAATTAGCAGCTGCTTACGGCGTAGAATGTAAAGTTGGGTTAACTGGTTTTAAATGGATTGCAAAATTCATTAAAGATTTTCCGAATCAAAAATTTATTGGCGGCGGCGAAGAAAGTTTTGGTTACATGGTGGGCGATGCCGTACGTGATAAGGATGCCGTTGCTGCTATTTTATTGGTAAGTGAAATTGCTGCTCAGGCAAAAGCTTCGGGAAGTTCGTTGTACCAAGAATTATTAAATTTATACATAGATTTTGGACTATACAAAGAGCATTTGATTTCAATTACCAAAAAAGGAAAGGAAGGTTCCAATGAAATCAAGCAAATGATGGTTGATTTACGCGAAAATCCAATGAAGGAAATTAACGGACAGCGCGTAGTTTGCATTGAAGATTACCAAAGTTCGAAAGGAAAAGATTTTATGAACAACGAAGAATTTGAAATTAATATTCCAAAATCAAACGTACTAATTTACTATTTAGAAGATGGAAGTAAAATTTGTGCCAGACCAAGCGGAACGGAACCAAAAATTAAATTCTATTTCAGCGTGAATAGTCATTTAGACAACATCAAAAACGCTGAAAAAGTAGAAAAAGCATTAGATAACAAAATTGCTGCAATTATCTCAGCAATGAAACTAAATTAAATGGACGAAAATTTAAAGAAAATAATTCCGTTTGCAAAAAAGTTTAAAGGTCATATCTTTTGGAATATCACTTTTAATGTTCTTTATGCATTATTTAGCACACTTTCATTTGTGGCATTATTCCCTTTGATGGAAGTACTTTTCAAAATGAATGAAAAAGTAACTGAATTACCAAAATACAATGGTATTTGGGAAATAGCTTCGTACGGAAAAAATTACTTACAATATTACATTACTAAATTATCGGAAGAAAATGGTACGCAATATGCATTACTACTTACAGTTGCTTTAGTAATTTCAACTTTCTTGTTTAAAAACCTTTTCAATTATTTGGCATCCCAACATTTAACCAAAGTTAAAAACGGAGTACTTCGTGATTTACGTGAAAAAATGTATGCTAAAATTGTTGATTTACCCATTTCTTATTATTCAGAAAAAAGAAAAGGTGATGTAATGGCTAGAATGCTTGGCGATGTTAATGAAGTACAGAATTCATTCTTCATGGTTTTGGAACTTATTGTAAAAGAACCATTAACTATTGTTTTTGCAATTGTTGCCATGATGAAAATTAGTTTAGAGTTGACCGTTTTTGTTTTTATTTTTATTCCAATATCTGGATTTATCATTTCTAAAATTGGCAAAAGTTTAAAAGCAAAATCAAGAAATGCTCAAAAAGAAAACGGGCAACTTATCTCCATAGTAGAAGAAAGTTTGAGCGGTTTAAAAGTGGTAAAAAGTTATAACGCAGAAAGTTACTTCAAAAAGACTTTTAATGCTTCCATCGACAGACTTTTACGACTAAACAACAGTATTGGAAAGAAAAACAATTTAGCTTCACCTATGAGTGAATTTATGGGAATTGTCACTATTGCTGTTTTACTTTGGTACGGTGGAAACTTGGTTTTAGTAGACAAAACCTTAAATGGTGCGTTATTTATTGTTTATTTAGGTTTGGCTTATAACATTTTAACTCCAGCAAAAGCTATTTCCAAAGCTTCTTATGCAGTAAAAAATGGTTTAGCAGCTGCTGAGCGTGTTTTTGAAATTTTGGAAGTGGAAAACGCTATCGTCAATAAAGAAAATCCATTCCAAAAAGAAACATTTGAAAACAAAATTACTATTGAAAACATCAATTTCAGATACGGAAACGAAAATGTTTTGAAGAATTTCTCATTAGAAGTTCCAAAAGGAAAAACAATAGCTTTGGTAGGTCAATCAGGATCAGGAAAAAGTACGATAGCCAATCTATTGACGCGTTTTTATGATGTTAACGAAGGAAGCATCAAAATTGACGGTGTTGATGTTCGTGATTGGGACATGCATTCATTAAGAAACTTAATGGGGTTAGTTACTCAAGATTCGATTTTATTCAATGATACAATAAAAAACAATATACTTTTAGGAAAACAAAATGCAACTGATGAAGAAATAATCGCAGCTTTAAAAGTAGCCAATGCTTACGAATTCGTAAAAGATTTACCTAACGGAATTGAAACCAATATTGGTGATGCCGGCGGAAAACTTTCGGGTGGACAAAAACAACGTTTATCAATTGCGAGAGCCGTTTTGAAAAATCCACCAATAATGATTTTGGATGAAGCAACTTCTGCCTTGGATACGGAAAGTGAAAAATTCGTTCAAGTGGCTTTAGAAAACATGATGCAAAATAGAACATCTATCGTAATTGCTCACCGTTTGTCAACGATTCAAAAAGCAGATAAAATTGTAGTCATGCAAAAAGGCGAAATCGTAGAACAAGGAACCCATGACGAATTACTAGCTAAAAACGGAACGTATTCAAAATTGGTGATGATGCAGAGTTTCGAGTAATTAGCACGCGGATGAAACTGATGCTTCGCAGCGCTGATTTAAACGGATATTTTTTACTCGCTAAGACCTAATATTTTTAATTTTTTAAACATAAAAGTCAGATAAGTTTTTTGAAGTTGATTATCTTTATAGAATGAGTTCATCTAAGATTTAAAACTTGAAATTAAGATTTTTTTTGGCACGCGTATGAAACTGATTCGCTTTAACGAAAAGCGGATTTTTACTGATTTTTACTGCGACTGAAAACTGCGACTGCGACTAATTTTGGAATTTGGAATTTGGAATTTAAAATATTGGAATTTTATAAATGTACATAAACAACTCAAATATCACACTTCCTGAAGATCCTAACACTATTGTTTGGAAGTATTTGGATTTGTCTAAATTTCTTGATATGCTTTTATCGAGGCAATTGTTTATGTCGCGCTCGGATAAGTTTGAAGACCAATACGAAGGTACGTTTTCGGAACCAACATTCGAAGAAATCAAGAAGATTGCTGCTAATAATCCGAAATTTTTGGACTATTACAAATCACATCGGGAGAAAGTGGTGATAAGTAGTTGGCATATAAACGAATACGAATCGTTTGCCATGTGGCAGATTTTTACTCAAAACACGGAAGGTTTGGCTATTCAAACCACGATTGGCAAACTAAAAGAAGCCTTGTATCCCGAGAAAAAAGTGGAACAATATATTGGCGAAGTGAAATACATTGATTACAAAAAAGAATACATTCCGTTTGATGATACATTTTTCCCGTTTTTGTTTAAGCGTAAAAGTTTTCAGTATGAAAGAGAAGTTCGTATCATTTCCGATGTTACTTCCAATAACTTAAAAATTGATAACGGACTAAAAATTGACGTGGATTTAAGTTTACTAATTGAAAAAATCTACATTCACCCCAAAAGTGAAAACTGGTATAAAAACTTGGTTATTGAATTGGTGAAGAAATTAGGCTATGACATTACGATTGAAAAATCGGATTTAGAGAGTGATATTTTGATTTAGAGTTGGAACACAGATTAAACGGATTTTTTTGCTCGCAAAGACGCCAAGTCGCAAATTTATTCTAAAACTTATTTATGTTGAAAAATGATTTACTTTAATTTGAATTAATTTTTTTAAAAGCTTTCTTATCAAATGAAAACTTTTTTTCTTTAATAAGATCATAAGATTTCAAAAACAAATTATCAGTTATAGTATCATTATCGACTAGGATATTAATTGTGTTTATGTTAACCATTTCTTCATTGTTTACTATGGTATCTCTTTGGACTAATTGGTATAAAACACCTTGAAGTTTGTTATTATAATAGTTTTCAAACTCAAACTCAAAAGTAGTTTCTGATTTAGAATTCAAATAAACAATATCAATACTGTCTTTAGTTTGAATACAATATCCAAATTCAAACTCTCTTTGATTATTTTCATCTAATTTTAAATTCTTGTATTTTGAATAAAGCGTTATAGTCCCTTTATAGATGTTAGGTTTGTTTGTTTTAGTTATTTTTAAATTGTAAAATACGCTATTTAAAGAATCTAAAACCCCATTTTTATATTTTCTGTATTGATTCGAAATTGTATCATTATCTTTTGAAACATAAATCTCATAATCTACAGAAGAATCAGTATAGTGTAATTTTAAATATTCTCTCCTATACAAACCTTCATTACTTAATCTATCATAAGTTTCACTTTCAATTCTATCTTCACCTTTACAAGATATAATAATCAAAAACAGCAAAAAGTATAAAATTTTCATTAAAAAGATTTTCATATCAATGAAACTAAACTAAATCGGCATATAAGTTTCTACTTTCCATTCTGCGTCTAATAAATTCACATAATGGTAATGCACTTTATCGTTTTTATCAAAAGCGCCGTTTTTGTTGATATCTTCAATACAACGAAAATACAATCTATTTTTAGCTTCAATGATATTCCAATCGATAAATTCTAAGTAATCTTCGGTTAATTTAGTGAAATTTGAGCCATCAATATTGCTTATATACAAGGATTTGATGTCTTTTTGATCAATTTTATTATCCTTATTGGTGTCTTTATCAACCACGCTGTAAACTAAAATTTGTCTTTTGGTATTGGCTGCAATTCTATCCAAATACGTTACGGTTTGAATTTGAATTTTCTCATCAGTTAAAGATTTTACATTAGTAGAATCTAGATGTTGAAATTTCAAATTTTCAAAATAACCTGTAATTTCAAATCGGTTGTAATTGGAAATAGCATAACTTACTGTATTCGTTTTACTTGAACCGTAAACTTTACTAAAGTCGTCATACACACGAACATCACCAACAGGATGAATCAAATATTTGGTTCCTTCCATGTGGATAGGCAAATCCGCAATTTTTATAGATGTTGTATCAATTGCTCGCGAACTATTATTGGTTTTTGGCTCTTCGTAAATCACTTTTGGTGTCTCTTTTTCTTGTTTACAAGCTACCAAAACTACAAAAGCAACTAAACCTATATATCGTGCAAATATTTTCATACCGAGTGAATTTATAGTCAAATATACTAAATTTTTAAAAAACTTCCTTTGATTTATAATCGTGCAATTAATTTCAAGTTAAAAACTCGCGTGGTCATATAATTGGGAATGCCGTATTGGGTTTTGGTATACACATCTCTAACCCAAGTATTGGTAATCGCATTTTGATTGTTGAACAAGTTAAAAATTTCAAATCCCAATGAAAATTCGCTAAACGGTTGCAACCATTTTTTGGAAGAAGTTAACGATTCGTCTTTGAAAATATACGAAAAACCAGCATCGGCTCTACGGTAATCGTTCAAACGCAATTGATACTCATAAGGATCAGCATAAGCTGGCGAACCACCAGGAAGTCCGGTATTGTAAACCAAATTCAAATACAATTTCACGTTTGGAATATTCGGCATATAATCTTGAAATAGGATACCAAATTTCAATCGTTGGTCTGTTGGACGAGCGATAAAACCTTTACCATCTTGATTTTCTTCTGTTTTTAAATACCCAAAACTAAACCATGATTCTGTTCCAGGAACAAATTCACCGTTTAATCTAGCATCGAAACCATAAGCGTAAGCTTCTGCATCGTTATTGGCTTGGTATCGAATTCTAACATTATCAATCGTATACTTATTCACATCGGTAAAATGTTTGTAATACGCTTCCGAAATCAACTTAAACGGTCTATCCCACAATTTGAAACTGTAATCATTACTCAATACCAAATGTACCGATTGCTGTGCTTTCACATTCGGATTTACAATTCCGTCGTTACCACGTAATTCTCTGTAAAATGGCGGTTGGTGATACATTCCAAGCGAAAATCGAAACACCATATCTTTTTGCCAATTCGGTTTTAATGCAAATTGGGTTCTTGGTGAAAAAACAACCTGACTTTTTCCATTCTCATTTCGATCTAAAACTTGCCATTGATGACCGCGAATTCCAGCATTTAACCAATATTGATGCGAACCAATTTTTCCTCTGTAATTCCATTGTGCATAACCCGAAAAACGATTAATCACCGTAAAATTTGTAGCACGAACACTTTGAAAAGGAGCCAGTGGTCCTGTGTATGGATTGTATGGTTGGTCATTAATATAGTCTAATTCAGGATTTGGTAAGGAAAATCCAGCAGAGTCAATAACTTCCCACTCCACTATTCTATCTCTAATATCTTCTCTGGTATATTTGATTCCCCATTCTACTTGCGATTTTTCGCTTACTTCATGAAAACCTTTCACTTCAGCATTGAAAATTAGCGCATCTAAATTGTTTCTAGCATGATTCAATTGCGAACCAACACCACGCGTAAAAAAAACATCTCCAAAAGTCTCTGAACCAATATTTGAATCTACTTCTCCCAAACGATATTGGGCTAAAATGTCGTAATGTTCTTGTTCTTGCGTATGATACCCTGAAGCAATAAACTTCAATTTGTTTTTTTCGTTGTATTGATAAACCGCTTTTCCAGCACCAAACATCGTTAAATATTCATCATTTTCTTGTCCTTCGTAAAAAACCAATAAAGCAATGGGCTCATCGATAGTTCCAAAATTCGTTTGTCTGGTTAAAGGCTGATAATTGTAGCGATTTTGCGAAATATTTCCCAAAAAACTAAATTGCCATTTCGCCGAAGCATTGAAATTCACCATGGATTGTACATCAAAAAACGTGGGTCTGAAATTAGTTTCGGTTTCTTGACTATTTACTAACAAACTGTTATCGCGGTAACGAACACCAGTAATATTATTCCATTTTTGATTTTTAGAAACGCCTTCAACGGTTAAACTTCCGCCCAATAAACTGGCTTCTAATCCCGCTTTAAATTTGGTTGGATTACGATACGTGATATCTAACACGGATGCCATTTTATCGCCATACTTAGATTGAAAACCTCCAGCTGAGAAATCAACCGCTTCAACCATATCGGTATTGGTAAAACTCAACCCTTCTTGTTGCCCCGAACGAATTAAAAACGGACGATAGACTTCAATTTCGTTCACGTAGACCAAATTATCATCGTAATTTCCACCACGAACGGCGTATGAAGTACTTAATTCATTATTAGAATAAACTCCCGGTAATGTTTTGATGATATTTTCAATTCCAGCATTAGCACCGGGAATTCTTCTTATTATTACTGGATCAATTGTAGTTATTCCTTCTACTCGTTTTTTATTGGCTCCCGTTACGGTCACTTCGCCAATTTGCTCTACTTTCGAACTTAAAACAGGGTTCAATTCGTAGTCTTCATTGGGTTTTAATGTAATTTCAACAGTTGTTTTCTTAAATGAAACGTGCGAAAAAGTAAGGGTTACTTTTGTATTCGCAGAAATTTCTAAAAAATAAAAACCATTGGCATTGGTAACAGTTCCCTTATCACCTACTTTTACGGTTACATTTTCAATTGGTAAATTAAATTCATCTAAAATTACTCCTTTCACTCGAGCGGTTTGCGCCAGTGAAGAAAAACCAAATGCAGCAAAAAACCACAATAAAAATAGCTGTTTCAAACGTTGAATTTTAATTATTCATAAAAAAATGAGATTCAAAGGTAGTAGAATTTTGCATATTATCTACCACAATTACTTTAAAATCATTTCTTCCTTCTTTAAATTTTCCATCGGAAAGTTGGTGTACCAGTTTTTTCGTTTTGTAATCGTATTCCATTAAAATCCATTCACCATTCAAATAAGCGTTGTATGAATTAATTCCAGAAAGATTATCCGAAATAAAAACGCTCAATGTGGATTGGTTTTTCAGGTTTTTACCTTCTACAAAATTCACATTATAAATTCGTGGCGGTATCGAATCTTGGGCAATTTTAAATTTGCCTAAATTTTTGGTATACGCTTTAAAAATTGTTCCTTTTCTTGTGGATTTATTGTAACTCAAACTAGGTCCAGAAACGGAAGCAATAAACGATTTTTGCAATTGCTCTTCGGTTAATCCTTGTACATTATCAAATGTAATCGTCATATTTTTATGAACAGGAACCGATGAGTTATGCAAGGTTAACACATTGTCTTTTACATCAAAATCCAAATAAAAATCATCGTAAAACGTATTTTCGGGAATGTAAACCGAAATGTTGTCTTTGGAATAATTATGTTCGTTTTTTGCTTTTAAAAAATACGGTGTTTTTTGCTCCTTTTTGGTTAAAGAAACTGGTTGTACACCAAATTCAATTGGAATATTGATAACCGTCTTATTTTCATGAAAATCAAATAGTTCAATTCGAAAATTGTAATTGGTATTCGGTTGCGTATAGATGATTCCGTTGTTCTTATTAGCTTTTAAAACCGACAACGGATAAGGCGAATGATGAAACAATTTTTGAATTCTTTGATTGCTGCTTTTAAAATGTTCGTAATCAATGAAATTGTTAATATAACGTGATTCATCAAAAGCGAATTTTTCGATTTCAAACTGGTAATACAAAATACCATTTAAATATGCATTGATTTTATACAAACCGTTTTTATTGTACAAATTGGTGCAATAATCGAATGCATTGATTCCAAAACCAATTTTCCCATTAGCAATGACTTTTGCTGCCAAAAAAGAACCGTCAGATTGTTTGTTAATAGAAACAGGAATAGGTCTTTGTGATTTATTTACGATAGTAGAATCCATTGGATACACCATAACACTTTGTACTACTGGAGCATGTTTATCTTCTACCAATTTATTAAAACCAAAAAACAAAGGATTTACAGTTTTTTCAGAAGTAGTTTCACGGAATTCAAAATGCAAATGAGGGCCACCACTTCCACCCGAATTTCCAGAAAAAGCGATTACTTCACCTTGTTTTACTGGCAATTCATCAGGTTTTAAAAACAGTTCAATTTCAAATGATTTTTGGGCGTAATGTGTTTTTTTGATATAGTTTTCAATAGCACCATTCGCTTTTTGCAAATGTCCATAAACCGTGGTATAACCGTTTGGATGCGTAATATAAATTGCTTTTCCATAACCGTATGTAGAAATTTTAATTCGAGAAATATAGCCATCACCAACAGCATAAACTGGCAAACCTTCTTTTTGTTGGGTTTTTAAATCCAAACCCGAATGAAAATGATTGCTTCTTAATTCACCAAACGAACCCGAAACATCCAACGGAATGTCTAACGGAGAAATAAAATCTTTTGGATATTGCTGTCCAAAACTCAAACAAGAAAATAAGGCGATAAAAAATACTAACTTCATAATTGTGCATTTAGGCTAAAATACTAAAATTTATTAGAGTTATACAACAAGAATCACACCATTTTATAACTAACTTAAAACCAAAATATTACAAAAAAATAAAAGTTTTCATTAAAAAAAACCAAAAAGTATTGTGTTAATTGAATACTAATGCTAAATTTGTAGAAATAGAATTGAATTGTATCCTTAATGAACGGATTGTCTGAATTAATTGATTCTCTTGAAGTTAAATTTTTCAAGCTCAACCAAAAATTGGTTCAGTTAGAAAAAAAGAATCAAGAATTGCAGCAATTGCTAGATAAATCGGCGGTTGTAGCAGCCAAGCAAAACAAAGAAATTGCCCAACTGCAAAGTCAATTAGACAATCTAAAAATGGTCAATTCGCTATTAGGCAGTGACGAAAATAAACGAGAAACAAAACTCAAAATAAATTCATTAATTCGAGAAATCGATTATTGCATAGCCCAACTTTCTGATTAAGAAAGCTTATGAGTGATAAATTGAAAATTAAAATATCTATTGCAGACCGTGTTTATCCTTTAACCGTTGAAGGAACACAAGAAGAAGCGCTTCGAACAGCCTCTAAAAAGATAGATACTATGATTGCGCAATTTGAGCAAAACTATGCTGTAAGAGATAAACAAGATGTTTTAGCCATGTGTGCTTTACAATTTGCTTCTCAAGCTGAACAAAAACAAATTGACAATTCGCAAGAAATACAAAATGCGATGACTCGTTTGCAAAGTTTGGATAAAAAATTGAGTGAGTTACTCTCAAAATAAATACGTTCTTACACAAAAACAAAGATACTGCCTACATTAGTATATATTTGATAAACTCAACACTAACAAATTAAAATGAGTGAATCTTCGCAGCTATAGCAAGCCCTTAAGTGGGAAGCTTGAAATGTGAGTTAACTCAAAACTTGTCATCACGAGTTTATACAACAATCTAATGTAGGCTTTTTTTATATAAACACTTTAACAAAACATGGAAATAGTAAGCATTATAATTGGAATTATTGTTGGTTTAGGTCTTGGGTTTGGAATTGCTAAATTTTTAGAAAAAAGCAATGTTTCTAACTTAATTAAGAACGCAAAAAAAGAGGCAAGTTCTATTTTAAAAGACGCTAAAACAGAAGCAGAAGCAATTAAAAAAGATAAAATTCTTCAAGCAAAAGAAAAATTCTTAGAATTAAAAACAGAACACGAACAAGTTATTTTATCTCGTGATAAAAAAATAGCTGAAGCTGAAAAAAGAACACGCGACAAAGAATCTCAAGTTTCTAGTGAGCTAGCTAAGGCGAAAAAAGCCGCTGATGATGCAGAAGCTAAAATCACCGATTACAACAATCGTTTAGAGTTACTAGATAAAAAACAACAAGAAATTGATCGTTTACACCGTAGCCAAGTAGAACAACTAGAAGTTATTTCTGGATTGTCTGCCGATGAAGCTAAAGAACAATTAGTAGAAAGTTTAAAAGCAGAAGCTAAAACTAACGCGATGTCTTTCATTCAAAATGCAATGGAAGAAGCAAAAATGACTGCTCAACAAGAAGCGAAGAAAATCATCATCAACACTATTCAACGTGTTGGAACTGAGGAAGCGGTTGAGAATTGCGTTTCTGTATTCAACATTGAATCGGATGATGTAAAAGGTAGAATTATTGGTAGAGAAGGAAGAAACATTAGAGCTTTAGAAGCAGCAACCGGAGTAGAAATCATTGTAGATGACACACCAGAAGCTATTATTCTTTCTTGTTTTGATCCAGTTAGAAGAGAAATTGCTCGTTTGGCCTTACATAAATTAGTGACTGATGGTAGAATTCACCCAGCACGTATTGAAGAAGTTGTAGGTAAAACAGCGAAACAAATTGAAGAAGAAATTATTGAAGTAGGTAAACGTACCGTAATCGATTTAGGAATTCATGGATTACATCCTGAATTAATTAAAATCGTGGGTCGTATGAAATACCGTTCGTCTTACGGACAAAACTTATTGCAACACTCTAGAGAAGTTGCTAATTTATGTGGAATCATGGCAGCGGAACTTGGATTAAATGTAAAACTAGCCAAACGTGCTGGATTATTACATGATATCGGTAAAGTACCAGATACTGAAAGTGAATTACCGCACGCTATTTTAGGGATGCAATGGGCGGAGAAATACGGAGAAAAAGAAGAAGTTTGTAATGCTATTGGAGCACACCACGACGAAATTGAAATGAAATCTTTGATTTCGCCAATTATTCAAGTTTGTGATGCTATTTCAGGTGCAAGACCAGGCGCAAGACGTCAAGTATTAGATTCTTATATCCAACGTTTGAAAGACTTAGAAGATATCGCTTTCGGATTTAACGGAGTTAAAAATGCTTATGCTATTCAAGCAGGTAGAGAATTGCGTGTAATTGTTGAAAGTGAAAAAGTGAGCGATGATATGGCTTCTAATTTATCTTTCGAAATTTCTCAAAAAATCCAAACTGAAATGACGTATCCAGGACAAGTGAAAATTACAGTTATTAGAGAAACTAGAGCAGTAAATATTGCGAAGTAATTTTTAGTCACAATTGACAGTCGCAGTTGACAGCACATAATATAAAAGGGAATTTTCAAAATTTGAAAGTTCCTTTTTTTTTTTGAAAAAAACTATTTACCACAAAAAATACTGAGACTGAATACTGCGACTGAAAACTACTTACGCGGATGAAAACTATTCAAAACTTCAGCCAAAAACTTCCTATCCAAATGCATGTAAACCTCAGTTGTTGTTATGGATTCATGACCTAACATTAATTGAATGGAACGCAAATCAGCACCATTCTCTAAAAGATGTGTTGCAAACGAATGTCGGAAGGTATGAGGAGAAATTACTTTTTGTAAGCCTATTTTTTCGGCTAAATCTTTAATTATGGTAAAAACCATAGCGCGAGTGAGTTGTTTCCCTCTTCGGTTTAAAAACAAGGTGTCTTCAAACCCTTTTTGAATTTTAAGATGGTTTCTGATGGTATTTTGATATAAAGAAATATACTTAACCGTATTAGAACCTATAGGAACAAAACGTTCTTTATTTCCTTTTCCAGTTACTTTGATAAAACCTTCTTCAAAAAATAAATCAGAAATCTTTAAACTTATCAATTCAGAGACACGTAAACCACAACTGTAAAGTGTTTCCAGCATGGCTCTATTGCGTTCTCCTTCTGGAGTAGACAAGTCAATGACAGCAATAAGCGCATCAATCTCGGAAGTTGCTAAAGTATCTGGTAATTTTCTACCTACTTTGGGCACTTCAATTAACTCCATTGGGAAATCTTTGCGGTAATCTTCAAAAACAAGAAAGGTGAAAAAACTTTTTAAACCAGAAATAATTCTTGCTTGACTTCTAGCATTGACTTGGGAAGCAATTTCATAAATAAACTGTTGAACGGTTACTTCAGAAATAGTTAGTGGTGATTCTTGAATACTATTTGTTACTAAAAAAGCAACTAATTTTTCAATATCAAAACTATAATTAGCAATGGTATTTTCGGAAAGCCCTCTTTCCAAACGCAAATAATTTTGATATTCTTTCAAATAAGACAACCACGATGCACTCATGATTCAAAGATAACAAAATTGGAACAAAAAAAATCCCGAGACAAGCTCGGGATTTCTTATTATTTATTGTTCAGATTAGAATCTGTAACCTAAACCAATTTGTAAACCAGTATTACCAAAATCAGCACCATCAATTTCAGAAATATTAGATAAACCTAAGTTATAACGAACATCAAACATTAAACCATTTGATAATTCATAACCAGCTCCAAAACCTACACCAAAATCAATTGACTTAACAGCTTCATCTACGAAATCATTTTCAGCTCCAATTTTAAAAGCAATTTGTGGTCCAGCTTGTAAAGACAATCCTTCAATTACATAATATTTAGCCATTAAAGGTAATCTTAAATAATCCACACCTGCTTCATCTGCACCTTCAGTAGAATACATTAATTCAGGTTGAAAATGGAATTTCTCAGATATGGCAATATCTGCTAAACCTCCAATATAAAAACCACCTCTAGCATCACCACCATCAGCATCACCTGTAAAGTTAGTAGAGCTAAAACCAGCTTTAACACCAAATTTAATATCAGAAGAAGAACCTTTTGAATCCTCTTGCGCATTAGCAAAAGTGAAAGCGAATACTGCTAAAGCAGATAATAAAACTTTTTTCATGTTTAATTTAATTTAAAGTTATCGCCACAAATATAATTAAATTAATAATAATAAATAATTTTTTACTAAAAAAAATCCCGAGGCAAGCTCGAGATTTCATCTTATTTGTTTTACAAATTAGAATTTGTAAACTAAACCTAAATTAATATTTGATAAGTTACCGTTCACACCGAAAGAATTCAAAGAATCATCAGCATCTTCAAATTTGTATGAATTGTATCCTAAACCTGCCCATGAAGCTTCAATAGCAAATTTACTAGATACAAAGTAGCTAAGACCTAAACCAGCATTGATTCCGAAAGAAGTAGCTTTAATTTCTCCACCATCCTCATACTTGTCTGATCCAAAACCTACTGCAGCCTGAGCAAATACAGAAAATTTATCAGCTGGTGTAAAGTAGTAACGTCCAAAAATATCAGCTCCGAAGCTAGAAAATTTCTCAACAAAACCTGAACCTAAAGGACCTAAATCAACTTCTACATTTTCAGCAGAAGAAATTTTCAACATAGCACCAATTGCAATGTTTTCAGAAACAAAATATCCAACAGCTGGAGAGAAGTTGAATGAACTTGCATCATAAAAATCACCAAATTTTTCAGAACCAAATCCGAAAGAACCTGATACAAAAACATCACCTTTAGAGAAACCACCGTTTCCTTTTTCTTCCTCTTGCGCATTAGCGAAAGTGAAAGCGAATACTGCTAAAGCAGATAATAAAACTTTTTTCATGTTTAATTTAATTTAAAGTTATCGAGGCAAATTTATATGTTTTTTTTAAAATAACTCTCAAAAAAAGTGAACTTATTAACACTTTTTTTAAGCATATTTTTCACACTTATTGACAGTCAATGAATTAGAATAACTCTAGTAAACAAAAGGCTTTAACAAATAATACTAACTTAAAGTTATTAACAATTTATAAAAATCATTTGTAGTAAAAGTAAGTATTAAAAATGTCTAATTTTGCCATTTTTTATTAACTTAGCCAATAAAATTAAGTATTCATTCGTTATAACATAAACAAAAAACAATATGAAGAAGCTATTATTACTTTCTGTTCTAGTTCTAGGAATTAGCACTACACAAGCACAAATGTTACAATTTGGGGTTAAAGGAGGTTTAAACTTCGCTAATTACACAGGTGGCGATGTGGAAGGTTTTGATTTTAAAACCATAACTAGCTATCATTTTGGCGCCGTTATGGAAGTGAAAATCTTTGAAAACTTCGCTATTCAACCTGAGTTGTTATACTCTACTCAAGGTTCTGAACTAGATGGTTTCAGTCAGCAAATTAAAAACGAATTAGGTTACCTTTCATTACCTGTTTTAGCAAAATTTTATCTAACTAGTAATGGATTGAGTTTAGAATTAGGCCCACAAGCTTCTGTTTTGGTAAGTGAACGAAATAATGTGGATACTGGAGACAGCAATACTTTTGACTTCGCTATTGCAGGTGGATTGAGCTATAAAATCACAAAAGGCTTATTTGTTTCCGCTCGTTATGCTGCAGGTTTAACTGAACCCAAAAAAGAAGCTGATGTAAAAAACTCATTAGTTCAGTTGAGCGTTGGTTACCTATTCTAAAAAAAGAATCACAATATTTTGTCAAAACCATTCGAAATAACGAATGGTTTTTTTATTTTTACATAAAGTAATTCGTATGAAAATTATCATTATCAACGGCCCTAATTTAAACTTGCTAGGCAAACGCGAAACCGAAATCTACGGCACAGAAACTTTTGAATATTGTTTCAATAAATTAAAAGAACAATTTTCAACTATCGAATTGAGTTATTTCCAAAGCAATATTGAAGGGGAAATTATTTCTAAAATGCACGAAGTTGGTTTTCATTACGACGGTATCATTCTAAATGCTGGAGCTTACACACATACTTCCATAGGAATTGGAGATGCCGTAAAAGCTATTCCAACACCTGTTATAGAAGTTCATATTACCAATACCTATGCACGAGAATTATTCCGTCATCAATCGTATATTGGACCTAATGCCAAAGGAGTAATTATTGGATTTGGATTGGATAGTTACAAATTGGCTTTGTATTCGTTTTTATAATTATATCGAATTTACTACACAACAATAAACAGTCAACAACATTCAACTTCTATGAAAAACTTCTACTTGTATATAATTTTATTCTTTTCTTCTTTTGCATTAGCTCAAATTAAAGGAATCGTAACTGATTCCAATAACCAACCGATTCCTTATGCCAATATTTATATTGAAGGAACTTACATAGGAACAGCTTCCAATGAACACGGAAAATACGAACTGAATTACACCACTACTAAAACCGTAACAATATTGTTTCAATCCTTGGGCTACAAAACTTTAAAGCAAGTAATTGAAATTACCAATTTCCCATACCAATTAGATGTAACTTTACAAGAAGAAAATTTTATTTTAAATGAAATCACATTACAAAACGGGGAAAATCCAGCCAATGAAATTATCCGAAAAGCTATTGCTTCCAAAAAGAAAAACACGGAAAAAACCGATAAATTTGAAGCCGATTTTTATTCGAGAGGTATTTTTAGAGCGAAAGACATTCCAAAGAAATTTCTTGGTGTTGAAATTGGTGACTTAGAAGGTAATTTAGATTCTACAAGAAGTGGCGTAATTTATCTTTCTGAAACCGTTTCTAAAATCAAATTTGAAAAACCAAACAACTTAAAAGAAGAAATCATCGCTTCAAAAGTTGCTGGAAACGACAACGGCTTTAGCTACAATACGGCTTTAAATACCAATTATGATTTCTACGAAAACTATGTAGATTTTGGCATTAATATGGTTTCTCCTATTGCCAATAATGCATTTAATTACTACAAATACCAATTAGAAAGTACGTTTTACGATGAAAACAACCAACTCATCAATAAAATCAAAGTCACGCCAAAACGCGATAAAGAACCTGTTTTTGAAGGACATATTTATATCGTAGAAGATAGTTGGGCTATTTACGGTATTGATTTGGACATGAAAGGGTATCGCATGCAACAACCTATTTTGGAAACCATGACTTTGGTACAAAATTTCAGCTTCAATACCAATAACCAACTTTGGATTAAAAACATTCAATCGTTAGAATTTGATGCAGGTATTTTTGGGATGAAATTCACTGGAAAATTTACTTATGTTTTTAGTAATTACCAATTTAAAGACGCTTTCGACAAAAAAACTTTTGGCAAAGAAATTGTTTCATTTGCAGAAGATTCTAACAAAAAAGAGGACAGCTATTGGACTACTTTCCGACCAGTTCCTTTAACCGAAGAAGAAGCTACTAACTACATTAAGAAAGACAGCATTCAAACCTTAAGAAAATCGCAAACGTATTTGGATTCTATTGATGCTAAAGGCAATCGTTTTCATTTGGGTAAGATTCTAACGGGTTATACCTATAAAAACAGCTATGAAAAATGGAGTTTCAACTACCAAGGAATTGCTGGTCTAGGTGCAACAAGTTTCAATACAGTGCAAGGTTGGAGTTTGAATACTGGATTTTCCTATAGAAAAACGAATGAAGAAAAAGGAAAATTCACTTCCATTTCTTCCAATTTCAATTATGGTTTAGCCGAAGATCGTTTGCGTGTACAAGGTAATTTTTACCATCGATTCAATAATAAAAATAGAGCTTACTTTAGTGCCGCTGGAGGAAGTGCGGTAAGTCAATTTAACAATAACGAACCTATTTCTCCTTTTATCAATAGTATAAGTACATTATTCTTCAAAAATAATTTCATGAAATTATACAATAAAGAATTTGCTACTTTAACCTACGGACAAGAAGTGGTGAATGGTATTTTTGGGTATGCCAATTGGAATTACGAAAATCGTCGTGCTTTATTCAACAATACCGATTATACCATTATTAAAAACAGCGATAGTTACACTTCCAATGATCCGCTACAACCGAATAATTTCACCTCAGCGCCTTTTGAGAATCATGATATTATGAAGGCTACCATTGGAACACGCATTCGATTTGGACAAAAATACATTTCGCGTCCTGATGGAAAATTAAACATCCAGAATGATGCTTATCCGGTTTTAAGTTTATCGTACCAAAAAGCCTTCGGAGCTACCAATAGCAACTACCATTTTGATTTTGTAGCAGCCAGATTAGACTATGATAAAGTTTTTGGAAATAAAGGAGAATTTGGTATAAGAATTCGCGGTGGAAAGTTCTTTAATGCAGAAAACATAGCATTTATGGATTACAAACATTTCAATGGTAACCAAACACATGTGAATTTCCGCGGCGAATATTTGAATAGTTTCAATTTGTTGCCTTATTATTCTAATTCTACCAATGATGCTTACGTAGAAACACACATGGAGCATAATTTTAAAGGCTACATTATGAATAAAATTCCGTTGTTAAACAAATTACAATGGAATTTAGTTACGAGTTTCCACCAAATTAATGTTCCCGATATCAAACCGTATCAAGAGTTTACTGTTGGTTTTGATAATATTGGTTTTGGAAAATTCCGTTTCTTACGAATTGATTATGTTAGAGCGTATCAAAACGGCTATCAAGGTGATGGCGTGATGTTTGGATTGAAGTTTTAGGGATTAAAATTTATTTTTAAACCATTAAGAAATTAAGGAAATTTAGGTTTTTCTAAATGAAAATTAATTTCTTAATGGTTTATTAGAAAGTAAGATTTTGTTATTAAACTAATTTTTACTTCAAAATTACATCATAAGCAAACCTTAACAGCATCAACCCAACCACAACTAAAAAGAACACTCGAATAAACTGATTGCCTTTTGAGATCGCTAGCCGCGCTCCTAACCAAGCACCTGTTACATTACAAATTGCCATTGGAATAGCAATTGTCCAAATGATTTTTCCTTTTAATACAAATAAAGTGATAGAACCAATATTTGTTGATAAATTGACTAATTTCGCATAAATATTAGCTTTTAAAAAGTCAAAACCGAGAATCGCAATAAACGCCATGATTAATAGACTTCCAGTTCCTGGCCCAATGAATCCATCGTAAAAACCTAAGAACACACAAATTATACTTCCGTAAATGTAGGTTTGTTTTTTTGTTAATTTATCAATCTGAAATTGACCAAAATCTTTTTTGAAATACGTATAAAGCAACAACAAAATTAAAACCACAAAAAGTAAGGGTTTCATGAAATCGTTTTGCATGACATTGAGCAAACTAGAACCTAAATAAGCAAATCCGAAAGAAATAATTGCCATTACCAAAAACAGCTTCCAATTGACTTTTGCCGATTTTAAATAATGATAGGTTGCCATACTCGTTCCACTAAAACCCGGAATTTTTAATGTTCCTATAATGGACGCAACAGGTACATTAGGCAACAAAATTAAAGCTGCTGGTGTTTGAATTAAACCACCGCCACCTACAATAGCATCAATAAAACCGGCTACGAAGGATGCTATGCAGAGAAAAATGATGATGTAGGTTTCCATATTATAGTTTTCAGTCACAGTTTTCAGTCACAGTAAAACCGCTTACTGCGACTGAGTACTGAAAACTAGATTAAACTCTTACAATATTAGCTCCAATTGCGCGAAGTCTTTCATCGATGCGTTCGTAACCTCTGTCGATTTGTTCTATATTTTGAATAGTTGACGTTCCTTTTGCGGTTAAAGCGGCAATTAACAATGAGATTCCAGCTCTAATATCTGGCGAACTCATAGTTGTAGCTTTTAATTGCGATTGGAAATTATGCCCCATAACTACGGCTCGGTGTGGATCACATAGCATAATTTTGGCTCCCATATCAATTAATTTATCTACGAAGAACAAACGACTTTCAAACATTTTTTGGTGAATTAAAACATCGCCTTTAGCTTGCGTTGCCACCACTAAAACGATACTCAATAAATCTGGCGTAAATCCTGGCCATGGCGCATCGGCAATGGTTAAGATAGAGCCATCAATGTCAGTTTTAATTTCGTATCCTTCGGTATGTGCTGGAATGTAAATATCTTCGCCTCTTCTTTCTAAAGTAATTCCTAATTTTCTAAATACATTTGGAATTTGTCCTAAGTTATCCCAACTCACATTTTTAATGGTAATTTCACTTCTAGTCATCGCAGCAAGACCAATCCACGAACCGATTTCTACCATATCGGGTAAAATGCGGTGCTCGCAACCTCCTAAACTTTCCACGCCTTCAATTGTAAGTAAATTAGACCCAACGCCAGTGATTTTAGCTCCCATTGAGTTTAACATTTTACACAATTGTTGTAAGTATGGTTCGCAAGCAGCGTTATAAATTGTTGTTGTTCCTTCAGCTAAAACGGCTGCCATAACAATATTGGCAGTTCCAGTTACAGAAGCTTCATCTAAAAGCATGTAATTTCCTTGTAATCTACCGTCGATTTCCACTCCGTAGAAATGGTCTTCTCTTTCATATCTGAATTTAGCTCCTAAGTTGATAAAGCCTTCAAAATGCGTATCCAAACGACGACGTCCAATTTTATCACCACCTGGTTTTGGAATATAACCACAACCAAAACGAGCCAATAAAGGACCCACAATCATAATAGAACCACGTAAACTTCCGCCTTCTTTTTTGAATGCTTCCGTTTTTAAGTAGTTTACATTTACCTCATCGGCTTGAAACGTATAATCACCAGGACCATTTTTTTGAATTTTAACCCCTAAATTACCTAAAAGTGTTATTAGCTTATTAACATCAATAATATCTGGAATATTGGTGATTCTAACTTTTTCAGCCGTTAACAACACTGGACACAACACTTGTAAGGCTTCATTTTTTGCGCCTTGTGGTGTGATTTCTCCTTTTAATGCTTTTCCACCTTCAATTTTAAATGTTCCCATTTGGTCTTATTTTCGATTGTTGTTTTTTGGATTGTTTATTTTTTTCTTAAAGTTGACTTTTCCACCAAGATTTTTATTGGCAGGATTTCCAAATTGGGATTTATTAGATACTTTCTTGTTCACTTTCATTAAATTTTGTGAATTAGAAAGTTCTTCATTGGAAGAAAATAAATTAATTTTTCCGTCTGAAAGCTCTAATAAATGTTGGAAAATCACTTCATCTTCTACTGTTTCTTTATTCCAACTTAAGTAACTTTTCTTCATGTGATTGGCAATAACCAAGACCAAAGCATCTTTCATATCACCTGCTTCCCACTTGATAGCCACATCAATCATGTATTTGATATTGTTTCCATAAAAACGATATTTTGGAAAGTTTTGCGGATATTTCAATCGCTCCGGTTTCAAACTCAACACTTCACGAGAAGGAATGGGATAGGGAGAATCTACATCCAATTCAAAGTTGGACATAATAAACAATTGATCCCACAATTTATGTTGAAAATCAGGCACATCACGTAAATGTGGATTCAAAGTTCCCATTACTGAAATCACATATTTCGCAGCTTTATTTCGTTTTTCTCTATCTTCAATAGTTTTAACTTGGTCAATCATCTTTTGCAAGTGTCTTCCATATTCTGGAATAATTAAAGAGGAGCGCTGGGAATTGTATTCTAAACTAGCTAAACTTTCTTCTAAGTAACTCATATTACAACGATATTATGCCTTCAATAGTGGCTAATTCTTGGTATTTTTGGATAACAGCGTCAGGATTTAACATATCAACGGTAATGGAGATACTCGTATATTTTCCTGTTTTTGATTGTTGGGTACTAATAACGGCCCCCATATTATCAAATGCTGCTTCTACTTTATTAATTTTATTCGTATCTGAAGGAACTATAAACTTATATAAATATGACGTTGGCCACATAGAAGTATTGGCTAATTCTTCTCTTAATCGATTGTAAAAATCTTCCGTTTTCTTATCCATTGTTCATTTCATTTTAAAAGCAAATATACTTTTTTAACTTCAGAAAACCGTTTTTCAAAACTATAAAATTTTCAAACTTGAATAGATTTTTAAAATAGTTTACTTTTGCGCTTTACAAAAAAAGCATGAACAAGGAAATTATAGTTTTAGTTGGCGGACCCAGTTCAGGAAAAACCACTCTGATTGAAGCGTTAAAAAACAAAGGATTCATTTGTTATCCTGAAATTTCTCGTGAAGTAATTAGAGAAGCTCAGGAACAAGGCATTGAACAGTTGTTTTTAGAAAAACCACTTTTGTTTAGCGAACTTTTATTGGAAGGAAGAAAAAAACAACACCAAAAAGCATTACTTGAGCCAAGTGAAATTGTTTTTCTAGACCGCGGAATTCCTGATATTTTAGCTTACATGCATTACATTGGCGACAGTTATCCTGCTTTTTTTGATGAAGCTTGCAAAACGCATTCTTACACTAAAATTTTCATGTTACCGCCATGGAAAGAAATTTACATAAGTGATGCCGAACGCTACGAAACCTACGACCAAGCTGTTTTGATTCACGAACATTTGGAAGAAACCTATCGCAATTATGGATATGATTTAATTGAAATTCCAAAAGATACTGTTGAAAATCGAGTGGCCTTTGTATTGGAACAAATTGGTAAATAATCCTATATTTACATCAATTTTGTGATACACAATGGTTGAAGCTTTACAAATCCTTCAGAAATATTGGAAACATAGTGCATTTAGAAAGCCTCAAGACGAGATTATCCAATCGGTCTTAGATGGAAATGATACTTTTGCATTACTCCCAACTGGTGGTGGAAAATCGGTTTGTTACCAAGTTCCGGGTATGATTTCGAGCGGAATTACTTTAGTGATTTCTCCCTTAATTGCTTTGATTAAAGACCAAGTAAATAATCTCCAACAAAAAGATATTAAATCCGTAGCATTAATTGGCGGAATAAATCAAAATGAAATCAGTGATTTATTAGACAATTGTCAGTTTGGTAATTACAAGTTTTTGTATTTATCTCCAGAACGTTTGCAACAAGAATGGATTGTGGAACGCTTAAAACTTTTACCTATTTCTTTAATTGCTATTGATGAAGCGCATTGCGTGAGTCAGTGGGGACATGATTTTAGACCTGCTTATCTTAAAATTAAAGACTTAAAAACGCATTTTCCAGCGATTCCTTTTATTGCATTAACAGCTTCTGCTACGTTTCGTGTGCAACAAGATATTATTGAACATTTGGCATTAAAAAATCCGGTTGTTTTTAAAAAATCATTTGCGCGAGAAAACTTGGGTTACCATGTTATAAAAACTGATGACAAACTGCATAAAATTCAGCAAATAGTTTCCAAAAACAAGCAATCGAGCATTATTTATGTGAGAAACCGAAGATCTTGTTTAGAAGTTTCGCAGCAGTTGAATAGTTTAGGTCACACAAGCACATATTTCCATGGCGGTTTACCTTTAAAAGAAAAGGAAAAAAACATGCAACTTTGGATGGAAAACGAAGTGCAAATTATTGTGGCAACAAATGCTTTTGGAATGGGAATTGACAAACCCGATGTAAAAACCGTCATTCACATTCAACTTCCTGAAAATTTAGAAAATTATTACCAAGAAGCAGGAAGAGCAGGAAGAGATGGAGAAAAAGCTTTTGGAATTTTATTAGTGAGTTCGGGCGATGTGGAAACTGCTAAAAAACAATTTATTGCGAATTTACCCGATAAAAAATTCCTAAAAGAAGTTTACATCAAACTGAATAATTACTTCCGAATTGCTTATGGTGAAGGTTTTGGAGAAAATTTCTCGTTCAATGTCAATCATTTTGCTCAGCAGTACAAATTCCCAATTATCAAAACGGTAAATGCTATGCAATTTTTGGACCGACAAGGAATCATTACGCTATCTAATGAGTTTTCAGAAAAAGTAAATTTACAGTTTATTCTACCTAGTAAAGAGATTATTCGTTATATCAGTTTGCATCCAAAAGATGAAGCAATTATTACTACTATCCTAAGAACTTACAGTGGTATTTTTGACATTGGTAGTACCATTAATATTGATTTAGTTGCCAAAAAATCCAATTGCCATTCAGAACAGGTATTGGAAGCCATCAAAAATCTAGAAAAAAACAACTGTGTAATCGCTACCATTCAAAACAATGATGCAAGTATTACGTTTAATGAAGTTAGAGAAGACGAACACACCATTAATCGTGTTGCTAAATATTTAGAAAAGCAAAACGAATTAAAAACCAATCAATTAGCAAGTGTAATTGACTACGCAAATAACGAAGCCACTTGTAAAAGCAAGCTGCTACTCTCCTATTTCGATGAAAAAAACATAAATGATTGTGGTATTTGTTCCTATTGCTTATCTAAAGAAAAAAGGAATCCCAAAATAGTTTTGGAAGAAATTCTAGCCTGTTTAAACAAACAACCACAAACTTCTAGAGAATTGGAAAGTCAATTGTCTTTTACTACCAATGAAATTTTATTGGGAATCCAACTTTTATTGGAAAACAACAAAATAGCCATCAATAATCACAACCAATATTACTTACTATAATGGAAAAACTTAAAATTGTATTCATGGGAACTCCCGATTTTGCCGTTGGAATTCTCGATACCATTTACCGAAATAACTATGAAATCGTAGGCGTAATCACAGCACCAGACAAACCTGCTGGAAGAGGTCAGAAAGTAAGTATGAGCGCGGTTAAAGTCTATGCTTTAGAAAAAAACTTGCGTTTACTACAACCAACTAATTTAAAATCGGAAGAATTTTTAGAAGAGTTACGAAGTTTAAATGCCAATTTACAAGTAGTAGTTGCTTTCCGAATGCTACCAGAAGTTGTTTGGAAAATGCCAAATTTGGGAACTTTTAACTTACACGCTTCTTTATTACCGCAGTATCGTGGTGCGGCACCTATCAATTGGGCTATAATTAACGGTGAAAGCAAAACTGGAGTTACCACTTTCTTCATTGATGATAAAATTGACACTGGCGCAATGATTTTAAGTAAGGAAACGGAAATTGCTTCCAATGAAACAGCAGGTGAATTGCATGACCGCTTAATGCATTTAGGAAGTGAAGCCGTTATTGAAACCTTAGCGCTCATAGAAAAAGGAAACGTACAAACAACACTTCAAGAAGAAAAAGGGGAAATAAAAACCGCTTACAAATTGAATAAAGAAAATTGCAAAATTGACTGGAACCAATCAGGTAGTGTCATTTTCAATCATATTAGAGGCTTATGTCCGTATCCAGCAGCTTGGACATTTATAAAAGATGGTGATAATGAATGGAATGTAAAACTGTACGATTGCGAATTTGAAGCAGCACAACATAATTTTACTGCTGGACAATTACTAACAACGAAAAAAGAATTAAAAGTGGCTACCAAAGACGGTTTTATTAAGGTAAATAGTCTACAATTTCCAGGAAAGAAGAAAATGCAAACCCATGAGTTGCTAAATGGAATTCATTTTTCTGATAGCACATTAGCTTTTTAGCACCTTAAAACACTGATATTTTCAAGAATTTAGAATAAAACAAATAATGTTATTAACATTTTTGATGTTTTATTAACATTTTTGAATAAAAAATAGTCAAACACTTGTGTAATTCAGTTATACCGCTAAATTTGTAAGGAAATAAATTAAGTTTAACCAATTATAATAAAAATCATTATGAACAAATCAGAATTAATCGATGCAATGGCAGCTTCTGCTGGTATCACTAAAGCAGCTGCAAAATTAGCTTTAGAATCATTTTTAAGCAATGTTGAAGGAACTTTAAACAAAGGTGGAAGAGTATCTTTAGTAGGTTTTGGTTCTTGGTCAGTTTCTAAAAGAGCTGCAAGAGATGGAAGAAACCCTCAAACTGGTAAAACTATCAAAATTGCTGCTAAAAATGTAGTAAAATTCAAAGCTGGTGCTGAATTAGAAGGTGCTGTAAACAAAAAATAATTTACTAGAATACAATTAAAGTCCCGATTAGTCGGGACTTTTTTTTTGAAAATAATTTGATTTTGTACCATTTTTTTGATAACTTTATATCAAATCTGAAACTTATGATAGCTGTTTTACCAAAAAAAGGACACTTATTAGTTGCAGAACCTTCAACACTAGGAGATGTCTCTTTTAATCGTTCGGTAGTTTTTTTAGCTGAACACAATACTGAAGGTTCGGTTGGTTTTATTATGAACAAACCTTTGAGCTATACCATCGAAGATTTGGTTCCAGAGATTGAAGCTTCTTTTATTGTTTACAATGGAGGACCAGTAGAACAAGACAATTTATATTTTATTCACAACACACCTAAATTAATACCTAACAGCGTAGAAATTGCTGATGGTATTTTTTGGGGAGGCGATTTTGAAATTACAAAAAACCTAATTAACGAAGGAAAATTAACCAAAAACAACATCCGTTTTTTTCTTGGCTATAGTGGCTGGAACGCCAATCAATTAGAACAAGAATTAAAAGAAAATGCTTGGTTAGTAGTTGAAAATGGACTGAAAAGCAAGATACTTTCCAAGTCGGCTCAACATTTTTGGAAAGAAAAAATTATGGAACAAGGTGGTGATTATGTTTTATTTTCCAATGCACCATCCGATCCTATGCTTAACTAAGACGCACCAAAGCATTTAATTTCACATGTAATTCTTTAGCTAATGAATTTTCGTAAGTCTTTTTTCGGTATTTCGTTATAGATTGAACACCTTGAATTACATTGGTAACAAACAATTCATCCGCCTTTTGCAAATCAAATGGTGAAATTGATTTCTCAATTACTTCTAAACCTTCCACTTTTTTTGCAAGAGTTAAAATCTGCTTTCGCATAATACCATTTAAACAACCGTCTGCTATTGGTGGTGTGATTAATTGGTTATTCATTTTCATAAACAAATTCCCTTGTAAAGCTTCCACTACATTTTTATCATCATTGAGTAATAAACAATTTTGGTAGCCATTTTCATGTGCAAAAACGCTTCCTGTAATTTGCACCATTTTATTGTTGGTTTTCAAAGTAGAAAGCAATTGTTTGGTCACATACGAATCTTTAAATAATTCCACTTCATAATCGGTTTCGTTGAAAATGTATAGTTCATTTTCCAAAGGTTGAAATGTAACTAAAAATTCAACTTCATTGGTAGAGGGCAAATAAAACCCATCGCCAATTCTAAAAACAGAGAAACGTACTCGGTTAGCAGCAGCATTGGAATGTTGGATTAAACTTAAAATCTGTGATTCAAAATATTCCATGGTAAACTGCATTGGAATTTCCATTCTACAAATTCGCATAGATGCCATTAAGCGAAAATAGTGATCTTCTAAAAACAAAACCTTGTTATTTAAAGTTCTTATTGTTTCAAAAACACTATCTCCGAATAAAAATCCTCTATTTGTTGCTACTGAAAATGTAGCTTCTTGCTCAATAGTTCCGTTACTATTTACCATAAAAAATCCCGATTTAAAAATCGGGACAAATATAACCTTTATAATTGAGTTTAAACAGAGCCAATCACATGTTTTAAATCGGAAATTTGATTTTCCCAAAGCAAGGCTGCTTCGTCCAATTCATCTTCTTCGGCAAAGTCAATCACTACAATAGAAACGTCTTTTGTAATTTCATCTTCCATGATTCGTAACTCAAAAAAGTACTCACTATCAGAATCATCTTCGTTCATCCATCTAAATTTTACACGTTCTCCTGATTTTTTGGCTGCTAGTTTGGCACGTTCTTCAGAATCTTCCCAAATAAAGGTAAAGATTTCTCCACGAGAATTTACGTTATCGGCAAACCATTCCGACAAGCCAGAAGGTGTTGAAATATATTGATATAGTAGCGATGGTGAGGCATGAATGGGGAATTCTAATTCGTATTTAACTTTAACTTCCATAGATTTTGAATTTTTCGGAAATATATAGAGAATAATTTGAAAATGCAAAAAGAAAAAAGAATAAATAATTTCTGAAATTTTATTTGCACTAAAAATAAATAGTTTTATATTTGCACCCGCATTCAGCAAGGATGTGAGACCAACATTTTGGCGAGGTAGCTCAGTTGGTTAGAGCGCAGGATTCATAACCCTGAGGTCACGGGTTCAACTCCCGTCTTCGCTACGAAAAGTAAGTTTTTAAAAATCAACGGATTAGTGTTTCTAATCCGTTTTTTTATGTCTAAATATTTCTTAGTTTTACAAACCGTAAACAAAACCGTAAACGATTTTAATTAAAATTAGATTAAATGTTTACTTTAATCTCCATCAAACACTTCCCAACCTTTGGTTAAAATTTTCATAGCAATTAAGTTATTTATTACATTTAATAAAAAATACTATGAAACTGGCACTTTTTATTTTTCTTTTTCCAATACTTATGAATGAAGCACTACTTTTTGATTTTAATAAAAATACGAACGCAAAAGAATGGCGAATCATTGATGACACCGTAATGGGTGGTCGTTCGTATGGAAAATTCAAAATGGATGATGCAGGAAATGGTGTTTTTTATGGAGATGTTTCCATTGCAAATAATGGTGGATTTTCATCGGTTCGTTACCAAATGAATAGAAAAGCTATTGGTAATTACACAAAAGTTGCCATTCGATTAAAAGGCGATGGAAAAGAGTACCAATTCCGAATTAAAGACAATGTGAACTCCTATTATTCTTATATCACTACTTTCAAAACTTCTGGTGAATGGGAAACTGTAACTATCAACTTAAATGATTTGTATCCTTCATTCAGAGGTCAAACCTTAAATTTTCCAAATTTTAAAGGTGATTTTCTAGAAGAAATTGTGTTTTTAATTGGCAATAAGAAAAATGAGTCGTTTGAATTGGTCTTAGATAAAATCGAATTGGTAAAATAACGCAATTCCAATAAAAATATCTACTATCTTTGCGGCATGATGCCAACGTTACTTTCTTCCCCATTACAAGGTTTTACCGATTTCAGGTTTCGAAATGCTTTTCATAAATATTTTGGCGGAATTGATACTTTCTACTCACCATATATCAAGTTGAATGGTAAATTGGTAGTGAAAGGTTCGTATGAACGTGATATTCTTCCCGAAAACAACAGTACTTTGGAAGTCATTCCACAGATTATTACCAATGATGCAGAAGAATTTTTATTCGTTGCCAAATATGTGCAGCAATTTGGTTATAAAGAATTGAACTGGAATTTGGGTTGTCCGTATCCAATGGTTGCTAAATGCGGCATGGGTTCGGGATTAATTAGCAACACATCACAAATAGAACATATTTTAAAGCGCGTGCACAACGAAACCGACATTATCGTTTCCATGAAAATGCGAATGGGTTACGAAAATCCAACCGAAATTTTAGATGTTTTCCCAATTTTGGAACAATATCCAATTAAAAATATCGCCATTCATGCGCGAATTGGAAAACAATTATACAAAGGTGGCGTTGATTTGGATTCCTTCCAAAAATGTTTAGCTACTTCCAAACAAAAGATTTACTACAATGGCGATATTACTTCTGTTGAAAAATTCAGAACCATGCAAGAACGCTTCCCAACCATTGACCATTGGATGATAGGAAGAGGATTAATTGCTGATCCGTTTTTGCCTTCTATGATTAAAAACAATACAACTGAGTATCCTGAAAATCGTTATGAAATTTTCGAAGCTTTTCATGATGAAATTTATAAAGAATATGATGCTTATTTGTCAGGTCCAACACCTATTCGTATGAAAATGTTGGGTTTTTGGGAATACTTTTCAGAATCCTTTTCCAATCCGCAAAAAACTTTTAAAAAGATTAAAAAGGCAGGAAATAGTAAGAATTATGAAGCTGCTGTGAAAGAGATTTTTAGAAACGGGTAATTCGTTAAAGAGCTTTTTAAACATAACTTTCTCTCTGAATAAAAGTACAGTAATTAACTGAAAATCAATTAATTATTTTGAAATTCATTCATAACTAAGCAGTTATTAAACGAATCCACACACTTATTACTTTGCCATTCATTTTCTTAGATTTTTTACAAATATTTGCTTGTATTTAAAAATTTAAAACACTGATTATCAATAAAATAATATTTAGATAAATCACAAAACGTTTTAAATCTATTGAGTCAATATTTTTAAAAAAGCTAACTATGAAAAAAAAATACACTTTAAAAGTAAATAAAATCGTACTGATTGTTCTTTTACTTTTCAATTTTTCTTTAGTTTATTCACAAACTCTAATTACTTATCAAGGATTTGACAACAAAACTGAAGACGTTTGGAATTATACCGCTACACTAAACACGGGTACTATTCAAACGGTTACCTCAACTTATGTTTCTGCTCCAAATGGACTTCGACTAGGTGGTTCAAATAGCAGTTCTCCAGATGACCCATTTATTACGTTCGACAATATTTCAATAAGTGCTTATACCAATGTTTATGTAAACGTTTTCTTTTCTTCCAATGGTACTCCAGACGACAATGATGATTTATACTTAGATATTTCTTATAATAATGGGGCTACATATCCAACCTCAATAAAATTGATAGACGGAAAAAACAGTACCACTTCTGATGTTTATGCGTTTAATCACAACGCAAGTGCTGGAAATACCGTAGGTTCTCCGTATACATTTTCCGTTCCAAATGGGAATACTCAAATAAGCGTTAGAATCCGATTTGACGAACTTAATGGTCAAAACAACACGGCAGATTATTACTTTATTGATAATGTAAGTCTTTACGGAACTCCAGTTGGTAATCATCTTGAAGTCATTGGTATTAATAATGTAAAAATTCCTCATAATGCATCGGCTACACCTACTAATGGCACTAACTTTGGAGAGACACAAATTGTAACCGATCCTGTTACGAGAACATTTACCATAAAAAACATTGGTACCAATACCATCAACCTAACAGGAAATCCATTAATTGAAATTAGCGGAAGTTCCGATTTTACAGTTGTTCAAAACCCAAATAACACAATCAATTTCAATAACTCTTCAACTTTTCAAATACAATTCAACCCAAGTTCAATAGGAGATAAAACGGCCCAAATTTCAATTGCAAGTAATAATGAAAATGCCAATCCTTATGTATTTGAAATCGTTGGAAAAGGCATTCAAACCTTTTTTGACAGTGATGGAGATGGGATTTTTGACAATGTAGATATTGATGATGACAACGATGGAATACCAGATGAGGTGGAAGAAGCTAACTGTAATTCCTTAAATGGAAATAAAGTAAATTATAAATTTCTACACGAAACTTTTGGTGCTGGAACAAGAACAACAATTAATACAACTTATGATGCCTTAACAACTTATTGTTATGAAGATGGAACCGTTGGTGTAAACACTCCTGATTGTCCTAATCTAAACTTAATCGATTTAAATGACGGAAAATACACCGTTGGTCCATCGGCACAAATTGCTTCATGGGCTCCATCTTATTGGCACATGGGAGGAGATCACACAGGGAATCCTAATGGTAGAATGGCAATTTTCAATGCTTCCTATACTCCTGGAATTTTCTACACAGCAAAAATAACTGGTGCTTTACCCAATATTCCAATTACATACAGTTTTTGGGTACTAAATTTAGACAGAACCGATGCTCCTGGAATTGCTACTCGTTTACGACCAAATGTTAGAGTTGAATTTAGAGATATGAGTAACAATTTGCTTACAGTTGTAGAAACTGGAGATATTCCTCCAACAACTGCTGGAAATCTAGCTGGAGATTGGCATCATTTTACGGCTGACTTAAATTTAAACGTGAGTGCTTTTCAAGTAATATTCATCAATAATGAAACAGGTGGAACAGGTAATGATTTAGCACTTGATGATATTTTAATTTCTCAAACGTTGTGTGATTTAGATGGCGACGGAATTGCTGATGTTTTTGATTTAGATTCAGACAATGATGGAATACCAGATGTTGTGGAAGCAGGATTAGGTTATTTATCAGAAGGAAAAGCCTATCTATACAATTGGGTAGATGTGAACCAAAATGGCATGCATGATTTAGCAGAAGGACATCAAATACCAGATACAGACGGCGATGGTGTTCCTGATTATTTAGATTTAGATAGTGATAACGACAGTATTTTTGATGTAGATGAATCTTGGGCAGGAAACCCAAATGCCTATCCAGGCTATGAAAATGGTGATGGTGATATTAACGGCGACGGCGTTGGCGACGGACCAGAATCAGAAACATTTAGAAACAAAGACACAAATGGAGACGGAATTTTAGAAGGTTTTGGAGACGGTATTTTGGACATTTATGACTATGCTTTTAATGTTTATGGGAACAACGAACAAGGAACTAATGTAGCACCATTTGCTTATTATGTAAAAGATACAGATGGCGACGGCATTCCCGATTATTTGGATGTGATGTCGGATGGTGTAACTTTTGATATTTCACATACGCTATATGCACATTTAGACGCTGATAATGATGGTATAATTGATGGTAACATAGATAGTGATGGCGACGGAATTTTAGATGCTTTTGATACCGACAATACTGTTTTTGGATCACCAAGAAACTTAGAACGAAAACTATTTCTTTCCTTCGATGGAAGAAACGATTACGCTACCGACTATAACATAATAAATAATTGGTCTCAAGTTTCTATGATGGCTTGGATTAACATTAACACAGCATTTTCTTCCGAAGGAATTGTTGTTGGACAAGATAAATTTCACCTAAAAATCAATAATTCAAGACACGTTGAAACAGTTGCAAATGGGATTAGTCTAAGCAACAACACTACTTTAAACACCTCACAATGGATTCATATTGGAGCAGTTTACGATGGCGCAAATGAAATACTAAAATTATTTGTTAATGGTGAATTGGTAAACAGTGTCGCTATTTCTGGCAGTATTGCTACTGATGCATCGCTATTTACCATTGGTAAAAACCCAATTGCTAACACGCAATTCTTTAAAGGAAAAATAGATGAAGTGCGACTGTTCAATGTTGCGCTAACGGATTCGCAATTCCAAAAAATGGTATACCAAGAAATTGAAGATAATGGCGGTCAAATTCGCGGTGCGGTTATACCAAAAGACATTCCAAATTTACCGTGGGGCAATCTAGTACGCTATTTTAAAATGGATAATTACAAAGATGATGTGATAGACAATCATACAACTGTAGCAATCGACACATCGCCAGGAGCAAGAATTTTCAACGTAAAAACAATTGAACCACAAGAAGCACCAATGCCATTTGTAACAGAACAAACAGGAGATTTCCCAACAGCTGTACATTCAATTGCAAAAGAAATTCGAGGTTTAGATGTGAATGATTACGATTGGTCCATAATTCAAGTGAATCATAACATTTTATCCGATGCTAATCATGTTGATTTGGGAATGTTTGTTGCTTCCAATGCGCAAATTGACGTTATAAATGATACGAAGTTGCAAAACGATTGGTATTTAAAATTAGATGGAAAAATCGATTTACATGATTATTCTCAATTGCTTCAAACAACCGAAAGTGATTTAGACCCAAGTAGCATTGGAACCATTGAAAAAGATCAAAAAGGAACTGGAAATTTATTCAATTACAATTATTGGTCATCACCAGTTAGTTCAGTTACTAGTACCACAAATAACAACACTGGATTTACTGTTGGAAGTGTTTTACGAGACGGCACAAATTCAGCGAATCCACAGTCAATAATTTGGATTTCAGGGTTTAATGGCTTACCAAATCCAATGCGTTTGGCTAGATATTGGTTATATAAATTCACTAACACAACATCTGAATATGCCAATTGGCAACAAATTAATGAAAACACTGTGCTTCAAACTGGTCAAGCTTATACTATGAAAGGAAGTGGAATTGTTACTGCACCAAATATTCAGCTACAAAACTATGTTTTCACAGGAAAACCTAATAATGGTTTAATTAACAATACAGGAATTCAAATTGGAATAAACAATATCAACTTAACGGGGAATCCTTATCCTTCTGCACTTGATGCCAATGAATTCATCAATGATAATTTAAATGCCATTACTGGAACTTTATATTTTTGGGAACATTATGCATCAAACAATACACATGTATTAGCTGGTTACCAAGGGGGTTATGCGGCTCGAAATTTAGTAGGTGGCGTTCCTCCTGTTGCTCCTGCGTTAATTAGCGGATTAGGCTCAAGTTCAAGAATTCCAGGAAGATACATTACTGTAGCACAAGGTTATTTTGTAAAAGGAAATTCAAATGGAGGACAAATAATCTATCAAAATAGCCAACGTAAATTCATTAAAGAAACCAATACCAACTCCAACGAAATGTTTAGAACCGAAAATAATTTCGTGAGTTCAAATAACAATAGTGATGACGAAGAAGCGCCTGATTCATTTGCAAGAATACGATTGGGATACACTGGAAGCACCAATTTTCACCGCCAACTCTTAATTGGTTTTATGAATGAAAATGCTGATGATAATTTTAATTTGGGTTACGATGGCGAAATCATAGACATTCAACCTAACGATATTTTCTTCCAATTAGACAATTACAAATTAGTAATCCAAGGAGTTGGTTTTTTTAATCCAAATGCAATTTATCCGTTAACCGTAAAATCGAGTCAAACGGGAATGGTGCATTTCATGATTGATGATTTAGAAAACTTTGATGCCAATCAACCTATTTATATTCATGATAATACTAACGACAGCTATCACAACATCAGAATATCTAATTTAAGTATTGTGATTCCTGCTGGAGATATTACGAATAGATTTTCATTGCGATTCACAAATCAAACACTTTCTACTAATGAGTTTGAAAGTAATGCTGCACTAGTTTTCTACAATAGTAATGAAGAAAAAATTGAATTAGTTAATCCACAAAATAGAACAATAGAAACAATTACTTTATTTTCGATATTGGGACAAAAAGTTGATTATTGGAAAGTAAATAGTTCCGAAAACAGCATTAAATTACCCGTTAAAAATGTTGAAACTGGAGTTTACATAGTAAAAGTAAAAACTAATGATGGCAACTCTTTTAGCGAAAAAATCATCATCAAATAATATTCAGAAAACAAAAACATCAAAGAATCTAAAAACGGATATTTTTAAACCGAAAGTATCCGTTTTACTTTTTCTAAGTCTATTGGAAAATTTTCTTTAATTTCAACAAAATAATTCGCTTGCCAAGCCTGAGTTTGTATCGCTTGTTTATTTGTAGTAATATCCCATGGAGCATAAACTCTAATGCCTCGCTTTCCACCTTTTTCATTTTTAGAAATAATTCCTTTAGAAACCAAAACCGATTTTGGAAAGATAAATTGACCAAAATTTCCAGAATCTCGTACTGAGATAATCATAAAATCCAAGGAATCAGCAACATCAAAAGGAGCGGTTATACCGTTGTTATTTCGCTTCCAAATAGCTACAAACTGACCAATTTTTGTGGGTGTAATATTGGCTACTCGATATTGAATTTTATAGTTATTCAGTTCAAAAGAACAAGCGCCATAATTGGTACTCTCGGAATTCCAAACAAGATTTTGAAGTTGAAAACCACATTCATTATAAAGTGATTTTTCAGCAATTTGTAAATCGTTTTGAAAACTTTCTGGTGTCATAAATGGTATGATTTTCTAAATTTTGAATCGATCTCCTAACTTTTTTCCAATCAAATAAGCAATTCCAATTCCTAAAATTAGAATCCAAAGATTCATGAAAATATAAAACGTGTAAGCGATTGGATTTTCTGTGGAATTGAAGCAATAACTATCAATCAGAAAACAAAAATGCGTAGTTTCTTTAGAAAATAAAGACAAAGCAAAACTCAATAAAAAAGTAATTCCCAAAGCCGACAGAACATAAACCACGTTTCTATTCATCGGTTTTTTGCCTGTTGGTTCAAACACATTGCGTTCCGCTTCAGTACGTTTATTGTTCTGAAGGGACCAAATTACTTTTTTAGCTTCGTCGTCTACATCCATATCAAATTATTTTTAAGATTATTTAAGGTCTAATCTCTGTGTAAAAAAGAGACGTTTTTCAACGTGACAAGTTTGCGTGTGACAAAGTTCGGCTTTTAATTATTGTAATAACGTAACTAATGTTGCAAAGTCTACTTTTTGTTGTTCGCCAGTAGCTAAATTTTTCAACCCAAATTCTTCGCGCTGCATTTCCGATTCACCTACAATTACAGCAAATGGAATTCCTCTTCTATCCGCATGTTTGAATTGTTTGTCAATTTTTGATTTATCGGGGTATAATTCCACTTTGATTCCTTTTTGACGTAATTTCCCGATGGCTTTCATTGCATACAACGCTTCTTTATCGCCAAAGTTCAAAAATAACGCTTTTGATGTTGCTAAAACGGTTTCTGGAAACAAACCAACTTCTTCCATTACCAATGCAATTCGGTCTAAACCAAAGGAAATTCCAACACCCGACATATTTTTCAATCCGAAAATTCCCGTCAAATCATCATAACGACCACCGCCACCAATCGAACCCATAGCCACACCTTTTGGCGCTGCGACTTCAAAAATGGCACCTGTGTAATAATTTAAACCACGCGCTAACGTAACATCTAGATCCAAGAAAGCGGTTTGCAAACCTAAAGTCGTAACATTATCACAAATGAATTGCAACTCATTAACCCCTTTCATTCCTTCTTCAGAATTGGCTAATAATTGCGCTAATTTTTCTATTTTCTCGTTGATGCTTCCTGTAAAATTGAACAATGGTTGTACTTTTTCAATCGCCGTTTCCGAAATGCCTTTTTCTAACATTTCTTTTTTTACACCGTCTTCTCCAATCTTGTCTAATTTATCTAAAGCTACCGTAAAATCAATCAATTTATCCGAAGCGCCAATTACTTCAGCAATTCCTGATAAGATTTTACGATTGTTAATTTTAATCGTAACGCCACCTAAACCTAACTGACTAAAAACCGAGTCATACAATTGCACCAACTCTACTTCTTGCCAAAGTGAATTCGAACCCACCACATCAGCATCACATTGATAAAACTCTCTAAAACGGCCTTTTTGAGGTCGATCCGCACGCCAAACCGGTTGAATTTGGTAACGCTTGAACGGAAACTCAATTTCGTTTTGATGTTGCACTACGTAACGCGCAAATGGAACAGTTAAATCGTAGCGAAGCGCTTTTTCGGAAATTTTACCTGTTAATTGTTTGTAGTTTATGGTTTGTAGTTCTTCCATTGGAACTTTATCCAAATAATCTCCCGAATTCAAAATTTTAAAAATCAAACGATCGCCTTCTTCCCCATATTTTCCCATTAACGTTTCTGAGTTTTCAAACGATGGCGTTTCAATCGGTTGAAAACCAAATTTCTCAAAATTGGTTTTTATCGTACTGAAAATATAATTGCGTTTCGCCACTTCTGCTGGTGAAAAATCTCGAGTTCCTTTTGGTATACTTGGTTTTTGTGCCATTTTTAAATTTAGAATTTAGAATTTAGAATTCTGAAAATGAGAAATCTAAAAAATAATTTATTTATTATTAATTCTGCTTTTTGTATTTTTTAAAGTCGTTACAAAAATAGCAGTTAATTCATTTGCTTCATTTAGAAGTTCATTTAATACATTATGATCAACAACCTTTAATTCTTGAAGAACTTCTAACCAAAAATGAGATTCATCTGTTTCTTCTAAAACAATATTCATCTTTGATAAATATTCATTATCACTTCTAGCTCGCAAAGAAGCTCTGTAATTTGCTCCAACAGAACTTCCTGATTTCCCCAACTGATTTGCAATAATTCTTGTAGAATTTTTCATTGGTAAATTATCAACCAAATTCAATATTGAAATTGTAAATGATTTTGTTCGCTTCTTTAAGTCAAATTCTTTCATTAGCCAGTTATTTCCATTGCAAATATCGAATATATTTAGCAGTATTAAAAATCAATTCAGAGATTTAAAATTTCAGGATTTTCACTTTCTAAATTCTAAATTCTAAATTCTTACTTTTAATATGTAACATTTAACTCATTCTTTAGTCTAATGGTCATGATTGGATTATTTAAAGAAAACACGAAAATTGCACTTGATTCTATAAAAAGTCAGGTGTTGCGTACCTCTTTGACGGTTTTTATTATTGCGCTTGGAATTACGGCATTGGTAGGAATTCTTACAGTGGTTTCGGCTTTACAGAATACCATTTTAAGTGATTTTGCTTCTATGGGAGCCAATACGTTTTCTATTAGTCGCTATGATTTTTCAGCAGAAATTAACCAAAATGATGTGGAACAAAAGGTTAATCCAATTATTTCGTATCCAGAAGCTAGAGCTTTTCAAGACAAATATACCTATCCATTTACAACCACTTCCCTATCATTTACAGCCGCATCTGGAGTGGAAGTAAAATACCAAGGCGAAAAAACCGATCCTGAAATTAACATCATTGGTGTAGACGAAAATTTTTGTCCCAATAAAGGTTTGGATGTTGTAAAAGGAAGAAATTTCAACACTTTTGATGTTACTAACAACAATTACGTATGTATTTTGGGTTCCGATTTTGAGAAAGGTTTGTTCAAAGACAAAAACCCAATTGATAAAATCATTTCCATTCGTGGTGCCAAATTTAAAGTCATTGGCGTTTTAAAAGAAAAAGGTTCTACATTTGGCAACAGTCAAGATTTACGAGTTTTAATTCCAACTCAAGTAGCGCGTTCTATTTTTTCTGCTCCGCTAATTAATTACGAATTAAACGTAAAAGTCAACAATGAATCCCTTCTAAATGAAGCGGTTGAAGATGCTATTGTAACCATGCGAATGGTTCGAAAACTAAACCCAATAGAAAAAAACAACTTTGGAATTGAACGTAGTGATGACTTAATTCAGCGCTTACTTTCCAATACAAAAACTTTGAGTTGGATTGCTTGGATTATTGGTGTAATCACTGTTTTTGGCTCCTCGATTGCATTAATGAATATCATGCTAGTTTCCGTTTCGGAACGTACACGAGAAATTGGTATTCGAAAAGCATTAGGCGCTAAAAGAAGTACGATTGCTTGGCAGTTTTTCACCGAAACACTTGTTATTGGTCAATTAGGAGGAATCGTTGGAATTTTATTTGGAATTACTATTGGTTTTATAATTGCCAAAGCGATTGGTTTTCAGTTTATTATTCCTTGGATAGCTATTATTGCTGCTTTTATAACGACGTTTGTAGTAACTATTGTTTCTGGATTATTTCCGGCGATTAAAGCGGCGAAATTGGATCCTGTGGAGGCATTAAGATATGAATAAATTTAAACGCAAAGGCGCTAAGAAATTCTTAAGATTATTCTGTTATTTCAATATATGTTTCAAATAAAAATGAGTAAAACGCTCTGTGTATCTCTTTTCAACAGAATGAAATTCAAAAAAACTCTGTGAATCTCTGTGTAAATTTGAGAAACGTTGTGCTACAAACCTAAACCGAACATCTAATCATTCTATCATTACCATAAATATCCTTTCTCAATTCGATATTTTTGAAACCTAGATTTTCTAATAATGCAACTGTTTCTTTACCTAAGTATTGATTAATTTCGAAAAACAACAAACCGTTTGGAGCCAAATTTTTCAAAGCCAATTGTGCAATTTTTCTATAGAAAAGTAAAGCATCATTATCTTCTACAAAAAGTGCCAAATGCGGTTCATAATCCAAAACATTTTTCTTGATTTCTTGTTTCTCTAAAACACGAACATACGGTGGATTGGAGACGATGATGTTGATGGGTGATGGAAATTGAAACAAATCTTCCACTTCTAAAATATTGGCTTGAATGAAATTTATATCAACCTTGTTTATTGCAGCATTTCTTTTCGCTACTTCCAATGCTTTTTCGGAAATATCAATCGCTGAAACATTTGCTTGCAGCAAATTCACTTTTAACGAAATAGGAATACAACCAGAACCTGTTCCAATATCTAAAATGGTGATGGGTGATGGGTGATGGGTGATGGGTGAATTCAAAATCCATTCCACAAGTTCTTCGGTTTCAGGTCTTGGAATTAAAGTGTTTTCATTGACTTCAAATCGCAAACCGTAAAACCAAGCTTCTCCTGTTATGTATTGAATAGGTTTTTCTTGTTGTAATTCCGCTAAAATAGCGTTCCACTTTTCAATTGCTTCTTCTGAAAGTTCAAAATCGGGATTCAAAGCTACATCTACTCGCTTTAAATTATGCAAATATTCCGTCAGGATGAAGAAAAAACTTTCGATTTCTCGCTCGTCTTGGATATTTTTTAATGCATCGAAAAAGTGGATTTTATATTGTTTTAATAACATTGGAATTTATTTTTTTGAATTCAAGCTTTTTGTCATCCAAACTTCACAACTGTTATGTCCAGTATTTCCCATTGGACCATCGATATTTTCAAAACCTATTCGTTTGTAGAGTTTTTGAGCGGCAGTCATGAATGATAAGGTTTCCAAATAACAAATTTCAAAACCTTGTTTCTGGGCAAAATCCAAACACTTTTCAATGATTTTCTCCGCATAACCGGTTCCTCTAATCTCAGGAGCGAAATACATTTTTTGCAATTCACATACGGAAGCATCACTGTTTTCTAAAGAAGCAATTCCACAACCACCAACTACTTTTCCCTCGTTTTCTACGATATAATATATAGAACGTGGTTCCTGATAAACTTCGTATAAAGTATCTAAAATTGGATCAGCATAAGCAGTACCCACTTTTGGCGCGTCCAATTCATGAAAAACAGCACGAATTACTTGGGCAATCGAGGCATTATCTTTTTGTTGGATTTCTCTAATTAACATGGTGTTTTTTATTGTTGGGTAAAAATACATAAATTAACTTGAGATTGTTTTAAACATATAAGTCATTTAAGTTTTTTTTACCTTTTCGAAAGATTTAAAAAGCACATAAAAGAAAATAAAAAACTTATACAAGCTTATAAATTAACTTCTTAATCGTTTTCAAACTTATATGACTTATATGTTCATTATTTTAATCTTAAAAATACTACTTTTGTATTATGAAAACGCACGAATTTTACATGAAACGCTGCATCGAACTCGCCAAAAATGGCTTGGGAACAACTTATCCTAATCCATTGGTGGGAAGTGTAATTGTGCATAACGGTAAAATTATTGGCGAAGGTTGGCACAAAAAAGCAGGCGAACCTCATGCAGAAGTCAATGCGGTGAATTCAGTAAAAGATAAGTCGTTATTGAAAGAAGCTACTATTTATGTGAGTTTAGAACCGTGTAGTCATTTTGGAAAAACGCCACCTTGTTGTGATTTAATTATTGCCAATAAAATTCCAAATGTGGTTATTGGAACTATTGATCCATTTGCAAAAGTGGCTGGAAATGGAATAAAAAAACTAGTTGAAAGCGGCAAAAATGTAACCATTGGCATTTTGGAAGACGAATGCAACGAACTCAACAAACGTTTTTTTACTTTTCATCAAAAGAAAAGACCTTATATTATTTTGAAATGGGCGGAAACAGCCGATGGCTTTATTGCACCAATTTCGAAAACAGAAAAAAGTCCCGTTTGGATTACCAATTCCTATTCCAGACAATTGGCTCACAAATGGCGAACAGAAGAACAAGCAATTTTAGTGGGAACCAGTACCGTTTTAGAAGATAACCCCAAATTAGATGCTCGCGATTTCAAAGGAAATAATCCTATTCGTATTGTTTGGGATAAGTCGAACAAAATAACGGAGGAATTTCATATAAAAAACGGAATAATTTCAACTTTTTTCTTAACAGAAAGTAAAAATTTAACAGAAAAACAAAATATTTATTATAAAAATACTATATTTGATACCCTTCTTGCAAAAAGAACATTAGATATTTTATATAAAGAAAATATCCAATCCGTGATTGTAGAAGGCGGAAGTCAAACTTTACAAACCTTTATTGATGCAAATTTATGGGATGAAGCTAGAGTTTTTGTTTCCGAAAACAGTTTTAATGAAGGTGTAATTTCCCCAAAATTACCAAAAAGCAGAATTCTAACTAGTCTTTTATTGGAGAAAGACCAACTTAAACTATTCAGAAATTATGATTGAGGCAATTATTTTTGACTTTGGAGATGTATTCCTGAATTTAGACAAGGAAGCCACCGTTCGTGAATTAAAGAAATTAGGTTTAAAAGAATGGACTCCAGAATTGGAACAATTAAATTACCAATACGAAATCGGAAAGATTGACGAATTGGAATTTATGTGTGGCATTCAAAAACATATTGCAAAATGTGATATTCTAGCTATTAGAGAAGCTTGGAATGCTATTCTTCTAGATTTCCCCTTGTATCGATTGGAGTTTTTACAACTTTTAAGTGGTAAATTCCGATTATTTCTGTTGAGTAACACCGATCAAACCCATATTGATAAATTTGAACATAAAGTAGGTCAATCATTTGCTAGAGATTTTTATGGCTGTTTTGAAAAAGTGTATTTTTCTTACGACATTCATTTAAGAAAACCCGACGAAAATGCATTCAAATTTGTAATCAACAATCATAATTTAATTCCCAAAAAAACACTATTCATTGATGATAAAAAAGAGAATATAAATGCTGCGAAGAAACTAGGCTTTGTCACCTGGAATTTGCAAGTTGGCAAAGAAGATGTAACCCAATTATTCGAAAAAAACTTACTATAAAATCCAGTGCTATACCTACTTTTAAGCATTTTTTTTAATGCTATTTTATTTGTCATTATTAAATCCTTTGCAAAATTCAACATTGATACACTTCAGGCTTTAGTCGTGAATTATTTAGTTGCTTTTTTAGTTGGTGTACTATTTCTTGACAATCAAACCTTTTCTTCATCTATTTTTAATCAAGAATGGATAATTGGAAGTGTTTTTCTTGGCTTTCTTTTCATTGGAACTTTTTATGCTACTGCAATAACTTCACAGAAAAATGGCTTGTCGGTTGCTTCTGTTGCTTCAAAAATGTCTGTAGTTATTCCTATTCTCTCTGGGGTTTTACTATTTCAAGAAGTATTGAATAGTATAAAAATTGGTGGAATAATTTTAGCTTTAATTGCTGTTTATTTTACATCTAAAAAAGAAAAAGGAGAAGTTCAATCCTTTGGTAATTTACTTTTTCCAACATTGGTATTCGTTGGAGCAGGAACAATTGATGCTAGTTTAAAATACTTGCAAAGTCATTATTTACCAGAAAATCAAGTAGGAATTTTTTCCACAGTAACGTTTTTATTTGCCTTCATTGTGGGGATTTTTTTAATTGGTTATAAAATTATTTTCCAACAAACAAAAATCAAAGGACGAAATGTTTTAGGAGGAATTATTTTAGGAATTCCCAATTACTTTTCGTTGTTTTATTTAATTAAAATGCTTGAAGCCAAGGCTTTTCAAAGTGCTACTTTATTCACGATTAACAATATTTCCATTGTTATATTAACATCCTTAGTAGGCATGCTTTTTTTTAAAGAAAATCTCAACAAACGAAATATTTTTGGAATTTTATTAGCTTTGTTGGCTATTTTCCTAGTAACTTATTAGCATGAATCCTAACGAAAAAGATACTTACAAAACACTTGCTGCGCCTTCAGAAGAAGTTTTATTCAAAGAAAAAAATAGCAAATTCTTTGGTTTGGCATTTCCTGTAACCAATGAAGAAGAAGTAAAAAATATACTTACTGAAATTAAAAAAGCACATTTTTCAGCACGTCATTGGTGTTATGCGTATCAAATTGGAACAGAAAAAATACAATATCGGGCAAATGACGATGGCGAACCTAACAACAGCGCCGGAATGCCTATTTACGGACAAATTCAATCGTTTGATGTTACCAATGTTTTAGTGGTAGTGGTTCGTTATTTTGGCGGCGTGAAATTGGGAGTTGGGGGATTGATTTCCGCATACAAAACGGCTGCTCAAATGGCTTTGGAAAATGCTACTATCATTGAAAAAACAATCGACAAACATTTTCTGATTCATTTTGATTATAAAAACATGAACAAAGTAATGCGCATCATCAAAGAAAAAAACTTAGACATTGTCAATCAAAAAATGGAATTGAGTTGCGAAATCGAAATCAAGACTAGAAAAAAAAATGCCGACACTATTGCCGACATTTTTGAAAATTTATTCGAAATAACCATTCAAGAAAAAGAAGAGTTATAAACCAATTAACTTTTCCGATACATACGTTGGAGGTAACATTGGACGTCCTGTTTTCATATCAACAAAAACCAACATCGAGTAGCCTGTTGTTAATAACTCACCTGCTTCACTATATATTTCATAATCAAACTCAATCTTAACCGAAGTTTGACTTTTAAAAATAGTTTTAACCGTTAAAAGGTCGTCATAACGAGCAGGTTTCTTATAATTCATTTGCAAAGAAACTACTGGAAGCATCACCCCATTTTCTTCCATCCATTTATAAGAAACCCCCATATTTCGTAGCCACTCCACGCGTCCCATTTCAAAATATTGCGCATAATTTCCGTGGTAAACCACTCCCATTTGATCCGTTTCTGCATAACGCACTCTTACGGTAAATTGATATTCTTTCATTCTTTTTATTTATACTTTTTACAATAACTATTTAAAACAATAATCGACAAAAAACACAATTGTAAGATATTTATCAACAAAAAAACTATTCTTAAAAATTTCTTAAAAAAAGAGTCTATAGGCTTACAATAATTTTTTTAAAAAATCAATAGGCATTTAGTTTTTTTTTACAATATTTTGTTCACATATTTGTCATCCCAAACTTTACGAGGATAGTCTACCCTACTCTGTAAGACTTCCTTGGTTAATCGAACAAAAAAACAACTATAAAAATTACATCTATGAATAAAACTGCGCAATCAGTATGGGAAAACTGTCTGTCTTTTATAAAAGATAATATTCAGGAGCAAGCCTATAAAACATGGTTTGAACCTATCCAATCAGTTGACCTTAACGATAACGCATTATCTATTCAAGTGCCTAGTAAGTTTTTCTACGAATGGCTAGAAGAACACTATGTAAAACTTTTAAAAGTTGCATTAACCAAAGAACTAGGACCAAATGCAAAGTTATTGTATAAAATTAAGATGGAAAACACTTATGGCAATAAACTTCCATTTACTGAACAAATTCCTAGCAACAACAGACAAGCTGTAAAAATGCAAGAGGTTGATGTACCAATTGTTCAAAAAAACCCAGAACTTAAAAACCCGTTCATAATACCTGGAATAAGAAATATCAACATTGATTCGCAATTGAATGCCAATTATAGCTTTGATAATTTCTTAGAAGGAGATTCCAACCGTTTAGCAAGAAGTGCTGGCATGGCTGTTGCCAATAAACCAGGCGGAACTTCTTTCAATCCTTTGTTGATTTTTGGAGGAGTTGGACTTGGAAAAACGCATTTAGCACACGCTATTGGTGTGGAAATCAAAGATAAATTTCCAGAAAAAACGGTTTTGTATATTTCTGCTGAAATTTTCACCCAACAGTACATTGATTCGGTTAAGAAAAATACTAGAAATGATTTTATTCATTTTTACCAATTAATCGATGTTTTAATTATAGACGACGTCCAATTTTTATCAGGTAAATCGGGAACACAAGATGTGTTTTTTCACATTTTCAATCATTTGCACCAAAATGGCAAGCAAGTTATCCTAACTTCTGATAAAGCACCTGTTGACATGCAAGATATTGAGCAACGCTTATTATCACGTTTCAAATGGGGATTGTCTGCTGAATTGAACCAACCTGATTTTGAAACCCGTATTTCTATCTTAAAAAACATTCTTTACAGAGATGGCGTTGAAATACCAGAAGATATTATTGAATATGTAGCCAAACATATCAAATCCAACGTTCGTGAACTAGAAGGTGCTATAATCTCTTTAATAGCCCAATCTTCGTTCAACAAGAAAGAAGTTACAATTGAATTGGCGAAACAAGTAGTAGAAAAATTCGTTAAAAATGTAAAACGAGAAGTTTCTATTGACTATATTCAAAAAGTAGTATCGGATTATTTTCAATTGGATTTAGAAACATTGAAATCTAAAACTAGAAAACGTCACGTTGTGCAAGCTAGACAATTAGCCATGTTTTTTGCTAAGAAATTTACCAAAGCTTCATTAGCTAATATTGGATCACAAATAGGAGATCGCGATCACGCTACTGTATTGCATGCTTGTAAAACTGTAGACAACTTGGTGACTACCGATAAACAATTTAAAAAATTCGTTGACGATATCAACAAGAAATTGTCGTTGTAATGGCTACTAAAATCTTAATGGTTTGTTTGGGAAACATATGTCGCTCGCCATTGGCAGAAGGCATTTTACAATCCAAATTACCCAAAGATAAATTCCACGTAGATTCTGCTGGAACTGGTGGTTGGCATGCAGACGAATTGCCCGATAGTCGTTCTATGAAAATCGCTTCAAAATATGGAATTGATATCTCGAACCAACGTGCACGCCAATTTCAAGTTCAAGATTTTCATACTTTTGACTACATTTATGTAATGGACCAATCCAATTATCAAAATGTATTGCAATTAGCACCTAATGAAATCGTAAAATCAAAAGTGAAGCTAATTTTAGACGAAATTACACCCAATAAAAAAGCAGAAGTTCCAGATCCTTACTTTGGAGGTGAAGACGGATTTGAACATGTTTTTCAATTATTAGATGAAGTTTGTGAACAAATAGCAAAGCGATTAATCAAGTAAGAAAATCAAAAAAAAAATAACCATTAAATTGATTTTTAGTAAATTAGAGTAAATTTTAACTCTTTTTTCATGCTAAAAAAATCAATTTTACTCGAAAACAAAGCCTCTCTTACTACCAAAAATTTACAACTTGTAATTAAAACCGATACGCGTGAAACCAATATTCCGATAGAAGATATTGGCTATATTGTTATTGATCATCCAGAAATCTATTTGAGTGTTCCAGCATTAAATTTACTTGTTGATAACAATACTGCGGTTATCATTTGCAACACCAATCATTTACCTAATGGCATGTTTTTGAACCTCAACAGCCATCACATCCAACAAGAGATTTTTAAAAATCAAATCAATGCAAGTGTTCCACTAAAAAAACAACTTTGGCAACAAACCGTAATGGAAAAAATTACCAATCAAGGTATATTACTTCAAAACATAACTTCCAAAACCAATAATTTTGATTTTCTTGCTTCAAAAGTATTGAGCGGTGATACTTCAAATATGGAAGGTGTTGCAGCCAACTTTTATTGGAAATCATTTTTTGAACACAATTTCAAAAGAGAACGATTTGGCGATTATCCCAACAATTTCTTAAATTATGGTTATGCTATTTTAAGAGCTGCAACCGCTAGAGCACTTTCGGGAAGTGGCTTATTAAACACTTTAGGCATTCACCATAAAAGTAAATACAACGCATTCGCATTGGCAGATGATATCATGGAACCTTTCCGACCAATTGTTGATGAAAAAGTTGCTGAAATAATGCAAAACTATACTGAACAAGAATTAAACACAGCAATAAAAGCTGAATTATTGCAAATTCTAACCCGAACGGTGTATTTTAAAGAAGAAAAAAGTCCGTTGATGGTAGCATTACAAAAAACGGCAAGTTCTTTACAACAATGTTACACGGGCGATAGAAAGAAAATTAAATATCCCAAATTATGGAACTAAATGGATACCGAATTATGTGGCTATTTGTATTTTTTGACTTACCAACCGAAACTAAAAAAGACCGAAGAAATGCTTCTGGTTTTAGAAATAATCTTTTAAAAGATGGCTTTTCTATGATGCAATATTCGGTTTATGTTAGGCATTGTGCCAGTAGCGAAAGTGCAGATGTTCACGAAAAAAGAATTCACCAATTACTTCCACCATTAGGCAAAGTGAGCATCTTACGAATAACCGATAAACAATTTGGTAATATTTTAAATTTTTGGGGCAAAGCCGAAGTACCAAAAGCACCACAACCTACCCAATTAGAATTATTTTAAAAATCAATGGGTTCTTGTCGGTTATCCCAAAAGTATAAAACAACAATTGTATCTTCATTTACTTCATAGTAAAAAGAACAAACTTTACTTATGGTTGCTTTTCTTACGCTTTGTTTTAATGAAATGGCTTTGTAAAGATTTGGAAATTTAGCAATAACTTGAATGTTTGAATTGGCTTTGGCAATAAATTTCTTTGCAACAGTATTGCCAAAATTATTTTCAAGATAAACTACAATAGCATCAAAAGTAATTTGAGCATTTTTAGACCAAATAATTTGCATTATTTGTAACGCTTTTTGTATTCCTCCATTACATCTTCATGTACTTTGTAATTGCCTTGTGCTACTTGAGATTTAGCATCTAAAATTCCTTTTTGAACATGAGCCGGCAACTCATCCCAAAAATCAGTTTCATTTTCTTCAAAAGTTATTTTAGCTTTTATAGCAATAGCAATTTCTTCTAACATTTTTTTAAATTGACTATCTGCTTCTATTACTACTCTCATAATCAAGGTATTTTTACAAAGATACAAAAAAGAAAAAACGATATTTATTTATTTTAAAAATAGCAGAAATATGCTCGTTACTTTAGTACATAAAATCAATAATATAAAAAAGGTCAATTTGCAACTAGTTTTGTATATTTGTATTGTAATTACGTTCGCGGGTTGTTCCAAGAAAATACATTACAAAAACGAAGCATGGTATTACCTAGCTTCTACAATTAGCGGCTTTATAAGTCGCTTTTTTTAGTTAAAATAGCAAAGCTACTATTACAGAAAACAAAAAATGCGTCAATTTTGCCTTATCACCACAAAAAAGAAGCATTTTTTATTTGCAAATTACACGATAATTTATTGATAGTCAATCGATAAAGGCGTCGCCAATATCGTGTTTTCAAATCTTTAATCAAACCACAACTACCTATTAATGTCGCAAATTGAGTTGTCCAATATCGTGTTTTCAAATCTTTAATCAAACCACAACCATAACATGGCAGAATACAAACATTTTTAGAATATCGTGTTTTCAAATCTTTAATCAAACCACAACCTTTCGTCTTTTACTAATCGTATGTCGGCAAATATCGTGTTTTCAAATCTTTAATCAAACCACAACTACCTTTTTTGTTGCCTTATTATAACACATAATATCGTGTTTTCAAATCTTTAATCAAACCACAACCATGAATATGGGTTAATAAAACTATCTGTAAATATCGTGTTTTCAAATCTTTAATCAAACCACAACTATCAAATCCATGAGGTAAAGGAGTTAGGGAATATCGTGTTTTCAAATCTTTAATCAAACCACAACTTATCCCAACCTCTTGATTGAATAATTTTTAATATCGTGTTTTCAAATCTTTAATCAAACCACAACTTTGCCTTTAGCAGATGAAAATCAGTTATTAATATCGTGTTTTCAAATCTTTAATCAAACCACAACTGTCGAGAATGTTTGGTTTGATAATATTTCAATATCGTGTTTTCAAATCTTTAATCAAACCACAACCATCGTTTTTAAAGATAGTTCCTTCAACATAATATCGTGTTTTCAAATCTTTAATCAAACCACAACTAGCTGGCGGTGGATTTGGAATAAACAAAGAATATCGTGTTTTCAAATCTTTAATCAAACCACAACTGATCTAGGAATTTACTCTGATAAACTTCAATATCGTGTTTTCAAATCTTTAATCAAACCACAACTTTCGGTTATGTTGGCAGTTTGCCGTACAAAATATCGTGTTTTCAAATCTTTAATCAAACCACAACTATGATGTACTTACTGCTGATGGTGAGTTTAATATCGTGTTTTCAAATCTTTAATCAAACCACAACAGCTATGGCCACTCTAAAAAAAGCAGAATAATATCGTGTTTTCAAATCTTTAATCAAACCACAACTGGTAAAACTCGTGTAGCTGTAGAACTTGAATATCGTGTTTTCAAATCTTTAATCAAACCACAACTAGAGGACGAAAACAATGTTGGAACTGGTAAATATCGTGTTTTCAAATCTTTAATCAAACCACAACCATAAAAGCCATCAGTGATTTCTTTCGGGAATATCGTGTTTTCAAATCTTTAATCAAACCACAACCATAACCGCCTGATTCTAGTTTGCGTTTGAAATATCGTGTTTTCAAATCTTTAATCAAACCACAACAACGATGTCAATAATATTTTTAATCGGTAAAATATCGTGTTTTCAAATCTTTAATCAAACCACAACTGTTTTCCGCCACACATTGTATGTATCGTTAATATCGTGTTTTCAAATCTTTAATCAAACCACAACTGAACTAGCATTAATGGAAGCCGAAACAAAATATCGTGTTTTCAAATCTTTAATCAAACCACAACGTTGTCGCCTGTTGCCATTCCTAATTCACGAATATCGTGTTTTCAAATCTTTAATCAAACCACAACATCATGTCTGATGTAGTCCTCTTTAATCTTAATATCGTGTTTTCAAATCTTTAATCAAACCACAACATGAATATGGTCCTGTAACTGGTTACGTTCAATATCGTGTTTTCAAATCTTTAATCAAACCACAACTACTTGCACGATTCCGTATTCGTTTACGTTAATATCGTGTTTTCAAATCTTTAATCAAACCACAACGCAGAGCTTCCACAAATTAAGGCGGCTTTAAATATCGTGTTTTCAAATCTTTAATCAAACCACAACGTAAATCTGCTGAACTTTCAATTCTAAATCAATATCGTGTTTTCAAATCTTTAATCAAACCACAACGGGTGGTTTGCTTAATAATTTCAACTCCAAAATATCGTGTTTTCAAATCTTTAATCAAACCACAACATAGAGTTAAGGCTTATGATCCTGTAACTTAATATCGTGTTTTCAAATCTTTAATCAAACCACAACTGGTTGGATTATGTTGAAAAATACGGAGTAAATATCGTGTTTTCAAATCTTTAATCAAACCACAACTTGATTAACTGCATTGTTGACTTTTTTTAAAATATCGTGTTTTCAAATCTTTAATCAAACCACAACCAAGTTCGCCATCCACAATTTTTAAAGGGCAATATCGTGTTTTCAAATCTTTAATCAAACCACAACGGTTCTGGTGGCATCAAGTCAATTACAATGAATATCGTGTTTTCAAATCTTTAATCAAACCACAACTGAGTGCGCTATCGCAGAAACTCTGTTGTGGTTTTAGTTGTTTAAGCTTTTGAAAAACTTTATGTCAATGAACTTTAAAAATTTTGCCTTCCTATTATCGCCATGATTTCGATTTCATCGCCATTTACTTTATAAAAAATGGTATCTACACCACAAACACAGTAGCGATATCCTTTTTTATAATGATTTGCATTGGGAAAAAGAAAAGGATTTAATGCTATCGAGGAAAAAGATTCAAAAAACATCTCATAATACTTCTCCGCTTGTTCCAATCCAAATTTACCAACACCATATTCAAAAATCCGAGTCAAATCTTCTTCAGCTTGAACATTAAGTTTATAACTATACATTCAATTTTTTCTTAATTTCTGCTAATAATTCTTCTTTAGTCTTTGTGCTAAAACCACTTTTTTCTGCTTTCTCTAATTTCATTCGAACAAACTCTACATAAGCATCTTGTTCACGTGCTTGTTTAATCAAATAATTTACAGCTTCACTTTTGCTGGTAAATTCTTCATTTGCTACTTGTTGTTTTAACCATTCATCGTTTTGATTGGCTAAAGTGATACTTTGACGTGCCATACTATTTTTATTTAGTGGTGTAAATATACACCAATATTGCTAAATCAAAAAATCAATTTTTCCTGAAGGATGTATTATAAAATCTTTTCCCTCATAAATTGCCTTTATATTACTTAAACTAATCCTCAATTTTTGAGCTGATTTTTCAAAATCCAAAGAAGATTCCTTTTTTAAATCTTTATCGGCTCCACCTTGAGCATGATGACGAAATTGAATTCTGCCATCACTTTCAAATTGTGTTATTTTAAACAATCGCTTACTCAAACTTTCGTTAGAAATAGTTTTTAATTCTTCTGGATTATTTTCATAAAAAAGAGCCATTTGATTCACTTTTAAAACCTTAGATAACGGAATTAAAATTTCACTTTTTTTTCCTTTATTTTTAAAAACATTTTCTTCTACTGGCATTTCTAATTTAACATTTCCTTGATTATGTTTTGCCAAATCAAAAGCCGAAATAGTATTAAAAGCTTGTTCTTTTTTACCTTTATCATTCACCGTTTCATAAATTGCCATTGCGAAAATATTTTCTAAAGTAGCATAATAACTTTCTTTATACTCTTTTCTTTTCCCCTGAGCAACATGACTTTGCGCTTTTATTTTTGGAAGATTTTTATTAGCCGTTTTTACCCGGATTTTTTTTATCAACATTTCCTTGATTTCCTTTCCTTGTTTATCCTTTTCGCTTGGCAATAAAATCCATCCTTCTTCAGTTTTTACATTTTTAAGTCCATGTTTTATAATTCTACTTTTAATTCCTTCGTCAACAATAGCATTTACTTCAGCATCAGAAAACGCATTTGTAACAGGTTTTCGAATAACAAACCATATTTCCTTTTCACTATTTTCATTTTCTCTTTCAATTGCGCCATAGAAAGTATCTTTATGTAATGATGCTCTTATGCCTTGACCTTTCTCATAGATAATATTTCCTAATTTATCATATTGAATTTTATTTCTCTTTCTTAATTTCTTTACCGTTTGTTTATCAATCGTATTTTTATGATTATGAACTACAATTATATTATTTTTTAATTGATTAACATCTTCTGTAAAAGTATTCCAAGGTTTTTTGATTTTAAACTTATCATTATATCTATTCTCCTCCGATTCTTTGAATGCTTCTGCCAATCCATCACGAATACTTTTATCCATACACGAAAGCACAATCGCATCAATAGCGTGATGATAATGATAGTTTCTGTCTTTTGCTTCTATACCCCAAGATTTTCTGACATCTGCAACCATTGTTCCTTTCGCAGGAAAGACTCTTTGGAATAACGATTTTAAAAACAATTCAGAATATTTTGTAATAATTCCTGTATCAACCAACTGGCTGTTTTTGAAATTAGGTTTTATTTCAGTCGCAGTAAATCTATATAATTTTTGTTTCCAATAATCCAATTCCAATTTCAAATAATGTCGTTGCTGGATAGCCCTATTTTTTTGCTCAACAGTACTGGCAACTTTGGAAAAATATTTTTGCTGCTCAATTCTCTCTTCTAAATTTTCAATTGTTTCTTTCCAATGGCTTGTATTATTTATGAAATTTTGCTTGTATCTATCTGGCAATTCTTGTGGAATTTGATTTCCTTTTATTTGATTGAATTTTTTATCAGCCAATGTTTTGTTAACTAATGAATTATCAAATGATTTACTTCTAGGAAAAGTATGTTCTATATCAAATTGAGGATTAGACCCTAATAATTTTTCGCAATTAATAGTTTCATTAGTGTATAAACACTTATTATTCTGTTCCTGACATAATCTGTATTTAATTACATCTGTTTCGGTGACAATTGAATTGGTATCTTTTGCTAATTCTTCTAATTTTTCTCTAAACTTCTTATTTTCACTTTCTCTTTCGCGTTGCCATCTCTCAATTGCCAACCTTTTATTTTTGTCATTCAATTCTCTAGCTAATTCTATAATAATTTCTGTATCTGGAGCAATTTTCTTTTCTTTTAATAATGTATTTACCAATTTACGCAAATAAAACAGTGTTCGCATTGCCATTGGATTTTTAATCGAATTAGTAAAAGGCAACCCTAAAAAACCATCTTGACTTTGCGGATAAGCATCCATTGCTGATGGATGATACAATTTATCAGCTTGTTCTCTTGAAACTTTATATTCTTGAATTAAAAAGTCTTTGATGATTTCATCTATTCTTGGTTTAGATAAATAATATCCTCCAACTCTTCTTTTCTGTAACTGGTTTTGAAAAGTGATTTCAATTTCATTCTGAAGTGCTTCTTTTTCAAGTTCAGACATTTTATCCCAAAGATATTTTCCATAAAAAACTTTGATTTTTTCTAAAACATTCTTTCTATCTGTTTCGTCCAGAAAATAATCATAATTGGAATTGTCGTATTCTTTAATAAAATCACCAACCAAACCATTAACAATATCAATTTTTAATATTTCATCTTTATATCTCGAAATAATATCAATAATAGTATCCTGAATAAATTGCTTGTTTTCATTCCATTTTTCTTTTCCAATAATAACATCAATATTTGCGAAGAAAACAGCATACGGATAAATTATTTTTTCTTCTAAATAAGGTAAAATCTTTACAATTGCTTTTTTACTCAACGAAGAATAGCCTTGTTTTAAATTTATACTTTCATAGTAATTTACTTTTTCTTCAGAAATCGAAAAACGGTTTCTAATAAAACTTTTTATTTTATCCGAAGTAACATCATTAACAAAATCTCCCGAAAAAAAAAGTGTATGCCAAAGTTCATCAATCAATTCATCAACACTTTTATTGTCTTGTTTTTTATATTTTGATTGAATTATTCTTTTACAATCCTTCCAATTTTCCGCATCAAAAACCTCAATCAACTTACTAACCGTTGGGCTTCCTACAACTGGGTATTTATCATTATAATTAAACTCAAAAAACAGACTTTCTTTTTTTGCTTGATTATTAATACCTTTTGAAATATCAACAAATTTGAAATTTTTGGCACTAAGTCTATAGAACTTATCTTCGGCTATTTTATAATATTCTGGATATTCTGACAGAAAAATAAACTTTTCGCTGTTTCTCTCTTTAATTTTAATAGAATTCAAATACTGAAACATTCTAAACTCTTCAAACAATGGATGACTTATAGCGCAGCGTGACTTTGTTTTCTCTAAAGTACATTTACCAACCGACCCTTTTTGAGATTTTAATGGTCTTTGAAAAAAGATAGTATCAAAAAACTTATCTGCTAATTCTTTCTCAATGTTCTGGCTCTTCATTAAAAAGTTAAATTCTTCAACATAACTAATTCGTGACGAATTCACCTCTTGATCGTCGGCACTAAATTTTGTTTTTCTTACTTTTTCACCCTTTACAAGTAAATCAAAGTAATATTCGCCTAAAGTTTTGAAACCATTTTTTTCTAATAACTCTCTTTCTTTTTGAAATTGAATTAAGTCTTTTCCAGCATCAGCATCTTTTCGCCCGCTTTTAAAGCCTCTTCTTTGACACATATGATACAAAGCACGTCCTAACTCTAACTTTGAAACAATAGAATTAACTGCTTTTGCTCTTACTTCATAAGGATTAATTTTTATCCATTCTGAAAAATCATAATTCCCTGTTGGATATCTCATTTCCTGTCCTTTTTTATAAACAGACCAAAGCAATAACTCATCATTGGTTAAAGGACAAAAGCCATTTTCTATTAAAAGTTTTAATAAATCAGTTTTTCTCTTTTTCCTTCTTTTATATAATTTTCTTAAAGCTCTATGTTTTGTTCTTTCAGAAGCCAAAGAAAATTCCACTCCTTTTTCTTCTCCAACTCCTTGTGGAAACACAATCACATTAGCACCAATAATTTGATTACCTTTTTTATTTGTGTCTCGAATTGCCCATCCAATACTATTCGTTCCTAAATCTAATCCAAGTTTTAAACCGCTCATAATGAATATTTTACAAAATAATTGATATTTTTTCCTCTTTTTATAGTCCAAATATAAATAAAAAAAATATCTTTGCTATATAATAATGTATTTATTTGTATAAAGAATCCTAATTTATGTATTATTTGTATAAAATTGTGATTTGAAAAATAAAAACACCTCTGCAAAGGTGTTTTATAAATAATTTGATTAAAATGACTAGAAAAAATATCCTAGTTGAAAAGTAATTAGATTTTGTATCATTAACAAAAGTCCAAACACTCTCGAATTGTTTATCTTAATTTGCAAATTAACAATAAATGTATTTAATTTGCAACAGATTAAACTTTCAAATCTTTAATCTTATCACAATAAGGCTATATGCCGTAGATGAAAATCTTTAGTCCTGCTTCGGTGGGACTTTTTTTATTTGTATTTTTGCAATAAATAAAATCCCATGAAACCCATCACTTTTTTAGGCAAATTATATCTTATTCCAACCACTTTAGGCGAAATGAATCCTGAAGATGTAATGCCGCAAACTATTAAAAGAAGTATCGATTTCATTGATGATTACATTGTGGAAAACGACAAAACCGCAAGAAAATTCATAAAGAGCATTGCTCCCGATAAAAAACAAGCCGAATTAAGACTTTCTTTACTCAACAAACACACTGAGGTTGCCGATTATCAAAATATGATTCAACCTCTTTTAGAAGGAAGAAATATAGGGTTAATGAGTGAAGCCGGCTGCCCAGGTATAGCTGATCCTGGCGCTGTTATTGTAAAATTAGCTCATGAAAAAGGGATTCAAGTGGTGCCATTAGTAGGACCAAGTTCTATTTTATTAGCCATAATGGCTAGCGGTATGAATGGTCAAAGTTTTACTTTTAACGGTTATTTACCCATTGATGCTAGCGAAAAGAAAAGCACCTTAAAACAATTGGAACGCATTTCTTTTGAAAAAAATCAGTCGCAATTGTTTATTGAAACACCGTATCGAAACAATAAAATTTTTGAAGATATGTTGGCAACACTTCAGCCCAACACCCATATTTGTGTGGCTTGTGATATCACCTTACCCACAGAATTCATAAAAACGCTAACGGTAAACGATTGGAAAAAAAACAAGGTCGACTTACATAAGCGACCTTGCATTTTTATTATCCATAAATTTTAATTACAACTCGTGTAATTTTTAGTCTAAAAGCACTTTTGCATTGGCATCCGCTTCTATGTGCGAAACGTCATAGCCTTTAAATAATTTAATGTAACTTCTTAAACTAGTTCCAAAACCGTCTTTAAATCCGTTAGAACCATTACTTCTTAAGTACTTTTTAACTGAACCAGCTCCCGCTAAATGCGCTGCTGCTAATAATCCTGATTCTGTAATTTGAACACCATTGATTACTTTACCAGAATACTTTTCGATTTCTTTACGAAGCTCCCATTTGTTTTTTTCTAATAAAGCTCTGAACGCTTTATCTTGCCACTCGGCATTTCTTAAGAACTCCTGAAAATCATAAATACCAATGGTTCGTAATGTACTTCTTCCAAATTGGTATTTTCCCATGTAACCATAAGGATTTACTAAATGTAAAATTCCTCTTGATTCTCTATAAGCCATTGCTTGTTTAAAACCTGCATATGTCTTACCTACGTAAGGAACAGCAATTGTATTTTCAACTGTTTCCTCAACTTCTTCTTCTTCGGAAGGAACATGGTAAACGATTGTCTCTCCATCTTCCAAATGAAATCCTTCTAATTTTTCAATTTTAAACGAGTTAAAACCCGATGAAACTACTAAAACAAGAATTCCAATTCCTAAAAAATAAGAACTTTTTTTTATCATATTTTTTGTTTTCTCAGCGTCTGTCACCCATCTGAAATTAGCGAGGCAAAGATACGAAAAATATTATAGTATTGATTTACAGTGTGTTAATTTTTTCTAAAAGTAGATAAAGTGCCCTCTAAGTCCGTTAAACTCATCGAGTTGAAGTGCTGGAGCAGGTACCTTAATGGTGTTAAAAACACTAAAAAGTGTCTTCAAAAAATGGGAGTTGGTTTCAATTTTCGTCAAATCAACATCCAAACTCAACAAGAATTGACGATAGGCTTTTTGCTTGTAGCCATTCAAATTGGCTTCGGTGGTATTTCCGTAAAGCATTCCATTAGCGCTGTGACCAATGGCTAGATTTAACCACTTAGGAAAAAAATCACTTTTAGTGAATGCATGCAAATTAAACGACAACCAATACGTTTGTCCGTTGTAGTCTTTTAGAATTTGTTCTTGAAACGAACTTCCCAATGTTTCTGGGCGTTGTGCTGCAAATTTCGTTTGGTTAAAAGAGAATTTTGGAATAATGCGTTGTTCGTTCCAAAGTAATTCTTGTCCAATATATAATCCGGTTCCTGATGCGTTAGCTAGCATGTCGCCCCAAGAGAAACCCCATTCTTGTGAAAATCCATCGAAGACTTCTACGGCAGTTAGAAATGTGAATCCTATTCCAGCACCATAAACTAATCGCTCTTTTTGACTGGCACCGCTCCATTGCAACAACTCCGCTCCTGCTCTTCCTAAATGATACGTGGAATAAAAATGTCCCATTTTATCCATTTGTTTCCATTGGTTGTTGTCGTTGATGACATGGAAATTGGATTGGGGATAATCTTTGTACCAAATTTGATGCAAACCCACTAATGTAGCTCCCAAAACTACTGATTCTCCAATATACACTGCATTTCTACGTGGTTTATTGAGTGTATCTGACGGTTTGAAAAAAGAAGTAGAAAGACTATCGGATTGTGCATTAGCCCAAAAGCTTCCCAATAATCCAATAGTCAGCCCCATAACCCTGATGGTAGTGGAAATCTTTTTGTGAAATGTTACCATTTTACAAAAAATTGTAACGGACAGCAGGAATAGGGATTGCTGACACACACTGACGATTCGTTTCAAAAAATTAGCGTTCAATTCCTAATTTATTTACCCATTCGCTGTATTTTTTAGCGTTGATTTGGTGTTGGGCATAATTTGCTGCAAATTCGTGATAACCCGGGCGTTCTGGACTAGCGCAGAAATACAAATAATCGTGTTTTGGCGCATTTAAAACGGCATCAATAGCAGAAATATCAGGCATTGCGATTAATCCTGGTGGCAAACCTGTATTCAAATACGTATTGTATGGCGAATTGATTTTCAAGTCGTTATAAAAAACACGTTTGATAATTTGGTCGAAATTTCCTGATTCTTTTTTGATGGCAAAAATCACTGTTGGATCTGCTTGTAACGGCATTCCGGTAGCTAAACGGTTCAAATAAACACCAGCCACTGTTGGTCTTTCGCTGACTTTTGCGGTTTCTTTATGAACGATAGCAGCTAAAATTGCTACTTGAACTGGCGTTAAACCTTTGGCTTCGGCTTTAGCTAAACGTTCGTGATTCCAGAATTTTTGGTATTCTTTCGCTAATTTATCCGCTACTTTTTGAGCAGATGTATTCCAATAAAACTCATACGTATTAGGAATAAAAAGCGCTAAAGCGGCTTCTTTGTTCAAATTATTGTTTGCTAAAAACGTAGAATCAGTAAAAGCAGTTTCAAAACTTGCAACACTTGGTTCTAATTGAGCGGAAAGACGAACAGCTAAATCATTAATGGTTTCTTGATTATTGAAAGCCACTTTCACAGGAATATTGGCATACATAGCACGAACTAAAGCAAACGAATTGCTTCCTTTTTTTAGCAAATATTTTCCTGGTTTTGGGGTGTAATTTCTTTTTTGAGCTACAAAATCAAACTTATCAATATCAGTCACAAACGGTTTTACTTCTTCTAAAACCATTTCGTAAGTAGCATCCGTTGGAATATACACATAGACTTCATTTTGACTGAAGCTGGTATTGGCAGTAAATGCCATGTAATACAAATAAGCGGAAATAGCCAAGGCAACAAATACGCCTGAAACCGCTACTAAAGTGAAGATTTTTTTTGCGTTCAAAATTTAAGAATTTGGGTTAATTAATTGCACTAGCAACTCGTCTTTATAGGAATTTCCAACTTTATTCCATTGTTTTTTAATTCCAATAGTTTCGAAGCCAAATTTAGCAAAAAGTGCCAAACTAACTTCATTTTCTGTGCTAATATTTGCGAAGAGTTGGTGCAACTGCAAATGTGTGAAGGCATAAGCAATTACAAGATCCAAAGCCTCAGAACCAAAACCTTTTTGACGACTTTCGGGATTTTGAAGTAAAATTCCAATGCCAGCACGAAGATTTTTAGGATCAAAATCAAACAAATCAATCAATCCTAAAGTACTTTGCGTTTCTTTTTCACAAATTACCAAGCGTAATTGCTTGGCCTCGTAAATATCTTGATGCGCATTTTCTAAATACTGCTTAATTAAAAACCGATTATATGGTGTTTGGGTATGACTGATTTCCCAAATAGATTCGTCGTTTTCTATGTTGTAGATAAACTCCAAATCTTCGGGTTCGAGTGCTCTTAAGTAGATGGTATTTCCTGTTAGTGTTTTCATTTTCAAGTTCAAGTATTGTTTCACAAAGTATCACAAAGTTTAACACAAAGTCCCAAAAAGTTGATTAAAATTTTCGGATTGCGTCTTTGCGAGCAAAAAAATCAAGTTCAAGTTCAAAATATTAAACCATATAAGGCATAAAAGTTTTTTTTTAAGAAACATTTGATTGCTGTTAAAAGTTCATATAAGATTTTAACTATTTCTGAAATTTCACAAATCTGTGTTCCAAAAAAATCAAATTTATAAATTCCAATATCTTAAATTCCAAATTCCAACAACTTAATATAAAATCTTATTTTTTGGAACACAGATTTAAGAAATTAAAAAATTAAAAAAATCTTTGCGCCTTTGCGTCTTCGTGGCAAAAAAATCAAATTTATAAATTCCAATATCTTAAATTCCAAATTCCAACAACTTAATATAAAATCTCATTTTTTGGAACACAGATTTAAGAAATTAAAAAATTAAAAAAATCTTTGCGACTTTGCGTCTTCGTGGCAAAAAAATCAAACATCCGAAATCAGAACATCCGAAAATCCTAAACATCAATTGTTCCTTCAAACACAAAAGTAGCTGGTCCAATCAAAAACACATTGGAATACACACCGTTTTCTTCATCAAAACTTACTGCTAACTCGCCGCCTTCTACTTGAATTTGGATAGTTTTTGCTGCTGTTTTATTGGTTTTATGCATCGCTATAGCTACTGCTGTTGCTCCAGTTCCACAAGACAAGGTTTCATCTTCAACGCCTCTTTCATAAGTGCGAACTGCAAATTTGTCAGTGGTTAATTGGTTTACAAAATTCACGTTACTTCCCGCTTTTCCGTATAAATCGGAATAACGGATTTTGGCTCCCTCGGTTTTTACATCAAATGTTTTTAGGTTTTCTACCAATGCTACATGATGCGGAGAACCCGTATTCAAAAACGAATACTCAGGATTCACTTGAATTTTATCAACTGTAATCATTTGCAATGAAACTATATTTTTAGAATCAATGGTTGCGAAATGATAACCGTCAACGGCTTCAAATTTGGCTTTTTCTGAAATTACATCCAATTGCTTTGCGAAAGCTACCAAACAACGACCGCCATTGCCACACATCGAACTTTCATTACCATCGGAATTGTAATATACCATTTTAAAATCGTATTGTGGATGGTTTTCTAATAAAATTAAACCGTCAGCACCAATGCCAAATTTTCTGTCGCACAACTGCGCGATGAGTTTGGTATTATTTTTGGGGAAAATATTTTGTCGGTTATCAATCATAACAAAATCGTTTCCAGTGCCTTGGTATTTGTAAAAGGTAAGTTTCATAATTGCAAATTCTAGCACAAAAGTACGAATATTAATAAGATGTTAAACATTGTTAATCGAGCGTTAAAGTGATTTTTTGTTAAATTTTAGTGTGTAATTTTATCATTAGTAAAAACGAAAAAATATGAAGAAGTTAGGAAGTTTATTTTTTATTTCGCTTTTAAGTGGCGGAATTACTTTAGGAGCCTATAAGTTATTTTTTGAGCCAAAAACTACCAATGGCATCACCACGGTTGCTCCTAATTATTCAAGAAATGTGAATCTTGGAGCGGAAGCAATCGATTTTACATCGGCAGCTGAAAACACGGTTCACACGGTAGTTCACGTTAAAAACGTAACAGTTTCTCGAATGCCATCGAATCCAATATTGGAATATTTTTATGGTTACCGAGGCAATCAAGAGCAAACGCAAATTGGAACAGGTTCGGGAGTAATCATTTCGGAAGATGGTTATATTGTAACTAATAATCATGTGATTCAAAATGCAACAGAGTTAGAAATAACGATGAACAACAACAAATCATACAAAGCAAAACTCATTGGTACAGATTCCAAAATGGACATTGCCTTATTGAAAGTAGATGCTGATGAAAAATTACCTTATATTATTTTTGGAGACTCAGATAACATCAAAGTTGGGGAATGGGTTTTAGCCGTTGGTAATCCATACAATTTAAACTCAACCGTTACTGCAGGAATTGTTTCTGCCAAGGCCAGAGATTTAAGCAATCAAGGCTTACAATCTTTTATTCAAACGGATGCTGCTGTGAATCCCGGAAATAGTGGTGGCGCATTGGTCAACACTCGTGGCGAATTAATTGGAATTAACACGATGATTTCTTCTCCAACAGGAAGTTATGCTGGTTATTCTTTTGCTGTCCCTTCCAATGTGACTCGAAAAATTATTGAAGATTTAATGGAATTTGGAAACGTACAACGCGGCGTTTTGGGTGTTGAAGGTCGCGAATTGAACAGTGCTTTCTCGAAAGAAATTGGCATCAATGAAACCCAAGGATTTTATGTGGGTAATGTGACTAAAAATTCGGGAGCAGAAAAAGCAGGAATTGAAAAAGGTGATGTAATTATTGCCGTTGACAACAAGAAAGTTTCTAGTTTTTCAGACTTAACGATGCATTTGAATACTAAAAGACCAAACGATTTTGTTGAAGTTACCATTTTAAGAAAAGGAAAAACCAAAAACATTTCGGTACAACTAACCAAAAAAGAATTTTTGAATTACGAATTCAACGGAATTGAATTTGAAGACATTGATACCGACGATAAAAAGCGATTCAATTTAAAAGAAGGAATTAAAATCAAAAAATTGAATAATCCGGATTATATTGAATATGCAGAATCTTTGGAAGGAGCTATTATTCTTAGCGTAGATGGTGTAAAGGCTAAAGATGTTGAAACGATTTCCAATTATTTGTCAAGAAAAGAAAATACGAAAGCGCGTTATCAAATTATTACACAAAATGGACAACGCTACAGTATTATCATGTAAAAACGTTAAAACCACAAAAACCAGTCCGATGCGACTGGTTTTTTTATGCAAAAAATTTCCCTAAAACATTATAAATCTTTACTTTTGCACCTTCAAACAACACTTTATACAAACTACTTCATGAGTAACACTGTTTTATACGAGAAAGAACTTGCTTTTCAAGCAGATAGAAGGAAAGCTTGCGTGGAATTTATTAAAATCATCAGTGATTTATGGTACGACAAATCTATCGAATTGATCCTTTTTAGAAATCAATTAATCGACAGAAGTGTGAGTGATATCATCAATTTACATGAATATGCTGGTGAATTTGTTCAAAAACCAATCAATGTATTCGATTCGGTAGAAATTGCACAAGCTATTCAGAGTTTGGATTTGCCGCCAGCAAGAATTGATATTGGAAAATTAACTTATGAATTCCATTTAGAAGACGATAAATACAATGATGCTACTGCTTTTGTAATCGACAAATTAAAGCATGCAAAAGAATATTCGGAAATCAAACCAAAAGATGTAGTGCTTTATGGTTTTGGTAGAATTGGTCGTTTATTGGCTCGTGAAATGATGAGTAAAATTGGTAAAGGTCAACAATTACGTTTAAGAGCGATTGTAACTAGAGATAAAAGTGATGCGGTTTTATTAGAAAAAAGAGCGTCTCTATTGCGTTATGATTCGGTTCATGGTGATTTTGAAGGTTCGGTTCATGCAGATCCAGAAAATAATGCTTTAATTATCAACGGAACAACAGTTTACATTGTTACAGCAAATGGTCCAGAAGAAATCGATTACACGCAATATGGTATTGAAGATGCTTTGGTAATTGATAACACAGGAGCATTTACAACAGAAGAAGCTTTAAGTCGCCACCTAACATCAAAAGGAGCTTCGAAAGTATTATTAACAGCACCTGGGAAAGGAGTTCCAAATATCGTTTACGGAGTTAATCACGGCGATTACAACCCAGATAATGTAAATATTTTCTCGGCAGCTTCATGTACGACCAATGCTATTACACCCGTTTTAGCGGCAATGGAAGAAACTTTAGGTGTTGTTAAAGGACATTTAGAAACAATACATGCATATACCAACGACCAAAACTTGGTAGATAACATGCACAAAAAATACCGTCGTGGTAGAGCAGCTGCTTTGAATATGGTAATCACCGAAACTGGTGCGGGAAGTGCCGTTGCTAAAGCCTTACCAAGTTTAGCTGGAAAATTAACTTCTAACGCAATTCGTGTTCCAGTTCCAAATGGTTCATTAGTGGTTTTGAATTTAGAAGTTAACAAAACTACCACTAGAGAAGAATTGAATGCAATCATGAAAAAATATGCATTGGAAGGTAATTTAGTAGAGCAAATCAAATATTCTTTAAACAACGAATTGGTTTCTTCAGATATTGTTGGAACATCAGCTCCAGCAATTTTTGACAGCAATGCAACAATCGTTTCTGCCGATGGTAAAAACGTGGTTATGTATGTTTGGTATGATAACGAATATGGTTATAGCCACCAAGTAATTCGTTTGGCAAAATACATTGCAAAAGTAAGAAGATATATGTACTACTAGTAGTCATAAAAATAGCATTTAACAAATCCGTCTTGAGCAATTGAGACGGATTTTGTATTTTTACAAAAAGCCAATCATGAACTTACAACCTTTTTTAGAAAACGATACCATCCAACTTATTCCTTTGCAAGCTTCCGATTTTGAAGCGCTGTATGATGTGGCGTCTGATCCTTTGATTTGGGAACAACATCCCAATAAAAACCGCTACCAAAAAGCTGTTTTTCAAAACTTTTTTAATGGTGCTTTACTTTCTAAAGGAGCTTTTATTATTGTGGATAAAGAAACCAATGCAATCATTGGAAGTACGCGTTTTTACGATTGGAATCCTGACGAAAAAAGTGTTCTAATTGGCTATACTTTCTACGGGAGAAACTATTGGGGCTCAAAGTACAATCCAATGATAAAGAAAATGATGTTAGATTATGCTTTTCAATTTATTGATCATGTATATTTTCACGTTGGTACAGAAAATATACGTTCGCAAATTGCAATGGAGCGATTAGGAGCAATAAAAGTTAGAGAAATTAATGTTGCCTATCATGGTGAAACTGAAAAGCTGAATTTTGAATATGTAATTTCTAAAACCAATTGGAAATATATCGTTAAGTTATTTTCAAAAAAAATGCGTTTGCTTATCACAAACGCATTTTTACTATTTAGTTATTGCTATTAAGCTTTACCAGCTGCAATTAAGTTTAAAGCTGAACCAGCTACAAACCAACCAATTTGACTATCATTATACGTATGATTTGCCATGATAATGTCTTTTGAACCATCAGCATGCACAAACTCTAATGTTAGTGGTTTTCCTGGAGCAAATTCGGTTAAATCTAAGAAGTTAATGGTATCATCTTCTTGAATTTTATCGTAATCCGCTTCGTTAGCAAAAGTTAAGGCTAACATTCCTTGTTTTTTCAAATTCGTTTCGTGAATACGTGCAAAAGATTTCACTAAAACTGCTTTCACCCCTAAGAAACGAGGTTCCATAGCTGCATGCTCGCGAGAAGAACCTTCACCGTAATTATGGTCACCCACAACAATTGAAGGGACACCAGCTGCTTTGTATGCTCTTTGTACTTTCGGGACTTCATCATAAGCACCTGTTAATTGATTTTTAACTGAATTTGTTTTTCTGTTAAAAGCATTATCGGCACCAATCAACATATTATTGGAAATATTATCCAAATGGCCACGGAAACGCAACCAAGGACCAGCCATTGAAATATGGTCGGTGGTACATTTTCCAAAAGCTTTGATTAACAATTTAGCTCCTGTAATATTTTTTCCGTCCCAAGGTAAAAATGGCTCTAATAACTGCAAACGATCAGATGTTGGTGAAACTACCACTTGAACAGACGAACCGTCTTCAGCCGGCGCTTGGAAACCTGGATCTTCTACATCAAAACCTTTGGTAGGTAATTCGTCACCAAAAGGCGCATTTAATCTAACTGCTTCTCCTTTATCATTAATTAAAGTATCTGTAATTGGGTTAAAATCCAAACGACCCGAAATTGCTAAAGCCGCTACCATTTCTGGAGACGTTACAAAAGCATGTGTATTGGGATTACCATCAGCACGTTTAGAAAAATTTCTATTAAACGAGTGAACGATTGTATTTTTTTCTTGTTTATCAGCTCCTTCTCTATCCCATTGGCCAATACAAGGGCCGCAAGCATTGGTAAATACTTTGGTTCCCATTTTCTCGAAATCAGCAATAATACCGTCTCTTTCAATAGTGAAACGAATTTGCTCTGAACCTGGATTGATTCCAAATTCTGCTTTTGGTGTAATTCCGTGAGCCACTGCTTGTCTAACAATCGAAGCCGCACGCGACATATCTTCGTAAGAAGAATTGGTACAAGAACCGATTAATCCCCATTCTACTTTTAATGGCCATCCGTTAGCTGCAGCTTCCTCTTTCATTTTTGAAACTGGCGTTCCTCTATCTGGAGTAAATGGCCCGTTGATATGTGGTTCTAATTCTGATAAATTGATTTCAATTAGTTGATCGAAATAATTTGCTGGATTTGCATAAACATCGGCATCAGCCGTTAAATAAGAAGCTACTTTATCAGCTGCATTAACCACATCTTGACGACCGGTTGCTGCTAAATATCTTCTCATAGAATCATCATAACCAAAAGTTGAAGTGGTTGCGCCAATTTCAGCTCCCATGTTACAAATGGTTCCTTTACCTGTACAAGACATTGCTTCAGCACCTTCTCCAAAATATTCTACTATAGCACCTGTTCCACCTTTTACGGTTAAGATATCGGCTACTTTTAAGATAACATCTTTTGGAGCAGTCCAACCTGATAATTTTCCTGTTAGTTTTACTCCGATTAATTTTGGAAATTTCAATTCCCAAGACATGCCCGACATTACATCTACTGCATCAGCACCACCAACACCAATGGCTAACATTCCTAGACCACCAGCGTTAACCGTATGTGAATCGGTTCCAATCATCAAACCGCCTGGAAAAGCGTAATTTTCTAAAACAATTTGGTGAATAATTCCTGAACCCGGTTTCCAAAACCCAATACCGTATTTATTAGATACTGATGATAAAAAATCAAAAACTTCTTTAGATTGTTTATTGGCTAGCTCTAAATCTTGCTTAGCGCCATTTTTTGCTAAAATCAAGTGATCACAGTGAACAGTTGTTGGGACAGCTACTGTCTTCTTTCCAGCGTGCATAAATTGTAGTAAAGCCATTTGCGCAGTTGCATCTTGACATGCTACTCGATCTGGAGCAAAGTCAACATAATCTTTTCCTCTAGTGAATGCTTGAGAAGGAGTTCCTTCCCATAAATGCGAATACAAAATTTTCTCAGACAAAGTAAGTGGACGACCAACTAACTCGCGAGCTATATCAACTCTTGCAGCCATGTTTGCGTACACCTTTTCAATCATTTCAATATCAAAAGCCATATATTTATTTGTTTGTTTAGTTATTAAACACACAAGTTACGAAAAAAAGAGCATAAAAAAAAGTCTAAGCGTGAAACTTAGACTTTAATAACATTATAGTAAACCAATTATCCTACTAATAATTTGTGTGATGGAGCAAACTTAGTTAGGTTAATTCCTTCTACAGCTTGTTTGTATTCTTCAATAGAAGGTGTTCTTCCTAAAACAGTAGATAAAACTACCACAGGAGTAGATGACAACAAAGACTCTCCTTTTTTCTCTGCAGAATCTTCTACTACACGACCTTGGAATAAACGTGTTGATGTTGCCATAACCGTATCTCCTTTAGACGCTTTTTCTTGGTTCCCCATACAAAGATTACAACCTGGACGCTCTAAATACAACATGTTTTCATATTCAGTACGAGCCGCAGCTTTTGGTGCATTATCATCAAATTCGAAACCTGAATATTTTTGTAATACTTCCCAATCACCTTCAGCTTTTAATTCGTCAACAATATTGTATGTTGGAGGAGCAACTACTAATGGAGCTTTGAATTCCACTTTACCTTGTTGTCTCTCGATATTTTTAAGCATTTGCGCTAAGATTTTCATATCGCCTTTGTGAACCATACAAGAACCGATGAAACCTAAATCTACTTTTTTATCACCTCCGTAGAAAGAAAGTGGACGAATTGTATCGTGAGTATAACGTTTAGAAACGTCTTTATTATTTACATCTGGGTCAGCAATCATTGGTTCGTTAATCACATCCAAATCTACTTCTACTTCTGCGTAGTATTTTGCATTAGCATCTGGACGTAAAGCTGGCTTTTCACCTGATCTGATTTCTGCAATACGTTGGTTTGCTTTATCAATTAATCCTTGAAGCACACGGTTTTTATTGTCCATGCCTTTATCAATCATAATTTGGATTCTTGATTTAGCAATCTCTAATGATTCGATTAACGTTTCATCTTCTGAAATACAAATTGAAGCTTTAGCTTTCATTTCGGCAGTCCAATCTGTAAATGTGAACGCTTGGTCAGCAGTTAATGTTCCCAAATGTACTTCGATAATTCTTCCTTGGAAAACATTTTCTCCACCAAATTTATGTAGCATTTGTGCTTGTGTTGCATGAACCACATCACGGAAATCCATATAACTTGCCATTTGTCCTTTGAAAGTTACTTTTACTGATTCTGGAATTGGCATTGAAGCTTCACCTGTTGCTAAAGCAAGAGCAACCGTTCCTGAATCTGCACCGAACGCCACACCTTTTGACATTCTTGTATGTGAATCACCACCAATAATGATAGCCCATTCATCTACAGTAATATCATTTAATACTTTATGAATTACGTCGGTCATCGCATGATAAACGCCTTTTGGATCACGAGCGGTGATTAAACCGAAATCGTTCATAAATTGCATTAATTTTGGAATATTAGCTTGTGCTTTTTTATCCCAAACCGAAGCAGTATGACAACCTGATTGATATGCTCCGTCAACAATTGGAGAAATCACAGTCGCTGCCATCGATTCTAATTCTTGAGCCGTCATTAAACCCGTAGTATCTTGCGAACCTACGATATTTACCGTAACACGAACATCAGAACCTGCGTGTAATGCTTTTTTAGAAAGGGTTCCAACTGCATTTCTATTGAAGATTTTTTCAACTGCCGTAAGTCCTTGTCCTTCAACTGAAACTTCTTTTGAAGGTGCGTAAACTAAAGGCGCTTCAATTCCTAATGTTTTAGCAGCAAAAGTTTGGATTTTTTTACCAAAAACAATTGCGTAAGAACCACCAGCTTTGATAAACTCCATTTTTTGTGGTGTGAAAGATCTTGAAATATCAATCAATTCTTTATCACCGTTGTATAATTTTTTTGTTTTTGTATTGATTGTTAAAACCGTTCCAGTTGCAACAGAATATACTTGTTCTAAAATGGGTTCTCCATTTTCATCACGAACTAGCTCTCCGTTTGCATCTGTTTTCTTAACCCAGTTTTTCAAATCGATTCCGATACCGCCCGTAACGTCAACAGTAGTTAAGAAAATTGGAGAAATTCCGTTAGTTCCTCCTACGATAGGAGCAAAGTTTACGAATGGCACATAAGGACTTGCTTGTTTTCCTGTCCAAAGCGCTACGTTATTTACACCCGACATACGAGAAGAACCCACTCCCATCGTACCTTTTTCAGCAATTAACATTACCGATTTATCTGGATGTTGTGCTTGTAAGGCTTTAATTTCCTCTTGCGCTTGAGGCGTAATCATACATTTTCCGTGTAATTCACGGTCAGAACGCGAGTGCGCTTGATTCCCTGGAGATAATAAATCGGTTGAAATATCACCTTCTCCGGCAATAAAGGTTACTACTTTAATTTCTTCAGCAATTTCAGGAAGTTTAGTAAAGAATTCGGCTTTCGCATAACTCTCTAAAATATCTTTTGCAACCGCATTTCCATTTTCATAAGCCTCTTTGATACGAGCCATATCGGCATCGTAAAGATATACTTGTGTTTTTAAAACTTCAGCAGCTTGAGTAGCAATTGCAACGTCATTTCCTAAAGCTAAATCTAATAAAACTACAATTGAAGGTCCTCCTTTCATGTGAGATAATAACTCAAAAGCAAAAGTTGGTGTAATCTCAGCAACTGCTTCTTGACCTAAAATAATTTCTTTTAAGAATTTTGCTTTGGCACCAGCTGCAGGAGTTGTTCCTGGTAAAGTATTGTATATAAAAAACTTCAAACAATCAGCTCTATTAGCGTTGTTTGTGTCTTTAATTTGAGCAATGATTTCGTTTAACAAATCAGCACTATCAATCGGTTTTGGATGTAATCCTTGACCTTTTCTTTCTTCAATTTCTTTAATATACTCTTTATAAAGATTCATTTCAACATCTAGTGTCATACTATAAATAGGTTGTTTTAGTGATTGTTGTATTTTTTTGTGGCACAAAATTAATAAATCTTAATCAGATTTAAAAATTTTTAATAAAAAGGCTAAATAGAAGAAATATTATTTATAAAGATTCTATTTTGATAAATATAATTCAACAAAACCAATAAAAAGAATCATTTATTAACGAATTCTTAAATATAAAGTCTTTTTTTATTAATTTCTTAAAACGGTTCAAAAAAACCTTAATTTCTATCAATTAAAAGTTTTCTTATCTCTAAGATTAGTCATTGGTTTTTCAAAAAAACGATAGAAAAAATAAGATAAGACAACTACTAATGCCCAATAAACAAAAGTATATCCAAAAAGAGAAAATCCACGAAGACTTTCAGACGGAAACAAGACTTTCATGGCGTGAAGAATTACTGTGTAATGCAACAAATAGATACTGTAAGAGATAATACTCAAAAGCGTTACCCATTTTAAAAAAAGACTTTCTCTTAATTTGATGCCCACCAAAAAAGGAATCGTCAAGCAAATTGAAATAGAATTCAATGGTAAATAAAGTACATTAAAGAAAAAAGGGTGATTTTCTGCTTGAATTCCTAAAGCAAAAATTAAAATATGAAGTATAAAAATTCCCAAAACTCCACAAACAAACAAAATGGAATTCATTTTTTCAGCTATACAATTTCTAGAATACAAATAATAAAGTACAAATCCATAGTAAATGGCGTCTAATCTGTAAATAGTAACTTTTCGCAAGGATTGGTTCCAATCTACTATAGAAGTCAATTCATAGGTAGCATTAAAATAAATTCTAGTCCCAAAAAACAAAGCTATCATAAACAAACTCATTCCTAAAAACAAATATCTTCGATTTGCTTTGGGAAATAACTTAACTAAAAACAACAAGGTAAAAGGTCCAATTATATAACAAAATTGCTCAACCGCCAAACTCCATGAAACTCTGTAAAAATCAGGAGATGTTTGGGTTAGATTTTGTAAATAAACAAAATAAAGATATAGTTTTTCTGGTATTTCCTTATAAATCAAATACCAAAGCAATACATTAACAAAGAGAATTAAATAGTAATTAGGTAAAGTTCTAAACCATCGTCGTTTTAAAAAATCCATTATTACTGAAAAAGAAAAATCTTCTTTCTCAAGCATTCGAAGTACAATTTTACCAATTAGAAATCCACTAATTACAAAGAAAATTTCAACTCCGATAGTACCACTCAATTGCATTAACCAACTCACTACTGGTGGAAAAAAATCACTAATCCAAAGGGAATGAGCAAATACGACTAATGAAATTGCAATAGCTCTAGCAATATCTAAACCATGCATTCGTTTATTTAAATCAATCGCTAGTCCAAACATGCAACAATTTTAAAACAACTTTTTGATAATAGTTTCATCTGAAATTCCTTCAGCATCGGCTTTGTAATTTTTCACAATCCTATGACGTAATATTCCGAAAGCAACGGCTTGTACATCTTCAATATCTGGAGAAAATTTTCCATTTAATGCGGCTTGTGTTTTGGCAGCTAGAATTAAATTTTGCGAAGCTCGCGGTCCTGCTCCCCAATCAATGTAGGTTTTAATAAAATCAGGTGCCAATGGATTATCTGGTCTTGTTTTACTAACTAAAGTAACCGCATATTCTATAACATTATCAGCAACTGGTAATTTTCTGATTACGTTTTGAAAAGCAATGATTTCATCCGCTGAAAAAAGCGCGTTAACAGAAGCTTTATAATCTGTAGTAGTTGCTTTTACAACTTGTACTTCCTCTTCAAACGATGGATAATCTAGTTTAATTGCGAACATAAAACGATCCAACTGCGCTTCTGGTAACGGATACGTTCCTTCTTGCTCAATAGGGTTTTGTGTTGCCAAAACAAAGTAAGGTAAATCCAATGGATAGGAATGTCCAGCTACTGTAACGATGCGTTCTTGCATTGCTTCAAGTAAAGCCGCTTGAGTTTTTGGTGGCGTTCTATTTATTTCGTCAGCTAAGATAATATTAGAAAAAATCGGTCCTTTTATAAATTTAAATTGACGGTTTTCATCCAAAATCTCACTTCCTAAAATATCTGACGGCATTAAATCGGGTGTGAATTGAATACGTTTAAAATTCAGTCCTAAAGCTTGCGCAATAGTATTTACCATTAAGGTTTTTGCTAAACCTGGAACACCAATTAACAAGGCATGTCCGCCTGAAAAAATGCTCAATACAATTTGATTAACCACTTCGTCTTGACCTACAATAACTTTGGCAATTTCTTGTTTCAGTTGGTGTTGGCGTTGCACTAAATTTTGAATGGCTACTACGTCTGACATAATATAGTTTGAATTTAGAATTCAGAAATTGAATTACATTTAATAAAATACTAAAATAGAAAAAAAATTCATAAAAAACCCTTCGAAAACTCAAAGGGTTAATTTAAAATTTAGTTTAGTTTTTCAACCAGTTATTGGTAAATTCACACGACTTGTACTCATCGTTAATTTTAATATACGTTTCTTTGATTTTTTCTTCAGACCATTTACCAATTTCTTTGATTTGCTTATCTCTTAAAGCTAATTCTTTGATTTTGATATAATCTTGAGAAAATTCGGCTTTATGTTCTTCTGTTTTCTTATTTACAGTAATAATTTTGTAAAACTTCTTTCCTCTATCATCTTCTAAAATTGGTCTTGATACATCGTTAACTTGCAAAGCTGAAACTTGACCATATAAAGAAGGATCCATTTTGGTTAATTCAAATCTTGGTTCCATAGTTCTTGGATTTAGCAAAACGCCACCATTATTTTTGGTCTCTTTTTCGTCTGAATCTGACTTAGCTGCATCGGCAAAAGAAATTTCACCACTAACAATTTTAGCTCTAATAGCATCAATTTTATCTTTTGCATCTTTCATTGCTTGAGGCGTCACTTTTGGAGCCATTAAAATATGACGTAATTCTACTTCTTGACCTCTAATTTTCTCGACTAAAATAATATGATAACCAAATTCAGTTTCAAAAGGTTCTGAAATTTCACCTTCACCTAAACTGAATGCTACATCTTTAAATTCTTTTACAAATGGTGTTTTTCTATTCATTTTATAGTAACCTCCATTAGAACTAGAACCTGGATCTTCAGAAAACAAAACGGCTTTTGAAAAGAAGCTAGAACCATTTAAAACTTCTTGACGAAGTTCTTTCAACTTGGTAATTACTTTTTGTTTTTCTTCTTCATTAATTACAGGTTTCACTATGATTTGAGCAATCTCAACTTCTGCTCCAAAAATTGGAATTTCATCTTGTGGGATTTCTCTAAAAAAGTTACGAACTTCTTCAGGTGTTATTTCAACTTTATCGATTATTTGTTTTTGCATTTGCGTAGTCAACTTGTTCAACTTTACAACATCAAAGAAATGAGAACGTAAATCTTCTTCACTTTTTTTCTTGTAGTATTTCACCACTTTTTCCATTGAACCCATTTGCTCTACTGCTACATTAATTTGCTCATTTAAAAAGGCATTAACTTCCATATCAGTAACCACTATACTATCTTGAATAGCGTGATGCGCGTATAGTTTATCTTCTAATTGTTTACCAAACATTTCACATCGTGTGATGTTTTTAGTATCAATCCCTTGTGCTTTTAAATTAATAAACTCTAAGTCAATGTCCGAATCCAAAATAACATAATCGCCCACTACCCCAATTACGCCATCCACTTTTTGTTTTTTGGGTTGGGCATAAGTTAAAAATGCAGCTAGAAATGCTAAAAGTAAAAAGGTATTCTTATTTGTAAATTTCATATTTGTTATTTTTGAATGCATCGTTTGTAATCTCGTTTTCTATTGTTTTTATTAATTCTACTTTTCTTTTATTGATGATAACTTGTTTAATTGTTGGTCTCAAAAACTGCAATGGCGTTGGATTATCCTTTGGTAAGACTTGCTTTACTTTTACTAACCAAACCGTTGTTGAATCTGGATATTGGTAACTCATTCCATTTGAAATGTAGTTCTCTTTGTTATCTGCATTTATAAATGGCAACTTTTGATAAACTTGGTTAACATCAACCCAAATGGAATCGTTAAAAGCATAACTTTTGAACTGAATGGCCATTTCCGCTAATTCTTTTTTATCTTTCGGTGTAAAGGAATTAAATTTTGCTCTAATTTTTTCAAATTTTGGATTTTCTTTAACTAAATTAATGTAACGCAACTTAACCAGTTCGTTTGGATTTTTGAAAAATTGCTTATTGGCTTCGTAGTATTGGTTAATTTCATCGTTAGAAACTACGGTATCAATTTTTCTAATAATTAACTCTTCCAAATAAGCATTAGTAAACAAATCTACTTTGTATTGCTTCATTAATTGATTCAGTTCATCAACCTTTTCCGAATTCAGATTCAATTCTGCTGCTTCAAACAATAATTTTTGTGTTGCCCAGCGATCAATAAAAGATTTAACAATAGCAACACTATCTTCTTTCGAAGTACCATTGGGCACAAGATTTAGCAAATCGGAACGAAATAAAAAGTCATCTCCAACACGCGCAACAGATTCTGGTTCTTGCGGTTTTTTAATATAATCGCAAGCAAAAAAAGTAAAAAATAATATGTATGCTAAATAACGCATCAATTATTGCAGTTGTTTTTTTGTTTTTTCAAACACAGTCGTATTAATTTTAATATTGAATTCCTTGCGTAATTCATCAACCCAATTGTTCTCTAAAAATTGTTGGTAATCACTTACCAATTTCCCTTTGGTTTCGTTTAAAAGTTTTGGTTGCGCTGGCTTAATTTCTTTCACATTAGTAACAAAGAAATAATTTCCTTTTGCTACAATTTTAGTCACACCCGTTTTAGTTATGGCAAATTCAGGAAGCACATCATAATCGTTTTCAAATAATCCTGATTTTACTATAACGTTGATTTTATCATTTACGTTTAATTTTTGCTTAATAAAATCAATTGATTTTCCTTTTTTAAGATACGATTGCGCTTTTTTAATCACTTTTTCATCAGTTGAAGAAAAAATATCTACATCCATTCTTTCTTTCCATTGGTAATTTTTAATGTTATCTAAACGAAATTTTTCCAACCCAATAGTATCGTTTTTGGCTTTATTCCAAATTTCTTTCTCCATTAAATCAAACAACAACAAACCGTCTCTATATTCATCCATAACAAATCTAAATTCTGGAAACTCATTTTCTAGATTGTCGTTGTGATACGTAATCACTTGCTCGTCTAACCATTTTTCAAACAATTCATTGGTTAAGTTTTGAATAGGTCTAGTTTTAGCATTTGATTTTTGTTGGCTACTTACGAATTCTAAAAAGTCTAATGCCGTTAACTTTTTATTATTTTCAATAGTTACCAATGCAGCTTGAAACTCATTACTGCTAGGAATAACCCAGTTTTGCTCATAAAATGCATTGGTTACCGCTTTTTTAGTTTTTACCAATAACTTAGCGTCGGTTTTAATTACGTATTTAGCTCTTAGCTTTTTAGCTAATGAATTGGTAATTAATAAAGAACGATCGTCTCGTTTGATTTTATTTTCAATATCAACTTTTAATTCTTCTAATGGTTGTAATGGAAATCTATCAATCAATTTCACAATATGCCAACCAAATTGCGATTGAAACGGTTGAGACAATTCCCCTTTTTCTTTTAAACCAAAGGCAACGTCTTCAAATTCTTGCGAAGTTAATTGTCCCGAACCAAAACGTTGCAAAGCACCACCTTTTGAAGCTGTAGATTTATCTTCAGAAAATTGTCCAGCTAGTGATTCAAAACTTTCCCCTTGTTGTAATTTTTTATAGATATCGTTAATCGTTTGCTTGGCTTTTTCTTGCAATTCAGCATCTGGTGTTGCAGGCTTCATAATCATAATATGAGCCACATAAACTTCGCCTCTATTCATTCTTTTGTCTGCAACTTTTAAAATATGATATCCAAAACGTGTTCTGAAAGGTTTTGAAACACTACCAACAGCCGTTTTATATGCTGCATTTTCAAAAGGATATACCATTCGGAAAGCAGAAAAATAACCCAAATCACCTTTATTTTCTTTGGCAGACGGATCTTCTGAAAACTTAGCTGCTAAAGCATCAAACGCTTCTCCTGATTCTATACGTTTGATAATATCAAGCATTTTGTTATATGCTTTTAATGTGTCTGCTGGCAAAGCACCTTCTTCAACCATAACCAAAATATGTGAAGCCTTTACTTCATATTTCATTCTTTCGTAAGCTTCTTCAATTAACGCATTGGTTACTTGAGAATCATTCAAATACGACTTTGCTAATTGATTACGATAGGATTTTAATTCATTTTGGTATTTGGTATCGTTTTGTAATCCTAATTTATTTGCTTTTTCAACTTTAAGCTTGTAACCTAAAAAAAGCTCTAGATATTTATCTAAATCTTTTTGAGAATCATCTTTTACTAAATCTAAATTCTTTTTGTACACACGAACAAATTCATCTGTGTAATAAGGATTGTCATTAATTGTAAATAAAACTTCTTTATTTTGGGCAAATACCAAAGAAGTAAAACTTAAAAAGAAAAGTGCCAATACATTATTTTTCATCGTTGTAAATAAATTTTAGGTTGCAACCAACAAAAATAGTAATTCATTGCTATAAATCAAGAGAATTGCATTGGAATAATTTAAAAAAACAACTTAAAAAAAGAAAAGAGACCTAAGAATGATTTTAATTCTTAATTAATTGCATTAATTTTGCGCCTCATTTAATACAAAATCATGAGTTTTAGTAAAGAAATTGCACGCAGACGAACCTTTGGTATTATTTCACACCCCGATGCTGGTAAAACCACCTTAACAGAAAAACTGTTGTTATTTGGTGGTGCTATCCAAGAAGCTGGAGCGGTAAAGAGCAATAAAATCAAAAAAGGAGCCACTTCCGATTTCATGGAAATTGAGCGCCAACGTGGAATTTCGGTAGCTACATCGGTTTTAGCTTTTATTTATAAAGATAAAAAAATCAACATCTTAGATACGCCAGGACACAAAGATTTTGCTGAAGATACGTTTAGAACCCTAACTGCTGTTGACAGTGTTATTGTGGTAATCGACGTGGCAAAAGGAGTTGAGGAACAAACGGAAAAATTAGTAGAAGTTTGTCGAATGAGAAGCATTCCAATGCTAGTTTTCATCAACAAGTTAGACCGTGAAGGAAAAGATGCTTTTGATTTATTAGATGAAGTAGAACAAAAATTAAAATTACGTGTTACGCCTTTAAGTTTCCCAATAGGAATGGGATATGATTTTAAAGGAATTTATAATATCTGGGAAAAGAACATCAATCTTTTTGAAGGAGATAGCAGAAAAAATATCGAAGAAACAATTGCTTTTGATGACATCAACAATCCTGAATTAGAATCTATTATTGGTGAAAAACCGGCTAATAGATTACGTGAAGAGTTGGAATTGATTGAAGAAGTATATCCACCATTCAACCAAGAAGAATACTTAAATGGGGAATTACAACCGGTGTTTTTTGGTTCGGCATTGAATAATTTTGGAGTAAGAGAATTATTGGATTGTTTTATCGAAATTGCTCCAACCCCAAGACCAAAAGAATCAGATACGCGTTTAGTAGCACCAAATGAAGAAAAATTTAGCGGATTTGTTTTTAAAATTCACGCCAATATGGATCCAAAACACCGAGACAGAATTGCTTTCGTAAAAGTGGTTTCGGGAACTTTTGAACGCAACAAACCGTACTTACACGTTCGACTTGGAAAAAACCTGAAATTTTCAAGTCCGAATGCTTTTTTTGCTGAAAAGAAAGAAATTGTAGATATTTCGTATCCAGGAGATATTGTTGGACTACACGATACTGGAAATTTTAAAATCGGAGATACATTAACCGAAGGGGAAAAAATGAATTACAAAGGAATTCCGAGTTTTTCTCCAGAGCATTTCCGTTATATTAATAATGCGGACCCATTGAAAGCAAAACAACTTGAAAAAGGAGTAGATCAATTAATGGACGAAGGAGTGGCGCAGTTGTTTACCTTAGAAATGAACGGAAGAAAAGTGATTGGAACCGTAGGAGCTTTACAATATGAAGTAATCCAATATCGTTTAGAGCATGAATATGGAGCGAAATGTACGTATGAAAACTTTCCAGCTTACAAAGCCTGTTGGGTAAAAGCCGACGATCCTAAAAACGAAGAGTTCTCAGAATTTAAAAGAGTAAAACAAAAATTCTTAGGTCATGACAAATACGGACAATTGGTTTTCTTAGCCGATAGCGAATTTTCTATACAAATGACGCAACAGAAATACCCAAGTGTAAAATTATTTTTCACTTCTGACTTCCGTACTAAGTAATTTTTTAATATTATTGCATAGAATTTCAATTTAACCCCAAATCAAGATGAAATCGAACCTATTAAAATTTTATGCTACACTAATGATGGCTTTTGTGAGCTTCATTAGCTATGCAGACCCTTTAGATCCACCTGCGGATGATGACCCACCACCAGCACCAATAAACACAAAATTGATCTGGTTAGCTGTGGTAGGAATTATTTTTGCTTTTTATTATTTTAATCAATTATCAAAATCTAAAACTAAAGCATAAAAAAAGCGTTGGAAATAAATCCAACGCTTTTTTTATATAAATGATTTAAAAACTAAACCATCATCCTTCTACGTTCTCTCGCTAAAAGTGTATTTTTCAATAACATGGCAATTGTCATTGGTCCAACTCCACCAGGAACCGGCGTAATGTAAGATGCTTTTTTAGATACGTTATCAAAATCAACATCGCCCACAATTTTATATCCTTTTTCAGTGGTTTCATCTACAACTCTTGTAATACCAACATCAATAATAACTACATCATCTTTTACCATTTCTGCCTTTAAGAAATTGGGAACGCCTAATGCCGATATGATAATATCTGCCTGCGAAGTAATTTGATTAATATTTTTAGAATGACTATGCGTTACTGTAACGGTTGAATTCCCAGGAAATCCTTTTCTTCCCATTAAAATACTCATAGGTCTTCCTACTATGTGACTTCTTCCAATAACAACTGTATGCTTTCCTTTGGTTTCCACGTTGTAACGCTCTAATAATTCCAAAATTCCAAAAGGCGTTGCAGGTATAAAAGTACTCATATCTAATGCCATTTTACCAAAATTCTCAGGATGGAAACCATCTACATCTTTGGTTGGACAAATAGCCATAATGATTTTTTGCGTATCAATTTGCTTTGGTAATGGCAACTGAACAATAAAACCATCTATATCATCATTCTCGTTCAGCTCTTTAATTTTCTTTAGTAACTCGGTTTCTGAAGTAGTACTTGGCATTTTAATCAATGTGGACTCAAATCCTACTCTTTCGCAAGATTTTACTTTGCTCCCAACATAGGTTAAACTAGCACCATCGTTACCCACGATAATAGCTGCTAAATGAGGAACTTTTTCACCGTTTGCTTTCATTTGAGCTACCTCAGCAGCGATTTCATTCTTAATGTCTTCCGACACTTTTTTTCCGTCTAATAATTGCATTTTTTTTGTTGTTGTGTTGTTTATGGTTTTTGGGGTTGGATTTATTAAAATAAAATAATTCATTTTAATAAATCCAACCGTTTTAAATTTTAAAAAATTTAAAAAAAAGACGCGATGAATCGCGTCTCTACATGTTATCGCATGCCTTTCATGCCTTGCATCATTTGCATCATTTTTTTACCACCTCCACCTTGCATCATCTTCATCATTTTGCTCATTTGGTCAAATTGTTTCATCAACTGGTTAACTTCTTCAATTTTTCTTCCTGAACCTTTGGCAATTCTATTTTTACGTTTCACGTCAATAACAGAAGGTTTGCTTCTTTCTTCTGGAGTCATGGAAAAGATTATAGCCTCAACATGTTTGAATGCATCATCTTCAATTTCAACATCTTTTAATGCTTTTCCAGCGCCTGGAATCATGCCAACCAAATCTTTCATGCTTCCCATTTTCTTGATTTGCTGAATTTGCGTCAAGAAATCATCAAAACCGAATTCGTTTTTGGCAATTTTCTTTTGTAATTTTCTTGCTTCTTCTTCGTCGTATTGCTCTTGTGCTCTTTCTACTAAGGAAACAACGTCTCCCATTCCCAAGATTCTGTCAGCCATACGATTTGGGTAGAACACATCGATAGCATCCATTTTCTCACCTGTACCAACAAACTTAATTGGCTTGTTCACTACAGATTTAATGGTAATTGCGGCTCCACCACGAGTATCACCGTCTAATTTGGTTAAGATAACTCCGTCAAAATTCAATCTATCATTGAACGCTTTTGCTGTATTAACAGCATCTTGACCTGTCATCGCATCCACAACAAACAATGTTTCATGTGGTTTAATTGCTTTGTGAACATTAGCGATTTCGGTCATCATTTCCTCATCTACTGCTAAACGACCAGCCGTATCAATGATTACCACGTTGAAACCATTCGCTTTGGCATGTTTGATAGCATTCTCAGCAATAACAACAGGATTTTTATTTTCTGGCTCTGAGTAAACCTCAACACCAATTTGCCCTCCAACTACATGCAACTGATTAATTGCCGCTGGACGATAAATATCACAAGCTACCAATAAAGGTTTTTTGTTTTTCTTCGTTTTAAGATAATTTGCTAATTTTCCAGAGAAGGTAGTTTTACCTGAACCTTGTAAACCCGACATCAATATCACAGAAGGATTTCCTGATAAGTTGATTCCAGCCGCTTCACCACCCATCAATTCAGTCAACTCGTCTTTTACGATTTTAACCATCAATTGACCTGGTTGTAACGTAGTCAATACGTTTTCACCAATAGCTTTTTCTTTTACTCGAGTAGTAAAATCTTTAGCAATTTTAAAGTTCACGTCGGCATCTAATAAGGCTCTACGAACTTCTTTCAGCGTATCAGCAACGTTAACATCTGTAATTTTACCGTGACCTTTTAATATATGAAATGCTTTGTCTAGTTTTTCGCTTAAATTATCAAACATGATCTTGATTTTGTTTAATGAAGTGCAAAGATAAGATAAAGTTGGAAAGTCGCAAAGTGGTATTTTGAGATAATTAGAAATAAAAAAGCCAGGCTTTCACCTGACTCTTGATTTAATCCTTAATCTTAAATACTTTTCTCAAAATATCCTCCATCAAACACCATTTGGTAAAGGACGATTGGAGTAAATTGGCTCCCACAAAAATGGTAAACCAAAACCAATTTTCATTCACATACATTCCTAATAGCACACTCAAGATGATAAAAGTTCCTGCAATGGCTCTAATTATTCTGTTAATCATATTTCTAGTTTTTAAAGGTTATAAACTTCTTTCAATTGGCACCACCACAGCACGAATGGGATTATTGGTTTCTAAATTTTGATTGAACTCATAGCCCAATTCAAAAAAAGTGTCAATAGTAGCTTCATCAGTAAACGTGAAAAACAACACGGATTCATTTCCTGAATTGGCTGTTGGAAACCAACTTTGCATCGCAATTAAACCATGATTTTGTTTGAATCCGTCAATTTCTGATGTGCTAAAGGCTTCAATATTGGCTTTTTTAAAGAGTTTCAAAATAGCTTCTTGGTATTCTGAAACAGCGGTTACTATTAATAATTTCATCTCTTTTTAATTTTTAGTTGGTTGTTTCTTCTTGATTTTCATCTTCCGATTTTTCTTCCGCTTCTGGATAATTTTTCTTTTCAATCATATAATATACCAATGGCACTACCAATAAAGTCAGTACAGTAGAAACAATGGTTCCACCCATCAACGAAATGGCTAATCCTTGGAAAATTGGATCAAAAAGAATAACAAACGCACCAATAACTACTGTTCCGGCAGTTAATAAAATGGGAGTTGTTCGAACGGCGCCAGCTTCAATAACCGCTTGTTTTAATGGAATACCATCTGCCAAACGAATGTTCACAAAATCAATCAACAACACTGAATTTCGTACCATAATTCCTGCCAATGCAATCATTCCAATGAAAGACGTTGCGGTAAAAAACGCACCCATCATCCAGTGACCCAACACAATTCCTACCAATGAAAGTGGAATCGCAACCATCATCACGATTGGCGCTTTGAAATTTTGGAACCAACCTACAATCAAGATGTAAATGATGAAGATTACAGCTAAGAAGGCAATTCCTAAATCACGGAAGACTTCCAATGTAATTTGCCATTCGCCATCCCACTTTACGGTGTAGTCATCTTCGTATTCAGGTTGGTTGATGTATAATTCGTTGATTTCATATCCTTTTGGTAGTGGAATTTGTTTTAATTTTTCTTCCATTCCCAAAATCGCATAAACCGGACTTTCCAAAGTTCCCGCCATATCCGCCATTACATAAACTACTCGTTTTTGGTTTTTACGATAAATGCTTTTTTCACGAACATTTTCTTTTATGGTAACCAAATCGCCAATAGGAATCATTTGTCCTTGCGCAGAAGCAATGTGAATTTGGGATAAATCCGCAGTTGTTGATTTTTCTGCTTCGTCTAAGGTTAGCACAATTCCAACGGCTTTTGTCGCGCTTTCATCATAGATTTTAGCAATCGCTCTTTCGCCTAAAGCTAAGTTCAATGAATGTGCTATTTGTTGGGGCGCAATACCATACAACATCGCTTTTTCTTTGTCCACATCAAATTTGAATTGCACTTGATTATCTTCTACCATCCAATCTACATCGACAACATCAGTCGTGTTTTTCAAAATATTTTGCACTTCATTGGCCACTTCAATTTGTTTGGCATAATCAGGTCCGTAGATTTCGGCTACAATAGTAGATAAAACTGGTGGTCCTGGTGGCACTTCAACAATTTTGATATTGGCTCCATATTTCGCACCAATTTTTTGAATATCAGGTCGTAATAATTTAGCAATGTCGTGACTTTGAGCACTTCGTTCCGATTTATCTTTGATATTCACTTGAATGTCGGCCATATTGCTTCCGCCACGCAAATCGTAATGACGAACCAAACCATTGAACGTGATTGGCGCTGAGGAACCTACGTAACTTTGGTAACTTACCACTTCTGAACGTTGGGCTAAATATTGAGCTACTTCTTGTGTAACCACTGCTGTTCGTTCTAAAGTCGTACCTTCTGGCATGTCGATTACCACTTGGAATTCGTTTTTATTATCAAAAGGCAACATTTTTACGATAACCGATTTGGTAAAAAACAACACCATTGAACCCAACAACAAGAATGCTGTAAATCCTAAAAACAACCATCTTTTCTTGCCATTTTCAATCAACGGACGCTCAAATTTGTTGTAAATTTTGTAAATTCTAGTATCTTCAATTCCTTCGCCTTCTTCTTTTACTTCTTCTCCTTTTTTGTCTTTTTCACGTAAGAAAATGTAGCCCAAATACGGTGTAATCGTCAACGCCACAAACAAAGATAAAATCATAGCAATCGAAGCACCAATTGGCATTGGACTCATATATGGCCCCATCAATCCGCTTACGAATGCCATAGGTAAAACCGAAGCAATTACGGTAAATGTGGCTAAAATTGTTGGGTTTCCAACTTCATTAATTGCATATAAAGCCGCTTGTTTGAATGGCAGTCGCTTCATTTTGAAATGACGGTGCATATTTTCGGCAATAATGATACTATCATCTACTACAATTCCGGTTACGAATACTAGGGCAAAAAGGGTAATTCGGTTTAAAGTATAATCTAATAAATAATAACTCAAAAGTGTTAAAGCGAATGTAATTGGAACGGATAAAAATACTACCAAACCACCTCGCCAACCCATGGCCAACATCACCACAATGGTTACTGCTACAATAGCGCCAATTAAGTGCATCAATAATTCAGATACTTTATGAGAAGCAGTTTCTCCGTAATTTCGGGTTACTTCTACATGAACATCAGCTGGAATTAGCGTTTGTTTTAAATGTTCCACTTTTTTCAGAATTACTTCCGAAATTTTCATGGCATCAGCACCTTTTCGTTTGGAAAAAGCTAAAGTTACCGCTGGATATTCTGATTGATACGTTGATGCTTTTTCATTGGCTTGACCGTAACCGAATGACACATAATTTTTAGCCAATTCGGGTCCGTCAATAATACTTGCTACTTGTTTTAAATAAATAGGATTGTTTTGTTTTACGCCAACAATTAAATTCTCCACATCATCAACCGATTGCAAGAAACTTCCTGTTTCAACGGTAAATTCTGTATCTTGATTGTTGAATGTTCCGGCACCTAATTGTTGGTTACTAGCGTTAATTTTTTCAGCAATTCCTAAGAAATCTACACCAGCAGCTGCCATTTTATCTTTATCCAAAACTACTCGCAATTCGCGACTTCTTCCGCCAATTTTAGTAGTCATGGAAACATCGTTGATTTTTTCAATTTCGTCTGACAATTGATTTACCATTGCACGTAATTGGTAGTCATCATAATTTTCACTCCAAAGCGTTAATCCTAACATCGGCACATCATCGATAGCTCTAGTTTTGATTAATGGCATGGTTACGCCCGCTGGCATTTGATCCATGTGTTTGAAGATTTCATTGTACATTTTCACATACGAACGCTCGATGTCTTCACCAACATAAAATTGAACAATCACCATTCCCATTTCATTGGAAGAAGTTGAATACACATACTCCACACCTTTGATATTGGAAATTAATTTTTCTAGTGGTTTGATTACACGAGATTCCACTTCCTCCGGACTTGCACCTGGATAACCAATAAAAATATCGGCCATGGGAACATCAATTTGTGGTTCTTCTTCCCTTGGAATTAAAAAGGAACTGTAAACCCCTACGACCATGAAAACAATCATGAGCAATATGGTTAATTTAGAACCGATGAAGTTTTTGGCTATTTTGCCTGCTAAACCTTCTTTCATATTTTTTTTAGTTTAAAGTTTAAGTGTTTAGAATTTCTTCTACTGAACACTTCAAACTGATTACTGAACACTATTACTTCACACTTACTTTTGCACCGTTGAACAATTTTCCATCTGCGGAAAGAATGTATTTTTCATTGGCATTTAATCCCGATAAAACTTCGGTTTGATTTCCAAAAGTTCTTCCTAAACGAATCCAACGCAGAACAGCTGTATTTTGTTGGCTTACGGTGTAAATTCCTTTTAAATCGCCATTAGTGAAGATAATTTCTGTTGGAATTAAAATTTTATCTGTTGTTACTTTTGCTGTTTTTTCAATTGGAAATTTCACGGTTGTGTACATTCCTGGAAGAATTTTAGCATCGGTTTTATCCAAATTGATTTTCACTAAATATTGTCCGCCTGTGTTTTTTGATGACAAACTCACTTCAGCTACTTTTCCTTTGATTTCGGTATTTTTGGATTTCAAAAGCACTGTTACTGCCATTCCATTTTGGATTTGAGCAATATCATTTTCAGAAACTCTTGCCGTTACCTGATAACCCGAAGCACCTTCAACGCTAATTAATGGCATTCCTGGATTTGCCATATCACCTTCTTTTACAAAAGTATTGGTCACTACACCAGAAAATGGCGCGGTTAAGTTGACATAAGCAAACTGAGCTACCACTTCATTACGCATTTGTTTGGCAGCATCTAAATTAGCTTTAGCCATTTCGTAGCGCACAGTCATATCGTCTAATTCTTTTTGAGAAGCGGATTGTTGTGCAAATAAATTCACAAAACGATCGTAATCTTTTTTAGCATTGTTAAAAGCAGCTTGGGCTTGCATGATACTAGCATCAACTTGTGCTTTTTTAGCTTGTAAATCCGTATTGTTTACACTAACTAACAATTGTCCTTGCATTACTTTTTGTCCCACTTTTACGTGAATTTTCGTAACGTGACCCATCATTCTTGTGCTTAAATTGGCACTGTTTTCAGCTTCGATAGTTCCGCTTGCGGTTACGAACGGCTCGTTGTTGTTTTCTGTTACAGCACTAACGGTTACAGCAATTGGATTAGATTTTTTTACTTCTTCTGGTTTGTCGCCTCCACATGAAGCGACTAAAAGAGCGATTATTGGGATAACTATTTTTTTCATTTTATGTTCTTTTTTGTGATGGATTCTAAAATCTTTTGTCTTGATATTTTTGTTTTACTTGGTTAAAAACTCTAAATATTTCTTAGTGAAATTGTACTCAAAAACCGCTTGCAGGTATTCTAATTCTTTTTGTTGTTGCAAGGTTTCAGATTGTAATAAATCGGTTGTTTTTTCTAGACCTTCTTGGAATCTATTGGCTCTTATTCGGTAAGCTTCTTGCGCTTGTTCTAGAGCTAATTTTGTTAAACTCACTTTGTTTTCAGCATCGGTTAATTGGCGATTGGTTTTATTTAATTCCAATTGGCTTTGTGCTTTGTATTGTTTGGCTTCTACTTCGGCTTTTTGGAATTCGGCTTTCGCTTTTTGGAATTTTCCAATGGATTTATAACCGTCGAAAATATCCCAAGATAATTGGGCGCCAATTGTATACCCTTTGGCTCCGGTTTGAAACAATTGGGTGTCATACATTTCATAACTTCCGAATGCATTTAGTCTTGGTAAGAAATTCATTTGGCTCATTTTTGCCATTTTCTCATAAGCTTCCACCGATTTATCCATAGCCAAAACATCTTTTCTATTGGCAGATAATTGAGTTTCGAAAGTGGAAATTTCAATCGTATTTTCTATTACTTCCAATGGTTTATAGACTTTATTTTCATTGGATTCATCCAGTAAAAAAGCCAAATAATCGGAAGCGTTTTGTACATTACTTTTGGCATATTGCAATTGATTTTTCACTTCATTCACTCGAACTTGCACACTTAGTAAATCCGTTTTTTGTAGTAAACCTTGTTTGTTGTAATTCTCGATTAGTTTCAAATTAGCTTGAGCGGTTGTGTTTGCTTTTTCTAAAACTTCTACTGCTTTATAGGCCAATTGTAATTGCATGAAAGCTTTGCTGACTTCCAATCCCAAATATTCTTTGGTACGTTCTAGTTGTAAATCAAAAGCTTCCATTTTAGATTTAGCCGCTTTTCTTCCGTACAATCCATCGATATTAATTAGGGGTTGTAAGACTTCAATTCGAGTAGCGTAATTTTCCGTTTTATCTGGATCATTTAATAGGGCTGGATTGAAGTCGGCTGGCGTTAAAATTTCTTGATTCAGTTTAGAACCAAAAGCCATTAACGGGTTAGTGGTCATCATAGCCGTATGCGATGCCGAGATTTTTGGAAGAAACAACGAATTGGACTCGTTAAAATCGGCTTTGGCACCCGCTAAGGTTTTTTCTGCAATTTTAATTTGTAAATTCTTATCGGTTACTTTTTCTAAAAGTTCGTTTTTAGAAATGGTAATCGTGTCTTGAGCAAAAGCGCCTAAAGACAAACTGATAAGGATTAGCGAAAATTGAATTTTAGTGTTCATACCATTCATTTATTTGAAGCAAATTTAGTTCAAGATAAATGCGTGGTTGGTAACAAGAGTTACATAGGAGCGTAACATTTGTAACAAAAACAAAAGCGCTACAAGAGCGCTTTTGTACTAACCAATAAAACTAAAAACAATTCTTTCTCATCGAATGTTATGTACAAATGTATCGCGTATTTCGAAACTTTACTGCAACATTTGTTACACAAAAAAAGCGTTCCGAAAATCGGAACGCTTTTGATTGAAATATATTCAGAATATTATTCTGCTTTTTTCTCTGTTGTTTTTTTAGAAGAGCAACAAGCTGCTTTCTTCTCATCAGAACCACAAGATTTTTTCTCTTCAGTTGAGCAAGATTTTTTCTCTTCTTTAACCTCAGCACGTTCTGTTTTTACAGTTTCTTTTTTAGCTGGTTGTTTTTTAGGCTCTTGTGCATTTACATTCATAGCCAACATAAAAGCAGCTACAGCTAAGATTGATGTGATTTTTTTCATTGTATGTAATTTTAAATTGTTGTTTTATTTTTTACTACTGGAACAAATATAAATAATTTTATGAAACAGCTTCTTAATTTTTTATTAAAAAATTATTTTCTAATTACTTTTTGCGAAATGTAATATTTATGATCAAAAATAAATGTAATAATAACCATTTGTCCTTTTGCTTTGTTTAGTTCAAATGCCATTGTATTTTTACCAATAATTCCATCTTCAATTTCTCCTTCCTCAATTATTTTACCGTCTAATGTAGAAACCATATAGTTTATGGTAGTTTGATACGGCATAGTAAATTGAATTTGTATAGTATCCCCACTAGTTGGATTTGGATTTACTTGCATAGCAAATGGATTTCTCCCGTCAATTGTTGGAGAACTTAAAAGTGGATTTTTAACCAACTTAATTTCATAAATCGAAGGATCCGCACTAGTTAAGTTGGTTTGATTATCGGTAAAAGCAGATGGAGACGAACTCAAAATACCCCCATATAAATGACCAATTACAAATTCATCTTCGGTAATTTCGGAAAGCTTAATTACTTCATGATAATAATGTGGTAAATTTTGATTAGGAATAAATTCGGCACCAGAACCTTTTAAGTTTGGCATTTCTATTGGTAACTGGTACTCTAATAAACTTCCATCAGAAAATCTTGTAACTCGACTAATTGTTTTTACAAATGGAACTGTATTGTCTTGAATTAAATTTCCGTCTTGGTAATAATACTGACTCATTCCGCCAAAAAACAAGCTGTGCATACGATTTTCCGTTTGGTCATATAATCCAACTTTTCCACTGTGATAGTTACTCAAATACTGATTGAAATGCGTTTGTGGAAAATGTCCTGAAGTTTTAATATCAACAGGATATAAAAAAGGCAAATCAGCATTAATTTGAAAAACACCGGAAGAAATCGTGTAACCCAATTCGCCATCAGGAAAAACCTGAGGAACTAAATTATAATCGCGTCGATGCAAGTGAACCGCATCGGTTATCGTTTCATAATTAGCAAAACTCAATTGTGAACCCGAATTATCAATAGTAAACTTTCTAATTTGACTAGAATAGGTTTGCGTAAACGTTGGATTATTCATTGGATTGTATCTTCCATCAAAACGATGTCCGCCTACCAAATAAAAAGTAGTACCAATTTTACCCATTTGACCGCCTGTAATAGCAAAAACAGGATCTGAAATCTGTTTAAAATAGGGTGTAATTGAAGTTCCGTTTACTATTGCAGTGATTACATTAGGCACATCAATTGAAGTTAGCTTATCGAATGTAATATGATCATTAGCAGTTGCAGAAAAAGCATAACCACCAATAATATACATACTAGTACCATCTTGGTAAAAATTCATATTCGTAGCTTGTAATTGCTCACGAATTCCTATTGGTAAAACATTCAAAGAAGCTGACCAAAATTGTAACGTAGCTATATCTACTACATAAATATCCGTATTGTTCTGAGATTCTGGAAAAGCATTGAAAGGTTGGCGTGCGTGCAAACCATCTTTTCTTCCACCAATAATTAACCATTTACCATTATGTTGCGCAAACGCATAAGAATGCAAACCAGGTAAACCAGGAACAACTTTTGGTGAAAGAACAACATCGTATTCAAATGTGCTTTGTGAAAACATAAATGAACTTACGAAAATTGCTGCCAAAAAAAACACTATTTTCTTCATCATAGTTCGTATTTAATTTCTTGAAAATATTCTTGTAATTCTGGCTTAGAGTGCTCTTCTTGAAATTCAACAGAAGACTTCATTTTTTGATTTTCTTTTGAATCTTCAAATTTTGGTAATTTTAATGAAGGAAGTATTTCATATTCTTTCGAAACATTTCCACTGCAATCATGGCATTGAAAACAATTTTGTTCCGAATACTTTTTTGAATTTTGCGTATTAGCTATTGGTTTTGATATTGAAATATAATTGCCTTTGTTAGCAAATGTTATTCCATAAAAAAAGAGAGAGAAGAATCCAACTAATAAGGATATCTTCATGAATTGTGATTTTTTCATAAATAGTATGTTTTAAATGTATATCGTTTTTAATTTCAAAAACTTACAATTTTGGAGGATGCCAAATTGCTGATTTAAAACCTAATATTATAGCGGTATTTTGGGGTAATAAATTTATTTTATCCAATAACAAATCGAATACAAATATTGAATCGTAAATGGTTTGAACATTTATGTATTGCAAAGCATTAAAGCTTAAACTCATTATAAAATTACTAGTTTCGCAACCTGAATTTGAGTTTGTTTCACAAGATTTTTCCGTAACACAAGATGAAATTAAATAGGCTTTCAAGGCTCTAACTGAAGGAAGCACAGTTAATAGCCCAACATACACTATAAATATAAAAATTACTTTTTTCATTTTTGCGTTACTTATTACAAATGTATTTTAAAATTTAAATTACTGTGTAACAAATGTTACATAAGAATGAACGGCTAACATATTTTTATCTTGTCCCACCATGTACACCAGCTACAATTTTTAAAATTCTAATATTCAAATAAATGAACTTAAAAAACTGAATAACTGGATTTTGCATTTTCCTCTTTTGAGAATTGGATATTCTTTGTGTCATTTTTTTTAGGTATTAGGTGTTGGGTAATTGGTAAAAGGTTCTTTATACTTAACTAACTATTCAGGAATTAACCACCAAAAAGGTTTCATTTTAGCTTTATAGATAAATGCATAATGCAAGGCTAATTTCACCCAATGTCCAGCCAAACCAATATCACCAAAGGTTTTATTGATATCTCTTCCTCCAGTATCAGGATACTTTTTATAATCAGGAACAATAGGATATGTAGTAATACTTACGCCACTACCTTGCGTCATGCCATAACCTGCCGAAGCAATACAAGCGGCACCCATATTTCCTAATGAACCTTTGTGATGCAATGATTCTTTTCCTGCTTTTATAGAATCAATAATATTATCCGCAACTAGTTTTGCTGTAATTCCCGATGGCATTCCAGTTCTAGGTGGCGATGGAAAGATTTCTGTTCCATTTTTACTTTTTCTTGGTTTCGAAATAGAATGAGGCGGTGCAAAGGCAATTCCTGGTGCGAAAATATTTTTATAACTTGGGTTTTGATAGGTTTCAGGCCAATCTTGAACTGCCCATTCTTCATATGGTTTTGGAGTGTAATCGGCATCCACTACCATAAAACCTCTGAATAATTTTTCGGTTATATTTTGTCCATCTTTATCAAACGCTTGAAAGCCATGTCCTGAGAATGCAGGAATCAACATCCCAAAATCAAAAGTTTCCGATTTATATTCGCCTTCTAAATTTTCATAATGTACTACCCCATCTTCCACTTTTGTAACGCCAGCTCCCAAAATCCATTTAATGCCTCTATCTTCAAAAATCATCTCCACCATATCTTTGGATTTCATGTTGAAGCCATTATAATCCATCAGCATACCATCCATTCCAAAATCACCTAATTCAAATTCATTTGAAATCCAAGTGATTTCAGCTTTATCACGAACGCCAAATTTTTGCAATTCCTTTTCAACATTTAAAATATATTCAAAAGCCGCACCTTGACAAGTCGCTTTAGCATGACCTGTTCCAATTAAAATTTTAGATTTTTTATCCGATTTTTTCAATTGGTCAATTAATTTATGTAGCGCTTCCGATGCGTGTTCTGCATGATCATAAGTACATACCGAGAACACTTTATTAGTTCCTGGATGCAAACCTTCGGTCATATCAAAAGCAAGTTTTGGACCAGTCGCATTGATTAGATAATCGTAAGTAACTTTTTCTTGTTTCCCTAGGTTATTGCCAAAAACACCCTCCACTAAAATATAAGGTTTAGATTCTGTAATATCTCCTTCCGGATGAAAGGATATAGCTTTCGCTTGTTTGTAACCAATACCTTTTCTTTTATATAAAGGTTCTAAAGGAAAGATAACATCTTTAGGTTGCATTCTTCCAATTCCTACCCAAATGTTAGAAGGAACCCATTGGTAATTTCTATTGGGAGAAACCACTACTACTTCGTGGTCTTTGGAAAGTTTTCTTCTTAAGTGAGCGGCTGCGGTATGTCCTGCAATACCAGCTCCTAAAACAACTATTTTTGACATTATTTCTGGTTTTAATAAACCAAATTTAAAGCCTATAGAAATGATTTACAGCAACATTTGTTACATAACAACAATCTATGAATTAGTTGTATTACATCCTTTCGAACCACAACCAGTGTCAAAAACTGCTTGAATTAAAAAGAATAATGCAAAAAATAAAAAGAAATAATTTTCAGTCGTGATAGCATGAAATGCAATAGCAAAAGCTAAAATTAGTCGAACCCAACGCATAAGATGCCAATTAGTAAAGAGAAGCTTTTTCATAATAAAAAAATAAAGGTAAAAGTAACTTCATTAAATGACTTTATATGTAACAAACATTACTTAACTTAACAGAATTTGACGTAATTTTGTACCTCTTTAAATTTCGTGTTGAAAACAACTGCTTTACATATTTTTTCGCTTATTGTAATAGTTTCTATGTTTTTTCAAACTATGAAGTTTTCTTATTTGGTAGTAGAGTTCACCACAAACAACAAAGCATTTACAGAGAAATATTGCTCCAACAAAAGTAAACCTGAATTAAAATGTAATGGTAAATGTCATTTAAACAAAGAAATCGAAAAAACTTCAGAGTCTAACAAACCTTTACAATCTGAAAAATCAGAAAACAGAAGCTTCCCTGTTGAAATTTTATTTTATCAAGAAACGAAAGCAGTAAGCCCATTTGTTTACTATTTAACAAAAAATAAAAAAATAAACGCTTTTTATCTAAATAGATACAACGCTATTTTTACTACCAAACTATTTCATCCTCCTCAAAATATATTGTTTTTAAGTTAAAAATAACAGCAACAATAACAATATATAAAAATGAAAAAAATAGTCATTATAGCATTGCTACGGCTTTGTGCTATGGTAAATGCCCAAGTAGAAATACCCTCAGACAGTATAAAAGTAACCCCATTAAAAGAAGTAATTGTTTCAGGAGACATAAGAAAAGATCCTGCTCAAGTAATAATAAAGTCTGATTATCAAAACAAAGTGGTTCAACCGAAAAACTCAGGACAACTTTTTGAAGACATCAATGGTTTTTCCTTAATTAAAAGAGGAAATTATGCTGTTGAACCCAGCTTCAGGGCATCACAATACGAACAATTAAATATTCAATACGACGGTGGAACAAAAGCCTATCATGCTTGTCCTAATCGTATGGATCCTATTACTACTTTGGTAAACCCAGAAGAAGTTACCCGAATCGAAATCATAAAAGGCCCATTTTCTGTACGATATGGAACCAATTTTGGTGGAGTAATTAATATGGTAACACAAACGGGTACACTGGCTAATAAAAAAATACAAGGAAGCATTTCATCAGGTTATGAAAGTAACGGAAATTCATCGGTAAATATGATAAATCTGATGAGTAGAATAAATAAATTTTACATAGCTGGAAATTTAAGTTATCGCGATTATGGTAATTATGAAGATGGAAACCAAAATGAAATTCCGTCATCTTTCAGAAATACAGGTTATGGACTTAAATTTGGTTACGACTTTAACGAAAAAAACAGTTTGCAAGCTAGTTTCAGACAAAATTTTGGTAGAGATGTTTTACATGCAGGTTTACCAATGGATACCGATAAAGATGACAGTACTATTGGCAGTTTGGATTATAAGTTAACCAGTAATAACAATTATTTCAAAGGCTTACATGCCAAAATATATTATTCTTTTGTAGATCATATCATGAGCAATTACAGAAGACCTTCTTTTACTAATTCTGAAGCTATTGCACTTGTTGATGCAACTACTTTTGGTGGTAAATTAGAATCAGAATGGAATCTGGGAACAAATTGGAAACTTTTTGGAGGAACAGATTTTGTTGCATTAAGTAGAGAAGGAAATAGAAACCGATTAGTAAAAAGAAATATGATGGGTGTTTTACTTCCTACTCCATTGGCTTTTGAAGATAAAATTTGGCAAGACAGTTATACCAATACTTTGGGAGCGTTTTTAGAAGCTCGCTATTTTATTACCGAAAAAGCTAGTTTGACTCTTGGATCAAGACTAGACTTTGTAAGTTCAAATGCAGAGGATTTAGATCCAACATTTGCAGCTTTATATCCAAATCTTGAAAAACGAAACGAAACCAATTACAGTGGCAACATTTCTTTTAAACAGTATTTACCAAATCACAAAACAGTAGAAATTTCTTATGGTAGAGGCTCTCGTTCCGCATCAATTGAAGAACGATTTATAGCTTTTTTTAATATTGGAAGAGATCCATACGAATACGTGGGGAATCCAAATTTAAAAGCGGAAGTCAATAACCAATTTGAAATTAGCTTTAACGGAAAAAAATTCTTTGAAGGAAAAACTATTAACCAAATCAATTATGGAATAGCAACCTATTATTCTATTTATGAAAATTACATTTTAGGCGTGGTTGATGAAACTTTAATTAGAAAATACAACCCTACAACACCTCCAATTCACCCTAAAGTGTTCAGAAACATCGATAATGCTATGAAGACAGGGTTTGAAACGTATTTAGATGTTAAGTTGTACAATCATTTTAATTTTTTAACCGAATTAGCTTACGTTTACACGGAAAATAAAGATTTTAATGAAAATCTTCCATTAACTCCACCCTTACAAACTCGTTTTAAATTAGGGTATGAAACTGAAAAATTCTGGGCTTCTGTTCAATATAATTTAACCGCAAGACAACCTAAAATCTCACAAAGTTTTGATGAGATTGCAACTCCAGGTTATGAAGTTATGGATATTAAAGCCGGATTTTCTCCACTAAAAAACCTTTCAATTGGTGGTGCAGTATTAAATGTTTTTGATCAATATTATAACAATCACCTTACATTTGCATTTAACAACCAACCTGATTTTGGAAGAACACCCATTACAGAACCTGGTCGAAATTTTACACTATTTGTAAATTATAAGTTTTAATAAAAAAATAACCTCAAGCTTTCACTTGAGGTTATTTTTTTGTTCCAATAAATCGAACAACAACTCCTTCACCTTGATGAAAGAGCCCTTCATCTAACACTATTTTTTCAGTTGATAAACTAGTAATTACAACATCTGGAAACTCATTTTTAACTTCCTCTTCCGAAAAAAGCATATCAATATCTTTTGGTCCACCCGAAGTATAATTCAGTTGTTCTTTTCCAAAAGCTTCAAATAAAATTTTACCTCCTGGTTTTAGTAGTTCAAGCAATTTTAAATGCGCATGTTTTCTAATTTCAGCTGGAAAATGGGCAAATATTAACACTAAACCATCAAAAATTTCTTTTTCATAAGGTAATTCCAAAACATCCGATACCAAATAATCGATGGGAACACCGTTTTCATTCGCTAACAAAAATGCTTTTTGTTTTCCTGATTCACTATAATCAAATGCGCTAACTTCAAATCCATTTTTTGCAGCAAAAACGGCATTTCTTCCCTCGCCTTCAGCAACAAATAGTACTTTCCCTTTTGGTAAAAAATGTAAGTTTTCTTTTAAAAACAGATTACAATCTTTTCCATAGGCAAAATTACTTTCCGCATAGCGCTCGTTCCAAAATTGCTTCATTTATCTTGCTTTTTATTAGAGGTAACAAATAAATTAAACAATAATCCGCCCATCAAACCACCATATAAAGTGCTGTTCAATGGTTTTGATGTGATAGCGCAAGTCCCACTCAAACAACCAATTTCTTGATAATACAAATAGCCTGCTAGAAGTCCAACTACGACTCCAATTCCTGTGATGATATATGCTTTTTTTGTCATTTTTACTTTGGTATTGGGTAATGGGTGATGGGTAATTGGAGAATAGATGTTACCTATAGCCAATTACCTATAACCAATTACCAAATTATTTTTTAAAAGTAATACTCCAAATCCCTCGAACTTCATTTTCACTATATCCAATAGCTAAATCTTTAGGATACAATTGCAACGTTTTGGTTCGAACCTCGGGTTGGATTTGTTCCGGTTTTCCATGGCATTGCAAACACATGGTGTTGGTTTCAATGGGATAATAAAACTGAATTTTATCTCCTTTTTCAATTACAACAGGTTTAATTTCTTGTTTAGTAGCCAAGTCTTTTTTGAATTGAGCAATATATTTCAATTCTTCTGCATTCGCTTTATTGTTAGGATTTCGATTTTTATCCGAAACGCGTTTAATTGTTGCGTTATATTTGGTTGCCATGCTATCAGTTAACGGAATAGCTTGATGATTACAAAAAGCTAAAGCTTCTAAAGTCCCTTTTTGCTGAATCGATTCCATTAAATTCTTACCCAATAGTTTTTTGGTTCCTAAAGCATATTCTAAACCAATGTCAGCATACGTTTTTTCTTTCTCAGTAACTTTATAAGGTTTTCCAGATTGTGTCCAATTTTCATTCCCATGTCCTTCCCAATGCTCCTTAAACCAAGTTGGCTCTTCAATTTGATAGTCGAACATAAAATCGGCTATTTTTTCTACACTTCCTTCTGGAAAAGCTTGCTTGGGCATTAAACCATGTTTTTTAAGCGCTCCATACATCACTGCTTTTTCTTCAGTTGGATTTTCTACAAATAAAGCAACAGCTGCAATAAATTCCTCTTTAGTATACCCTTCTTTATCAATGTATCTAGCTTTTATGGCAATCATTGGCGGTGCAACTCTTCCTTCATTTTCGACTGCATTTGGACTGTGACACAAATAACAATGCGTTTCCATGAGTTTTTTGCCTTCGTGTTCATTAGTAGCAATAACGCTTTCTTCAACTGGAATGGGTTGAAATTCTTTTTTCTCTTTTTGGCAACTAGCAAAAATAAATACAGCAATTAAAAGGAAAAAATTTTTCATAACTTTGAAATATCTTCAAAATTAGCAATATAATTGGGATATAAATGTAACAATGGTTACATATACTAAAACTGTAAATATTTTTTAAAATGAGTTTATACTAAATGTAAAATCATAGAAGTATTATTGTAAACTGATTTTAGAATGAGACTTACTACTATTTTTGTCTCTCCTTAATCAATTCAATCAATTTCTCTCTTTTAATTTGAAATTCAGAAGAACCTACATTAGTAAATTTATCAAAATTTAAATACTCTATAAAATCTACTTTAGTTATACCTTCTATAGTTTCATGCTCAATGAATTCAGGAATTTCAATTTTATCTTCACTAAACAGATACAAAAGCAAATCAAAGTCTAAATACTTGAGAGATACATCAACTATTGTAAAAGGCTTTTTATAGGGAAAACGTTGTATAGTAGCATTTAAATTGGCCCCATTATTTATTATTATTTTACTTATTTCCGTACACACTTCACCTTTATTAGTCCTAGCATCTACCGATGAAAATAATGGTAAATCCTCAGCTATCAATCCTTTTTCATTAATTGTAACAGCTTTCAGATTTACATCACAATTATTCTTCAATAATTCCTTAACAAAAAAAGCATCACAGTTATCTAAATAATTAATTGCAGCAATTAACGGAGTGGTAACGTCTCTTTTACCACAAACACCATCAACATTAGCACCATTAGCTAGTAACGTTTTAAATGCTTCCCTTTTGTTGTTAACAATTGACAAACAAAGTAAATTCATACCCCATATTGGGTCTTGATATTCAATAAGCTCAGGATTGACTTTAATAATTTTAGTAATCTTCTTTATATTTTCCTCCTTGACCGCTTTTGCTAAATCAGAGGCTGGCGTATTATCAAAATTCGAAAATCGATATCCAGGATAAGGACTATCAAAAATTTGACATTGAACATTTAATGAATACAAAATGACAAGTAAAATTATTTTTTTCATAGCAAACTTAATAAGTAAACATTAGACTAATTTAATCAATTAAAAATATGCCAACAATGTAGCAATTAAATTCTAAAACTGGAAATAAATAAACGGTTGTGTTCCAGCGGAAGCAGTTGCATAGACAATCCAAAATACAAAACCTAAAACGATAGCTTTTGCCCAAAATGGTAATTTCCCAAAAATACGTTCTTTAAAATCGGTAACGGATTGCGGTAAAAAATGCCAAATAAATCCAATCAATAATAATAAAAATACATTTTGGTAACCCAAAACAATCGTTTGCCACTGCTCTAAATTGAATTGAATTTTGGTAATATTTTCGGCTATTTGGAATGCGGTGGCAAAGTCTTTGGCTCTAAAAAACAACCAACAAAACACCACAAAATGGAACGTCAAGAACACTTGAATGATTCGAATAAAAGCATTTTTTGGTAACTTAATAAATTGACCAAAGAATTTTTCTACTACCAATGCCATTCCATGTAAAACGCCCCAAAACACAAATTTCCAAGAAGCTCCGTGCCACAATCCGCCTAAAAACATGGTCATGAATAAGTTGAAATAGGTACGAAGGTTTCCTTTTCGATTGCCGCCCATGGAAATGTATAAATAATCGCGCAACCAACTCGACAAGGAAATGTGCCATCTTCTCCAAAATTCCGTAATAGAACCTGATTGATATGGCGTTCGGAAATTGGGTGGCAACTTGAAGCCCATCAATAAAGCTAAACCAATAGCCATATCAGAATAACCTGAAAAATCGCAGTAAATTTGGATCGCATAACCATACGAAGCCATTAAATTTTCAAATGCTGTGTAACTATTGGGCGCATCAAAAACGCGATCAACAAAATTGGTCGAAATGAAATCAGAAATAACCGCTTTTTTCAACAAACCGCCAATTATCAAGAAAAGTGCTTTGTTGAAATCTTCTTTGGTCAGTCGTAATTTTTCATAAATCTGCGGAATGAAATCACTTGCTCTTACAATAGGTCCAGCTACTAATTGCGGGAAAAACGAAACGAAAAACAAGAAATCCATAAAGCTTTTCGTAGGTTCTAATTCTTTTCGATACACATCAATCGTATAACTTAACGTTTGGAAGGTGTAAAACGAAATTCCAATGGGTAAAAAGATGTCTTCAAAAGCCAAACTTCCACTAAACAAACCATTGAAATTGTCGATGAAGAAATTGGTATATTTAAAATACGCCAACATTCCCAAATTGATGGTCAAACTCAAGATTAGATAAAAGCGGCGATAAAACTGAACTACTTCAGCATAAATCAAACGCGATAACGAATAATCAACAACCGAAGAAAAAACCAACAACCAAAAGTAAATACCACTACATTTATAATAGAAAAACAACGAAAACAAAACCACATAAGTAATACGGAAATAATGCGTTTTTCTCGATAAAATATAAATAAAATAGAATATAATGAACAAGCCCAAAAACAAAGCACTATTGAACAAAAGCGGTTGTTTTGGATTGTAAATAAACCAATTTTGAATGGTTTCTAAAGAAACATCCGTAAAAAGCGATTGCAAGGAATTCAGAAGCAAAAACAAACTTTTCAAAACTATTGTGCAGATTTAAATTGTTCGTAATTGTATTCCAAAGCTTCAAAAAAGAGTTCGGCTTGTTTCTCGTAGCCCAACTTTGAATAATGCACTTTATCTTTCGACATGTAGCCTTTGCTAAAATTTCTGTTTACATTGAAAAGTCCGCCCAAAGCTTGAAACATATCCCAAACCGCATAATTATTTTCGCTGGCTTTCTCCTGAATTACTTTAGCGTAATCGGCCACAAATGTATTCGGAAATTTTCTTTTAAACAATGATGGCGGTGGCGTTACCACTAAAATTTCTACCGAAGGATTTTTAGCTCGAATTCCTGCTATCATTTTTTGTAAATTGTCAAAATAAATCGTCGAATTTTGCTTGTCAAAACTTTCATTGGTTCCCAAAGAAATCACTACCAAATCCGCTTCAATAGCTTGTAATTGCTGATAAAATTCTGGAAAACGATTGTAATCTGAAGCTTTGGCTCCATTTACTCCGATGGCGCTATACACAATTCCTGATTCATTATTTTCCAATATCAAACCGTTTAAAGCATAGCTCGAAGCTTCAGCATTGGAAACTAAAAATATTTTATCCAACGGTTCTTGACTGTAGTAATTTTGAGAGGCAACATCTTCAAACAAAGTCAAAGGTTGAAATTCGGAACGAACAATTTTCTTAGGTTCGAGTTCATTGGAAGGAATTCGCAAGGTTTTTCCCGCTTGAATGTTATTCGATTTCAAACCATTTACCTTTTTTATAGCCGAAACGGAAACACCATATTTCGAAGCAATAATAGAAAGCGCTTCACCTGATTTGATTTTGTGTGTTATCGTTTTTGGAACGCTAGATTCCATGATAATCTCTTTGGAAGTTATGGCGACATCAAACAAACGTTGGTTTTTTGGCATGACCAATTTCAAGCTGTTAAAAACAAAATTCTTATCACGAACTTGCAATTCAATCGCAACATCTTTGGTAGTTGTAAATAACGCAATTCCGCTTAATCCAACAGGTTTTGTAGAATCTGAATAAATATTTCGGTAGCTTTCAAATGATGCTGTAGCGTTGTATTTTATGTAATGACTGCCATTAGTTTTGGCCAAATTGTAAGGAAATGTGAACCCCAAACCGCCGTTTCCGTATTTTTGTTGGAGCAAACTTCGTGTTTTTCCCGTGAACAAATCCGCTTGAATATGCGAATCGCCAATGTGAACAATTCTTAATTTACAGTTTTTTTGTACTTCTAATTGCTGTAGTTTTTGGTAGAATTTTTTAATTGCTTCGGCATTACTAATTTGATTTTGGAAAGTAGTCACTTCGATGGAATCCACTACCACCGAATCAATTATAACTTCATTGAAATTGACTTCCAATGAATCTACAGCCAATGAATCCACTTGTGCAAAAAGTAATTGGGTAATAAAAAAGAAAAAAAGAAAAATTTTATTCTTCATGAACACTGTCTTTTGTAAAGGAAACGCTGTCTTTTTTTGCGGTTACTTTGGGTTTAATTTTTCTTTTACTTCTCAACACTTTGTATTGTTGGTAACCTTCATTAATTTGGTTATACAACATATTGGCTACTTCTTTGGCTCCTCTAAAATTGAAATGTGTGTAATCTTTATTGGCTTTGGCTGGTGTTTCTTCCACCCATTGTATCATGGAACCATCACCACCCATTAGCGTAAATAAATTCACAAAGCCACTTTCGGAAGCAATTGCATACCGTTTTTGCGCCGTCGTTAATGGAACTACAGCGGAATCGGTTTTCATTTCTAAATCGTATTTGGTAGCTTTATCAGCAGTAGAAACCACTAAAATAGTTACACTAGGAAAACACGCTTTCAAATGTTCGACTGTTTTTTTCATGCGCTTTTCGTACCAATTGTAATTCAACGAACCGTAGTTCAACACATTAGTTCCGTAATGCAAAATGATTAAATCGTAGCTCAATTGCTCCTGAAAATCATGCATCAAATCCACATTGAAAGTCGATAACGGTAAACCTGAATTTCCGCGACTAGAAAAATTATCCACGTGAACTCCTTTTCCATCATCAAAATTGAAGCCATAAATAGGAATGCTATCGGCTTCTTTAAAATAGACTTTCATAGCAGCAGGATTTGCATCTACAATTTTGAGCAAATTCAGTTTTTGATTTGGGTTTAATTTTTTGGAAATGGTATCTGTTCCAATAACTGCTTTTATTTTCCCTTCTTTATTTTTAGATCTTCCGTAAAATAATGTGGGTTCATTTAATTCCGTGGCAAATCGGATTTTATTGGCTTTGAATTTCACCCAAGCTGCATTTAGACTATCATTGGCATAAAAAACATGACCATTTACTCCAAAAGGATGCGAAGGCGATTTGATTTTTAAATACGATTGGGTTTTCCAATTGGGCGAAAATTCATGAACTAACGAACTTCGTGAAGCCGCAGATTCGGAAGTAATATTTACAAAACCAACCCCTTTTCCACCAAATTTTTGCTGAAATAAAGTTCTGAAATCTTGCACAATCATATCGCCATCCGTCATGGAATCACCAAAATACGCAATACGAACTTTCCCTTTTTGCTCGGTTTCCAATTGTAGTAATTTTTCATAAAACGGAACTAGATATTGGAATCCTTTAAAATCTTCAAAAGTTTCGGTTGGAAATTGAATACCATCAATTTTAGTAAAATGGATTTTTTCATTGGCAATGGTATCATTGGTAACTAATGCATCAGCGTCATTTAAAGCATCTAAAAGCAAACTATCCACCACCACATTTTTAGATGGTAATCCCGTTTCCGAAAAAATCTTTTTTGGAAGCACACTTTTGAAACCAATAAAACTTACCGCTGCCAAAACAGTAACAACGAGAGCTTGAAAAAAATATTTTGATGTGTTCATTAATTAAATTCCAATGTTTTAAGTTTTCAGTCGCAGTCGCAGTTTACAGATTAGTAGCACAAAGTTTTAAAATTTGCGTCTTTGCGTCTTTGCGAGCAAAAAAATCAAAATCAAGTTCAAATTCAAAAATCAAGTTCAAAATCTATTTTCTAACTTCTTACATCTATTCTCTTTTTTTGGAACACAGATTGAAGAAATTTGAAAAATCAAAAAAATCTTTTATGAACTTTTAATCTCAAAACAACTAAACTTTAAAACTTAAATGACTTATATGTTTTAAAAATTCAAGTTCAAGGACAAAAATCAAGGACAATTGTTTTCGCTTCGCTCAAATGGCAACCAACTTCTTAGGAGATTCCTCTTGCATCGGAATGACACGAAATCAACCCATCACCTATTACCAATTACCTATCACCCAACTTCGTACTTCGCCTTACATTCTCTCAGGAACGTTTATTCCTAACAACGAAAAAGCATTTTTAATCGTATTTCCAACGGATTTTGCTAATTGTACTCGGAATACTTTTTTATCCAGATTTTCTTCTCCTAGAATTGAAACTTGTTGGTAGAACGAGTTGAATTCTTTCACCAAATCATACGTATAATTCGCGATTAAAGCTGGACTATGTTGGGCTGCTGCACTTTGAATCACATCTGGAAACAATTGCATTTGCTTGATTAGTTCTTTTTCTTTTTCGTGTATCTCGATTTCGCTCGAAACTACATTTTTATAATCAAAATCCGCTTTTCTTAAAATCGATTGAATTCTGGCAAAAGTATATTGAATAAATGGTCCTGTATTTCCATTAAAATCTACTGATTCTTCAGGATTGAATAGCATTTGTTTCTTCGGATCTACTTTCAACATGTAATATTTCAAAGCACCTAAACCGATGGTTTTGTACAAAGTCGCTTTTTCTTCGTTGGAATAGCCTTCTAATTTTCCTAATTCTTCTGAAATCGTTTGTGCAGTTGTGGTCATTTCTACCATTAAATCATCCGCATCAACTACCGTTCCTTCACGAGATTTCATTTTTCCTGAAGGCAATTCCACCATTCCGTAAGACAAATGATACAAGCTATCTGCCCAATCAAATCCTAACTTTTTCAAGATTAAGAATAATACTTTGAAATGATAATCTTGCTCATTACCAACGGTATACACCATTCCACCAACATCAGGAAAATCTTTCACACGTTGGATTGCCGTTCCAATATCTTGCGTCATGTAAACCGCTGTTCCGTCTGAACGTAAAACGATTTTTCTATCCAAACCATCTTCGGTCAAATCAATCCAAACCGAACCATCAGGATCTTTCTCGAAAATGCCTTTTTCCAGACCAAATTGAACCACTTCTTTTCCAAGTAAATAGGTATTCGATTCGTAATAATAGCTATCAAAATCAACACCTAAGTTTTTGTAGGTTTGTTCGAAACCATCGTAAACCCATTGGTTCATGGTTTTCCATAAAGCAACAACTTCTTCATCACCAGCTTCCCATTTACGTAACATTTGTTGTGCTTCCAAAATGGACGGTGCTAATTTCTTAGCTTCTTCTTCCGTTTTTCCTTGAGCGATTAATTCTGAAATTTCTTTTTTGTATTGTTTGTCGAATTCTACATAAAAATTCCCAACCAATTTATCTCCTTTTAATCCAGTGGATTCAGGCGTTTGTCCGTTTCCGAATTTTTGCCAAGCCAACATCGATTTGCAAATATGAATGCCTCTATCGTTGATGATTTGGGTTTTATATACTTTTTTTCCAGAAGCTTTAATAATTTCAGCCACCGAATAGCCCAATAAATTATTACGAATATGACCTAAATGCAAAGGTTTATTGGTATTAGGCGAAGAATATTCTACCATTACGGCTTTTTCTCCTTCTTTTGAACTTACAAAACCAAAAGTTTCGTTGTCTTTGATTGTATTGAAGAAATTGATGTAAAAAGCATCCGCAATAACTAGGTTCAAAAAACCAGCTACTACATTGAATTTTTCAACCTCAATGGTATTGGCAACTAAATAATTTCCAATTTGAGTTCCAATTTCAACAGGATTGCCTTTTAAAGCTTTTACTAAGGGAAAAACAACCATAGTTACATCACCTTCAAAGTCTTTCCTAGTAGCTTGAAATTCAACTTTTTCGATAGTTAAACCAAATACATTTTGAACTGCTTGCTGGATGTGTGTTGTTAGTGTTTCTTGTAATGTCATTTTTCCTTATTTTTTGAAGGTGCAAATATAATAAGAAGTTGGAAGTTAGAGGTTAGAAGTTAGAAGTTTTTGAAAAAAAGAAAAAGCGATTCTAATGAACCGCTTTAGTATGTTTTCGCTTCGCTCAAATGGAAGCCTACTCCGTAGGAGATTCCTACTTTGGCGGAATGACAAAAAATTGACCTATTATCAAACTTCCAACTCAAAACTCCCAGCTTTTAAAATCTACCATCTGATTATAGCACTTCCCCAAGTAAATCCAGAGCCAAAAGCCGCTAACACTACCAAATCGCCTTCTTTGATTTTTCCTTGTTCCCAAGCTTCGGTTAACGCAATTGGAATAGACGCTGCAGTTGTATTTCCGTATTTCTGAATGTTATTAAACACTTGGTCATCCGTCAAACGGAATTTCTGTTGGATAAACTGAGAAATTCGCAAATTCGCTTGATGCGGAATCAACATATTGATATCTGAAACCTGTAAATTATTGGCTTGTAAACCTTCGTTAATCACTTCACTAAAGCGAACAACCGCGTTTTTAAACACAAATTGTCCGTTCATATGCGGATAATAACTTTCGTCATTTGGGTCGTTATCTTTGATGATATCAGTAACCCAACGTTTTCCCATTCCTGGTGCAATTAAAGCCAATTCTTCGGCATGTTGTCCTTCTGAATGTAAATGTGTGGATAAAATTCCTTTGGTAACATCTTCACTTCTTGATAAAACGGCTGCTCCAGCACCATCACCAAAAATTACGGAAACTCCACGACCACGAGTCGTAAAATCCAAACCACGAGAATGCACTTCAGAACCAATAACCAAAATATTCTTGTACATACCTGTTTTGATGAATTGGTCAGCCACCGAAATTCCGTAAACAAAGCCCGAACATTGGTTACGAATATCTAAAGCGCCAACGGTTTTCAATCCCAAATCGCGTTGTACCAAAACACCTGGTCCAGGAAAATAATAATCGGGACTCAACGTAGCAAAAACTACAAAATCAATGTCGTCTTTGGTTAATCCTGAGCGTTCGATAGCCATTTCAGCTGCTTTTACACCCATTGAAGTTGTGGTGTCTTCCAAAGAATTCACATGGCGACGTTCTTTAATGCCCGTTCGCTCTTGAATCCATTCGTCATTGGTATCTATGATTTTTGATAAATCATCATTGGTAACTATATTTTCAGGGACATAATAGCCTAGTCCTGTAATTTTAGAATGATACATAATAGAAATATTAGTCCGCAAATTTACGAATTTTAAAGATACAATAAATTATACTCTGAAAATTGAAAATTTATCAAAAAACGCAACCAACTTTTAACAAAAAATATAGAGTTTATCCTTCAGAAAAAATTATTTTTAGACCTTTAAATAAATCAACTAATATATGAAACAAATTATTGCATCGGTTTCTTTGTTGTTCTTGAGTTACATTGGAATAGCACAAGAAAATGTAACGTACCAAAAACCTCCAAAAGAAATTTTAGAACTAGCGGATTTCGAAAGAGCACCAAGTGTATCTATGGATACCAAAAAGGAATACATGCTTTTAAGCTACCGCAACACTTACAAAAGTTTAGACGATTTAAACCAAGAAGAAATGCGTTTGGGCGGTTTACGAATCAACCCAATTACTAATATTTCTAGTACGGTTACGTATATCAATAACTTAAAAATTAGAAAAGTAAAAGATAAAAACGAAATTCAAGTAAAAGGATTGCCTGAGAATGCAAAAATCACAAATGTTAGTTGGGCTCCAAACGAGAAAGTAATCGCGTTTACCAATACTACTGCAAATGGTATTGAACTTTGGACAATTGATGTAGCCACAGCGCAAGCCAAAAAAATAACTTCCGATAATTTGAATGCCAATTTAGGCAATCCATACAGTTGGATGAAAGACAGTCAGCAATTGTTGATTCGTGTAATTCCTGCCAATAAACCTAAGTTAATCGACGAGAAAAGGGACTTACCAAAAGGACCAATTGTTTCGGAAAGTGAAGGAAAAGTTTCTCAAAACAGAACGTATCAAGATTTATTGAAAAACAAAACAGATGAAGCTAATTTTGAAGCATTGGTAACTTCTGAATTGAAAACAGTTGATTTAAACGGTTCAATAAAAAACTTCAAAACTGCTGGAATGTATGCAGGTGAAACGTTTTCACCAGATGGTAATTATTTGATGATTACGACTATTGAAAAACCGTTTTCTTATATTGTTCCCTTAAGTCGTTTTCCACAAAAAACTACTATTTATGACAGTAATGGAAAAGAAATCAAAGTAGTAAATGAAGTGCCATTGAGCGAAATTATGCCAAAAGGGTTCTCTTCAACAAGAACAGGAAAAAGAAGTATGGGTTGGAGAGCGGACCAACCTGCAACGTTACATTTCGTAGAAGCACTTGATGGTGGCGACCAAGCAAATAAAGTGGAATTTCGTGATGAACTATTCCTTTGGGAAGCACCATTTAATCAAGCACCAAAAAGTTTGATGAAAATCCCGCAACGTTACGGCGGTGTAATGTGGGGCAACAACAACTTTGCTATTGTAATGGATAGTTGGTACGATACTAGAAATACTAAAGCCTATTTAATTAATCCTTCCAATCCAGCAATGGCTCCGAAAATCATTGAAGACAGAAATTCTCAAGATGTGTATTCTGACCCGGGTAATTTCGAAATGAAGAAAAATGAATTTGGAAGATATGTAATCGCTATTGAAAACAATAAAGGGTATTTAATTGGCGCTGGTCATACCAAAGAAGGACAATTCCCTTTCATTGATGAATTTGATTTTGGCACATTAAAAACCAAACGTTTGTACACTTCAAACATGAAAGACAGAAAAGAAGATTTAATGTCAATCGAAGATTTGAAAAAAGGAGATGTTTTGGTCATGATTCAATCGAAAAACGAATATCCAAACTACTATTACAGAAACTTGAAATCAAAGAAATTAACACCAATTACTTCCTTCAAAAATCCGTTTGAGAGTTTGAAAAATGTGCATAAAGAAGTGATTACGTACCAAAGAAAAGACGGCGTTACTTTATCTGGAACATTATATTTACCAGCAGGTTATGATAGAACCAAAAAAGACAAGAAATTACCGTTGTTAATTTGGGCGTATCCGAGAGAATACAAAGACAAAAATAGTGCTGGACAAAGCACACAAAATCCAAATGAATTTACGTTTCCTTACTACGGTTCTTTTGTATATTGGGTAACTAGAGGTTATGCGGTTTTAGATGATGCGGCTTTTCCAATCATTGGAGAAGGAACATCAGAGCCAAATGACACATTCATTGAGCAATTAGTAAACAATGCCGAAGCTGCGATTAATGCGGTGGATCAATTGGGTTATATTAACAAGAGTAAAGTTGGGGTTGGCGGACATTCCTATGGTGCTTTCATGACGGCTAACTTATTGACGCATTCCAATTTATTCGCTTGTGGAATTGCTAGAAGTGGTGCGTACAATAGAACGTTAACGCCATTTGGATTCCAAAGTGAGCAAAGAAATTATTGGGATGTACCACAAATTTACAACGGGATGTCGCCATTTATGAATGCAGAAAAAATGAAAACGCCAATGTTATTAACCCACGGCGAAGCCGATAACAATCCTGGAACATTTACGTTACAAACCGAGCGTTATTTCCAAGCGTTAAAAGGTTTAGGAGCACCCGTGAGAATGGTAATTTTACCAAAAGAATCACACAGTTATGTAGCGAAAGAAAATATTTTGCATTTGTTATGGGAACAAGATCAATTCTTGGAAAAACATTTGAAAAATTAGGAAAAGAGAATAGAAGATAGAAATTAGAAAATAGACCTTTGAACGATTTGTTTGAAGGTCTTTTTTTTTTAAAAAACATCCCCCTAACCCCCTTCAAAGGGGGAACTCATTCTAATCACTATTCAATTCTAAAATTTTAACAGACAATTCATTCAATACATGATGACTATAATGAATTACTTCTTCATTTGAAAATCTTAAAAAAGTAACCCCTTGCTGTTCTAAGTCTCCTTGCCTTTTAGCATCTTCAAAAAAAGCATTATCATGAATAGACCCATCAAGTTCAACTGCCAAACCAATTTCGTGACAATAAAAATCGACTATATAATTTAACATTGGAACTTGTCTATGGAACTCTACACCCAAAGCTTTTCCCTTTACCATTTTCCAAAAAACAATTTCTGCAGGTGTACTATTTTTTCTCAATTCTCTAGCTAACTCTTTTAACTTTGGATTATATGGGATAATTTTATTTCTCATAATTTCTTAAATATCATGCTAACTTTTCCCTCTTTGAAGGGGGTTAGGGGGATGTTACTCTTCTTTCACTTCCAAAAAAACAACTTTACCACAAGACAATTCCATCAAACTTTCAAAAAACACCGCTTGATTTTCGAACTTCCCTTCTACCAAAAAATGACTGCCTTTGAAATACGATTGCACAACCTCAACTTGTATACCTGAATTTGGAACCAATTGAAATTGGTATGGATAAATAAACTTTGTTGTTCCGTTCATTTTTAAAACGGAAACATCACCAAATAAGGAAGCAGTATAAAAAGAAGAAGGATTTTGGAAAACAGCTTTTGGAGTTCCTTTAGCTTCAATTGCTCCATTTTTCATTACCAAAATTTCATCAGCGAACGATAACGAATCGTGAATATCATGAGTAGCCAAAACACAAGTAATATTTTTGGACTTCAAATATGAAAAAATACGTCTTCGTAAACTATTCTTTCTAAAATTATCAATATGACTGAAAGGTTCGTCTAATAATAAAACTTCGGGTTCGAGTGCTAAAACTTTAGCTAAAGCTACCCGTTGCATTTGTCCCCCACTAAGAAATTTTACTTTGGTAGTAGCAAAATCGGACATTTCAACTACTTCCAATAATTCAGCAATTCGAGCTTTTTTTTCTTCAGGATAAAAATTAGAAAGGTATTTTCCAACGTTTTCTGCAACGGTAATAAAAGGCATTAAATCAAAATCTTGTGCTAAATATTTCATAAATGGCATTCCAGGAACCAGATGAAACTTGGGTCCTAAAACTTGGGTTTCATTCCAAAAGATTTCGCCTTGATTTAAGTCGTGTAAGCCGTAAATTAATTTCAACAACGTGCTTTTTCCACAACCGCTTTCACCAATTACAGCTAAATTTTGACCTTTAGCTAAAGTAAAAACAACCGAAGAAATTGTGATTTCGGTAGTATAGGAAAATGAAATATTTTTTACTTGAAGCATAATATAAAACAACAAATTAAAAGAATAATTTAATGACAAAAAATTTTTTAAAATTTATTTTTAAAATTAAAAAAAACAAAACTATATTGCAGTCCCCAAATTTGAACTTAAAAATAAAATGAAAAAAACCTTAAAATTACTATTTACGCTGACTTTATTGTCATTCTCGACATCTTCATTTGCACAATATGGAATTGAATTCAATTACGGTTTGAATGGAGTAATGGAACCTAACATCAATGGTTTTTCTCACTTTGGCGCCGGAATCACCTATGATTTTGACGAGCATTATGGAATTAAAGTAGATTTTGGTTCAGATAAATTTAGAACAGATAATCCTTTATTTGAAGAAAAAACAGGAATTGATATAACTCGTTTTTCACTACAAGGAACAGCTAACATAACCACATTAACTACTAGAGCTAGTAGTCAAGATTTTTTTAACTTAATTGCGCACGCAGGTGCTGGGTACTCATTAGTAAAATCATCTTACAATGCGGGCAATGATAATCTAGTAAATATTATTGCTGGTTTAACTCCAAGATTTAGAATAACTGATGGTTTGTACTTCACCGTTGATACCTCTGTAATATTTAATATTTCACAACATTATAATTTTGATGGAAGTTTCTCTTATACAGATGCTGTAAATTCATTTACTGGAATTACTTATAATGTAACAGCAGGAATTGTTTATAAATTTAATGAATATTATTAAAAATAAATTACCAACCCAAAACTAAAAAATCCTTAGAATGTTTTTTTCTAAGGATTTTTTATTTAAAAACATTTAATTTTCCACTTCCTTTTTAGCATCTTCTATCATCTTTTCATTTGCGGTTATAGTAAACTCTACACGGCGATTTTTACTCCTTCCTTCCACAGTTTCATTAGTTGCTATTGGATCATTTACGCCCATTCCTTTCGTTTTTATTCTACTTGTTTTTAATCCTTTGCTTACCAAATAGGAACGTACTGATGCGGCGCGTTGCTCTGACAATGTTTGATTATAAGCTACTCTACCTGTACTATCTGTATAGCCGTAAATCACAATATCAGTATCAGAATAACTTTCAAAAACAGGAATCAATTTATCTAAATTTGCCCTAGCTGATGATGTTAATGTTGATTTGTTAGTATCAAAAAGAACGGCATTTTCTCCTAAAACTAATACAATTCCTTCTCCTACTCTATTTACCTCAGCACCTGGTAGCGCTTGTTCAATTTCACGAGCTTGTTTGTCCATTTTATTTCCAATAACACCACCAACAGTGCCACCAACAACACCACCAATTACAGCTCCTAAAGCGGTATTACCGCCTTTACCTAAGTTATTTCCTAAAACACCGCCAACGACAGCACCAGCAACAGCACCTATAGCCGCTCCTTTTTGGGTGCGATTAGCATTCTTTGTAGCATCACAGCTAGAAAGTAATCCACTAAATAAAAACGACACAAGTAATAAAACACTTATTTTTTTCATAATTTAAATTTTAAAATTAGTTAACTCTAACAAATTGATAAACCACATCCGCTGAGCTTCCCCCAACAACTATTCTATCTACCAATTGAAAAGAAGTCGCAGTTTGATTAGCTACTCTTAACACATAACCTTCTCTTACTCGCTTAGCTTTTTCACCGGCATTCAATACTTTCATAACAAAATTACCTTCTTTGTTAATATACCAAGTAATTGGCGAGCTAAACGAAGGACAATCCCTTTTCTGAATAGCCATTGTACCCGTATTATTGTTCGATACAAATTTCCAGTTACTACCAATAAAACATTTGGAATCAGCAATTTCAAATGAATTCACCGAAATTACATCAGAGCCCGGATAACTTACAGAGGTGATTTCCCATGTACCCTTAATAGCAACCTCTGCTTTTTTATCCAAACTTGTTGTTGGATTAGATTTACAAGCACATAAACCTAATAGTAAAAAAAACATTACAATTTTCTTCATAGTACACTTAATTTAATTAGTCTAACAAAGATACGCATAAAAACGAGCACTATTGAAGTTATTATTTTTACGTCATTTTGTCAGTTCAACAACTTTGGTATTGGTTTTGAACAACAAATTTCAACAAATTGTTTAACTAAAAATTTTAAAAAATGGCATCAGGAAAAATTAATGTTTCTGTAGAAAACATCTTTCCCTTAATCAAAAAATTCTTGTATAGCGACCACGAAATTTTCCTTCGTGAGTTAGTATCTAATGCAACCGACGCTACTTTAAAATTAAAACATTTAACCAGTATTGGAGAAGCCAAAGTGGAATATGGTAATCCAATGATTGAAATCAAAATTGATAAAGAAGGTAAAAAACTACACATCATCGACCAAGGTTTAGGAATGACCGCTGATGAAGTAGAAAAATACATCAACCAAATCGCCTTCTCAGGAGCGGAAGAATTCTTAGAAAAATACAAAGATTCAGCCAAAGATTCAGGTGTCATTGGGCACTTTGGGTTAGGATTTTACTCCGCTTTTATGGTGGCTTCGAAAGTAGAAATCATCACAAAATCATACAAAGACGAACCAGCCGTACATTGGACCTGCGACGGAAGTCCGGAATTTACTTTAGTACCTCATGATAAAACCGAGAGAGGAACAGAAATTATTCTTCATATTGCGGATGATTCGGTAGAGTTTTTGGAAGAATTTAAAATTCGTGAGTTGTTGACCAAATACAACAAATTCATGCCGATTCCGATTAAATTTGGAACGAAAAAAGAAGCGCTTCCAAAACCAGAAGATGCACCAGAAGATTACAAAACCGAATACGTTGATGTAGATAACATCATCAACAATCCAAATCCAGCTTGGACCAAACAACCAAGTGATTTAACAGCTGAAGATTACAAAAATTTCTACCGTGAATTGTATCCAATGCAATTTGACGAACCGTTATTCAACATCCATTTGAATGTGGATTATCCGTTCAACTTAACAGGAATTTTGTATTTCCCAAAATTATCAGCCGATTTACAAATTCAGAAAGATAAAATTCAGCTGTACCAAAATCAAGTGTATGTAACGGATAATGTGGAAGGAATTGTTCCTGAATTCTTAATGATGTTGAGAGGAGTTGTGGATTCGCCAGATATTCCATTAAATGTATCGCGTTCGTACTTACAAGCCGATGGAAATGTAAAGAAAATATCAAATTACATCACTAGAAAAGTAGCGGATAAATTGAAATCGTTATTCAACGAGAACCGAGAAGATTTCCAACAAAAATGGAACGACATCAAAGTAGTATTGGAATACGGAATGCTTTCGGAATCAAAATTCTACGAAAAAGCAGCTGATTTCGTTTTATATCCAACAACTGAAGACAAATATTATACGTTAGCAGAATTAAAAGAAGCCTTAAAAGACAACCAAACCGACAAAGACGGAAAACTAGTTGTGCTTTACGCTTCGAACAAAGACGCACAGCACAGCTACATTGATATTGCCAAAGAAAAAGGCTATCAAGTATTGTTATTAGATTCTCCAATTGTATCGCATTTAATCCAAAAATTAGAAGCAGACAATGAAAATCTAACTTTTGCTCGTGTAGATGCGGACCATATCGACAAACTAATTCAGAAAGAAGAAGAAACCATTTCTAAATTATCAGATGACGAAAAAGAAAAACTAAAAACGTCAATTGAAACCGTAGTTCCAAAAGAAAACTATACCGTACAACTAGAAAATTTAGACAGCAATGCAGCACCATTCATCATTACCCAACCCGAATTCATGCGTAGAATGAAAGAAATGAGTGCGTCTGGCGGCGGCGGGATGTTTGGCATGGGCAACTTTCCAGAAATGTATAATTTAGTTGTAAATACCAATTCGGAATTAGCAACCAACATTTTAAACAGTTCAGAAGACATTCAAAAAGACTTGGTAAAACAAGCCTTAGATTTAGCCAAACTTTCGCAAGGTTTATTAAAAGGAGAAGAGTTAACGGCTTTTGTTAAGAGAAGTTTTGAAACTTTGAAGTAAGAAGATTGTTACTCTGAAATTGTTTCGGAATCTTATAATTAACTAAATGAAACCTGCAAGGATTTAAATTCCTTGTAGGTTTTATATTTTGACTTAAATCCCTAAAAATTGTTTTTGCCCTTCTGTTAAATCCCAACTTTCTTGTACATCCAAATTAACCAAAATCACTTTAATTTTTAAATCTTTTTTTTCTTTTAATGAACGATACCAATTAAATGATGTTTCGTTATAGGAATCCAAAAAAAGAGCCCAATTAATAAGTATATAAAGATCATACTTTTCCGAAAGAAAAGTTTCGTTTCCTAAAAAAGTAAGTTCATCAAACCAATTAGAAAGCCTTTGATTAGAATCAATCTTACTTTTTATTATTTTAGATAAATCTTTTACAGTAGCACCACAGCTTACCCCTTTATTTTTATTCTTAAGCAAAAAACCATCTGTATTAAAAAAATAAGCTTCAGGTACGGCTAATCGCTCGGTTACAGAGTAATTACTAAAAACTTTAATATTTTTCAAAATTGCCAAATCATCCAAATCGTACGAAATTTTATATTTTGCCAAATAGTTAAAAATTGAATCTTGATTTACGCTTTTAAACGTGATTTCCACTTTTTGGCAAACAGCAAGTGAAGAAAACAAAACAAATAATAAAGAAAATAAAAACTTCATAACATTAAAATGAATTACTCCTGATGTTGCTAAGTTACTCATTTTTGACCAATTGGTAAAAGATACATTTACTAAGTATTTCTTATATTTGATTAAATAATTTCAAAACCTATAAAAACATTCAATTACTTTAAAACAATTTATAGAAAATCAAAACTAAAAAAACGTCTAATGAAACAACAAACCTTCACCATCACAATAAAAACACCCAAAGAAAAAGTTTGGAACGCCATGTGGACAGACGAGAATTACCGCAAATGGACAGCCGCTTTCTGCGAAGGTTCTTATGCGAAATCTTCATGGAAACAAGGTGAACGAGTACATTTTTTAACGCCAAATGGTGACGGCATGTACAGCGAATTAACAACGCTTGTTCCAAATGAAAAAATGCATTTCACACATATTGGCAATCTAAAAAATTTCGAAGAACAACCTTTAGACGAAGAAGCCAAAGCGTGGACAGGTGCCAAAGAAAATTACACCTTAACAGAGCAAAACGGAAGTACAATCATTACAGTGGAAATGGATATTGCAGAACAATATTGGGACTATTTCAATGAAACATTTGGAAAAGGTTTGGCTACAATTAAAGAAATTGCAGAAAGTTAATCTTAAATCCTATATCTAACTTCTATCTTCTAAAATCTAACCTCTAAAATCTATCTTCTTTTTCCCTATCTTTGCGCCCCTAAAATTTTTGACATGTCGAACAACAATATAATAAAAGGTGTTTTTTTAGTAGGATTAGGAGCAACCAGTTATGGAATGCTAGCCACGTTTGTAAAACTAGCCTATAAAGAAGATTTCACCACAGCTGAAGTAACCACAGCCCAATTTGTATATGGAATACTTGGTATGTTACTAATCAATTTATTCCAAAAAACTAGAAACAAAAACCAAGTAGTAAAAGCTACTCCCAAAAACATTTTCCAATTAATGGTAGCAGGAACTTCGCTAGGCATGACCAGTGTTTTCTATTATTTATGCGTAAGCTTTATCGATGTTTCCATTGCTATTGTGCTTCTTATGCAAACCGTTTGGATGGGCGTTTTATTGGAATGGTTTTTAGATAAAAAAAGACCTTCCAACCAAAAAATAATTTCAGTATTGATTGTTTTGATCGGAACTTTATTGGCAACCAACTTACTCAATAGCGAAATCAATTTAGACTGGAAAGGATTGGTTTTTGGAATGTTAGCTGCAGCTTCTTTTACCACAACCATGTTTACTGCCAATAAAATTGCATTAGGAATTTCAACGGCACAACGAAGTTTATACATGCTTTTAGGCGGTGCTTTTGTAGTGTTTTTCTTTGCTATTTTCACACAAGTAACACCTTTTAATTTTGAAATTTTTGCTAAATGGGGAATAATTTTAGCGCTTTTTGGTACAATAATCCCACCTATTTTAATGAATGCTGGATTTCCTAGCACAGGATTGGGATTAGGAAGTATTGTTTCGTCTTTAGAATTACCTGTATCTGTTTTAATGGCATTTTTTATTTTAAACGAACAAGTAATCGCATTACAGTGGTTTGGGATTTTGTTAATTCTTGCTGCTATCGTAATTATGAACAGTAAACTTGGTAAAGGAAAATAAAAAGTGTACTTTAGTAGGGTTAATTGATCAACTATGACAGCACCTTGGCATTTATACCTCATGGCAATTTTGTACATTATCGCAGGATTGAACCATTTTAGAGTACCAAAATTGTATTTGAAGATTATTCCTGAACAATTTCCATTCAAACCTTTTTTAAATTATGCTTCAGGTCTATTAGAAATTGTTTTTGGCATACTTTTACTATTTCCAGCTACAAAATCTTATGGCGCTTGGGGAATTTGTGTATTGTTAGTTTTGATTTTTCCTGCCAATTTATATATGTATGCCAATGAAAAAGCGAGTTTAGGCGTTCCAAAATTCTTGCGTTTGGCTCGTTTGCCTTTACAAGTGGCGTTGTTATTTTGGGCTTACCAATATACCTAACCATGCTAGATTTATTCCCAAATGAAAAAATAAATTTGAATTTGCCAGATGCTGTTTTTGAATGGTATCCCAATTTCATTTCCAATGAAACAGCCGATGATTTATTCCAAAAACTACTAGAAGAAACGCCTTGGCAACACGATGAAATCACTATTTTTGGAAAGAAAATTCTCCAACCGCGATTAACTTGTCTTTTTGGAAATGAAGGAAAACCTTATTCGTATTCGGGTTTAACTATGTATCCAAAACCTTGGAACAGCAGCATCATGTTTCTTAAAACCGAAATCGAAAAAATTTGTAACCAAAATTTCACTACCGTTTTAGCCAATTTGTACCGAAACGAAAAAGACAGCAACGGTTGGCACGCCGATAACGAAAAAGAACTAGGTAGAGATCCAATAATCGCTTCGATTAGCTTAGGCGAAACAAGAAAATTCCAAATCAAACATCATACAAATAAAGAGTACAAATGCAATCTCGAACTCACACATGGAAGCTTATTGCTTATGAAAGAAGGCAGCCAAATACACTACAAACATCAATTACCCAAAAGCACTTCGCCAAAAAATGCTAGAATAAATCTAACATTCCGAACGATTTTATAAATATTCACTAAAAATATAGACAATTACAGCTGATTTTTAAGAATTAAAAAAAAATAAACACTTCCGTTTTTCGAAACTATTTTTTTAGTAATATTGACATTATTAATCCTTTAAAAAAATCAAGATTAATTTTTCAGGTAATGAAAAAGAGAAAAATTTCAGAATTAGACAACGAAACATTAGAAAGAGTTGTCAGCATGGCGCAAGAGGAAAAAAAACCTTTTGAAGTGATTAAAGAAGAATTCGGACTGGTAGAAAACGATGTAACCGAATTAATGCGCAAACGATTATCAAAAGACAATTTTGAATTGTGGAAGAAAAAAGCAACCGCTAGCAAACCAAAACCAAAACCCGTAAAATTCAACCCTATTGAAGATGACGAACTAGATAGCAAATACTATTTCAAAAATAAATTTGATTAAAATTTAACGCTTGTTTATCAAGCGTTTTTTTTTGCTTTACCGAAATTTGAACCATGAAAGTATTTAATGAAGAGCAAATCGACAGAATCATAGAAATGGCTTGGGAAGACCGAACACCTTTTGATGCCATTACGTTTCAATTTGGTATTTCTGAACAAGAAACTATCGAAATGATGCGTAGAGAAATGAAACCATCCAGTTTCAAAATGTGGCGCAAACGCGTACAAGGAAGAGCCACTAAACACACCAAACTTCGCGCAAATGGAATCGACAGATTCAAATGCACCTTACAGCGCCAAATCACACACAATAAAATTTCGAAGCGATAATCGTAACATTTTAGTAAATTGCGCTACTTATATACAAACAAGTAGTACTAAAATGAGAAAAATACTTTTCACACTTGCCCTAGTAAGTGTTTTATGGAGTTGTAAAACAACACCAACAGCCCAAAAAAATGAAACAGTTGATGTTACTATCGACTTAATCAATGTTACAGAAGACAAAGTTAGAGTAACCATCGTTCCTCCAACATTCTCCACAGAAACCACCACTTTTAGTGTCCCAAAAATCGTTCCTGGAACCTATTCAGAAGATGATTACGGGAGATTCATTGAAAATTTCAAAGCTTATGATACTGCTGGAAACAGTTTAAGAGTATCAAAATTAGACGAAAACTCATATAAAATTGATGACGCTAAAAAAATTGCAAAAATCACGTATTTAGTAAACGATACTTACGATACAGAAGGAACTGGAGTTCATGAAATCTTTTCTCCAGCGGGAACCAATATCTTAGCCAATGAAAATTTCGTATTGAATTTGCATGGTTTCGTGGGTTACTTCCAAAATAAAAAAGAAACACCTTACAAATTAACCGTAACGCATCCAGAGCATTTATTAGGAGTTTCTGCTATGGTAGACCAAGACAATAGCAACACTTCTGATGTTTTCTATTCAACAAGATATTCAGAATTGGTTGATATGCCAATCATGTATTCGCGTCCTGATATCACTACATTCATGATTGATGACATGGAAATCATTATCAGCGTGTATTCTCCAAATAAAAGATATACTGCCAAAGACATAACGCCAAACATGGAAACCATGATGCGTGCGCAAAAGAATTTCTTAGGTAAATTTGATGCCACTAAAAAATACGCTATCTTATTGTATTTAGCTGATGCGAAACCTGGCGATGCTAAAGGTTTTGGTGCGTTAGAACACCCAACATCAACTGTAGTAGTAATGCCAGAAATGATGGGATTAGAAATGCTACAAGAGCAATTAAAAGATGTAGTTTCTCACGAATTTTTCCATATTGTTACACCGTTAACGATTCACTCATTGGAAATTCACAACTTCGATTACAACCAACCAAAAATGTCGGAACATTTATGGATGTACGAAGGCGTTACCGAATATTTCGCCAATTTATTCCAAGTAAACCAAGATTTAATTTCAGAAGAAGAATTCTACAAAAGAATGTCGGGCAAAATTTTACAATCGCGCCAAATGAACGACAACTTGAGCTTTACCAAAATGAGTAAAAACGTACTAAACGCACCTTATAAAGACGAATATTACAACGTTTACCAAAAAGGAGCTTTAATTGCTATGTGCGTTGACATCTTAATCAGAGAAAACAGCAATGGACAAAAAGGAATCTTGAACTTAATGCAAGATTTATCGAAAGAATACGGCGCTAAAAAAGCGTTTAAAGATGAAGAATTATTCGGAAAAATTACACAATTAACCTATCCGGCTGTTGGAGAATTTTTAAACAAATATGTAGCAGGTGATACACCAATTCCTTACGAAGAATTCTTTGCTAAAATGGGCGTTTCTGAAACTACTTACAAAGTACCAGGCAATCCATTCTTAAAAGGTCAAACACCATATATTACGGTAAATCCTTCAACCAAAGAAATCATGATTTTACCGGGAATTGAACTAAACGAATTCATGACTACTTTAGGAATCAAAAATAACGATAAAGTATTGGCTTTCAACGGAACCAATTACAACTTAGACAATATCTACGATTTAATCATGAGCAGCATGAACTGGAAAGACGGTGATGCTATGACAGTTAAAATCAACCGTGATGGAAAAGATATGGAACTAAAAGGCGTTGTAAAAATGCCAACAGACGAGCAAGAAGGCTACACCGCAACAGACGACAGCAAAAAAGCAGTTCGTGATGCATGGTTAAAAGGCTAATCTTTTTTAACTTAAAAACATTAAAATCCTCAAAATCGATAGTATTTTGAGGATTTTTTCTTTATTTTGCCATCAAATCATAAAGCATGCAAACTACACCATTTTTTACTGACGATACCATAGTTTTTGGACTACTCATGTTGTTATTGGGATTTGTTTTCTATACCTCTTCGATCAAAGAAGGATTTTGGAAAAAATTCTACATCATTTTTCCATCGTTATTAATGTGTTATTTATTACCATCAATTTTTAGTTCCTTAAATATAATTTCTCCAGAATGGAAAGAATTAGGCGAAAACGGAGAATTGGTAACAAAAAAATCAAACATTTATTATGTAGCCAGTCGTTTTTTATTACCAGCAGCATTGGTTTTGATGACATTGAGCATCGACTTAAAAGCAATGTTCAAATTAGGTCCGAAAGCTTTAATAATGTTTTTCACTGGAACCGTTGGGATTATTTTAGGTGGACCAATTGCTATTTTAATTGTATCCATTTTTTCACCTGAAACTGTTGGTGGTGCTGGACCTGATGCGGTTTGGCGTGGTTTAACAACTTTAGCTGGAAGTTGGATTGGTGGTGGCGCTAATCAAGCGGCAATGCTTGAGATTTTCAAATACAACCAAGAAAAATATGGCGCTATGGTATTAGTTGATATTGTAGTGGCCAATATTTGGATGGCCGTTTTATTATTTGGTATTGGAAGAAAAGAAAAAATTGACAAATGGTTGAAAGCAGACAATTCTGCTATTGAAGAATTGAAAGAAAAAGTGTCAACTTATAGCGCTGGTGTAACCAGAAATCCAAGTCTAACAGATTTAATGATTATTTTAGCTATCGCGTTTACTGCAGTTGGACTATCACATTGGGGAAGTAATAGTATTTCTTCTTATTTATCCGCAAATTTTGATGTGGTCAATGATTTAACTTCTTTCTGGTCTACTTTTGGCGATCGTTTCTTTTGGATGGTAACCATTGCTACCTTTTTAGGAATTGCGTTCTCGTTTACATCATTAAAGCAATATGAAGGCGCTGGAGCCAGTAAAATTGGAAGTGTATTCATTTATATATTAGTAGCCTCTATCGGAATGAAAATGGACTTAGGTTCCGTGTTAAAAAACCCAGGTTTATTAGTAGTTGGACTTATTTGGATGGCATTTCACGTGGCATTATTAATTGGTGTTGCTAAAATAATTCGAGCACCTTATTTCTTTTTAGCCGTTGGTAGTAAAGCCAATGTTGGTGGAGCGGCATCAGCACCTATTGTAGCATCAGCATTTCATCCATCGTTAGCTAGTGTTGGTGTTTTATTAGCTGTTTTCGGCTATGTAGTTGGAACTTATGGCGCACTTTTAGCAGCATTATTAATGGAAATTGCTGCACCAAAATAAAAAATTTATCAATTCAATTCTATATCATAAAATGAAGAAATTAGCGCTTTTAGCAAGTATTATGTTAGTTTTTATCGCTTGTAACAAAGAGAACAACGATGTTGCAGGATTACAATTAACCGGAAATATCAAAGGATTAAGTCAAGGAAAAATTTATATCCAAAAAATTCAGGATTCTACTTTAGTAATTTTGGATAGTATCATTTTCAAAGGAAAAGACACTAATTTTGAAAGCAACATTGCACTTGACGAACCAGAAATGTTATATATCTTTCTTGATAGAGGGCAAACCAATTCTATTGACAACAACTTGCCTTTTTTCGCCGAACCAGGTAAAATGGAGTTAAAAACCACATTAAAGCAATTTTATGCCGATGCCAAAATTACAGGTTCAAAAAACCACGAATTGTTACAAAAATTCAATGAAATGAATCAAAAGTTCACTACGGAAAATTTAACTTTAATTGAAAAACGACTGAACAACGAATTTAATTTCAACCAAAAAACTGCGGATAGTATTGACGCTGCATATGAAAAATTATTAATCAGAAAATACCGTTTTGCAGCTAATTTTGCAGCTACTCACGGCGAATATGAAGTAGCACCTTACATTGCCTTATCTGAAATTGCGGATATAAATATTTCGTATTTAGAAGAAGTAGCTAAAAAACTATCACCAAAAGTAGCCAATTCCAAATACGGAAAAATGCTAACCAAACACATGGAAGAAAGAAAAGCTAACAAATAAATAAAACGACTCCAAAACGGGGTCGTTTTTTTTTGAAACTCTAATTCGTTTATAAAAAAACAAGAAAAGTATAAAAACAAAAAAAGGAAAGCTTTCACTTTCCTTTTTGAGCCGATGGAGGGACTCGAACCCACGACCTGCTGATTACAAATCAGCTGCTCTAGCCAGCTGAGCTACACCGGCAAAACTAAAGTTCTAATTAATTGTTTCCAGTCAATCCGTGAACTTTATTGCGGTGCAAATATAGTTCTGAAAATTAAATTTCCAAAAAATATTGGCACTTTTTTATCGCTTTTTTTTAGTTTAATTCGTTAATTTTTGCAACAAATTGATTAGCAGCAGCTTCGTATTCCTTACGGATTTGTTTGAAATGCGCTTTTTTGTTCTCAACGTCTTTTTGATTTGCTCTTGTCATTAAAGAATCAAAAGTTTCGTAGATAGTATCAACTAATTGATCTGAAGTTTCTGTTGGTTTTCCACCATTAGTCATTTCCCAAACATAAACGATGTTCACGATGTCGCCTAATACGTAGTTGATTTCTTTTTTCAAGTTTTTAACGCTTGCCATTGTATTTTAATTTAAAATTCGACGCAAAATTACACAATATATCGTTACAAAAAGGCATTAGATAGAAATTTCTAATAAAGTAGCCGTTCCAAAAAATTGAATTTCAGTAATACAAGCTGGTAACAAAACGGTATCACCTTTAGAATAACTATATTTTTCATCCTTATAAAGCAGTTCAAAACTTCCTGAAACACACATAAAAACAGTAAACGAATCTTTGGATGGGTTCCAATGAAAATGGCCTTCCAACACCAATTGTTGAGTAACAAAATACGGACAAGAAACTACAGAAGTTATTTCATTTACTTTAGATTCGTAAGAGATTTTAGAAGCTGTTGTATCAAAATTAATCGCTTCCAATGCTAAATCCGTATGCAGTTCCCGACTTTTCCCTTCAGCATCTACTCTATCCCAATCGTAAATACGATACGTAACATCACTAGTTTGTTGGATTTCAGCAATCAAAACCCCAGCACCAATAGCGTGAACCGTTCCTGTTTCCAGAAAAAAAACATCGCCAGCTTGCACTGGATATTCTTGTAACAAATCCAATAACTGCTTTTGCTGTAAATGGTGCAAATAAATTTCAGGAGTAATCGCTTTTTTAAAACCAACCACCAAACGCGAATTCGTATCCGCTTGCATGACATACCACATTTCCGTTTTCCCGAAGGAATTGTGTCGTTTTTGAGCTAATTCATCATTTGGATGCAATTGAATGGATAAATCTTCTTTGGCATCAATAAACTTGAACAACAAAGGAAATTGCTTCCCAAAACGAGCCACAACCGATTTTCCCAAAATAGCTTCGGGATACAAATCGATAAGTTCATTTAGATTTTTTCCTTCCAAAACACCTTGATTCACTACGCTAATAGCACCAGAAACCGTTGAAATTTCCCAACTCTCACCTGTAGTTTCCGATGAAATAGCTTTGTGCAAATGCGATTGCAATTTGGTTCCGCCCCAAATACGCTCTTTTAAAATTGGATAAAATGTTAAGGGATACACGTAAATATTTTTAATGAGAACTACAAAGTTAATAGATTAGTTGAAATAAAATAGAATTAAAAAAATTACTGCGTAACTTTTGTTACACCAACTCAATTTAGATTTCTTAAATTTGCCAATCATGAACTTAAAAAAGTTTTCTATAGCACAATTCGCAGTAATAGTACTCACTTTGGCAGTACTAATTCCTTGTGCATTAAAAAAAGAAATAAAATCATGGACTCCAATTGCTGAAACTACTAATAACTCAAATACTGGAGCAAATAAAAGAGTTTGCAATACCTTTTGTAAAGTTACCGAGCAGGCAACTACAAAAAAAGAAAAACAAAAAATTCTTCTACCTGCTGAAAAATTTTCTGCAACTTACACAAAAAATACAACAGAAAAAAAATCACAAGCTGTTCCTTTTTTCACGCTGCTAAAAGAAAAAATCCCTACTTACTTATTACATAAACAGTTTCTAATTGGTTAGTATTATCGTTGAATTTAAAAAAACGTATAATCAATAAATTAGAAAAAAAATGAATACAAAAATTTCAGTGAACGGATTTTCCGTTCTAATCCTACGCATTTTATTAAGTGGCATTTTTATTGTAGCAGGTGCATCACACCTACTTCACCCCGATAAAGTAGCTAACAGAATAAACAACGCTGTCCTTAAAAATACAGCAACTTTTTTTGGCGACCCTTACACTTTAGGTATCATAACGGGCTCTGTACTACTGCTCTTTGGCACAGCTTTATTACTAGGAATCTATACCCGAATAGCCGCTATAGTACTTTTTGGAGTACTAATTCCAATTACAATTACCGTACAAATGGGTAACGGAATCTTACACGGACCCTTATGGAAAAACATAGCACTTTTTGGTGGATTATTGTTTTTTATTTTCAACAATCCAAAAGAATACAGCATTTATAACAAATAAAAAATATGAAAAAATATATCATTATTTTAACCATTAGTAGCTTTCTTTGGTTCATTCCAAAGGCAACAGCTCAAACAAAACAAGAAATAAAAAAAACCGAACAAGCAATTAAAAAGAAAGGAAAGTATGCACTTTTAGTCAGAAATGTCGAACACTTGAAAGCAGCCATTCAAACAGGTATGGAATTCAAAACAAGAAGTAATAAAATCGATTTTCAAATCGTTATCTGTAGAAAAGTAATTCAAGAAATTACATCCAATAACAAACTGCAATCACAAATTCAATTAGCAATTAATCAAAAACAATTTAAAATCTTGGCATGCGGATTATCCTTGAAAAAACTAGACATAAATCCTACTCTCCTGCCATCTGAAATGAAAAGTACAACCAATGGACTAACCTACATATTCGGCTTGCAAGAACTAGGATACAAAACCATAACTCTTTAAAAAATGAAAAAAATAACAATCGCAATAGCAGCACTAATAGTATTTTCCGCATGTGAAAAAAAAGAAAATACGGAAGAAAAAAATATTACAATTTTACAATCCACCGACATTCACGCCTACCTAAATCCTCACGAAGAACTTTATGTAGAAAATGATTCGATAGTATTTAAAAAAGCAGGTGGATTAGCCATAATAAAAACCTTAGTAGACGAACAAAAAAACAAAAACCCTGAAGGCACAATTTTTATTGATGCTGGAGATCTAATTCAAGGAAGTGGTGCAAGCATGCTTTCAAAAGGAAGTATTTTCCCACCTATTGTACAAGCAATGGAATATGACCTACTGATTCCAGGAAACTGGGAAGTAATCTATGGAAAAAAAATCATGATACAAATCATGAACAATTACAATTCGAATGTAATTGCAGCGAATATGTTCGATGAAGAAACCCAAAAACCACTATTCCCTCCGTATTGGATTACAGAAAAAAAGGGAATTAAAATAGGGTTTATCGCATACAACGACCCAGAAATTCCCGAAAGACAAAATCCAAAATACAGCGAAGGGATTAAATTCACACCCGTTCAAGAAAATTTAAAAACCCTCATTTCCAAACTAAAAAAGGAAGAAAAAGTAGAGCTGTTGTTTTTAATAACACACATCGGTATTGCCAAACAAGTTCAACTTGCCAACAATCCCATTACAAAAGAGGTCGATTTTATATTAGGTAGCGACACACACGAACGGATTAGAAAACCAATCAAAGGCAAATACAGCTATGTAGTGGAACCTGGAGCTTTTGGTTCGTTTTTAGGAAAATTAGACATCAAAATGAAAAATAAAAAAATGATAAATTTTTCATACGAACTAATGGATGTTAATCCAGAAAAAACAAAAGCAAATCTAAAAATACAAAAATTAGTGAATCAAGCGCTAAGGCCATACCAAAAAGAAATGCAACAAATAGTAGGACATACCACAACACCTTTATACCGTTATTTAGTAGTAGAAAACCCAATGGACAATCTAATTACAGATGCCTTACTATGGAAAACAGGGGCCGATTTCGCAACTTCAAATGGCTTTAGATTTGGTGTTCCAATTGTTCCTGATGAAACAGGTAAAAAAGCAATTACTAAAGACGATATCTGGCGAATGCTACCCGTAAACGAACACATGAAAACGGGTAAGGTAACAGGACATCAAATAAAAAATTGGCTGGAAAAAGAAATCAACAATGTCTTTGCCAAAGAATATGAAAATCGATTTGGTGGTTGGCTAGTGCGCTTTTCAGGACTAACTCTTAAATTCAATAGTTCATTAGAAAACGGCAAAAGAATTTAAGAAATAAAAATTCAAGGCAAACCGCTCGATTTAGAAAAGACCTACACCATGGCGTCTTGCAACAGAACCGGCGAACCATTAGAAACTATGTGCCGTATGAAAAATGCAAAAGATGTCACAATTCAACCCTATACCTTACATCAAGCGCTAGAAGAATATTTAAAAGCGAAAAGCCCAGTAAATTCTAAACTAGACGGAAGAGCAATAGCCACAGATTTAGGTACAAATGCTTTTTCTCAAATGAAAGAAACAGGCTACCAATTCCAATAAAAACAAAACCTCAATTTAATACAATTGAGGTTTTTTTATAAAGTTTTTATAAACTACTTTTAAAATTCACGAACCATTTCCAAAGCCTTAGTAATATGATTTTTGGCACTCATGCTATTAAAAACCATTTTTATAGTTCCATCGGGATGAACCACATACGTTACACGACCCGGCAACAAACCGAATAAACTCGTAGGAACCCCGAAAGCTTTTCTAATTTTTCTATCGTAATCAGAAAGTAGAATAAAAGGCAACTTGTATTTCGATTGAAAAGCCTCATGAGAAGCAGCGGTATCACCAGAAATTCCAATAACTTCAGCACCTAAATCTTGAAAATCTTGGTAAAAATCACGAAAACTACACGCTTGTGTAGTACAACCTGGCGTAAAATCTTTGGGATAAAAATAAATTACCAAAGGTTTTCCCAAATAATCATTCAAATCAAAAGTACCACCATCTTGCTTTTTGGCTGTAAAACTAGGGACTTTATCTCCAATTTGAATACTCATATTATTCGCCTTTATAAGTTACAAAATTACGTGGTGTTTCATATAACGTAACTTCCAAATCTTTATCGGAAGCAATTAACACACGAAGTTTCTGCCAAATTACATACGCAATATGCTCCGCTGTTGGAATTAAATCTTGGAATTCGGACACATCAACATTTAAGTTTTTATGATCAAAAGCTTCCTCAATATGTTCTTTGATTAAATCGGATAAAATTTTGGTATCTATCACATAACCTGTTTCCTTGTCAACTTCACCAGTAACTGAGACAATCAATTCATAATTGTGTCCATGAAAATTAGGATTGTTGCATTTCCCAAAAACTTCCTGATTTTTCTCCATAGACCAATCCTTACGATACAAACGATGCGCAGCATTAAAATGGGCTTTTCTTGATACGGTTACTTTCATTGTTTTGGGTTTTAGGTGATAGGTTATGGGTAATAGGTTAGAGTTTATTTTCTTCGAGAAAGTGATAAAATTCATCAAATATAATTTTGAACCAAACGGTATAATCATTTGGGTTGGCTGTCATATCTTCTTTGATTGCTTCAATGGACATCCATTTCCAACTTTCCACTTCTTCTTTATTGATTACTGGATTTTCATTGGAATACCCAATCATCACATGATCTAATTCGTGTTCGGTTAAACCATTATCGAAAGGTGCTTTGTAAATAAAATGAAACAACTCTTTCAAATCAGCAGTAAAACCCATTTCTTCAAACAAGCGACGTTTTCCTGCTTCTATATTGGTTTCCCCTACTCTTTGATGACTACAACAGGTATTGGTCCACAACAAAGGAGAATGGTATTTATGAGCCGCACGTTGTTGCAACATAACTTCATTTTTATCATTCAAAATAAAAACAGAGAAAGCACGATGCAAAACTGCTTTTTCGTGTGCTTCCATTTTATTCATAGTTCCAATAGGATTATCATTGGAATCCACCAATATCACTTGTTCTTCGACCATAATGTTGTATTTCAGTTCAAAAATACGAAAAAAGAAACAGCTATATCACGAATTTAGAGTTTGTGATAAATTTAACGCCTGTTAATGCGTCGGCACAAGCAGAGCAAAAAAGCAATAAAAAATTGCAAAGCTTCTGAAAATGAAAAAATTAGCTTCAAAAAGAAAATCCTTCAGTAAAGTTTCGTATCTTTGCATTCAGTAATGATATACTCCTTTTTCAACTACACGGACAAATTGCTAAATTTTAACTTCCTTGTAACTTGCTTTTTGAGCTTGTATCCCTTTACTACAATAGCAAATATTAATTAATTTCGTACTACATTTAATGGCAAGACCACAAGAAACGTTTAACAAAAGAGAACAAGAAAAACTAAGAGCTCAGAAAAGAAAAGAGAAACTAGAAAAAAAAGAAGCTAGAAAAGCCAATCCAAAACTTTCTGGAGAGGATTTATATGTATATGTGGACGAAAACGGACACTTAACTAGCACACCACCAGACCCTTCAAGAAAAATTGAAGTTGACGTGGAAACTATCGCTATCGGTACATCAAGAAGAACAGCTGAAGAAGAAATGCCAGAAGAAAGAAGAGGAACGGTAGACTTTTATAATGACGCTAAAGGTTTTGGATTTATCAAAGCTGTTGAAACAGGTGATAAATATTTTGTTCACGTAAGTGGTTTACTAGAAGATATAAAAGAAGGAAACTTGGTTACCTACGATTTAGAAAAAGGTGCAAAAGGAATGAACGCAGTTAATGTTAAAAAGATATAATCCTTTTTTATCCCAAAAAATAGAATCACAGTGAAAGCTGTGATTTTTTTATTTCATTAAGGATGTAATTATCTAAAGTAGCTCTTATTATCTTCAATCCACACCTTAGCTTTATCAATTACAAGACTTTGAATATTTTCTTTAGTAGCTTCATGCCAATAACTACTATGTGAAAAGTAATCAAAATCGTTCCAAGCCCAATAAAGCAAATAAAAATCATAAATATTTTCTTCGTAATTCCATTTTTGACAATACTTATAAAGTTCTGCTAAATTTTCTTTTACATTTTTATTTTCTGAAATTTTTAAAACATAATAATATGAATAGCTTACATATGCTTCTTTATCTTTTTTGGGAGTCAAATTTAGCTCAATCAAAGTTTTTTTTAAATAATTTTCTATTTCATAAAAATTAGATTTCTTTTCAAAACTAGCAAGCATAAACAAATTTTCAGACCTGTAACCAAGTTCAATCATTTCTATAGCCCATTGAATTATTTCGTCAGATTGAATTTCGTTTATATCTTGAAATGCAACTATTTTATATGTTAAATCACTAAAAATAGGTCTCATGTTTTGTTGCTTAAGGGTTCTATTTAAAATTACAATCCTAAACTCTCCGCAATTTTCAATGCACATTTTTCACCATCAATCGCTGCTGAAATAATTCCACCTGCATAACCAGCGCCTTCTCCACAAGGATACAAGCCTTTGATTTGCACATGTTCCAATGAAAAGTTATCTCTTGGAATTCGCACAGGCGAAGAAGTTCTACTTTCTGGCGCATGCAAAATAGCATCGTTGGTCATATAACCTTTCATGGATTTTCCAAACTGCGTAAAACCTTCTCGCATGATTTGGGTTAAAAATCCAGGGAAAACTTGTCCTAATTCAACTGAAGTGGTACCAGGAACATAAGACGTTTTTGGAATATCCTTTGAAACTTTATTTTGTATGAAATCGATCATGCGTTGCGCAGGTACTTTTTGAGTTTCTCCTGCTAAATGCCATGCTTTTTGTTCAATGGCTTTTTGAAATTCCATTCCCGCTAAAGGTCCAAATTTTTCAAAAGGTTTAAAATCTTCCAATTTTAATTCTACCACAATTCCTGAATTTGCTGTTGCTTGGTCTCTTTTACTTGGCGACCAACCATTGGTAACTACTTCGCCTGGAGCTGTAGCACAAGGCGCAATCACACCACCTGGACACATACAAAACGAATACACACCGCGACCATTCACTTGTTTTACGATGGAATAAGGAGCTGGCGGTAAATATTCGCCACGAAAATCGCAAGAATATTGAATTTGGTCAATTAATTCTTGTGGATGCTCGGCACGAACACCTAATGCGAAAGGTTTCGCTTCAATGTAAACGCCTTTTTTATGAAGCAATTCAAAAATATCACGAGCGGAATGTCCAGTTGCTAAAATAACTTTGTTTGCCGAAATTACATCACCATTTTGAATGACAACGCCTTGCATTTCGCTGTTTTTGATAACAAAATCAGTAACACGTGTTTCAAACAACACTTGTCCGCCACACTCGATAATTTTATCTCGAATATCTTGAATAATTTGTGGCAATTTATTGGTTCCAATGTGCGGATGCGCTTCTACCATAATTTCTGGCGTAGCTCCAAAACCTACTAAAAGTGCTAGAATTCGATCTACATCGCCACGTTTTTTAGAACGTGTATATAATTTTCCATCCGAATACGTTCCTGCTCCGCCTTCACCAAAACAATAATTGGAATCTTCATTCACAATCCCATCTCGATTAATCGCTTTCAAATCACGTCGACGACCACGAACATCTTTTCCTCGTTCTAAAACGATGGGTTTTAAACCTAATTCAATTAATTGCAAAGCAGCAAACAATCCAGCTGGACCTGCTCCAACAACTATAACTTCTTGTTTATTGGCAACATTTGGATAATCTGGTAATTCTATTTTTGATTCAACATAAGCTTCTCCAACCAAGAAAACATTTGCCTTAATATTTATTTTTATGGCTTTCTGACGCGCATCAATCGAACGTTTTACAACAGCTACTTTTTGAATTTCTTTTGGACTCACCTGAAATAACTTGGCTACATGTTGGGCTAACAAATTTTCATTAGCAGCTACTTCGGGTGAAACTTGAAATTGGAATTCGCGTGGCATAGTTTTGGATTTTTGGATATTCTTATTTTCGGATATTGGAATTTAACCACTAAGTTCACAAAGAATGCACTAAGTTTACAAAGTTTGTCTCAATTTTTTTTGGAATTTGGATTTTTAAAATATTGGAATTTAATCTTATTTTTTTGCAAATATACTACTTGATTTTCGATTTTTCCTCAAAAGCACGCAAAGCAAAAGATGCCAACCAATGTTCGCCTTCGTAATTTCCGTCTACGATTGATGGTAATGAAAACAACAAATGCGTATCAGCAACAGATTTTAAATGAGAAAATTCCTTTGGAAACTTTTGGGTTAATTGGTATAGATTCCAAGCTCTACTAAAATTCAACCCATCCAAATGCACCAAATGACCATCGGTTCTATCCGAAACTTGAGCCACTTCCCATTGCCATTTTTTGGAAAACAATTGTGGTGCAAACTTTTTTAACCACATCAAAAACTCTTTTTCAGGCAAAATGCGTTGCATCAAACCCATTTCTTCCATACACGGCGATAAAAAATCGGTGCCGCTTGGTTCCCAATCCATTGGACAGTTGGTATCGTTTAGAAATAATCGCATGGCGTTTTCTTTGATACTATTCTGAAGAGGAATAGTATTGGAATACACCGCATAATCCCAAGCATAAGACAACCCAAAAGCAGTATTGTTATGAGTTCCAGCTCTAACGGGATACAAAAGTTTAGGCAAAAATTCAATATAACGTGCGACAATTAAATCAGTCAAAGGTTTTAGATTTTGCGCTAATGGTTTTGCAAAAGGTTCTTTGGAAGTTTCTAATTCGTGTTGCAATTTTAGCAACCAATTCCAACCATACGTGCGTTCGTATGATTTTTCATGAGGTTTAGAAAAATAAAGAATCTCTTCGGCTATATTTTCTGGTGAAAGATTGGTAGTTAGTTTTTCGATGATTTCCTTTTTATTGGCCAAATTTGGAAAATGATTCAACAAATACACCAAACTCCAATGCCCATGAACGGAAGAATGCCAATCGAAACAACCATAAAAAGCAGGATGCAAAGCTTTAGGAGAAAGCAATTCCGTTTCATTAAGCAACAACTGATTCAATTTATTGGGATATTCTTGCTGCAAACACTTGATAGGCAAACTAGCTAAATGATTGGCTTGTTCCAATGTTAATTGTTGCGAATGCGAAAAACTTCCAATAAATAGTAGTGCAAATAAAAATTTCATGACGCGAATAGTTTTTTCAAATGTACTAAAAACTTACCTTTGATTTTTATTTCGAAAAGATGAACAGAAAAATAAAATTGATTTGGGATTTCAGAGGAGAAGCCGCAGCCAAAACAGCCGAACACCACGAAATTCACTTAAAAGAATTCTTGGAAGCTGAAAAATATGCCCTCCAAATTACCGGTTTTGAAATACGAAACGAAATGCACGCTATTGCATTTTTGGTCGTGGAAGAACAAGATATGATAAAATTCAGAGATGCATTAAAACCACATCGAGGCGAAGTTTATGAATAAAAAAAGGAGCAAATTGCTCCTTTTATACTAATAACCAAAAACTTAAAACCGTCAACAAACTAAGCTGCATCTTTTTCTTCTTCAACTTCTTCTGCTGGAGCAGTTTCTTCTTTGTTTTCCGTTGGGTTTAATTGTTTTATTTTATCTAATAAAGATTCATCAGTGATGTTTTCTTCTTTCATTTTTTGCTTTTTACAACGCTGACACAATTGGTCGATTCCTTTAGTTTCGTAAGATTGTGCAACAGTTCCATTTGTTACTTCGGTACTATTTTTAATATAACCACAGTCTTGGTACAAATGATAACGACCACCAGACTTTGTCCAGTAAACATTATTCGCTCCTGTTAAAGCTTCAACCATATTAGTTTCTTCAGTATATTTTTCAATTGACGCCATGTTAGATTCAAAACCACCAATTCCAGCTATAACTAAAGCTAATCCAGCAATACTTCCTAAAATCGCTTTGCTTTTTCCGTCAACTTTTTTATTCGTTAAAATAAACACAATCAAAGGTAGAAAAGCAACAAATGCCATAACAACACCCAATTGATTTTGCATGTAATATAAAAATTGATTTTTCTCTGATGGTGGACTTAATCGATTGGATTTCTTCCAAAGAATAGAACCTGAAAAAACTAAAATTAAATCAAGTACAATTAAACCTATAACCCATGCATTTACAGGAGACTCCCCTGCATTAACAGCTTGTAAAAACATACGAATAGCAAAAACTTGTGCAACAATTGCACCTAGCCACAACAAGACTGCGAATAAACGAAATTGACCCGCTTGACTTTTAGCCTCCTCAGTGGGTTTCCATACTTTTTGATTTTCTGACATAGTAGAATTTTGTTTAAAGTTTAACACAAATTAACAAAAAAAAATTGAATAATTTACTTCAAATTAAAAAATCCAAATCCCAAAAAATATTGGAATTTGGATTTTATTTTATTTTTGTCATTCCGAGCTTGCGAGGAATCTCCTACGAAGTAGGCTAACATTTGAGCGAAGCGAAAACAATTTCCTTAATTCTTGAATTTGTTCTTGTCCTTGAATTTGCTCTTGTTCTTGAACTTGATTAATTCGCTACTTCACTAATAAATTTAATTCGCATCAAGCGCAATTCTTCGGTATCGTAATCGCCATCAAATTCTTTTAATGCTAAATCAATTTTATCCGATTCAGAATCCATAAAATAATCGTGAATTTCTTCTTGCTGATCTTCATCCAAAATATCATCTACCCAATATTTGATATTCAACTTAGTTCCCGAATATACAATCTGTTCCATTTCTTTCAACAAATCATCCATTGACAATCCTTTAGCTCTGGCAATATCATCCAAAGCTAACTTTCTATCAACATTTTGAATAATGTACAGTTTCAGACTAGAATTGGCTCCTGTTGATTTTACTACTAAATCATCTGGACGAATAATGTCGTTATCTTCTACATAACGCGCAATTAAATCTACGAATTCTTTTCCGTATTTTTTAGCTTTCCCTTCTCCAACACCGTGAATACTACCTAATTCATCAATGGTAACAGGATATTTAAGCGACATATCTTCCAAAGAAGGATCTTGGAATACAACAAATGGTGGAACACCTAGTTTTTTGGCAACTTTTTTACGCAAATCTTTTAACATGGTCATTAGCGCTTCATCAGTAGTTCCTGATGATTTTGCTGCTGCAACAATTAAATCGTCTTCTGCTTCACTGTATTCGTGATCTTCCGACATCATAAAAGAAGTTGGGTTTTTAATAAAATCCAAACCTTTCTCAGAAATTTTAATCACACCATAAGTTTCAATATCTTTTTGAATCATTCCAGTTACTAATACTTGACGAATTAAAGCCATCCAAAAACGTTCATCATGCGAAGCTCCTTTACCGAAATACGGTTGTTGGTCAATTTTATGTGCTTTAATAATAGCATTTACTTTACCCATTAAGGCTAAAATAATTTCTTTGCCTTTAAACTGTTGTTTGGTATCGCGAATAACTTCAAGTAATTTTTTTACTTCGTCTTTAGCTTCTACTTTTTTCTTAGGATGACGAATGTTATCGTCCATATCAGCGCCTTCACCATTTACTTCGTCAAATTCCTCTCCGAAATAATGCAATAAATATTTTCTCCTCGACATAGAAGTTTCCGCATAAGCAACTACTTCTTGTAACAAGGCAAATCCAATTTCTTGTTCGGCTACTGGTTTTCCTGACATAAATTTCTCCAGCTTTTCAATATCCTTATACGAATAATAAGCCAAACAATGTCCTTCCCCTCCATCACGTCCTGCTCTACCGGTTTCTTGATAGTAGCTCTCTAATGATTTTGGAATATCGTGGTGAATAACAAAACGCACATCGGGTTTGTCAATTCCCATACCAAATGCAATAGTGGCTACAACCACATCAACATCTTCCATGAGGAACATATCTTGATGTTTGGAACGGGTTTTGGCATCCAAACCAGCATGATAAGGTACAGCACTAATGCCGTTCACTTGCAGTAACTGGGCAATTTCTTCTACTTTTTTACGGCTCAAACAGTAAATAACGCCTGACTTTCCTTTATTCTGTTTAATAAAACGAATAATATCAGAATCTACATTTTTAGTTTTTGGACGTACTTCGTAAAACAAATTGGGGCGATTAAAAGACGCTTTAAACGCATTGGCATTTGGCATATCCAAGTTTTTCAAGATATCTTCTTGTACTTTTGGAGTAGCTGTAGCCGTTAAGCCAATAATAGGAATATCTCCTAATTGCTTAATTATGTTTCTTAAATTTCTATACTCGGGACGAAAATCATGACCCCATTCGGATATACAGTGTGCTTCATCTATCGCAACAAAGGATAATTTTACAGACTTTAGAAACTGAATGTATTCCTCTTTGGTTAAAGATTCTGGAGCCACATACAACAACTTGGTCAAGCCAGAAGCAATATCGCTTTTCACTTGGTTGACTTCCGTTTTATTTAAAGAAGAATTCAAAACATGAGCAATCCCGTTTTCGGAACTCAAACTTCTTATGGCATCTACTTGGTTTTTCATCAAGGCAATCAGCGGCGAAACAACGATTGCTGTTCCTTCAAGCACCAAAGCAGGAAGCTGGTAACACAACGATTTACCACCACCAGTAGGCATTATCACAAAAGTATTATTACCCTTGATGATACTCCCAACTACTTGTTCTTGAAGACCTTTGAATTGGCTAAACCCAAAATATTTTTTTAATTCTTTGTGTAAATCAATTTCGTTCGGATTCATTCTCTATTAATATGATTTTACCTAAATTTGCAAACATAAAGATACAATTTTCTTTAAAATAACAAAACATTAATTTCATTACTTTGAACACAACGAAAAACATTCTAGAAGCTGCCAAAAGAACCATTTTGGAAGAAAGCGAAAGCATAGCAAATTTAGTCCATTACCTAACGGATGACTTTGCCGCTTGTGTACAATTAATCATGGCTTCAAACAACCGATTGGTAGTTACAGGAATTGGAAAAAGTGCCATCATTGCTCAAAAAATAGTAGCCACATTAAATTCAACAGGAACACCTTCTTTGTTTTTGCACGCAGCAGAAGCCGTTCATGGCGACTTAGGAATGGTACAAAAAGGCGATGTTATTATTTGCATTTCAAAAAGCGGGAATAGTCCTGAGATTAAAGTATTGGTTCCGCTACTAAAACGTTTTGGCAACACTTTAATTGGAATGACGGCCGATAAAAACTCGTTTTTAGGAAAAGAATCACACCATATTCTTCATGCATTTGTAGAAAAAGAAGCGTGTCCAAATAATTTAGCACCAACCAATAGCACCACAGCACAATTGGTTCTTGGAGACGCTTTGGCTGTCGCTTTAATGGAAGCTAGAAATTTCAAAAGTGAAGATTTTGCTTTATACCATCCTGGTGGCGCATTAGGAAAAAAATTATTGCTTCGTGTGAAAGATATGCTTGACACAACGCATCGTCCAGCTGTACTTCCTTCAGCTAGTATAAAGGAAGTGATTATGGAAATTTCGGAAAAACGCCTAGGAGTTACTGCAGTTTTAGAAGACAACAAAGTTATTGGAATAATTACGGATGGTGATATTCGTAGAATGTTGAACAACAATGACAGTTTTACACATTTAGTGGCAACAGATATTATGACCAAAAATCCAAAAAATATTAGTTCAGACACCATGGTTGTAGATGCATTAAATATTTTAGAAAACAATGCCATAACACAACTGGTTGTTATTGACAACGAAAAGTACCAAGGAATTTTACATTTACACGACATTTTAAAAGAAGGAATTGTATAATGGCTAAAAAACCTGCAAACGAAATGTCTTTTTTAGACCATCTAGAAGAACTAAGATGGTTACTGATTCGCTGTACAATTGCTGTTTTAATTGGAGCAACTGTCGCGTTTTTTTTCAGTGATTTTATTTTCGATCAAATTTTATTTGGTCCAAAAAATCCTGATTTTATTACCTACCGCATTTTTTGTGATTTGTCGCAAGAATTCGGTTTAGACAAAAGTTTATGTGTTACCGAAATTCCCATGCGTATTCAAAGTAGAGAAATGGGCGGACAATTTTCTGCACACATGTGGACATCCATTACTGCAGGATTCATTATGTCTTTTCCAGTGATTCTATACTTTTTTTGGAATTTTATCAGTCCGGCGTTATACCAAAACGAGAAGAAATATGCAAGAGCCTTTGTAATAGTAGCCTCTTTATTGTTTTTTACGGGAGTACTTTTTGGATACTATTTAATAGCACCTTTGTCGGTTAACTTCCTAGCCAATTACAATGTGAGCAACGAGATTTTTAATGATATCGACTTAGCTTCTTATATTAGTCTGCTTCGCTCGTCTACAGTTGCTTGTGGTGTCTTTTTTGAATTACCCGTTATTATCTATTTTCTTACTAAAGTAGGCTTAGTAACGCCCACTTTTTTAAGAACCTATCGCAAATACGTTTTAATCATTGTATTAATTTTATCCGCAATTATTACACCACCCGACGTAATGAGTCAAGTTATTGTAGCTATTCCAATTATGATATTATATGAATTGAGTATATTAATAAGTGTCGTAGTATTAAAAAACAAAGAAAAAGAAATTATAAAAACCTAAAAAATGGCAGATTTAGTAAAAGAATTCAATGATTATCGCGCTAAAATGAACGAAAAATTACTAGCCGATAACAATAAAATTGTAAAACGAATTTTCAATTTAGATACCAATGCTTATGCGGAAGGCGCTTTGGATGTAAAAACCAAAGAACTACTAGGATTAGTAGCTTCAGCTGTTTTGCGTTGTGACGATTGCATCAAATACCATTTAGAAACTTCCTATAAAAATGGAATTACTAAAGAAGAAATGATGGAAGCTATGGGAATTGCTACTTTAGTGGGTGGATCTATCGTGATTCCACACTTGCGAAGAGCTTATGAATTCTGGGAAGCACTTGAAGAAAGTGTTCAGTAATCAGTAACAGTATTCCGTTTAAGTTAAAACAAAATTAAAGTAAGTTTTAGCATTAAATAAAATGTATACATTTACAAAAAAATTGCACATTGCCTAATTGACAAATTAAAAAAATGAAATTAAGAGCAGAAAATTTAGTCAAAACCTATAAAAAAAGAAGTGTAGTAAAAGGGATTTCCGTGGAAGTAAACCAAGGAGAAATTGTGGGTTTATTAGGGCCAAATGGAGCTGGAAAAACGACTTCTTTCTATATGATTGTAGGCTTGGTAAAACCAAATAGCGGCAATATTTACCTTGACGACATGGATATTACCAATTTCCCAATGTACAAAAGAGCTCAGCATGGTATTGGCTATTTGGCACAAGAAGCTTCGGTTTTCAGAAAATTGAGTATTGAAGACAATATTTTAAGTGTATTGCAATTAACAACCCTTTCAAAAGAAGCGCAAGTTGCTAAAATGGAAGAATTGATTGCCGAATTTTCATTGGAACACATTCGTACCAATAGAGGCGACTTACTTTCTGGAGGAGAAAGACGAAGAACAGAAATTGCTCGCGCATTGGCAACAGATCCAAAATTCATTTTATTGGACGAACCATTTGCAGGAGTTGACCCAGTTGCAGTAGAAGATATTCAAAGAATTGTTGCCCAATTAAAAAATAAAAACATCGGGATTTTAATTACCGATCATAACGTACAAGAAACTTTAGCAATTACCGATAAAACCTACTTAATGTTTGAAGGAGGCATTCTGAAGGCAGGAAAACCAGAAGAATTGGTAGAAGACGAAATGGTAAGACGTGTGTACCTCGGACAAAATTTCGAGTTGCGAAAAAAGAAATTAGAATTCTAAAAAACGAAAAATCTCAATCAAAACGATTGAGATTTTTCTTTGGTAAAAAACAAAAACAAAAAACAAAAATTTACATTCGGAAATACTTCTTCGGAACATTTAACATCCCGAAACATTCTCCTTCTTCTTTTCCTAAATGTTTATGATGTACTTTATGCGCTTTTCGCAAGCCAACTAAATATTTATTTTTGGTATTCTTAAACCATTTAAATCGTTGGTGAATTAAAACATCATGTATTAAAAAGTAAGCCATACCATATAGTAAAATACCTAAACCAATAAAGAATAAATAATTCAATTCGGGTTGAACCCCATAATAAAACAACAGGATACTTGGAATAGCGAAAATGGCAAAAAAAGCATCATTTTTTTCGAAAATTCCTTGGTATTTCGGTTGGTGATGATCTTCGTGTAAATACCACAAAAAACCATGCATTACAAACTTATGCGTACACCAAGTAACCATTTCCATAACTAAAAAAGTAACTAGCGTAGTTCCTATAAATAATAAAATTTCCATTAAGCGATAATATTGAATTGATAACGTAAATAAGATTTGCTCAAAATTACTAATTTTAAAGGATTTGAAATACGAATTCGAGCATTTAAAAATTCCTCAGGCTGCGTTTTGCTGATTTTATTCATTAAACTTCTGTAATAACGATAAGCCGTATAAACACCAAACTTAGCCTCAACAGGCAGTTGCAAAATTCCTTTGAAAGCCTCTTCAAAATCAGCTTCGATTTCAGCTACGATTTGCTTTTTATTTTCATTGGTTAACGATGAAAAATTAATTCCAGGAAAATAAATACGACCTAAAGTCTCGTAATCGTGTTTCAAATCACGTAAGAAATTCACCTTTTGAAAAGCGGAACCCAAACGCATCGCACTAGATTTCAACTCTTCATAACGCTTTTCGTCTCCCGCAACAAACACTTTTAAACACATTAGACCAACAACATCAGCCGAACCATAAATATATTCTTCGTACTCTGCTACAGTTTCGTATTCCTTTTTAGTCAAATCCATTCGCATGCTTTTCATAAACGGCGGAACCAAATCGTGTAACTTATACTCATGAACCACACGTTGAAAAGCATTCAAAACGGGATTCAAGCTAATTTTACGTTCCAATGCTTTTTCATATTCAGCTTCAAACTCATCTAACAAAATTTCTTGATCGTATCCTTCAAACGTATCTACAATTTCGTCAGCAAAGCGCACAAAACCATAAATCGCATAAATCTCATCTTGGATTTTGGGCGATAACATTTTAATAGCTAGCGAAAAAGAAGTACTATATTTTTTGGTAATCTTTTTACTACACTCTAAAGAAACTTCGTCAAATAGTGCTTTCATAGGCAACAATATTTTTTTGTGTAATTTTTATAAATATACTAATTATAAGTTATTGATTATCTTTTCGCTAACTATTTTTCCAGAAATTATGGATGGCGGAACACCAGGTCCAGGAACGGTTAATTGACCTGTAAAATATAAACGATCTACTTTCTGACTTTTTATCTTAGGACGAAGAAATGCGGTCTGTGTCAAAATATTAGCCAAACCATAAGCATTTCCTTTGTACGAATTGTAATCTTTTATAAAATCATTCACACAAAACGACTCAATAAATAAAACGCTCGAACGCAATTCTTGATTGGTTGATTTTTCTAATCGATCCAATATGATATCAAAGTATTTCTTTCTTATGGCTTCATTATCTTCTAAACCAGGCGCAATTGGAATTAAAAATGTAGCGGCTTCTTTTCCTTCAGGTGCAAAATACGAATCCGTAATAGAAGGAAAACTAGCGTAGTACAATGGGTTCTTAGGCCAAACTTTTGTGTCATAAATTTCTTTGGCATGAGGCTCAAATGGCGCATCAAAAAACAACGTATGATGTTCCACATTTTTAATTTTCTTATCAAAACCTACATAAAACAATAAGGAAGAAGGAGCAAAAACTTTTTTATCCCAATAACTTTCAGAATACATCCTATTTTTTTCTTCTAACAATTGCTCTGTGTGATGATAATCCGCACCACTTAAAACTACATCTGCATGTTTCTTTTCTCCATTAACTACCAATCCTGTAGCACTTCCATTTTCAACAATAATTTCAGAAACATTGGCATTAGTAACAAACTTCACACCCAATTCTCTAGCTAAAGTCTCCATTGCCAAAACTACACTATACATGCCATTTTTAGGATGCCAAGTACCTAATCCGAAATCAGCATAATTCATGAAGTTATAAAACGCAGGCGTATTGGATGGTTTTGCTCCTAAAAACAATACAGGAAATTCTAGAATTTGAATCAGTTTTTCATTAGTAAAACGCTTACGCACTTGCTGACTAACGGTTGAGAAAAACTGACTAACACGTTGAATAGTTTCAAAACTCACTAATTCCAATGGAGAATCACCTGGTTTGTAAACCATTTTTTCCACTGCAATGGCGTAATTTTCTCGTGCTTCATCTATAAAAGCTTGTAATTTGGCACCACTTCCCTTTTCTATAGTTTCGAAAGTTGCTTTTATATCGGTTAAATTATCCGCAATAGTAACTGATTCGTTATCTTTAAAATACACCTGATAAGCAGGAGTTAATTTAAAAAGCTCGTAATAATCTGATACACTTTTACCAAAATCATTAAAAAACTTTTCAAAAACATCGGGCATCCAATACCATGTTGGCCCTATATCAAAATGAAAACCATCACGATGCAACTGGCGTGCTCTTCCACCAACGGTAGCATTTTTTTCAAAAACAGTTACTTCATGACCTGCCTTCGCTAAATAACAAGAAGCAGACAAAGAAGCAAACCCTGAACCAATTATATGGATTTTCATAATTACAATTTTGTTTAACAAATGTAGTGTTTTTATTAAACAAAACAAATAGTTTTACATTAAATTTCAGCTAAGAGACTTTCTATGCCACTAAATTTGCGAATTTGATTAGGCAATTGATCAACGTATTGGGTTTGTTTTCCCAATGCCCAAAGCTGATTCGTAGTATTTTCTAATATTCGAGTTGAAAATTCTTCCAGATAACTTGTCATCTCTTCAGGAGTAGGTGAAACAGTAAAATAAGAAATAAAAGTAATATCATCAAAATGATTAATAAAATCCTGTAAATCTTCTAAAGGAATATTATCACCAAGAAAAACCGTTTGATACCCTTTTTGGATCAATTCAGCATTCACAAACATCAATCCCAAGTCATGTACTTCGTTATTGGGTAAAAACAAGATAAAAATTTTATCATTTGTGATAGGTGTATTAAGCTGAAGATTTTCAATAATTGAATTTAATTTCTGCTTAATTAAATAACTAATAAAATGTTCATGCGAAGGCTTAATAGTTCCAGTTTGCCATAAAATACCAATTTCATCCAAAAGCGGAATAAAAATATTATAAAAAACATCTTTGAATGATTTGTCTTTGCAAACCTCATCGTAGACTTTATGAAACAACTGCGCATCAAAATTTAGCATCGCAATTTTAAAGTCATTAATAGCTAACTCTCTTTTACTTTTATCATTATAAATAGATTTTACTAACTCTTGACGTTCAGCTTCATTCAATTTTGCGATTTTTGAAATCTTATATCCAAAATTATTTAAGAAACTTACATTTAATAGGTTAGTTAAATCTTGATTTTCATACAATCGTATGTTATTTTCAGTACGCTGAGGCGTAAAAATTTGATAGCGTTTTTCCCAAATTCGTATGGTATGAGCTTTAATACCCGAAAGGTTTTCTAAATCTTTTACCGTGAAGATTGTTTTTACTTTGTTCATCTTTTTTTGAATTTGATTAAACAAAAGTAATCAAATTTATCTAATACACAAGTTTACTGCGCAAATAAATTATATTTCCATTAAAAATATTGACATCTACAGGTCCTTTAATTCCAGAAACTTGCGCCTTTTCTGTGAACTGCCAAAGCAACCAATGCGATTCGGGTTGGTTACGCCAAAAATTATAATTGGCAATCCAAAAGGGATAATCCGAAAATTCTTTTTTTAAGAAATCGTTGTAATAACTTTCGCCAGAATAAATGATAGGTTTTACTTTGTAATGTTTTTCTACTTTGGTTAACCAACGCTTCAAACCCACTTTCAAACTATCTAAAGATTGTTTTTTGGGTAATTGTTCAATATCCAAAACGGGTGGAAAATCTCCAGGTTCAAGTTGTACTGTTTGTATAAAATTCTCCGCTTGTTGAATCGAATTTTCATTGGGACGGTAATAATGATAAGCACCCCGAATAAACTGATGTTTTTTTGCTTGTTTCCAATTTTCTTTAAATTGACTATCTACTTTATTTTTTCCTGCCGTAGCTCGAACAAACACAAATTGCAATTGAAACGTATCTTCTATCTTTCTAATTTCATCCCATTGAATATTCCCTTGGTATTGCGAAACATCAAAACCAACTACTTTATCAGGATGTTTGGATAACACTTCATAAATGCGAATGTCTGCGATTTTTCGTTCTTCTTTGGAAAGTGCATTGACATTTTTATTGGTTTTAAATCCCAAATAATACAAAATCCCATCACGAAATTGATACACTGTAAAGGTTGCAATTACCAATGCCAAAAAACTAATACTAAAAAGAAGGATTCGGGTAGTCCAACTCTTTTTTGTTTTTCCTTTGGAATTCGCGCGGCGCGTATATGACTTTTTAGTAGCCAAAAATAATTACTTTTTAGAATGAAGTACTAAAGATAAACCAATGTAAGAAAATATAATAATTGGAATAGCTACAAAACCTAAAACCAACAATAGTACCAATGAAAATCCTAGAAAAGAAAGTTGCAATTTACTGGTTTGCCAAGAAAAAGATTTTACTTTTAAAGAAAACAAGGGAATATTAGCGTTCAATAAATACGAACTTACCAGAGTAATAAATAACAAATAATACGGGTTAGAAAGTAACTCCGTCAACCATGTCCAGCTACTGAAATACTGTATCATAGGAATACTCATGATTAAAATAGCATTGGCAGGCGTGGGTAAACCAATAAACGATTCGGTTTGTCTGGTATCAATATTAAAATTCGCTAAGCGATAACAAGAAGCAATTGTGATTAAGAATCCTAAGTAAGGTACAAAACCCATATAAAAATATTCTTCAGTCAAATAATAAATGGAAGTATCGTCTTTTTGAATGTTATCAAACAACTTAAACATCAACAATCCCGGAACTACGCCACTAGTAACCATATCGGCTAAAGAATCCAATTGCAATCCTAACGGTCCAGCAACATTGAACTTTCGTGCCAAAAAACCATCCCAAAAATCAAAGAAAATACCCAAACTGACAAAAATAAAGGCTTCATCAAAAAAGCCATTAAAAATAGCAATCAAAGCCAACAAACCAGAAGCTAAATTCAATAAAGTGATAGCATTGGGAATGTGTTTTTTAATATCCATGAAAACAATGTTAGTTAAACGTCTAATTAATAAAATGAAGCAAATAAAAACAAAATCGTCTCAAAATTCGTACCTAAAAAAGAATACGTATTAAGATAAAGCAAATGTAATACAATATTGTAATACTTTTAGAGTTTAGTATTTAAGAATTTTATTAGATATTTGTAAAAATAATTAGCTGTTGAAAAAGAGTTTTATAATTGGTCTTCTTCTAGGTAGTCTTTCCATTGCCTACGGACAAACTGTGCGTAAATATTCCAATGAATTTTTGAACATTGGGGTTGATGCGGCTGCTTTAGGTATGAGCAATGCAGTAGTAGCACACACAGGCGATGTCAATTCTGGCTATTGGAATCCAGCAGGATTAATTAAACTCGAAGACAAACAGTTTTCCTTAATGCATGCCAATTATTTTGCGAATATTGCCCAATACAATTATGCGGGTTTCGCTATGCCCATTGACGACAGAAGTGCTATTGGAGCTTCTATCATCCGTTTTGGAGTAGACGATATCTTAAATACAACCCAATTAATCGATAGTCAAGGAAATATTGACTACAACAGAATTTCTCTATTTTCAACAGCGGATTATGCGCTAACGGTATCCTATGCCAGAAGTTTACCTATTGACGGGTTAAATTATGGAGTCAATGCCAAAGTCATTCACAGAAAAATTGGTGATTTTGCCAGCGCTTGGGGATTTGGATTTGATTTAGGTATTCAATACATCAGTGATGATGAAGATTGGAAATTTGGAATTATGGTACGCGATATTACCACGACATACAACACTTGGACCATCAACGAAGAAGAGTTTAACAAAATTAGAGACGCAGTTCCAGGCGAAAACCAAGAATTGCCAGAAACGAGTGAAATCACCTTGCCAAAAGCACAATTGGGAGTAGCCAAAAAATGGATTATTCGTTACGATTATAGCCTAACAGCAGCAGCTAATTTAAACACCCGATTTACCAGAACCAATGATATTATTTCAACCAATGCAATGAGTATTGACCCAGCACTCGGTTTTGAATTTGGTTATATTGAGTTAATTTATTTACGCGGTGGTGTGGGAAATTTTCAGCAAATCACACAAATTGACAATACCAGCAAATTAAGCTTTCAACCTAACTTCGGACTGGGTTTCAAATATCGAGGCATACAAATTGATTACGCTTTAACCGATTTAGGAAACCAAAGTGCCGCCTTGTATTCCAATATTTTTTCGGTAAAAGTAGATTTGGATTTGTTTAGGTAATTTGAGAGAATAGAAAATAGAGATTAGAAGTTAGAGGTTAGATTTTCGGATGTTTGTTTCAGGTTTCAAGTTTGTGGTTAATTGTTAATGGTTTTTTTGGTTAATTTTTGAACTTGTTCTTGATTTTTGAAATTGAACTTGAACTTGAATTTTTTGGAACACAGGTTGATAAAATTTTAGAAATAGTTAAAATCTTATCTGAACTTTTAAACGTAAACAAACTAGACTTTTAAAAAACTTTTATGACTTTTATGTTTTAATATTTGAAATTGATTTTGAATTTGAATTCATTTTTTTGGAATGCGGATGAAGCAGATTTGACAGGTTTACACTGATTTTTAAAAATACAGTCCGCTAAAGCGGTTTCAGATTTTGACGGATTTTAAACGTTGGAATTTGGAATTTAAAATATTGGAATTTTTAAACTTGAATTTGAACTTGTTCTTGTACTTGAAATTACTCCTGTTTCTGTCATTCCGAGCTTGCGAGGAATCTCCTACGAAGTAGGCAAATGTTTGAGCGGAGCAAAAAGACAACAACAAACCATAAACAACAAACTATAAACAATAAAAAAATGATAAAAAAACTAGTCGTTCTACTATTTCTTTTAACAACTACTTTATCTTTTTCCCAAACCCTTTCCGAAAAAGCGACCATAAGCATCCTAAACTGCGGAACGGGAAACGAATCCTATTCCCTTTATGGCCATACAGGTATTAGAATCAATGATCCCTTACAAGGAATTGACATTGTATTTAATTATGGTGCTTTTGATTTTGAAACGCCTAATTTCATGTTGAAATTCGTAAAAGGTGATTTACAATATTTTGTAACTGCGAATTACTATCCCGATTTTGAATACACCTATCGCTACGAAAAACGTTCCATATACGAACAAGAAATTGACCTTTCCAAAGAGCAAAAAGAGCTTTTATACAAACAAATACTTCTCTCCGCAAACTCAGACGAAAAATTTTATACGTATAAATTTATTGACCGCAATTGTACTACTATGGTTATTGATAAAGTGAATGCTGTTCTAGAAGGCAAACCTATCACTACTCTAAAACCAGTAACCATTAGTTACCGAGAAATACTATATCCGTATATGGAAAATCATTTTTTTGAAAAATTAGGAATCAATATCATCTTCGGAACCAAAGTAGACCAACCCGCCGAACGCCTATTCTTACCATTGGAATTAATTCAATCCTTAGAAAATACAGAAATTAACGGAAAGCCATTAGCAAAACCTACAAAGACAATTTACGAAGCACCAGAAAATGATTACCAACCCAATCCATTCAATAGTATTTATACACTAATTATCGTACTTGGACTTATAATTTTAGTTAGAAAAAAAGGACTAACCCAAAGTTATTTTATCCTTTTAGGTAGTTTAGGTCTTTTCTTTTGTTTGGTAGGTTTATACTCCCAACATGAAGAAGTTCTTTGGAATTACAATGCGTTTCTTTTCAATCCTATCTATTTGCTATTAGCCTTTTTCTACTTCAAGAAAAACCAAAAAGGAATTGTAAAAACAGGTCAAATCTTAATATTCTGTTTATTGGGCTATTTAGTTTACATGCTTGGAAAAATCCATTTACTTATTGTTTTGCCTTTTATAGTTACCAATTTTCTATTGGTAGGAAGATTGATTTTGGAAAATAAAAAACTGGTTTAAAAAGAACAATAGCAAAAATCAAGAGCAACTTCAAAAATCAACAACAAACCACAAACCTAAAACTTAAAAGTGAAACGTCTCTGTGCAACTCTCTCAACACAATCCTATTCAAAAAAACTCCGTGAAACTCTGTGTAAAACTTCGTGAGACTTTGTGTTACAAAAATCAAGAACAACTTCAAAAATCAACTTCAAACATTAAACTTAAAAAAATAATTTAACCATATAAGACATATAAGTTCAAAAAGAGATTCCTACGGAATGACAAGTTTGTGGGTAAACCAATCTCTAAGTCTCCCAATCACCCAGCACCTACTGTCCTCTAAAAAACAAAACCGTACTCAACGTCTTCACAATGATGTTAATATCCAAAAACAAGCTGCGATGTTTGATGTAATACAAGTCATAACGCAATTTCATCAAGCTATCTTCTAAATTTTCCCCGTAGGAATAATTCACTTGCGCCCAACCGGTGAGTCCTGGTTTAATCACATGACGCGTTTGATACATTGGAATGCTAGCTGCAATTTTTTCAACAAAAACGGGACGTTCGGGTCGAGGACCAATTAGTGCCATTTCCCCCTTTAAAACATTGATGAATTGAGGCACTTCATCCAATCGCGACTTTCGAAGTAATTTTCCAAAAGTGGTTATTCGGCTATCATTGGTAGAAGCAAAGACAGCACCATTTTGTTCCGCATTTACCACCATAGTTCTTAGTTTGACTATTTTAAAAGGAATTCCATTTCGTCCAACACGTTCTTGTTTGTAAAAAAGCGGCCCTTTATTCCAGATCAAATTAAAAAGGAACACAAACGGGAGAATAATAACTAAACTAAGTAGTCCAATAATAGCAAATACAACATCAAAAATACGAGTATACAATTGGTACAGTTTGTTTTGATTACTTCTGCTAAACGGGAAAAACTTATACAATTCCTTATCATCAAAATGAATAGGAAGTCGGTACGTCCCAGATTCATACACATCGTCATACTGGCGAATCACCACACCGTTTTCAAGTAATTTTAGCAACAAATCATACAAAGCCACATCCATGGTTTTTCTTGATCCATTGGCAACAACTATTTCTGAAATTGCATGCTCTTTTACATAAGATTCCAACTCAGAAAGTGAAATTTCAGGCAATAAAGTAGCTGTTTTTCTTTCATCAGTAGCCACAAAACCATTAACCAAATAATGGGGATTGCCAATACTTAATTCAAAAACCAAAGCTTCTACTTTCTTGCTACTTCCAATGAACACTACACGTTTAATGAAACGATTAGACGCTAAAAACACAATGTATAAATTTCTCCATACAACCAAAGCAAATAAAATAGACAGGAAAAATAAAATAATTTGTAAACGATTAGAAGGTAAAACTGGTGTATAAAAAGGAGTTAACAAATAAAACAAAGTTGTAACCGAAGTAGTTAAAATAATACTTTTGGTAACTTGAAAGCGGTTGCTTGCCACTTGCAAATTATACATTTCAAAAACTGTACCTACTAAATTCAGATAAATAGCAAGTACAATTGTCCAATAAAAATTATCTACTCGAACAGCAAAATAATCAAACCTGAAAAATTCACTAATAAAGTAAAGCGTAAGTAATACAAAAAAAACATCAACCAAACGCAATAATATTTTACGTTCAGAGATTTCAAAATGTATTTTTTTGTTGGGTTTCATAGCTATTCAGTAATACTGCAAAGTAATGAATAAAATTCAAATTGTTAAAAAAACGCTAAAAAAAATTACATAAAAATCAAGAACAAATTCAAACTCAAAAATCAACCATAAAGTATAAACTATGAACCTGAACAAAAAAAACATATAAGTCATAGAAGTTCATATAAGAGAGATTCCTACGGAATGACAAGTTTTGCGGATAAACCCTTCTTCCCATCACCAATCACCCATCACCAATCACCCATTACCAATTACCAATTACCCATCACCCTTTACCCAACACCTCAACCCACATCTCCTTAACCACTTCCCAATCCATTTGAGTGACATAAGAGTGCGCTTTTTGGATTAATAATTGTGTTTGATCTGGTTGTTGTAGAAGTTGAGTTACAGCAGCAACCATGGCATTCGCATCCGCATCTGGAACTAATTTACCATTTACATCGTGGGCAATCAAATAAGGAATTCCACCCACATTGGTAGAAACTACAGGCAAACCCAATGCCATCGCTTCCAAAACACTTACTGGTGTATTATCAAAATGGGTGGTATTGATAAAAATATCGTGTTCCGCTGCCAATTGCCACCAAGCCTCTTTGGTTAGTTGTCCAGTAAAAGTTACTGTTATCCCTAAGGAAGCAGCAACTGCTTTTGTGGTTTGTAAACTCCCATCTTTATCAGGACCCACCATAGTTAAAGTCGCTTCTGGATACGTTTTTTGCAATTGCTGTAAGACACGAACTGCCATTTCAGGATTATAAATAGACGCAAAAGCTCTTACCCAAAGCAATTTTGGTGCTAACGTTGCTCTGTTTTTGAACGTGTATTTCTCTATTTCAATCGCATTAGGAATCAAAACCACATTAGTGAAACCTTCGTTTTCAAAAGCCTGTTTCAAATATCCAGATGGCGCTACGTTTTTATAGGCATTTGCAAACAACCTGCTACACAATTTGGGATTACTTTTAAGACGATTAGGCAAGTTACCCCCGTGCAAAATGGGAATATATTTTATTTTTAAAAGTCGGGCAAGTTGAGCACACAAAAAGGCATACCAAAAAGCCTTTGTACTATAGGTATCAATTAAAATATAAGATACTTTATTCCGATGCACAATGGTAGCCCATAACATATCCAAAAGGCGAAACAAAAAACTTTTCTTTGAAGAAGCATAAACCATTTCAAACCCTAACCTCTCTAGTTCAGGACCTAAAGTTTCAATGGTGGTTGCATTCAACCCATGCTTACTCAGTTGGTTCCCCAGATACAGCAGACGGACTTTCATCTTTAAAACGGACTTTTAACAAGGTTAATGCATAAATAAACCCTGGTGCAGCTAAACGCATAGCGGCATGATTAATGGTAAGTAACCAAAATATAAAAAAGGGAAGCAAAAACACATGTTCTCGATTCGTAAAATAAGTAATCAATGGTGTAATCAGTAAAATTAATAACGCCATTATACCAAACATACCATGTTCGGCTAACAAACGCGTAATTTCATTGTGCGAAGCAGCTACAATACCCGTCATTTGTTCACGGTATTCTTTGTTTTTCCCAACGCCAATACCCCAAATTGGGTTTTCCATAAACATTTGAATTTCGGTATTGGCAATTTGTTCACGTCCGCCTAAACGATCTTCTTTTTCTCTTCCTCGTGCATCTTTATTGGCATAGCGATTTTCAATCATCCCGCTAGTTTGCACTACGCTATACGTCCAGACAAAACCGCCAATTAAAACTGCACAAACACTTAATATTAGAATTAAATTTTTAGTTTTAGCATTAGCATACCAATACAATACTCCTATTAATACAGCAATCATAGCTAGAGCAGTAAAAACACCTCCACGCGAGAAGGTAACAATGCCACGAAAAGATGCTATAATCAATAATGTCAAATGAATCATTTGCAAATTTCTAGTTTTAGAAAACAATACTAGTAAAGCAAAAAAACAAAACATCCCCAAACCTAAAATGGTAGACACTTGATTAGGACCAAAACCACCCGAAGTTTCAAAATTGGATTGGGTACTAGTAACTACATCTTTAATCGATGGGTTATATAAAAATAAATAAGTTAAAACCGAAACTATAGGTAAAGACAATGCTTTAAGTAAAAAATGTATTTGCTCTAAGGTTATCTTTTTTTCAAAACAATACAAGGCGCTAACAAACAAAGTAATTTCTCCCAAAACATTAAATAAAATTGCTTTACGTACATCTATCTCGTGGCCTAGAACATTAGCTCCAAGATAAATTCCTGGCAATAAAAGCAACATAAATAGGATATAGATAATGGATTTATAGGAAAACCCTTTGAACAACATGCCTAAAAATAAAAAATAAATCACTTCATACTTAGCAATTTCATGAGCAATATTTCCTCCAGTCATTCGTAAAAAAACTTCAGAACCTATAACATAACCCGCAACAAGTAAGGCTTCGTTATTTTTATTTTTGGTATTCAATACTAAAACCGTTCCTAAAAAAGGGATAATCAATCCGTAAATTTTGGACAAAAAAGGCAAGGCAAATACCGCAAATGCGATTAGCACATGCAAAACAATAACATTGGTATAGGTAAATAACTTATTTTTCATCTAACAGCTTCAAATAACTTTTCAAAACAGCTTCAGAACTGTATTGGGCTACTATTTTTTCGTTCAATTGTCTCGCAAATGTAGCTTGTAAATTTGGATTATCCAGCAACTCTTGCAATGCATTTATAAAAGCTAGGCTATCATTCTTTGGAACAACAAAACCTTCTTTATCGTGAGTAACAACTTCTGGAATTTCACCAACAGCGGTAACCACCACAGGCAAGTTATAAAATCCGTATTCCAATAAAGCTATTGGAAGCCCTTCAGAATCTGAAGTTAATATACCAACAGTACTTTGATTTAAAATAGCGGGAATATCATCGCAAGAGCCATACAAAAACACAGTGTCTTGTAGACCATAAGACACAATGGTCGCTTTTATAGTGGCTGCATAAGCATCATTAAAATCTTTTCCTACCAAATGAAACGTATATTCAGGATGCGATTGTGAAATTACTTTAGCTACATCCAATAACAACATATGATTTTTCTGAGGTCTAAGATTCGCCAAACAGACGATACGCTTACCCATTGTTCCATGAAGTTGGGTTACAGCAACCGATGTATCAGGTAAAGTAAAATTAGGTAAATAGGTTACCTTTTTACACCAAAGTTTTTCTTTGGACCAATGAACCAACTGCTGATTGACCGCAATAATTTGGGTTACGAACAAGGAAGCTATTCGCAAAGTCCAAAAAGGGCGTTGCTCGAGCATTTCACTTTTCCCGTAATGATCGTGCCATAGCAATCGTACACTTGGACACAACAATTTCAACAAAACAGCAAAAAAAACAGAACTACTGTGTGCATGAATGTGTGTAATATGATGCTGATTTATTAATCTATACAAACGCAATAAAGCAGCGAAATCAAAAACGTTCTTACGAGCTAAAAAAGTATATACGACACCTGAAAGCAATTGTTGTTTTAACATCCCTTCCGCCCGTGTACATGCAAGTGCGCCAAATCCTAATTCTTGATGCAACGCATTGGCATAAGTAACTGCCATTCGTTCAGCACCACCCGCTTCTAGGCTATCAATTAATTGTAAAATTCGAATTTCTTTTTTAGGCACAAGTGACGGTATTGATTGTGTCAAAGATAGAAAAAATTAAAACAAGGGCAAGGGCAAGGGCAAGGGCAAGGGCAAACTCAAAAATCAAGAGCAAACTTCAAACCTGAAAAAAATAGTTTTCAGTCGCAGTTTTCAGTCTCAGAAAAAAATTGTCATCATCCGCGTTCTAATTTTACCACAAAGGTCACAAAGTGCAAAAAAAGAAGCAATGTTGCACGAGTGCTAATAAAAGTATCGGTTGTACAAGAGATGCTTAACAGCATGATAAGATTGTGTGAAAAAAATTACAACTTTACTTAGAGAAGAAAAACACTTTTGCATTAAAATTAGGGAATTAGCGGTAAATTTTAAAAAATTATCAAATTACTCCAATCTGTTGCTCCTAAAAGCAAGAACAAAAACAAACTCAAAAATCAACTTCAAATCTGAAATCATTTCATTAGCCTTCGATTCCTAAAAAGTCGGAACAGGCAAACGCTCAGGGTGACAATCGTGTCAATCCAATTCCAATTTAACTATTTCAGAAACACAGATTAAAAAATTATAACAATTTGAAAGTTCTTCTCCCTTATCCCTTAAACTACAAACAACAAACCATAAACATTAAACAACCAATCATCACCTCAACAACTCCCTAATCTCCGCTTCAAATTTATCCGTAGTAAATTGTCGCGACCAATTTTGTCCTTCATTTGCCATTTTTTGAGAGGTTTTTGGATAATGAAGTAATGCTACTAATTGATTAATATCTTCACTTAATCGCTCCGTAAGCAGTAGTCCTCTACTCCCGTTACCCAGCATATATGGCACACAAGAAACTGGCGAAGCTAATGGCACACAGCCCCAAAACATAGCCTCAGCCACCACTTTGGGCCAACCTTCACTTTTGGATGGTAAGATTAAAAAATGAGTGGATTGATAGGCTTTTAAAACGGTTTCTTTCGTTTGATTTCCTTTTAAACGAATGATATTTTGTAAATTATTTTGACCAATATAATTTTCCAATTCCTTTCTTAAAATACCTTCACCGAACAAATCAAGTGTTACTTTTTTTCCTCGTTTGTGTAGTTCTTCTACCAATTGAATCGCATACAAAGGTTGCTTTCCTTTAGACAATGTACCAACGAATAAGAAGGAAGTTGGAAGTTGGGAGTCAGGAGTTGGGAATAATTTATTCTCTGTTTTGTCAAGTCGAGCGGAGTCGAGACTGTTTTCAATAGTTCTCGACTCCGCTCGAAGTGACAATAAAGTATTATCATCTTTATCAGACCTAGGCAAATCTAATTCTTTTTCAGTAGTTCTCGATTCCGATTTTTCAGAACTAGTATCCGCTTGAGGTGACAACTTATTCTGAATGCTTAATTCTGAATTCTGAATTTCACTTTCACTATAAGTTGCAGTAAAAAAAGGCTTCACATTTTTAGTCTGATTTGGCCATTCGCCATACACTAAAACCTGCATGTTTCTGGTTAAGAAGGTATTCGATAGTAACCATTTTTGCATGCTGTAACTCCAAGGTTGTTTAGCTTTTGGATCCCAATTTCCTGCATACTTAGCGGTTTTTGTTTTCTTTGGAAATAAAATTTGAACTAAACAAGCTAATAAAGCGATATTTCCAGGACAGCGTAAATGAATATGATCTGCCTGTTGCATGGCTTTAAAAATTTTAACTAAGGCTAGAAAAGTAAAAGGAATTGCTTTGAGTTTATTTGAAAATGAAGTAATGTCAAACTCTTTAACTTCTTGTATCCCTTCTACTTCAAAAGAAATAGGTGCAATTAGAAGTTTCTTGTCATCTCTCCAAATGGGGCAGCAAAATTGTATCGTATCGGCATGTTTTGCCCACAATTGCATTTCCTTTTCGTAAGGAGCGTACAAATGGAATTTACCATCGATTGCAACAACTGGTGCTGAGGATATGACTAAAAGCTTCAAAGTATTTTTTATTTTGGGTGCAAGTTACAATTTCAAAAGACATTTTCATAAAGCAAATTTAATCCCGAAACAAAAAAAGGAAAGAACAAAAAAGTTTAAACGCAAAGTTTGCTAGGTTTTACGCAAAGCAACGCAAAGGAAATCAGGGATAATTTTAACCACAAAGCACACAAGGAAAGCACAAGGAACACAAAGAAATCTGTGGTAATTTATGGAATCTGTATTTTAAAAAACTTATCGTTATTACAAGAGATGCTTGACAGCATGACAAGATGGTGTAAGCCTATTTTCAGGACAAGAAATTGTATAAAATCCGTAACCATTCGCGTTTCGTATCAACGAATCCGTCACATCTGCGTTCCAATCTCCTAGTCTCAAAGTCTCCTCATCTAAATATAGCCATCCGAACTTTTTTCTGAGACCTTTATTGCTGGCACCCCTAGCATTACGCTGTTTGCTGTAACATTCGTATTGACTAGTGAACAAGCTCCAATTAAAACATTATCTTCTACCACAATATTTCCTGCGATTACCACATTAGCACCAATATATATATTATTACCAATTTTAGGCACACCTCTATTCTCTCCTTGTCCTGAAACGCCTATGGTTACACCTTGTGATAGATTACAATTGTTACCCATTATCGTTTTTGCATTTAATATAATACCTCCAAAATGTCCAATATAAAAGGAATGCCCTATTTGAACAGAAGCAGGAATGGATATCCCTGTTGTGATTTCAATTCCTTTTTGCCAAATCAAACAAAAGAATTGCAAGACTTGTTTAACAATAGGAAATTTCATTTTATAAACACTATGTGCTACTCGATATTGAAAAATAGCCCAAAATCCTTGAGTAAAAAACAGGATGGTAAAAAAATTACCCCCGTATTTTTTATATTTCTTGTAATCGGAAAACAGCAATGATATCATAATTTTATTTTTGGTTTATTCAAAAATAACGAAAACCACCCCACTAACCTACCCAATGTCTCCGTAAAAGCTTCTTTTCTTTTAGAAGAAGTAAACACATTTGCCCCTCTAATGGATGTTAACATCAGTGTAATCGCATGCCATTTTAATTTTGCTTTAAATGAAGGTTTTGGATTTTTTACGCGCCACACGTACCAACCGTTTCGCACGACCATTTTTCCATAGACGTATTGATTTGGACGACCGGCAGCATCGTGATGGTGTTCCAATTGGGCAGCGGTATTTAAAAATAATTTCCCGGTTTTAGAAACACGCAAGGTAAAATCCGCATCTTCATACAAACCGTAGCCTTCAAAGTATGTGGAAAACTGAAATTCCTGAAAAACGGATTTTCGGAATGAAGCAACTCCACCCATTAATTGTTCTACAGGATAGACTTTTCCTGATGGAGGTAAAAAACCCACACTACGACCATGGGAAAACTCAGGCGAATATCCTGGTGCTACATTACTATCCAAACCTAATTTCTTGCGCCAAACAAAACGAGAACCATCACTTCGTTTGTACCCATCGAAATAAAATTCATTGCTTTTAGGTTCATATTCCATACCCACATGCTGCCAAGCTACTTCATTGGTAATGTAACCTCCTACTCCTAATGCTTCTGGGTGTATCGTATAGGTTTTGATAATTTCTTCGAAGTAATTGGGCGCTAAAACCGTATCGTCATCTAAAAAACAAACGACTTCACTAGTTTCTTGAACTTTTGAAATCCCATAATTACGCTGTTTGGTTAAACCTCTATCCTTTTCCTCTACTTTGAAATAGTTCAAATTTTGAAAAGCATTTTGGTCCAGCATGGCTTTAGTGGCATCATCCGGAGAACCATCTACAATTAAAATCGCATCAGGATAAAGCGTTTGCTGCTTTACGGATTGTAGTAAAGTCAACAAAGCCTGTGGGCGTTTATAGGTGCATATGATGAGACTAAAGTTCATAATTAAGCGGTTCTTTTTCCTAATGCTAGCAATTTTTTAGCGTAAAAAACAGATTTTTTATATTGTAAGATTTTATAAGGCAATCGTATAAGCTTTAGAGGTAATTCCACTAACTTCCCTTTAGACAAATGCAATACAAAATACTTAATGCTATATTCTTTAATGGTACGCGCATCAAAATGTTTATAGATCATATACATAATGGTAGGGCTCGGAATAGGAATTATCCTTTTTACTGGTGTGTCTAACTCCCAAGGTTGTGCTTTTCTTTGTTTGCCTTTCTTTTTTGCCTGACTTCCCCAAAAACGATAGCCTCCAGCGGGTGGCTTCAAATGCAAATTGGCTGAAAACGGATTATAAAGTACGGGAACTCCTAATTTAACCAAAGAAAGACCAAAATCAGTGTCTTCACCATAACCACCATCATAATTGATATCATTTCCTTTCAATTGGTCTACATATTCCTTTTTTACACAAGAATTGGCATTGCTGAAATTGGGTGTTGGACCAACTTTCCAACGTTTTTCTCCTAATTGATCTAATTTCTTATCTAAATCGATTAAGGTTTGTTGTTGATGATCTGCTCTTATGTCTAAGCCATTACAAGCCCCCGCTTTATAGGTTTGTAGTAAACGAATGTGATTTTCAATAAAATCAGATGGAATGCGAATATCATCATCCCCAAAAAGAATATAATCACCGGTACAAAAAGCAATCGCTTCATTTCTAGCTCTACAACTTCCTTTAGTCGTTTGCCATTGAAAAATAACTTCAAAAGGGTAATTAGCTGGATTGTACAAACTTTCGTCACGCTGATTTTCGGGTGTAGCGTCTACGACTACAACCTGAGTAGGTAAATAGGTTTGTTTTTTTAAATCTTCCAATAACGTCAGGGTAAAATCTTGACGCAACATTGTGGGTATGATATAACTTACGGTTGGATTTCCTTTAATAGCTTCCAAAGTTCTAGGTGGAATTAGAGGATAATGCGTTCTAAAGGCAAATTTTCTTGCTTTAAATAAATTTACCCATTCGTTTACTTTCCAAAAACCTTCTCTAAAATTCATGTAAACCGCATGTTCCAATTTGAAGTTTTTTCTAAAAAACACATGTCGGTCATAAGAACTTATTTTCTGAACACTTTGCGTAGTATCAGCATACAAACCACGAACATATAAAGGCAAACCACCTGAATTTTTCAGAAAATTATATCCAAAATCCAAAGCTTGCAACGTTGGATTTTCAATTTCAGCATCAAATCCATTCAAAGCATCCCAAGCCGACTTACGAATAGCAAAAGCATTTGGATTAATGCGCCAACTCACACATTCGTCCAAATCATCAAAATCGTTGACATACCAAAAAAAAACTACGGCAAAATATACGATTTCAGGAAAAGCATTTTTATAACCTTGCTCAAACGAACTGTGCCACAAATCTCCTGTTCCTAGTGATAGGGTTTCTAATTTATCCAAGTCAGGATTTCCTGTGTAATAAATGGCTTCCCCTTGGGTATTGGTATAGGTAGTAAACGAAATCATTTCTTATTAGCTATTATAGTTTGATAAAACGCTACACTCTGTTCAGCAATTAAGCCATTAGCAAAAACGTCTTGTATTTTTTGAGCTGCCTTTTGGCCAAAGGTAGTATTTAAGGTATCATTTTCCAACAAACTCAGTATCGCATTGGCATACGTTTCATGGTCTTTGGGATGAACCAAAATACCTTCTTGGTTGTTTGCAATCACTTCTGGTCCCCAACCAATATTGGAAGCTACAATAGCTTTTTCCATTGCCATGGCTTCTAACCAAGAAACCGGTAAGGCTTCTGCGAATGTGGGGAACACACAAACGCTTGCTTGCGCTATATGCGCTCGAACTTCTTCGTAGGGAACGCCTCCTAAATAATTTACCCGCTTTAGTGCTTCTGGAGTAAATAACTTTTGCATCAATTGCCAAGTAGAAATGCTTCCCGTAGCAATATCAAAAGCATCGCGCCCGACTAAAATCAGTTGGGCATTTGGATTTTTTGCTACCACTTGATTAAAAATCAATGGCAATTCCAACAAACCTTTTTTGCGAATTAAAGTACCAAAGTACAGAATCGTATTTGGAATCTTTTGTACGGAACCATCGGGTTGAAATTTCTCGGGATTGATCCCATTGGGAATAATCGTAAAAGGAAGTTGCAATCCAAACAACACATTTGTTTTGTCTGCTGTAAAACGGCTTACGGAAATAGGTCCATCGGCTTTTTGTAACGCTCTTTTTTCATGAAAACGATTCCACCACTTCACAGGGCGACCGTCCAAATGACAAAAATAGGTATCACTACCATTCAAACGAATGACTAACGGACATTTTTTGGGTTGTATAAAAGACGAAATTCCTGTCCAATCAGGCGCTTCTACGATATCCAAAAGTTGCTTGTCATATAAATCATCTATAATCCCTTGCAACTTCTTTCTAGTAAAATACCACGATACCCCTTTTATCTTGACATTTTTGATTTGCTGAATGTTAATGCCTTCTTCTTCAAAAATTACATCTTCTTTTTGTCCGTAAACCAAAATTCGCACTTCATGACCCAAAGCCGTTAAACTTTCCGCTAAATTTTTGATACTCGTACCAATACCACCGGCGTTACCAGTTTTTTGGTGTGGATATTCAGGTGTTAAAAAGGCTATTTTCATATATGGAAATTTTATTTTTCAGCGGTCATCCCGATTAGTCGGGACAAGTTATGGAATCGCTAATTTATTTAAAGGTGTTTATCTCACAATTGATTTTATTTAGTAAGGAGTTCGATGATTTTCAATTGCTTACGCAAACTTGTTGATAGTGGCGATTTCATTCGTTGTTTTTCAAAGCTTCACAAAACGCTAATGTACAAAAAGTTCGTCCAACCGACGTTACGTGAATCGGATCATAAAATAAATCTTCAGGTAAAATAGCACTGTGATTGATGATGGTTTCTTTTCCATCAGGAAATTGCACGGTTTGGCGATACAAAGGCGATTGGTAAATCAGTAATTCTATTTGATGGGCTTCGCACAAAGCTTGCATCCGTTGGAATGCTGGATTCTTAATACTCAGTTGTATGGTGTTTGGTTCTTTGGGAACTACTGCATTTTGCGCATTGGGATACGTATAATTGCCCTTTTCATCAAATCGATTGCGCTTATTGGGTTGGACTGCCGTAAACAAAGCAGGAAAAAATAGTTCGTTGTTGTAATAACTCATTCCTAAAAGCGGGAAGTATTTGGAATATTTTAACACAGCTAACCCTTTTGTATCATAGGTTTGATAATGTTGATAAATAACTGGATTATTAATTTCCGTGAGAAAGCGATAATCGTTGTCGTTTAAGGTATTGGTAGGATTTTGTAAATCCCATGGCGTGACGCATAAAATGACTTTATCCGTTTTTTTACCCAATGACAAAAAATACTCCAACATCAGTACGTGTGAATTCAGCGAAGAATCGTCCATACTTAAATTCAAACCGTTCCATTGCATCACGGAATCAATAGTTTTGGTATCTAAAGTGGTCAATCCTGTGCTGGAACCGAGAACGATATAATCGAATTGGGTTGTTGGGACACCATTTTTCAAAAACTGCGGTTTGTACAATTGGGATTTCCCTAAAAAAAACAAAGCTCCAAAAGCAATGGCATTGAGTAAAACAAAACTCAACACTCCATATATACCTATTTTGATTACAAACTTTTGCATTAGAATTGAAAATAAATAAAATCCATTTGATTTTTAAAACTGCCCATAAAAAAGATAGCTAGCAATAAAAATAGGGTCCAATAGCGATTCAAATACGGTGTTTCTCTTTTTTGGAGTACCCAAAGCAACTCTCTCACGCTCAAAATCACAATAGCCAGCACACTGAGTAAAAACAACAACGTATAGGCATTATTCTTAATAAAAAAACGTAGCGAAAACGAATCCAAACTTGATAATTGTTCCAAATACGTTAGTGCTAGCGACAAGGAATCCGCTCTAAAGAATACCCAAGCCACACAAACCAATGTAAATGTAGTTCCGATTTTAAGAACGTCTAACCAACCATACGATTTGGAGGCTAGATTGGTGCGGTTCCAATTCCCTAATAATAGCGGTAAAAAAAGTAAGGCGTGCAGCAATCCCCAAAGGATAAACGTCCAATTGGCACCATGCCAAAAGCCACTGACCAAGAAAATAATGAATACATTTCGCAACTGAAATCCCTTCGACCCTCGGGAACCTCCCAAAGGAATATACACATAATCGCGAAACCAGGTGGATAAGGATATGTGCCATCTTCTCCAAAACTCGGCGATATCTCTTGAAAAATAAGGAAACTTAAAATTCACCATCAAATCAAAACCAAACAATTTGGATATCCCAATGGCAATATCGGAATAGCCTGAAAAATCACCGTAAATTTGGAAGGCAAAAAACACCATCCCAACAGCTAATTCTCCACTAGAAAAAGCGGCTGGATTTTCAAAAATGGGATTCACAAAAAACGCACAGTTATCAGCAACCACCACTTTTTTGAACATTCCCCAGATTATGAGTTGGACACCCGCAGCGGCTTGTTCGTACTGAAAAACTCTTTTCTTATAAAACTGAGGCAACAAATGCGACGCCCTTTCGATTGGACCAGCTACTAATTGTGGAAAAAACGTAACAAACGCTGCAAAATCTATAAAACTTTTGGTGGGTTGTAGTTGTTTGCGGTAAATATCAATCGTATAGCTTAAGGTTTGAAATGTATAAAACGAAATACCAACAGGTAGAATAATTTCCAAAGTGGTGCCTTGCATCGTTACACCGACACTTGCCCATGCATCTACCCAACTTTGCACAAAGAAATTGAAGTACTTAAAAAAGCCCAACATTCCCAAATTTGCCGTTAAGCTCAGTCCTAACAGTAGCTTTCTTTTGGAAGATTCAGCTGTTTTTTCTAGTTGCAAGCCAACCCAATAATCAATTGCCGTACTTAAAACTATTAACGATAAAAAACGCCAATCCCACCAACCATAAAACACATAACTAGCTACCAACAACAAGATATTTTGTGCACGCAATTGGTTTTTAAACACAAACCAATACAGCACAAAAACTGTGGGTAGGAAAAGTAGAAATTCTAGGGAATTGAAGAGCATAATTTAGATTATCGAATTAATTGATTTCCAAATTCGGTCTGAAGCTAAATTAGCGGGTTGACAAGTGATTTTTTCAAACCATTTAGTAGCCTCTATATTTTGTTTTTTTGAAAGATTCTTCTCAATCACGCTAGCAATTGACTGGGAATCAGAAATCCAACCTACAGCTTCTTTGGAAGTCATAGAACGAAAATGCACAAATTGATATATTTTTTTTACTGACCAATTTTTATCCTTTTTATTTTCAACATCATAATTGATGTATAAACACGGCTTATTAAAAATTGCAAAATCAAAAACCATCGACGAACCTAAATTAATAACTAATTCCGAATGTCTAATAGTATTTACTAATAAAGAATTATCATTAGGAGTAGGCAAAATAGTATTCCAACCTTCACCAATTTTTCTCCAATCGGGGTTTATTGGAACAATTATATTTTTGAACTCCTTTAACACACTATCATATCTTGTTGAAAAATCAACAGGACTTCTTCTAAAAATGATTCCTAAATTATGTCCATTTCGATTTAATTCACTAACCGCTTTAGCTACGTCATTTAAATACACCTCATCATCTGGACAAGTAGTAATATCATCCCCAGAATAGCAGATGTATTTTTTATTAGTATCTAAATTGTGAATTTTGAAAAAGACCTCTCTTTCTATGAAATTATTATCATCATAATGTGATTCAAATTGAGGTGTGCCTGTAATTTTAATCTGGTTTTCTTGAATTTCAGGATGATAATGAAGTAATTCGTTTTTCATGTGTTGGCTCCAAACAAAATAAAAATCCGTTTGAACCACCATCGTAGCTTTGGGTAAATTATCCCATGAAAATATAAAAGTAGCCGTAGGGATTTTTAAATCCTTTGCTGCTAATAAAGGAGCTATTGCTACTACAGGTCTTTGGTTTGTGCAAAAAACAAAATCGGGTTTTTCTCGTTCTAATGTAGCTCGACAATCCTTATAATAAGTTGTACTTCTCTCTAATTTATTGATTCGATTTCGTAAAGAAAGTATGCTTTTTTGATTAGAATAATTAGAATTTAAGAAAGACACAACTGTATTTTTGATTTTATTTTTTAAACCAACAGTTTTCGATTTAAAACGATAAGTGTCATAAACTTGATCCTTTTCAATTTTACTGTTTTTTGTCAAAGAAGCCTGAATGACTCCATTTTTAAACACATCTGTAAAAGGATGTAAAATAGGTTTTTCAAACTTTATTTCGGGATAGTTTAACTCAGAAAGATCAAAAGGGGTATTATTCCAAAAAACAATATCATGAAAATTCTTTCCAATTTCATAAAAATTGGAATAGGCAAAATTTCGAAGTCCAACTCCATCTGGTAATAAAACAAAGACTTTCTTTTTATTCATTATACTAATTCAACCAAATTAATCCATTGCCAAATATAAAAACTATTATCCTGATTTCCGTTACGATAGTCCTGCCAAATTTGTTGGACTTTTTTGGAATCTACAAAATCCAATTGACCAAACTCTTGTATTTTCTCTGAAACATATTCGTTTAATTCATTAGCCATCCACTCGCGTTGTGGAGTTTGTAATGGTCTTTTAGGTGCCAAGGCTACTTGATTTGACAACAATTCTTGACTTATTTGACGCAACAACCATTTGGTATTGCCTTGATTGTATTTTATGCTATCTTTTTGAGCAAAAGCCAATTCTACTAAACGATAATCCAAAAAAGGTTCTCGTAATTCCGTACCATGCAACATGCTAATACGATCATTGAAACGCAAAGCTCTAGGAATTTTGGTATAAAATAAATCACGATATTGCATATTCTGCATGGAAGAAGCAAAAGGTTGTGGATACACTTCTTTTTCCGCTAAATTTGCAAAATCATTGACCATAACTTCTGGTCGTACCGGACTAGTAGTTACACCTTGAATCACTTGATTGGATTGATTGTGATAATAATCGTAACCTGCCCAAGCTTCATCCATTCCTTGTCCGTCTAACAAGACTTTAATTCCTTTTTTTTGTGCAGCATCAAACAACAAACTGTAAGCTAGCGTTGGGAATCCACCAAAAGGTTCGTCTTGATTTTGACTTAAAGCGGTAATTAAATCAGGAACTTCATCTGCTTTTAGTACTACTTTATTCAACAAATACGGTTTGTCTTGCAATAACAAATCCACCCAAGGTAATTCATCATAATTGATGTCATTACAATAAAAAGTGAAAGCTTCTATATTTTTAGTGATGGGAAGATTTTGGTGAATTAAAGCAATCAACGTAGAAGAATCTAATCCCCCGCTAACATTCATTCCAAGTGGCACATCGGCTCTAAATCGGAGTTGAATGGCATCGTTTAATAAAGCTGTATATTGCTTTTTTAACTCCGCAACTTCTAAAACAGGTGTGTCTTGCACTCTTGCAACAAAATCATACCAGAGCTGAGGCTCAAAAGTAGCTAAGTTTTCTTGGGAAAGAACTGCAAAATGTCCTGCCGGTAACTGATGAATCGTATCCCAAAAAGTTTCATTGGGCATACCATACGTCCCAAAAGACAAATAATTAGCCCATACTTTTTGATTGCGAATCTTTTTTATACCAGAAGCCCACAAGGCTTTAATTTCACTAGCAAAAGTAAATTGTTGAGCGTCTGCATAATAATAAAACGGCTTTACTCCGAATCTATCTCTGGCAATAAACAACGTTTTTTCTTGTTTATCCCAAATAGCTAGGGAAAACATCCCGTTGAGTTGGTGTAAAAAATCAGTACCCCAATAAATATAAGCGTTTAATAAGACTTCGGTATCGGACTGCGTTTGAAATTGAAAATGCGGAAGTAATTCCTTTTTAATTTCTAAATAATTATAAATTTCACCATTAAAAACGATGACATAACGACCACAACTACTCGGCATAGGTTGATTCGCATTAGTAGATAAATCAATAATGCTCAATCGATTGTGTCCCAAACTACATTGCGAATCGTGCCACTCTTGTGTAGCATCAGGTCCGCGATGTTCTTGGGCTTGCAACATCTTTCCTAACTTCAATTTTCTATCTTCTAAAGCAAGTGCTGAAGAAAAAATACCAGCAATTCCACACATTACAATTGAGATTTTATTAAAGGTAATTTAGCTGTTGCTTTTTCCCAATCTTCTAACGTGTCAATATTGACATAAAAATCAGGATGATTTTCTAGATAACTTAACTTTGTTCCATAAAAACTCCCTTCTTTTATAACGGAAGTTTTAGTGATATAGATTGACCCATCGCGAAAAAAAGCTTGAGGCAAATCTTGTCGTCTTTTTATAATTTCCTTATCACCTGTAGCAATTTGAAGCAAACCTTTTTCATTTGGTTCAAATACCCAATGCGGATTAAATTCATGAGGAACTGGCAAAACACTTACCAAAGCATCAGCTCCATCTTGAATGAACTTTTGAATAGCTTTATCAATAAATCCTTTGGGTCTAAAAGGTGAAGTGGGTTGTAACAAACAAACAGCATCAAAAAATTCTCCTTGATTTTCTAAATAAGAAACGCTATGTTGTACTACTGCAATACTTGAAGCGGTATCGGTTGCTAAAATTTCAGGTCTTATAAAGGGCACTTCAATCCTATACTGCTTTGCAACCGCAGCAATTGTAGGACAATCTGTAGAAAGAATAACCTTGGTCAAAAGTTGAGAAGCCAAAGCCGATTGTGCCGTATAAGCTAACAAAGGTAATTCCCCGAGCAATTTAATATTTTTGCCTGGAACTCCTTTTGAACCGCCTCTTGCTGTTATGATACCAAGAATTCGCATTAATACATGATTGTTTTATGGAACTGTAAGGGCAACTGTTCCAATAATTCCGCTATTTGTTTTCCAGCATCTCCACCGCCGTACACATTTGAAATTTGTTTTGAACTTGAAATACGTTCTTCGATAGCGTTTTTAATGGCTTGCACGTCATAAGTGGCATCTACCACATTGCTGCCTCTATCTCTTCGATTTTGTCGGGTACCAATATTCACTACTGGAACACCTAAATAAGCACTCTCTCTAATACCGACGCTTGAATTTCCAATCAAACAATCCGCATGATGCAATAAGTGCAAAAAGTCTTTGCCTTCCATATTCTTGAAGAAATGCACATTTGGTAATTGGTGTTGCTCTCTAAAAGCTCTTATTCCTGTTGAAGTACCATCCGCTCCTGCATCTACATTAGGCCAAAACCATAAAGTGGGACGATTCAACTGATATACTGCTTCTAATGTAGCTTCAATATGTTTCCTAGAATCCTGGTATTCATTGGTTACAGGATGTTGCATAACAACCAAATAACCGTTAGACAAATCTGGTGTTGCTCCTACGCCTCCATATTTTTCATAAGGATTAAAAGGTAATGAATCGCTATTTTCTTTTACCTCTTTAGCCAAATCTATAGAGGGACAACCAGTATTAAAAACAAATTCTGGATTTTCTCCTAATTTAACTACACGTTCTTTAGCACTTTCGGAAGCCACAAAATGGTAATCTGCTAATTTAGTTATAGCGTGTCGTACTTTTTCATCAATATTTCCTGTTACTTCACCTCCTTGGATGTGAGCTAAAGGGATGTTCATATAAGACGCCGCTATAGCAGTAGCCATAGTTTCAAATCGATCAGCCACAGTTACTACAACATCTGGTTTTAAGTTATCAAAGACGGTTGACAATTCTAAAATTCCAATACCAGTCGTTTTAGCCGCTGCGGTTAAATTCTCTCCTTCTAAAACATTGAACACTTTAGCCGCAATTTCAAATCCGTCTTTTACAATGTAATTCACCGCAGAACCATAGCGGTCTAGTAAAGCCGAAGCCGCCACAATCAATTGCAATTCTAAGTTGGGATGTAGTTGTATCGCAGACAAAACTGTTTTAACTCTACTATAAGAAGGTCGTGCTGTGATTACAACTGCTATTTTTCTTTTATTCATTTTTCCTTTGCTACTTCAAAGGGCTAAAAATAAGTAAAATTTATGGAAATTGTGGTAGTTTAAATATTGAAATACAAAATTATTTCCAGCAGCCTTCGACTCCGCTCAGGGTGACAAAGTTGGAATTACAAAGCTAAAGAACTACTGTTCTGTCAAATCGAGCGAATGCCTGTTCCGCTTTTCGGAATCGAGATTGTTTTCATCAGTTCTCGACTGCGCTAGAAGTGACAATGGTGGAATTACAAAATTAAAAAAACTTATTTTTCAACTGAAACTGATTAACTCCGATGTCAGACTGAGCCTGTCGAAGTCCTTAGTAGCACCATTCAAAAACTGATTATCTCAACTGAAACCGATTAACTCCGATGTCAGACTGAGCCTTTCGAAGTCATTTATAACACTAATCTTCTTTTCCGAACTGAGTATAATTCTTAGAGTATCTTACTAACTTATCCCAATCTTCATCAATCAAGGCCTGTTTCTTTCTTCTACTCCATCCCTTAATTTTCTTTTCAACCATAATAGCTTGTGTAGGATCTGTAAACATTTCAAACCAAACTAATTCAACTGGTCTTCTTGAATAGGTATAAGCGTCTTTATCAATTCCAACATTGTGTTCATATAATCGTCTCTCAATACTATTAGTGATTCCCGTATAAAAAGAATCATCTTTACATTTTAAGATATAAACATAAAATAATTTCATAAGATGTAAACTTTAATTGTTTTCATTAGCCTTCGACAAGCTCAGGATGACAATAGTGGAATTACAAAATTAAAAAAACTTATTTTTCAATTGAAACTGATTAACTCCGATGTCAGACTGAGCCTGTCGAAGTCCTTAGTAGTACAATTCGTTTCCATTAGGCTTCGACAAGCTCAGCTTGACAATTGTGGAATTACATATTTAAAGAACTCTCCTTTTAAACTGAAATCATTTAACTCCGATGTCAGACTGAGCTTGTCGAAGTCCTTTGTAGTACAATTCGTTTCCATCGACAAAGCTCAGCATAAACTAGCTCAGCTTGACTTATAGATCGTGGAATTACAAATTTACACAACTACTCCAAATCCGCCTCATTCAAAAAATCCCACTGCTTAAGGTTTTTGTTGAGTTTTCTTCCAATAATTTCTTGAAATTTAGCGGCATCAATCCCGTAACCTTTTGGTTTTTTTGCTTCTAAATCTGCGAAAGAAAGGATATGTCCTTGGGGTAAATCTTTATTTACAGCAAGCGATTTTTCAAAAATGGTTTTTAATTCGGTAAAAGCGGAGTTGTCGTTTTTGTTTATAGGATGTAGCTTTGCTTGGTGTATGGCATTACAATCGGTAACCAATTGTGTGATTTCATCAATAGTTAATGAAGACTTTGCATCAGGACCAAACATTCGACGGTCGAAAACCACATGAAACTCTAAAATCTCAGCACCCAAAGCAACAGCAGCAATATTAGTAGCTATCTTAGCCGAATGATCAGAAAACCCAACGGGTATTTGATAGCGTTCTTTTAATTCTTGCATCACATTGAATCCGTATTGTTCGGGTTGTGTGGGATAGGATGTGGTGCATTGCAAAATAGAAAAAGAAACCTTTTTTTCTCTTAAAAAAGCAACCGTAGTATCCAATTCAGTATAACTGCTCATCCCTGAAGACAAAATAAGAGGCTTGCCCGTTTGTGCAATTTTTTCTAACAACAACAAATTAGTAACTTCTCCCGAACCTATTTTATAATACTTCACCCCTATTTCTTCTAACCAATCCACTGCTAGATTACTAAAAGGCGAACAAATAAAATCAAGCCCTACAGCATCGCAATGTTGCTTGATTTCTTTCCACTGTTCCAAAGTGAATTCCATTCGTTTCCAATAATCGAATCGTGTGGCATCTTCATATGAAAACTTGACACGAAAGGGTTCGTAGGGACTACTCTCGGCAGCAGCTATATGCATTTGAAACTTCACGGCATCTACACCCGTTGTAGCTAAAGCATCAATGTAAGAATGTAAAATGCCTAAGCTACCTTCATGGGCTTGTCCAATTTCGGCTATGTAGTAGGGTTTATTCATAATTACACAAAAGGGCAAACTGCCATTAAACCATTTTTTAACGCTTCTATTCTTTCCGTTTTTGGAAGACTAGGATAACTTTCGAAAAGTTGTTCCATATCGGAATTCGTCATTTTTTCTGAATTAATAGAAGGAACATACGATTGCATTTCTACAGACTCGAAGTAATCTTGAAATTTGATTCCGTCTCCAAATAACTTATCTGAAAATTGTACCCAAACAGCTGGAATTTGGTAAGCATGAGAAACTATAATTCCATGAAGAGAAGTTGAAACTACTTTCTCACATTGTAAAAATTGTCGCGTTACTGCTTCTACATCGTTAGTCATCAAATCGATTACCAACACATCATCCTGATTTACATACAATTGAGACATTGCCTTATAATCATTGTAATGTGGCACTATTCCAAATTTGTATTTTTTAGCAACTTCCGGATGATAATAATTGGGTAACAACAAAGCTGGGTCGCCATAAACTTCGGGAACATCATAACCTAATCCAATCAAATATTTCCTCGTTTGCGGTCCACGGACTGCTAAAAATTTAGCTTTTTTTACTGGAATTGTTTGAGAAATAATGCCACTTCCCCAAACAATACAATTTTCATTCACATGAGCTAAAATACTTCCAATAGTAGCATAAATGGGTTGGAAATAATTGTAAATAGAAAAATGTTTAGGAAAAACCCAAGTAACCTTTTTCGACGAAATTTTTTCCACTAAATATTTACCTAACATATCGCCATAATTTTCTTTGGCTTTATGCATCATCTTAATTTCATTCCACCAAAATAGACGAATAGTATTGGACTTCAGCATAGCTTTTACTTTTTTCTCAATTCAAAAATAGTTTGTTGGCGCCATTCCTGTTCGTTTAGAACCGAATAATTATATTTTGAAAAAATAGCTCTAATTTCTTCTTTTGTGTAATCGCTTAACCAACCATGAACCAATCTATTGTGATTACAAACATCACTACAAGCGTAAGACAAAATCACATGTGGAACATGTGGTTCTATTTGTTTAAAAACGGTATCAATATCGTACACATATTCTAACACTCCGCTAAAAACAGCTGTATCGTATTTTGACAAATCAAATGCAATAGGCTGATTTAAATCGCAAACTATTGTGTTTTCACTTCTTTTGACAATATCTGATGGCGTATATTCACAGCTAGATGGTAAAATTGATTTTAAACACATATTCCCAGCTCCAAACTCAATCACCTTTGCACTTGGCTGTACATAACTTCCTAAAATAGCAGTACGTTCATTCCAATCTTCATAAAGTTCGGTATCATTTTTCCAACGGGCAATATCACTTTGCTTTTGCTCTTTTAATTTCAAAGTATTTTCTTGAATCATTTTCATACGTATCTCATTCGCTTTCTTGCGCTTGCGATTCTTCAAGTAATTAACTAGTTTTCGAATTAACTTCATGCTTTTTTTATAGTTTAATAGTAAAGATAACTTTTTTTAAATCATTAGAAATTTCATAAGCATAATTATGATGTTTATAACGATATAAGATTTCAGTTAATAGTAGATCATTAACTTGCTTTATGGAAACATAAGGTTGAGACTGCTTTTTTAACAACTTTTTCAAATAATGCTTTAACGAACGATAATAAGCATCCTCTTGAATAGTGATTTTTACAATTTCGTTTTTAAATGTAGGCAATTGCACACAAATAAAATGATGCACAACCGCATGAATATTAGGCAATTCAACTATTTTGGTTGGCTGTAATAGTTGCTCTTGGTCTTCCTTTTTTACTACAGTTCCAAATTCTTCTTGATTGAAAGGTACTATAATTTTATGTTGTTGATGAAAGAAATAATGTTGTTGATTAATTCTCTTTACATTATACAAACGAGGCGTTTTACTCATTACTTCATCGTTATAGGAATTATAAATAACATGCCAATTATGAAAGAAATAAGCTTCCTCTCTTTGTTCAATTGTAATTCCAGCATGTTCTAATCTAACATATAAATCTACATCTTCTGAGCCGTAGAAATGAAAAAAAGTATCATATCCGTTGATTTGTTCTAACGCTTTTTTTGAGCATAAAACCATCCCATTTACGTAACCAAAATGTTTGGGTTTAAGGCTTTCAAATGCAATTGGAGTTTCTATTTTTTGAGATTCTTCCTTTGTTAAATAACCCAATTTAAACAATATCGCTTTATCAGCATTAGCAATTTTATGAAATAAAGCAACGGTATCTTGATGAAAAATTAAATCAACATCGGCAATAAAAATAAAGGGGGTTATCGCTTTTGATATACCATAATTAAGGGCTTTGCTTTTATTCCAAAGTAAAGTAGTTGAAGGCACGTAATAATAATTAGCAAAACTATAATTACCTATTAATTTTTCAATTTCTAGTGCTAAATTCGTTTCAGAACCATAATCAACAAAAACCACTTTAAAATCGGAATGCGTTTGTTGTTGCAAAGAATCTAAAGAAGCTTTAACTCTCAAAACATCGCGATTACGAAAAGCATATACGATAGTAACCATGGTTATTGTAAAGTGGTTAGCGTTTCTTTTAATTTTTCTACACTCAAATAATCTAGTAAATCCGTACGATTCAATTCAAATATACCATTTTTCTCTTTCCAAGTAGCATACATAGTTGTAATAATCGCTTCCAACTTAGAAACATCATCTGCTTCCGACCAATACGGATAATCTTCGCCTAATAATCTTCTAGTTTCACTGTAATAAGGACTTAACAATAATATCGGTTTATTTGCTTCCACACAATGTGGGAATTTACCCGGTAAAAACGGACTAATTTCAGCTTTAGACTCTAAAATAATATTGACACTTGCCTGTTTTTGCACATTAAAAATCACATCAAAAGGCATGTTTTCTCCAATAAAAACGGAAGAATGGTTTTTATAGCACTCCAACGCTTCTTTATGATACTCATGTGCTCCTACCAAAATTAATTGGGATTGTTCTTTTGCTTCTGGATTGTTATCTAAAAACTTTTCAAATGCTTGAATTAAAAAAATAGGATCGCGTTGTTTCATTAAATTTCCTGCATGAAACAATGAAAATTTTTCTGGATTAAAGAAAGACGGAAACGTGGTATCTTGAATCTGATAGTCACTAATTTGATGTGGAATTAAGACTCCTGTTCTTAAAAAATCAGGAAAATAACTTCCCATCCATTCTTGCAACAATTGACTTGGAAAAGCACTATACTTTGCTTTTTTTGAAACCGCTCTAAAAAATTCTTGTTTTTCATAGTAGCCATGTTCTACCCAATTGTAAGGTCTTGGATAAAAATGAAACGGATAAGGGTCATGCACATAAGCCATCCATTTATCATGAAGCTCTGGCAATTGTAACATTGCATGATGCGGACGAAAACTGGCGCCCTTACTCAATGTCAAAACAAAATCGGGTTGAAAATCTTTTTGTTTTCGTATTGCCTTAGCTATACTATTGGAATCATTGAAAAAAGTGAAGGAAAAACCAAACCAATTTTCTAAAGAGGCATTCACACTAATTTTAGTTAGTCTAGTAAAAAGTCGCTCCGTTCTACTCAATAAATAAAGGAAATTCCATTTTTTTTCTGGAATAACAATACAAGTAATCCCAGTTAAAGATATTTCTTTTTGGGTATAATGTAACACCCGAACCTCAAATCCGCAAGCAGCCAAATTTTGAATTAGAGCTACATTGGCTTTAGAACCACTGCTATCATTCACATTTATGGAATCGACTATAACTAAAATCTTCATTTTTAAGCTTGTATTTGGGCTATAAAGGTACAAATTCGCTCCGAAGCTTTCCCATCTCCATAAGGATTGTGAGCTTGACTTCTAACATGATATTCATTTTTATCTTGTAACAAACGCAAACAAGCAGCAACGATTGTTGCTGTATTAGTACCGACCAATTCAACCGTGCCTGCTTCTATAGCTTCGGGTCTTTCTGTAGTATCACGCATAACTAATACGGGTTTTCCTAAAGACGGTGCTTCTTCTTGTACACCACCCGAATCGGTTAGAATGAAATAAGCGCTTTGCATCAAATATAAAAAAGCGGGATAATCAACTGGCGGAATTAAGTGTACATTAGAAATGTCACTCAAAATACGTTGCACAGGCTCTTGTACATTCGGATTCAAATGAACGGGATAGATAATTTGAACATCAGGTGCCATTGTTGCAATTTGGCGAATAGCTAAACAAAGGTTTTCAAATCCTGCACCAAAATTCTCTCTGCGATGACCTGTAATTAAAATCACTTTTTTGGCAGTATTTACAACCTGCTTTACCATATTTAAATCGACACAAGTATAACCGCTTTCTAATTTGGAAATCCCTAATCGCAAAGCATCAATTACAGTATTACCTGTAACTACTATATTTTCTTTGGCTACTTTTTCTTGTAAAAGATTATCGGAAGCCCATGAAGTGGGTGCAAAATGATAATCGGCAATTTTACCGGTTATTTGTCTATTAATTTCTTCTGGAAAAGGTGATAATTTGTTATACGTTCGCAAACCAGCTTCCACGTGTCCTACTTTTATTCCTTTATGAAAAGCGGCTAAAGCCACCATAGAAGAAGTCGTAGTATCACCGTGAACTAAAACCAAATTGGGTTGGAAATCATGCAACACTGTATCTATACTTGAAAGTATGCGAGCACTCAACTGATTTAAACTTTGTCCTTTTTGCATCAAATCCAAATCAAAATCCGGACGTATTTCAAAAAAATCCAATACTTGATCTAACATTTCTCTATGCTGCGCAGTAACACAAACTTTTACTTCAAAAGGGCGTTTCTTTAACTCATGAAATAGTGGAGCCATTTTGATAGCTTCAGGACGAGTGCCAAAACAAAGTAGAATCCTCATGAAAATAGTTTTTTCTTAAAGCTGTAAAGATATAATCTTACAGGTAAAAAGGTGTAAAAAAATTGACATTTTATTTTCCCAAATCCCGACAATTGAGCCGTTTCTACTATTGCTGAAAATAATTGATACTCTTTATAATCCAAAGCAATTTGAATGAAATAGCGAAGAATAGAATCGGTTAACAGTTGTTTCTCTTTCAAATTGACAACTACCAATAAAATAGCTTCACTATTAGACTTTTTTCGAATTGGATTATTGTTAAAAAACTCTCCAGTATTAGAATTGGGGTGTTTTCTGTTAAAATAAAGCACGTTTTCAATACTAAGACCTTCAAAACCTTTAGAGATAATTCGAGTATAACATTCCCATTCTTCTGCATATAATAATTCTTCCTTGAATCGAATCGTTTCAAAACATTTCTTGTTCCACAAAACCGTGCAAGATGCCAGACCTATTTTATGCGTAATGATATCGTATAAATGAGATTGATTAAGTGCTTGTTTGATTTTAGGTTCATTAAATTCAAAATTGGGAATTTCAATTTCAAAAGCTTGTTTTTGATAATGACAAAAAGCCACTTTTTCATTTTGAACAACAGCCAAACCAGTTTTTAAATTATCCGGATGGACAACATCATCATCATCAAAGAAAATAATAAAATCACCTTTAGCTAAATCCAACCCATAATTCCTAGAACCTGGCAATCCTTTTAAATAAGTATCGGGACGTTTTAAAAATTGGAATCTAGTATCTTTTTCAAGAATCGGAGCTATAACTTCATGTGTATTATCTGTACCACCATCATCAATAATTAAACACTCCCATTCTCCAAAAGTCTGTTTTTGGATAGAAAGTAAAGTTTCTACAATAAAATGCGCTCTATTGTAGGTCGCCATAATGATGGTTATTACTGGTTTCATTTGAAAAGAGATTTTATGAAACGTAAAGGCTTTAAGATTACGGCACCTATTTTATAATCTATTCTCTCTTTGAAATTCTGATTGGTCGTTTCTACTTTTTGTATTTTATCCAAAAGAAAAGTAGTGAAATTTTCAAAATCTGAAACGTACAAGTCTTTATGTTTGGTAAATATAAAATGTAGTAAATCGTATCGTGCTTTATTTGCCCTAGTTGTTGTAGAAGTTTCTCTTTTACGGTAAGTATAAAGTGGTTTTTGAATTACAAACGCAATTCCACCCGATTTAAGCAAGCGAATAAAAAATTCCCAATCTTCAAATCCACTTCTCATGGTTTCGTCATAACCACTAGCTCTTTTCCAATCTTCCTTTTTAAACATGGAAGTTCCTAAAGCACAATTTCCATAGATAAAACTCTTTATATCACCACCATTTGGAATATAAAGTTCCTTTTTATTATCTAAAAAAAGCAATGTGGCTTGGCAAGTCACTATTTTAATTGAGGCATCTGAACTAAAAACCGCAACAGCTTCTTCGCAAAAACTAGACTCAAAATAATCATCGCTATCCAAAACCAAAATAAACTCACCATTTGCGGCATTTATACCAACATTTCTTGCGGTGCTTTGCCCTTGATTTTCTTGCGTGATTAATTGAGAAATCTTGGGTTCGATTTTCTTTAAAACAGCTTTCGTTTCCGTATTAGAGCCATCATCTACTACAATAACTTCTATGTTAGGATAAGTTTGATTTAAAGCAGAGGAAACAGCTTCTTCAATATACAAACCATCATTATAACAAGGTATAACAATGGAAACTTTAGGTTGTATATTTTGAATACTGTTCAAACTCATGTTATGCTTTATTAAAAAATTCTAATTTAATATTTTGTACGCCTTCTTTATAAAAAAATAGCCTTTCCCTGTAATTAAATTGGACAGCATCCAAAAATTAAAACAAATAAAAACATTCCATCGAAAAGAAAAAAATAAAGTTCTCTCTATACTAACTAAATAGTTTGGCAAAGAAAAGGTAGCTGTTGTTTCAGATGAAAACCTGATAATTCTTTTTAAAATTCTACTTTTTATATTCCTATTTGCCTTTTCCTTAATATCATTCCATAGGAATATTTCATTCGCTAAAAGTTGGAGTGTTTTCTGTTTTGACGAACTTAATTTCACCTGAATAGAACCTTTATGAATTCTTCTTTTTGAAACATCTTTTTTTAGATATTTTCCTCTATTAGTGATAAATAACAATCTAGAAAAAAAATTATATTCCTGTCCCGACTTTAATTGCTCATTAAAGCGAATTTGGACAACTTCCCTTTTTACTAAAACATCATTGGTTATCCATCCAATGGTTTGATTAATAAAACTTTCGGCTGAAATTGGAATTGTATAATCCAACTCATAAGGTCTTGAAATAACACCTTCTTCATCAAAGTTTAATGAATTCCCAATAACAAAATCGATATTTTCCTCAAATGCATCCAATTTACTTTGTATAGCATCTGGCAGCATCAAATCATCGCTATCAAACCAATTTACATATTCACCTTTACTTACATCAAAGCCATAATTTCTAGCGCCATTTCCACCTGATTGATACTTTTCAAGTCGCTTATGAAATTGAAATCTGGAATCCCTCTTCACATAATCTATAACAACAGTTTCTGTATCATCCGCCGAACCATCATCTACAACAATACATTCCCAATTCGTATAAGTTTGTTCCAATACACTATCTAACGTCTCTCCAATTAAATGAGCACGGTTGTAAGTGGGAATGATTATGGAAACTAAAGGATGCATTTATATAAAGTGATTCAAATGTTAATCAACAAGTAAAGATTCAAAATCTGATTGAAGTTCGTTAATAAAAAGTGACTTATTTTTGTTTATTTTCTCCTCAGACCAATTCCACCATTCCAACGCTAATAATTTGGATATTGTAGCTTCATCAAAACGATAGCCTATCACTTTTGCAGGTGTTCCTGCTACAATACTGTAAGGCGGAACATCTTTGTTCACAACTGAATTAGCTGCCACAACTGCTCCATTATGTATGGTAACACCTCCTAAAATTACACTATGAGCACCAATCCAAACATCGTTTCCAATTACTACATCTCCTTTGGATACGTTTTCATTTTCCCACTTTTCTTTGAAAAAATTTTGTCCTATGAAATAGGAAGTGATTTTTTTATGGTTATGATTATAGGATTGAATGGAAACATTTCTCGCAATAGAACAAAAGTTACCAATAACTACACGTTCGTTGTTTGTTTTTATATCTAAATTAGGCCCCCACAAAGAAGTAAATCTTCCTAATTGAACAGTCCCTTCTAATTGACAATGGTACAATTTACAATTTTCTTTAGCGCTAAAATTTCCTGTGATGTGAACCGTATCGACTAATGAATTAGAACCGATGGTGCAATTTCCTTTTAATTCCGATTGAAGTACTTTGGTGTTTTCTCCAATAGTTACTTGACTAGCAATATAAGAACCTGTAACCTTAACATTAGGCTTCAAAACAGCACTTTTAGCAATAGTATTACTAGCGCTAATCGTTCTTTTGAGGTAATTAATTATTTTACGCTTAATGGCAAACATGTTAAGGAAATAAATTGGAAATGATTGGTTGTTCAAATATAGTATTATTTTCAGGTTTATCAAGTCCCGCCAAGTAGCTTTTAAATTTTGAAGCAAAGTCTTCCGACAAATAATCGATATAAATGGCTTGATTTTTAGCTAATAATTCAGGAAACGAAACCAAACCTATTTCATTAAGTAAAACCGTTTTTAATCCAAAAAAGGTAGCTTCAATAGCCGTTCCTGAAGAATGAGTTACATGCAATTTGGCATTGGCTAACAATTGTGGTAATGGATCTTGAGTCGCTGCTGTAATATTTACTTTAGCTGAAAGATTTTCCTTTGCTAATAACGTAACAATAGTATCCATTTCATGCATTTGTCTAGGATGCAAGCGAATAAACCAAATTTCTTCTCCAGAACGTATACATTCTAATAGTTGTAGCGTAAACAATTGATCTAAAGTAATCGGATTGGGTTGTAAACTGTATAAAATAAAATCTTTATGAGGATAGGCTTGACTCTTGGTTTTCCAATAATCTAGCCACGGATTTCCAATGACTTTTACTTCGTAATTAGGATTTGATTGCATCCATTTCTTTAAAACGTTGGCGCTACTTTCGTCCCAATTCCAAAAAACTCTTGGAAGCACATCATAACCTGTTTCGGGAATTGTAGTCCAACTACCATAAGACAAATGAATATCGGTTTGTGGACCGTGTTGCATTTCAACCGTTGTAATTTTTGCTTGATTAGCAGCTACCAATAACGCATAATTGAATTCGGAATAATAACACAAAAAATGAATTTGTTTGGGTTGAATTTTTTGCAATACCGTTTTAAAAAATGCAATTTTTGGTAAAAAAAGTTCTCTTGCCCAATATTCTAAATTTGATACGTCGTTATTCTGAATAAAATCTTTTGTCATTTCATTTTGAGTCAAAAAACTCTTGAATTCAGCAAATCCATTCCATTTAAAAACAACTTCACTTTTGGAAGTACGATGCAAAAGTTTATAACCCACAAAAATCGGTTCATAAAAAAGTACGCGCTCAGAATGGTACTGATTTTTTACGATTTGATTTCCATATTCCAAATACAACGATTGCTCTTGAATACCGTACTTATCGATAAGTACATCAAAAAAACGATTGAATCGGGAGTTTTCATGAGCAACCCGATGCACATCGCCTCCTAAAAACAAATAGTTTTTTTGTGGTAATTTAGTCTTCCAAAGTAAATAATTATAAATAGTATTTAATTGTTTTACCTTTCGCTTGAAACGATAAAGCAACTTACGAATAGGTGAAATGGTTTGGTTTGAAGCATACGGTTGATTCGGTAAAACTTTAGCCTCAAACTCAATTTTATTAATGAGATAAAAATATAACTTTATTCTTAGTGTTGGCCATAAATGAATACCGTTGACTTGCCATTCATTAACGGAAAAATCGCGTTCTATTTTAATGATAAAGTTTTTTATATCAACTCGGTTTTTTATCATAATAAAATTATGCTGTTTTAGTTTTTCAGATTTAAACTTGACTTATATAAATTTATGGTTAAGCATTAAAAATTCTGCATATAAAAAGTCATCAATCGTATCTATATCTACCGAATTCATTCTATCCATAATAAAAGCATAAGTGTCATCACTATAATAATTTCTAGTTTCAAAAACTTTTCTGTTCATAACGTAAATAGCTCCATTTGGAAAATAAGTAGGTTGAATATCTTGTCTGTTTTGTAACTTATCTTCAAAAACAGATGATATTTTACCATCTGTATCTATGTACTTGTGCCAACTTATTGGGTGATGCTCCTTACAAAAACTAATAACCGAAAACGCCTTTTTTTGTTTAAATAACGCTATCGCAGAATCTATATCTTCACAAGTCCTTAAAGGACTTGTAGGTTGTAAAACCACAAAGTTATTTATAGAAATTCCATCGTTGGCTTCAAGTCTATTGATAGTGTACTCATAAGCATCTATTGCTAAAGATGTATCAGTAGCTAAATGCTCTGGACGCATGAAAGGTACTTCAGCACCAAAATCTTTGGCAACTGTTGCAATTTCATAATTATCTGTACTTATAATTACTCTTGAAATATTTTTTGCTTTTTTAGCAGCAAGGATTGTATGTGCAATCAAAGGTAGCCCATTTAATATTTTAATGTTTTTATTTGGCAGTCCTTTGGATCCTCCTCGTGCTGGAATAATTGCAATCATTAACTAAAATGTTTTATAAATTCTTGTGCTCTTTTGTAATCTGATGGAGTTCCTATGTCCATCCAATAACCTAAAATTGGGTTATGAATTAGTTTTGCCCCTTCATTAACTAATTCTTCCATTAAATCAGTTATATTATAAAATTGATTTTTTGGTATTTTGCTAATCAAAGCTGTTTTAAACATATAAATACCAGCATTAGAATGATAAATATATGAAGGTTTCTCTTTAAAACTTTTTACTTGTCTTGCTTCTGTTTCAAAAATTGCAAATGGAACGTCAACTTTATATTGAGTAGAAGCCACAACCATATCTGCATTATTATTGACCAAATCTAAATACAAATCTTCAAAATTTACATCAGTAAACAAATCGCTATTCATTAAAAGTAAATGTTCCGATTTATAATTGTCAACTAAAGTCAGAGCACCAGCGGTTCCTAAAGGCTCATCTTCTCTTATATATTCAATGTCAATTCCTTTGGAAGAACCATCACCAAAATTAGCCTCTATTATTTCACCTAGATAATTTATTGAAATATAAATTTTTTTTATTCCAAAACTAATCAATCTGTCAATGTTATGTTCTATAATTGTTTTATCCCCTAAAGGCAACATTGGTTTGGGTAAACTATCTGTAAAAGGACTTAATCGTTTTCCTCTTCCTCCTGCCATTATTACACATTCCAAAGGTAAGCTAGCCTGCTGTTTAGAAACATCAATAATATCTACTAAACATTTTTCCTTATTCAAAAGAGGTATGATTTTTATATCAATTTTCCTATATTTAGATAAATCAATATATCCATTTGTGTACCACTCAAAATGAAAATCTTTATTACATATCGTGCCGATTTTTACATCTAAACTTTTAGATTTAACCAAAGCGCGTCTGATATCGCCATCGGTTATAGTGCCAATTACAGCTTTGTTGTCATCTATAACAAAAAGAATTAGACGGCTAATATTTTCGACATATAAAATTTTATTGAGTAATTCCAATCCTTCTAGAAGGGTTTTATTTTTATGTATAGTAATATGTTCTAGTTTAATCATAATTTTTTATCTAAAGGAAAATCAAAAAAGGGCTTTTTAAGATTTATTTCTGTTGTTGAAGATATGACTGATAAAATCTGTTCTGTTGTATCACCATTACCATATAACTGTTTTACTAAAAGACATTTTTCTTTAAAATCTCTAGAAAAAGACATTTCTAAAGCTTTTTGAATTTCTCTTTCTTTATTATCAACATCAATAATACTATCTGATTTCACTCTTCCTTTTTGTCTATCTCCAATATTAATTGTGGGCTTTTTAAAATAAGGAACTTCAATTATTCCACTAGAAGAGTTACCAACAACAACATCAACATATTGTAAAGCAGATAAATATAGTAACTGTCCTAGAGATTTAAATTCACATGCTTTATTTGAATTGGCTTGTACATATTGGCATATCATTTCATTAATTATTCGACCATCTCTATCTGAATTAGCATGTGTAAAAATCAGTAAAGTATCGTCTAATTTATCAAGTGCTCTTAAAATTTGTTCAAATTGATGTGATGCTGTAGCTTTTTCTTGCGTCACTGGATGGTAGGTAATTAAAATGTTTTGTTTTTGCAATTTTCTTTTAATTGATTGTTCAAAATCTACTTTTGAAAGAAGTTTTAACTTTTTAATCGAATCTAAACCGATAGCACCCACATTAAACACCATTGCTGGTTGTTCGCCAAGTTGAATAATACGTTGTTTGTGCACATCTGTACTAGCAAAGTGTAAATGACTCATTTTTGTAATGGCATGTCTTATAGCTTCATCATAGGCTCCTTCTGTATTTTCTCCTCCGTGTATGTGTGCTATTGGAATTCCAAAAATCAAAGCAGTAGTTGCAGCAGCCAAAATTTCTGTTCTGTCACCCAAAAGTATGATTAAATCTGATTTTAAATCATCAAAAGCATCGGCAAAACTAATATTAGCCAATCCAATAGATTTTGAAATTCCAACAGCTGAGTCAGAACTCAATAAACATTCTATTTTTTTGTTAACATAAAAACCATCTTTCTCAATTTCCTTAATGGTTTTACCAAACTCAGGAGATAAATGCATAGCACAAGCTATTAATTGCAATTCAAAATCAACATTATTGTTTATTGCCTTAATAAGTGGCTTAAGTAAACCATACTCAGCACGAGTTCCTGTTACTATGGCTATTTTTCTTTTCATCTATAATCTTATTAATTCATCTTCTTCAAAATCTTTTATTGCTATTTTTCCAATTACTTCATCCCATTTCATAGGAGAAACACCTGTTCCAGGTCTTTTGATACCAATATTTTCTTCAGTGAATATACCACCTTTTTTAATAAAAGTTATGGCCACAATACTTTTTCTAACTATAAATTTATTCTTAGCCTCTGATGCACTAGGCTCTTTTAACCCAGAACTTCCAATTGCTTTTTCTATATTCCTAATAGCTTTGACCATGGCTTTTAACTCGTTTGGCTCTAAAGAAGCTGCATGGTCTGGACCAGGTAATGTTCGATCTAACGTAAAATGTTTTTCTATAACACACGCACCCAAAGCCACCGCGGCTATAGGCACTTCTATTCCCAAAGTATGATCTGAATAACCTACATTTATACCTAATTCTTTTTTAATATGGTTCATTGCTAAAAGATTAACATCCTCCATTGGTGTAGGGTATTCAGTATTACAATGTAAAATTACAATATTATCATGTAATGCTCCATTGTCTATTAAGACTTTATAAGCAGATTTTACTTCTTGAAGGCTTGCCATTCCTGTCGATAAAATAATATTTGGGAATAGCTTTGCGACTTTTTTGAGATAAGGAAGGTTCGTTATCTCCCCTGAAGGAATTTTAGCAAGTACTATTCCCAAAGTACTTAAATAATCCATACTTTCTAAATCAAATGCAGTAGACAGAAATTTGATGTTTTTTTGTTTACAATATAATATGAGTTCATTGTGTTGATCAACATTTAACTCAAGTTTCTTTAACATTTCAAATTGAGATTCATCATCTCCAATACTAGCATTTTGGTAAGTCGCTTTTTTTGCTACTTTTGTTACTAGTTTTTCTGCTTTAAAAGTTTGAAATTTCACATAATCTACACCAGCTCCCGCTGCTACATCTATTAATTTTTTTGCAAGTTTTAGGTCACCATTATGATTAACACCTGCTTCGGCTATGATGAGTGTTTTTTTCATTTTACAAATGTTCCTGCTCCTATTACTGAATTTGATTTAACCTCAATACTTTGGGCTAAGACAGCATTACTACCTATAAAAGTTTCTTTACCCACTTTGGCATCACCATTTACAACTGCAGCAGTTGAAATATGACAAAAATCTTCAATAACAACTCCATGCTCAATATCGGCTTTGGAATTAATGATACAATGTTTACCCACTTTTGCCATAGCATTCACTAAAGCATGATGCATAATAATAGTTCCATCTTTTATTTTAGCGTGTTTTGACACATAACTTAAAGGCGAAATTACTTTTGCCAATTGTGCATTGTTTTTATCTAAAATATTTGCTATTTTTTTTCTTAATTCAACTGATTTTATTTGTCCAACTGTTATTAAAAAGAAGACACCTTGTGATGCCATTTCAGGTATGAGTTCATCACCTCCCAAAACTGGATAACCCAATAACGTTTTTACGTTTGGATTTGAGTCTAAAATTCCTAAAATGTTATATTTTCCTTGTTGCTCAACAACGTCTATAACTGAAAGACAATGTCCTCCTCCTCCAATAAGTACTATTCGTTTTTTATCTTCGCTCATATCACACTGCTTGGTATATTCACAACTCTTTCTTCTAGCCATTCAGAGTTTTGTAACCCATCGTGTTGGCAATTTTTAAACATAGGCAATTTACTCATTAATGTCCAAATAGGACGAGTCATTACTCCTTTTTCATTAGTTTTCTTTAAAAACTCCTCTCGCTCTTCTCTATTTTTTAAAATTATAGCATTTAACCAAAAATTACATTTTTCACCAGGTCTTTCGTCAAAAAACACAATGTTTTCACTTTCAAAAAAGGCTTTATAATTCATTGCTAAGACTCGTTTCCTCTCTAAAAAAAAATCCAATTGTTCCATTTGTGCTAATCCTAAAGCTGCATTAATATTGGGCATTCTATAATTATACCCTATCTCATCATGTGAGTATTCCCATGGATGAGGCACTTTGGCCTGTGTGGTTAGGTACTTAGCCTTTTTTGCTAAACTCTCATCATTAGTCAAAATAGCACCACCACCACCTGTGGTCATTATTTTGTTACCATTAAAGCTAATAGCAGCCATCTTTCCAAAATTACCTAAATGTCTTCCCTCATAAAATGAACCCATTGCTTCAGCAGCATCCTCAACTAATTCAATGTTATATTTTGAGCAAATTATTGCAATTTCTTTTATCCTACATGCGTGACCAAAGGTGTGCATTGGCAAACAAGCTTTAATCCTATTACCACTCGTTTTATTGTAACATTCATCATTGCGAATTTCAGTATTATTTTCTAAAAAATGCTGTAAGGCATTAGGTGACATACCCATCGTATCTTTGTCTACATCAACAAAAACAGGTTTTGCTTGTGCATAGCAAATAGCATTGGCTGTAGCAATAAACGTAAGCGCTTGTGTAATAACTTCATCCCCTGGCTTAACTCCTACTATTTCTAAGCAAAGATGAATTGAATTAGTGCCATTTACACAAACAACAGCCTTTTTAATACTTGTATAAGTTTGCAATTTTTGTTCAAATCCATCTACATATTTTCCTACACTTGAAACAAACGTAGTATCAATACAATTTTCTAAATAAGCTTTCTCATTACCTTTAAACATTGGCGCATGTAATGGGATAAAATTTTCAGAAGTATTGAAAATTTCTCTAATGTGAGATATGACTTTAGTATTATTCATTTACATTTTAGCATCTAAGTACTTATTTGTTTCTTTATGTCCAAAATTAGATATCATATCATTAAATAACTCTACCAATTCTATTTTAGTCCATTTTTTTGTTTTTCTCATTTCACTAATAGTTTTACTAAAATGATTTATCTTATCTTCCTCTAAAATTAATTCATTTTTTATCACACCTAAGTTAACAAAAGTTTCTAAATCCAATTGTTCTTTTTCTGTAAAAAACTCTTCAAAGTCTTTCTCTCCTGTGGTATCACTATCTACAAATAAACAAGGCCAACGATAAGAATTTTTATCATAATTAAAACTTCTTGCCTCTTCTTCTGACTTGCATAAGAAAGGCTTATATCCTAGCTGTTCTAAATACTTCACAGCAATATTTGCAAAAGTGATAAGATGCAAACTCTCACTCAATTTAGGAAAGAAAATATCTCTATTTTCCCCCAACAAACAAGACATTAAGCATAATTCTCCTGCCTCTTGAGGAATCACAAAATATCGCTTTATATCACTTGGCGCAACAATCGGCTGTTTTTTTTGTATTCGTTGATTAAATCCGTGTAAAAGAGAACCATCCGAGAAAGCTACATTAGCAAAACGTGCTGTAGAAATAGAAATATCTCTACTATATTTCATTAAGTACATTTCCATAATACGTTTTGATGCACCCATCATATTAACTGGATTTGCCGCTTTATCAGTTGAAACACAAAAATATTTCTTTGCTCCCTTAACTATAGATTGACGAATGGTTTTCTCGGTATTAAATACATTTACCTCAATCATTCGCATAAGAGTGTATGGGTCTTTTTCACTTCTTACATGTTTTAAAGCAGAAAGATTCAGTACATAATCATAACTACAAGAATTCTCAATAAAAGCATCGTATTCTATTGATCCAATATCTAAAGCAAATGTTTGAAAATCGCCATCAATATAACCAAAAGAACTTCTAATATCTCTAACTAATTCAACCAAGTTGTTTTCTGATATATCTACTACATGAAGCGTTTTGGGTTTGCGTTTGAAAATTTCTTGAGTTACAGCTTGACCAATAGAACCCGCACCACCAAGCACTAAGAATTTAGACTTTGAAACTAAAAAAGATAATTCATTTTCATATTGAAAAACATCTTTATCAAACAAAGTCTCTTTTCTCCCTATTAGCTCTAGTATATTCATTTTATTAAATTTATCTCATTATAAATAAATATTTTCATCAAAAGGCAATAGCACTTTATTAGGTAAACGAGTAGAACCTGTTCTAGCTTGAATAAAAAAAGCGATTGATTTATTCATAGTCTTTCTGTCTAATTAGTTTAGCTGGTACGCCTCCATAAATGCCATAGGATTCTAAATCTTTTGTTACCACAGAATTAGCTCCCACAACAACATTATCACCAATTGTAATTCCTGGATTTATAAACACGTTTGCTCCAATCCAAACACCATCACCAATGGTTACATTTCCAAAAATTTTATTTTTCTCATTAGTAGAATTCATATCCTGATTAGCATCATTAGACGACGTGTAGATTCTTACATTATGAGATATAGACGTATTAGTCCCTATTTTTACAAAACAATCTTTTGATGCTTGAACGGTTGATAAATTACCAATATAGGAATTGTCTCCACAGAAGATTTTACCTTCTCCATAAAACATAATATCCTTACCGTTAAATCTAAAAGTTTCCGACAAATCATATTTTTTTCTGCAAACAAAATAATTATTTTCTGAATTTAATTTACTCAACTTATTATAAAGTTGTATCAAATTAGATGAATCAGCTTTCATAATTAACTTAACGAGTATGTTAGATAGTAGTTTTACCATTTTTACATCATTTTCATTTCCCATTCAGTAGGTAAAAATAAATCCCCTTGTCTTGAAGATCTAATAGAATCTAAATCTTCAATTTTAAATTTCAAAACATCAAATTTATGATCATTTAAATTTGAATATTGGTCAGCAAGACCTAAACTAACATAATAAACACCTGGCTTTAATAACGGATTTTGAATTTTGATTACCGATTTGTAGGTTTTGGCTTCTGCCACAAAATACTCTTTATAAAAATCAGTTCTATCTACAAATAAAACAACTTCCCCAAGAGAGTTTTTAATTATGTAAGTCAAATGACATTTAGGCATAACCTCTTTAAAGTTATAAACGACCTCAAAGAAAAAATCTTGACTTGTTGAAACGATTCCATCAGAAATTAATTCTCCAGAATTATCAATCAATTTTGCTTCTACGATTTGTAATTTCTTCAGATTATCATTTTCATAGATAACCATTGAAATCATTGCTTCGCTCTGTGAAGATGATAAATAGTAAGGTATTATTTCACTAGTCGGACCCGTTTTGAAAATTCTACCATTTTCAAGCATAATAGAATTTTTGCATAAACTATTAATCGTTGACATATTGTGACTCACAAACAAAACGGTTCTTCCATCACCTTTTGAAATATCTTGCATTTTGCCAATAGCTTTCTTTTGAAACTCGGCATCACCAACAGCCAAAACCTCATCTACTACTAAAATTTCAGGTTCTAAAAAAGCAGCTACCGCAAAAGCCAAACGAACGGTCATTCCACTGCTGTAACGTTTAGTTGGTGTGTCAATGTAACGTTCGCAACCACTAAATGCGATAATTTCGTCTAATTTAGCAGTGATTTCTTTTTTGGTCATTCCCAAAATAGCCCCATTCAAATACACATTTTCTCTTCCTGTTAATTCAGGATGAAAACCAGTTCCTACTTCTAACAAAGAAGCAATACGACCACGTGTTTTGATACTTCCAGTTGTTGGCGCTGTAACTTTGGATAAGATTTTTAATAAAGTAGATTTTCCTGCGCCATTTTTACCAATAATCCCTAATACTTCACCACGCTCTACTTCAAAATTAATATCTTGCAATGCCCAAACGTACTCGCTAGTTCCTTTAGTAGTTCGGTCATTAGCTTCTCCTACTTTCAAATAAGGATCTTCTTTGCCACGTACTTTATGCCACCAACGATTTACATCGTGACTCAAAGTGCCCGTACCTACAACCCCTAAGCGGTATTGTTTGGAAATATTTTCTGCTTTTAATATGATATCTTTTTTACTCATTTTTATTTTTTATTCTGCTTTGTCAGACTTGGCTAAATGAAGTTATCTTTTCATTAGTCTTCGACAAGCTCAGAGTGACAATCGTGTCAATCCAATTTCAATTTAACTATTTTAGGAACACTGATTTAAGAAATTACAACAATTTAAAAAATCTTTTATCTGTTTCGCTCTCTTAAAAAGTAAAACGCCTCTGTAACTCTCTCAGCACAATCCACTTCAAAAAAACTCCGTGTTACTCTGTGACCCGAGCCATAGCGAACTGACGAAGTAAAAACTTTGCGAGACTTTGTGCTACAATATATTTTCATTAGTCTTCGACAAGCTCAGAGTGACAATAATTCAAAATCAACTCCAAAAATCAACTTCAAACTTGTAAAAAATCCGTCATCATCCGCGCTTCGAAGAACCCGTTTCATCCGCGTGCCAATCTCTCAATCCCCAGTCTCCTCGTCACCCATCACCCATCACCTATCACCCATCACCACACTAAACCGTATCAATAAAACTCTTCTCTGTCTTATTAAAAATCAATAATCCGAAAAGAAATATAAAACCGGTTATTCCAACTACATACAAAACCCCAAATAGTGACACATCACCAATACCTAACAACATATAACGAGACGTTTCTATAATATACGCCAATGGGTTGTACTGAACCAGCCAAGCTAAGTTCGGCATTTTTTCTTTAATCAATGCCATTGGGTACATTACTGCTGATAAATACATCAACAATTGCACACCAAAACCAATCAAATAAGAGAAATCACGGTATTTGGTTACTAAGGATGAAATTAACATTCCCAAACCTAACCCTAAAATTCCCATTACAATAATCAAAATCGGGAATAATAAAACGGTTCCATTTAAATCAATTACTGTTCCTGTACTTACATAATAAATGTAAAAAGCAACAAAAATGCTAAATTGGATAAGGAACTTCACTAAATTAGAAATCACTACCGAAATTGGCACAATTAACCTTGGAAAATATACTTTTCCGAAAATTCCAGCATTGGCCCTAAACGTATCTGAAGTTGATGTTAAGCAAGAAGTAAAATAATTCCACACCATAATTCCAGCCAAGTTGAATAAAAATGGAGGAATACTTCCTGTTGAAATCCCTGCTACATTATTAAAAATAATAGTAAATGTAATAGAAGTAAACAAAGGCTGAATCAAATACCAAAGTGGCCCTAAAACCGTTTGTTTATACACCGTTACAATATCACGTTTTACAAACAAAAGCAACAAGTCGCGATAACGCCAAACTTCTTTTAAATTAAGGGAAAAGAATTTGTTTTTTGGGGTAATTTCATACAACCATTCTTCCTCGGAATAACTTGTTTTATTCATCTTTTAGGACTTTCACGTTTTAACTTTTCAAAATTAAACTATTTTAATTACCAAGCAAACTTTATTCGATGAAGTCTTTTAAAAAACAAAAGAATCAAGAACAAGGACAAGTTCAAAAAACAAGTTCAAATTCAAACTTGAAACCTGAAACAAAAATCAGTTTTCAGTCGCAGTTTTCAGTCGCAGAGAAAATCTTTATCATCAGCGTTCAAAAACTAAAAACACAAAATTAACCATATAAGTCATATAAGCTTTTTAAGTTGAATTTGATTGCGTTGAAAAGTTCATAAGAGAATTTTTGCTCGCAAAGACGCTAAGTCGCAAAGATTAAAACTCTGTGTGGCGCTATGTAAAACTTTGTGAAACTTTGTGCTACAATCCATTTTCATTAGCCTTCGATTCCGAAAAAGTCGGAACAGGCAAACGCTCAGGGTGACAATCGTGTCAATCCAATTCCAATTTAACTA
>NZ_QLST01000029.1 GCF_003293845.1 Flavobacterium tibetense | reverse complement strand
TGGTACTATTTCCTACCAAAGGAATACTACTGCAAATACAAACGATTACGTGTATTGGTCTTCTCCAGTAAATACAGTAAACACTCCTACTGGCTTTATTTACACTTGGGATGCAGATATTCCAAATAGTAACGGTGGCGAAGGCAATTGGGTTGGAGCCGCAAACGTTCCTATGCTTTCAGGTGTAGGTTACATCATGAGAAATATTTTCTCTAGAAATTTCATCGGTGTACCTAGAAACGGTGTAATCCAACCTGCAATAAACAGAGGTACTTATACTGGTCCTGATTATCTGGGAACAAATGGCACTACAATTACAAGATTCAGCGACAATTGGAATCTAGTAGGAAATCCATATCCTTCTTCAATTGATGCAGTTGATTTTATTAACTTAAATACAAACATTGAAGGAGCAGTAAGACTATGGACACACGCAACGCCAGTTTCTACAGCAATACCAAACTCTTTTTATGGCTCATTCTCCGCTAATTATACACCTAACGATTATATTACGTACAACGCCTTAGGAACCGTAAGCGGACCAGCAGGTTTTAACGGCTTCATAGCTGGTGGCCAATCTTTCTTAGTCAACATGTTAGACGGTGCACCAACGACAGAAACGGTAACCTTCAACAATTCATTAAGAAGCAGATCGTATGACAATAGCCAATTTTACAGAACTGCTAACCGTAATGAAAATAACACTCTAAGTAACGAACGTCACCGACTTTGGTTAGACATAAGCAATACGAATGCAATTTCAGACAGAACGCTTATTGGGTACACTACAAACGCAACCTTGGAAAAAGACAGAACTTTTGATGCAGTTATTGGAGTAAAACCAGGTGTGTTAAAAATCTACTCATTAATCGGCACAGATAAAATGACCATTCAAGGACGCCCTGTTCCATTCGATGACAAAGACAAAGTGAAAATCGGTTTTAACGTACCAGCACCAGGTAGTTATACCTTGGCAATAGCAGCTGCAGATGGTCTTCTAGAAGAAAATCAAGAAATTTATGTAGAAGATTTAGAATTAAATTTCACACACAATTTAAGACTAGCTCCCTACTATTTCCATGCAAACAATGCTGGTGAAAACAACAACCGTTTCATCATCAAATACAAATTAGAAAACAAATCCAATGAGGATGATATTACCAATAATGAGGTGCTTATTTTCAATAACAACTCAGGCATAAACATTAATGTTGGAAATATTGAAAATGCTGAAATCACCATTCACGACATTCAAGGCAAACTGTTATACAAAAATCAAAACAGTACGGAGCAATTGATAACAATCAATACCATTCATGAAAATGACCAACCTTTAATTATTGTGATCAAAAACAAAAAAACAAATAATTCAATAAGTAAGAAACATATTTATTAGTTAAATGAGTTGTTATGTTTATTTAAATATTTCAAGTTGGAAAATACTAATAAAGTTCAACCAAAAGTGCAGACAAATTTGTAATTAATTTTAATAATAGTGAACCAGATGTTTAATCATTACGTATCTTAAATTTGAATAAGTAAACAATTAGAAATCGGAGAAGTTGTATTGAAAAATACAAGCCATTAAACTATTATAAACCGCAACTAAAGTTGCTAAAAAGAATAGGTATGAAAATAAAACTACTAATATTAACATTGTTTTACTCCTTAATAAGTTGGGGACAATATAGCGTGAATTTCGATGGAGTTTCTGATGGAACTAGTGCTTCTGCCTATGGTTTTGTTAACCATAATTTAAACGGCATAACTTGGACAGGTGTTGAAATGATAATTCCAACAACACCTTTGGCAGCTGATTGGTTTAATGGAGTTCGCTCATTAAGGTCTAGAGGCTATGGAGCTTCAGATATAACAATGACTAGCGATAAAACGAACGGAATAGGTGTAATTTCTTTTGATTATAGAAGATATGGAACCGATGGTCAAACGGATCACATGGTGGAGTACTCTACAGACGGTGGAACAACATGGACTCAAGCCGGGGCTAATTTTTTAGGAACTGGAACTGTACAAACATTTTCTACAACATTAAACATTACAGGAAATGTTAGAGTTAGAATTAGAACAGTTACAGCTCTGGGAACTACTAATAGAAGATTAAATATCGATGACCTTTTAATTACCGATTTTTTAGGGACAGCTCCCACAATAGTAGCAACACCGGCATCACTTTCTGGTTTTTTCTATGTAGTAGGAAATGGCCCTTCAAACGAACAAACTTTTACAGCAAGTGGAACAAACTTAACAAATGATATTACAATAAGTGCTCCTACAAATTACGAAATAGCTGTAGCAGCTGGAGGTCCTTTCTCAAACAGCATTACACTTACACAAACTGCGGGTACTGTTCCTGCTACAACTATTTACGTTAGATTAATTGCAGGGCTACCTGTGAACGCATACAATGCCGAAGTAATAACACTTGCAAGTGCAGGCGCTACTTCTCAATCAGTTACTTGTAACGGTAATGTAGTAAATCCTAGCACAGTGTTTACTCCAGGTGATTTTGCTGTAATTGCTCTTAATTCAAATATCAATTGCTACCCTCCTGGTCCTAATGGTGCCTACTCAGATGGTGATGACGAAATTTCATTCATCACGTTCAAAGATATTGTAAACGGTGATTCATTCTACATGACCGATAATGGGTACGAAAGAGTGAATGCAGGTTTGTGGGGAGACACAGAAGGAGTTTACTTTTTCACAAGAACAGGAGCAACTATTCCAGCAGGTACAGTAATAACATTCCGCTTTTTAAATACTACTCCATTTGTAGAATTTAATTCACCAGACAACAACTGGACATTTAATAAAGTAGCTGGTTTTGGTGGTAACCTTGTAATGAACTCAGGCGGTGACCAAGTGTTCTTCATGCAAGGAGGTGCTTGGACAAATCCTGCTGCGGCGCATGATGCCTCATACGCGGGTGGTGAATTTATTTATGCATTCAATACAAACTCAGCTTGGAATCCTTTCATTAATAGTACCCAACAATCAGGACTGCCTATTAGCTTAAATTGCTTCAATTTAATGCCAGGTTCTGCAACTGACTTTCTTGAATATACAGGTCCCACTACTCCAGCAACAAAACTCGATTGGATTGTAAGATTAAATAACCCCACAAACTGGACAAATAGAGTGAATTGTTTAGGCTACTTGCAAACGCATGTTGGTCAAACATATACTGTTTTAACAGGTGGTGTTTACATAGATGGTGTATGGGTAGGTTCTAAAAACACCGACTGGTTTGATTGTGCTAACTGGCAAACGCTTCAAGTACCTGATAACACAATAGATGTAAGCATCAATAACACTTTTGCTATTAGAGATGCTAATATTGATATTACGTCGCCACTCGCTCCTATTTATAGCAATATTGCAATCTCAAACAATATTGAAATAACAGACCGTAGACTAATAATTGAAGCAAATCCAAACAACAGATTAGATGTTTTTGGCAACCTTACTATAGGCGGAACAGGCGTACTAGATATGGACGACAACAATAACGCAACAGAAGATGGTACAATAAACCTATACGGTAACTGGACAAACAACCTAACTGAAACAGCGTTTGAAGAAGGTAACGGTAAAGTGCGTTTCGTAGGAACTACAGACCAAATTATCAACAATGTTGCTCCTTTCGGTACAGAAGTTTTCTATAATGTAGACATAGACAACAACTTCACAACAAGCATTTCAAACAACCTAATTGCAACAGGAAATCTAGAAGTATACCCTTCAAGAACAGTAACAGTTAATGCGTTAAACTACATCCAAGTAAACAACAACCTAACGGTAAATGGCACTTTTAACGTACTAGACGATGGCTCATTAATTCAAGTAAATGATGCAGGGGTAAACATTGGTACTATTTCCTACCAAAGGAATACTACTGCAAATACAAACGATTACGTGTATTGGTCTTCTCCAGTAAATACAGTAAACACTCCTACTGGCTTTATTTACACTTGGGATGCAGATATTCCAAATAGTAACGGTGGCGAAGGCAATTGGGTTGGAGCCGCAAACGTTCCTATGCTTTCAGGTGTAGGTTACATCATGAGAAATATTTTCTCTAGAAATTTCATCGGTGTACCTAGAAACGGTGTAATCCAACCTGCAATAAACAGAGGTACTTATACTGGTCCTGATTATCTGGGAACAAATGGCACTACAATTACAAGATTCAGCGACAATTGGAATCTAGTAGGAAATCCATATCCTTCTTCAATTGATGCAGTTGATTTTATTAACTTAAATACAAACATTGAAGGAGCAGTAAGACTATGGACACACGCAACGCCAGTTTCTACAGCAATACCAAACTCTTTTTATGGCTCATTCTCCGCTAATTATACACCTAACGATTATATTACGTACAACGCCTTAGGAACCGTAAGCGGACCAGCAGGTTTTAACGGCTTCATAGCTGGTGGCCAATCTTTCTTAGTCAACATGTTAGACGGTGCACCAACGACAGAAACGGTAACCTTCAACAATTCATTAAGAAGCAGATCGTATGACAATAGCCAATTTTACAGAACTGCTAACCGTAATGAAAATAACACTCTAAGTAACGAACGTCACCGACTTTGGTTAGACATAAGCAATACGAATGCAATTTCAGACAGAACGCTTATTGGGTACACTACAAACGCAACCTTGGAAAAAGACAGAACTTTTGATGCAGTTATTGGAGTAAAACCAGGTGTGTTAAAAATCTACTCATTAATCGGCACAGATAAAATGACCATTCAAGGACGCCCTGTTCCATTCGATGACAAAGACAAAGTGAAAATCGGTTTTAACGTACCAGCACCAGGTAGTTATACCTTGGCAATAGCAGCTGCAGATGGTCTTCTAGAAGAAAATCAAGAAATTTATGTAGAAGATTTAGAATTAAATTTCACACACAATTTAAGACTAGCTCCCTACTATTTCCATGCAAACAATGCTGGTGAAAACAACAACCGTTTCATCATCAAATACAAATTAGAAAACAAATCCAATGAGGATGATATTACCAATAATGAGGTGCTTATTTTCAATAACAACTCAGGCATAAACATTAAT
>NZ_QLST01000028.1 GCF_003293845.1 Flavobacterium tibetense | reverse complement strand
TGGTACTATTTCCTACCAAAGGAATACTACTGCAAATACAAACGATTACGTGTATTGGTCTTCTCCAGTAAATACAGTAAACACTCCTACTGGCTTTATTTACACTTGGGATGCAGATATTCCAAATAGTAACGGTGGCGAAGGCAATTGGGTTGGAGCCGCAAACGTTCCTATGCTTTCAGGTGTAGGTTACATCATGAGAAATATTTTCTCTAGAAATTTCATCGGTGTACCTAGAAACGGTGTAATCCAACCTGCAATAAACAGAGGTACTTATACTGGTCCTGATTATCTGGGAACAAATGGCACTACAATTACAAGATTCAGCGACAATTGGAATCTAGTAGGAAATCCATATCCTTCTTCAATTGATGCAGTTGATTTTATTAACTTAAATACAAACATTGAAGGAGCAGTAAGACTATGGACACACGCAACGCCAGTTTCTACAGCAATACCAAACTCTTTTTATGGCTCATTCTCCGCTAATTATACACCTAACGATTATATTACGTACAACGCCTTAGGAACCGTAAGCGGACCAGCAGGTTTTAACGGCTTCATAGCTGGTGGCCAATCTTTCTTAGTCAACATGTTAGACGGTGCACCAACGACAGAAACGGTAACCTTCAACAATTCATTAAGAAGCAGATCGTATGACAATAGCCAATTTTACAGAACTGCTAACCGTAATGAAAATAACACTCTAAGTAACGAACGTCACCGACTTTGGTTAGACATAAGCAATACGAATGCAATTTCAGACAGAACGCTTATTGGGTACACTACAAACGCAACCTTGGAAAAAGACAGAACTTTTGATGCAGTTATTGGAGTAAAACCAGGTGTGTTAAAAATCTACTCATTAATCGGCACAGATAAAATGACCATTCAAGGACGCCCTGTTCCATTCGATGACAAAGACAAAGTGAAAATCGGTTTTAACGTACCAGCACCAGGTAGTTATACCTTGGCAATAGCAGCTGCAGATGGTCTTCTAGAAGAAAATCAAGAAATTTATGTAGAAGATTTAGAATTAAATTTCACACACAATTTAAGACTAGCTCCCTACTATTTCCATGCAAACAATGCTGGTGAAAACAACAACCGTTTCATCATCAAATACAAATTAGAAAACAAATCCAATGAGGATGATATTACCAATAATGAGGTGCTTATTTTCAATAACAACTCAGGCATAAACATTAATATTGGAAATATTGAAAATGCTGAAATCACCATTCACGACATTCAAGGCAAACTGTTATATAAAAATCAAAACAGTACAGAGCGTGAAATCACTATCAACACCATCCATAAAAATGATCAAACCTTGATTATTCAAATAAAAGACAGAAAAAACAATAAAGTAATTAGTAAAAAACATCTGTATTAGTTGTTTGAGTTTCAGTGCTTGTTTAATTATGTTAAGTTGAAAACTCCCCTTATTTGGGGAGTTTTTATTATAATTTATAGTGTCATTTAAAAAAAAAAAACTAAATTTGAAATGAAATTTTTTATCATAAAACATTTAGGGGAATTAAACTAGAGAGCAGTTAAACTTGTTCTCTTTTTTTTTTACTTACATACACTAAATAGCACTACCAAATAGTGCAGCAAAAGTTAATAACTATTTTCTCCCATTTACTACGTTCTAAAACCATAGTTCATTAATTTTGTAACATAAAAAATGCAATAGAGTGTTTTCAAATCAAAAGAAAATGAAATTAAAAAGCATACATACAACCGAAGTTTTCGAGTTCTATACACCCGATTACACTACAGAAATGGAACTGCCATATGTCGATGTAGGCATTAGTGCAGGCTTCCCCTCACCTGCCGATGACTTTTTAGAATTAACCATCGATTTAAACAAACATTTAATAAAACATAAAGACAGTACATTCTTCGCCAAAGTCAAAGGCCATTCCATGAAAAACGCAGGCATTTTCGATGGCGATTTATTAGTCATAGACAAAAGCCTAGCACCACAAGACGGAAAAATAGCCATTTGTCAAATAGACGGAGAATTCACAGTAAAAAGAATCAAAATAGAAAACGAAGTAGTTTGGTTAATAGCCGAAAATGAAGACTACAAACCCATTAAAGTAACTGAAGAAAACGAACTAATGATCTGGGGAATCGTAATCCATAGCATCAAAACGTTCTAACCGTAATTTGTCATACTGAGTAAGCCTGTGCTGAGCTTGTCGAAGTATCGAGGAATCTCCTACTAGTAGGCTATCCTTTTGAACAAAGTTCAAAAAAACTAATCCCTAATCCCTAATTACTAATCCCTTAAAAAAAATGTTCGCCCTAGTAGATTGCAATAACTTTTACGCCTCTTGCCAAAGAGTATTCGAACCCCATTTAATTGGAAAACCAGTAGTAATACTTTCCAATAATGATGGTTGTGTTATTGCGCGTTCTAACGAAGCTAAAGCATTAGGTATTCCAATGGGAGCTCCTGCATTCGAATTCAAAAAACTATTCGAAGATAACAATGTATTTGTTTATTCTTCAAACTATGCCTTGTATGGTGATATGAGCAGCAGAGTGATGAACATATTGGCAACCTACACACCAGAAATAGAAGTCTACAGTATTGATGAAGCCTTTCTAAAATTCGAAGGTTTTGAATTATTCAATCTTGATGAATATGGTATAAACATCCAAAAGACCGTAACTAAAAATACAGGTGTTCCAATCAGTGTAGGTTTTGCGCCAACAAAAGCACTAGCGAAAGTAGCCAATAAAATAGCAAAGAAGTTCCCTGAACGAACCAAAAGCGTGTATGTAATAGATACGGAAGAAAGGAGAATAAAAGCCCTTAAATGGACTAAAATTGAAGACGTTTGGGGTATAGGTAGAAAACACGCAAAACGCTTACAAGCAGTTAATGTTTTTAATGCTTATCAATTCACTCAATTACACGATGATTGGGTAAGAAAAGAAATGGCAGTTGTAGGGTTGAGGTTAAAACACGAATTGGAAGGTAAACCAACATTGGATTTAGAAACTCCAAAAAGTAAAAAAATGATTGCTACAACAAGATCATTTGAAAAACCTATTACCAAAATTGAAGATATTTCCGAACGTGTAGCAACGTTCACAACTTCCTGTTCCGAAAAACTAAGAAGACAAAACAGCCATTGCAACATGATAATGGTTTTTCTTCACACCAATTATTTCCGAAAAGACCAACCACAATACTCAAGAAGTATTATAATCAACACCGATTTTCCAACAAACTCAACAATCGAGTTAAATCATTATGCCCAAATAGGTTTAAAAGCAATTTTTAAAGAAGGCTACAATTACAAAAAAGCAGGAGTAATAGTAATGGGATTAACACCAAACGACCAAACCCAATTATCACTATTCAACACCTCAAATCCAAAGCATCAACCATTAATGTCAGTAGTTGATAAACTTAATAGAGCCTACGGCAAAAACAAAATCAAGTTCGCCAATCAATCCCTCGGCAGACAATGGAAAATGAAACAAGAAAAATTATCAAAATCATATACAACAAGAATTGATGAGATTATTACAATTAAAATATAAAAGAATTATTATATTTGAAAATAAAATAAATCAATACAAAACTTTCGCCAATCTTGCCAAAAAGGCATGATACTAGTTCGAAAGTTTCGCATATAAACGAGTTATGCCCAATTATAAAACACACAATACAACGACAATGAAAAACATTTTAGCAACATTCATTTTGACAATTTGTAGCTTGACAATTTTTGCTCAAGACAAAACAACGGAAGACTTAAAAACTCTGTCCGACAACAAACAATATGACAAAATCATAGAACACGCTTCTAAATCTAAGGATTACACCGCAAAATCTTTGTATTATATCGGACTTGCATATTATATGAAAGAAGACGATAATAATTGTATCAAGTTTATGAATTTATCCATAGACAAAGACTCGAAAGACCCAGCACCATTCTATATAAAAGCTTCGACCTTGAACTATATGCAGAAGTATGAAGAAGCTGTAAAATCTTTTCAATTAGCTATTAGTTTAAAATCGGACGATGCAGAATTTTATAGCGGACTTGGCGACTCTTACTATAATTTAGAAAAATTAGACTTATCGCTCGAAGCATACAAAAAAGCAACAGAGCAAAAGAATTGCCCTGACAGACCATATTCATTTGTTGCTCAAATCTATTCTGACCAGAAAAATAATGACAAAGCATTAGAAGCATTTTATGTTGCAAAATCGAAAATTGACAAAAAATCCAACTCTTACATAAACGCCTTATTTAATATTGGACTTCTCGAATCTTTAAAAGGAAATTATGACAAAGCAGAACCAGCTTTCGTTGAACTTTTGCAATTAGACCCGAAAGATTATCATTCCTACGCAAAACTTATCCAAATCTATTATCATAAAAAAGAGTACGACAAAGCAAAACCTTACAAAGACAAGTTATACGAAGCTCACAAAAAAGGCGAACTAAAAGACAATTTGAAAGATATGTTTTGCTTTGACCAATTCCAATGGAATGACAAATTAATCCAAGCTTATGAAAGATACGAAGAAGGTTCAAAAGACATTTACAATAAGCATTTATTTTACGTTGTAAACCAAGACGACAAAATTGAATTTCGAATTCAAACAGAATATTCTCCGATTTCTGTTGAACAAGGCGGTTCAAAATATTTACTCTGTCGAACAAAGGGAGACACTCATTCGACTTTTAATATTGGCTTTAACGACAACTTCAAATATGATGACTTAAAGAAAAGTGTAATTGCCGTTCTCGAAGAAAAAGTTAAGCCGACAGCAACTTCAAAACCGACCAAATGACAAGAATAACTGGGCATAATCGAGTAGACGGCTCCGCCAGAAACTGACGGAGTGCGCCTCTCACACCACCGAGCGTACGGGTCACGTACTCGGCGGTTCGCAAAGAGATGGGTTGAGTTGAATGTAGATTTCCGTTAAGGATTCATATCCTTTTTGTTTCAAGCGTTTCAAAGTAATAGTTGTTCCTAAAATGGGACTTTGGGCAATCGCCCAACCACCCTTTCTCGTTCTGCTCCATGCATAGGCGTGGTCTTGGTCTACGCCCAATCGAATCAGGTTTTTCCTTTTCCTTTCGGGTTTCTTCCAATCCTTCCAAATGCAGTAGCGGATGCGATTCCGTAGCCAACCATCGATATCTCGTAATTTCCCCATGATGTTGGTTCCTCGAAAATAGTTTAACCATCCTCGTTGGATTTCCTTTATCTTGGTGATACGTTCTTCTAGTTTGGCTGGAGTGGTTTTTCGGGTAATGCTTTTGAGTCGCATCTTTAGGTTTTTCCATGCCTTTTCGGCTACTACGAGTTGGTATTGATTCTTACTTCCTTTATTGTAAACGGGCACAAATCCAAAGCCAAGTAACGTAAAGTTAGAGGGTTTTCTAA
>NZ_QLST01000027.1 GCF_003293845.1 Flavobacterium tibetense | reverse complement strand
TGATAGGGCTTTTCAAAAGAAAGGCGGCGACATACTCTCCCACAGTCATGCAGTACCATCTGCGCAGGCGGGCTTAACTACTCTGTTCGGAATGGGAAGAGGTGAGCCCCGCCGCAATAACCACCTTAAGTTTTTAAGGCAATAGGCATTAGCCATAAGGCATCAGCTTTTTTGCTCGGGTCAACTAAACTATTGGCTATTGCCTTTTGCCTAGTGACTAATATCTTAACATACTGAGATAAGTAAATATTTAGTAGAAAGTTCTCGTCTGCCGATTTCTCGGCAGACAATCTTGCAGATAAGCTTACGGGTTATTAGTACTACTCGACTATGACATTACTGCCTTTACATCTGTAGCCTATCAACGTGGTCATCTTCCACGACCCTTAAAAGAAATCTCATCTTGTGGTGGGTTTCGCGCTTATATGCTTTCAGCGCTTATCCCTTCCCGACGTAGCTACTCTGCGATGCTCCTGGCGGAACAACAGATACACCAGCGGTCAGTCCAATTCGGTCCTCTCGTACTAGAATCAGATCCACTCAAATTTCTAACGCCCGCAGTAGATAGAGACCGAACTGTCTCACGACGTTCTGAACCCAGCTCGCGTGCCACTTTAATGGGCGAACAGCCCAACCCTTGGGACCTTCTCCAGCCCCAGGATGTGACGAGCCGACATCGAGGTGCCAAACCCCCCCGTCGATATGAGCTCTTGGGGGAGATCAGCCTGTTATCCCCGGCGTACCTTTTATCCTTTGAGCGATGGCCCTTCCATGCGGAACCACCGGATCACTATGCTCTACTTTCGTACCTGATCGACCTGTATGTCTCTCAGTCAAGCTCCCTTATGCCATTGCACTCTACGCACGGTTACCAAGCGTGCTGAGGGAACCTTTAGAAGCCTCCGTTACTCTTTTGGAGGCGACCACCCCAGTCAAACTACCCACCAAACAATGTCCCCCACAATCGCGGGGTTAGGCCTCAGACAAGCAAAGGGTGGTATTTCAACAATGACTCCACAGATCCTAGCGAACCCACTTCAAAGTCTCCCACCTATCCTACACATCACGTGTCCAAGGTCAATATTAAGCTATAGTAAAGGTGCACAGGGTCTTTTCGTCCCACTGCGGGTAATCGGCATCTTCACCGATACTACAATTTCACCGAGCTCATGGCTGAGACAGTGTCCAGATCGTTACACCATTCGTGCAGGTCGGAACTTACCCGACAAGGAATTTCGCTACCTTAGGACCGTTATAGTTACGGCCGCCGTTTACTGGGGCTTCAATTCAATGCTTCTCCGAAGATAACATCTCCTCTTAACCTTCCAGCACCGGGCAGGTGTCAGGCCCTATACTTCATCTTACGATTTTGCAGAGCCCTGTGTTTTTGATAAACAGTCGCCTGGACCTTTTCACTGCGGCCAGCATTGCTGCTGGCGACCTTTCTCCCGAAGTTACAGGTCTATTTTGCCTAATTCCTTAGCCATGAATCTCTCGAGCACCTTAGGATTCTCTCCTCAACTACCTGTGTCGGTTTACGGTACGGGTACTTATAATCTAAGTTTAGAAACTTTTCTTGGAAGCCCTTAGGCACACTATCCCCTTGGCCGAAGCCTCAGAGTACTATCGTATTTCACCAAAATCTACGGATTTGCCTATAGATCTTATAGCTAAGTACTTCAACGAACTATTCCGTCAGTTCGCGGTGCTTTCATCACTCCGTCATTCCATCACAATTATAAGTAGTACGGGAATATTAACCCGTTGGCCATCGACTGTCCCTTTCGGGTTCGCCTTAGGACCCGACTAACCCACAGCTGATTAGCATAGCTGTGGAAACCTTAGTTTTTCGGTGTGCGGGTTTCTCGCCCGCATTATCGTTACTTATGCCTACATTTTCTTTTCTAAACAGTCCAGCATGACTCGCATCACACCTTCGACCCAGTTTAGAATGCTCCCCTACCACTTTACTTAACGTAAAATCCATAGCTTCGGTAGTATGCTTATGCCCGATTATTATCCATGCTCGTCCGCTCGACTAGTGAGCTGTTACGCACTCTTTAAATGAATGGCTGCTTCCAAGCCAACATCCTAGCTGTCAATGCAGACAAACCGCGTTTTTTCAACTTAGCATACATTTGGGGACCTTAGCTGATGGTCTGGGTTCTTTCCCTCTCGGACATGGACCTTAGCACCCATGCCCTCACTGCTGGTAAACATTATATAGCATTCGGAGTTTGTCAGGAATTGGTAGGCGGTGAAGCCCCCGCATCCAATCAGTAGCTCTACCTCTATATAACTTATACCCAGCGCTGCACCTAAATGCATTTCGGGGAGTACGAGCTATTTCCGAGTTTGATTGGCCTTTCACCCCTACCCACAGGTCATCCGAAGACTTTTCAACGTCAACCGGTTCGGACCTCCACTATGTGTTACCACAGCTTCATCCTGCCCATGGGTAGATCACACGGTTTCGCGTCTACCATTACTGACTATGGCGCCCTATTCAGACTCGCTTTCGCTACGGATCCATGACTTAATCACTTATCCTTGCCAGCAACGGTAACTCGTAGGCTCATTATGCAAAAGGCACGCCGTCACCCCACGAAAGGGCTCCGACCGCTTGTAAGCGTATGGTTTCAGGATCTATTTCACTCCGTTATTCACGGTTCTTTTCACCTTTCCCTCACGGTACTGGTTCACTATCGGTCTCTCAGGAGTATTTAGCCTTAGCGGATGGTCCCGCCAGATTCAGACAGGGTTTCACGTGCCCCGCCCTACTCAGGATACCACTATCGATATCTTCTCTTACCCATACAGGACTATCACCCTCTTTGGTTTACCTTTCCAGGTAATTCCGGTTCAATCCGCATCGAATATCGTGGTCCTACAACCCCAAAATTGCCGTAACAACTCTGGTTTGGGCTAATCCGCGTTCGCTCGCCACTACTTACGGAATCACTTTTGTTTTCTTCTCCTCCGCCTACTTAGATGTTTCAGTTCAGCGGGTTTGCTCTCCTATCGGAGTGACATGTCTTCAACATGCCGGGTTGCCCCATTCAGGTATCTACGGATCAATTCGTGTGTGCCAATCCCCGTAGCTTTTCGCAGCTTATCACGCCTTTCATCGCCTCTGAGAGCCAAGGCATCCCCCATACGCCCTTATTTTGCTTATGTGCCGCCTATTCATATAAATATAAATAGGACTTTCTATATAAATACGCAATAAATTACGCATTTAATGTATTTTCTACTTTTTAAATATTTGCTTTTCTCAATATGTCAATGAACTTTTTTCGCTTTAGCGAATAGTGGAGAATATCGGAGTCGAACCGATGACCTCCTGCGTGCAAGGCAGGCGCTCTAGCCAGCTGAGCTAATCCCCCGTTTTTCAGTCGGCAGTTAACAGTTTGCAGTTAACAGTAACTTAAACGGTTAGCTAACCCCTAGAATTTCCTTAGTTATAATCAGTAGTCCCGCCCAGACTCGAACTGGGGACCCCTACATTATCAGTGTAGTACTCTAACCAGCTGAGCTACGAGACTCTGTATTGTAACTTGTATTATTTGAATTAACAGCGAGAGTAAAACCTAGAAGATAAAGAACCTATCTCTATCATTTCTCTAGAAAGGAGGTGTTCCAGCCGCACCTTCCGGTACGGCTACCTTGTTACGACTTAGCCCTAGTTACCAGTTTTACCCTAGGCAGCTCCTTGCGGTCACCGACTTCAGGCACCCCCAGCTTCCATGGCTTGACGGGCGGTGTGTACAAGGCCCGGGAACGTATTCACCGGATCATGGCTGATATCCGATTACTAGCGATTCCAGCTTCACGGAGTCGAGTTGCAGACTCCGATCCGAACTGAGACCGGTTTTGAAGATTCGCATCTAGTCACCTAGTAGCTGCTCTCTGTACCGGCCATTGTAGCACGTGTGTGGCCCAGGACGTAAGGGCCGTGATGATTTGACGTCATCCCCACCTTCCTCACGGTTTGCACCGGCAGTCTCGTTAGAGTTCCCGACATGACTCGCTGGCAACTAACGACAGGGGTTGCGCTCGTTATAGGACTTAACCTGACACCTCACGGCACGAGCTGACGACAACCATGCAGCACCTTGAAAGACGTCCGAAGAAGGCCTAGTTTCCTAAGCTGTCGTCTCCCATTTAAGCCCTGGTAAGGTTCCTCGCGTATCATCGAATTAAACCACATGCTCCACCGCTTGTGCGGGCCCCCGTCAATTCCTTTGAGTTTCACACTTGCGTGCGTACTCCCCAGGTGGGATACTTATCACTTTCGCTTAGCCACTCAGTCCGAAAACCAAACAGCTAGTATCCATCGTTTACGGCGTGGACTACCAGGGTATCTAATCCTGTTCGCTCCCCACGCTTTCGTCCATCAGCGTCAATCGTTGGTTAGTAACCTGCCTTCGCAATTGGTATTCCATGTAATATCTAAGCATTTCACCGCTACACTACATATTCTAGTTACTTCACCAAAATTCAAGCCCTACAGTATCAATGGCAGTTTCCTAGTTGAGCTAGGAGATTTCACCACTGACTTATAAGGCCGCCTACGGACCCTTTAAACCCAATGATTCCGGATAACGCTTGGATCCTCCGTATTACCGCGGCTGCTGGCACGGAGTTAGCCGATCCTTATTCCTACAGTACCGTCAAGTCCCTACACGTAGGGAGGTTTCTTCCTGTATAAAAGCAGTTTACAATCCATAGGACCGTCTTCCTGCACGCGGCATGGCTGGGTCAGAGTTGCCTCCATTGCCCAATATTCCTCACTGCTGCCTCCCGTAGGAGTCTGGTCCGTGTCTCAGTACCAGTGTGGGGGATCTCCCTCTCAGGACCCCTACCCATCATTGTCTTGGTAAGCCGTTACCTTACCAACTAACTAATGGGACGCATGCTCATCTTATACCGTTGGAACTTTAATTACCAAGTGATGCCACTCAGTAATACTATGAGGTATTAATCCAAATTTCTCTGGGCTATCCCTCTGTATAAGGTAGATTGCATACGCGTTACGCACCCGTGCGCCGGTCTCAAGGAAGCAAGCTTCCTCTACCCCTCGACTTGCATGTGTTAGGCCTGCCGCTAGCGTTCATCCTGAGCCAGGATCAAACTCTTCATCGTAGTTTTTAAATATTGTACGATAAAGGCTAGGTTCATTCTTTAATTCTTAAAAGCCTTACTCTCTCTTAATTTTTCGATTTACATTGCTGCAAATCGTGCTGTCAATCCAATATGTCTATGAACGTGTCATTCTGTTTTTGTTCGCTACTGTTTCAGTTAGCGGGTGCAAAAGTACAACTCTTTTTTAATCTAGCAAGCTTTTTTGAAAAAATTTTTTGATTATTTTTCCTAAACCACTTACCCAACATTTTTAAGAACCTGCACTCCCCAATTCCTTAGTTTCGGGTCGGCAAAGATACTACCTTTACTTTTTATTATCCAAATCTTTTTTCAACTTTTTTTAAAGTTTTTTAGACTTGTTTAACTCTCCAGTTTGTGTGTGAACTTCTGCTTTAATGCGGGTGCAAAAGTAATACTCTTTTCTTTACTCGCAAGGCTTTT
>NZ_QLST01000026.1 GCF_003293845.1 Flavobacterium tibetense | reverse complement strand
AGTCGCTGGTGGACATCCGCCTGTTGTAGTTACCGTATAGTTAAATGTTCCAGCTGCTGTTGGTGTACCACTAATAGTAGCCACATTACCTGCCCATGAACCTGTAACTCCTGCTGGTAAGCCTGAGAAAGTTGCGCCTGTTGCACCAGTAGTAGCTAAATTAATCGTAGTAATTGCTGTGTTGATACAAACCGTTTGGTTAGTACCTGCTGCAATTGTATTTTGTGGATTAACTGTAATAGTTCCTGTTGTAGTCGCTGGTGGACATCCGCCTGTTGTAGTTACCGTATAGTTGAATGTTCCAGCTGCTGTTGGAGTACCACTAATAGTAGCAACATTACCTGCCCATGAACCTGTAACTCCTGCTGGTAAGCCTGAGAAAGTTGCGCCTGTAGCTCCTGTTGTTGCTAAATTAATCGTTGTAATTGCGGTATTGATACAAACCGTTTGGTTTGCTCCTACTGCAATTGTATTCTGTGGGGTAATTGTAATATCAAAAGTACTACTTCCTGCCACACCACATGCCGAAGCAGGATAAGAATATGTTACAGTATAAGTTCCAGGAGTACTAGAAGTAACTGTAATTTCACCAGTTGTACCATTTAATGTTAAACCAACCGTTGATGAAAATGTTCCACCAGTTGTGAATCCAGCAACAGTAGTTGGTAATAAATTTGCTGAATCAAAACATACAGGGGTTGGATAACTAAATCCAGTAACTGGTACTATTGCTGAGTTCACTGTAATAGTTCCTGTTGTAGTCGCTGGTGGACATCCGCCTGTTGTAGTTACCGTATAGTTGAATGTTCCAGCTGCTGTTGGTGTACCACTAATAGTAGCAACATTACCTGCCCAAGTTCCTGTAACTCCTGCCGGTAAGCCTGAGAAAGTTGCTCCTGTAGCTCCAGTTGTTGCTAAATTAATCGTTGTAATTGCGGTATTGATACAAACCGTTTGGTTAGTACCTGCTGCAATTGTATTTTGTGGATTAACTGTAATAGTTCCTGTTGTAGTCGCTGGTGGACATCCGCCTGTTGTAGTTACCGTATAGTTAAATGTTCCAGCTGCTGTTGGAGTACCACTAATAGTAGCAACATTTCCTGCCCATGTACCCGTAACTCCTGCTGGTAAACCAGCGAAAGTTGCGCCTGTAGCTCCGGTTGTTGCTAAGTTAATTGTGGTTATTGCGGTATTGATACAAACCGTTTGACTTGTTCCTGCCGCAATGGTATTTAAAGGATTAACTGTGATAGTTCCTGTAGCTGTTGCAGCGGTTCCACAACCTCCTGTTGTTGTTACTGTATAATTAAAGATTCCTGAAGCTGTAGGTGTACCACTAATTGTATAAATCCCACCCGCAAAACTTCCAGTAACACCTGCTGGTAGACCAGTAACTGTGGCACCAGTTGCGCCTCCAGCAATACTATATGTAATATTAGTGATTGGTGAATTGACACAAATTACTTGATTAGTTGTTGCTGCTGCTGATGTTAAAGTTATAGTTGGAGCTGGTGAAACAGTTACTAAAACTGTGTCAGTAGCAACACATCCTGAAGGAGAAACGACTGTTAACGTATATGTAGTTGTTGCTACTGGACATACATTAGGAGTTAATGTATTTGCTCCAGTCATACCAGTAGTAGGTGACCATTGAACTGTATTCGTGTTAATAACAACTGTAAAACTAGTTATAGAACCTGTTCCACCACCTCCACCTCTTGTATCTTTTACATTTAAAGTAAATGTTCCATTAAGTGTACCTGTATAACCAGCATAAACTGCGGGTGGAATACAATAAGTTCTTGGTCCTGAACCAGCTGCTAAAGGGGTTAAGGTAGAATTATACACAGTACCATCAGGCATTGTGATAGTAATAGCATTTGCATTTCCATCATTTCCAATGTCAGGATAATTTGAATGATTTAGATTAAAGCAAATGGATCCTATAGTAGAATTACTATTAACAATTCCAGTAGTTGTTACAGTGGAATTTGAACCAGTAGTATTATTATTTGCAATTGCAATTGTATTAGGATTCGTAACGGTAGTTGCAAAAGTTCCTGGAGGAACAGATGAAGTACCGCTAAGATTAATACATCCTCCCGAACAAACACTTGTATCTGCACCTGCATTAGCGGTAGGTAATGGAGCTATAACAACATTTTGAGAAACAACGTTTTGACAACCACCTGGATTAGTTGTTACTAATAATGTTACATTATATGTACCAGCAGCAGCATATGTATGAGTTGGATTGGTTGCACTTGATGTATTTCCGTCACCAAAATTCCAACTATATGTATTTGAACCAGGCGTAGTATTAGTAAATTGTACGGGAGAACCTACACATGCTGGTGTTGAAGTAAAACTCGGATTTGGAGAAGCAAATTGCGCTGTTCCTGTAAATTGCAGTGTAAAACCAGCAGACGAGGAAGCTGTAAACCTATCGATTAGAATTGAGTAAGTGTTCCCCGCGGTTAGTGTTAAACATGCATTACAAGCTGCACCAGCACAACCTAGACCAGTAGTACCAGTTGTTCCTGCCCAGTTACAAGACAATTGAGTACCAATACAACCATTAGTTGTATCAAAAACAGCAAAGTCATAATCAACAGGTGTGTTCGGAATTATATTAAAACATAATGTACCATTATTTGCCGCAGTAAAAGTATACCATGCAGAAGCTCTTTCTCCTGGCGCACCAAAACAAGAAGGTTGTTCTTGAACTAACCCAGGACCTCCGGTACCATCAGCAACGTTAACATTATTTGTATTACATAAAAATTGTGCTGTAGCACAATCTTGAATAGGAAGAGGAGGACCAATAGGTAAAATTTCTTGTGCACATACACCAAATTCACCTGTAGTATTTCCATTACCATCAACTATTATATAATAAGTATTACCAACCGTTAATCCGTGTAATTGCACACTAGTATGTAACAATCCACCTGCATTATTGATATCCTCATTACAGCCTAAAAGAGTCAAGGCTCCACAAGTACCACTATAAACTGCTATTTGAGTATTAGTTAAAGAATAGCCGAAATTTGTCGACAACTCTACCGAAGTGGAAGTTGCCACAAAATTAAACCATACCGTATGACTCATATTGTTAGGCGCCCAACAACCCGGTGTTGGTGGATTTCCAACCGTTGTTGCCCCAACATTTGTATAGGCTGGAGAACTACAACTTCCATTTGTAACTGGAATTGTAATTGCGTTTGCACATGTATTATTTGCTGGTTGTGCTAATAAATCAAAATTAGCACAAAATAGAGCAAATAATAAAACGAAGTATTGTTTTAAATTCATATTTACTCTATTTTATTTATTTCTTTGTTGATCAAATAAATACTGCATGTAAACTTCTTTACTTACAGGTTTGTCTTTAATAATATAAAAAACTTCAGGAGAAATTTTACTCTCAACAGGTAAGGGAGTAACACTAAGCTGGTTGTTATTTTTAACAGTCTTAGTCTTGGAAACATTTTTCTGTATTTCTTCTTTCTTTTTTTCTTGACTAAAACTAAAAATAGAAGTTATTAAAAACAAAAAGAGTAATAGTTTTTTCATAATGGGATAGTTTTTGGTTATGTATAATATTATATTTCTTAAAATTAAGTTAACATACAAATATTAAAATATTTTTAACAATATCAAAACTTTTTTAGATTAAAAAAACATTTCATCTTATTTATTGAGCAGTTTATTGAGTATTTGAAAGAATTTTAATAAAACAAATAAAATATTTGAAAGAATTTTAAAACAAAAAAGCAGAACCTAAGTTCTGCTTTTCTATTTATTTCAATCATTCTTATCGAATCATAGAAAAATGCGCTTTAAAAGTTTTTTGTTGTGCATTCTCTAAATATTCCACTGTAAACCAATAGTCTGTTGATGGCAGTTCCGCTCCATTGAATCTTCCATCCCATCCTTGTCCTTGTGGGCTAATTTGTTTCAACAGTTTACCATATCTGTCAAAAATATAGATTCTTGCTTCAGGTTGGTCTTGTAATCCAATAATATTCCAAGTATCGTTAAATCCATCTCCATTTGGTGTGAAAAATGGCGGGTAATCTATTACCAATACTTCTATAGTCAAATATGTACATCCTTGTGTATCGATTACAGTCACTGTATGTAATCCTGCTGAAACGCTAGTGAAAACATTTGATTCTTGGAAGCCTTCACCATCTAACTGATATAGTAACGTTCCTGTTCCGCCTGTTACACTTACTGTTATGGTAGCATTATCTGAAAACGCATCTNACTGTAAACCAATAGTCTGTTGATGGCAGTTCCGCTCCATTGAATCTTCCATCCCATCCTTGTCCTTGTGGGCTAATTTGTTTCAACAGTTTACCATATCTGTCAAAAATATAGATTCTTGCTTCAGGTTGGTCTTGTAATCCAATAATATTCCAAGTATCGTTAAATCCATCTCCATTTGGTGTGAAAAATGGCGGGTAATCTATTACCAATACTTCTATAGTCAAATATGTACATCCTTGTGTATCGATTACAGTCACTGTATGTAATCCTGCTGAAACGCCAGTGAAAACATTTGATTCTTGGAAGCCTTCATCATCTAACTGATATAGTAACGTTCCTGTTCCGCCTGTTACACTTACTGTTATGGTAGCATTATCTGAAAACGCATCTGTAACTGTAGCTGATACAGCTGTGGCTGGTTGTACTTCTATAACATTGGCAAACACCTCATCTGAAATACATCCTGTTATTGTATTGGTTACAATTAATGAATACGTTCCTGGTTGTGTAGCTGTGTAACTGGTACCTGTTGCTCCTGCAATCAATGTATCATTGTAATACCAATCAAAATCATACATAGCACCACTTATCCCACTCTGCAATACATACGTCTGGAAGGTAACTCCTGAACCATCAACACAAATCGCTCCGTCTTGTAACGTAGGACGTGGCAATGGATTCACTCTAACTATGAAATCTGTAGTATTTCCAATACATCCATTCAAACGTGAAGTTACACGGTAACGGATAAATCCTTGTTGATCCGTTTCATTAATCAATATGTCATCAATCAATATCGGTGATACTCCTGAACCTTGAGTCGCATAACCTGCTGTGATATTTACAGCCTCAACTACTTCCCAATCTAACTCCGTTCCTGTCATCAATGGCGTTACCGAAATATTTAAATTCGCATTCTCGCCACTACAAATCTCTGATATTGGTAAACCTATCGGAGTGCCCGGAATCGGATTAACTGTAATAACTGGCGTTACAACTGAAACTCCTGTACATCCATTACGAATCGGAGTAATCTCAAACTGAATCGTTCCAGCTACTAATGGATCAGTAGTAACTAAAGTAACATCGATATCACCCGTAGTACTTGTGCCACTAGTTACTCCGCCAACTATCGTTACTCCATTATTATTAATCGCTTGCCAAGTGTAACTTAACCCACTTGGAATACCAACTACACTTATCGATACTTCATTATTAGAACAAATCGTCTCTGCACTTACATTTACATCCGTAATCTCTGGTACTGGATTAACAACAACTTGAATCGTAACTGCATCTCCATCACAATTATTAGCTCGTGGGATTACAACTATAGTAACAAAACCAACAACCGTAGGATCTTGTAATTGAACTAACTGATTAATATCTGTACCATCTCCATCTAAAACAAATGAACCCTCAATATTGGTAGTCGATGCTGACCAAGTATAAGTAGTAC
>NZ_QLST01000025.1 GCF_003293845.1 Flavobacterium tibetense | reverse complement strand
AAAAAAGCCCTAAAATTTTTCAATTTCAGGGCTTTGGTAATCTAATTTGGTTAACTTAAATAACTATCTTACTTCTTAACAATTAAGAATTCACTTCGTCTGTTTTGTGCGTGTTCCTCTTCTGTACACTTGGTGCAGTTCACTTTTGGCTCACTCTCTCCAAATCCTTGTCCAGAAATACGCTCTTTTGCAATGCCTTTCGAGATAATGTACTGAACAGTAGCTTTTGCTCTTCGATCCGATAAATTCATGTTGTATTTATCACTTCCTCTGTTATCGGTGTGGGATTTAGCAAATATGACCATCTCTGGATACTCGTTCATTACCATCACTAACTTGTTTAACTCCTCAGCTCCTTGCGCCGTGATGTTGCTCTTGTTGAACTCAAAGAATATCGGTGCTAAAATCACTTCCTTCTCTGTTATAACTGGCATAATTGGATTCATCAAAATCTCAATTGTCGTCTCGCCTCCTTCTGATTCTTGCATAGTAGCTATTGCATTCTCAAATCCTGTCTTTGTTGCTTGGAAGTTATATACCATTTCGCAATTCAATCCGAAATTTGTAGTTCCCATTTCAGTTGTAGTTTGTGTAGCCGCAAGTACATTTTTAGCGTCCATTGCGCTAACTGTTGCACCTTCTATCAAAGCACCTGTTTTTGCGTTTTTAGTAACCACCAAAGCGTTTACACCACAAACTGGTATAGCCACGTAAATATTGTCTACTCCTGCTCTATTACTTGAAAAGAAGGCTACTTTCTTGCTCTTATTGAACGTAAATGAAAAATCATCTTTCTCTGTATTTACTGGAGCTCCAATGTTAGTTGCTTCAGTTGGTTTGTTCATATCTACTTTATAGATATCAAAACCTCCAAAGCCTTGTCTGGCATCTGAAGTAAAGTACAATACATTGTCATCCGCAATAAATGGAAAACTCTCGTTTCCTTCTGTATTGATGTTCTTTCCTAAGTTCTCTGGTGTACCGTATGTATCGCCATCTACACTTACTTTCCAAATGTCTTCTCCACCTAATCCCCCTGGCATATCCGATGAAAAATAAAGCGTTTTCCCGTCTTTGCTAATACTTGGGTTTCTTACCGAGTACGACTTATTATTCATTGGAAGTGGTTTTACACTAGTCCACTTATCGCCCTCTTTGGTAGCTTTATACAAGTAGATTCTTCCTTTTTTTATAGTTTGCTCCGTGGTAGTTGTTTTTCCTTTTTCAAATTCCTTCTCATTGAAACTCTCACTTCCAAAGTACATCGTGTTTCCATCGCTAGAAATAGCTACGGGCCCGTCATGCCATTTGGTATTTACATCACTTAGTGGTGTAGCTTCGCTAATGGTTTTGTTTTCATTGAACGTAGCTTTATAAATATCCAAATATGGCTCTTCGTTCCATCCGTGTGTTCTGCGAGATGTGTTTCTTGCACTTGTGAAATAAATCGTGTTATCGTTAGCTAATACCGCTCCAAAATCACTCTTATCGCTACTGATATCTGATGGGGTAATATCAAATAACTTCGCCTGTGATTTAACCGCTGCAAGATAATTTGGATTCGATTTGAATGCTTTGGCTCTTTGGTCATTAGGCGCTAAGGTGGCAAACTGCTCCATTTGCTTGTTAGCTTCTTGGTAGTTACCTTCTGCTTTAAGCATTTGGGCATATTTATAATACGTTTCTGCCTCTTGCTTTTCTTCTACAAGTTTTGAAAACCACTTTACAGCTTCTTTGGTATTAAAAATATTGTAATAACTCTCTGCTAATTGTTTTACTACATACGTATCTGCATCGCCTTTATCGGCTAATTTTAAATACTCTTGAGCGGCTTCAACATATTCGTAGCGCTCAAATAACTTATCCGCTACTCGGGTTTGTTTGTTTTGTCCCTGTGCTAAACTAACAGCTAAAACAAAACTTAAACTTAAATATATATTCTTCATTTTTTTTGTGCTATTAGGTTAGAAAAATCTCGGTGAACTTGATACCTTTTTCGGGAAGTTTACATCAAACAACAAGATAATCTCGTGCGAAGAAGGTGTAGTTACTTTTAAATCCGATACAATATGATCATAGGCATAACCAATACGTAAATTAGGTAATACCGCATAATTAACCATAGCGCCAAAACTATCATCTAAACGGTAAGTTGCACCAATCTCAAACTTCTCGTTGAATAAAAAGTTCGTAGATAAATCTAACGATGCTGGAACATTAAAGGCTGACTTTAACATGAAAAAGGGTTTAAATTTCACGTTCTCTGTTACATCAAAAACATAGCCTCCAGTTAAAAAATAATGACTCGTCTCCGATCCAAACTCGTACTCATCTCCATTTTGACGAATGTCCAAATGCTTTGACTTTAACATATTGGGAACCGAAAATCCTAAATAATACTTATCCGTATAATAGAAAAATCCTGAACCAATATTAAAATAAGTATTGTTTATGTTTTCTTGAAAAGCCGGATCATTGGGCTGTGGCAACGTATTGTAAATATCACTAAACAACCCCACTTTATGAAACGTAAGTCCTGCTTTTAATCCAAAAGCTAACTTATGCTCGCCTCCTAAATTAATCGTGTACGAAAAATCCCCGTAAACATTGTTCTCCTCTACAGGACCAATCTTATCCGATATAACACTCAATCCCAATCCAACATTCTTGCCAACTGCAGAATGACCAAAAAAGGTAGCTGTCGTAGGCGCATCCTCGATCTCAACCCACTGCTTTCTATATAACAATCCCATCGATAAATTCTCCTTACTACCAGCATACGCCGGATTCATAATACTCATATTATACATGTACTGCGTATAATGGGGATCCTGTTGTGCTTGAACATCTGTGAAAATGACAAACCCTAATAAAACTAATAATAGTCTTCTCATTATGTATTTTATTTTTTAATAAACACTTCAGCTGAAAAATCAACCAAAGTGTTTATTCAATTTATTATTGTGCTCTGTTAATATAAATCCAACCTGTTTTTGAAGGCAAATCATTAAACTCTATTACGTAATAATAGGTTCCGTCTGGCAATTCATTACCATTATCAGCTTGACCAAACCATTCATTCGAATAATTACCTCTACTGTACACTTTTTTACCGTAACGGTTAAAAATTTGAAGTGTCTTAACATTGAAAGCAGAAAGATCAAAACTATCATTTAGTCCATCACCATTAGGAGATATACCTTTTTGGATTGTACAAATAACCGTTTCAACTGTTAAGGTTGCCTGTGCATAACAGACGTCATTTGGTGTGAAAACATACGTTTCAGAACCAACTGAAGATGTATTAATCGAAGAAGGAGACCATGAACCACTTAATTCATATCCTTCAACAGAAACTGTTGGGAAATCAACACTAGCATTAGCACATGCTTCCAAAGACTCAAAAGTTACTGCTTCTTTAGCAACAACTACAACCGTTAAGGTGCCTTGCGCAGCACACTGACCACCTGTAGGAGTAAACGTGTAAGTTGAAGTTCCTACAATAGAAGAATCAATAGTAGCTGCATTCCAAGTTCCTGTAAATCCTTCCAATGAAGTTAATGGCAATTGTGTATTTGAATCACCTTCACACAAAGTAATTGAATTGAAAGTAGCAATAGTCCCTGCCGTAATGGTTACATCAAAAGTTGATGTTCCCGCATTCAAACATTGACTTGGATCTTGATTGAAAGTATATGTAACTGTATAAGTTCCAGGCGCGCTTCCTACTACATTAATTTCTCCAGTTGTACTATTAATAGTCAAACCAACTGTTGAGCTATATGAACCCCCAGAATTGAATCCAGCAGCTCCAATTGGTAATAAATTACCATTATCGTTACAAACTGGTGTTGTATAACTGAACCCTAAAATTGGATTATTATATATTGGCGCATCAATTGTAAATGAATATGGCTGAGAATAACATCCTGTAACCAAATCATGAGCAACTAATGTGTAATTACCCGGAGCGACTCCTGTAAAAGTAACATTTGGATACGTATTAGTTGTTGAAGTTGTTCCATCACTTAAAATATATTCATAATTTGAATTATAAATAGTGTAGAAGCCAACATCTGTGTAATCTTCAGGATCAAGTTCAGTCCAATCAGCTGGATTCCATGTCATCGTTGGTAAAGTAGTACCAGAAGAAATTCTTCTATAAGTATAACCTACGCCTCCACCAGGAGTAAACACAGTACCATTAATACCCCAATTATCTAGTTCAACATCTGTACTTGTAGTTAAACGAATATTATCATTATTATTAACTCCTGAACATGTTGTGAATGATAAATCTGGAACAACGCCACCTTGATTTGTACTTGTACTCAATTTAACAACAACTACATCATCATTTGCAAGAGTTCCACTCAATAATAAATCACAGGCTGGAGTTGGATTTCCATTGGTATAAACTTTTAATTTATAATTAGCTAAATTAACTGGATTTCCTGTTCCATTATAAATTTCAACATAAGTTAAAGAGCCCGTTGAATGATCCGTCACTTCTGAAATAAACAAGTTAGTTGGATAATTAACTTGTGAAATTAACGGGGATGTGACATCAAAAGTAGCCGTTGGTATTGCGCAATCAGCATTTTGAGTGATGTTAATTGTTGGTGTTGGAATAGTAACAATAGAAATAGCCGCAGAAGCATTCAATGTATTACTACAATTTACATCTGTTATTCCAGTAATTGTAACTGTTGTCGTTGCAGTTGGACTTGGAATAGATAGCATAAATGTTCCAGATCCATTAAGTACTAATGTTTGATCAGCACCACCATCAACATTATAAGTCACTGTAGTATTTGCGGTTCCTGTAATTGTATATTGTGCATTATCACCAGCACAAACAAAAGAAGTATTTGCTACAATAGTTGCTGTTGGTAATGGATTCACAATAACATCAGAAGAGTTTGTTACAACAATTGTACATGCGGGGTTGTAAATACTAGTTAATTGTAAAACAACAGTTCCAGCTGGAGGTGTTGTAATAGTTACAGTTGCTAATCCAGATGCATCTAATGTTACAAATTGAGAAGAACCACCATTAATAGTATAGCTGACATTAAAGTTTGGTGTTCCTTCGATTGTGAATACAGCATCTTCTCCAACACAAACCGCAGTATTTGAAGTCACCTGAGTAATAGAAGGTGAAAAATTTGTAATTACAATTGGTGCTGCTAATAAAATATCACATCCGTTAACTTGGAAGTTAAAATCAGCATAAGTTCCTGCATTTAATCCCGTGAAAAATATTTGTCCACTTGAGTTTGCAATGTAATTTATTGGTCCAACGACTACTGAATCATCAGTATAAGTTACAGAGTATGTAGTTCCGGGAATAAACCCAGAAAAAGTAATTGTAGCGTTCGAACTTCCACATTCTTCATTAGTAGAAACAAATGTTGGTAATGCTTGAATAGTGAAGTTTGCTAAATAATTGTCACCACTATTATTTACTAAAACGATATCATCACAATCTGTTGTACTATCATTATCCCCAATTAAATCATAATAAACTTCTACTGTATAATTTCCAGGGGCAAAAGTTGTCAAGTCAATTACAGATGCAATAGATTGCCATTTTTGATCATCCGGATTACATACGCCACCAGAAGGATAAGTTCCTGCATTACAATCATCTAAAAGAGGCAATGCAACCGAACTGAATGCACCTGGCGTTCCAGTTGTTAAATAAACTCTATAATATAAATTAGCGCCACAAACATTCGAGGTTGCTGTTTTAAAAGAACGCAATTCAGCGCCTTTTAAAATTAAACTTCCTGAATTTTGAAGATGAACCCCGTAATTATTGCCTGTGAAAATATTTGAAGTTGTTCCAATTTCATTTGGAGCTACACCTGTAGTGTTGTAAAATTCTCCTGGAGCTGTAGTTTCACAATTTTCAATATAAACTGCAGTTGAAATACTATTAAAAGTACAAGTCCCAAGAATTTCAACATTCATTTCGAAAGTTGGAGAACATGGAAATGCAACAGCATCAGGAGTAAAAATGTACAAAAATGTTCCAGCTGTAGCTGTGTCAATTTCAGTAACTGGATTACCCGCTAACGACCATTGACCTGTAACTCCATTATTAGAAGTATTGCTTAAAGGTACATTAGCTGCTCCAGAGCAAATTGACCCTGGATTAGAAAATGTTGGAATATTAGTCGGATTCAATGTAACTACAATTTCATCCTCTACATTATTGATCCCACAAGTAATTCTAACTTTGTAAGTACCAGACTGAAATACAGTCAAAGTACTACCTGTCTCGCCAGGAATTAAAACATTATTAAAGAACCATTGATAAGCATCTGCTGTTGTATTTGACGAGACTATTTCGTAAGAATCGGCACAAAGAATTTGATCTGGACCTAAGCTTGTACTACAAACTATATCACAATTTGTTGCTCCAGCACCTGAGCCACCTAAATTTGTTTGAGTAAAGGTAACAGTTCCTGGTTGATTACTAAAGTTTGTAATCAAAACTATATAAATATTTCCTTCTATTGCATTTGCGATAGTGAAATTTTCAATTGCTGCTGCTGAGTAACTACAAGATGCAATATTATTTGGAATAGATAAATTCCCATCAGGGAAGTCATATAAATCATTACATGAAGTAGCAAATTGAGCAGGAGTAAACGGCCCCCAAACAATATAATCTACATCTATTCCATTTCCAGTTGCTGTACTAGTTTGCTGTATTTGAAAGTTTAAATTTCCTGACTGACTTACTTGCATAAAATACCAAGAAGGGTTTGGTGTTGTAAATAAACAACCTATAGAACCATAACTTGGAACACCTACAGAGTTAGTGTAAACCAACCCAGTATCTCCACAAAAAGCCGATGCATCAGAACAATCCACTGGTGTTCCAACACACAAAGTAAAAGTTGTATTTTGCCCACCAGTTGCTGTAAATGTATAAACTCTTATATAATAAGTTTGACCAGGTGTTAAATTTGTTGCAATACTGCTATTATCGTCACTACAATACAACTGAGTTAATGAACCACATGTTCCTGAGTAAACAACGTGATATAAATCCGTTGTACTACCCGCCACGTTAACCAAAGAAATATTGTGAGTTCCTTCTGTTGCAGTAAATTGAAACCATACGTCATCATCATCTGTCCCGCCACACCCATTTGGATCTGGAGATGCTGTCGCGCCTAAAACTGTACCATTAACAGAATTTATACATGCTGTTCCTGTATTTACAGGAACATTTATTGCAGTAGCACATTCATCATTAGAAATTAATGTTGCAAAATTTCTAGGTCCAGCCCACAAACTTGGGTCAGTTGGACTACAAATCGCTCTAACATAAACTTCAAATGAAGTTGCAGATGGAAATCCTGAAAAATCATATGATGATGTATTTACAACTGCTGTAGGAGTAGTTCCTATAGGAGGATAACCCGTTCCAGCAGGCTGAATAATAACTTCCCATTGAGAAGCTCCTGCGTTATCTGTCCAAGTAATTGTTCCCGAAGAAGTTGTTAATGCACTAACAACAATGTTTGTTGGAGCTGGACATGTAGGCGGTATACAAGATGCTGGACCAGAATATAAAACCGTACCTGGCGTTCCTGTATTAAATGGCTTATTATAAATTTGAACACCTAGCGGGTCGATAATTGCTACACCTACCTCAGTAGGCCAAGTACCAGCCGTTGTCCATGTTAATTCAAATGGTTGACCGCTACACAAAGGCACAGTAATATTTACTGGACCAGCACCAGCCGTGAATGTTGCACCTATTACAGCAACCGTTTGACCTAATTGAGTTATGGTCATCCTTGCTCCATTCCATCCATCTCCAAAACTATCTGTCATTCTAAAAACAAAATCACACTGTTGAGAAGCAGGACATAAACCAGTAGTAAAAGTTCCTGAATCAGACCAAGGGCTGACATTGTCTTGACCGCAAATACCTCTTACATAAAAATCATAAGTTGTTGCAGCCGTCAAACCAGTTAGTGTATATGGATTGGTAGCAATCCCAGTTACTAAAGTTCCTGTACCTGGTGTAAATCCTGCTGGTCCATACTCAACTTCCCATTGTGTTGCACCTGTAGGATTACTCCAACCAATATTAACAGAAGTGTCTCCAATAGCGGAAACGGTTAAACTTCCTGGCTGTAAACATTGTCTGTCAACATTAACATTATCAAGAATCCATCTTTCCCCGTTATCATCAATTACTTCATGAACAAAAGCAATATATACATTTTGTCCTGCATATGCATCTAACAATACGAATAACTGTTGCATTGCTCCATTTGCAATATCCAATTCAGTGAAAGTTGCTAGAGTTGTTGTAAAATCAGCTATATCTTGTGTAGTTGTTGACAAAAGAACTCTATAGGAACTCCCTTGTATTCCGGCAGAAGTTGATCTGGCAAAAAATCGAAGTTGCCCATTTGCAGGGACCAATACCTGAGGAGTAATTAACCAATCTTGAGCAGTAGCAGGCACACCTAATACTTCTCTGTTAGAAACTGCGGAACCCACCCCTATTGTCCATACGTTGGGAAAAGCTGTATTCCTTACCCACGATTGAACAGTACCTATGCCATTATCAGTAACTACCCATCCTGGGGGAGGGAAAGTTGCACCTTCAAATCCTTCACTAAATTGACCATAGCTAAAGAAGGAAAATAATGACATGAAAAAAAGTAATAATTTTTTCATTCTTTGTAAATATTTTGTTATGATTATGTTAAGCTCCCAAATTTATGAATTTAAATCATTGCCTATTCATTTGTTATTAAAAAATAACAAAAGATAAGACTTTTGTTATAATAACAACGAAAAAAGCCCTAAAATTTTTCAATTTCAGGGCTTTGGTAATCTAATTTGGTTAACTTAAATAACTATCTTACTTCTTAACAATTAAGAATTCACTTCGTCTGTTTTGTGCGTGTTCCTCTTCTGTACACTTGGTGCAGTTCACTTTTGGCTCACTCTCTCCAAATCCTTGTCCAGAAATACGCTCTTTTGCAATGCCTTTCGAGATAATGTACTGAACAGTAGCTTTTGCTCTTCGATCCGATAAATTCATGTTGTATTTATCACTTCCTCTGTTATCGGTGTGGGATTTAGCAAATATGACCATCTCTGGATACTCGTTCATTACCATCACTAACTTGTTTAACTCCTCAGCTCCTTGCGCCGTGATGTTGCTCTTGTTGAACTCAAAGAATATCGGTGCTAAAATCACTTCCTTCTCTGTTATAACTGGCATAATTGGATTCATCAAAATCTCAATTGTCGTCTCGCCTCCTTCTGATTCTTGCATAGTAGCTATTGCATTCTCAAATCCTGTCTTTGTTGCTTGGAAGTTATATACCATTTCGCAATTCAATCCGAAATTTGTAGTTCCCATTTCAGTTGTAGTTTGTGTAGCCGCAAGTACATTTTTAGCGTCCATTGCGCTAACTGTTGCACCTTCTATCAAAGCACCTGTTTTTGCGTTTTTAGTAACCACCAAAGCGTTTACACCACAAACTGGTATAGCCACGTAAATATTGTCTACTCCTGCTCTATTACTTGAAAAGAAGGCTACTTTCTTGCTCTTATTGAACGTAAATGAAAAATCATCTTTCTCTGTATTTACTGGAGCTCCAATGTTAGTTGCTTCAGTTGGTTTGTTCATATCTACTTTATAGATATCAAAACCTCCAAAGCCTTGTCTGGCATCTGAAGTAAAGTACAATACATTGTCATCCGCAATAAATGGAAAACTCTCGTTTCCTTCTGTATTGATGTTCTTTCCTAAGTTCTCTGGTGTACCGTATGTATCGCCATCTACACTTACTTTCCAAATGTCTTCTCCACCTAATCCCCCTGGCATATCCGATGAAAAATAAAGCGTTTTCCCGTCTTTGCTAATACTTGGGTTTCTTACCGAGTACGACTTATTATTCATTGGAAGTGGTTTTACACTAGTCCACTTATCGCCCTCTTTGGTAGCTTTATACAAGTAGATTCTTCCTTTTTTTATAGTTTGCTCCGTGGTAGTTGTTTTTCCTTTTTCAAATTCCTTCTCATTGAAACTCTCACTTCCAAAGTACATCGTGTTTCCATCGCTAGAAATAGCTACGGGCCCGTCATGCCATTTGGTATTTACATCACTTAGTGGTGTAGCTTCGCTAATGGTTTTGTTTTCATTGAACGTAGCTTTATAAATATCCAAATATGGCTCTTCGTTCCATCCGTGTGTTCTGCGAGATGTGTTTCTTGCACTTGTGAAATAAATCGTGTTATCGTTAGCTAATACCGCTCCAAAATCACTCTTATCGCTACTGATATCTGATGGGGTAATATCAAATAACTTCGCCTGTGATTTAACCGCTGCAAGATAATTTGGATTCGATTTGAATGCTTTGGCTCTTTGGTCATTAGGCGCTAAGGTGGCAAACTGCTCCATTTGCTTGTTAGCTTCTTGGTAGTTACCTTCTGCTTTAAGCATTTGGGCATATTTATAATACGTTTCTGCCTCTTGCTTTTCTTCTACAAGTTTTGAAAACCACTTTACAGCTTCTTTGGTATTAAAAATATTGTAATAACTCTCTGCTAATTGTTTTACTACATACGTATCTGCATCGCCTTTATCGGCTAATTTTAAATACTCTTGAGCGGCTTCAACATATTCGTAGCGCTCAAATAACTTATCCGCTACTCGGGTTTGTTTGTTTTGTCCCTGTGCTAAACTAACAGCTAAAACAAAACTTAAACTTAAATATATATTCTTCATTTTTTTTGTGCTATTAGGTTAGAAAAATCTCGGTGAACTTGATACCTTTTTCGGGAAGTTTACATCAAACAACAAGATAATCTCGTGCGAAGAAGGTGTAGTTACTTTTAAATCCGATACAATATGATCATAGGCATAACCAATACGTAAATTAGGTAATACCGCATAATTAACCATAGCGCCAAAACTATCATCTAAACGGTAAGTTGCACCAATCTCAAACTTCTCGTTGAATAAAAAGTTCGTAGATAAATCTAACGATGCTGGAACATTAAAGGCTGACTTTAACATGAAAAAGGGTTTAAATTTCACGTTCTCTGTTACATCAAAAACATAGCCTCCAGTTAAAAAATAATGACTCGTCTCCGATCCAAACTCGTACTCATCTCCATTTTGACGAATGTCCAAATGCTTTGACTTTAACATATTGGGAACCGAAAATCCTAAATAATACTTATCCGTATAATAGAAAAATCCTGAACCAATATTAAAATAAGTATTGTTTATGTTTTCTTGAAAAGCCGGATCATTGGGCTGTGGCAACGTATTGTAAATATCACTAAACAACCCCACTTTATGAAACGTAAGTCCTGCTTTTAATCCAAAAGCTAACTTATGCTCGCCTCCTAAATTAATCGTGTACGAAAAATCCCCGTAAACATTGTTCTCCTCTACAGGACCAATCTTATCCGATATAACACTCAATCCCAATCCAACATTCTTGCCAACTGCAGAATGACCAAAAAAGGTAGCTGTCGTAGGCGCATCCTCGATCTCAACCCACTGCTTTCTATATAACAATCCCATCGATAAATTCTCCTTACTACCAGCATACGCCGGATTCATAATACTCATATTATACATGTACTGCGTATAATGGGGATCCTGTTGTGCTTGAACA
>NZ_QLST01000024.1 GCF_003293845.1 Flavobacterium tibetense | reverse complement strand
TTGGAAAAAACGGTCAAATTGACCACCACTTTCCAGTCTAAATTGACCACCGATTTCGGTGCAAACTGACCACCTAATTCCAGTCCAAATTGACCACCTAAAATTTAGGATAAATTAGACATTAAAAACAGTTACTTTTTTTCATGTTGTTAGCCCATACATTCGTACAAAAAATACGGATTATGGCAAACAAAGTAACAGACATGAGTAAGATTAGAAAAGTAATTAAATTTCACTGTAGTGGTAAGAGTAAATTGTTTATTAGCATTTACTTATCACTTTCAAGAAATACGGTAAAGAAATATATTTCTTTATTTGAACTTCTAGGCTTAAGTTTTGAAGCTATTGATGCCAAAACAGATGCCGAACTTGAAGTTTTATTTTCACAGAATACTGTTGAAAGCATAGATCCTAGACTACAAAAGCTTCATGATTTTTTTCCACAAATGGAACGCGAACTCAAGAAAGTTGGTGTTACCGTCCAGCACATGTGGGAGCGATATATTGCTATACACCCTGATGGTTTTAAGAGTTCTCAATTTAGACATCACTTTAAAATATGGGGTAAACGCGTTAATCCAGTAATGCACATGAATCACAAAGCAGGTGATAAAATGTATGTGGATTATGCTGGAAAAACACTTTCTATTGTTGATAAAGATACAGGAGAGATTAAAGAAGTTCAGTTTTTTGTTGCCATACTAGGCGCAAGTCAACACACGTATGCAGAAGCTTCAATGAGTCAACAAAAAGAAGATTTTGTGACTTCGGTAGAGAATGCTATGCGTTTTTTTGAAGGTGTTCCTGCGGCAATTGTTCCCGATAATCTAAAGTCAGCCGTAATTAAGAGTAGTCGTTTTGAACCTACAATTAATGAAACCTTAGCCGATTTAGCAGAGCATTACGAAACTACCATATTACCTGCAAGAGCTTACAAACCAAGAGATAAATCATTGGTAGAAGGAGCTGTAAAAATCTTGTATCGAAGAATTTATGTACATCTAAAACAAAAACAGTTCTATAGTTTGGAAGAATTAAATCAACAAATATGGGATTTATTAGATGTTCATAATCACAAAAAGCTCACAGGAAGACCGTATTCTCGCTATGAATTATTTATAGAAGATGAGAAGCAAAAACTACGTCCATTACCTCAAGAACGTTTTGAAATCAAGTACCAATCCTTCGCTACAGTAATGCAGAACGGTCATGCATTATTAAGTCAAGACAAGAGTTATTACAGTGTTCCGTACCAATACGTGAGAAAAAAAGTAAAACTTTTGTATACCAAAACTTCGGTTGAAATCTTCTACAAATACAACCGAATCGCTATTCATCCCAGAAATTACAAACCTTACCATTACACAACTATTGCTGAACATTTAGCTAGCACGCATCAGTTTGTTGCTGATTGGAGTGCTAGTCGTTTTATTGATTGGGCAAACAGTATTGACCAAGCTGTAGCGGATTATATTATCCAAATTATCGAAAGTAGAAATCATCCAGAGCAAGCATATAAAAGTTGTTTAGGAATACTAAACTTTGAGAAGAAAGTAGGAAAACAACGATTAATCAACGCTTGTAAACGTGCACTCGATTTTAGGATTTACAGTTTTAAAGCCATCCAAAACATTTTAGAAAACAACTTAGACAACGCTGAGAATGAGCAAGAAGAAGAATTTGAATTACCAAATCACAACAACATCAGAGGAAAAAACTATTACAAATAAATTAAAATCAAATACTTATGAATGAAATCACCACAACCAAAATGAAACAAATGAAGCTTTATGGCATGCATAACGCTTTTAAAACCGCTATTGAAAGTGGAAAAACAGATCATTACACGCTAGACCAATTTATCGCAATGCTCATTGATGCTGAATGGGATGAAAGACACAATCGTCGCATTGAAAGAAGTATTAAAAACGCTCGATTCCATTACAAATCTAATATTGAAAATATCAATTTTGATGCTTCACGCAATCTGGATAGAAACGTGGTGTTGAGATTAGCTGCATGCGATTTTGTTGAGAAAAATCAGAATGTATTAATCACAGGAAGTACAGGAGTAGGTAAAAGTTTTTTAGGAACCGCATTAGGTTATCAAGCTTGCATCCAAGGATATAAAGTCAGTTATTATAACACATCTAAGTTATTCGCTAAGTTAAAAATGGCTAAAGCCGATGGTTCTTATCTGAGAGAATTAGCCAAAATAGAACGACAAGACGTCATTATATTAGACGATTTTGGACTTCAAGCGTTAGATAGTCAAAACCGAATTACACTTTTGGAAATCATTGAAGATAGACACAATAATGGTTCTATAATCGTAACTTCTCAAATACCAGTACAAGGTTGGTACGATATAATCGGAGAAAAAACCATAGCTGATGCCATTTTAGACCGACTCATACATCAATCCCATCGCATTGAATTACTAGGCGAATCCATGAGAAAGAAAAGAGGAATTAACAAAGAGTAATTTTAGTATATTTGAATCACAAATTAACACAAGAAAAAATGTAGTTTTTAATGAAAAATGGAGGTGGTCATTTTGCTCCGAAATTAGGTGGTCATTTTGAATTGGAATCAGGTGGTCACTTTAAATTGGAATTGGGTGGTCAATATCACTGGAATTTGCACTGTTGCCTTTATCTGTTCGTTTCTTTGTGTGGGTCAAAACCAAGCAGAGGCTTACTTAAAATCGTATGATATACATCAAGAGACTATAAAAGCGCTCACCTTTAAAAGTAAGGAAAGTTTTCAGTCTTTTGTAGCTACTTTTGAAGATAAAAAAGGTTTTGAGCTGCCCAAGTTTCTAATTTATGATAGTAGTGGTAGTTTGCTCAAACACCGGTTAGATGTATTGATAAGTGCTTGTGGTAAAGGTGATGTTCAAAAATTAAAGAAAAGCTATCATAAGAATTTACCGAGCGTAGATCAATTGCAAGTGTTTTTTAATGAGCCTCTACAAAAACCTATGGAATCAAACTTCATTGTTGTTTTTATATGGCATCAAGCTATGGATAAATACAATAAGCACACTTTTGAAACTTATCATACTTGGAAAGAAAATCCGGATCTTTCTATTTACTTTTTGAATTTGAATGTGGAATGAGAGGGAAAGGGAAAGTTCAAGGGCAATTTTTTTCGTTGGGCTCAAAGGGTTGCCTGCTTTGTAGGAGATACTGAAACTAGTTCAGCATGACAGGTTTTACTTCGTAAAGCAAAAGCCTATTGCATAGGGCACTTCGACAAGCTCAGTGTGACAAAACAAGTTCAAGTTCAAGGGCAAAAATCAAGGACATGTTGTTTTCGCTGGGCTCAAAGGGTTGCCTACGTTGTAGGAGATACTGAAACTAGTTCAACATGACAAGCTTGTACTTCGTAAAGCGGATGCCTACGTTGTAGGAGATTCCTATTCTGCGGAATGACAGCTTTTACTTCGTGAAGCGATTGCCTACGCTTTAGGATATTCGTTATTTACAAAGTCAAAAAAAGAAATCAAATCATTGAAAAGGTTTTGTCTCAATTCCAAAATAAAACAAACTATATGCTTTTACATATAATTTACTGTTTTTGATTAAAATCGTTGTAAAAGCATATAATCATAATCACTAAAGAGTTTTTACAGTAACATGAATGTCTCTTTCGACGCAAAAAGCCCCTGAATTAGGGGCTTTTTGAATTTTCAACTCTCTAAATTAGACCATTCTTTTAATTCCATTAATTTTTTCATAATTAAGATCTTCAGTTAAAGCTATTAAAAAATCAAGTAGCTGTTTATTGAATTCGTGGGGTTGTTCCAAGTTAGAAACATGACCTGCATTATCAATTACCTGTAATTTAGACCCCTTAATAGCCGTATTCATGAATTCAGATTGAGCAAGAGGTGTCACTTCATCTGCTCTACCGCAAATAATTAATGTTGGAATAGTTATTTCACTTAGATTGGAACATGTTTCTGATCGTTCCGCAAGTGCAATCAATCCTTGTTTAATAATCTGTTTCGAATTAGAAAAAACTACATTTCTCAATTGTTCAACCAATTCCTTTTTGTTAGTTAATGAATCTTGATGAAAAACACTTTTAATGAATCCTTCGTTGAAATTGGTTACACCATCACTTGCTATTTCTTCAATAATTTTATACCGCTTTTCTTTCACTTCAGGAGTATCAGCAATACATTGTGTATCACACAAAATCAATGCTTCAAAGCGATCTGGAAATTTCTGCATGGCATTTAAAGCTATAAATCCTCCCATAGATAATCCACAAATAATTGCTTTTTCAATACTTAACTTGTCCATAAACTGTATTAAATCTTCAGCAAACAAATCAATACTTAAGGCTGATTCCTCATCTGTTGATTTTCCAAAACCTCTGATATCACAAGGAATTAATCGATAAGAAGATTTTAAAAATTCGAGCTGACCTTGCCACATCGTCTTATCGAAAGGATAGCCGTGTAAAAAGATAATTGGAATGGTACCTTCTCCAATATCATCATACGATAAATTAAAGTTATTTAAAGACATGGTTAAATTATAACCTTTAGTTTCTGTTTCCATACTATTTTTATTTTAATTCGTTCTTCTTTAATTATTTTTTTAAAAACTCGTCAATGGGTATTTACAAAAAATCCATGATTGGAAATTCATAAAACAGTGTTGTGCTGATTTCCCATTTCGTTTTATAGCAACTATTCCGTTGCCCTCTACCCTATTCTAAGAAAATATTTGGTGCGATTTTTTTGTCTCGTACCACTATTTAGCTATTGGTAAACTTACTCATTGTAGTAAAAAATTGTATTACATAGTTCTTATTAAGAGTTATATATTTCACATTTTGAACTTCTTACAATTGGAATGTGTGAATCATGCAACATCTTTCGGGTACTTTATAACACCATTCAATCAGACTCATCTCATCTTTGTAAAATAATTTAACTAGTAACCATTTAAATAAAAAACGAGATGATGAATCCTATTAAAAAAACATTGCTTCTTACCACTTTTGCGACTTCTATGTTGTTTGTTGCCTCATGCAAAAACAATCAAGAATCGGAAGATCCTAAAGAGGTTTCCGAAGAGCATAACGATGCGAAATTTAACAACAACGAACAAGAAAGCAACGCACAGTTTCTTGTAGACGCAGCGGAACTAAACATGGAAGGAATTCTATTAGGGCAATTAGCGCAACAGAAAGGTAGCACCGCACACGTTAAGGAGTTAGGGAAAATGATGGAAGATGCTCACACAAAACTACAAATAGATTTGACTTCTCTTGCCAAAAGTAAAATGATAACAATTCCAAGCACACCAACAGACGATGGCAAGGATGCTTATACTAAATTAAATGAAAAATCAGGAAAAGATTTTGACAAAGCATATGCCGATTTAATGGTAAATAAACACAAAGATGCTATTCAAGATTTTGAAGCAGCAGCAACTGAAACTAAGGATACTGAAATTAAGAACTGGGCAACAACAACACTGACAGAATTACGCAAACATCTTGATCACTCAATTGATTGTCAAAAGAAATGCGAGAAAATGTAATTGAAATTAATCCATAAAAAAACAATATGAAAAACGAAGAAACTATTGAAGTGTTCAATTCACTTATCACTATCAATAACGACAGAATAGAAGGCTACGAAACAGCAACAAAAGAAACCGAGGAATTTGATTTAAAAGCTTTGTTTTCCCAATTTATTTCAACCAGCCAAAAATGTAACTTAGAATTAGTTAAAGAAGTAAACTTTTTAGGTGGTAAACCAGCAGAAGGAACTACAATCTCAGGAAAGTTCTTTAGAATATGGATGGATGTAAAAGCAGCACTCAGTGGCAAAGATCGTAAAACCATTTTAGACTCTTGTGAATATGGAGAGAATAACGCTATAAACACTTATGAAAATGCGTTAGAGAATGAATCAGAACATTTAAGTCCAGAACAGTATTATATGATTAGTACTCAAAAGTCATTACTTAAAACCGACTATGATAGTGTAAAAACACTACGTGACTCATTGGGTAATTCATAAATCATTCATTTGAATATGTGAAGTAATAATGCCAGGAGAGGTCGTAACTGATTTGTTTGATTGAGAAACGACAATATATTGTTCTAAGTCTTTTTCAATCTTCTATCGAAGCTAAATGAAAAGGTAAATGAACCTAATATTTTAGCTAACTACTGATTTTTTTCTGGCATTTTATTAAAAATTTAATTTAACTGCAAATAATATGATACTTCAATTAAATCCTTCAATCTTAGTAGAAACTCCATTAGGAACTGGGCAGGCACTTTTTTTAGTCGATTATGGCATGCACCAAAATACCTGTTGGGTTATTGCACTTGTTAAAGACGGAGTTATTAAACATTTTGATTGCAATGATGTAATTTTATCTACCAATTATACTTACGGCTTAAATCTAATGAAGAATAACAATCCAATAATATAAATGATTCTAAATCACTCATTAAACTAATATTGAACCTTTACTGTTAATGAAATCGGATGATCATTTATTAGTTTGATTTAAAGACAACTCATAATTTGCAATAATTCTGTAAAATTAATTTTATTTTTCATCTTATAATTAAAAGGTTTTTATAATTTGGCTTTTTAAAACCCATTTATAATGAAAAAAACTTTTATACTTCTATTGGCTTGTATTAGTCTACTTTCTTGCGATACAAAAACAGAATTCAAATCAATTAAAGTCAATGATTATAGCATCAGTCTTCCCGATTTTTTGTCTGAAGGAAAAGATTTGAATGATGATGCTTCTTTGCAATACCAAAATCTATTTAAAGAATTTTATGTAGTTATAATTGATGAAAGCAAAGAGTCTTTCAAATTAGCTATTGAAATCAATGAATTGGAAGACGTTTACGAATCAAATTTTGAGGGTTATACCGAATTGCTTGTTGGTAATTTAGAAGCAGCGGTGACATTTAAAAACAAGACGGAAACAGAAACCAAAATCAATGGGTTACCTGCAAAAATTTTAGCATTTGAAGGAAATGTTGATGGAATTGATATTTATTATCAAGTGGCCTACATTGATGGAATTACGAACTATTACCAAATCATGACATGGACATTGGCAGATAAAAAAGAAACATATAAGGAAACAATGGATGAAATGTTTCAATCTTTCAAAGTTAGTAATCGAAAAAAAGAAATCAAAAAAGGAAAATAAGTCAAAATCCTAATCAAAAGTTAAAATTACTACCAAAAATAAAGGTTTACCAAAAACTTCTCACTTAATTTTTATATTTGTTGGAACCAATTAATAAACTCATGAAACAAATACTTTTATCAGGCGCTATTGTAGCTTTACTTTTAACAGGTTGCTCTTCCGCAAAAACCGCTCAAAAATCTAATGCAGATGCTGGTACTTATTTAAGCACCATTACTGCTGAAGAATTAAAAACACACTTGTATATAGTAGCAGGTGACGACATGGAAGGACGAGATACAGGAACCGAAGGTCAAAAAAAGGCTGGAAAATACCTAATCGAACAATACAAGAAAAATGGTATTTCACATCCTCCAATTGCAGCTGATTGGTACCAAAAAGTCCCTTCTGAATATATGAAACGCGGTTTTGCACCTAAATTACCAGATTCGGAAAATATTTGGGCATTTATCAAAGGTTCGGAAAAACCAGATGAAATCATTGTTATCTCAGCACATTACGACCACGTAGGAATGAAAAATGGAGAAATTTTTAACGGCGCTGACGATGATGGTTCTGGAACTGTAGCGCTATTGGAAATTGCTCAAGCATTCAAAATTGCCCAACAAAAAGGTCATGGTCCAAAGCGTTCTATTTTATTTTTACACGTAACTGGTGAAGAACACGGTTTACATGGTTCGCGTTATTATTCTGACAACCCATTATATCCTTTGAAAAATACGGTTGCCAATATTAATATTGATATGATTGGTCGTAGAGATACTTTACATCCAAATACCAATAATTATATTTATCCTATTGGTGCTGATCGATTAAGCAGCGAACTTCATGAAATTAATGAAGCCATGAATGCCAAATACACCCAAATGGAATTGGACTACAAATACAACGATAGAAATGATCCAGAAAGAATCTACTACCGTTCTGACCATTATAATTTTGCTAAAAAAGGAATTCCAGCCTTGTTTTATTTCAACGGTGTGCATGAAGATTATCACATGCCAACAGATACTCCAGACAAAATTGAATATGATGCTCTTGCCAAACGAGCTCAATTAGCTTTCGCTGTAGCTTGGGAATTAGCCAATAGAGAAGAAAGAATTAAAGTGGATAGAGACGGAAAATAAAAACACAAAAAAACTCCTAACTAAAATTAGGAGTTTTTTTATTCTATAAAACGTCGTAAATTAAAAAACAAACATCGCTCTTTCGCTCATTAGTTCGTTAACTTCTTCTGCTACTTGTTCTAAAACAGCTTCATCTGTATGATTCATTAACACTTTATCAATTAGAGCTACAACAGTTTCCATATCTTCTTCTACCAAACCACGAGTGGTAATAGCTGGTGTTCCCACACGAATACCTGAAGTCACAAATGGCGACTTATCATCAAATGGAACCATATTTTTATTTACTGTAATTTCAGCTTTAACCAATGCATTTTCTGCTTCTTTACCTGTAATATTTTTATTTCTTAAGTCAATCAACATCATGTGATTATCGGTTCCACCAGAAATTAGATTATAACCTCTAGCTACAAATGCATTAGCCATAGCTTTGGCATTTTTCTGAACTTGTAAAGTGTATTGGAAGAAATTATCTGTAAGTGCTTCACCAAAAGCAACCGCTTTAGCAGCAATAATATGCATTAATGGTCCGCCTTGATTTCCAGGGAAAACTGACATATCCAAAACATGACTCATCATTCTAATTTCACCTTTTGGTGTTTTTAAACCCCATGGATTTTCAAAATCTTTACCCATCAAAATCATTCCGCCTCTTGGCCCTCTCAATGTTTTATGTGTAGTCGTAGTAATGATATGACAATGAGGAATTGGGTCATTTAATAATCCTTTAGCAATTAATCCTGCTGGATGTGAAATGTCTGCTAATAATAAAGCCCCAACACTATCTGCAATTGCTCTAAAACGTTTAAAATCCATATCTCTAGAATAGGCTGAAGCACCCGCAATAATCATTTTAGGTTTTTCAGCTAAAGCAATTTCTTGAATTTTATCATAGTTTAAAACACCCGTTTCTTTATCAACACCATAGAAAACAGGACGATACAATTTACCTGAAAAATTTACAGGAGAACCATGCGTTAAATGTCCACCATGTGATAAATCAAATCCCAAAATAGTATCTCCAGGTTGTAAACATGCTGCAAAAACTGCTGTATTGGCTTGAGAACCAGAATGCGGTTGTACGTTAGCATATTCCGCACCAAACAAAGCTTTTGCTCTATCAATTGCAATTTGCTCTACGATATCCACTACTTCACAACCACCGTAATAACGTTTTCCTGGATAACCTTCTGCATATTTATTGGTTAAACATGACCCAGCTGCTTCCATTACTTGGTCACTAACAAAATTTTCTGAAGCAATTAATTCAATTCCGTGAATTTGTCTGTCTTGTTCGTCAAGAATCAGATCAAAAATTTGTTCGTCGCGTTGCATTTTTTTGATATTTCGTTAAAATTTGGTCAAAATTACGAAAAAGGTTTGTTAAACAAGCTGTAAAGTTTATATTTGATGTGGAATTTTTCAACAAAAAACTAACACTATTATGCCAAATATAGCAAACAATTCAAACAGAAAATCTTGGATTCCTGTTCCTGAAAACAGCGATTTTCCTATTCAAAATATTCCTTTTGGAGTTTTCATCACACGCGAAGATGTAATCACAATTGGAACTAGAATTGGAAATACGGCCATTGACATGGGAGCATTACAACAATTGGGTTACTTCGAAGGAATTGAACTAACCGACGACATGTTCATGCAAGACACTTTGAATGATTTCATTTCAGATGGTCAAAAAACATGGCGTTTAGTAAGAAATCGTTTAGCCGAACTTTTTGATGAAAACAACTCTAAATTAAGAGACAACAAAGAACATTGCGAAATTATTCTTTTTGATATTTCAGAAATTGAAATGTTATTACCTGTTCAAATTGGTGATTATACTGATTTTTATAGTTCCAAAGAACATGCAACTAATGTAGGTAAAATGTTCCGTGATCCAGAAAACGCTTTATTACCGAACTGGCTTCATATTCCAGTAGGATATCATGGAAGAAGTTCAACAATTGTTCCTTCAGGGATTCCTGTTCACAGACCTTACGGACAAACGTTACCTAATGGTGAAACAACTCCAATTTTTGGACCTTCCAAATTGGTAGATTTTGAATTAGAAATGGCTTTTATCACAACCGATGCCAATTTAATGGGAGAGCCTATTCCTGTTGAAGAAGCGGAAGATCATATTTTTGGTATGGTTTTATTCAATGATTGGAGCGCTAGAGACATTCAAAAATGGGAATATGTACCATTAGGTCCATTTTTAGCTAAGAACTTTGCTTCCACTATTTCTCCATGGATTGTTACAATGGATGCGTTAAAACCTTTTAGAACCAAAGGTCCAGAGCAAAATCCAGAACCAATGCCTTATTTAAAACAAAAAGGAGAAAAAGCAATTGATATTAATTTAGAAGTTGCTATCAAACCTGAAAGTAGTGATGAAACTGTAGTTTCTCGTTCCAATTTCAAATACATGTATTGGTCAATGGCGCAACAATTAGCACATCATACCATCAATGGTTGTAGAGTGAATTCAGGCGATATGATGGGAAGTGGTACCATTTCTGGGCCTACAGAAGATTCTTTTGGTTCGATGTTAGAATTAACTTGGGGTGGACAAAAACCATTACCAATGAATGATGGAAGCGAAAGAAAATTTATTCAAGACAATGACACGGTAATTATGCGCGGCTATTGTCAAAATGATAAAGTTCGTATTGGTTTTGGAGAATGTGAAAGCAAATTACTCCCAGCAATAGAATTAAAGTTTTAATAAAGTAAGGCCTTTTCAGATTTGAAAAGGCTTTTTTTTTAAATGTATTTTTTTAACTCTTCTGCTTCTATTCCATCATGTGAATCATGATGCACCACTTTTCCATTCTTTAGTAATAACACTTGAGGCGATTGATGTTGGATACCAAATTTAAAAGCAATTTCATTCGAAATTTCTCTGTAATTCATTAAATCTAAAAAATAGGTAATCACCTTTTCTTGCAATTCAAATTCATTTTCAAAACGCTTCAATGCAAATCTACTAATGCTGCAGCGGGTGCTGTGTTTGAAAATTAAAATTGGCTTTTCATGCGAATTTTCAATAATTTCATCTACTTGCTCTAGGGTTTGCAGTGGAATCCAATCTATTGCATTACCGCTCGAATCCGATTGATTTTCATTAAATAATTTAGAAAAAAAACTCATAATTGACTTGTTTTAAGACATTTTGACATTAAATATTTGAATTTTACTTCCAAAAAAAGTCAATTTGTCGTGATTTTTACATTGGAATACAACTTGTAATCCAATTAACAAATTTACACAACTTTAAAAGAATCAACTGTTAAAAAAAGCAAAAGCTATGAATAGTAATAAATTCACAATCAAATCACAAGAAGCTTTACAGCAAGCACAACAAATTGCGCAAAGTTTTGGACACCAACAACTCGAAAACGAACATATTTTCAAAGGAATTTTGGAAGTAGATGAAAACGTAACGCCTTTCATTTTGAAAAAACTAAACGTAAATGTGGAACTTTTCAAAAAAGTGTTAGACAGTACGATTCAGAGTTTTCCAAAAGTTTCTGGTGGAGACCTTATGTTTTCTCGTACTGCTGGAACAACAATAACCGAAGCTGAAATCATTGCAAAGAAAATGAACGATGAATATGTTTCCATCGAACATTTGATTTTAGCCATTTTCAAATCGAAAAGTAAAGTCGCACAAATTCTAAAAGATCAAGGCGTTACTGAAAAAGGTTTAGAAGCAGCGATTGCAGAAATTAGAAAAGGCGAACGAGTAACTTCAGCATCTGCAGAAGAAACCTACAATTCACTAAATAAATACGCTAAAAACCTGAATGATTTAGCTAGAAACGGAAAATTAGACCCAGTTATTGGTAGAGATGAAGAAATTCGCAGAGTGTTACAAATTCTAACACGTAGAACGAAAAACAACCCGATGTTAATTGGAGAACCTGGTGTTGGTAAAACTGCCATCGCTGAAGGTTTAGCACACCGAATTGTTGACGGAGACATTCCTGAAAATCTAAAAGATAAAATTGTTTACTCATTAGATATGGGAGCCTTAATCGCTGGAGCCAAATACAAAGGAGAATTTGAAGAGCGTTTGAAAGCCGTAGTAAAAGAAGTAACTTCTGCTGAAGGTGATATCGTGCTTTTCATTGACGAAATTCACACGTTGGTTGGTGCTGGCGGTGGCGAAGGCGCTATGGATGCTGCAAATATCTTAAAACCAGCTTTGGCTCGTGGGGAATTACGTGCTATTGGAGCAACTACTTTGGACGAATACCAAAAATATTTCGAAAAAGACAAAGCTTTAGAAAGACGTTTTCAAAAAGTAAACATTGACGAACCCGATACAGAAAGTGCCATTTCGATTTTACGAGGAATCAAAGAGAAATACGAAACACACCACAAAGTGCGTATCAAAGACGATGCAATTATTGCTGCGGTTGAATTGTCACAACGTTACATTACCAATCGTTTTCTTCCAGATAAAGCTATTGACTTGATGGACGAAGCGGCTTCAAAATTGCGAATGGAAATCAATTCAAAACCTGAAGAATTAGATGTTTTGGATAGAAAAATCATGCAATTGGAAATTGAAATCGAGGCGATTAAAAGGGAGAATGATGAAACCAAATTAAAATCGCTTGGTTTAGATTTGGCCAATTTAAAAGAAGAACGCAACGAAATTTTCACCAAATGGAAATCGGAAAAAGAAGTTGTAGATAATATTCAAGCGGTAAAATTAGAAATTGAAGATTTCAAATTAGAAGCTGAAAGAGCCGAACGCGATGGTGATTATGGTAAAGTTGCTGAAATTCGTTACGGAAAAATTAAAGAAGCGCAAGAACGATTGGATGTTTTACAAATTCAATTAGCAGAAAATCAAGCAGGAAATTCATTGATTAAAGAAGAAGTAACACACGATGATATTGCAGAAGTGGTTGCCAAATGGACCGGAATTCCAGTTACCAAAATGCTTCAAAGTGAAAGAGAAAAATTGCTCAAATTAGAAGATGAATTGCATCACAGAGTAGTTGGACAAGAAGAAGCTATCGAAGCAATAAGTGATGCTGTTAGAAGAAGTCGCGCTGGCTTGCAAGATGCTAAAAAACCTATTGGTTCGTTCTTGTTTTTAGGAACAACTGGTGTTGGTAAAACCGAATTAGCCAAAGCCTTAGCTGAGTATTTATTCGATGATGAAAATGCCATGACGCGAATTGATATGAGTGAATACCAAGAACGTCACGCAGTTAGTAGATTGGTTGGAGCGCCTCCAGGATATGTAGGTTATGACGAAGGCGGTCAATTAACGGAAGCTGTTCGAAGAAAACCGTATTCTGTTGTATTGCTAGACGAAATTGAGAAAGCGCATCCGGATACCTTCAATATTTTGTTGCAAGTATTAGATGAAGGAAGGTTAACGGATAACAAGGGTCGAGTTGCGGATTTTAAAAACACCATTATCATTATGACATCCAATATGGGAAGTCATATTATTCAAGAGAAATTCGAGAACTTAAAAGGTGGAATTGAAGCAGCAACCGAAGCGGCAAAAACAGAAGTTCTTGGTTTATTAAAACAAACCGTTCGACCTGAGTTTATCAACCGAATCGATGAAATTGTAATGTTCACGCCTTTAACAGGTGCTAATATTAAAGAAATTGTTGGTTTACAACTGAAAAATGTGATTAAGATGTTGGCACACCAACACATCACTATGGATGCCACTCCAGAAGCCGTAGCGTATTTAGCAGAAAAAGGATACGATCCACAGTTTGGAGCAAGACCCGTAAAACGTGTGATTCAAAGAGAAGTATTAAACCAACTTTCGAAAGAAATATTAGCAGGAAAAGTGACTACCGATAGTATTATACTTTTGGATAGTTTCGATGGGCAATTGGTTTTCAGAAATCAAAGTGAATTAGTAGAGTAATTAGTTTTTTTAATATTTAGATTTGTTTAGTGAAATCTGTCGTTGTAATTCGTTACTTCGGCAGATTTTTTTATTGGGTTGAAAAACTGTATTTTTGGAATTCAAATACATATCATGAAAAAATTAAATTCACAAGAAATAGCAGTAAAACTTCAAGATTTTCCCAATTGGAATTTCTTAAATAATGGCATTGAAAAACATTTCATTTTTGACAATTTTGTAAAAACTATGAAAGTCATTAACGCTATTGCAGAAGTTGCTGAAGCACAAAATCATCATCCCGAATGGAGTAATGTGTACAACAAAATACATATTCGACTAACCACGCACGATTGCGATGGTGTTTCTGAGAAAGATTTTGAATTAGCAGAAGCGATTGAAAAAATAATTGTAAAACATTTTTAATATTCAAAAAAGTCTTTATACATTCGCACTTTATGAAGAACCAAAACACATATTACTATTACTATTTTAACTCCCACAAGGAATTGAGGTACTAGTTCTATGTAGTAAAATCATATTACAATTTTAGCCCGATTCCTTTTTGGAATCGGGCTTTTTTTATTATTAATTTTAAAAAAACTGTTATGAAACAAGTAATGGAAAATTACAACGAAGAAGATCTAAAAGTATGGAACACTTTGTTTACAAGACAAATCAAAAATCTTGAAGACAAAGCTTGTAAGGAATATTTATTCTATTTAAATGAATTAGCTCCTGTTTTACATGCTGATGCTATTCCCAATTTAAACGAGTTGAGTGATTTACTTTTTGAAAAAGCTGGCTGGAAAATCGAGATTGTTCCTGGATTAATTCCAGTGAAAGATTTTTTTGAACTACTTGCCGAAAGGAAATTCTGTTCCTCCACTTGGCTACGAAAAATGAGCCAATTGGATTATCTAGAAGAACCCGATATGTTTCATGATATTTTTGGTCATATTCCTTTATTATTAGACCCTACATTTGGTGATTTTGCACAAAAACTAGGTGAAATCGGATTAGAGCATCACGATAACGAAACGGTTGTAGTACAATTACAACGACTATACTGGTTTAGTATTGAATTTGGTTTGATAAAAATAAATAATGAGCGAAGAATTTATGGCGCAGGCATTCTATCCTCTTTTCAAGAAACCAATGGAATTTTTGATACCAATACCGAAATTTTCCCTTTTGATTTAGAAGAAATCATTCATTCTGATTTTAATAATATGACGATTCAAACCAAATATTATGAATTGGAATCTTTTGAGGAGTTGTTTGTGTCTTTAAATCATTTTTCTCTTTCAAATCCAATTACTATTTAACAAAAAAAAGCAGAACCTTTTGAGTTCTGCTTTTTTATTTATTTCAATCATTCTTATCGAATCAACGAGAAGTGTGCCTTAAAGACTTTACTCTGTTCATTCTCTAAATACTCTACTGTAAACCAATAGTCTGTTGATGGCAGTTCCGCTCCATTGAATCTTCCATCCCATCCTTGT
>NZ_QLST01000023.1 GCF_003293845.1 Flavobacterium tibetense | reverse complement strand
TTACTCTTTCAACACTTTTATACTCTGCCAATTCCCGTTTTCATTTCCAATTCTTAATAGATAATACCCTTTTGATAAGTCTTGCACCGCGATTGTATTATCAATTGTTGTAAGTTTGCCTTGTTTTACTAGCTGCCCAGTGATGGTGTAAAGTTCGTAGTTTGCATTTTCATTGATAGCCACTGTTAAAACATTTCTTGCAGGATTAGGATAGACTTTGATGGTATTGGTTTCGAAAGTTTCATTGCTTAATGGGCTGCAAGGTTCTGTAGCAAATTTGGCAATGAAGAAATCAGTAGTTCCTCCTTCATTAGTAACAGAATTTCCATTGGTATCATAAATTAGAGCAGCAAAACCACCACCTACTAGGTAATCACCAGATGCATCAACGGTTATTACTGCACCATAATCTGTAGAACCTACAGTACTAGGTATATTATTTAAACTTAAACAAGATCCAGTTGTACTATCAAAGCGAGCTAATAAAACGTCTTGTCCTTCATTAGTTGCTGTAACATAAATAGATTGACTTCCCCATGTATAATTAGTACCTGCACACCAACCTGTGTAAGCAATTTCATTACCATTATAGACTAAAGCACCATTACCATTAGTTCCAACAGAATCATGGTGTGAAGCCCATAGTAAATTATCCGCTGTTGGATCAACTTTCATTACAAATGCTGGCGTATTTAAAATGGCTATTGAATAACCTATAAAACTATTCAAATTCATACCAACCATACTACCTGCTATATAAATATTGTTTTGTGAATCAAAATCAAGTCCAAAAAATTTCATATAATTTGCATTATTGTTATCGTTCTCTTTCTTCCATAACAAATTACCATTATTGTCATAACAAACTAAAGCAGCCGCATTTACAACCGGTTGACCATTAATAGCGAAAGTAGTGGAACTTGTTTTAGCAAAAGTCATATAATAAAACCCATTGTGTGGATTACGATAATATTTTACAACTACATCAAAAAGACCTTGAATGTTTCCCAACTGTGTAGCTTCAATAAAAGAGCCATCTAAATTATACTTTAACACATAGGGGGCGTGGGTTTCTGAAGTACTGTTGGTAAAAGCCCCATCAGCATAAGTACCAGGTGGAAGCCACACAAACCAATATAAAATATCATCTTGAATTTGGAAATTAAAGCTACCTGTATAGGTTATTGCATTGGAAGATGTTGTTGGAAGTTGTGGACGCTTAATATACTGAAAGACTCCGTTAGTATCAAATTTTGCCAAAAAAATCCTATCACAAGCTGTTGTTGAGTTGGGAAAAGTATAATCGTTTTCTATTCTTCCTGGATAAGGTTGTGATACGCTACCATCATTACAAGTCCCCATTTTTCCAGCTACATACACATTATCCTGTGAATCGACTTGAACAGCACTTATGTTTTCTTTACCCGATCCTCCAATAATTTTACTCCAACGGTAAGTGCCATCACAGGTAAAACTCGCTAAAACAATATCGGTAGGAAATGAACTAGGGTTGTCATAATTGGTTTTTGGATTGCCATCTACATTTAGGTTACTCATACCAACTTTTGATAAAATATAAACATTTTTTTGACTATCTGTAGCAATACTATATACCTGTTCATAATCGTTTGAACCTAAATTTTCAGCACTTCCTCCGTCTTTAATCCATTGAAAAGATTGAGCATAGCCTAAAAAGGGCATAAGATAAAAGGCATAAGGCAAAAGGTAATAGAGGATTGTTTTCTTCATGATTTTTTCCTTTTCATTCATTTTAGTAAAAATAGTAAAAAAACGGATACGCTAACCGTATCCGTTTTCTTTTAACTTATTGCACAATTAGTTTTGTATGTTTCACTACTTTTCCATTTTGTTTGATAAGTACAGGGTAATATCCCGCCGCATATCTTGAACAATCTAGTAGTACTTTGCCCTTATTTTCAATAAAAGATTTACTCCAAATAATTCTTCCCATAGGATCACTTATTTCAATAGTTACTGGTTCTCTAGCTTGTAACTCATACATCAGTGTTGTACTGTCTTTTGTTGGATTAGGAGCCAAAATTACAATATCCTCTGTTGATTCACTCATTCTTGGATTTGAATTGCAATAAGGAAAATCTAACTCAAATTTAGTACTACATGCTCCTTTTTCAGAATTTCCTTCTACCATAAAAGAAATAGTACCTCCGTTAAAACCATTCAATGGATAAAAATAACTTGTTACTGGATTATTCCCGACAGTTAAGTTGTGTGTGCTGCTTGTAAAATATCCTTCTCCATTAGGTGCGTTAATGGTAATGGTAACAGGAACGCCTATACTGTTTGTAATGTTCATAGTTACTTCATATACATAAACGCCGTTAATTTTAATACATTTTGGTTTGCCAATTTCAAAACCAATTTCACATTCAGCACAATTTATAGTTGTAAATGAAGCATTAGCATAAGTGGCATCACAATAGCCATTGTGTAGATATAGTTGATACTCATTAGGAGCTGATATAGTAGTTAGTGGACTTATACTACCCGTACCTGTTACTATACTATTTCCATTTTCTAGCCATTTCCAACCTTCAAATTCGCCTAAAGGTCCTATAATATAACCTGTTTCTTCACGTTCACAAAGACTAAAACATCCATCAGGGAAAATCCAAGCCAATGCCTCTAAGTCTGTAGGTAAATCTAGCTGAGCAGTAACGCTACAACCGTTAGCTTCAGCTCGCACTTGAAGTGGACCATCATGTGTTACATAAGCGGTAGTACCCGTGTCACCATTACTCCAATAATAACTCACTCCTCCTTGTGGGTTGGTTACGCTTACTGTTACTCTGTAAGGACTGCACTGCACTTGTGTAATTGCTATTTCAGGAGTATTGGGCGTTTCTAATACCGTAACTACATGTGTAGATGGTAAACCATAACACATAGTCCCATTTCCAGAAGGTACTTGCGCTGTAACTGTAAACACATAATTTCCTATGGTAGTTGGTAAATAGTTAATTTCAGTAAAATTATCCCATGTTGGCATTGGATTACCGTTTAATGTCCACGCGTACTGAATATTGCTATTAATTGGTACTGATAAATTAATTGGGTTGTTGATGCATATTGATGTAGCTCCTTTAATTACAGGCGATTCTGGTGCAGGTATAAAAGTTACTGAAATAGGCTTAATATTTCCATATTCAAAACATCCATCATAGTTTTGAGCATATACAAAATATTGACCACTTTGCGTAACTGTTAAGCTTAAATTAGACGATGCACTTGTGACAGCAAAAGGAATGGCTGTATAGTTATTATGGTACCAATATAAAGTTTGGACAGTGTTTGTATTTAAATCTGGACTATAATTAATTTCTATGCTACTTCCAATGCAAGTGTTTTCAGGAGTTAATATTAAATCCCCATTCATATTATTGGAAACTATATTAACAGTTTTTGTATATGTGGCACTGCATCCATATTTGTTAGTAACAGTTAATCTCACAAATTGAATGTCAATACTAGAAAATGTTTTTATAGGGTTTTGTTGTAAATTTGAAGAGCCGTCATTTATAAATTCCCAAAAATACTGTAAATCTGCTGTGGTGTCATCGGCATAAAACTGCATGGCATTGTTTTGACACGCATAAGCATCGTGTGTAAATGTTGCCACAGGGTAATCTGGCAATACTAATGTTTCAAAATAAGTACAACTTGGATATCCTGCACGTTGAATTCTAATACCAATGGTATAGGTCCCAGGCGCTAGGTTAGTAGTAAGTTGTGCTATGCCACCAACTACATTTCCTGTTTGCCACGTAACTCCATTGTCAGTGGTAAATTCAAAACTAGTAGGTGGTGTATCTGGATAATAGATAGAATAGTCTAGTAATTGCACATCATAACCACCACCTGTAGTAGCGCAAGTAATATTATGTTTAATTCCTGCTTTGTAAGGAATAATAAAACTAATATTCTTTTTTGCAAAACAACCATTTGGGTACTCCGCATAAAGGGTAAATGAATACTCACCGGGATTTAAACCACTAGCGGTAACTTGATTAGGCGTTATGTTAGTTATGTTGTTATTCATATTCACAGGATATGAAATAAATGTTTCATCGGGTGTCCCTGAATAGTTTGTTATTTCTACCGTAACACTATTGCAATCTAAATTTGTTGCTATTCCGTCAATTGTTTCAGTTTGGTTACAACCAGATGTACAATTGTTCATTACTCTAAAACTATTGGTATTAGCTGTACAGTTATAGACATTAGTAACTACTGCATAATACGTTCCAACCCCTAGACCAGAAAGGGAAACATCAATAGTAGGAGTAGTTACTCCAGTAGCACTTCCATCTTTGAACCACTGAACCGTATCGGTAGGGCTAAAGCCTCCTTGTAAATTTACCGTGTAAGTATAATCTGCTGGGATATTGCTTGGATCACATAGATTAAGATTAACAGTAGGTGATAAATTTACTACTGGTGATGGAGAAACCACCACTTGATGGGTTGCGGTTGCAGGCATCAAGCAACCATTAGCTCCATAAACTGTTGCCGTAACGGTGAATGTGGTACTAGTTTGGATAGGTTCATTATATGTATGAGTTACGCTGTTTGACGTAGTAGAGTTTACAGTTATACCGTCTCCAAAATCCCAGACTACATTTGTAAAACCATTTCCTATGCTTAAATTAAAGTCAAATGAAACAGGGTTTCCTGTACATGCTGAAGCAGGACCAGAAATTGTAACGGCTGGTGAATTTATAATATCTACTAATGTGGTTTCTGAAAATTCTGCTCCACATTTACGAACCGTTACTTTTACTTGTACACCTGTTTGAGGCGTTTGGTTCCATAAAATATACACTTGGTTGCTGTTTTGACCTGATTGAATACTTCCTGCACTGGCTGGAGTAATAGTCCATACATAGTTATCTACATCGATTGAGTTAATTGCATAAGTAGCGAAGGAGCTACCACAAACAATAGGATCTACAATAGTAAAATCTACTATTGGAATTTCTCTTTCAATGACTGTAGTTAGCACATCAGAAATACAGTTATCTATAGAATAAGATACTTTAATTTCAAAGGGAGTAGTAGCTAATGGATCAAAATTTACCATAACTTGACTTCCTGTATTATTTCCGATAATTGTACCGTTTGTTACTTCCCAATTAGCTGTAGCGCCATTAGGGACTATGCAAGAATATGTTACTGGTATTCCTGGACAAACTGTTAGTGGCCCATTAACTGCTGCAGGCATTTGAGGAACATCTAACACTTGAATTTGGAAAAAATTTCTTAAACAGTAATTCGGATCTGTTACAGCAACATTGTAAATTCCAACTGATGGAAATGTTATTGATAAAGGTGAACTTATACCATTTTGAGAGAAATTATTCGGACCTGTAATTTGCCAATTTACTGCTGAAACGTTATTCCCGTTAAAATTTAGGTTATACGAATGAGTTGTGTTTTTGCAAACTATTTTATCACCATCTACAGTTAAAGAAGGTGTTACTTTAATTTCATAGGTTGCTGTTCCACCACAACCTAAAAGGGTGTTAAAATAAGAGCAGCTTAATGTAATTGTGCCTGCTAAACCTGCTTGAACAACAATTTCATTTCTTTGATTTGTTTGAATTAAAGTGGCGCCAGTACCAGCATCATCAAGTGTCCACGTGAAGTCGGTGGTTGGCCATTGTGGTAGTGTGTATAATCCTTGTGTTTTTTCACATAACGTTTCAATACCTATTATTGTTCCTTTATTCAATACAACAGGTACTTTAATTGTTGAGGTACATCTGTAACATTCCTCAGCTCCTACTGTAACATACCCAAAACCACTTTCATTAACATTATTCCAAATAACAGCTATCTCGGTATTGTCATTGTTTTGTTCTACAATTTCTCCACCTTCAACAGTCCATTTTATTTCACAATTTTCACCATATTGAGAAGGTATTGAATACGTTGCTCTTTCGTTTTCACAAACAACCGTTGGACACTCTATTGGAGCTATTCCTCTTTCGACAATCACTCTCATTCTATATTTTCCAATGCAACTACATCCATTAAAAGCTATTAGAGTAACATCATATGTGCCAGAATTAGTGTAAACATGAGTTGGTTCAAAAGCATTAGAGGTAGTTCCGTCACCAAAATCCCAGTTATAATAGATGTCATCATGTCCGTTGTTTGTAGTGGTTAAATTATTAAAAATTACTACATTGTTCTCGCAAACAGTGACTTCAGTAAGTGTATTATTTGGCATTACACCAAATAGTACATTTGGTGCATTTAGTTTTTCTACACATCTATTTACTATTAAGATAGTTCCGTCTGTTAAATTAACGGTTGCTTGTATAGCGCTGAATGAAGCATTAGTATTCCATTGAATTGTACAAGATGTATTTGTGGCAGTAAAAGTACCCCCAGTAATATTCCACTCTGTATAATCAATTGAGCTGACGTCTCCGGTAAGTTCATAAACGATTGTACTATTCTCACAAACTCTGATACAAGGACCATCTACTATATCGGCATCAAATTTAATTCTTGGGTCATCATCATCAGCTAGTTGACAGCTAACGTCTGATCCCCATTGTAAAAATAACCCACATTGGTTTATAATTTCAACGACAATTGTTACAGGTAATGCACAGTTTCCTGCTGGTGTAAACGTATAATTCCCTGAAGTAGTGTTATCAATTACAGTTGGATTCCAAGTTCCTGCTATTCCATTGTTTGAAGTAGCTGGTAAAATTGGAGCTTGCGTTCCGCTACATATTGTTGTTAAAAAATCAAATGTTGGAGTTGCTCCTTGTGCTATTACAATTGTAACATTTGCTGTATCACAAAAAGTAGTAGTGCCCATTTGGCAAATTTGGTACTGTATAGTATAAGTACCAGGAGCGGTTCCAGAAGGTATTGTAATTATACCATTACTATTTATTGTAGCGCCTGTTATACCTCCGTTATTTAATAAGGTTACATTTGAGTTTGTTGAATTTATATTCACTCCACAAAAACTATCATTACTAAAGACGGTTGGGGTATCTCCTCCATCACAACTATTTATATTTAATGTTGAAAAGTCATCATCATTTGCTATAATTTGGGGACTATTAATTGTTATTGTAATGATTCCTTGATCACAGTGTGATGGTAAATTTTCGTTACAAATTTGATAGTTAATTGTGTATGTACCAGGAGCAATACCTGAGTTAATAGTTACCAGACCTGTGTTAGTGTTAACTTGAATATTTGGGTCTATTATGCCAGAAGTTGTGATAATAGTGTTTGCGGGAGTGGCTTGGTTACCATAAACGCTATCGTTATCTAAAATGTTAAAACTTCCTAACAGACAAGTTGAAGTTGTAAACCAATCGCTGAGTGCATTTATACAATTCGTAATAACTACATCAGGGCCTGTATCATTAGCTGAGTTATCTGATATTGGGTTTAATGGGAAATTACCTTGAATAGTACATACCCTGGTAAAATTTGCAACAGCTTGAAATTCGAAATTACCATTAGGATTATTTCCGAATGCTGAGGTTGGTACCTCAAAACAAAAAGTATCATTTGTTAATGAAGTAGGTGTAGTTACTGTTCCAACAATTACTCCATTTTGAGTAACATTTAATGTTATAGAGTCTAATATACTTTGTTGTGGAACTGTATATGTACCACAAATTGTTTGAGAAGTTGTAGGACAAAAAATCGTTTGAATAGGATTAAGATTGATACTTCCCGAAATTGGATTTGCACAATTGGTATTGCAAACGTCATCGATATATACTGTGCCAAAATGAGCACTCCATGCACAATCAGCTATAATGAATTCAACTGTGACTTGTTGGCCAACCAAATCGCTTGTATCAATTTGGTCACAAACCCAACCCGTATATAACAATGGATTATTTTGAGTTCCAGCATTAGTAAATAAGCAATCATTAATGTTTGAGACAACTGAACTTTGTCTTATTATATTATTATTACTATCATATAACCTAACTACAAAAAAAGGTTGGACATTAACAGGATGATTCCCTGGATTTCTTAGAATAAGTGAATAATTGTAGTTAAAGCTTGATTCATTTATAACAAAAGTTCTTGACATTGTTGTAACATGAAAACCACCATTGGACTGTGGTGCAGCTGATGCATTTAATTTTATTGCTCTATTTCCATTAAATACTCGCTGAACAGGAACTAGTGGATCTACACCAGGTGAGGTTAATGTTAGAAATGAATTATTGTCATTTAAAGTACCAGAAACACTTATTGGAGCAAAATTAGCACCTGTTGTTATAATATTTGTACTTATCCCAGTAGTAGGATTAATTGCTTGTCTAAATGTATAAACTGATGTAGGAGCACCATTTTCAAAACCACCATCTGAACAAGTTTGACGTTGGGTGTTGTTTAAAATAGGTTGTTCATAAACCATTTTCTTTTCTGGGAATTTTGAAAAGAAGTCAATTCTTAGTTTGTAAACTTTAAATTCATTAATAGAATTTTCAAATTTTTCCTCATCAAATTCACCGCCATGGTGTGAAATTTCATCCATCATGCCTGCTCTAATTGTCAGAGTTTCTTTTGGAGAGAGTTTATATGTTTTGATTTGTTTTTTTGTGTAAACTTCAATTTCCTTTTCAATTTGATCAATTGAAAGTGAAGATTTGTTTTGAGCTCCCACAAGACAGAATGAGAAGAACAAAATAAACAAGAGTGTTTTTTTCATACAAGAGAAATTAAATTTAGTAATAAATTTTGATTATTTTTTTAGTTATTAATTGGTTAAAAATCCAATTAATTTAAATCTTGACAAAATTTTTTACCTTGTTTAACCATGTGTATACTTAAAGTATACTACATGTTAAATCTAAATAAAGCCTCTCTTTTTTGCTTCCCTTAAAATGTTCTCATTGTCATTAATACCCAGAAGAAGTTTGATTTTTGCGACTCTCTTTTTTATTGTTATTTCTGAAACGGCTAATTCTATTGCTATCTCTTTAAGAAGGTACCCTTGTGACAAGAAATGAAGTATTTTTCTATTTTGTTCGTTTACAAAAGCTTTGTTTTGCCATATTTCTTCCACTCTTTCAATAACGTAGTCGCTTCGGAATTTTTTACCTGAAACTATGGTTTCAATAATGTTTAAAAAGTTAGTACCATCTATATCAGTTTTAGTAGCAATTGCGTCTGGTCTAATATTTTGCGTAATTTCAAACAATGTCAGGTTTTCCATGATAGCTGTAAGCATCATCGTCTTGCAATTTGGCATCACTTTTTGTAGGTACAAGATAATGTCTGCCCCATTGAAAAGATTTTGTTCTGGAAAAGTAGGTAATGAATAATCAATAATTGCAATATCAAAAACAATGTTTTCTGATAATGCTTGTTGAATTTTAAGGTAAGTATCTTCACAAGAGTTTGCTATTATAAAGTTGCTTTTATCTCCAAATTTTGATAGAGAAAAAAACATCTTATAAGCTTCAATCACAGGATGATGATCCTCAACAATTAAAATATTCAAACAGAAATAGTATTAAATTAAAACAAACAAACAATTGTTAAAGTTACTAAGTAATATAAAATTATTTAAAATTTATTAATTTTTGTTACAAAATGTTATAATTTTTATAAAGCTTACTCGATTTAGCTCTTTTTTAGTCAGTAATAGAAACTTTTAAATAAAAAATGTAGCGCAAAGAGGAGGAGGAAAAGATTTTCTTTTTTTAATTTTAACTAGTTCTATTAATCTTCCAAATACCCAAATTTACCCCTATTAAAGTCTTCTATTGCCTGAACAATTTCTTGGTATGTATTCATTACGAATGGACCTTGTGCTACAATTGGTTCGTTTAGTGGTTCCCCACTTATTATTAAAACCACTGATTTTTCGGTAGCTTCAATTAAAAAATCTATTCCTTTATTTTCAAAAAGAACAAAATGATTTGTAGGCGCACTTTCCTTTTTATTAATCGTTATACTACCTTCAATTACCAATAGACCAGTATTGTATGTATTTGGAAAATTGAATTCCGCCTTTCCATATTTTTCTAATTTCATATTCAGCATATTAACAGGAGAAAATGTACTTACGCTGCCTTTTAATCCTTGGTGTTCTCCTGCAATTATTTCAACTATTCCTGCCTTGTTGGGTAGTTTGAATTTGGTTATTTTTTTATTTTCAATCCCTTGATATTTGGGTTTAGACATTTTATATTTAGCAGGAAGATTAACCCAAAGTTGAACCATTTGAAAATCACCTCCTTGTTTACTAAAGTTTTCTTCATGGTATTCCTTGTGTAATATACCAGAACCGGCTGTCATCCATTGGACATCACCCTCACCTATAGTCCCACCACCGCCACTACTATCGAGATGGGTTACTTTTCCTTTGTATGCTATCGTTACCGTTTCAAAACCTCGATGTGGGTGCACACCAACACCTTTGGGTTCATCAGAAGGAGGGAAGTTGAATTTTGAGTTATAATCCAGCATTATAAAAGGATCCATCCTTTTCATATCTAAGCGATATGCACTGGGAATGAAATTATGCACTCTAAATCCATCGCCAACAAAATGAGGTTCTCTTGGTGGAATAATAATTTCAACATTTTTAATATCCATATTTTTAATATTTTAAGGTTAAAGAACTAAGAATAATTTTTTGAGGTTATCTAAAATTATTCTTAGTAAATTGTTTGTGAAATTTTATTTTGTGTTTTGATGGCTCAAATAACTATTGATGAGATTACGATAGTTAGGGATATAATTGGATAGTAAATTTCCTAATCCCTCAATATCATTTCTCCAATCTCTATGTAATTCACAAGCCATGCCAAACCAGTTTATTAATTGTACTCCAGCATCTTGCATTCTTAACCAAGCTCCGTCTCTAGTAACGTTATTAAAGGTTCCAGAGGCATCGGTTACTACAAAAACTTCGAAACCAGCTTCAATAGCAGAAAGTGCAGGAAAAGCGACGCAAACTTCGGTCACAACACCAGCAATTATTAATTGTTTTTTTCCTGTTTTTTTAATTGCATTAATGAAATCTTCATTATCCCATGCATTTATTTGACCAGGTCTTGCAATATATGGAGCAGTTGGAAATATTTCCTTTAACTCTGGAACAAGAGGACCATTAGGACCATCTTCAAAACTTGTAGTCAAGATAGTTGGTAAACCAAAATATTTACCACAAGCAGCTACTGCAAGTACGTTGTTTTTAAACTCGTTTGGAGAAAAGTCTTGAACAAGAGAAATTAAACCAGTTTGATGATCGACAAGTAGTAGCACTGCATCTTCTTTTCTTAAGCGATTGTACTTAAATGAATTTTCCATAATTAATTTATTTTATGATTAATGATGGTGTAAATTTATTGGAATACAAAAAGTGAAGCATTGATGTATGTTAGGAAATCAAAATCATTTAGATTTTGTTTGTGCTAGCCCCTTTCGAACTCGACTTAGACTTTCGGGCGTAATACCCAAATAAGAAGCTATCATCCATTGTGGAATTCTAGGTGTAAGGTTTGGATATAGTTTAATAAAATCAAGGTATCTTGATTCTGCGGTTGCACCAATCAGTGAGTTAATTCTTTTTTGTAACAGGCGGATGTGGTTTTGTAAAATATATTCGTTATAATTTCTGAATTCGGGACTTATTTCTGAAGCTTGTTCAATAAATTTTTGATCAAAAATAATTAGTGTAGTTGCTTCTAGTGCATCAATGAAGAATTCGGATGGATTACCAAAGTAAAGACTACCTCTTTCACTTATGAACCAATTTTCAGTTGCAAATTGAAGAATGTGCTCTTTGCCTGTATCTTCACCAACTGAGTATAATCTTAAAAGTCCCTCCTCAACAAAAAACATATTTTTACAAATTTGTCCTGGAGATAAAAGAATTTCATTCTTTTTTAAATGTTTTCTTGAAACTAAGCTCATTATGAATGGTAAATGTTCAGGCTTAACAAGAATTTTGTCCTTTAAATATTTATAATATTGGCTTTCCATTTCTTTTTTTAATATAATGTTTTTTAGTTAGACTACTAAAAAACAACAATATCAAATATAAACAACTTTTTCCTCCCAAAAAAACAATTCTGCTTGAAATGGTTTTCTTCTTGTGTAATTCTCAAACTTATTAAATTCTATTTCTCAATCAAGCTCCCGGTATAATTAGAAATTATTTTTTTACTGACTATTTATTTTGACATCTTTATTTTCAAAAACATCAATTCCTATACCTATACTTAACCAAGGTTTGCCATGATAGTTCCAACTGTATTCTTTTTGATTCGATATAAAATCATAACCTAGATAGATACCTGACTGAATTTTTTTATATTGAAACATTGCTCCAAATAAAATTGTGCCTAAACTTGCATTTATTTCCTTTTCAGGTTCTATAGAAGAGTTGGTGCTTGTTAATTTTGTGGTTCCAATATTTATACCTGTTTGCACATAAAATGCATAAGGACTAAATGGATTGGTAAATAGGCGAAGACCAACTGTTGCACCAATGTTAAAATTTGTTTCAAATGTACTTTGTTCTTGAAATCTGAATTTTACAGGTAATGATACAACCCCCAGTGTAACCCTATCAAAAGGGGTCACTTTATCGTAGTTATCTGTAAAATCTTTTTTGTCTAATATGAAAATATTGTCATTGTATGTATTTGCTAATGATCGCTCACTTGCTTTTACTTTAGCATATAAACTGGCTTCTTCGTATGGAATAGCATTTTTTAGTTTCCCATTTTCCTTCTCTATAATTATATCCTTACCATCAAGATTGACTTTTTTATATCCATTTTCTGTGAAAGGTAATGCTTCAACATAAATAGATTCTCCTTCAATATTTTGAATTCTAAATACAATGTTGGCATGTAAAGTATCTTTGTTTGTTTGACTAGAAGTTAAAATAGAAGATTTAAATTTAATCAAATCACCAATTTTGATGTCTTGTGCTGATAAAGGGAAAATAAACAGCAATACAAAAAGCGTCGAAAGTTTTTTATTACTTGATTCCATTTTAGTTTAATTTATTAAGTTATTATTTTTATTAATTAAATAGGATAACTAACACATTAATTTTTTGGGACTAAGTTTTTATGCTTTATTTTAAGTTTTATTAAGCATAATTATTTATAAAATTCCGACTAATTTAATTATTTACAAAGCTTAACTAAGGATTTAACTTTGGTTATACTTTTAGTATAAGTATTGTTAATTTACGGTATTCAGTTTGTTTAATCGCTTACTCTTCTATTTTTTGCCTTGCTTTTTAGCTTGCTTAATAGATAAGAAAATATTTGATAATGCAATCAGTAAAAAGAAAACAGGAATATATGGTGGTTTAATTTTAAGTGGTAACACTGCAAATTCCAGTGATATTGACCACCCAATTCCAATTTAAAGTGACCACCTGATTCCAATTCAAAATGACCACCTAATTTCGGAGCAAAATGACCACCTCCATTTTTCATTAAAAACTACATTTTTTCTTGTGTTAATTTGTGATTCAAATATACTAAAATTACTCTTTGTTAATTCCTCTTTTCTTTCTCATGGATTCGCCTAGTAATTCAATGCGATGGGATTGATGTATGAGTCGGTCTAAAATGGCATCAGCTATGGTTTTTTCTCCGATTATATCGTACCAACCTTGTACTGGTATTTGAGAAGTTACGATTATAGAACCATTATTGTGTCTATCTTCAATGATTTCCAAAAGTGTAATTCGGTTTTGACTATCTAACGCTTGAAGTCCAAAATCGTCTAATATAATGACGTCTTGTCGTTCTATTTTGGCTAATTCTCTCAGATAAGAACCATCGGCTTTAGCCATTTTTAACTTAGCGAATAACTTAGATGTGTTATAATAACTGACTTTATATCCTTGGATGCAAGCTTGATAACCTAATGCGGTTCCTAAAAAACTTTTACCTACTCCTGTACTTCCTGTGATTAATACATTCTGATTTTTCTCAACAAAATCGCATGCAGCTAATCTCAACACCACGTTTCTATCCAGATTGCGTGAAGCATCAAAATTGATATTTTCAATATTAGATTTGTAATGGAATCGAGCGTTTTTAATACTTCTTTCAATGCGACGATTGTGTCTTTCATCCCATTCAGCATCAATGAGCATTGCGATAAATTGGTCTAGCGTGTAATGATCTGTTTTTCCACTTTCAATAGCGGTTTTAAAAGCGTTATGCATGCCATAAAGCTTCATTTGTTTCATTTTGGTTGTGGTGATTTCATTCATAAGTATTTGATTTTAATTTATTTGTAATAGTTTTTTCCTCTGATGTTGTTGTGATTTGGTAATTCAAATTCTTCTTCTTGCTCATTCTCAGCGTTGTCTAAGTTGTTTTCTAAAATGTTTTGGATGGCTTTAAAACTGTAAATCCTAAAATCGAGTGCACGTTTACAAGCGTTGATTAATCGTTGTTTTCCTACTTTCTTCTCAAAGTTTAGTATTCCTAAACAACTTTTATATGCTTGCTCTGGATGATTTCTACTTTCGATAATTTGGATAATATAATCCGCTACAGCTTGGTCAATACTGTTTGCCCAATCAATAAAACGACTAGCACTCCAATCAGCAACAAACTGATGCGTGCTAGCTAAATGTTCAGCAATAGTTGTGTAATGGTAAGGTTTGTAATTTCTGGGATGAATAGCGATTCGGTTGTATTTGTAGAAGATTTCAACCGAAGTTTTGGTATACAAAAGTTTTACTTTTTTTCTCACGTATTGGTACGGAACACTGTAATAACTCTTGTCTTGACTTAATAATGCATGACCGTTCTGCATTACTGTAGCGAAGGATTGGTACTTGATTTCAAAACGTTCTTGAGGTAATGGACGTAGTTTTTGCTTCTCATCTTCTATAAATAATTCATAGCGAGAATACGGTCTTCCTGTGAGCTTTTTGTGATTATGAACATCTAATAAATCCCATATTTGTTGATTTAATTCTTCCAAACTATAGAACTGTTTTTGTTTTAGATGTACATAAATTCTTCGATACAAGATTTTTACAGCTCCTTCTACCAATGATTTATCTCTTGGTTTGTAAGCTCTTGCAGGTAATATGGTAGTTTCGTAATGCTCTGCTAAATCGGCTAAGGTTTCATTAATTGTAGGTTCAAAACGACTACTCTTAATTACGGCTGACTTTAGATTATCGGGAACAATTGCCGCAGGAACACCTTCAAAAAAACGCATAGCATTCTCTACCGAAGTCACAAAATCTTCTTTTTGTTGACTCATTGAAGCTTCTGCATACGTGTGTTGACTTGCGCCTAGTATGGCAACAAAAAACTGAACTTCTTTAATCTCTCCTGTATCTTTATCAACAATAGAAAGTGTTTTTCCAGCATAATCCACATACATTTTATCACCTGCTTTGTGATTCATGTGCATTACTGGATTAACGCGTTTACCCCATATTTTAAAGTGATGTCTAAATTGAGAACTCTTAAAACCATCAGGGTGTATAGCAATATATCGCTCCCACATGTGCTGGACGGTAACACCAACTTTCTTGAGTTCGCGTTCCATTTGTGGAAAAAAATCATGAAGCTTTTGTAGTCTAGGATCTATGCTTTCAACAGTATTCTGTGAAAATAAAACTTCAAGTTCGGCATCTGTTTTGGCATCAATAGCTTCAAAACTTAAGCCTAGAAGTTCAAATAAAGAAATATATTTCTTTACCGTATTTCTTGAAAGTGATAAGTAAATGCTAATAAACAATTTACTCTTACCACTACAGTGAAATTTAATTACTTTTCTAATCTTACTCATGTCTGTTACTTTGTTTGCCATAATCCGTATTTTTTGTACGAATGTATGGGCTAACAACATGAAAAAAAGTAACTGTTTTTAATGTCTAATTTATCCTAAATTTTAGGTGGTCAATTTGGACTGGAATTAGGTGGTCAGTTTGCACCGAAATCGGTGGTCAATTTAGACTGGAAAGTGGTGGTCAATTTGACCGTTTTTTCCAA
>NZ_QLST01000022.1 GCF_003293845.1 Flavobacterium tibetense | reverse complement strand
TGTGAACTTCTGCTTTAATGCGGGTGCAAAAGTAATACTCTTTTCTTTACTCGCAAGGCTTTTACAATCTTTTTTTTCTCTTTTTTTTGATACTTTTCTTAACTTGTTGATAACAAGGATTTAATGTGGGAAAGTTTTTTTGTTTGCCGCGAAGGCACGAAGGCGCGAAGGGTTTTTTTTGGTTTATAGTTTGTGGGTTGTGGATTGATATACTTGTAACATCCCCTCCCCCCTTCCGATTAGGAGGAACACCTCTCATTGTATATTTGTTTGTTAAACATATAAGTCATAGAAGTTTTTTAATACTTATATATAGTATAGGCAAAGTTCATAAAAGAGGTTGGATGGGTTTCTGGTTTCTGGTTGTGGGCTTAACTGCGTTAAGCAATAGCCTACTGCGTAGGAGATTCCTATTCTGCGGAATGACAATTGCCCGCATTGCGAGAGATTAGTGCTCGCTTTGCGAGCAAGTGGAATGGTTTTATGGAATGCTGAGTGTCTTGAACTAGCCCCGATGGGAACGGCATCCTTTTATAAACCTGACAAGTTTTCGAAAACCTGTCAGGTTTGTAAAAGATAGAGTGGACAGCGGGACCAATAGTCTTTATGGAATGCGAAACGGCTGCTTCAAATCTTTTTAACATTATACCTTATATATATTGTATGGATTTTATTAAAGGTTTATATTTGCACCTTATAAATTTTAAACAATGATAAAAGTTACTTTACCTGACGGGTCGGTTAAGGAGATGGCTCAAGGAGTTACTCCAATGGATGTTGCGAAAAGCATTAGTGAAGGATTGGCTAGAAACGTGATTTCGGCTTCCTATAATGGTACAACGATTGAAACGACGACGACCTTAACGACGGACGGTACACTTATATTATATACTTGGAACGACAAGGAAGGCAAGAAAGCGTTTTGGCATTCGACTTCGCACGTGATGGCGCAAGCTTTGGAAGAATTATTCCCTGGTATTAAATTGACGCTTGGTCCTGCAATTGATAATGGTTTCTATTACGACGTGGATTTTGGTGACCAAAGAATTACAGATGCCGATTTTAAGAAGATTGAAGATCGTGTGTTAGAAATTTCGAGAGAGAAGCATGAGTTTACAATGCGTTCGGTTTCGAAAGCGGAAGCCTTAGAAGTTTATAAAAATAATGAGTACAAAACAGAATTGATTTCGAATTTAGAAGATGGAACGATTACTTTTTGTGATCATTCGAATTTCTTTGATTTGTGTCGTGGTGGTCATATTCCAAATACGGGTATTATCAAGGCGATGAAAATTTTGTCGGTAGCGGGTGCTTACTGGAGAGGTGATGAGAAAAATAAGCAGTTAACTCGTGTTTATGGAATTTCGTTCCCAAAACAAAAAGACTTAACCGATTACCTAGAATTATTAGAAGAAGCAAAACGCAGAGATCATAGAAAATTAGGAAAAGAATTGGATTTATTCCATTTTTCTCAAAAAGTAGGACAAGGTTTGCCATTATGGCTACCAAAAGGAGCTGCTTTACGTGAGCGTTTGGAAAACTTTTTGAAAAAAGCACAGAAAAAAGCAGGTTACGAGCAAGTGGTAACACCTCACATTGGAATGAAAGACTTGTACGTGACTTCTGGACACTATGCTAAGTATGGCGCAGACAGTTTCCAACCTATTCATACTCCAGCTGAAGGTGAAGAGTTCTTGTTGAAACCAATGAACTGTCCGCACCACTGTGAGATTTATAATGCTAGACCTTGGTCGTACAAAGATTTACCAAAGCGTTATGCGGAATTTGGAACCGTATATCGTTATGAGCAATCGGGTGAATTACATGGATTGACTCGTGTTAGAGGATTTACTCAGGATGATGCCCATATTTTCTGTACGCCAGATCAATTGGACGCGGAGTTTAAAAATGTAATTGACTTGGTATTGTATGTTTTTGGATCGTTAGGATTTGAGAATTTTACAGCTCAAGTTTCGGTTCGTGATTTGGATAATCCTGACAAATATATAGGTAGCGTTGAAAACTGGGAAAAAGCTGAAAATGCAATTATCAGTGCGGCGAAAGATAAAGGGTTGAATTATGTGATTGAAGCGGGTGAAGCGGCTTTCTATGGTCCGAAATTAGACTTCATGGTGAAAGATGCTTTGGGTAGAAGTTGGCAATTAGGAACCATTCAGGTAGATTACAATTTACCAGAGCGTTTTGACCTGACTTACAAAGGAAGTGACAACGAATTGCACCGACCAGTTATGATTCACCGAGCGCCTTTTGGTTCGATGGAGCGTTTTATTGCCATTTTATTAGAGCATACGGCGGGTAATTTCCCAATTTGGTTGATGCCTGAGCAAGCTATTATCCTGTCTTTGAGTGAAAAATATGAAAATTATGCTCAAAAAGTTTTAAATTTGCTAGAAAATCACGAAATTCGCGCCCTATTAGACAATAGAAACGAGACTATTGGTAAAAAAATTCGTGAAGCAGAGACTCAGAAGTACCCATTTATGTTGATAGTTGGGGAGGAAGAAGAGAAAAACGGAACCATTTCGGTAAGACGTCATGGAGATGCCGGGAAGTCGAATCAATCGATGACTATTGAAGCATTTGCTGCTTTAGTTAACGAAGAAATAAACAAAACATTAAAACAATTTTAAGTTTAACTAAAATTTTAAAGCCATAGCAATTAGAAACAACAGAGGTTTCAAACCTCGCGAAGAGAAAAAAGACGCACATCGAACAAATAACGCAATTCGAGTGCCGGAAGTTCGTTTAGTAGGTGAAAACGTAGAAGTAGGAGTCTATAAAACGATCGATGCTTTACGAATGGCTGAAGAGCAAGAATTGGATTTGGTAGAAATTTCTCCGAATGCAGCTCCGCCAGTATGTAAAATCATGGATTATGGTAAGTTCTTATACCAACAAAAGAAGCGTGAAAAAGAACTTAAAGCAAAATCTTCTCAAGTTGTCATAAAAGAGATTCGTTTTGGACCTCAAACTGATGAACACGATTATGAGTTCAAAAAGAAAAATGCTATTAAGTTTTTACAAGACGGTGCAAAATTGAAAGCATTTGTATTCTTTAAAGGTCGTTCTATTATTTATAAAGAACAAGGTCAAATTCTATTGTTGCGTTTGGCTCAAGAACTAGAAGAATACGGAAAAGTGGAGCAAATGCCAGTACTTGAAGGAAAGCGTATGATTATGTACCTTGCTTCAAAGAAAAAGAACAAATAATACCAACGGTATTACAATATATTGAACTTGTGTAGCAAGTTCGTAAAGACAGTAAGTAAGATAAATTAAATACAGGAAGAAAATGCCTAAAATGAAAACAAAATCTAGTGCTAAGAAACGATTCAAAGTTACTGGTTCTGGAAAGATCAAAAGAAAACACGCTTTTAAGAGTCACATTTTGACTAAAAAATCTAAGAAGCGTAAGTTAGCTTTAACTCATTCTACTTTGGTTCACAAAACAGATGAGAGAAGCATTAAACAACAATTGAACTTGATTTAAGCCCCACCCCATCCCTCCCCAAAGGAGAGGGTGACAAAAGGAATATTTCAAACATGTTGTTTGGTTAAAAATTAATTAATAACCCTGGAGTGGGCAGATTTAGAAGTTAGAGTTTAGAAATTAGAACATAGAATCTGGAAGAATCGAAAGATCGCCTTACTACAAAAAACATTTAAAATTATGCCAAGAGCAAAAAACAGAGTAGCTTCAAGAGCTAGAAGAAAAAAAATAATGAAACAAGCCAAAGGTTTCTTTGGTAGACGTAAAAACGTTTGGACAGTAGCTAAAAACGCGGTAGAAAAAGCAATGGTTTATGCTTACCGTGATAGAAAGCAAAAGAAAAGAAATTTCCGTGCTTTATGGATTATGCGTATTAACGCTGGTGCAAGATTACACGGAATGAGCTATTCGCAATTCATGGGTAAAGTAAAAGCTAACAATATCGAATTGAACCGTAAAGTTCTTGCCGATTTAGCGATGAATCACTCAGAAGCTTTCGCAGCTATTGTAAATAAAATTAAATAACGTTTGTCAAACCAATTTATCTTACTTATATAGAAAACCCCGATGAAAATCGGGGTTTTTTGTTTTTAATCTTTTTGGAGCTTAATTTGATTTAATCTTTTAAATACAAAATGAAACAAAATAATCATACTTAAAATTAATAATGCTAAAAATGGTACATAAATTATTTGACCTATTATAAATGCTGTTTTTAATTTTAAATTTGGAAATACATAATAAGACAACCATTGAAAAGTTGAACCTCCATTACTGAAGAATAAAAAATACAAATCATTAGACAAACCATCTAAACTGTCGTAATTAAAAAACAAATACGAATCATTTAAAATGCCAAAAATTGAAAATAGTAGAGAAATTAAAAATGAATAAAATATTTTACTTTTCATATAACTGAAGATTTTATTATTTCTTATGGAAAATAATTTAGTTTGGAAAATGAAATACAAATTGTTTTATTAGTATTATTATGATTGATTGGGTACGGAATGTGTTTTTCAAAATAGAAAATTATTACTTCCAAATAGAAAATTTATCTCTAATTAAATTCAGAAGATTGGAATAGGAATTTAACTCATCAACTTCAGGAAAATATTTTAAATAGCTCTCTGCATTTGTGAAATTAAATTGATTAACTTTATTATAGTTTCTTATAAAAGCTATATAACCAATACCATCTGTAAAAGCTATTTTTTTAGTGCTTCCATAATCATCTGTATCAGAATCATATACTGTTTTAAATTTCAGTTTATAGTCTATTGCTGAAATGTTAGGTAAGAATTCAACATGTGTTTCTAAAACATCTAACCATAAACGATTTAAATTAATAGATGAATTCAATTGTTCTATAGTAAAAGCAGGAGTTTCATCAGGTGTTACTGTATCATAAAATTTATATAATTCTATTTTCCAATTGTTATTTTTTATGTGATAAATTCTAAAAACTTCACTACCATTTGATATGCTATGATTTTTATATATTCTTAATTCTCTTACATGTGTTAGACTATCAGGAATGTTAATTACCTTATTAATTTTCTGATAGTCTTGAGAAAATGAATTACAACTAAAGAACACTAAAATTATAATGAAATATCTATTCATAATTTAATTTTTGATTTTAATTGTGGGCACGGAATGCAATTCCGCGCAATCGGGGTTTTAATAAAAACATATACTTTAAAATGCATTATTAATCAAATTTTCTTTTTTATTCAGACTATCTTTAAACTTAAGTTCATCTTCAATTCTTTTTTGTTCTTCTTTTAAACTTTTAGTTAAATAATTAGCTGATTTTCTCTTTATGAAATTTATATCGGAATAAGTAATATGCTGACTATTCCCTTCTGAATTTGACTCTGTATATGATATAATTACATCCTGAAAAGCCCAAAAAGATTCATGAACGAACGAGCAATTAAAATCATAATAAGGTTTTCCATATTTTGAGGAAAGTAAACCAAAATGATTATAATCAGGATGAGACAATGGGCTATCAAGATTAATTTCAACCAATCGATCATTTTCAAAAACAGGTGTTACTTCAAAATATTGCTTCCTATCTTTTACTGTTTTATTAACCAAAGGAAACCATAAACTCTCTGTACTCTTTTTTAATGTTCCATCCTGAATGTATATTAATGTCAATTCATCAAATTCTAATGAATTCATTCCAAATCTATAATCCAAAAAAATTTTATTCAATTTTATCTTACTTTCAATTTTTATTATTAAGCTATCTTTTTTACTATTGCATTCTACATAAACTTCATCACTTTCAAAATTCTTAACTTCTTTTTTACAACTGATATAAGTAAATACCAACAAAAAGAATACTATACTTTTTTTTATTTTTATTTTTTTCATTTTATAAAATATTAGTCAATTCTTGTATCGAATATATAAAAATATTTTCATTAGTCAATTTTAGTCTAAAAATCCGTTTATTAATATCAGATTGCTTCGATGTAATCAATTTCTAAATGAAATACTAAATCAAACTAAAGTTTAATTTTGATTGATTTTATTAAAGTTCTTCTGAACTATGAGTTATAGTTTTAACATATGAAAACTAATAAAGTTTCCATAACTTTGCAATTTACTAAATTTCCTTCAACTATATTCAACAATAACAAAACGCATTTCTTTCTCGTTGATTTTAATTTCAAAACATTACCTTTACATCAAATTATTTCACTTTGACTACCCTAAAAACTTCAGGCTTTCATCCGAATAACAAGCATCATGGAAACTACGATTTCAAAACTTTAATTAAGGCCAATCCTGAGTTGGCGCCGTTTGTTGCGGTGAATCCATTTGGTACAGAAACAATAGCTTTTGCAAATCCTGATGCGGTGAAAGCGTTGAACAAAGCCTTGTTAATGCATTTTTATGGTTTGAAAAATTGGGATATTCCAAAAGGATTTCTTTGTCCGCCTATTCCAGGTCGGGCGGAATATATCCATCGTGCTGCCGATGTTTTGGAAGCTACTTTTGGTACTTTACAAACCAAACATCAAATTCAGGTTTTAGACATTGGAACGGGAGCCAATTGCATTTATCCTATCATTGGAGTTGCCGAATACGATTGGAAATTTATTGGCAGTGAAATTGACAAAGAAGCGTTTCTTTCGGCAAAAAACAATATCAATTCCAATCAGAAACTGCGTGAGAATGTAGTGTTGCGTATGCAATCTTCTAAAAGAGCTATTTTTAAAAATATCATCCAACCTGAAGATACATTTGACCTTACGATTTGCAATCCGCCGTTTCATAGTTCCAAAGAAGAAGCCAATAAAGGCACCATACGAAAGAATAAAAACTTAGGTATTTCAGACGACAAAAAACCAACATTGAATTTTGGTGGCGTGAACTCCGAACTTTGGTGCGAAGGTGGCGAATTGGCTTTTATTACCAATATGATTTATGAGAGTGTGCATTTTCAGTCGCAAGTGAAATGGTTTTCTACTTTGGTTTCAAAAAAAGACAATGTAAAACCGCTACTTTCCCACTTGAAAAAAGTAAAAGCTACGTACCAAATTGTAGAAATGCAACACGGAAATAAAGTGAGTCGCATTTTGTTTTGGAAGTTTTAAAATCTAAAAAATAGACAATCCAGTTTTGGTAGTTAATAGTTCCAAAGCATGCATTCCTAATTCTGAATTGCCTTTTTTGTTGAGTTTCGGACTCCAAGTGGCAACTGTGAAATGATTGGGTAATAACGCTACAATTCCACCGCCGATTCCACTTTTTCCGGGTAAACCCACTTTATAGGTGAATTCACCAGATTCGTCATAAAAGCCACAGGTTTGCATTACAGCATTTAATCTTTTGGCTTGACTTGGAGTTAAAATGGAAATGCCTTCGCGAGTTTTTCCTTCATTGGCAAAGCAATAAAACGCGTGTGCCAATTCTTTGCAACTCATTTCAATAGCACATTGGTGGAAATAAAAATCTAAAACATCTTCAACCTCATTTTCAATATTTCCAAAAGATTTCAAAAAATTAGCCAATGCCGCATTTCTAAAACCTGTATTTTTCTCTGAAAGTGCTACTTTTGGGTTGTAATCAATAGTGCTGTTTCCTGAAAGCGTTCGTACAAATTCTAGAAAATCTTTCTTGGGATTTTGCAAATTAGAAATTAAAATATCAGCAATTACAATAGCTCCAGCATTAATAAACGGATTTCTTGGTTTCCCTTTTTCATATTCCAATTGTACCAAAGAATTGAACGGATTTCCCGAAGGTTCTACGCCTACTCGCTCCCAAACTTTTTCTCCTAAAAACGTAAATGCAAACGCAACTGATAAGGCTTTAGAAATACTTTGAATAGAAAATTTTTCATTGCTATCGCCAATACCAAAGTCTTTTCCGTCTAAAGTGGTTAAATGAATTCCAAATTTATCTGGCGAAACCGTTGCTAATTCTGGAATTGTAGTTGCAATTGCACCATTGGTAGGAAGCGCAAGCGATGCTGCGAAAATTTCGCTTAGAATAACATCATAATTCATAGGAAAAACGATTAGGTTTTTTGTTTCTTTTTTCGAGCTGCGGGAAACAAAACGTTGTTTAAAATTAGGCGATAACCTGGAGAATTGGGGTGTAAATCTAAAACGGTTGGCGCATCACCTACTCTATGTTGGTAATCTTCTGGATCGTGACCGCCGTAAAAAGTAAACATTCCTTTTCCTTTCGTTCCGTGAATGTAGCGCGCTTCTCCGTTGATTTTATTTTCTCCCAAACGCAATACATTGCTTTTAATTCTGTCTTCATTGAAAGCCGTGGTTTGCCCCATAAAACCTTTTACTAATTGGGTATGATTTTGGCATAACATGGTTGGAATTGGATCCCATTTTGCAGAAAAATCCATTAGGGTAAAATAATCTTTCTCAAAAGGAATAATTCTAGATTCTCTATCTTTAGTCGTATCAATGTCGGAAAACTCATAAATCGTTGGACTTCTTTCCAATATAAAATCTTTGAATGCAAAGGAATTGTTGTAATCAATTTTACTTTGGTAATTAGGTTCGCTGTCGTCACCGTCAAACATGGGTTCGCAAATATCAACACCTTCGGCAGCTAGAGCAATATCAAAACTATCAGTTGCTGAGCACATGGCAAACATGAATCCGCCACCAATCACGTAATCTCTAATTTTTAACGCTACGGCTAATTTAGCCTCTGAAACTTTATTGTAACCCAATCTTTTAGCTAGATTTTCGGCTTCTTTTTTTTGCTCAATATACCAAGGCGCTGTTCTGTAAGCGCCAAAAAACTTACCGTATTGTCCTGTGAAATCTTCGTGATGCAAATGCAACCAATCGTACAATAATAATTGGTCACTTAAAATTTCTTCATCATAAATGATTGTAAATGGAATTTCGGCATAAGTTAATACCAATGTTACTGCGTCGTCCCAAGGTTGTTTCCCTTTTGGTGTATAAACGGCAATTTTGGGTGCTTTTTCTAGAACAACCGCTTCCATATTTTGTGAAGGCGAACTAATTTCTTCCAAAATTCCGTTAGCAGTAGCATCGGAAAGAATTTCGAACGTTACACCTCTAATTTGGCATTCTTTTCTCAATTCTGGAGAGTCGGGCAACAAAAAAGAACCGCCACGATAATTCAGTAACCAAGTTGCTTTGTAATCTTTATTAAGTGCCCAATAGGCTATTCCGTAAGCCTTTAGGTGATTTTTCTGTCCTTCGGCTTCCATGGGTAATAAAATGAAAGACGCCATTACTTGTAGCGAAAAAAAGAAACTGATGATTAGAAAAATTATACTTTTTAAATTATTCATTTTGATTGGACTTGATTACAAAATTACGTAAAACTACGTAGAATTTTAGAAAAAATACGTAAAAATACGCAGTTGAAAATTGGGGGTTTTTACTCTATTTTCTCACTGAATTTCGTTCTAATTTAGTAAAAAATTTAAAGAAATGAATAGCTACCCAATGTTAGACAAAAAAGAAATCAATCATTTAAGAAGAATTGGACTTGTTGTTTTGGTTGCCACTATAGTAGTATATATAACTTTGACTGTGAAGTTTTTGCTACAATTTTAATAGCAATTAATCAGCCCGAATATGCAGTTTCCTAGTTCTTAGGAAATGCTATAGTTTGTTCTAAACTTTTCTTTTCTAATAAATATTCTACTCTTTTTCGGGCTGATTAATTATTTAAACTGATTTCATCCATATTGATGATATTGTTTTGTAACGCATAAACAACCAATCCTGCAATATTTTTGGTTTTTGTTTTTTCAAATAGTCGGGTGCGATGCCCTTCTACTGTTCTTGGACTTACAATTAATTTATCAGCAATTTCATTTGTGGTATATTGCAAACAGATTAATTTTAACACACTAATTTCTTTTGCAGAAAAAACTTCATCATCAAAAACTGTTTTCTGTGCTTGTTTTCCTGTAATTAAATCATTGTGAATTACTTTCATTACTTCTTCATTGTAATGAAACCCTTTTTTATTTACTTCTCTAATGGTGGCTACCACTTCTTCTGGCGTTGCATTTTTCACAATGTAAGCACAAGCACCCACATGAATCATATTGGAAATAAATGATGGCGTGTTGTAGCTAGTTAACGCAATAATTTTAATATCTGGATATTTTTCGTGGATTACTTTGGTTGTCTCAACTCCATTTAATTCAGGCATTTTCAAATCCATCAAAATAATATCGGGCAAATCATTGGTTTGGGATAAAAAATCTACCAATTCTTGTCCGTTTGAAGCTTCAAAAATCACTTCAAAATCAGGTTCACGCTGAATTAAAAAAGCAATTCCTTTTCTGAACAATAGTTCGTCGTCGGCCAACATTATTTTTACTGAGTTATTCATAAGCAAAAATTAATTGAAATTGAAATCCTTCATTAGGCTTTGTAAAAATATCACTTAATCCATTTATAATAGTTACTCTACTAGCAATATTTGACATTCCAATACCTGATTTTACATTAGTATCATTGGAATTAAAACCCAATCCATCATCGTGATAAAGCAACTTTATTTGGTTGGAAAAGTTTTCTAAAGATATAGTAATTTTCTTAGCTTTTCCGTGTTTTAACGAATTATTAATTAATTCCTGAAGAATTCTGAAAATATGCAATTGAGTTCCAGCGGATAAGCTTTCTAGACTTTCTTTTTTAGCTGAATTGAGATATTCAACTGCTACGGACTTGGAAGAATTGCATTCGAATACTAATTCTTCTATTCCAGCATGTAATCCAAATTTCTCTAAAACTGGCGGTAACAAATCATGAGCAATTCTCCTTGAATTATCTAGTGCCTTTTTAGTTAATTCGATAATATTTTGCGTAATATCATGTAATTCTTCGTCCTTTAGATTTGGAGTACGAAGCAAATGCGTATTTAGCGAAACAATGTTTAATTTTGAACTGATGTCGTCATGCAAATCTTGAGCAATGCGTTTACGTTCTTCTTCTTGCGTTTCAATGGTATTTTGCAAAATTTTCTTTTGGTTATCAATCTCGATGTTTTTCTTTTCTACTTCAATTTGAACAATTTTCTTTCTTGAAAAATAGAAAAACAAAACCAACACCAAAAACATGGATATAAAAGCTAGTAGTATAAAAAAAACTGCTTTTAAAACTTCCTTTTGTTCTAAATTAATTTCTGTCATTTGAGTTAAAATAGATGATTTTCAATTGGTAAAAGAAAAAACCAAATTTAATATATTGGAGCACTATATTGATGTTTACAATGATAAGGTAATATTCTTTAGCATTTAATAACGCTACTAATTCATAGAGTAAAAACAAAAATGTACTTGAAAATAAGTAAAAAAGTAAACCTAAATTTGCGTAATAAAATGGTGCTTTTTTACCTAGATTATTATATAAATGCATTGTAGCATAAATAATAATTGGCATTGTGGTCAAATAGGATTCTAACAAACTAAATTCAAAAAATAAATTTGGATTAACCAAATAGCGAATAGATAGAAATGACAATAAAACAATAAACGTAACATATAAAATTTTTAACTGATTTTTTGTGTTTAATAGGGTTGAATAAAAAAAACTCAATAAAACAAATTGAAATAAGTCAAAGAAATGTGATATAAAAACGTTATAAATTTTAAACCATCTATATAAATTAGAACCCACATAATCAATTAATAGAACACCAACGATATAAATAGTAAAAATTTTATAGGTTTTTCCGTTTTTAAAAAAACCTATAAAATAGAGTAAGCATAAAAATGCTGACGTTAAAAATAAATAATTAGAATTTAGCAAGTTTACAAGTTAATTAAAGGACTTGAAGCATCACAACCTGGAGGACACCATATTGTTTTGTCATATATTAAATGGTTAGCATCAATCAAATCTTTACCGTTTTTATCTACACCCACTAAAATTAATTTTTGATCTCCATTTTCGTCGATGCCCATATAAGCTCTTACGTCGACAACATTTTCTGCAGCTAAAATAGTTGATAAAATTTCACCTTTAATAAGATGTGCGTAAGCTAAATCTTTTGGTGGGTTAGTTCTCCATTTTTTTGCCCAATTTTTAGCTTCTTCAAGAGTAATTGTAAATTTTGACATAAAGTAGTTTTTTATAATTGAATTATAAATGTACTAAAAAAGGAATAAAAAAAACAGACCTTTCGTCTGTTTTCTAATTTTATTTTAAAAAGGAACATCTGAATCGTCATCATCAAATGAGCCCGAATTCATATTACTTCCAAAAGCTTCATTTGGTGTTGGTAAATTAGGTGTAATAAACGGATTGGCATCGTCTAAATTCATTTTGGATGGCAATGCATCAAATGGCGAACTAAAATCGTCCAAATTATCAAACTTACCTAAGTTTCCAATAAACTTCAATCGAATATTATCCAATCCACCATTACGGTGTTTTGCAATGATAAACTCAGCTTGACCTTGTGTTGGTGAACGCTCTTCATCATCCCATTCATCAATTTTGTAATATTCTGGTCGGTAAATAAACGATACGATATCGGCATCTTGCTCAATAGCTCCTGATTCCCTCAAATCGGAAAGCAACGGACGCTTACTCGAACCACGCGTTTCAACCGCACGTGATAACTGAGAAAGTGCAATAACTGGAACATTTAATTCCTTTGCCAATGCTTTCAAGTTTCTTGAAATAGTTGAAATTTCTTGCTCTCTATTTCCGCCGCCTTTTCCGTTTCCACCGGCTGTCATTAATTGCAAGTAATCAATTACAATCATTTTAATTCCATATTGTGATGCTAAACGGCGGGCTTTGGCACGCAAATCAAAAATGGATAACGATGGTGTATCATCAATATATAAAGGCGCTTTTTCTAAATCTTTTACTTTAATGGAAAGTTGTTCCCATTCGTGTTTTTCTAATTTTCCAGTACGTAATTTTTCAGAAGACAATCCTGTTTCTGAGGAAATCAAACGCGTAATTAACTGCACGGAAGACATCTCTAGAGAGAAAAAAGCAACTGGTGCACCGTAATCAATAGCCATATTTCGTGCCATTGAAAGTGTGAAAGCTGTTTTCCCCATACCTGGACGAGCCGCCACAATAATTAAATCAGATGGTTGCCAACCCGAAGTTAATTTATCCAAATCATGAAAACCAGTTGGAACGCCACTCAATCCTTCTTTTCCTGCGATTTCTTCAATACGTTTTTTGGCTTGAATTACCAAACTTTGAGCCGTTTCAGAACTTCTTTTGATATTTCCTTGTGTAACTTCGTATAATTTGGATTCCGCTTTGTCTAATAAATCAAAAACATCTGTGGTTTCATCGTAAGATTCTTCAATAATTTCATTGGAAATTTTAATCAAACTACGTTGTATAAACTTTTGAAGAATAATGCGTGAGTGAAATTCAATATGAGCCGAAGATGAAATCTTTTGAGTTAACTGAATCAAATAAAAATCACCACCCGCTAAATCAAGTTTTGCGTTCTTTTTTAATTGAGAGGAAACGGTTAATAAGTCAATAGGTTGCGTATCGTTGAAAAGTTCAACAATTGCTTCAAAAATATGCTTGTGAGCTTCTTTATAAAAGGCGTCAGGTTGTAAGATATCAATTACCTCATCTACCCCTTTTTTATCAATCATCATGGCTCCCAATACTGCTTCCTCAAGGTCTACTGCTTGTGGTGGCAGCTTCCCTTTTTCAAGGCTAATGAGCGTAGATTTATCTACTTTATAAGGATTAATATTTTTGATGTTTTCCATGTTGCTAAGGTAACTAAATTTTGAAACAATTTGGGTTTATTTGTCAATACCAAACTGTTAAAAACCTGTTGATAACTGATTTTCAATTGTTAATAAGTCAAAAAAAATCCGAAACGGTAAGGCTTCGGACTTTAAAAATTTGAAAGCGTGAATTTAGTCTTTAAATTCGCCCATATTACTGTATTTGTCCATGCGTTGCGCAACTAAGTCTTTTGTTGATAACTCTTTTAATTCGTTAAACGCTTTCATAATATATTCTTCAACCGTTTTAAAAGTAGTTTCTCTATCGTAGTGTGCTCCGCCTAATGGCTCAGGAATGATATCGTCAATTAAGTTTTGTTTCTTCATGTCGAATGAAGTTAACTTCAATGCTTCAGCTGCTTGCTCTTTGTATTCCCAACTTCTCCACAAAATAGACGAACAAGATTCAGGAGAGATTACAGAATACCATGTGTTTTCCAACATAAAAACTCGGTTACCTACTCCAATTCCCAATGCACCTCCAGAAGCACCTTCACCCACAATAATGGTGATAATTGGCACTTGCAAACGACACATTTCGAAAATATTTCTTGCAATAGCCTCACCTTGTCCTCGTTCTTCTGCTTCTAAGCCTGGGTAAGCACCCGGTGTATCTACCAATGTAATAACTGGAATACCAAATTTTTCAGCCATTTTCATTAAACGAAGCGCTTTTCTATAGCCTTCAGGATTCGCCATACCAAAATTTCTATACTGTCTTGTTTTGGTATTGTATCCTTTTTGTTGCCCAATAACCATAAACGATTGCCCGTTGATTTTACCTAAACCACCCACCATCGCTTTATCGTCTTTCACACCTCTATCTCCAAATAACTCTAAGAAAGTATCGCCAAATAAAGCACGAATATAATCCATAGTATACGGACGATTTGGATGACGCGACAATTGTACACGTTGCCAAGCTGTAAGATTTTTATAGATTTTTTTCTTAGTTTCTTCTAGTTTTTTCTCAATCTGTTTGCATGTATTGGTTACGTCAACATCTGACTCTTGACCAATCACAACACATTTATCTAACTGATCTTCAAGTTCTTTTATTGGTAATTCAAAATCTAAATATTCCATAAAAATGTATTCGTTAGTTAAGTTTGTTAGGACAAAGATAAAATTTTCATTTTATATCTTTTACACTAATTCGTTTTTAGTTGCTACTTTTTTATAATTCTTTACTATTCCATTCAAAATCACAGTGGCTAATATGATAGCTGCACCTACATAAAAGCTTGGCGACATTTTTTCTTTATCTTGAAAAACCAAAACAGCCAAAATGATTCCGTAAACAGGTTCTAGATTGATGGTTAACATTACGGTATACGGACTCAAAAACTTCATCACTTTTACAGAAGCAATAAAAGCATAAGCTGTACAAACCGATGCTAAAAGTAATAACCAACCCAAATCGGACATTGAAATTTGGAAAAATGAAGTCGTAAATTCACCCGAAAAAAGTAAAAATACACTCAAAAAAAGTACGCCACCACTCAATTCATAAAAAGAAATGGTTGTAGCGTTGTATTCTTTGGCAAATTTCCCATTGATTACAGAAAAAAGCGCCGACAAGAAAGCCGAAGAAAGTGCTAGAATAATTCCCGTAACATATTGCATATCTACATTGAAGATGATATACAATCCGCCAACTACAATTAATCCAAATACAATTTCATACCAAACTACTTTCTTTCCAAACAAAAGCGGTTCAATTAATGAAGTAAAAAAAGCACCCGTTGACAAACATGCTAAAGTTACGGATACATTGGAAACCTTGATTGCCTTAAAAAATGTAAACCAATGCAACATAATAATTAATCCCGCAAACAGAAAAGCAAATAGCGTTTTTCTTGGAACTTGCAGTGGAATATTCTTGATTTTAATGTATACCAAAATAAATACTACTGCTAAAGCCATACGCCACCAAACTAATGGCAAAGCATCTAAGGAGATTAAAGCTCCAATAATGGCCGTAAATCCCCAAATGAATACAATCAAATGCAGGTGCAAATAACTTTTAATATTATCGTTTGGCATTGCGAAGTAAATAAAATGCTAAAAATCCGAAAACTATATTGGGGAACCAAACGGCTGCTAGTGGCGAAATACTTGATTTTTCGGCCATAGTTCCAAAAACTTTATCAAAGAAAATAAAGGTAAATGCGATAACAATTCCAATGGCTAAATTCATTCCCATTCCGCCTCTTCGTTTCATGGAAGAAACTGCAACTGCAATAATGGTTAATATAAATGCAGAAATTGGCAAACTAAATTTTTTATAAAACACCACTAAATACGTATTAATATTGGCGTTTCCTTTGGCTTTTTCTTTTTGAATAAATTGATATAATTGTCCAATTGTCATCGTTTCTGCTACATAAACAACCGGAGTTAAATCGTCGGGTTCAAAATTAAAATCTATTATTTCTTTTTCAGAAGATTCTAATTTATCATTCAATTGTCCGATTGTTCTCTTTGTAAAAGTATAAAGTGTATATTTTTTGGTCTCTTCGTTGTACTTGATTCTGTTGGCTTCAATTTTGAATTCTAATTTGTTATCGTTGAACTTTTCGTAAACAAAATTAAATCCCGTTTTTGAAAGATAATTATAGTTGCTTACGTATATAAATTCTCCTTGACCAATTTGTCTAAAAATATCTGATGTTTCTCTAGTTTGGGCGTTTCCTTTTAGATTTTGGTAACGAAAATCATTAAATCCTTTACTTGCTTTTGGCACTAAAAAAAATCCCATCAACAAAGCAAAAACAGAAACAACTGTTGCGCCAATCAAATACGGTTTCAAAAATCTTTGGTACGAAATTCCAGAACTTAAAATAGCGATAATTTCCGTATTATTAGCCAATTTGGAAGTAAACCAAATCACCGATAAAAACAAAAAGATTGGAAATAATAAATTAGCAAAATACACTGTAAAATCACCATAATAGATTAAAATATCCAACATTGGGATTTTCTTCTCTATCATTTTGTTCACTTTTTCAGAAATGTCAATTACTATTCCAATTGGAATAAATAACAACAACATTACTGAAAATGTAGCCAAATAGCGTTTTAATATGTATTTATCTATTAATTTCATTTTTAAAGAGAAAAGAGATTAGAAAATAGAGAATAGACCGTTTTACTTTATCTAAATCTCATTAGTTTCTTTATTCTATATTCTTAAGTTACAGTCTCTGACTCATTTGAACCACCATTTTATCTTTCCATTCTCTGAAAGTTCCTGCTAAAATTTGCTTTCTTGCTTCACGAACTAACCACATGTAAAAACCTAAATTATGAATGGTTGCAATTTGTTTTCCCAAGAATTCATTGGCTGCAAATAAGTGTCTAAGATAGGCTTTTGAATATTCCGTATCAACCCAAGTGTGTCCCATTTCGTCAATTGGTGAAAAATCGGCTTCCCACTTTTTATTTTTCATATTGATAGTTCCATGCGCTGTAAATAACATTCCGTTTCTGGCATTACGAGTTGGCATCACACAGTCAAACATATCAATTCCTAACGCAATATTCTCTAAAATATTAATTGGCGTTCCCACACCCATTAAATATCTTGGTTTGTCTTCTGGTAAAATGGCTGTAACCACTTCCGTCATTGCGTACATTTCTTCTGCAGGCTCACCTACTGACAAACCTCCAATAGCATTTCCTTGAGCACCAGCATTGGCAATATATTCCGCTGATTGGGCTCTTAAATCTTTATACGTACTTCCTTGTACAATTGGAAAAAAAGTTTGTTCATAACCATATTTAAAAGGTAATGTTTCCAAATGATTGATACAACGATCTAACCAACGGTGCGTCATGTGCATCGAACGTTTGGCATAACGATAATCACAAGGATAAGGCGTACATTCGTCAAAAGCCATGATAATATCAGCACCAATAGTTCTTTGGATTTCCATTACATTTTCTGGTGAAAAGAAATGATACGAACCATCAATATGTGATTTGAATTTCACACCTTCTTCTTTAATTTTTCTATTCGAAGAAAGCGAATATACTTGATAACCGCCTGAATCGGTCAAGATGTTTCTATCCCAATTCATGAATTTATGCAAACCTCCAGCGGCTTCTAAAATTTTAGTTTGAGGTCTTAAATATAAATGATAGGTATTTCCTAAAATAATATCAGGATTAATATCTTCTCTTAATTCTCTTTGATGAACTCCTTTTACAGAAGCTACAGTACCAACTGGCATGAAAATAGGGGTTTCAATAACGCCGTGATCGGTGGTTATTTTTCCTGCTCTGGCTTTACTTTTTGGGTCTTTGGTAATTAAATCAAACTTCATATAGTGCTTTTACGAACGGCAAAGATAATTTATTTTAGAATTTAGTCCCGAAGTTTCGGGATGGAATTTAGAATTATTTATGATAAGACAATACATTGGCACGCGGATGAAACAGATTCGCTTATGCGAAACGCGGATTACAACTGATTTTTAATTTGAAAAATCTTTACGACTTTGCTTGCTAAAAAACTAAATATTCAAAAACTAAATCCATAATTTTCAGCGTTGCGCAGCATCAGCGTCATCCGCGTTCCATTACTTTCACACATCACAAATCAATTCTTAATAACTTCTAATAAAATGATTTGTAGCGACAAAAAAATAGAATTACTTTTGCACCATAAATTTTTATTCATAATAAAATGTCTAACACACAACAACTACAAGATTTTACAACACAAGTTCGAAGAGATATTCTTCGTATGGTTCATGCCGTAAATTCAGGTCACCCAGGAGGTTCTTTGGGCTGTGCTGAGTTTTTGGTTACCCTTTACCAAGACGTTATGAAACGTAACGAAGGTTTTGATATGAACGGAATTGGTGAAGATTTATTCTTCTTATCAAACGGACATATTTCTCCAGTTTTTTATAGTGTTTTAGCTAGAAGCGGCTACTTTCCAGTAGCAGAATTGGCAACATTCAGAAAATTAAATTCAAGATTACAAGGGCACCCAACCACTCATGAAGGGTTACCTGGAATTAGAATGGCTTCGGGTTCGTTGGGACAAGGTTTGTCGGTAGCAATTGGAGCTGCGCAAGCTAAGAAATTGAACAACGACAACCATTTGGTTTTTGCTCTTTTAGGTGATGGTGAATTACAAGAAGGACAAAACTGGGAGGCGATTATGTATGCTTCTGCAAAAAAAGTGGATAATTTAATTGCGACTATCGACTTAAACGGAAAACAAATTGACGGAACTACAGATGAAGTTTTGGCAATGGGAAGTTTAAAAGCAAAGTTTGAAGCCTTCGATTGGATTGTATTAGAAATTGCAGCAGGAAACAACATTGACGCTATCAAAGCTGGTTTAGCTGAAGCCAAATCAAAATCAGGTAACGGAAAACCGGTTTGTATTTTATTGCATACCGAAATGGGTAACGGTGTAGATTTTATGATGCACACACACGCTTGGCATGGTAAAGCGCCAAATGATGAGCAATTAGCAAAAGGTTTAGCACAAAATATTGAAACTTTAGGAGATTATTAATTAGTGTTCAGTGTTCAGTTAAAAGTGTTCAGTTACAAGTATTCTGTTGAATACAATTAAATTTAAAAACAAATGAAAAAATATATCAATCAAGGCAGTAAAGATACCCGTTCAGGTTTTGGAGCTGGAATGACGGAATTAGGTCAGAAAAACGAAAACGTAGTAGCACTTTGTGCGGATTTAATTGGATCATTAAAATTTGATGATTTCAAGAAAAACCATCCAGAACGTTTCTTCCAAATTGGAATTGCGGAAGCCAACATGATTGGAATTGCAGCTGGATTAACGATTGGTGGAAAAATTCCTTTCACAGGAACTTTCGCTAACTTTTCTACAGGAAGAGTGTATGACCAAATTCGTCAATCAGTAGCGTATTCTGATAAAAATGTAAAGATTTGTGCTTCTCATGCGGGATTAACGCTTGGAGAAGACGGAGCAACTCACCAAATATTGGAAGACATTGGTTTGATGAAAATGTTACCTGGAATGACAGTAATCAATACTTGCGATTACAACCAAACCAAAGCAGCTACTTTAGCGTTAGCAGATCATCACGGCCCGGCGTATTTGCGTTTTGGTCGCCCAGTAGTGCCTAACTTTATGCCTGCTGACGAACCTTTCGTAATTGGAAAGGCGATTCTATTAAATGAAGGAACTGATGTTACGATTATTGCAACCGGACATTTAGTTTGGGAAGCGTTAGTAGCGGCTGAAGCGTTAGAGGCAAAAGGAATTTCGGCTGAAGTAATCAATATTCACACCATTAAACCGTTAGACGAAGAAGCTATTTTAAAATCGGTGAAGAAAACCGGTTGTGTGGTTACGGCAGAAGAACACAACATCATTGGTGGTTTAGGGGAAAGCGTTTCAAGAACATTGGTACAAAACCATTTAGTACCACAAGAATTTGTAGCAGTAAACGACAGCTTCGGAGAAAGTGGCACACCTGACCAATTAATGGAAAAATACAAGCTAAACAATCAAGCGATTATAGAAGCTGTAGAAAAAGTGATTAAAAGAAAATAATTGTACTTATATAATTTTAGAAATCCTCAATAGCTTGATATTGAGGATTTTTTTTTATTTTTGCAACTTATAAGCCATAAATATGAATTGGAAAGCCAAAACGTTACTACACAAAGGAGTACCTAGAATAGCTGTTTACTTTGAAAAAAATGCAGCCTTAATTGCTCGTATCAAAACTTTTGAAGATGCCCGCTGGAGCGCTTCAAACAAATATTGGCATTTACCTGATACCGAAGCCAATCGTTTGCATTTTAAATTGCCATTAGCCCATACTTTAGTTCCTAATGCCGAAGGAATAGCAAGTATTGAAACTTTCAAACGCTATTTGTTATCTAAAAGATATAGTCCAAATACTATAAATACTTACAGTGAAGCTTTAAAATCGTTTTTAACTTTTTGCAATACCAAAGCTATAAAAGACATTTCCAATGAAGATGTTATTGCTTATAACAACGATTTTATATTGAAAAATAAATTTTCATCTTCGTACCAAAATCAGATTGTTAACGCCATTAAGCTTTACTTCAAAATAGTAAAAGAATCATCGATTGAAATTGACAAAATACATCGCCCGAAACGAGAAAAGACTTTGCCGAATGTTTTGAGTAAGGAAGAAGTACTTAAAATAATTGATTCAACTGAAAACTTAAAACACAAAACTTTGTTAGCATTGATTTATTCGGCTGGACTTCGTATAAGCGAAGCTTTAAACATGAAACCAAAAGACATAGATAGTGTTCGTATGTTAATTCATGTAAAAAATGCTAAAGGAAAAAAAGACAGATATACTTTATTATCGGAAAAAGTTTTACAGCTTTTAAGAGAATATTACACTATTTACAAACCTAAAGACTACTTATTTGAAGGACAATTTGGTGGTATGTACAGCAGTAGAAGTGCACAAGTAATTTTAAAACAAGTAGCTGAAAAAGCAGGAATAAAAAAACCCATAACTCTTCATACCTTAAGACATAGTTTTGCAACTCATTTATTAGAAAGTGGTACTGATTTGCGCTATATTCAAGATTTATTGGGCCATAGTAGTCCGAAGACTACAATGATTTACACACATGTAACAAATGATAGTTTGAAAAAAATAAAAAATCCTTTTGATGTGTAAGTTTTTTAATCTAAATTTGAAAAAGCTTAACAAAAATAAGCGAAATAAAAACAAGCAAAACTTTCGCCAATCTTGCCAATAAGGCATGATACTAGTTCGAAAGTTTCGCATATAAACGAGTTAGTGGCAAGCATAGGACGACCGCCACGCAAAGAATAACACGACAGAAAAATGAAATTAGATATTAAGTTTAATGTTTACACAGACGCAAATGGTGGCGACCCAGACAGCACAAGTCCGACACTTCGTTCATATCATAAATTGTTATGGAGTAAACCATTGCCAAACGGACAAACTTTTGAATTAGACAACAAAAAAAGCGGAACGTATTTATATCACAAATCGGAACTTGGAGAGTTCAATTTGGGAAGTGATGCTATTACTCACTCGTACAGAAATCAGACGAGAAAACAATGGTTAATAAAACAAATTCCAAACGAAGTAAACGAACTTTTTGACATTGGTTCTACAATTGGTGCCTACACACTTTTTCCGAAAAATAAAATTGACAACAAGTTTACAATCAATCAAGCTCGTGGAGTAAACAGTTTAATTGACGACAGATTTGACCTGACTTTGGAATGTATAAGACTTTTTTACGCAGGACAACAAAATCCACTTAACGACACATTTCTAAGATATAAAAACTTCTTCGACTTGTTTGAGAACTTTAAAGGTTACATTGACTTCTTTTTATTGAATGACCTTGTTGACGAGAGCGAAAACATTCGGTTTTACTTACCATTTGACAACTTTAAAACAAAGCCGTCATTTACAGACGTTGACGAATATTTAGTTTATAAGAAAAAAGTAACGGACTTCATAAATGCACGAAATAAACGAATTGACAACTATGCTAACAAACAGACGACAGAACAGAATGCCAGCCACTAATCGAGTAGACGGCTCCGCCAGAAACTGACGGAGTGCGCCTCTCACACCACCGAGCGTACGGGTCACGTACTCGGCGGTTCGCAAAGAGATGGGTTGAGTTGAATGTAGATTTCCGTTAAGGATTCATATCCTTTTTGTTTCAAGCGTTTCAAAGTAATAGTTGTTCCTAAAATGGGACTTTGGGCAATCGCCCAACCACCCTTTCTCGTTCTGCTCCATGCATAGGCGTGGTCTTGGTCTACGCCCAATCGAATCAGGTTTTTCCTTTTCCTTTCGGGTTTCTTCCAATCCTTCCAAATGCAGTAGCGGATGCGATTCCGTAGCCAACCATCGATATCTCGTAATTTCCCCATGATGTTGGTTCCTCGAAAATAGTTTAACCATCCTCGTTGGATTTCCTTTATCTTGGTGATACGTTCTTCTAGTTTGGCTGGAGTGGTTTTTCGGGTAATGCTTTTGAGTCGCATCTTTAGGTTTTTCCATGCCTTTTCGGCTACTACGAGTTGGTATTGATTCTTACTTCCTTTATTGTAAACGGGCACAAATCCAAAGCCAAGTAACGTAAAGTTAGAGGGTTTTCTAA
>NZ_QLST01000021.1 GCF_003293845.1 Flavobacterium tibetense | reverse complement strand
GTAAACGGCGGCCGTAACTATAACGGTCCTAAGGTAGCGAAATTCCTTGTCGGGTAAGTTCCGACCTGCACGAATGGTGTAACGATCTGGACACTGTCTCAGCCATGAGCTCGGTGAAATTGTAGTATCGGTGAAGATGCCGATTACCCGCAGTGGGACGAAAAGACCCTGTGCACCTTTACTATAGCTTAATATTGACCTTGGACACGTGATGTGTAGGATAGGTGGGAGACTTTGAAGTGGGTTCGCTAGGATCTGTGGAGTCATTGTTGAAATACCACCCTTTGCTTGTCTGAGGCCTAACCCCGCGATTGTGGGGGACATTGTTTGGTGGGTAGTTTGACTGGGGTGGTCGCCTCCAAAAGAGTAACGGAGGCTTCTAAAGGTTCCCTCAGCACGCTTGGTAACCGTGCGTAGAGTGCAATGGCATAAGGGAGCTTGACTGAGAGACATACAGGTCGATCAGGTACGAAAGTAGAGCATAGTGATCCGGTGGTTCCGCATGGAAGGGCCATCGCTCAAAGGATAAAAGGTACGCCGGGGATAACAGGCTGATCTCCCCCAAGAGCTCATATCGACGGGGGGGTTTGGCACCTCGATGTCGGCTCGTCACATCCTGGGGCTGGAGAAGGTCCCAAGGGTTGGGCTGTTCGCCCATTAAAGTGGCACGCGAGCTGGGTTCAGAACGTCGTGAGACAGTTCGGTCTCTATCTACTGCGGGCGTTAGAAATTTGAGTGGATCTGATTCTAGTACGAGAGGACCGAATTGGACTGACCGCTGGTGTATCTGTTGTTCCGCCAGGAGCATCGCAGAGTAGCTACGTCGGGAAGGGATAAGCGCTGAAAGCATATAAGCGCGAAACCCACCACAAGATGAGATTTCTTTTAAGGGTCGTGGAAGATGACCACGTTGATAGGCTACAGATGTAAAGGCAGTAATGTCATAGTCGAGTAGTACTAATAACCCGTAAGCTTATCTGCAAGATTGTCTGCCGAGAAATCGGCAGACGAGAACTTTCTACTAAATATTTACTTATCTCAGTATGTTAAGATATTAGTCACTAGGCAAAAGGCAATAGCCAATAGTTTAGTTGACCCGAGCAAAAAAGCTGATGCCTTATGGCTAATGCCTATTGCCTTAAAAACTTAAGGTGGTTATTGCGGCGGGGCTCACCTCTTCCCATTCCGAACAGAGTAGTTAAGCCCGCCTGCGCAGATGGTACTGCATGACTGTGGGAGAGTATGTCGCCGCCTTTCTTTTGAAAAGCCCTATCATAACTGATAGGGCTTTTTTGTTACCTATATGCCGTCCCGAAGGGACTGAGTGGTAAAAACCATCTGGATTAGGGTGGTTTTTTGTTTTTTTTGTCTTTATGAAAGGCTAATGTTAGTGTATTTCAATGGGAAGTTGTTTTGTTTTTTTGAACATTAGTGGGGCAATCGCGCTATCGTTTTTACTTGTAATGTTTTATTAAATCACCTTTAATGTAGTAAGAAATTCCAATGGAATGGAAGCTAGAATACTTATTAATTGAATTGATATATTCCTTTTTTTTCTTGAGATTGTTAAAACCTTTCAGAATATAGAATATAATATCTCTTTCATTACTTTTTATAATTTGATAACAATGGTCTTTATCTGTTAATTCAATTATAATGATTTTGTCTTGTTGATTAAGTTTTTCTAAATAGTCAAGAAATTCTTTTTTGATAATTTTTGATTTTTCATCTAATAAAAATGACTGCATTTTAAATCTTTCTAAGTAAAAACGTTCTGCATCTTCTTTATCTAAAATGATTTCATCATCAAGCATTATCTCATTATGATTGAGAATATAAATACAATCTTTAGAATACTCTAAACTAGTATTGAATTCCAAATCTTGTATAATTTTTTTAATTTTTTTATCCATATTTTTGCCTATTATTGAGCCTTTAACAAAATTAATTATTTTCCAATAATTTCTACTGAAAACCTCTTCTGCGTTAGGGATAGGAGTATTTGTTTGAGCTCTTACTTAAAATTTCTAAGGATTTTAAGTAAAGCGAGTGCGGATAGCCCGACCTGTAATTGCGAGGTACGAAGCAAACAGGAACGTCCAAAAAAAAATCTAATTCTTGTGAAGTTGGATGTTATTATTACTCTTTTAAAAAGTTGGCTATTTTTTGAATTACTTTTTTATCGCCTAGAATTTTACGGTGTCCTAATTCTTTGGTAATAATTAATTGGCTGTTTTTTAAGTGTTTATGAATGTTTTCTCCTGCGGTATAAGGAACGTCTTCATCGTCTTTGTCGTGTATGACTAAGACTGGAATGCTAATATTTTCGGCTGCTTTATAAGAGGAGTAATTCTCCATTTCTTCGTTGTATTTTTTCTTGAAGATGGCTTTCATTTTTTCTCCTATTAGTGGTTTTAATTCTAGCTTTTTTATGAAATCGGATACAATGTCGTTTACACTGTCGCCACTTCCTACTAAAACTAATTTTTTTACTTGAAGCCCTTGTTTTACTGCGTTGAGTATAGACATACTTCCCAAAGAGTGTCCAATAGCAAATTCAAATGGACCATATTTTTTATTAATTTCTAAGATACTTGCTATGAATTCTATCATTAAGGTTTGTTTGCCTGGTGACTTTCCGTGTGCTGGTGCGTCGAAACTGATGGTACTGTAACCCATTTCAAGCATTTTATCTGCAATTTTTACCAATTGTGTGCCGCGACCGCTCCAACCGTGAACTAATAGCACTTTTTTTGGTGCATTTCCATAGGAATACGTCATTATTTTTTTGTCGATTGATGGAATGTGTAAGAATTCTTGAGTAGAATTTTTATCCATTTCGCTTTCGCGTTTGGGTAGTTTGTATTTAATTGGTGTTGTAAATAAGGTTTTAGCAAAAGCTACCGTAAGTGTTGTTGAAATTGCTTGTAAGGCTTTGGCAGTATATTTTATTCCTACAGGAATTTCGGAAACGTTTTTTGTTCTTTTTAAAGAAGGCATGGTTGTAATTTTTAGGCTAAATTACCTTTATTTACTGTATGTGACTATTAATCTTTTCTTAAAAAGTTTCTTAAAATGTAATTAAAGTTAATTATAATGTAATTTAGATTGTTGAATAATGAGTAAATTTGTACCAATAAAAACAATTCGTTTATGAATAACAAGTCAAAATTTTTATCAATTATTTTACTAGCGTTGGTATTTAGCTGTGCTAAAAATCCATTTACTGGTGAACGTACTATGGCTTTGGTGCCAAACAGTCAGATTTTTCCAACTGCTTTTCAACAATACAATCAGTTTTTGTCTGAAAATAAAGTAATTACAGGAACGGCTGATGCAAAACGTATTGAGACCATTGGAATGAAAATTAAAACGGCATCGGAGCGTTGGTTAAATGCGAATGGGCATTCAGAGTATTTACAAGGTTATGAATGGGAATATAAATTGGTTGATAGTAAAGAAGTGAATGCTTGGTGTATGCCAGGAGGAAAAATCGTTTTTTATACGGGTATTTTACCAATTTGTAAAGATGATGCAGGTATTGCAGCGGTAATGGGTCATGAGGTTGCACATGCTTTAGCGAATCATGGTCAACAACGAATGAGTGCTGGTTTAATTCAACAATTGGGAGCTGTGGGAACACAAGTAGCAGTTGGGAATAAAGATCCGCAAACACAAGCTTTGATTATGCAAGCTTACGGAGTTGGTTCTCAAGTAGGTGGAATGTTACCGTTTAGCAGAAAGCACGAAACAGAAGCCGACAGAATTGGATTAATCTTAATGGCTATTGCAGGCTATGATCCAATTAATGCGGTTTATGTTTGGGAACGTATGTCGGCAGCTTCTGGGGGTCAAGCGCCACCAGAAATTTTGAGTACGCATCCAAGTAATGAATCGCGTATAAAAGATTTGACGGCTTTAGTTCCACAAGCAAAAGCGGAAGCTGCAAAATTTGGTGTGGTGTTTAAGTAATTTGTAAAAAAGTTATATCTTCGAAGCTGCTCAATTAAGGGCAGCTTTTTTATTTTATTCTATGGCTAATTTAGAAAAAGGAAGTGCAAAACTTTTAAATGCTTGGGCGTTTTATGACTGGGCTAATTCGGTGTATGCGTTGGTTATTTCATCGTCTATTTTTCCGTTGTATTATGGTGCGTTGTTTCGTGCTAAAGGAATTGATTCTATTGTGTTATTTGGTTTCGATATTCGTAGTGAATCTATAATAAGTTATACTACAGCTTTAGGTTTTATAATTATTGCGATACTTTCTCCTTTATTATCCGGAATTGCCGATTACATGGGAAATAAGAAGTTTTTCTTGAAATTTTTCTGTTATATGGGCGCCATTTCTTGTATGTTGCTGTTCTTTTTTCAATTGGAAAATATTTATTTCGGACTTATAACTTATATGACGGCTTTGATTGGTTTTTGGGGAAGTTTGGTTTTTTATAATTCCTATTTACCTGATATAGCTTATCCTGAGCAACAAGATCGAATCAGTGCCAAAGGCTATGGATTGGGATACATTGGAAGCGTAGTTTTATTGCTAATTAATTTAGCTATGGTAATGTTAGTGCCAGACGAACATAAACTACAAATGATGCGTTATTCCTTTTTATTGGTTGGTATTTGGTGGATAGGATTTAGTCAATATACCTATTATTATTTGCCAGACACCAAAAACGGAAATAAGCTCCAAAAAAATATCATCTTCAACGGTTTTAAAGAATTACGAAAAGTTTGGCGCCAAATTAAAGAATTGCAATCACTGAAACGTTATTTAGGAGCGTTCTTTGTTTACAGTATGGCGGTGCAAACGGTGATGATTATTGCTGCTTATTTTGGTGAAAAGGAAGTAGCTTGGGGAAGTGATGCCAATAGAACAACTGGATTAATTTTGAGTATTTTACTGATACAAATTATTGCTGTTTTTGGCGCTTGGGCTACATCAAAAGCTTCTGCAGCATTTGGAAATATAAAAGTATTGATGTTCATTAATTTTTTATGGATTATCATCTGTGCCTATGCTTATTTTGTGGTTACTCCCAATGATTTTTATATTGCAGCCGCTTCGGTTGGATTAGTAATGGGTGGGATTCAATCGCTTTCACGTTCTACGTATTCCAAATTAATTCCTGAAAATACTGTTGATACCACTTCCTTTTTTAGTTTTTATGATGTAGCTGAAAAAATTGGAATAGTGATTGGCATGTTTTTATATGGCTACATCACTGATATTACAGGAAAAGCTCAAAACGCTATTTTGTTTTTAATTGTGTTTTTTGTGGTAGGATTTTTTTTACTATCAAGGGTGAAAAAATAAATTATTGCATATATTTGGAAAAAATATTAAAAAATGAAAAATATATTTTATGTAGCGATAATGCTATTTATGTCAATTACTTTTGTTTCATGTGATAATGTTGAACCCCTAGATCCAGCTTTATTAAGTTCTGATAATGGAAATACAGGAGGCGGTAATACTGGTGGTGGTACAGGAGGTGGTAATACAGGAGGTGGTAATACAGGAGGAACTGGTTCAACAACAGCTGATTATTGGCCAACAGCAATTAATAATGTTTGGCATATGGAACGTGATGGTGTATTACTTGATCCAATTAAAATTGTTGGTACAGGAACTTTTAGTGGTGCCTTATACTATAAATTTGCTCCACAATCCGGTTCAGGAACATCATCTTCTGGAAGTGCAACTAATTGGTTGAACAAGAGTAATGGTGTATATAAATTGAAGACCGATGATATCAATATCAATGCTGGTGGAATGACAGGAACTCAAACGGGTTATGAATATATCATTTTAAAAGATAATTTAAATGTTGGACAAACTTGGAATGGTACTTATTCTCAAACTACTACATATCCAGGTATTGCTACCATAACTATGAATACAACTTACACAGGGACTATCTTAGCTAAAAATGTTACCGAAGTTGTGGATGGAGTAACATATAACAATGTAATTAAAGTAAGAATGAATCAAACAGTATCTTCTGCAGGTATTCCACCAACTGAAGTAATTACTGAAGCGTGGTATGCTAAAGGTGTTGGTCCAATTAAGTCAACAACAAACTCAGCAGGGGTCAATTATATATCTATTTTAGTAGATTATACACTTTTCTAGATGAACATAATCCCGAACTAACCTTCGGGATTTTTTTATGGCATAAATCTTGAACTTAATTAGTTCCAATTTATTAGGATTTATTTATGATGTTGTTAATCAGTGTTTTGAATAAAATCCAATACATTTGTGAATTGAATTAATGACAAAATGACTTATTTTAAAATATGCCAAATCAAAAAATACTTACACTAGACAATCTGTCACTTCAAGAGATTCAATCGGATGCTGAATTAATTCCGTTATTGACGCCAGAAGATGAAGAAGAAATGAATAATGAAGCCTTACCAGGCGATTTACCTATTTTACCTTTACGAAATACGGTTCTTTTCCCTGGAGTAGTTATTCCAATTACTGCTGGAAGAGATAAATCTATAAAATTGATTAACGATGCCAATGCCGCTGGAAAAGTAATTGGTGTAGTTTCTCAAATTGATGAAAGTGTAGAAGAACCTACGCCAGCTGATGTGCATCACATTGGTACTGTTGCCCAAATAATCCGCGTACTAAAAATGCCTGATGGTAATATTACCGTAATTCTTCAAGGAAAAAAACGCTTTGAAATTGATGCCTTTACGCAAGAAGAACCGTATTTGAAAGCGACTGTAAAGGAATTTGAAGAAATTCGTCCTGAGAAAAAAGATGTTGAGTTTCATACTATTGTCGAGTCTATCAAAGATTTAGCTATCGAAATAATTAAAGAGAGTCCGAATATTCCAACGGAAGCTACTTTTGCCATTAAAAACATTGAAAGTTCACCGTTCTTAATCAACTTTGTTTCTTCCAATATGAATTTATCGGTGGAAGACAAACAAGGATTACTTTCGATTAATAATTTGAAAGATAGAGCGTTAGAAACTTTGCGTTTCATGAATTTAGAAATGCAAAAATTGGAATTGAAAAACGATATTCAATCCAAAGTTCGTTTCGATTTAGACCAGCAACAGCGCGAATATTTCTTGCAGCAACAAATGAAAACCATTCAAGAAGAATTGGGCGGCGTTTCGTATGAAGCTGAAATTGAAGAAATGCGTCAGAAAGCGAAAACCAAAAAATGGGATGATAAAGTAGCCCAACATTTTGAAAAAGAGGTTTCTAAATTACAACGTACCAATCCCAATTCACCTGATTTTGGGGTGCAACGCAATTATATTGAACTGTTTTTAGAATTGCCTTGGAACGAATATACCAAAGATAAATTTGATTTAAAACGTGCCCAAAAAATCTTAGATCGCGACCATTTCGGATTGGAAGATGTGAAGCAACGTATCATCGAACATTTGGCAGTTCTTAAATTGCGAAACGACATGAAATCACCTATTTTGTGTTTGTACGGACCTCCTGGTGTTGGTAAAACTTCCATTGGAAAGTCTATTGCAGAAGCTTTGGGAAGAGAATATGTTCGCGTTTCGTTGGGAGGAATGCGTGATGAAGCGGAAATTCGTGGTCATAGAAAAACTTATATTGGTGCTATGCCAGGAAGAATTATTCAAAGTATTAAAAAAGCGAAAACGTCTAATCCTGTTTTTGTATTGGACGAAATTGATAAACTATCGAGTAGCTTTAATGGTGATCCGTCGTCTGCTTTGTTAGAAGTTTTGGATCCTGAGCAAAATTCGGAGTTTCATGATAATTTTTTAGAAATTGGATTTGATTTATCAAAAGTGATGTTTGTGGCAACTTCCAATAGTTTGTCGAGCATTCAACCCGCACTTCGCGATAGAATGGAAATCATCAATATGTCGGGTTATACGATTGAAGAAAAGGTTGAAATCGCTAGAAGACATTTGGTGCCAAAGCAATTGAAAGAACACGGTTTAACTGAAGAACATTTGCAAATTGGTAAAAAACAGCTTGAAAAAGTAGTTGTAGGTTATACAAGAGAATCGGGTGTTCGTGGTTTAGAGAAAAAAATTGCCCAATTGGTTCGTCATGCAGCAAAATCAATTGCGATGGAAGAACCGTATAATGTAAAAGTTTCGGATGAAGACATTGTTTCTATTTTGAAAGCACCAAGAATGGAGCGCGATAAATATGAAGATAATGATGTGGCTGGAGTGGTTACTGGTTTGGCTTGGACATCGGTTGGTGGTGATATTTTATTTATAGAATCTACTATTTCCAAAGGAAAAGGAAACATGACCATGACAGGAAATTTAGGAACTGTTATGAAAGAATCGGTTACTATTGCTTTGGAATATATTAAATCAAATTCGGAAAAATTAGGAATTGATGCTGAAGTTTTATCGACCAATAATATTCACATTCACGTGCCAGAAGGTGCTACACCAAAAGATGGACCAAGTGCTGGAATTGCCATGCTAACTTCGATGGTTTCTACTTTTACACAAAAGAAAGTGAAGAAACATTTGGCAATGACTGGTGAAATTACGTTGCGTGGTAAAGTATTGCCTGTTGGTGGGATTAAAGAAAAAATTCTGGCTGCCAAAAGAGCCAATATTAAAGAAATTATTTTGTGTCATGAAAACAAACGTGATATAGAGGAAATCAAACCTGAATATTTGAAAGGATTGAAATTTCATTATGTAGATAAAATGAGCGAAGTAATTGAAATTGCAGTTTTAAATCAGAAAGTAAAAGACGCAAAAAAACTGAACTAAGCGTTTTTAATCGTAAATAGAATTCCGGCTAATGTAAATTAGTCGGAATTTGTTTTTAATATAGATGATATAATTTTATCTTCGCATCAGCGTTATAGCTTTGACACTTATTTAAAAATGCTAAGAAAACTTGTAGTACTTTTTCTGTTATTCGTTACCACTACTCATTTTGGACAAATAGGAGGTAAGTACGTATACCAATTTTTGAACTTAGCACAATCGCCTCGTCAAGCGGCTTTGGGCGGAAAAGTCCTTACGGTTGTTGACTTTGATGTCAATCAAGCTTTTTATAATCCAGCTACTATTAATCAAGAAATGAGCAACCGACTTTCGGTTAATTATGGTAGTTATTTCGGTGAAGTTTCTTATGGAACAGCTGCTTATGCTTACACTTGGGATAGACATGTACAAACCTTTCACGCAGGAGTAAGTTATATCAATTACGGAACTTTCGAAGGAAGAGATGAAATGGGTAATTTAACATCCGATTTTACAGGAAGCGAAACAGCTTTATCATTAGGTTATGCTTATAATATTCCTTGGACTAATATGTATTTGGGTGCTAATGTAAAATTAATTTCTTCAACCTTAGAAACTTATAATTCTTGGGGAGCCGCAACGGATATTGGGTTTTTATATATTGATGACAAGAATGATATCAATTATGCCATTTCCATTCGAAATCTTGGGTTTCAAATCAAACCTTATGATAATGTGAATGAGAAATTACCATTGTCAATTGATGCTGGAATTTCGCAATTGATGGAACATGTTCCGATTCGTTGGCACTTGACATTGGAAAACTTGCAACAATGGAATATTGCCTTTTCAAATCCCAATAGAGCAGAAGGAACATTAGACGGTAACTCAAACGAAGAAAAAGTGTCCTTTTTTAATAATGCATTGCGTCATGTAATTGTTGGTGCCGAATTATTTCCAGAAAAAGGGTTTAATTTACGATTGGGATATAATTTCAGAAGAGGTGAAGAATTGCGAATTGTGGACCAAAGAAATTTCTCTGGAATTTCAGTTGGTGTTGGTATTCGTTTTGGAAAAGTAAAATTTGATTATTCTTATTCTCGATATACAGTGGCAGCAAATACTAGTTTGTTTGGGTTGATGATTGATTTGGATAGAGATAGAGGTTATTAATGCATTTAAAAAGAATAGTAAAATTTGAAAGTTTAAAAACCGAACAAAATATGAGAGTTTTATTTTTTCTATTTTTATGTTATTCTATGATTTCTTGTAAATTTGATAAAAGTGATTTACAAAATTCAACATGGAAAATCTATCAAAAGAGTTCAAATGATTTTGGAGATGTAATTTCTTTTAAGAATATGGATGTAAAAAATGATACAATTTTTTTTAATAATGAACCAATTTATTTAATTGTAGAATATCGAAACAGATATTTTATGGATAAATTCATAACAATTAAAAGTTTGAATACACAAAATATAGCTACATATATAAATAAATAGTGTGTTTACTTGAAGAAATTAAAAATGAAAAAAATTACCATAGCAATAGACGGATTTTCGTCAACAGGAAAAAGTACGTTAGCCAAACAACTAGCAACAAAATTAGGTTATGTTTATGTAGATACCGGCGCTATGTATCGTGCTGTGACTTATTATATGATGCAAAATGGTTGGGTAACTGATAACGCTTTAGATAAAGAAGCTATTGTGAATGCATTGCCCAATGTTAAATTGCATTTTCAGTTCAATGCGGAATTGGGTTTTGCAGAAATGTATTTGAATGGCGTTTGTGTGGAGCAAGAAATTCGTACTTTAGAAGTGTCAAGATTTGTGAGTAAAATTGCAGAAATTTCAGAAGTTAGAGCCAAATTAGTAGAGCAACAACAAGAAATGGGCAAAGAAAAAGCCATTGTAATGGACGGAAGAGATATTGGAACGGTAGTTTTTCCTGATGCGGAATTAAAATTGTTCATGACAGCTTCTGCAGAAACGCGTGCTAAAAGACGATTTGATGAATTGGTAGAAAAAGGCCAACACGTAACTTTCGCAGAAGTTTTACAAAATGTACAAGAGCGAGATTATATCGATACAAACCGTGAAGATTCGCCTTTGGTTAAAGCTTCGAGTGCTATTGAAATTGATAATTCTTCCATGAGTAAAACAGAGCAATTTGAATTGGTTTTGCAAATGGTTCAAGATGTTGTAAACAGGTAAATGTATGAATACAAAACTCCAATTAAATCTACTTAATTTTTTACAGTTTTTTATTTGGGGTTGTTGGTTGATAACCATTGGCTCTTATTTGTTTCAATTGGGTTGGTCGCCCAGTCAGTTTGGTTATATTTATGCTACTATTGGAATTTCAGCTATTGGATTCCCTGCCTTTTTTGGGTATTTAACTGACCGCTATTTTAGTTTAATGAAAGTGTATCGGACGTTGCATTTGACAGCGGCACTTTTAATGTTGTTTTTACCTTCTATTTTAAATCCTACTTTGTTTTTTTTAGTTTTGTTGTTGTATATGATTGCATATATGGCATCCATTCCCATGTTGGTTAGCTTTTGCTATTCCAAATTAAATGAAGAGAATTACAATGTCAAGTCGATTTATCCAAAAATTAGAGTTTGGGGTTCTATTGGATTTATTCTGGCACTTTGGTTAGTAAGTTTATCAGGTAATGAAACTTCGGTTTACCAATTTTATTTGTCGAGTTTGGCTTCATTGGTACTTTTTGTAGTTACTTTTTTTATTTCTGAAGCGCCAAGAATTAAACCAAAATCTCCATTTTCTTTCCAAAAAGCCTTTGGACTCCATATTTTTCAAGCCATTACTAATAAAGAAGTGTATTACTTTTTCGGATTTGCCTTTTTCTTTGGAATCGCATTGATTGTTTCCAATGGCTATACCAATCCATTTTTGCATGACATCAAAACTACTATTTCTAATCCAGAAGCTATTTTGGTGAAATATCCTGCCATTGTGGTTTCGGTTTCGCAAATTGCGGAAGTCTTTTTTATATTGTTGATGCCGTTTGTTTTGAAGCGACTTTCAATTCCTATAATTGTATTGTTAAGTTTTATAGCTTGGACAATAAAATTCCTTTTGCTGTCTTTGGTTTCGCCTGAAAATAGTTTGTTTTTGGTATTGATGTCATGTGTTTTTTATGGAATGGCATTTAACTTTTTTTTAATTGCAGGGTCTATTTATCTAGATGAAAACACGGTTAAAGAATACCGTGGTAGTATGCAAGGATTTTTTGTAATGGTAGTTAATGGTTTTGGAGCCTTATTTGGAAGTTTTACAAGTGGTTTGTTGATAGATTCTTTTTTTACAACAAACGCAACAAAAGATTGGCCGGCAATTTGGTTGTTTTTTGCAGTGCTATTATTTCTCATTGTGGTTTTATATTTCCTTTTACTTTGGAATAAAAAACACAAAAAGTAAGTGTTTAAATTTTAATAAGTTTTTGTAAATTAAAAATATAATAGTACCTTTGCACACCTTTTGGCAGAGACGAGTTTCCATTAGGAATCAATTAATTATGTAAACAACTTCTGTTGTTTTTAAACTGCATAAGAAACTCATTAAAAACGCAGGATACAAATTTTTAATCAGCATGTCTGAAATTAACAAAACACAAGAAGAATTTTTAGCGAGTTTTAACTGGCACAATTACCAAGAAGGTATCGATCCAGTTGATGAAAAAAACTTACAAGAGTTTGAAGATTTAGTATCTAAAACTTTTATTTCTACAGATGATCAAGATGTAGTAGAAGGAGTAGTAGTAAGAATTACAGATAGAGACGCTATCGTTGATATCAACGCTAAATCAGAAGGTGTAATTTCTTTAAACGAATTTCGTTACAACCCTAACTTAAAAGTAGGTGATAAAGTAGAAGTACTTATCGATGTTCGTGAAGATAGAACAGGTCAATTAGTATTATCGCACAGAAAAGCTAGAACAATCAAAGCATGGGATAGAGTTATCGCTGCTCATGATACTGGTGAAATCGTTAACGGTTTCGTGAAGTGTAGAACTAAAGGTGGTATGATTGTAGATGTTTTCGGAATTGAAGCATTCTTACCAGGTTCTCAAATTGATGTAAAACCAATTCGTGATTACGATCAATATGTGAACAAAACTATGGAATTCAAAGTAGTGAAAATCAACCACGAATTCAAAAACGTAGTAGTTTCTCATAAAGCGCTTATTGAAGCAGATATTGAAGAACAGAAAAAAGAAATTATTGGTCAATTAGAAAAAGGACAAGTATTAGAAGGTGTTGTTAAAAACATTACTTCTTACGGTGTGTTCATTGATTTAGGTGGTGTAGATGGATTAATCCATATTACTGACTTATCTTGGTCAAGAATCAATCACCCAAGTGAAGTTCTTGAATTAGACCAAAAATTAAACGTTGTAATCCTTGATTTCGATGATGAGAAAACAAGAATTCAATTAGGTTTAAAACAATTAAACGCTCATCCATGGGATGCTTTAGATGCTAAATTAACTATTGGTGATAAAGTAAAAGGTAAAGTAGTTGTTTTAGCTGATTACGGTGCTTTCATCGAAGTTGCTGAAGGTGTTGAAGGTTTAATCCACGTTTCTGAAATGTCATGGTCTACTCACTTAAGAAGTGCACAAGATTTCATGAAAATTGGTGACGAAGTAGAGGCTGTTGTTTTAACTCTTGATAGAGAAGAAAGAAAAATGTCTTTAGGTATCAAACAAATGACGCAAGATCCATGGACTGATATCACTGCTAAATACCCAGTAGGTTCTAAACACACTGGAATCGTTAGAAACTTCACAAACTTCGGAATTTTCGTAGAATTAGAAGAAGGAATCGACGGTTTAGTATATATCTCTGATTTATCTTGGACTAAGAAGATTAAACACCCATCAGAATTTGTAAACGTAGGTGATAAATTAGATGTAGTTGTTTTAGAATTAGACGTTGAAGGTCGTAAATTATCTTTAGGTCACAAACAAACTACTGCTAATCCTTGGGATAAATACGAAGATGGTTTTGCTGTTGGAACTATCCACAACGGAACAATCGGAGAAATTGTTGACAAAGGTGCTACAGTTGAATTCGGAGAAGATATCGTTGCTTTCATTCCAACACGTCATTTAGAAAAAGAAGACGGAAAGAAATTGAAAAAAGGTGATACAGCTGATTTCAAAGTAATTGAGTTCAATAAAGAATTCAAAAGAGTAGTAGCTTCTCACACAGCTATTTTCCGTGAAGAAGAAGAAAAAGTAGTTAAAGAAGCTGCAACTTCAACTTCATCTAATAACAATGCTGAGAAATCTACTTTAGGAGATATCGACGCTTTAGCTGAATTAAAAGCAAGAATGGATAAAGGAGAATAATTCTTAATCCTAGTAAATAATTAAGTCCTGATTTTTATCAGGACTTTTTTTTGTTCTTTACTTTTTTATTTCAACTATTTATCGTAATATTGCAATATATAAATATAAGTAATGGGAGCAACTAAATCCGATTTTTTTTCAGACCAGCAGAATGAAATGGCACAATTACTAAAGGCATTGGCACATCCTGCTAGAATTGCTATTGTTGAATATTTATTGAACGTAGATTCTTGTATTTGTGGTGATATTGTAAATGAATTGCCTTTGGCGCAACCAACGGTTTCACAACATTTAAAAGAATTGAAAAATGCCAATATTATTCAAGGAACGATAGAAGGAACTTCAATTTGTTATTGTTTAAATTCAGAAACAATAGCGCTTTTAGAAGCTTTTTTTGGAGGAATTTCCAATAAGCTCAAGAACAAATGCTGTTAAATTTTCAAAAATTACAATTAAAACATTCTATAAAATGAAACTATCAGAAATTAAAAACAAGTTAAAGGAATTGACTACTATAGGTTTTCAATTGCCTAATGGGGAATTTGTTCCCAACCATTTTCATGTTACCGAAGTGGGTATCGTAAGCAAACATTTTATTGATTGTGGCGGAACGGTTCGAAGAGAAGAAAAAATCAATTTTCAATTATGGGAAGCTAATGATTATGACCATCGTTTGCATCCTGAAAAGTTGTTACATATTATTGAGTTGTCTGAAAAAACATTGGCTTTGCCTGATTTAGAAATAGAAGTGGAATACCAAATGCCAAATACTATTGGTAAATTTAATTTAGGTTTCAATGGTGAATATTTTCAATTGGAATCCCAACTTACAGATTGTTTAGCCAAAGATAAATGCGGTATCCCAACTGAAAAACCAAAGGTTAAAATAGGTGAATGGAAACCAAAAGAAACGTCTTGTTGTACACCAGAATCAGGTTGTTGTTAAATTTTAAATAAAAGTTCATAATGTCCTTTTTGCCTTCTTTGTGAACTTAGTGGTTATAAATAAAACATGTCAGAAAAAAAAGAACATTGGGAAAAAGTATTTGCTACTAAGCAAGAAACAGAGGTGAGTTGGTACCAACAAAAGCCAACAACTTCAATCAACTTTTTTGTTGAAAATCAAATTCCAAAAAATGCTAAAATCATTGATATTGGCGGTGGTGATAGCTATTTGATTGATAACTTATTGGAATTGGGTTATACCAATTTACATCTATTAGATATTTCTGAAAATGCAATCAACCGAATTAAAGACAGGTTAGGAGAAAAAGCTAAACTAGTGACATTCATTGTTTCAGATGTTTTGGATTTTCAACCTGAAACTAGATTTGATGTTTGGCACGATAGAGCTAGTTTTCATTTTTTAACCAATGAAACTGAAATTTCTAAATATAAATCTTTAGTTACCAATGTAATGCATACCAATGGTTTACTTTTTATGGGAACTTTTTCAGAAAACGGACCATTAAAATGTAGCGGATTAGAAATCACACAATATTCAGAAGCTAAATTTGAAGCTATTTTTCAAACAGGATTTTCAAAAATAAACTGTTTTACCGAAAACCATCAAACACCGTTTGATACAACACAACATTTTATTTTTTGCGTTTTTAAAAGAGTTTAAAGAAATCTTAATTATTTAAAATATATGTTCGACAATTTATCAAATACCATCAAATCAATTGCTGAAATTCCTGTTTCTGAGGAAAGAAAAGAAATTTTAAATACTTTGGTACAGTACATTCAAAACAAAGTAAATACAAACGAAGAAGTGCGCTTAAATTTCATTTGTACGCATAATTCAAGAAGAAGTCATTTGTCACAAATTTGGGCACAAACTATGGCATTTCATTTTGGAATTAAAAATGTATTTTGTTATTCTGGCGGAACGGAAGCAACAGCAATGTTTCCAAAAGTTGGAGAAACTTTGCAAAATCAAGGATTTCAAATTGAAAAGTTAAGCGAAGAAAAAAATCCGGTTTACGCGGTAAAATTTGATGAAAATGAGCATTCATTAATTTGTTTTTCGAAAGTTTTTGATGCCACGTTCAATCCACAATCTCATTTTGCTGCAATTATGACTTGTTCACAAGCGGACGAAGGTTGTCCTTTTATTGCAGGAGCAGAAAAGCGTTTACCAATTCGTTATGATGATCCAAAAGCTTTTGACGGAACCGAATTTATGAATGCCAAATATGCTGAACGAAGTTTAGAAATTGCTTCTGAAATGCATTATGTGTTTTCTCAAATAAAATAAAAAAAAACGCTCAATTTTATTGAGCGTTTCATTTTTTATGTACTTAAGTTATTCCTTAATAATTTTGATTGTATGCTGTTGGTTTTCACCTTCCAAGACAACTAAGTAAATGCCACTATTTAGCTGACTTAAGTCGATTGAATTAGTTGTTGAATCAAAGCTCTTTTCTGCTACTAATTGTCCTAAAACACTAAATACACTAACTTTTGAAAGTGAGATATTGTCTAAGTGTAAAACATCCTTAACTGGATTTGGATAATACATTAAATCAGCAAAAGCATTTGTTGGAGTTGCTAAAGTGGTATTAATGGTGAATCGGTAAGGTGTTTGGTAATTAGTGTTCGTTGGATTGGTGCTTACAATTCGTAAGAAATAATCACCAGCAGTTAAAACTCTAGTGAAACCAATTGTACTTCCAGAATTGCTTTGAGAAGCTCCAACTGGATTTCCAGCACTATCTAATATTGTAGCATTCATGGAACTTGTAACAATGCTGCTAACGTTTACAGTTGCATCATAAGTATTATCAACAGTAAATTTAAAAAAGTCATTATCTGCACCAACCGGACTTTGAACGGTTGTAAAACCAGTATATTCTTTATTTGTTTGAACTTGGTAAGCTAGTTGTCTAAAATTAGGTTCGTCTAAACCTTGCATCATTTGGTAGTAATATCCAGGTAATTCTGTATGATTCTCTATCAAATCATAACCTGAGTTAAAAAGAAAAACTTTGGTTGGATAAGTTAAACCAGTTAAATAAGTATCCATTCTTGATTGCGGTTCTTCAACAACTCCATCTGTAGTAATATTTGACCCAAATAAGTTTGTAATTCTGCCAATTACAGTGGAATAATCGATAAAATGATCAATAGGCTTAGCATTTAGACCAACAATATTTTCACCCAAAATACCATTACAGTTAACATCAATATTGTAAAAATCAGGATCGGCTAAATGTTCGTTCATATTGGATGAATTGTTGATTTCTTGTCCGCCAAAAAGGAACCTTCCTTGATCACCACTGTAATAATAAGAAATTTTTAAATCTCTAATAGCTTCACTTCTAGTGTCAATTCCTGCAAACCACCCCAATCCAGAATCACTTGCGTTACTTCCGCCGTGTGGTGTTCCGAGTGTTAGTAATTTAGCTACATGATGGTAATTGTCTGCTTGCCAATTTTCAGGGTTTTGAATGTATTGTCTAGAAGCCAAGCCGCCCATACTATGTCCAACTAAAATAACTTTATCTTTTCCAGTCAGCTGCATGACTCTTTCAACAGCTTTTTTTACAGCAACGCCTTGTTTGTAAATAGCAGATTGGTTGCTTAATGCAGCACTTCCAATTGATCCATCTGTATTTACATTGAAATTGACTGAGTAATAATCACCATTTTGAACCGTGGTTTCAAACGCTGCAATATCAGCACCTGGAGTTGGAAAAAAATTTAGATTGGTAGTTGCATTGTTTCCATCTGCATTCAAACAAAAATCAAATCTTCCTCCAAATTGCCATCCGTATTGACTGTTGTAATAGTTGAAGGAATCGTTCCAAGTTTCCGAACTAGAATTTAATCCATGTATAAAAATCATTGGATAAGGTAATTTACTTTCAAATGAATTTTCAACATTGGGAGTTCGTAAACTAACGATTAAGGTATCTCCAAAATTCTGATAAAATTCGTAAGCTGCCGGTCTAGGTTTGTATTGAAGTTCAGTAACCTGACCAAAAGCATTAAAAAATAAAAAAAATAAAAGTAAACTTACTAGGGGGGTAGTTTTATTCATAAACAAATTATTTACAATTAATTACGAATATATAAATAAATTGTTAAATTACTATGAATGCATATAAAATTTTATCAACCTAAGTTATTTGTATAAAAAAAGCTTTATGTGAAAAACATAAAGCTTTAAATTATATTATTGAAAAAATTATTTGTCTATGGAGCCTAAAACACGTTTCATAAAGTCGTTGAGTGCGGTTTTTTTATCGGCACCATTTTTCACCATTTTATGGACTTCCAATGCGCCATACATATTGGAAATTAGTTCACCAATTACATCCAGTTCTTCATCTTTTAACGAAGGAACTTCACAAAGATTCTCCAAAACTTCTATTGTTTCTACAATGTAGTCTTGGTCATTCTCTTCGATGAATTGGGTTAATTGTTTGATTACGGGTAATTTCATAATTAATTTTGTTTCAAGTTTAAGGTTTCAAGTTTTAAGTTAAACATTGAAATTAGATTACTTCTGTTACCAATTCCGCTAAAACTTCAGCTTTATTAGTTTGTGTTTGGTTGACCAAAACGCCATTTTTAAAAGTAGCAAATGTTGGTAAATTGTCCACTTTTGCTAATTTTCTAGATTCTGGAAATTGTTCTGCATCAACCATTAAAAAAGGAATAGCTTCGTTTTGCGATGCCATCATTTTGAATTTTGGTTTCATAATACGGCAATTGCCACACCATGAAGCTGAGTATTGTACCACAACCGTTTCATTGTTGGCAATAATTTCCGCTAAATTATCTTGTTCTATTTCTGTAAACATTTTTTTTAGTTTAAAGTTTAAAGTTTCAAGTTCCAAGTTGAATAACCTGAAACCTGAAACTTGAAACAAATATTAATTAGCCGCTAAATAAGCCGCAGTTGAATTTCTATCAGCATTCATTGCTTCTTTTCCTTCTTCCCAGTTAGCTGGACAAACTTCACCTTTAGTTTGAACGTGTGTATACGCATCGATTAATCTTAAGTACTCGTTTACGTTTCTTCCTAATGGCATATCGTTAACACTTTCGTGGAAAATCTTACCTGTTTCATCAATTAAGTAAGTCGCTCTAAAAGTTACGTTTGAACCTTCTAAGATTTCATCATTTACTTCTTGATTGTAAACCCATTCTGCATCTAAAATGTCTAAAGCAGCAGCTAAGTTTCTTGTAGTATCAGCTAAAAGTGGGTAAGTTACACCTTCAATTCCACCGTTGTTTTTTGCTGTATTTAACCATGCAAAATGTACTTCGTTAGTATCACAAGAAGCACCAATTACCATTGTATTTCTTTTTTCAAATTCTTGTAAAGCTGCTTGAAAAGCGTGTAATTCTGTTGGACAAACAAAAGTAAAGTCTTTTGGATACCAAAATAAAATTACTTTTTTGTTGTTGTTTACTGCTTCTTCTAAAACGTTAATTCTTAAGTTATCTCCCATAAAAGAGATTGCATCTACTGTAATGTTTGGGAATTTTTTTCCAACTAATGCCATGATTTTGTATTTAAATGTTACTATTGTTTTTCACGGTGCAAAATTACTGAAAATTCAGCCAATTCAATAGTAAGTTAATGCTAATTTCTTATTAAATTATAAGTAAAATTGATAGTGTTTTTTTAATCCATTTAATTGGTTTTTATTCATAAAAAAACCTCCAATAAAATTGAAGGTTCTTAGTGATATAATGTATTGGTTACAAATCAAAGCGATCCGCATTCATGACTTTTACCCAAGTATGGATGAAATCTTTCACAAATTTTTCTTTGTTATCGTCTTGCGCATAGACTTCTGCATAAGCACGTAAAACAGAATTCGAACCAAAGATTAAATCAACTCTTGTCGCAGTCCATTTGGTTACGCCTGTTTTTCTGTTTACGATGTTGTATAGATTGTCACCAACAGGTTTCCAAGAATAGTTCATGTCGGTTAAGTTTACGAAGAAATCATTGGTAAGTATACCTTCTTTATCCGTGAAAACACCATGTTTGGTTCCTCCAAAGTTGCTTCCTAAAACACGCATTCCTCCGATTAAAGCCGTCATTTCTGAAGCAGTTAATCCCAATAATTGTGCTTTATCCAACATTAATTCTTCAGGTTCTACAACATATTTTGCTTTCATGAAGTTTCTGAAGGCATCGTTTGTTGGTTCTAATACTTCAAATGATTCAGCATCTGTCATTTCTTGTGAAGCATCACCTCTTCCAGCGTTGAAAGGAACTTTAACGTTAAATCCGCCTTCTTTTGCGGCTTGTTCGATTGCAGCGCTTCCGCCTAAAACAATCAAATCTGCTAAACTTATTTTTTTCGATAAACCAGCTTGAATTTCGACTAATTTGTTTAATACTTTTTGTAATCTTTCTGGTTCATTGGCAACCCAATTTCTCTGTGGTTCTAATCGGATTCTTGCTCCATTAGCGCCTCCTCTCATGTCGGAACCTCTAAATGTTCTTGCGCTGTCCCAAGCGGTATTGATTAACTCCGTTCTAGTTAATCCTGAATTCAATAATTTTACTTTTAAATCTTCAATTTCAGCATCGGTTAAAGTATAATCTACTGTTGGGATTGGATCTTGCCAAATCAAATCTTCTTTTGGTGCATCAGCGCCTAAATAGCGGTTCTTTGGACCTAAATCTCTGTGCGTTAATTTGAACCAAGCTCTTGCAAATACTTCTGAGAAATAGGCTTGATCTTTATGAAAACGTTCCGAAATCTCTCTATAAGCCGGATCCATTTTCATCGCCATGTCGGCATCGGTCATAATCGGATTTCTTCTTACAGACGGATTGTGAGCATCGATTGGTTTGTCTTCTTCCTTGATGTTGATTGGTTCCCATTGCCAAGCGCCAGCCGGACTTTTCTTTAATTCCCAATCGTGGTTTAATAACAAATTGAAATATTCGTTATCCCAACGCGTTGGATGTGTTGTCCATGAACCTTCCAATCCACTGGTAACCGCATTTGCTCCGCCACCATTTGGATTTAACCAGCCAAAACCTTGGTTTTCTATAGCACCAGCCTCTGGTTCTGGACCTAAAGTAGAAGCATCACCATTTCCGTGTGCTTTTCCAACGGTGTGACCTCCAGCTGTTAAAGCTACGGTTTCCTCATCGTTCATAGCCATTCGTTTGAATGTGATACGGACATCATGAGCGGTTTTTAATGGATCAGGTTGGCCATCAACGCCCTCTGGGTTTACGTAAATTAACCCCATCATTACAGCTGCTAACGGATTTTCTAAATCTCTTTCGCCTGAATATCTTGTTCCTTCTCCTCCTGATGCGGCTAACCATTCTTTTTCGGCTCCCCAATAAATATCTTTTTCAGGATGCCAAATATCTTCACGACCTCCAGCAAATCCGAAAGTTTTTAAACCCATGGATTCGTAAGCCATATTTCCTGCCAAAATCATTAAATCAGCCCAAGAAATTTTATTTCCGTATTTCTTTTTAATTGGCCAAAGTAAGCGTCTTGCTTTATCTAAGTTTCCGTTATCTGGCCAACTGTTTAATGGAGCAAATCTTAAGTTTCCTGTTCCAGAACCACCACGACCATCCGAAATTCTGTAGGTTCCAGCAGAGTGCCATGCCATACGAATAAACAAACCACCATAATGACCCCAATCCGCTGGCCACCAGTCCTGGCTATCGGTCATTAAGTTTTTTAAATCATTTTTTAAGGCTTCTAAATCTAGTTTTTTAAATTCTTCAGCGTAATTGAAGTTTTCTCCCAATGGATTGGTTTTGGTGTCATGTTGGTGTAGAATATCTAAATTTAAAGATTTTGGCCACCAATCGTGATTTTTTACACCATCACTTAAGCTTTTTTGGTTTTGATGAAATGGGCATTTGCTGATGTCATTTGAATGTTCCATAGAATAGTAAATTTTTAAAGATTGTGTTATTTTATTGTAAAATGTTTATTTGAAAGGATTTTATTTTGCTAATTTACAAATAAAAAAACCATTACCTTGTTAAAGTAATGGTTAAATTTTATACAAAAATAGATTTTATCTATGTAAAATTATTTTTCGATACTTGAAGTTAATTGTTTTATTTTAATGTTAAATGCGGCAAAAATTAAAGTCATTATTGGACTAATAAGATTGAAAAAAGCGAAAGGTAACAATTCAAAAGTACTAACTCCTAATGTAGATGCATGATAGGCTCCACAAGTATTCCAAGGAATTAAAACGGAAGTTACCGTTCCAGAATCTTCGATTGTTCTACTTAAGTTTTCAGGTGCTAACCCTTTATCTTTATAGGCTTGAGCAAACATTTTACCTGGAACTACAATTGCTAAATATTGGTCGGAAGCCGTGATGTTCAATGCCAAACAACTTCCAACGGTTGAAGCAAATAAACCAAAAGTTGATTTAGCTAAGGATAATAATACTTGACTAATTTTAGAAAGTGCTCCAATTGCGTCCATTATTCCGCCAAAAACCATAGCGCAAATAATTAACCAAATTGTTCCCAACATTTTTTCCATTCCTCCAGATGTGAATAAGTCGGTTAAAGTTGCGTTGTCTGTTGGTATTACTGATTTTGTTGTGATTGCGTTCATTACACCTTTGTAAGCACTAATGAAATTTAATTTTGTTTCACCAGAAAGCAACAAAACAATATTTGGTTGAAATAATAATGCAAAAAGACCTCCCAATAAAGTTCCAATCAAAAGTGCAATTAACGGTTCTGTTTTCTTAATGATTAATCCAATAACTACAATTGGAACAATAAATAGCCAACCATTGATGTTGAAGGCAGTTTTAATATCGGTAAGTAGTGCGGTTGTTTCAACAACTCCATCTGAATCGAAAGCCAATCCTAAAATTACAAATAAAATAAAAGTAATAATATAAGTAGGAATTGTTGTTAATGTCATGTAACGAATATGTGTAAACAAATCCGTTCCAGCCATTGCAGGAGCCAAATTGGTAGTGTCAGACATTGGTGATAATTTATCGCCAAAATAGGCACCTGATATAACTGCTCCAGCAACCATCCCTAAATCAAATCCCAAAGCACCGCCAATTCCAATTAAAGCAATTCCTACTGTTGCTGAAGTAGTCCATGAACTACCTGTTGCAATTGAAATTACAGAACAAATAATTAATGTTGCAGGTAAAAATATAGTGGGACTCAATATTTGTAATCCATAGTATATCATTGCAGGAATAACGCCACTCACTAACCAAGTTCCAGCAAGAGCACCTACCATTAATAAAATCAATAAAGCTCCGGCAGTTGATTTAACGTTTTCGGCAACTTCATTAAGCATGGTTTTGTATGAAACTTTATTCATAAAGCCCATTATTGCAGCAACTGCTCCTCCTAATAGTAAAACAAATTGATTGCTTCCACCTAGTGCGCTATCGCCAAATACAAATACATTAAAAGCTAACATTCCAATTAAAGCAAATACAGGAATTAAAGCTTCCCAAATGCTGAGTTCTTTATTTGTGGTAATTTTTGTATCCATTTAAGTTTGTTTGAAGCCGCAATATAGAAAATGTGAAATGATTGTCAAAGTTTTATAAATAAATAAAAAATCCGATTCATTGCTAAATCGGATTTTTATGCTTTTAAAAGATAATGTATTATAAAATTTCCAATTCAATCATACATTGTTTCATCATTTGATACGTTCTTTCAATATCGTTATCTAAACCAATTGAAAAACGGATTAATCCATCAGTTAATCCCATTTCTGCTTGTTCTTCCAGTGGAATTTCAGAAGAAGTTGAAGTTCCTGGAGCACTGAATAATGTTTTATAGAATCCTAAACTTACGGCTAAATAACCTAAGTTTCTTTCTTGCATTAATTCCATTAACGCATTGGCTTTATCTAAACTTCCTACATCAATTGTCATCATACCTCCAAAACCATATTCTGGATTAATCATGCTTTTGTAAATCTCATGACTTGGGTGACTTGCTAAACCTGGGTAAACGGTTTTAATTCCAGCTGCTTCAAATTGGTTAGCCAAATACATTGCGTTATGGCTGTGTTGTTTCATTCTGATGTGCAATGTTCTTAAATTCTTCATTACAGAAGCCGAACGTAAACTATCCATTGTTGGACCTAAAAGCATACTTGCGCCATCGTTTACATTTTTTAAACTATTGATGAATTCTTGCGAAGCACAAGTTACGCCACCAACTGTATCGCTACTTCCGTTGATGTATTTGGTTAAGGAATGAATCACGATATCAGCACCCAATTTTGCAGGAGCAACTGATAAAGGTGAAAATGTATTATCGACTACTAATTTGATGTTGTGTTTTTTAGCAATTTTTGCCAATGAAGCAATATCAGCAACTTCCAATAATGGATTACTTACCGTTTCGCAGTATAAAACTTTGGTATTTGGAGTGATTGCAGCTTCTACGATGTCTAATTTAGTAATATCAACAAAGGTAGTTTTGATGCCCATTCTTGGAACAAAATTCTTTAAAAAGGCATACGTACCACCATAAATCGTTCTACTTGAAACAATATGATCGCCATTTCCACACAATTGCAATAAAGTAGGAGTAATAGCACCCATTCCAGAAGCCGCAACGTTTGCCGATTCTGTTCCTTCCATTGCTGCCAATGCTTTGTCTAAATATAAATTACTTGGCGACGAATGGCGTGAATATAAATAACAACCTTCAGCATTACCCTCGAAAGTATCGAACATGGTTTTTGCTGATAAGAAAGTATAGGTTGAAGAATCAGAAATAGATGGGTTTACACCACCAAATTCACCAAAATATTGTAAATCTTGAATATTGTCTGCAGGATTAAAATTTTTCATAACTTTGAGCTTTAGTTGTTTAATTGAAATCAAAATTCGGAAATACTAAATTAATTTTCAATAGATTGATTAAAAATTAGTTTTTTATTCATTAAATTTGCTTTATAGTAGATTTTTAAACTACAAATAATCAATTTATCAACAATAAACCACAAACAATAAACCACAAACTAAAAAAACATGGACGCAATAGATAAAAAGTTGTTAGGTTTACTACAAGACGATACCAAAAAAACTACCAAAGAACTTTCAATGGTTTTAAATCTTTCGGTTACTGCTGTTTATGAAAGAATTAAAAAACTAGAACGTGAAGGCGTAATTAGAAAATACGTAGCACTTTTGGATGCTAAAAAAGTTGAAAAAGCGTTTGTGGTGTTTTGTCATGTAAAATTAGTGCAACATACCAAAGATTTTATAACCACTTTTGAAAATGAAGTAATGCAACTAGATGAGGTTTTAGAGTGTTTTCACGTAAGTGGCGATTACGATTATATTCTAAAAGTTGCGGTTCAAGACATGGAAACTTTTCGAGAGTTTATGATAACTAAATTAACCGGTTTGCATCACATTGGAAGCACACACAGTTCTTTTGTTATTGGACAAGTTAAAAATACAACGGCTTTTAAATTGTAATAAAAAAAGTTGAATGGTTTTAGTTTAGAAGTTTACTGATTTTATTCAATAAATTAAATAAAACACAGATAAATTGACTATTTTTTTGTATATTGTAGAATGTTGTTTCATATAAAAGAAACTTATAAACATTTAGCAACTTTAAAATACAATATTATGAAAAAGATAGGGATTTGGATTGACAAAAGAGAAGCTAAAATTATTTCCATTGAATCAGGAAATGAACGAATTGACACAATTGAGTCTGAAGTAGAAGAGTTTCGTCCACTTGGAGGAAGTGGAACTAGAGTAAAAGGCGGTCCACAAGACGTGATTCAGGACAGTAAGTTTTTAGAACGAGAAACACGTCAGTTTGCAGATTATTTTAAGAAAATCACTTTTTTTATAAAAGATGCAGACGCTGTTGTAATATTCGGACCAGCTCAAACGGGTGATAAATTATACAAAGAATTAGTAGCACAAAAACTATATACGTTTGAAAGTTTAGCTGTTGAAAAAGCAGATAGTTTAACAGAGAATCAAGTAATAGCATGGGTTAGAGATTATTATGCTTCTAGATAATGTTAATATAACTTTTTAAACCTTTTAGTAGTAATTCCAAAAAAAACAAATTTGACTTTGTTTTTTTGGAATTCCACCTATAATAATTTACCAAAAAAGTAACAAATAATTAATTCAAAAAGCCTTACTTTTGTATCCGAATTTAAGTCAAACAACAAACTTTATATAAAATCATGAGTCAATTTGATGTAACCATTATAGGTTCTGGACCTGGAGGATATGTTTCGGCTATCCGTTGCGCGCAATTAGGTTTTAAAACTGCAATTATTGAAAAATATTCCACTCTTGGAGGAACATGTTTAAATGTAGGATGTATTCCATCGAAAGCATTATTAGCTTCTTCGCATTATTATGAAGAGTTACAACATTTTGCAGACCACGGAATTGAAGTTTCAGGTGAAGTAAAAGTGAATTTAGAAAAAATGATTGCTCGTAAACAAGCAGTTGTGGATCAAACTTCAGGTGGTGTAAAATTCTTAATGGATAAAAACAACATCACGGTTTTTAATGGAGTAGGTTCGTTTGAAAGCGCTACTTCTGTAAAAGTGACTAAAGCAGATGGTTCTTCGGAAATCATCGAATCAAAAAATATTATTATTGCTACAGGTTCTAAACCTTCCAACTTACCTTTTATCCAATTAGATAAAGACAGAATCATCACTTCAACTGAAGCGTTAAAGCTAAAAGAAGTTCCAAAACATTTGGTAATCATTGGTGGTGGTGTTATTGGAATCGAATTAGGTCAAGTATATTTACGTTTAGGAGCGCAAGTTTCTGTAGTAGAATTTATGGACAGAATTATCCCAGGAATGGACGCTTCTTTATCAAAAGAATTGACTAAAGTGTTGAAAAAACAAGGAATGAAATTCTACACGTCTCACAAAGTACAATCGGTTGAAAGAGCTGGAGATGTAGTAACGGTAAAAGCAGAAAACGCTAAAGGAGAAATCATCACGTTAGAAGGTGATTATTCATTAGTTTCTGTGGGTCGTCGTCCTTATACAGATGGTTTAAATGCTGAAAAAGCTGGTGTAAAAGTTACTGATAGAGGTCAAATCGAAGTAAACGATCATTTACAAACTTCGGCTTCAAATGTTTATGCGATTGGTGATGTAGTTCGTGGAGCAATGTTAGCACACAAAGCGGAAGAAGAAGGAGTAATGGTTGCCGAAATTTTAGCTGGACAAAAACCACATATCGATTATAATTTAATTCCCGGTGTAGTGTACACTTGGCCAGAAGTTGCCGCTGTTGGAAAAACAGAAGAGCAATTAAAAGCAGATGGTGTGGCCTACAAAGCAGGAAGTTTCCCTTTCAAAGCATTAGGAAGAGCTAGAGCAGGTGGCGACACTGACGGATTTGTAAAAATCTTAGCCGATGCCAAAACTGATGAAGTTTTAGGTGTTCACATGATTGGAGCAAGATGTGCCGATTTAATCGCAGAAGCAGTTACAGCTATGGAATTCAGAGCAAGTGCAGAAGATATTTCAAGAATGAGTCACGCACACCCAACGTTTGCAGAAGCTATCAAAGAAGCAGCTTTAGCAGCTACAGATAACAGAGCATTACACGTTTAGTAAATAAATATTAAAATTTTAAATCCCAAATTCCAAATTCCAATGGAGTTTGGGATTTTTGTTTTATTTTAAAGATGGGGAGGAGTTAAAAATAGCTTTTTTAGGTTGGTTTTTAACGGTTCTTGGCTATGAGCAGTTGGGGATTTTTTGCCCAAACTTTTCGGTTTAGCACAGACGTTTAATTTATTCACTTACTTTTCATTTAATCACTTAAAAACCAATTGCTTATAGCCGATGTGTGTGCCCTGCATATGCAGGACACACCCCGAAAGCTTTTCAAATAGTTCAAAAATACAAATTTTGACTACAAAAACTAATTTTCGGGGTGTTATTTTTCCAGAGGGTGTGAGTCCCTTAACCGCGAGAGTAACGTCTCGAAGGTTTAGTACGTGACAAGGTGGTTTACCGCGAGGTATGCACTGAAGGAAGTCAAACGGCAAAAGTCTGTACTGACGAACAGAAAGTACATAAGAGGCATAGCAGTAAGGATGAGTATCCACAGCAATACGAAGTCCAAAACAGTGTTCTGAACATGCTACTAAATCAGATTACTGTCATGTAGATGTACCAGGAATAGACGGAAGGAAAAAGCGGTTACTAGGGGAGGTCTCTTAGATTACGAGTTAATCACAAAGAGAAGTCAGCAGAGGTCATAGTACTTGAAAGCAACGAGGTGTGAATAGATACCGCACAGGTCTCACAAACAAGGAAGGACTGAACGCAAAGAGGTTTTCAATAAGTAATGGAATCTTGCCTAGGTAGATAGCCCTACTTAACGAAAACAGGTTAAAACAAAACTAAGATGATTGAAAAAGTAGTACATCCATACAACTTTCAAAAAGCATTGGAACACGTCATTGCCAATAAAGGTAGTGCAGGTGTTGATGGCGTTTCTATCAAAGAACTCCGCAAGGTATTCCCAGAAAAGAAAGACCAGTTAATTATGGAAATAAAACAAGGAAATTATCAAATTCAACCCATTTTAGGAATAGAAATTCCCAAAGGCAACGGAAAAACCCGATTATTGGGAGTTCCCACAACAAGCGAACGAGTGTTGCAACAAGCGGTTTCACAAAGCATCGCACCTTTATTTGAACCCGAATTCAAACCCAGCAGTTTTGGATTTAGACCTAACAAAAATGCCCGACAAGCCGTTGGACAAGCACGGGACTACATCCATTCAGGACTGAACCACATTGTGGATATTGACTTGAAAAATTTCTTTGATGAAGTTGACCATTGTTTACTTCTGAATTTGTTGTTTCAAAAAGTGAAATGCAAAACCACAATGCAACTCATTCGCAAATGGCTTCGAGCACCGATTAAAATCAACGGAAAGCTACGAAAACGAAGAAAAGGCGTTCCGCAAGGTTCTCCTTTAAGCCCACTATTGTCTAACATCTTACTCCATCAATTGGATAAAGAAATGACCCGAAGAGGACATAAATTCGTTCGTTACGCTGATGATTTTAGTATCTACTGCAAGAGCCATAATCAAGCGAAAGCTACGAGCGTAGTGATTGAAAAGTTCCTTAAGAACAAGCTCAAACTAACCATCAACGAGGAAAAGAGTGGGATTAGAAAACCCTCTAACTTTACGTTACTTGGCTTTGGATTTGTGCCCGTTTACAATAAAGGAA